>NZ_CVRN01000007.1:0-1255494 GCF_001050095.1 Enterococcus massiliensis | reverse complement strand
AATTTTGCTCATTGAAAACTGGATAATTGAAGTAAAGAATCAAAACAAACCGAGAACACCGCGTTGAAAAGAGTTTTTTAAGAAAGTTTTTTCAAAGCTTTATCTTGAGGACGCCTCTATCGCTAGAGAAACGACTCAAAACCCAACCGTAAGGTTGTAAGGTTAAGTGAATAAGGGCGCACGGTGGATGCCTTGGCACTAGGAGCCGATGAAGGACGGGACTAACTCCGATATGCTTTGGGGAGCTGTAAGTAAGCTATGATCCAGAGATTTCCGAATGGGGAAACCCAGCATCTTTGATAGGATGTTACGATTAGGTGAATACATAGCCTAATCGAGGTAGACGCAGAGAACTGAAACATCTAAGTACCTGCAGGAAGAGAAAGAAAATTCGATTCCCTGAGTAGCGGCGAGCGAAACGGGAAAAGCCCAAACCAAGATGCTTGCATCTTGGGGTTGTAGGACTCCGATCTGGTAGTTCGTTCAGATAGTCGAAGGACTTGGAAAAGTCCGTCAAAGAGGGTAAAAACCCCGTAGACGAAATTTGGACAGCACCTAGGAGGATCCTGAGTACGGCGGAACACGAGGAATTCCGTCGGAATCCGGGAGGACCATCTCCCAAGGCTAAATACTCCCTAGTGACCGATAGTGAACCAGTACCGTGAGGGAAAGGTGAAAAGCACCCCGGAAGGGGAGTGAAATAGAACCTGAAACCGTGTGCCTACAACAAGTTAGAGCCCGTTAATGGGTGATAGCGTGCCTTTTGTAGAATGAACCGGCGAGTTACGATTGCATGCGAGGTTAAGTGGAAGAAACGGAGCCGCAGCGAAAGCGAGTCTGAATAGGGCGAATGAGTATGTAGTCGTAGACCCGAAACCATGTGATCTACCCATGTCCAGGTTGAAGGTGCGGTAAAACGCACTGGAGGACCGAACCCACGTACGTTGAAAAGTGCGGGGATGAGGTGTGGGTAGCGGAGAAATTCCAAACGAACTTGGAGATAGCTGGTTCTCTCCGAAATAGCTTTAGGGCTAGCCTCGGAAAGTAAGAATGATGGAGGTAGAGCACTGTTTGGACTAGGGGCCCATCTCGGGTTACCGAATTCAGATAAACTCCGAATGCCATACATTCATATCCGGGAGTCAGACTGTGAGTGATAAGATCCATAGTCGAAAGGGAAACAGCCCAGACCACCAGCTAAGGTCCCAAAATGTATGTTAAGTGGAAAAGGATGTGGGGTTGCACAGACAACTAGGATGTTGGCTCAGAAGCAGCCACCATTTAAAGAGTGCGTAATAGCTCACTAGTCGAGTGACCCTGCGCCGAAAATGTACCGGGGCTAAACATACTACCGAAGCTGTGGATTGTACCAATAGGTACAATGGTAGGAGAGCGTTCTAAGGGCGTTGAAGGCAGATCGTGAGGACTGCTGGAGCGCTTAGAAGTGAGAATGCCGGTATGAGTAGCGAAAGACAGGTGAGAATCCTGTCCACCGAATGACTAAGGTTTCCTGGGGAAGGCTCGTCCGCCCAGGGTTAGTCGGGACCTAAGCCGAGGCCGAAAGGCGTAGGCGATGGACAACAGGTTGATATTCCTGTACCCGTTGAATTTGTTTGAGCAATGGAGGGACGCAGGAGGCTAAGAAGTGCAGACTGATGGATATGTCTGTTCAAGCAGTGAGTCTGAGGGTGAGTGAAATGCTTACTCTTGTTAAGGACAAGCTGTGATGAGGAGGGAAATTTAAGTACCGAAGCTTCTGATGTCACACTGCCAAGAAAAGCTTCTAGTGAGAATTGAACGGCCCGTACCGCAAACCGACACAGGTAGTCGAGGAGAGAATCCTAAGGTGAGCGAGAGAACTCTCGTTAAGGAACTCGGCAAAATGACCCCGTAACTTCGGGAGAAGGGGTGCTGCTCTAACGAGCAGCCGCAGTGAATAGGCCCAAGCGACTGTTTATCAAAAACACAGGTCTCTGCAAAATCGAAAGATGACGTATAGGGGCTGACGCCTGCCCGGTGCTGGAAGGTTAAGAGGAGTGCTTAGCGTAAGCGAAGGTACGAATTGAAGCCCCAGTAAACGGCGGCCGTAACTATAACGGTCCTAAGGTAGCGAAATTCCTTGTCGGGTAAGTTCCGACCCGCACGAAAGGCGTAACGATTTGGGCACTGTCTCAACGAGAGACTCGGTGAAATTTTAGTACCTGTGAAGATGCAGGTTACCCGCGACAGGACGGAAAGACCCCATGGAGCTTTACTGTAGTTTGATATTGAGTGTCTGTACCGCATGTACAGGATAGGTAGGAGCCGTAGAAGTCGGAACGCTAGTTTCGATGGAGGCGCTGGTGGGATACTACCCCTGCGTTATGGCCACTCTAACCCGCACCACT
This sequence comes from Enterococcus massiliensis, assembly GCF_001050095.1. NCBI lineage: Bacteria > Bacillati > Bacillota > Bacilli > Lactobacillales > Enterococcaceae > Enterococcus > Enterococcus massiliensis. Next base: position 1,253,107 of record NZ_CVRN01000007.1, on the reverse strand, counting down.
AAGCGTGGTGGGAGACAGTGTCAGATGGGCAGTTTGACTGGGGCGGTCGCCTCCTAAAGAGTAACGGAGGCGCCCAAAGGTTCCCTCAGAATGGTTGGAAATCATTCGCAGAGTGTAAAGGCAGAAGGGAGCTTGACTGCGAGACTTACAAGTCGAGCAGGGACGAAAGTCGGGCTTAGTGATCCGGTGGTTCCGCATGGAAGGGCCATCGCTCAACGGATAAAAGCTACCCTGGGGATAACAGGCTTATCTCCCCCAAGAGTCCACATCGACGGGGAGGTTTGGCACCTCGATGTCGGCTCGTCGCATCCTGGGGCTGTAGTCGGTCCCAAGGGTTGGGCTGTTCGCCCATTAAAGCGGCACGCGAGCTGGGTTCAGAACGTCGTGAGACAGTTCGGTCCCTATCCGTCGCGGGCGTTGGAAATTTGAGAGGAGCTGTCCTTAGTACGAGAGGACCGGGATGGACTTACCGCTGGTGTACCAGTTGTCTCGCCAGAGGCATCGCTGGGTAGCTATGTAGGGAAGGGATAAACGCTGAAAGCATCTAAGTGTGAAGCCCACCTCAAGATGAGATTTCCCATTTCTAAAAGAAAGTAAGATCCCTGAGAGAAGATCAGGTAGATAGGTCAGAAGTGGAAGACCAGTGATGGTTGGAGCGGACTGATACTAATCGATCGAGGACTTAACCAAAAGAAACTCGGAAGAGTTTTGAGGAATTACTTCAAATCCAGTTTTGAGTGAGCAAGACTTACTCAGAAAAAAATAGTGTGGTGGCGATAGCAGGAAGGATACACCTGTAACCATGCCGAACACAGAAGTTAAGCTTCTTAGCGCCGATTGTAGTGAGGGGTTGCCCCTTGTGAGAGTAGGACGTCGCCACGCGATTAAAAGATCAAGACATTTGTCTTGGTCTTTTTTTATATGTTGGCTTTTCATTTCGATGTTAAAAAGTGCAAATCGGATTGTTGTTTCATACAATTTTGTAATAAGTTAAATTTTTTTGATGTTCTTAAATAAAGTATTAATCTTTTCTTTTTTCTGTTTCAGAGGAGGTGAGAAAGGGTAAAATAAGGATAACAATTGAGCAGGAGGTCGTTATGAAAAAAATAAAATTAGGATTGGCAATAGGTCTTTTATTAGGAATTAGCGGTATATTCCATTCAAATCAAATTGTAAATGCTGCAACATCTTCTGATTCTGAAACGGTCATTAATGAACGTTGGGGAAAGCCGACATTTGTAATGGGGGCAGCTTTGACTGGCGATCAAAAAGCGCAAACGATGGATATTTTAGGAATAAAAGACATCGATAGTGTAAATGTCGAAGTAGCTACTGGAGATGACCTAGTAAAATATTTAGGCTATGGTAGTGGTCAAGATAGCGTGATGTTCAGCTCCGTTGTAGTGAGTCGTGAAAATCAGGGAGAAGGAATCACTGTTGATATTGTAACACCAGAAAATATCACATTGATTACCGCTGATCAATATAAGAATCCACTGGTTACTGCTGGAGTGACAGATGCCACAATTAAAGTCGGTAGTGTGGTGAAAGTAACTGGTGAAAGTGCGCTAACAGGCGTTTATAAGGCTTTTGCGGCAAATGGTGAGGCTGTTGATCCAGAGCGGGCTCAGTTGGCGCAAGAAGAATTGGATACGACTACTGCTGTCGCTGATTCGATTGTCAAAAATGCCAGTGAGAATAATCAAAGCGAGGATTTAAGTGATGCGGATAAAGAAAAGGCCAATGAAACTTACAAAACACAATTAAATCAAACGCTGGTAGATATTAAAAAAGAATTAGCCGAGCTGAAAGAAAAGCAGGGAGAACTGGCTACTAAGGAAGATGTTGAGAAAATCGTCAATGATGCGTTGGCAAAAAATAATCTTGGTGATTATATCTCAAAAGAAGATATTCAAAAGCTGGTTTCTTTAGCAGAAAAGTATCAAGAAACAGATGGGGTTCTGGACAAAGAGTCTTTGGAACAGCTTGATAAAATCAGTGACGGATTCAAGGATACGGTCAATGATTTGACAGATCAGTTGGGGAAATTCGGAGATACGTTAAAAGGAACACTGGAAGAAAATCAAGGCTTTTTTGCTAATCTGTGGCAAAGTGTGAAAGACTTCTTTAGTGGGTTATTTAATTAAAAAGAAAGCTTGAAATTGGATCATGGAGATTCATTTTCAAGCTTTTTCTTTTTATCTAGTTTTACAAAGAGTGAAAATACACATTTAAGCTGTTTAATGATAAAATTAAGGGGAGTCTTACCTTAGGAGGTAAATGTATGGAAGCTGAGAAGCAGAAAACAAATGAAACAAGTTCAGCAACTTTTGCTGAGATCAAAGAGGTTGCTTCAAAAAATATTACACAAATGCTTCAGGATCTTCAGGCGTTTGAAGAGGCAATCAAAGGGGAAAATATTCCAGAAATTTATCGGATATATAATGGCCGATTGCATGAGGAATTGAAAAAAACATCCAATGCCCATCATGAAATCGACCAGCTATTGACGCAAAAAATCCATGACCGTTTTATGGCTGCCTTTCCATTTATGGTGCATTATGAGAAAATTTCCGAGACGATTCATTATTATAAAATCGGTGAATATTATCATGAACGGGCCACGATAGGGATTGATGCCAGTATTCCGGAAATTTTTGTGATTCCGGCGATTGATCAGGAGTGGGAAGCATTTAATGAAGAAAAACAGGATGCACTGACGGCGATTGAACGGCAAATGGATGAGTTAGATGCCAAACGAATTGCGGCACAATCGGAAATTACGAAATTAGAAGAAAAAATTAAAGAATTGAAGCAACAGGAAACAGCCATTGGCAATTCAAAAGGGTTCTTTAATCGTGGAAAAGTTGATGAAGAATTGGCGGAGATTATTGATCAACGGGAAAAATTGGAAGCGAAAAAGGCGGAATGGCTGCCTTTTATTGAAAACCAATCCCAAGCAGGCAGAGAAAAAGAATATCTGCAACAAGAATATATGCGGACACGGCTAAAACGGGCCATCGTTGAGAAAGAAACCCGCTTGATTACCCGTTATTTTGGCGGAATTCTTCCGATGCACCAACAATTGACGACGTTTTTAGAAAATTACCTTGAAGGAGGCAACGCTGATGAGTAACCCTGAAGAAAAAGATGAATTGCTCTCCTCTGAAACAAATATAACTCAAACAAATGAACTGAAAAATCAAGAACTTCCCGAAGAATCTGTTGTCGAAGAGACTGCACCTTTGACTCCTGTAGAAGAATATTACCAGACAAAAGAGACGGATAGGCAGGAAATTGTTCGCCTGATCGAAGCGGCAGAGGAGGAATTGGCGGATCTGCGCTTGCGGAAATCTTTAATGGAGGCAGATTTTGATCAGTTATTGGCAAAATACAAGGAATTACTTTCTACGGATCAAAGAATTTCCCCTATTGCTAAGAAAACCTTGCTGGAATATTTTTCCTACGAGCTGATGAAACCATTGGCGACGGTAGGACTGCAGCCATCTGGAATTGCCTACGATATCTGGGCGACGAAGCATTTCTATTTGCGCTATCAATTAAATGCTGAAGATCAACTATTGTTTAGTTTCAAATTGATTCCCCTCGACCAAAAATTTACGACAGAATTTATGCCGTTGCTTACGATTCAACCAGATTCAATGGAAGTGGCGGTGGATGACGAGCAGCTTTTGGAATTGATCCGACTGTGGCATGCAGAGAAGATTTTCTCTAAAGATCAACTTTCTCTGGTTAATTACGACCTAAATTTGTTATTGAGCCATTTTCGTCAACTGGAGTTCGTTGTTCAACCTAGCTTGTTAGACAACACGCAACCGCTAGCTGTAAGTCTGGAAAGTGAATACCCGCTTCAAGAAAAAATATTGGATGAAATTTTTATTACTGCGATGGAAAATCCGGATTATGATTTTGAGAAGAACTCTGGAGTTTCTTATCAGGTGCTATTGGATCAAAATCAACGATTACTAATCTCCGGTTTTGAAAACGGACATACCAAGCTGTTTATCGATTCAGATCAACGGAAACGGTCGTTGCTTGATTTTTTCACAAGCTATCCATTCCTCGTTCCTTTGATGGTTCGCAGCAATTAATGAAACAGGTGAAAAGATGAAAAATACCGTTTTTTGTAGTAAAACGAATAAAGATGGTGATTTTTCTGCTACTATTCTTTCCGACACACAGGAAGTCAAAGAATTGGCGGCTCATGATTTATTAGTAGAAATCGGGGCTGTGGCAGTAAATCCTATTGATTTGAAGCGGCAACAGCTGATACCAGAAAATCAAACTGAAGTATTAGGGTACGATGCGGTGGGAAAAGTTGTTGCGATGGGCTCCAAAGTGAGTACCGATTTTTTGGGGAAACGTGTTTATTACATGGGAACCACGAAACGAGAGGGCAGCTATCAAAAATATCAATTAGTGGATGAAGAATTGGTTGCCCTTGCGCCCACCACGTTTTCAGATGGTGAAGCGGCGGCATTGCCATTGACAAGTTTGACCGCTTGGGAACTATTGTTTGAAAAATTTCAACTGATTCCTGAAGAAAATACCAATTCCGGCAAAAAGATTTTATTGATCAATGCCGGAGGTGGTGTCGGATCAATCGCGGGCCAATTAGCCAAATGGTGTGGTTTGGAAGTGTATGGAACAGCGAGTCCAAAACATTTTTCTTGGCTCGAAATAAATGGAGTCGACCATTGCTTGGACTATCACCAAGATTTAGCTTCACAATTGCCCGCTCAGCTGAAGTTTGATTTTATTGCTTGCTTCTATGATAGTAGCGAGTATTTACCGCAACTTGCTGCTTTAATTCAACCCTTTGGACGGATTGGATCAATCGTAAATACGGCAGAATCACTGGATCTGAATCCATTAAAAAACCTAAGCGTTTCTTTTGACTGGGTCTATGTTTTTACAAAAACAGATTTCTCTCAAGGAACATCTCAGGGCATCATTCTTAAAAAAATCGCTGATTTGGTGGAAAATGGTAAACTTACGTCTACCATGAGAAAAGAATTTACTGATGGCATCACACAAAAAAATTTAGCAGAAGCTTTTTCGTTGGTTCAAAAAGGACACCCTGGGAAGGTGGTGCTATCTGGTGGAATCATTGCCTGATTTAGAAGAAATCCGAGAATTTTGGGATCAGTTTGCATCAGAATATACTACTATCCAGCAAGAATCAGCATTACCAATTGCAGAAGATATGTACCATTATTTAATAAATACGGGGGTATTTCCGACCAATAGTTTTCTTGATTTGGCCGGGGGTTCCGGTCGATATGTCACCACCTTTTTACCTAGTGTGACGACCTATACTTTAGTCGATATTTCCCCTAAGATGTTAAATTACGCAAGGCAGCAGACTCCAGCAGAAAATTTGCGGTTGGTATGTTCGGATCAGGCCGCTTTTTTTGCTGAAACGCCTGAGAGTTCTTTCTCTGTTGTTTTTTCAGCAATGAATCCTGCACTTTTACAAGTCGAGGACTTGCTAGAAATGAATCGAATCACTGCTAAATGGTGCCTGATTTTACGAATGACTCGCTCAGAAGATTGTTTTACCTCAATTGAAAATTCTGGGATGGCGGAAGAATCCTTGATGAAAAGCTATGAGGAAATGCTCCAACAACAAAAAATCAGTTATTCAAAGCAGTCTTTTCAATATCAAGACGAAGAATCGATTTCTCGAGATTTTTTTCGAGAATACTTTCAAGATCAACTTTCATTTCAAGAGTTAAAAAGCCATGAAGAACGATTTTTTGGTGATTCGGATGAAATGAGCAACCAACGAATCCACGAATTTCAGCTATTGCTTTGGAAAAAACCGGCAATCGATGCGTAAAAAACGTCGACTGCCGGTTTTTTTTATGGAAGTTCTTGTGAGTTTGCTGTTAAGAGGGAATGCTTGCGGGAGATAAAATAAGAACCGACGATCAAGCCATAAATTCCAGCGGTGACTAGTGTAACTGCCGGATTGTTGGAAGAGAAGATTGCCAGAAAAATCCCACCTAAACTGACTAAGGTCAGTAAATTGATTCCGCGTTTGATTTTTGAAGTAGAAAACTTCCGTAAATAGTTAAAATAGGCGATACAAAGAATCAACCAGATCATAAGAACCGTATAGGACAAACTCCCAACAAGATAGGTAAAGAGTTCTTCACCAAAAATATAGGACAACAGGACACCTGCATATAAAGTGGCTGTAGAAACCATCACCGCACGATTTGGCACGCCATGTTTGTTCAGCTTCATGTGTTTGCTGAAACGTTTTGATTTTGAAAGTTGCAGATGCAAAATACGTGAGGAGGCATAGATTCCCGAATTAATCGAGGAAAATAAAGCCAGAACGATCACGAGATTGACTAAATCTGCGGCGAAAGGAATGTTCATTTTTTCAAAAACCATCACAAACGGTGAAACATTAGATTGTGCAAGCTCTTGCCATGGATAGATAATCAATAAGAGAAACATGGGAACGATATAAAAGGCGATGATTCGAAAAATGACGCTGTGGATTGCTTTAGGAATCGAACGCTCAGGATCTTCGGTTTCCCCCATTGCGATAATAATCAACTCAGTACCACCGTAAGAATAGATTACAAGTAACAAGGAGTTGAACAATCCCTGCAGTTTATGAGGGAAGAAACCGCCGTGAGTCGTCATGGATTGCATTGTAGGGAAAAATCCTTCGCCAAAAATTTGCTGAACAACCAAGAAGCCGGCAAAGGCAATCAGCAATAGTACCACGCTGATTTTACCAACCGTCAGCCAAAATTCTGTTTCAGCAAAAATACGGACGGACAAAAAATTGATCAAAGTTGTTATCAAAGAAATTCCCAAGATGAAGATCCAGGCTGGCGTATTGGGAAACCAGAGTTGCATAAAACTTGCTGCTGCAACAGCTTCAGCAATCACATTGATCATCCATAATGTCCAATAGAGCCAATCCGTGAAATAAGCGGAAAATTTTCCGATATAAGGTTCAACGATTTCCGATAAGCTGCGAGCATGGGTATTTTTCATTGCCAAGGCTCCTGCAGAAGACATAATGCTGTAAAGCAGACAGCCGCCTAATAAAAAGGCCAACAAAACAGATGGGCCGGCCAAACCGATCGCCTCGCCACTTCCTTTGAATAATCCGGCGCCGATTGCACCGCCTAAAGCCAACATGGTCACATGTCGGGAATGTAATTTCTTTTGTAATTTATTTTCCATGAAATGCTCCTTTAATTTTAAATAATAGCAGGTGTTTCCTAAGCCAAAATGAATAATACGTGAATTTTCTGAAAATTTCAACTTTTATTGCTCTTCTTTTACTAAATTATCAGAATTATTTCTATTATTTCTCATTCTAGAGTTGTCTCATGAAATAGAAAATGATAGCATGGAACCAGCAAATGGTTGTAGAGAGGCTAACGTGAAGAAGAAAAAAACACTGACATTTGGCGGTATCTTGCTCGTTCTACTGGCTCTCTTTTTTCAATTTTTATTACCGGAACAGGAACCGCAAATTTCTCAAACAAGCGTAGAAAAAAGTGCTGTATCTAGTGAAATTGATGAAGTTGATCTTAGTGATCCTCCACGTTTTGAAAAAATTAAAGTTAATACGATTCGCAATGTGGATGGGGATACCTTTGCTTTCATGGCGAGAGGACAGGAATATAAATTACGGCTGTTAATGATAGATACGCCCGAAAGTGTCAAACGAGGAGTTGCAGTTCAACCTTTCGGAAAGGAAGCTAGCGATTTTACAAAGCAGCAGTTGACCCGCGGCCAAGTAAGTCTTGTTTTCGATAAAGGAGAGGTTCAAGATCAATACCAACGGTTTCTGGCGTACGTGTATGTTGGAGATGAATTGTTGCAGGACAAATTACTTGAAAACGGCTTGGCGGTTGTTCGCTACGTCAATGATGGTGGGAAAACATATGTAACAGAGTTGTTAGCCGCACAACAAAAAGCACAAGATGAAAAACGCGGTGTTTGGTCGCAATCTGGTTACGTGAAAAAGACAGCGAAAGGCTATTATATGTTCGAGGAGCAGTAAGGAGAGAATCATGGACTATACAAAAGAAAATGCGCAGGTAATTAATGGCTGGGTGACTGACGGATGGGAATGGGGAATTCCTATTTCTTCTGAAATTTTTGCCGAGGCAAAACAAGGTCGGTGGGAAATGGTACTGACACCGAATAGACTTGTTCCCAAAGAATGGTTTTTTTCAGATCTGAAGGGAAAGAAAATATTGGGACTTGCTTCCGGCGGTGGACAGCAAATGCCGATTTTTGCCGCCTTGGGAGCAGAATGTACAGTTTTAGATTATTCTGAAAAACAGATTCAGTCAGAAAAAATGGTGGCGGATCGAGAAGGTTATTCGATTGAAATGATTCAGGGGGATATGACGCAACCATTACCTTTTGCGGACGAAACATTTGATTTGATTTTTCATCCGGTATCCAATTGTTATATAGAGGAGGTGCAACCGGTGTGGGAGGAGTGCTTCCGTATTTTGAAACCTGGTGGCCGGTTATTGGCTGGATTGGATAATGGTATGAATTTTATCTTTGATGAAGCAGAAACGACATTGACCCACAAATTACCATTTAATCTTTTAAAAGACCCGGAGCTGCTAAAGACGTGGGATGTAAAAGAATGGGGCTATCAATTTTCTCATACCTTGGACGAACAAATTCGAGGACAATTAAAAGCAGGTTTTAAATTACTTGATCTTTATGAAGATACCAATGGTCAAGGTCGATTACACGACTACAACGTCCCCTCATTTTGGGCAACTTGTGGGGAGAAATAAAAAGATTGGCGGAAAGATTTTTAAAAGTCTTTTCGCCAATCTTTTTTATTCTTCTGATAGAATCACCTTTACCATACGATCAAGGAAGGTTTCTTCTGACAAATCAGGATCGTCTTCGCTTTTTTCCAATTTGACATTTTTCTTTCCATCCGTAAATAGGTAGTGCTCTTTTTCGTTGATGAAAAGGTAATATTCTTGCTCACCTTCAATATAGAGCACTTCTTTAGAATCTGGATATTCTACCGATACGTCCATTACCGTAATTCCTGAAACTTGTGTAGTAAGAAAATCTTCCGTTTGTTTTACTGTTAGAGCCATCGCTCATCGCCTCTTTAAGTTTATCATAGCACTTTTGGAGAAAAAGCGTATGAATAAACACTTTTGAGTGGTTAATCGATAAAGACGTTTAAAAAACTTTGGAAATATAGGACAAAAGTTCGGAAAAGGGTTTTCATAGAACGTTTTTTATTTTATACTAATTCTAAACTAGAAAAGATTATTTCTTTGATTTTATCTAGTTTCTCGAGAAATTTTTTCATTTATGGAGAACTATTCTCAAAAAAATACTGGAGGCGACTTGAGATGTCACTAATTGGAAAAGAAGTTGAAGCGTTTCACGCACAAGCATACCATCAAGGAGAATTTGTTGAAGTCAGTAATGAAGATTTCAAAGGGAAATGGTCGGTTCTTTGTTTTTATCCAGCCGATTTCACATTTGTCTGCCCGACAGAACTAGAAGATTTGCAAGAACAATACGGTAAATTAAAAGAATTGGGTGTGGAGGTTTACTCCTGCTCAACGGATACCCATTTTACACATAAAGCTTGGCATGACCACTCGGATGCCATTGGGAAAATTGAATACACCATGATTGGTGATCCAGCCCACCATATCTCCCGAATTTTTGATGTCTTGGAAGAAGAACAAGGAGCAGCGCAACGGGGTACTTTTATTATTGATCCTGATGGAATCGTTCAAGCATTGGAAATCAATGCGGATGGAATCGGTCGTGATGCAAGTGTTCTGATTGATAAAATTCGGGCGGCTCAATATGTACGTACTCATCCAGGGGAAGTTTGTCCTGCAAAATGGAAAGAAAGTGGCGAAACCCTTAAACCTAGCTTTGATTTAGTTGGGAAAATTTAGGAGGCGAGACGATTGCTGGATAATGAAACGAAAACACAATTGGCACAATATTTGGCGTTGCTTGAATCAGATATCGTTTTTTCTGCAGATTTAGGGAGGGATGCTGATTCACAAAAGGTGGCTGAATTTTTAGAGGAAGTGGCGGCGATGACGCCTCGCATCATGATTGAAAAAACTCACTTGTCACGAACCCCAAGTTTTGAAGTGAATAAATCTGGCGAAAAAAGCGGCATCGCCTTTGCTGGTTTACCCTTGGGACATGAATTCACCTCCTTTATTTTGGCATTGCTTCAAGTCAGTGGTCGACCTCCCAAAATCGATGAGGAAGTGGCCAAACGTATTCGTGAAATCAAGAAAGAATTGCATTTTGTCACTTATGTTAGTCTGACCTGTCATAACTGCCCGGATGTTGTTCAGGCACTAAATATTATGGCGGTACTTAATCCACAGATCACTCATACGATGGTAGAGGGGAGCATGTATCAAGCAGAAGTTGATGAGCAGAAAATCATGGCTGTCCCTACCGTTTATCTCAACGAAAAGGAATTTAGCAGTGGTCGACAATCCATTGAACAATTGCTGGAAAAAGCTGCTGGTCCTGCAGATGCAACGGCATTTGATGAGAAAGGATTGTTTGATGTCTTAATCGTTGGTGGAGGTCCTGCCGGCAGCAGTTCAGCGATTTATGCCGCTCGCAAAGGAATCAAAACTGGTTTAGTGGCGGAAACTTTTGGCGGACAAGTGCTGGAAACTTTGGGTATCGAAAATATGATCGGTACACCTTATGTAGAAGGTCCCCAATTGATGCATCAAGTAGAAGAACATGTACAAAAATATGCAGTGGATATTATGAAGGGGCAACGGGCAAAAGATATCCGTAAGACAGATAGTAATCTTATAGAAGTCGAGCTAGAAAATGGGGCTGTTCTAAAAACAAAGGCTGCGATTTTAGCGACGGGTGCTCATTGGCGAAATATCAATGTTCCCGGCGAAAAAGAGTTGAGAAATAAAGGGGTTGCTTATTGTCCGCATTGTGACGGTCCTTTGTTCGAAGGAAAAGATGTGGCGGTCATCGGTGGAGGAAATTCCGGCATTGAAGCGGCGATTGATTTGGCGGGTTATGCTAAACAGGTTTTTGTTTTAGAGTTTTTGCCAGAGCTTAAAGCAGATCAGGTTCTCCAAAAAAGACTCGCAGACCTTCCCAATGTGACAGTAATCACCAAGGCTGCCACGAAAGAAATTTTGGGGGAGGCACAGGTTTCCGGTTTGGTATACACAGATCGTTTGACGGGAGCAGACAAAAACTTGTCTGTTGACGGTGTCTTTGTCTTAGTCGGACTTGTACCAAACACTAATTGGTTGAAGGCAAACCTGCTGAACGAACGAAAAGAAGTCATTGTTGATAAGCAAGGAGCAACGGCAGTCGATGGTATTTTTGCAGCAGGTGACTGTACCGATAGCCACTATAAGCAAATTATTATTTCTATGGGCTCAGGAGCTACCGCAGCATTAGGTGCTTTTGATTATCTGATTCGTCAGGAAAACTAGATAATGACTGTTTTTACACAAAAAAATCCAGTACCGAAAAAAGGCACCGGATTTTTTTGTGTAGTTCTGAAATTCTCGTCAAAGTTCTTCATAAAAGTTATTTTATCTCAGTAATAATCTTCATTAAATTTACTGATCGTAGGTAAAATTCACGAAAAAATCAAAATAAAATTCTAGATTTCTAGTGATCTTTTTGTTATGATATTACTTGTAGACAATTGAATAATTAAAAAAAGGGTTGAGTGAAATACTTCAAGGATTGCGTTCTTCAAGGGGTGAGAAGAACATTTTTTGAAGTGCCTTTTTATTCCGAACGTGCTTCTTAAAAACAGGAGCACGTTTTTTTGTAAAGGAGGAAAGAAATTGAAGGAAGCTTTGGAGCGGATTCGGCAAGCAGAAATTGAGAACGAAAAAAAATACCAACAAGCAGCTGCAGAAATTAAGCGACACCAACAGCAAAAGGAACAGGAGCTCCAAGAATTGACCGCAGCGCTAAAAATAGCGCGTATCCAGAAAGTCAATCAGGTGGAAACAGAGGAACAGCAACAGCTTCAAAATGAAAAAGAGCTGTTGCTTGCGGATGCCAAACAAAAAAAAGCGGCATACCGAGAGCAATATGAAGCAAAGCACGAGCAAATCGTTGGCGAGATTTTAGAGAGGGTGAAGACAACCTATGGCAGTTAGTCCATTAAAAAAACTTTCCATCATCGCCGAAAAGGAAAAACAAGAAAAAATTCTTCAAATTATTCAAGGAACACAGCAATTAGAGATTGAAGATGTCTTGAATCATGAAGAAAATCAAACTTGGATCAAGGCCTATTTTCCAGAAGGCAGTCTTTTAACAACGGAAGATACACATCGCTATGATCAATTGCTTGCATCGATTCGTGAAGGAATTCAATTTATCAGAAATCATGGAGATGCCAAACAAAAAATCGTGGAATTGAAGCGTTCGGTAACTACTTTGGACTCCTTGGAAGCCACTTTTGATCAGGAAAAAATACTTCACTTGCTAGAAGAAATCAGTTTGTTGAAAGATGCGTGGGAGAACAACCAACAAAAGGAAAAAACGTATTTGGAGGCAGAGGATTGGGGAACTGATTGGCAGAGCTTAGATATTGCCCCAAGTGAATCAACCCTTAAGACGACCACCTATGTCTTTGGGTCAATTGCAAATGAGCAATGGGAAGAATTACGGACCAAGCTATTGGAAAATGAGCGGTTTTATTTGGAGATTATCACGACAAAACCGAAAGAAACCCTGTTTAGCTTGATTTATCTTAAAGAAGAAAAGACCCTTGTTCAGAATATTTTCCAACATTTTGGTGTTAAACTGGAAACCGTTTTTCATGAGGAAGAACCCAAGAAGGTGTTGGCGGAAGCAAAACAGCAGCTGACTGCTCTAGCTAAGGAACGCAAACTACTGACAAAACAGATCGGTGAAAAAAAAGCACAGGTTGCTGACCTGCAATTAGCCGAAGAAGTGCTGTTAGCCAAACAAGCGCGTGAAGTTGCCAAACAAGGCTCTTTACGGTCTCGTTACTTAATAGTGATCCGTGGTTGGATTGCCGCAGCAGACAGTGAAAAAATTACAAAAAAAATCCAGCGAGCCTTTCCTGAAAATGAAGTGTATCTTTCTTTTGAAGATCCAACAAAAAGCGAGATTGCACAAAATCAGGCACCAACGAAATTAACGAATAGCAAGTTGGTAAAGCCTTTTGAGATATTAACGGCGATGTATAGCTTGCCAAAATACGATGAAATCGACCCTACTCCGTGGATGATGCCGTTTTACTTGATTTTCTTCGGCATGATGGTAGCTGATACTGGGTATGGAGCAGTTATGCTTTTGATAACGACACTTGCGATAAAATTTCTGACCCTGCCAAAAGGGACGATGAATTTTATGAAGCTGTTTCAGTTATTGTCTTTTCCGACTATTGCTTGGGGACTGATTTATGGGAGCATCTTTGGGGCGGATTTACCTTTCCATCTGCTTGCACCCTCAAAAGATTTCATGGCAATTTTCGGAATCTCAATGATTTTCGGCGGACTGCAGATTTTTACCGGGCTGTTTTTAGCAGCGAGGGAAAATATCAAGCGCAAGGATTACTTGGCAGCAATCAATGAAGGGTTTTCCTGGCAGGGGATTTTGGCCGGCATCTTAGTGGCGGCAGCTGGTTCGTTAGTTGTTAAATCAAGTCTTATGACAACAATCGGAATTGTTATTGCGGCATTTAGCGCACTATTCGTTATTTTGATTCCGATGATTACATCTAAATCCAAAGTTGGCGGCTTTTTTATGGGACTATATGACTTGTATGGGGTTACCGGCTATATCGGTGATTTTGTCAGCTACAGCCGTTTGATGGCATTGGGAATTTCTGGGGGAAGTATCGCGGCGGCGTTTAATATGCTAGTCGGCTACATGCCGCCAGCAGCACGTTTTTCAATCGGGATTCTTTTATTGATTGCTTTGCAAGGATTAAATATTTTCTTATCTCTGTTGAGCGCCTATGTTCACGCAGCACGTTTACAATATGTAGAATTTTTCGGCAAGTTTTATACTGGTGGCGGGCGACCATTTCAAGCCTTCAAGCCAGAGGAAAAATATATGAATTTTGAAGAAGAAAATGGAGGAAAAGATAAATGATACAGTATTTGATTGAGAACCAAGGTGGAATGATCTTTGCAATTTTAGGTATGGGGATGGCGACGATTTTTTCAGGAATCGGATCATCAAAAGGTGTGGGAATGACCGGGGAAGCAGCCGCGGCATTGACCACCAGCCAACCAGAAAAATTTGGACAAGCATTGATTCTTCAGCTTTTACCAGGTACCCAAGGATTGTATGGTTTCGCGATTGCTGCAATGATTTTCGGGAGTCTTTCTGGAGATATGTCTACAATAGACGGAATTGCTTACTTCGGTGCTTCGCTTCCTGTTGCTTTTACCGGACTATTTTCTGGTATTGCCCAAGGGAAAGTTGCCGCTGCAGGTATTCAAATTTTAGCGAAGAAACCTGAGCATTTCTTTAAAGGTGTTATGTTTGCGGTTATGGTAGAAATGTACGCCATTTTAGGATTCGTTATTTCATTCTTATTATTGGGAAGCATCTAGTACCTACTAGAATGTTCGTTCCACTTTCGTTCATTCCTTTGGTGAACGAATGAGAGATGAGAACCGACAGGGATTTTGAAAAAATTCCAACCAAAAATAAGCTGGGAGGGAATAAAATGGATGCCATTGAAAAAATCATTGAACAAATCAATGAAAAGGCAGTAGAAGAACGAGAAATCTACCGAGAAGAAGCACTGCAGACAATCCAAGCAACAACGGATCAACAAAAAGTAGCGATTGAAACTGAGCATGAAAAACAACTGGATAAGCAGCTGCAAGGAGTAAAAAACAAATACAAACAATTACGATCTCGTCAGCAAGTAGAAGTTCGGCAAGAAACTTTAATCGAAAAACAGCACTATCTAGATAAACTTTTTGAGGAAGCCTACGAAAATATGGGCAATTGGTCAAAAAATGAAATGCAGCAATTTGCCAAAAGTTGCTTACAGGCGTTACCAATCAATGGCGAAGTCATGCTGCTTACAGGTGAAAAAAACCAGCTAGCGTTATCTAGCCACTGGCTGGAAGAAATCAGTAATGAACTGTCCTATATCCTTCATTTAGGCGAGGCAATTCAAAATGAAGGATTTATCGTAGACGACCAGGGAATCCAATACAATTTTTTGTACCGCGATTTGCTGAATGAATTACGATCACAGGCTGGCAGCGAGATTACCCGCGAATTATTTGAGTAGGAGGGGTGACATGAGCAATCCGCTATATCATAAAATAAATCCCTTTATTCGCTTGAAGGAAAATGAATTATTAAAACCCGATTTTTTTGAACAATTAATTGCTGCCGAAAATTTTCAACAAATTAGAGAACTATTGGCACAAACGGTTTACGGAAACAATTTAGGTGAAAATTTTGAATTGACGATCGAACAGACGTTGAATCAGGAATTGCTGACGACTTATGAAGAATTGATTGAAGTAGCGCCCGAACCGAAAGTAATCTGGATGTATACGATGCGCTATACCTTTCATAATTTGAAGGTGTTGACAAAAGCTGAAATCGCTGGTGAAAACTATGATTCCCTCTTTTTGCCAGACGGATTTTATTCATTAGACGAGCTGAAAACGGCGATTCAAACAGGGAAATCAACGGTTTTGCCGACAACAGTCCTTAAAAGTATCCAGGAAGTGAGAGAGCACATCGAAGAATCGACCATTCTTCAAGGAATCGATGTCATCTATGATCGTCGCTTTTTGAAAGAACAGCGGCGCTTGGCAGAGGAGCTGGGGTATCCAGAACTATTGGAGGAAGTCACAGCATCTATTGATTTGAATAATATCATCACCGCTTTGCGTTGTTTGATTCAAAAAAGAACACAGGCCTTTCTGTCAGCGGTTCTTTCCAGTTCAGGCAGTATTTCAAAGGAAACCTATATGAGCTTTGCCGGAAAAGATCTGGATAGCTTTCGAACGTTTTTATTAGAAAGTGCTTATGGTGAGTTGATTCGGCCGGCAATTGAGAAAGAAGAAATCGACTTTGCCCAATTAGATTTGATCAAAGATGATTATTTGACAGAAATCGTTGAAGGCGCACAGACACAAGCCTTTGGTCCATTGCCATTACTAGCATTTTTGAATGCCAAAGATATCGAAGCAAAAAATCTGCGGTTGATTATCGTTGGCAAACGTAGTGGTTTTACGGCAACACAAATTAAAGAAAGGATGCGAAAAACCTATGACGTATAAAATTGGAGTCATCGGCGATAAAGAATCCATCCTGCCTTTCAAATTATTCGGTTTCACCGTTAAATACGGCACGGATAAAAAAACAGTTGAAGAAGCGTTCAACGCAATGATCAAAGAAAAATTTGGTGTAATTTATATCACTGAACCTTGTGCACAATTAATACAGGATCAAATCGACCGTTACGACTCACAACTGACACCTGCTGTGGTATTGATTCCCAATCACGATGGCTCACTTGGCATCGGAACACAGGCAGTGCAGAATAATGTGGAAAAAGCGGTCGGACAAAATATCCTTTAGGGAGGAGCTGAAATCGTGCAAATTGGAACGATAGTTAAAGTTTCAGGTCCATTAGTAATGGCTGAAAATATGGGACATGCAAGTATCCAGGACATCTGTTATGTAGGTGATCTTGGCGTTATTGGAGAAATCATCGAGATGCGTAAAGACGTTGCCTCGATTCAAGTATATGAAGAAACGGCAGGAATTGGACCGGGAGAGCCGGTTCGTTCAACAGGTGAAGCATTATCCGTTGAGTTGGCTCCGGGAATCCTTTCACAAATGTTTGACGGGATTCAACGGCCTCTCGATCGCTTTATGGAGAAAACCAAGAGCAATTATCTTTTGCGGGGAGTACAACTGCCGGCTTTGGATCATGAGAAAAAATGGGATTTCCAACCGTTGGCTCAGATCGGTGATCAGGTTACTGCCGGAGATATCATAGGTACGGTTCAGGAAACAAAACTGATCGTTCACAAAATCATGGTTCCAAATGGAATTAGTGGAAGGATTCAAGACATTCAACCGGGAGCTTTTACAATTGATGAAACAATTTATACTCTTCAAACTGAAGAGGGAGAAAAAACTTTTTCGATGCTGCAAAAATGGCCGGTACGCCGGGCAAGACCGGTAAAAGAAAAGCTGAATCCAGAAGCACCAATGATTACTGGACAGCGGGTCATTGATACGTTCTTTCCGGTGGCTAAAGGCGGTGCGGCCGCAGTTCCCGGACCATTTGGTGCTGGGAAAACAGTCGTACAGCATCAAATCGCCAAATGGGCAGATGTGGATTTAGTGGTTTACGTTGGTTGTGGCGAACGGGGAAATGAAATGACTGACGTGATGAATGAGTTCCCGGAACTGATTGACCCAAATACAGGTGAACCATTGATGGAACGGACGATTTTAATTGCAAACACCTCAAACATGCCGGTAGCGGCTCGTGAAGCGTCGATTTATACCGGTATCACCATTGCGGAATATTTCCGTGATATGGGGTATTCGGTGGCTATCATGGCGGATTCTACCTCTCGTTGGGCAGAAGCGTTACGGGAAATGTCTGGTCGTTTAGAAGAAATGCCCGGAGATGAAGGCTATCCTGCTTATTTAGGCAGCCGATTGGCAGAATACTATGAACGATCAGGGAAAGTTGTTGCTCTTGGGTCAGAGGGACGGGAAGGAAGTATCACCGCAATCAGCGCGGTTTCTCCTTCTGGGGGAGATATTTCCGAACCGGTGACTCAAAATACATTACGGGTAGTAAAAGTTTTCTGGGGCTTAGATTCCACCCTTGCTCAACAGCGCCATTTTCCTGCAATTGATTGGCTGCAAAGCTATTCCTTATACGAAACAGAAATCGGCAATTACCTAGACCAGCAGCTGCAAGTAGAATGGTCCAGCTTGGTGACCGAGGCAATGCGGATGCTGCAAAAAGAATCTGAATTAAATGAAATTGTTCGTTTAGTGGGAATTGATTCGTTATCTGACAAGGACCAACTTCTGCTGAAGGTTACAAAATCGATTCGAGAGGATTATTTACAGCAAAATGCGTTTGATGATGTAGATACCTTTACTTCAAGAGAAAAACAATTTCATATGCTGAACAATATTTTGACCTTCGGAAAAGAAGCGGCGAATGCATTGACTTTAGGTTCTTATCTTTCAGAAATAATGAAGGGCACTGTTTTACTGCGGGATCGATTGGCTCGGATGAAATATGTACCGGAAGAAAATCTAGATCAAATCCTTGCAATGCAACAAGAAATCAAAGAAACGATTAAAGAAATCGTCCAAGAAGGGGGCATGACGAATGATTAAAGAGTACAAAACAATCGGTGAAGTTGTCGGCCCGTTAATGGCGGTAGAAAAGGTTTCTGGTGTGAAGTATGAAGAATTAATCGAGGTTCGCTTACAAACAGGGGAACTACGTAAAGGTCAGGTTTTAGAAGTAGAGGAAGACAAAGCCCTTGTTCAGATTTTTGAAGGCACCAGCGGCATCAATCTGCGGGATTCTGCCGTTCGCTTTTTAGGACATCCTTTGGAACTAGGCGTTTCAGAAGATATGATTGGACGAGTTTTTGACGGATTAGGCAGACCAAAAGACAATGGTCCGGAAATTCTACCGGAAAAAATGTTGGACATCAATGGAGAAGCCATCAATCCAATGGCTCGGGATTATCCAGATGAGTTTATCCAAACAGGGATTTCATCTATCGATCATTTGAATACCTTGGTTCGTGGACAAAAATTGCCGGTATTCTCAGGTTCAGGATTACCTCACAAAGAGTTAGCGGCACAAATTGCTCGTCAAGCAACCGTTTTGAATAAAGATGACGATTTTGCAGTGGTTTTTGCCGGTATCGGCATCACCTTTGAAGAAGCGGAATACTTTATGGAGGACTTTCGTAAAACCGGCGCCATTGATCGCTCAGTTGTATTTATGAACTTGGCGAATGATCCTGCCATCGAACGAATCGCAACCCCAAGAATGGCGCTAACGGCAGCGGAATACCTTGCCTATGAAAAAGGAATGCATGTCTTAGTTATCATGACTGACATGACCAACTATTGTGAAGCTTTGCGGGAAATTTCAGCCGCTCGTCGAGAAGTTCCCGGTCGTCGTGGTTATCCGGGATATCTGTATACCAACTTGGCAACGTTGTATGAACGAGCTGGACGAATTCGTGGATTGAAAGGCTCTGTCACCCAGATTCCGATCTTGACGATGCCCGAAGATGATAAAACTCATCCAATCCCCGATCTAACCGGCTACATCACAGAAGGACAAATTATTTTGTCTCGGGAGTTGTATAAAAATGGTATCCAGCCACCAATCGATGTGTTGCCGTCTTTATCTCGTCTAAAGGACAAGGGGACCGGTGAAGGTAAAACCCGCAAAGATCATGCGGCTACGATGAACCAGTTGTTTTCTGCCTATGCCCAAGGGAAACAAGCCAAAGAATTAGCTGTAGTTTTAGGGGACTCTGCTTTATCGGATGTCGATAAAATTTACGCAAAATTCACTGAACGGTTTGAAGATGAGTATGTCAATCAAGGGTACCAAACCAATCGATCGATAGAAGAAACACTTGATCTTGGTTGGGAGCTGTTGAGTATTTTACCGCGAACGGAGTTAAAACGGATCAAAGATGAAATGATCGATGAGTTTTTGCCTAGTAAAGGGGTCGAATAAAATGGCCAAATTAAACGTCAATCCAACTCGTATGGAACTTGCTCGTTTAAAGAAGCAGTTGACGACAGCAAAAAGAGGGCATAAATTGCTGAAAGACAAGCAAGATGAGTTGATGCGGCAATTTATCCTATTGGTGAAACAAAATGACAAACTGCGAAAAGAAGTCGAAAACCTGATGGAAAGTGCCATGCGTTCGTTTCGACTGGCAAATGTCACGTTGAATGAATCCTTTATCGAAGAATTGTTTATTCTGCCTTCTGCTCGTGTAGAGTTGGATGTTTCACAAAAAAATATCATGAGTGTGGAAGTTCCGGTGATGCATTTTAACTATGATGCCCACACGATCGAAACGCCTTTGGAATATGGGTATTTAAATTCCAATGTTCCTCTGGATAATTCCATTGATCGTTTTACGTCGGTATTGCCAAGTTTATTAAAATTGACGGAAATTGAAAAGACCTGTCAGCTGATGGCCAGTGAAATTGAAAAGACGCGACGACGGGTAAATGCGTTGGAATATATGACGATTCCTGAATTGGAAGAAACAATCTATTACATTCGAATGAAGCTGGAAGAAAATGAGCGTTCGGAAGTCACCCGAATGATCAAAGTCAAAAACATGAATAAATAAGGATTCTTTTGATTCTTTATACTAAAAGCGGGAAAATTTCTGATTAGTATTCTTTACTAAGCGGAGATTTTCCTTTATTCTTAGAGGAGTTAGAGAATAAATGATAAAAGAATGAAGAGGATTTAAGAAATGAAAAGACGTTACAGCAGATATGATCTGACTGCACCACAAATGATCACCTTTGGATTTGCCGGGATCATTTTATTGGGAGCAACACTTCTAAGTCTGCCGATCTCCAGTCAAACTGGAGAATTTACACCCTTTATCGATTCATTGTTCACCGCGACCTCCGCGACGTGTGTTACCGGACTTACGACAGTGAATACTGCGGAACATTGGAATTTATTTGGTCAAGCAGTCATTTTGATTTTGATTGAAATTGGTGGACTTGGTTTCATGTCTCTGCCGGTTCTGTTTTACTTTTTATCCCGCAAAAAAATTAGTCTCAGTACACGGATGCTGCTGCGAGAATCGTTGAATATGGAACAAACCGGTGGTGGCGTCCATTTGATGTGGTCAATTATCAAAATTGCCGGAACGATTCAACTAGCAGGAATGGGGATGCTGATGATTGATTTCATTCCTCGATACGGTGTTGTCAAAGGTACCTGGTTCAGCCTATTTCATGCTGTTTCAAGTTTTTGTAATGCAGGCTTTGATTTATTCGGGGATAGTCTGGTCGGATTTCAAAAGGACCCTTGGGTGTTAAGCGTGGTTATGTTTTTGATTGTCTCTGGGGGTCTTGGTTTTCTTGTGTGGTCAGATTTGCTCGGCTATCGCAAAAGAAAAAAAATCAGTTTGCACAGCCAAATCGCAATTTCTGTGACGATGAGCTTACTTGTGTTTGGTACGCTGGGGTTCATGCTGACCGAAAGCAATGCTGAAGTTTTGGCACAAGGAAATTTTGCTGAGCGCTTCTTCAATACGATGTTCATGGCTGTCACCCCAAGAACGGCGGGTTATTTTTCTATAGATTATTTCAGTATGACTCATGCCGGGTTGATTTTAACCATCATTCTAATGTTCATTGGTGGTACGTCAGGCTCAACAGCCGGTGGATTGAAAACCACGACCTTTGGGGTTTTGCTGATTAAGGTCAAAAGTATTTTCAAAGGACGGACGGAAGCCGAATTTGGCGGCAGAACGATTCGAAATGCGGCGGTGTCACGTGCGCTAACACTGTTTTTCATCACCTTGACACTATGTATCGTAAGCACCATGATCTTATCCGTGACCGAAACGATTCCAGATGTCAATCAACTAGGTTTGGAATATATTGTTTTTGAAGTCGTTTCTGCCTTCGGAACAGTTGGTTTAACAATGGGCTTGACGCCAAGCCTAACTTTGATCGGAAAGCTGATTATTATTAGTTTGATGTTTATCGGCCGTGTGGGAATCATGACAGTCGTCTTTTCATTGCTGACAAAAAATAGACAAGAATCACCAATCAAATATCCAGAAGAATCGGTGATGATTGGGTAAAAATTGAAGTCCGGCTTGTTCTTCCTGGTAATTGTGGAAGATTAAGCTGGACTTTTTCTGGTAATAGAATTTTTTTCTTTTCATTTTTGAAAAACTCCGGTATACTACCTTATGAAGACTCGTTAGAGAAAGAGGAATGTTTTGTGAGTGTGCTAGGTATCTAATCAAGCAATTGAATCCAGATAGACAAATTTCGATGTTTATTTGGCATGCCTATAGATACCTGTCAATGAAGATAAGCTGACTACGGTGATAGGTGAATCCTATCGCCTTTTTTAATTTAACGAGTTTTAGCAGCCCTGGCAGGTGTTCATGGGGGAAAGGAATCAAACATGGACACAAAAGTATACAAAGAGACTGAATTTACAAAAATCAAAGAAGAAGTAATCAAATTCGCTATCAGTGATGAAGCGAAATCGTTGTTGATAGATAAGCAACCGTCTACCGTTCTGACTACCGTCGAGAAACGTTTAATAGAAACAAAAGAGGCCATGTTGCTGTTGGCTTCTGGTCAACACGTTCCTTTCATGGGAATGAAACAGATCCGTCAAATGACGAACAAGATTGAGAAGGGCATGATTTTAGAAGCCAATGAATTGGTGGAGTACAGTGATTTTTTGCGCTCCTTTCGTCTAATCAGACAGCTTTTTGAAAAGAATCAATTTCAATTGCCAACGCTTTTTAAATATAGCAGCATGCTGACAGACTTTGAAAAAATTACCGAGAATATTACCGGAATGATTGCCGGTAATCGCGTGAAATCAGAAAGCTCCCGAGCTTTACGAAAAATTCGGGGAAGAATCCAAAAGCTTGAAGGAGACATTGAAAAAGCCTTCAATAAATTTTTAAAGAGTGGCACGACCCAAGCTTATTTGCAGGAACGAATGGTTTTAGTTAAAAATGATCGCTACACATTACCTGTAAAAAGTGAATTTCAATCAAAAATCAAAGGACAGATCATTGAACGGTCAAATAAGGGAACGACAGTCTTTATTGAACCAGAGGCGGTAAGAAAGTTAAATGATGAACTCCTGTTGGCAAAGGCAGAAGAAGTTGCTGAAGTGTACCAAATTTTGGCATTCCTGACAGGGTTGATCGCAGAAGAAATGCCGCAGATTAGTGCCTGCAAAGAAATCGTGATGGAATTAGATTTGATTTTTGCCCGTGGAAAGTTCAGCCGTTCCATCAATGGTGCGCCGGTCACGGTGAATGATGAGGATTTTCTTTTCTTGGATCAGGTAAAACACCCACTGTTAGGAACAGAGGCGGTTCCTTTGTCAGTCACGATTGGAAAAGATGCTCGCGGATTGATTATCACCGGACCGAATGCCGGTGGAAAAACAATTGTCTTAAAAACAATTGCCTTAACTTCTCTGATGACGATGTTTGGTTTGTTCGTAGAAAATAGTGGTAAATCATCGATTCCAATCTTTAGTGATCTCTTTATCGATATTGGCGATCAACAAAGTCTTGAAAATGCATTGAGTACTTTTTCTGGGCATATGCAAAATGTTTCGCATATTTTGGCTCATACTAAGAAACACGCCTTGATTTTATTGGATGAGATTGGGAGTGGAACAGAGCCGAAAGAAGGGGCTGCTTTGGGAATCGCCTTGATGGAAGCTATGTATCAAAAAGGGGCTATTGTCATTGCAACGACCCATTATGGCGAGATTAAGGATTTTGCATTGGCCCACGAAGACTTTATCACCGCAGCAATGGCGTTCGACGCTGCGACTTTGACACCGAAATATCAATTGATGATGAATCAAGTCGGAGACAGTAATGCCTTTTGGATTGCAGAGAAGATGAGAATCGAGCCAGAGGTCATCACAAAAGCGAAAGACTATTTATCGGGAAAAGAGTATGGTACTCAGAAGCACCGTTTTACTTCTTCAAAAAAAGTGTCATTCGCTAAAAAGGAAACACCCAAATTTCATAAAGGCGATCGGGTATTTACTACAGATCACGGCTATGGCATTTTTTATGACTATCAGGATCAAAATGCTTTGATGTACAATGGTGAAATGTTAGAATTACCACTCCAACGCCTAAAGCTGATTACTTCTTACGATAAGTTGTATCCTGAAAACTATGATCTCGACAGTTTGTTTACCGATTATCATGAACAAAAATTTATTCGTGATATTGAACGTGGTTCAAAAAAAGCCCACAAGAAGTTGAGAAAACTCGCTGAAAAACGCCAGCAGAAATAGCAAGGAATCGGGAATTTTCCCGGTTCTTTTTCTTTTGGACTTCACAAAAACGAACATATGTTTTATAGTAGAACAAAAGGTAGGGAAGAATATGAAAACACCATTAACTCTGCAAATGGAAGAAACATTGTATTATTATTGTCGTGAAAATGGCGAAGTCGTGGTTGAAGAAGTGACGATGCCGGAAGATCAAGGAATCGTGGATACTCTAAGCTGTCGTTTAGTAGAAGAAAATTTCGAATGGCGGTGTTTTGAATTGAAAGTATCAAAAGCCGATTTTCGTTCCAAAGCAAAATTATCCTTTATTGGTCATTATAATTATTTTGTTTTGCCAGAAGCTCTTTATGCAGCTGTTCAAGAGGAGATACCGCCTGCTATCGGTGTGATGGTTTATCACGCATACATCGATCAAGAAGAGGTTCCTGGCTATTTTACGATTGAAAAGAAACCTCGACGTCAAGAGTTGACGGTTGCTGAGAATGCCTTGTTGTATCGTTTGATTTCGTCACAGGCAAGGGAAGTAGGGAAGGCAAAGCGCACTGCTCGTGGTTTGCGTGTTTTTTCCACCGACCAGCTCTATGAAGAATTAAAAAAACGCCAACCAGAATATGATCTCTTTGGCGGCGGTGTCAATTACTACGACCGTTTTATTGAAGAAACTCAGGCACAGGCAATTGAAGCCCTGAAAGAAGAATTAGAAGCAACGAGGCAGGCGTATTTTGATTTAGAAGCCCGCTTATTAGAAAAGGACTGAAACACTATGTATTATCCTTACTTTCGTGGAAAACAATTTGATCTGATTGCTTTACGTGAGTTGTCAGAACAAAATTTATTATCAGAAAAAATCCATCCAATTATTGAACCGGTTAAAAATTCAGCTGCGCTAAAAATGGTGATTCTGCAATTTGAAGCTGTCAACCAACCATTTACATTGATTGAGAATCCGCAAGCGGGGGATTTTTTGACCGCTTCTGGCTATGAAACATTGCAGATGATGACCACGCATCGGGGCCAAATTTTAGATCAACCTTTAGAAACATTAGAAAAGAGAGCTGGAATGTTAGTGCTCCAACGGGCAATGCCGGCGCTGGAAAGCGATTGGAAATCCAATCAAAGAGCTGTTTTAGTGCCTCCGGAATTTCGCTTATTACAAAAGGTAACTGGCGATTTGATTCTTTCAGAGGACGTCTTTACTCGTTTGCCGCGAAATCAGTTTTATGGGGAATGTTCAGATGAAATTTTCTCTACGACACATTTGAACTATAAAAAAAGAGGCTTCAGCGGGTTTAGTGATTTTTCTTTGGATAGTCGCATTTACTATGAAAAGAGCTATCCATCACCGGAAATTTGTATTCATTTGGTCTATTTTTCTAATGAAGCATTGCGGATTCACCATTTTCTTTCACCGGCAGAATTGCCTAGTCAAAAAGAAAAATTCCTAGCAATCATGGAAGAAATTGCTCATTGGTCCACGATTAAACAAACAACCGGGTTGCAACTTTTGCTTACTGCTGCTGCACAACGTAAATTTCCTGGAATGGGAATTATCCGTAAAGCATCAATCATGCATCATTTAGAAGTGATGAATCAGTTTTTAAAGGAGGAATAAGTATGAAAGCACTGAAAGTAACAATCGGTGGAATTACCAAAGAAGACTTGTTGCAACAATTGAAGGAAAGACATATCCTGATCAATCCGATTGGTGAGAAATTGCTGAATAGTGACTTATTTGAAGTTACTAAAGAAGCTCAAATTGTTGATTTAACTGAAATTACTTTGTTTGAGTTGGGTTTTGAACATGGTGCAACCTTATCAGAAATGATTGACGGAGCGAAAAAATTTGGATTAAAAGTCTGTTCTGTTGATGTAGCACCGTTTTTACGTCTGACAGATTTTATCCAAACAAACAGTCACGGGCTGAAAACAACCCACAAAACACCAGACGCTGCGGTGACAGTAGTATCCGAGATTTTGAATGATGCTGTTGAATTTCCCAAAGGATTTTATCTTCGCAAAGTTGATGGTATCAATTGGCTTAGAGGCTATATTTGTGATGACAAACACATTTTTGATTCACAAGAACGTTTTATTTTAGCTGGAACATTTAAGAAAAGCTAATTTGTTTGAAAAAAATATTTTTTGGATAAAAATAGGATTATCGTCTATCAATGAAGATAATTACGGTTTAAAAGAGGGGGAAACGAGTAAAAAGCTGAATCTAAGTGAGGGCTGTTAAATTTTTATATTTTAGTTTACATAATATATATTATACAAAGTTCTAAGTAGATTTTTTAAAAGTAAAAGGTCTTTTTTTGACCAAATTTAGTAATGATTTACCCCCTACCAAGCTCTACATTGGAACTATATAATGTTATTTAATGTAAAACTTATTAAGTTATAATCAAATATTTACTTATCGGTCAATTAGTGCATTACATATCTTTAGAAAAATTTTTCATTTTTGGGATATGGTATAAATTTTTCCAGAGTTCTTTTTAGACATACTTACGAAGCAATTGTATTTTAGTTGCGGTTATCAATCACTCAAAGATAGCCAACAACATTTTAGATATTTTCTTTCGCCGTTTTCTCTTCCTTTTTTAGTTGCTGCTGCCCATCTTCCATCACTATAAAATGTCACAACAACCTGCTCCATCCCGTTATCATCTACACACCAATATATTTATACAAGCTTAGATATCTCTTCTATATTAGTCAACTTCATGATTTTAAAACTAGACAAAAGTGTGTCTGTATTTACATTTCACTCTGTATCTACTATAATTATGTATATACTATCGGAGGTGTATATACTATGAAAAATGAAACTAAGAAGTATAAAGTTCGGAAATCTGGAAATAGTGATGTAACAACCGTACCACCAGAAGTTAAAAACTGGCTACAAGTAAATACTGGAGGATCAATTAGTTATATTTTTGAAAGCGATGGTTCCGTTAGAATGGTAAAAGCCGCTGAGGAAGTGAATGTTGACGCCATCGTTGATTCCGTGATGGAACAATACAACCAAGCAATCAAGGATTTAGTTGATCTATGAGATTTTTAACAGTCAAAGACATTGTAAAAATTAATGCAAAAGTGATCACCGAAGTTTCAAAAGGTGAAATGATAGGAATTAAGGATGCAGCTGCATTAGATATGGCGGTAAATCAGCCACAACAAGTCGTATTCGGAGAAGAATTATATCCCACCCTCTATGATAAGGCGGCAATATTAGCGATAAACTTGGCAAAAAAGCATCCTTTTCATAACGGGAATAAACGAACAGCCCTTGTTGCAATGATCACTTTTTTGATGATTAATGATTGCTCCACTTCTTTCACACAAAAAGAGGCTGTAGACTTCATAGTAAACATTACTACCAGCAATCAGAATTTCGATGAACTCAAGATGTCCGTTTCAAATTACCTTGAAACATCTGGTAAAGTGAAACGAGGATAAAGAATCAACTTAGCAAACCGTCACTCTTGAAATGGCAGAGTTGTTGATGCAGCTCTCTTTCTTTTTTTATATAATCTTCCGTCTCAAACCCCAATCCATCAAAACCTAATCGAAAATCCATTAAACACATGAATTCCTGTACCAAAATGATCCAAGTGATGATTTCTCAAATATTTAGCAGCGTGTCCGGCTTCAATCAATAGCGTTGGATTTAATCCCAATGTATTGTGAGAACCAAAAACTTTGCTGATGTTAGTCAGCTTCGAAATTCTGGCAAGTGAATCTACTAGGTCTGCAGGATTTGTCGAAGGATAAAATGCATAAATCGGTGTTTGATCGTACAATAAATCACCAGTGAATAAAAAGCGATGCTTCTCGTCCAAAATAGAAATGTGTCCTGGTGAATGTCCCGGCGTATGCAGAATTCGCAACTCTCGATCTCCAAGAGAAATGACATCATTATCTTTTAGCAAAATGCTTGGTTTTCCTGTAAACGGGCGGTAATTTTTCGGATCAAAGTTTTTAGGCGTTGGTTTTGTAATATCTCTGGCAATATCTTTTCTGATTTGTTCGATGGTTAGTCCTTGTATCCCATGAACCATCCAATCAGCATCTTTTTCGTGAACAGCAATTTCACTGAATTCACCGTGGGAGCCAATATGATCGGTGTGAACATGAGTTGTCAGTACGAGAATTTCTTTATCAGTCAGTGTGGAGACTACTTCCTTTATGTTGCTGATTCCAAGTCCGGTATCGATCAGTACAGCGCTTGTTTTTCCAATCAGCAAAAATGAGTGAACCTTTTCCCAGTGCCCATACTCACTAATAGCAAAAGTATCCTCATTTAATTTGGTAACAGTAAACCAATCCTCTTGATGCATGCTCCTTCTCCTCCTTTTAACTAAAGTATAACGTTAGTACCAGTCAGATTATATAAAATTTCCTGTTAAATTCATTTTTTTGGATAAATAAAAAATACATTGGACTCCTGAAAGTTGTTATTCACTCCTACTGGTAGTATAATAGCACTACGAGGTGATTGATATGGAAACAAAAGAGCGGAAAAAGAAAATTCAAGTAAATATCGATCGAAATCTTGCGAACAATGTAGAGGCCGTTTTGGATTCGTTAGGCTTGAATCAAACGACCTTGATTACAGCACTCTACAAACGGGTTGAAGCGCAAGGTGAAGTCCCCTTTTCTCTTGCTTTGACGAAAGAAGAAAAAATCAATCTTGAGCTGATGAATGCGGCTGAAAGTGAAAAAAGCCGGTCAATTGACATTGAGAGATAAGCAAGCATTGACTCGCTTTATCAAAAATTATTATAAATATGACTAAAAGCGACCCTCATCACACATGAGAGTCGCTTTTTTAGTCTTAATGTCCGCCTGGTCCGCCGCCCATTTGGCTACCAGAAACCATTTCACCTGATTGGGAAACGTTTGTTACGATATCAGATAATTCAAAGGAGCCCAGTTCATCTCCGTTGGTTTCCGTTCCTGTTTCATACAGCCCATTTGTATCCTGTGCATCCGTGGAGCCACCGCTAACGATGGTATAGGTTTTTCCTTGCGTCATTTCAGGTGTTGAAATGGCCACGAATTGATAAGTTTTACTTGGTTTAAATGTTACAACGGTATTTCCATCACTGTCAACAATACTTACAAGGGTGTTAGCAGCTTGTGAACTGTCAAAATAAATTCCGACTGCTGCTTGGGTGGAGCTGTCACTGATATTTTGTGCCATACCTGAACTGCCGGCAGCAATCAACGTACCTCCTGACAAATCAAAGGTTCCACCATAATCCAATGCGCCATTTCCGCCGTTGGTTGGTCCGTCAACAGTGACTGTTCCTCCAGACATGGTGATATTTCCATTGCTATCAAGACCATCTCCTTCTGCATTGACGGCTAAGGTTCCACCACTGATGGTCAGACTCTTGCTGTCATCTGCTTGATCCCCACCAGCACCGCCACCGCCAAAGGAATCCGCACCGAATTGTCCGGTTCCTTCATCCGTATCACTACCACCACCTGCGTTCAAGCCATCATCACTGGCAGTGACTTGAATATCTCCGCCGCTGATTGCGATCACACTGGCTTCGATTCCTTCGTAGGATTCGCTGATTGCGAGGGTTCCATCACTAATGGTTAATTCATTGTCCGCATGGATACCGTCATCACCGGTTGCAATCGTGAATTCGCCCCCGGTGATTTCTGCTGTATCATTACTGTGAAGGGCATCATCTGCACTGTCAATCGTGTACGTACCACTGGATACGAGAATCTTACTGCCGGCTTTGAGGCCTTTATAGCTTTCTTCTGTTGAAAGAGATTGGCTTGCTGCACCATCTGCTGTTTTGATGGACATCTCGGCATTTTGGATGCTGACATTGGTTTCTGCTTGAATGCCATCACGACCACTGGAAATCGTAAAGGTTCCACCATCAATGGCAATGTAACCCTTCGAGGTATCTTCCGTGTTGTTGGCTTGGATAGCGTCTCCTTCTGTAGTCGTTAAAGTATATTCCCCGTCACGAATGGAGACCGCATCTTTTCCTTTCAACGCATTATTTTTTGCAGTAATCGTATAGGTACCGGAAATTAAAACAAGATCATCCTTGCTGCGAATGCCATTGCTGTAATTACCTTCAACGTTTAATGTTCCTTCACCATTGATTACTAAATCTTCTTTACTGTAAAAAGTAGCATCCGGTTCTGTTTCATCTGCTGCTAATTGATAGTCAGATCCATCTTTTAAAGTAGTTGTAGTACCTTTGACCAATGTAGTGATAACTTTTTCCGCACTTTGAATAGTTACTGCCGGTCCGCCGCTATTGGTGATTGAGACATCCTCGAAAATCAAACGAACCTTGTCTTCTTTTCCGGCACTGACAACCAACTGACCATTGCTTAAAGAGCCGCTGATTACGTAGGTACCGGCTTTGGTAATGGTTACGGTTTGATCCTCAACTGTTACGCCTTCTCCGTCAACCGTCGAATCGTCGGATAAAGTGATCTTGGTTGCGGAAGCTTCATCATAGTCGGTAACGAGATCCTCTTCTTCGTAATTGCCGTAATACTCTGTTGTTTTTGTACTGACCGCAGCTGTCGTTGAAGAACTATTGCTGGTAGAAGTGATTTCTGTTGCCGAACTGTCTGAAGTAGATTGTTGCGAGCAAGCCGTCAAAATCAAACTTGAAAGCAGTAAGGAATAAATTAGTTTCTTTTTCATAGTGGCTCCTTTCTACAATTCATCGCGATTTGTCGCAACTTTTCCCAGTACTACTGGTAGATTACCATTGCGAATCCGAACTGCATCAATTAATTCTTTTTCTTTTTTTTCATCTTTTAACAGTAAGATATAGCGTAATTCATAAAGACTGCCCATGGTGGTTGTCCGAACTGAATTTAATTTATTGCTGTAAGTATAGGTTTCAAAAATATCATTGAATAAATCAGGATAATCCAAATCTTCCGGAATGGTTACTTTTAATTCTCGTTCTGCAACTTTTGAACGATCTCCAAAAGGAAAGAGATGCAAAAGAATCAAGAATACAGCAACGATACAAGAAAAAATCACACTATAGATGACATACCCCATCCCGGTGGCAATCCCAATTCCCATTGACCAGAAAATACTGGTGATCTCCCTGGACCCGCCGGCAACGGAACGAAAGCGAATCAGACTGAAGGCTCCGACAACTGCCAGACCGGTTCCTAGATTCCCGTTGACCAGCATAATCACGGATTGTACTAAAACCGGCAAAACTGCCAGTGTTACGACAAAGCTTTTGGTATAAACATTGCGGACCATATGCACGCGAGCCACTAACAGGCCTAAGGCAAGTGAGACAAGAATACAAATCAGCAGATCACTCCACTGGATACTGGTACCGGATTCGAATAAACTAGACAACATGTGTGATTTCCTCCTTGTTTCTTACAAATAAATGACGTTTAAAGGTCTCTGCGTATTTTGAAAAACTCCCTTTGCGAACTCCGTAGTTGTTCAACAATTCCACAAACCAGATTGGGTAAGCTCCTAGCGCTTTTACTTCCATCAAAACATCGATTTCTGGTGCAACCAATTCACCGTTGCTGCCTTTTTCTAAAACTAATTCCTGTGTGCGGTAGCGGATGTTTTGATCAAAAGTTACCCGAAAATCTTCCTCTTCTTTTCCAAAAAGTGACAGTCGATCGTAGGCTATCAAGGTTTTTGGTTGTAAATCAGCGTGGCGGGAAAACAGCCACGTAATTTCTTGTGCAATTTGTGAGGCGCCATTTGTAGTAAATTTGCCGGTAGCCAACCACTGGCAATACTCGCTGTAGGAAATGGGCAAGCGCCGTTTGTACACAATGCCTTTGACCTTTTTCTTGATTTCCAGAAAGACGAGGCAGTCTTCCTGAGGTACGCCATAACTGCGGACTCGGAATTTTTCTTTGTATTTAGGTTTTTCCATTGATTTTTGAATAAATTGAAAATCTGTCGTATCAAAATATAAAGATAAAATTGTGTGTTTGCCGAATTCGTCCACTTCCATTTGTTTAGTCAATTCTTGAAAAAATGGTTCAAATTGTCCACGAGTCAATAAATATTTGGTTTCTTTACGTTGGAACACCTTTTTTAATTTCATAGCTGTCTCCTCCTGATTCTTGAGATTTTTCACCGTCAGTCAAAAAGCTGATTGCTTTGTTCTTACGATGGGATAACTTTAACGAAGCTAACTTAAAGCTAGCTTAATAGGAGGATAAACTTAAAATTCTGTGTTCATTAGTCGATTACCAATAAAAAGAAAAAGGCTGATTCCCAGTAGCACCGTTCCTACTGCGGTGTAAAGAAAAAGGTAGTTAGAAGTTGCACCGGAGATTTCCAAAATGCCTTTTAGAATCATCCCAACAACGTAACTGGCTAAACCAGAATTATACAGATTAAACGCAAAGCGATTTTTTAAGGTTCCTAAAATTTTTGAAAAAAGAATCACTCCACTCCCACCGATAAGAGGTACCAGCCAGACCCATTGCAACGAGGATGAGATGATGCCGTGACCAAAGGAATGGTAAATAAGTTGAAAAAGAAAAAGAAAGCCGGTGATTGCAAGGTAGGTGTAAATTGTTTTTTTTCGATTCATGTTGTTCCTCCTAACCGATATACAAAATATCGCTGACAGAACGTTCCGAGTTACCAGTGCCGCCAACGGTTTGATTGACAACTTCTCCGTTGAAATACATGGTGGTCGACCCACCGCCATCAAGGTTATAAGCAGTCTGTGCACCATGCTTTTGCAAGACTTCAGCCAATTGGCTTAAACTCAGTCCGGCACTGTCATCGGTTCGTCCTTCTGAAACTACCAATAAATAATGATTTTCTCCCACTTGAGCGATAGCAGTTCTGGGATTGCTGCCCATAGATTGAGAAACTTCATCGTTTTCATCCACAACAACTTCCCCGCTTTCTACCAAGGAAGGGCCAAAAGACAATACTTGTTGCGCTCCTGCATCGACCAATTCTTGAGCAGTCGTATCGGCTTCTTTGATGATTGAAAAATTCCCGTTTTCATCAATTACCAGATCTTGTTTGTCGGCATCCTCACTTTGAGTGTCTCGATAAAGCGTACCGTTGCGTAAAACATAGCCGGTGTCTCGAAAACCATAGTAATCCCCATTGATTGCCAAAATCGCTTGATTTTCCTCAGCCATCGCCGAAGTTGTTTCCTTGATGTTGCGGCCATAGGCATTATTGGCCAGAGCAGTTTTGAGATAGCTGGAATCACTGACTTGTACATCTGCCAAGTAGACGGTTGTGTCATTTACCCGTTCGGAAGTAATGGTTATTTGAATATTTTCGTCTTGATAACTTGTATCAGTGATCGTTGCTTCACGACTGGAGTCCGTTGTGCTTTCTGTGTTACTGGTGCTAGTACTGGAACTTTCAGTTGTGACGGTCACCGCAATGACTTCCGGTAAGACGAAAGTTTTTAATAAAATATAGGCGGCACTGCCGGAAAGAAGTAAGCCATAGATACTCGCCCACAAAAATGGTTTTTTGAAAAAATGCTTCATTCCCTTTCCCCTCCTTTAAAAACTAAGCGGCGTTGAATAGCAAAACTGGCAAAAAACAGGGTGATATCGACAATTAATTTGCAAAATAAAATTGATCCAATAAAAATAGACAAGGTGGATACCCCTAACCAGCTAAAAAAGAGCTGTGCGGTAAATAAAATTCCATATTTAAAGAAGGAATGCGTGTCTTTTTGTTTTTGGAAAACGAATTGTCGATTAATCCGGTAGTTATACAGTCCTGATAATAAGCGGGCAATCAAGGTTGCAACTAACAGCGTTTGTGGATTCTCACTGCCAAATAGTAGCACTAATCCGTAAAAGAGACTTAGGTCAACAAAAGATGACGTAACAGATGAAAAAAGAAACCTCAGTAAAGGTTGATAAACGAGAAACGAATCCTGCAACGGACGAAAATGAGATTGCTTGTTCTTGTCTTCATAAATCGTTTCGATGGACAGTGTTTTAATTTGGTAGTTTTCCATAGGTAATTCCAAAAGTTGGTTAATCTCATATTCAAAGCGTTCACCGGAAATTCTTACGAGATCCGGGATACTGGCAAAAGAAAAGCCCCGTAAACCAGTTTGAGTGTCCTGCAGACGAATTCCGGATGCAAGAAAATAAAAGCCGCTGGTCAGCCGATTGCCGAAAAAACTACGAAAAGGTGTTTCCTTATATGAAAAAGTGCGAACGCCCAATAAAATTTCGCGGGGTCTCAATTGAGGTACTTCTTTCAATAGGCGCTGAATGTCGGCAATACTGTGCTGTCCGTCTCCATCCGCTGTAACGATACCGACAGCCTCTGGAAAGGAACCAAAAATATAGCGTAAGCCGGTTTTAAGTGCGTGTCCTTTGCCCTTGTTGTAAGGATAACTGATAAAATGAATCCGCGGGTGACGCATTTGATCAAAAACCATCCTGTATGCCCCGCCGCTACCATCGTCAACAATGACCAGCTCACTGGAAATTTCTCGAATCAATTCGTTGATAAAAAGGACGGTTTTTTTCGTCGGTTCATAGATTGGTATTAATAGAATCGGTTTCATGGTTCTTCACCTGCGCTTTTCTTAGATTGTCTTTTATTTTACGCAGCAACCTTAAGAAGCCCTTAAAAGCAAAAAAAGCCGCGGATTATTTCACCCGCGACCTTTTTGCTTTTTGTTTATCCAATCGTTTGTTCAAAGGTTCCCCAAACTTTGACCGTTTGGTTTTCTACCATTACTTGTCCTTTAGCGATAACCGTTTCAACGGCTAATGTTTCTTCGTCCAACAGACAAATATCTCCGTCAAATCCTTCTTGAAGCTGTCCTTTATCAGTCAATTTCAATAGGTTTGCCGGATTGATGGTAATTGCTCTCAGTGCGGTCTCCAACGGAATATTTTCCACTTGCACCGCTTCTTTGATTCCTACCATAAGCGCCTTCGAACTACCAATTCCCAAGCCAATCAATTCATTTTTTTCATTGAAATACGGCAAGCTTCCTTGACCGTCAGAGGTCATTGTAAAGTTGTCTAAAGAAATTCCTTCTGCCAGTAACCGTTTCAGACCTTTACTAAAACGAATCTCACCATCGGTTTTCTCCCAGAAATCAGGATCTTCACTGGCGGTAAAATCAATCACGCCACCTTTTTTGGCGAATTGCAGACAAGCTTCAAAGAGTTCCTCCGTCCGATTCGCATGGGTGGGTAAAAATTGAGTAATGGGAATTTCTGTTTCCGCAATTGTGCGTTCAATCAATTCCAATTTTCGTTTACCGCCTCCTAGATGAACATTGATGATTCCGGCTTTTCCTGATAACATGCCCCCTACTCGGGCGTCCGCCACAGCACGGGTGAATTCCTCAAAGGAAGGTTGTGAGGAACGATGATCAGAAATGGCGATTTCACCAATCCCGATGACTTTATCAATAGTCAAAAAGTCACGAATGAGAGAATTACTGACAGTTTTGACCGGCAAACGATAGGAGCCTTCATAGACGAAGGTTGTGATACCTTCTGCTTCCAAGCCTCTTGCTTTGCTGATCAAGGCTACCATGTCACGTCCTTCTCCATCGGTGCCTAAACACCCAACGACCGTCGTCACGCCGGCTGTTGTCAATTGACTAAGGGTAACTTCCGGTGTTCGGTTTTGAAAACCGCCTTCTCCGCCCCCGCCAAGAATATGGAAATGACAATCGATAAATCCGGGAACAGCGGCTTTTCCTCTTCCGTCGATTTCCGTGACAGCAAATTCTGATAAATCCGTTGTGATCTGGTCTGCAATTTTGATGATTTTTTGATTGCTGACCAAAAGATCTTTTTTACCGATAAAATCTGGGGTGTAAACATTTGCCTGACGTATTAATAACATATTTGACCTCCGTCTTAATTAATGATTGCTTAGCTCACGATCTTTTGCTGCGGCAATATGAACCGCATTGATGACTGCTGAACGCAGTTGTTTATCTTCTAATTCCTTGACCGCAGCAATCGTTGTTCCACCGGGAGAAGTAACCATATCTTTAAGTTCTCCAGGATGCTTGCGGGTATCCAGCAACATCTTTGCCGCCCCAAAAACTGCCTGTGCTGCTAATTCGTAGGCAACCGATCGAGGCAAGCCTTCCAGCACACCGCCATCTGCCAAAGCCTCGATAAACATGTAGGTATAGGCGGGTGAAGAACCACTGACACCGATAACTGCTGGAATCAAAGATTCATCCAGTAATTCTGCGCGCCCAAAACTAGAAAATAGTGTCAAAATTTCCTGTGCATCTTGTTCTGTGACCAAACCGTTGACTGAAACGGAGGACATACCTGCTCCAACTAAAGCAGGTGTATTTGGCATGACCCGTACGATTTTTTGTTCCTTTCCGAGTACATCTTCCATTTGTTTAATGGTCACACCCGCCGCAATCGAAACAATAATTTTTTCTGCGACCTCTTTTTTGATGGCAGTTAATTGTTCCAAAATCAAATGTGGCTTAACTGCTAGTACTATGATTTCTGCCTGTTTTGCTAAATCTTCCCGCTGTTTTATCGGGGTAATTTGTAAATCTGTTACTAGCTTGGCTAAAGTCGGTTCATAGCGATGGTTATAGACTAAAATTTCATTTGCAGAATAAAGCTTCGCTTGAATCAAGCCTTCGATGATTGCTCGTGCCATATTTCCGGCGCCAATAAAACCGATTTTTTTCATAATGATCCACTCCTCTTCTCTATTAAAAGCCTACCATAAAATTTTCTACTTGATAATCAATGTCTGCGTCTTTTTTGATGGAAAAAACTGCATTTTTACTTCTCCGGTAAGTTCAGCCAAACCAACGGCAGCTAAAAGCAGCCAATCTGGAAAATTATTGAGGGGATAAGCCAGCACTGCATCTTTTAAATTGGTCAAATTTCCCAGATTGGTTAAGAATCGTTGCGTCAGAAGTTGTGCTAGAAAAATTGCCAATCCACCCAGCAACAATGAACGGATAAAAATAAAAAACAAGGAAAGATAGGGAAATTTTTGACTAACCTCGAAGAATTCCAGTCGTTGTTGCTGACGGAATAGGACGCGGTATCCTTCAAAAAACAAAATTCCAAGAAAAAAGGCAAACAATAAAATATATGCCCCTCCCCGCAGCAAATCAATAAAGAGCAAATAGGATGCTGCCCCAGTTTGGTTGGGACTAAATAAACCCAGCGTTTCTTCCAACCCTTGCCAAGTAGTGAGAAAGCCGGCACTGCGACGGAACAAAAACAACATAAGATACAAAAAACCAAGAGTTAGATCTCGTGTAAACCAAGTTTGTTCCAAAGAAAGCAGTTGTTTTACATCTACGAGAATCTTTTTCACAGGATTCAGCCTTTCTTAATTAGTAAACGCATTTTTAGTTTACATAAAATAAATATCGTTAAATATATCGAGCAATCAATTGAATCAACTGTTCAGGAAAAGACTTAAGATCAGAAATATCTAGGAAACGATGTTCACCATAAATTTCTTTGATTTTTTCTTTGTCTTCGCCGATTGCCGCTGCAAGATATCGGATTCCCTGCCGCTCATATTCTTTGACGACGTTTTGGATATCAAGAATTGCTTTTTTACCGGTATAATCCGGCAGAGCTTTTGGCTGCCCATCACTGATGGAAATGACCAACTTGGTTGTCGCTGTTTGTTGGACCAGCTTGTCGCTCAACAATTTTAGTGGTACACCATCGCGATTGTTCTGGCGAGCCTTCATGCTAACTAATTTTCCTGCAACGCCATCAAAGGAATCCTCAAATTCTTTATAAGAATATATGGACGTTTTTTCTCGTGCAGAAAGATCCGCCGTATCACCATAAATCATTAATGGAAGTTTCAACTGTCGTGCGAATTCTGTTACTGCAATTGCAGCGGTCAGTGCAGTGGTTATTCGATCTTCGCGAATCATAGAACCGGACTCGTCAATACGCAGAGCTAAAGCTAATGAGGGAACCTCATGAGGGGGTTGCTTTTTGTCGAATGTCCGATAATCACCATAAGCAACGCGGCTTGCATCAAACCGGGTACCCATATATTTCCCCTTTTGGTAAGTTGTAGTTTCTTCATTTTCCAGTATTTCTTGAATTTGTTTTACAAGGGGCTCTACAATCGACAACACGCTGCCGGTTAATTGGCGGGCTTTTTCTTGATTGTGGATCGAACTTTTAGGACGATGGATGATTAACCCTTCTTTTCCGTGGCTCGTTTCTTTTAAAAGACTCCGAGCTTCCTTGTTCAGTGTTTTTTGAAATTGCTTTTCATCAATTTTATCCACGGAACTGGTGCTTTCGGAAAATGATTCTTCGCTACTTTCGCTTCCTGACTCACTTTTTCCATCGGTATCTGTTCGCTTCGTATCATCAGCAAGATTCGGTTGTTTTTCCGGAGTCGACAAATTTTTTTCGTCTTCTGTTTCTGTCAAAGGTGTTGAAGTAAGTTGAGACGCTGCTTCAGTTTCTTCAGATTCTGGAATATTTCGTTGATCGGCTTCTTCTTGAGAAATTTTCCGTCCCCGAACGGCTTCTTTTTTATACTTTATTAACGGTTGACTCGTGAGTAATTGTCTTAGCTGATCCAATAATTCGCTTTCTGCTAACGCATTTTGCAAAAGAGTCAACTCATTTGGGTCTGTCGTTACTTTATACAGTACTTTCGGATAAATGGTTTGTAAGGGATCTTGGTCTTGAACAAGGGTATGCACCCAGTAAAAATAAGAACGCATTCCGGCCACCCCTTTGATGGCATTCGCTTTTGCTGTCGTATCTAATAACCGAACGATTTCTGCCATTTTAGTTAATATCGCTTCATCTCCATATCCGGTTTTTGCTTTGCCGCGTTGAACCATAACCTCGATTGCTGGTAAATCCATTTTTTCAGCGTGCTGCATCCGATCTCGCAAAGATTCATTCAAAGGTCGATTTCCCTGATAATTGCGATTTGTAGTAATCACGATAACACAGTCCTCATGGCGACGAACCATACCTGTTGGCAGATTCAGCATACCGTGGTGTTCCAATGCGGAATTTAAAGCGACCAAAACCGAAGCATCACGAATCACAGTCGGTTCTTGAATTTCCAGCAAATAGCCTTTTTCTAGGGCACGCACAATTTCTGAAGGATAGAATTTATAGTGAACCACTTCTTGGCTGTCTTGCTTATCTATTCGTTCAATCAATGCAGCCAACTTTTCTCGTGCAGCGCTGGGAGTTAATTGATAATAGGTTTGAATCAGCTGCAATAAATCTTCCAGACGTTCCGTTTGATAAATTGCTTCCAACAGTTCACCATCTAACGCATCATCTGTCGCCACAATCGGCAGTAAAGCCCCAAAAACATCGGATTTATCCATATCCGCAAAACAAGTGACCTTGGTATAGGGAAGTTGTAAATCAAAAGACAGAGCCTTTGCTAGTTGGGTTTTTCCAGAACCGGCATCGCCTTCCAACAATACGTTGAAAATTTTCATTTCGGGATCGTGCCAATTTTCTTTGATTTCAGAAGCAATCCGTAATTCCTCTTCACTATCCTGATGACTTTCAGGTTTCTGCCAAATCATTTGTTTTTCTAACTTTGAAAAGAGCCGGTCCGCTGTTACTTCGTAGGGACTATTCATTTTTTTCACCCCTTAATAACCTAAATCATCTAATAACCGTTTTAAAATTTTGAAACGCTCACCGATTAATTCGCCGTCTTTTTGTAAAGTATCATAATATAAAAGAATATCTTCATCAATCATTGGATTGTCAGTATCCACCTCGACTGTCATTCGGTTGCCTTGCAGACCGATGATATCAATCAGTGGATTTTCGGGATCGTAAAATTTTTCATGACGATACGCATCTTGAAAATAAAGACTTGCTTGACTGACTAAAATCGCTAAATCCAGAATTCGCGTGATAGGCAATTCTTCGGATTGTCGCGACCATTTTTCACCGGTATGACGCCAAACTTTTCCAGAAATTTCGACCTTTCCTCGATCATTCCATTGTGCTAAGCCAAGAGAAAGACCTTTTGCATCGGTATTTAGGGCATTTTTCCCATCTACCTTATCGTAGTCTTCCACCACGATCACGGGTTTATGTTTTAAATTTGTTGGTATTTTCATTTTTTTCACTCCTTCTATCCTTCCGCTAATTTTTTTTGAAAACGAAGGAAGGACAGTTTTTAGTAATTTACTAAATTACTGCTTTACTAGAGTATAAAAGAAGCCTGTCCACCTTACAACTAATCTGTTCAAAAAAAACAGCACCCCTCATTACGAGGCGGTGCTGCCGGTTACTTTCACTTCATAAATTAAAAAAATTATTGCGCAGAAATTGCGATTCCAATCGCTTTTTCACCTAGATGGGTGCCGATGACCGGACCAAAATGACCGATTTCAATCGTAGCTTCTGGATATTTTTCCTGTAGCCGTTTTTTCTCTTCTTCGGCAACCGTTAAATTGTTGGCATGAATCACGTAAAATTTAGTGGTGCCAGTGATTTCCTGATCTCGTTGTCCAATAATTTCTTCTGCCCGATTAAAAGCTTTTTTACTAGAACGGATTTTTTCAAACAAGACGATTTTTCCTTGATCAAAGGTCAGGACTGGTTTGATTTTCAAGAGTCCACCGATCAATGCCGCCCCGTTGGTTAAACGTCCCCCGCGAACGAGATTATTTAAATCATCAACGATCATGTAGGCATAGGTATTGTCACGAATCAAATCCAAATGCGCGACGATTTCTTCTAATGATTTTTGTTCCTCATTCATTTGCAAGGCAGATTCTACCATGTGACCCATCGGCATACTGGTAATTTTTGAATCATAAGGGAGGATCGTGACCCCTTCAATGTCTTCTTTGATTCCATGAAGAGTAGAAACAAAACCTGAGATTCCACCGGACAAATGAATACTTAAAATCGTATCATAGCCCTTGTCTTTCAGGGATTCATACAAACCCATCACCTCACCTAAAGCTGGCTGAGAGGTAGTGGGAAATTCTTTGCTGTTTTTCAATAAATCATAATAAGCATCTGCTTCAATATCGATTCCTTCGTTATAAATCTTACCATCGATGATTACGGGAATCGGAATGATGTACAGGTCTTGGTGACTACGGACCGGCTCAGGCAGATAGGCTGAACTGTCAGTTACAATTGCTAACTTCATCTAACTTCCTCGTTTCAAGAATTTTCAAGCGACATAATAAATATAGCATAAATGAAAGTTCATTCAAACTAGAAATCGGTACTTATTTCGCTAAAAACTCTGTGATTGCTTTTTTATTCATGTCTTGGTCGATAACTAAGACACTGCCGGCTTCCCAAGTATTACCATAACTCCAAGAATCATCAACAGGAACGGTCAAACGATCGATTCCGCCGGCTCCTTTTGCCATGGATAACGTATTTTTTAGTAAAAAGCTCATCGGCAGATCAGTTGCCGCATACCCCATAACTTTTCCTGCGGCGTAAGGCAGTTTTGCAATCGCCAAAGGATTTTTCAATTCACTAAAGATGCCGTTCATCACCTGTTGCTGTCTGCGAACACGACCGAAATCTCCTTCTTCATCCATTCGGAAACGTGCGTATTGCAGCAAGGTCAGACCATCCATTTTTTGAGGTCCTTTTTTGATGGCAACTTCGATATTTTTGCTCATATCTTTTTCTGCATCAATTTGAACACCGCTAGGAAATAACGTATCGATTACTTTTTCAAAGGTTTTGAAATCGACCATCGTGTAATATTTACAGTCAATTCCAAAATTTTGAGAAAGTGTTTTACGCACGAGCTCTGCCCCGCCATAGGCATAGGCGGCATTCAATTTATTCTGCCCAACGCCGGGAATATCGACATAGGTATCCCGCATAAAGGAAAGGAGTTTTGGTTTTTTGCTGGGACCATCCAATTGCAGTACCATGATGGAGTCCGAACGAGCGTTTTCCCCCTCACGGCTATCACTACCTAGCAGTAAAATATTATTTGATCCGTCAGAAGAAGCAAAACCGTTAAAGGTCTCGGTTTCTTGTGTAACAGAATCGTCGTTGCTGGCAACCATCTTCCCCGCAGCAAAAGCAACCCCTGAATAAATGGCTAGAATTAAAATAAGTTTCAATAAAAAACTAAGAATGGGGTGCTTGCGCTTGCGTTTTGGTTTTTTACCCTGTTTTGGTGCTTTGGGTAATTTGGTTTTCTTTTTGTTTTTGTCTTTAGCAAAGGAAGGCTGGGTTTGAGGTCTTTCTTGGTAAACCGGCTCCTCCCATTCCTCTTGTTCAGGGGGGAATACCTGCTCCGTTTCTTGATGATGAATCTCTTTTCGGGCAAAAATATTTTTCTTTTCTTCTGATTCTTCATGAATATGCTTGTAGCGGTCCATTCGACTCATAAACGATCCTCCAAATTTCTTCACTCTCGTTTTAAGGATACCTTAGCATAAAAATAAAGAAAGAACTTCCTAAAAAATTTAAGAAGTTCTTAGCCTTTTTAGCCTAATCAAAACATTTTACGGGATAGCCGCCCAGATTTTGGACTTTGCCCCCTAACAATTCGATTTCGGTGATGGCGTTGTCGATCAGTTCATAGGGGCGATCCAACAGTAAATCAATCACGAAGAAATATTCTCCCAAACTGGTTTTTAATGGTCGGGATTCGATTTTACTTAAATTGATTTCCCGCCAGCCGAAAGCCGCCAACATTTTATGGAGCATTCCCGGCTGATTCGCAGGCAAGGTTAAGACCAAACTCATCTTTGAAGGTGTTTCTTCTAAAAAGTGAGTGGTCGGTTTTCCCAACAGCCAAAATCGCGTTTGATTGAGATCGTTGTCTTGGATATTTCCATAAAGAATCTTCAAGTTAAAATAAGCGGCCGTTTCTTCCGAGGCGATTGCCGCAACGCTTTCTTTGGGATGATTTGCTACATATTCTGCTGCAGCCGTAGTGGAAGGCATGGGAACCAACTCAACCTCCGGATAGTTCTCTTCTAAAAAAAGTTGTGACTGAGCTAACGCTTGAGGATGAGACAAGATTTTTTTGATTTCTTTGCCATCAAGAAAAGGATGAATCAGAAATTGCTGCTTGATTGGCAAAACGACTTCATTTTTCACCTGCAGCTCTGGTTCATGGGAAAGCAGATCAATCGTATGATGGACCGAACCTTCCAAAGAATTTTCGATAGGAACAATGGCTAAATCTACTTCATCCTTCAACAAGGCCTTCAAACACGCAGGAATTGAGGCATAGGCAAATAAATTCGTTGAAAATTGTTTTCTTGCGGCTTGATGTGTAAAGGAGCTTTCTGGTCCTAAATAACCGACTTTCATAGGTCACCCAGCCTTTCAATAATCTCTGAAACGATTTCCTCTGGTGTCTTATTTGTCGTATCGAGAATATGCCCGGCACTTTCTTCGTAAAAAGCAATCCGCTGGTCTAAAATTGCCGCGATTTCTGCAGGTTGTTTATTTTCTGCTAACGGTCGAATATTTTCTGTATCTTGTTGGATTCGTTCAATCAAGATCTGCGTGTCGGCAGTCAAGTAAATGACAGCGGGCTGCTGTTTTAGGAGTGTGCGATTTTCTGGACGTAAAACAATTCCGCCGCCGGTTGCTAAAATTCCATCTTTTGTGGCTAGCTCTGCTAAAATAGCAGTTTCCTGTTCTCGAAAGGCTGCTTCGCCAAATTGATCGAAATAATCTGCGATGGGCATGTGGATGGCTTCCACGATTTGCGCATCAAGATCAATCAATTCCTTTGATAGACGCCGAGCCAACCGCCGACCAATTGTTGATTTTCCCGCACCCATGAAGCCAATTAAAATAATACTAGACAATTTATTTCCCTCCTGTCACCAAGTCGGCTACATCTTGGAAAAATTGTGGATAAGAAATGGCTACCGCTTCTGCGTCTTCCAATTCACAAGGTTCATCTACTAATAACGCCGCGATCTGCAACATCATTCCGATTCGATGATCTCCGCGACTGGAAACACTGGCAGCGTGTAAAGGCGTGGGTCCATGGATAATCAAGCCGTCTTCTGTTGGCTGGATATCAGCACCCATTTTTTTCAATTCCTCGGCAGTTGCATCGATCCGGTTGGTTTCTTTGACCTTTAATTCTTCCGCATCCTTAATGATTGTGGTTCCTTTTGCCTGAGTAGCTAGTAATGCAATAATTGGTAATTCGTCAATCAATCTAGGAATAATCTCTCCTTCAATCGTTGTGGCAGTTAAAGAGCTGAAACGAACTGTTAAATCTGCTGCTTGATTGTGGGAATCTTCGTTGGTTTGTTCGATCACCGCACCCATTGCCTGTAAAACATCCAAAATTCCTGTTCGCGTGGGATTGATGCCAACATTTTTCAAAAGCAGCTGACTGTTTGGTACCAAAACACCAGCAGCCAAAAAGAAAGCGGCGGAAGAAATGTCACCTGGGACAGTGAGCGCTTGACCGGTAAACTGTTGTGGTCCGGTAATCATAATTTCTTTTCCTCTAACGGAGATGGAACCGCCAAATTGACGAATCATTTCTTCCGTATGGTTGCGGGAAAGTTCTTTTTCGAGAATCGTTGAGGTTCCTTTTGCCTGCATTGCTGCAAAAAGAATCGCTGATTTGACCTGAGCGCTGGCAACCGGCATTTCGTAATGAATCGGAGTCAAATCTACCACACCATCAATCGTAATGGGAGGAAATTCGGTTTCTTCATCCCCATGAAGGCGTCCACCCATTTCGCGCAAAGGAAGCATCACCCGATTCATTGGCCGTTTGTTTAAAGAACTATCCCCATAAAGCTGGGTCTTGAA
The DNA here is from genome assembly GCF_001050095.1 of Enterococcus massiliensis. NCBI lineage: Bacteria > Bacillati > Bacillota > Bacilli > Lactobacillales > Enterococcaceae > Enterococcus > Enterococcus massiliensis. Next base: position 1,208,181 of record NZ_CVRN01000007.1, on the reverse strand, counting down.
GGGTTGACCGGCTAAAATCCCCATCATCAATCGGATCGTTGTGCCGGAATTTCCAATATTAATTGGTGCATCTGCAGCTTTTAATCCAGAAAAACCTTGTCCATGAACGGTGATGATTTCACCATCATCTTCGATTTTTACACCTAGTTGTCGAAAGGCATGAAGGGTACTTAAACAGTCCTCCCCCCGCAAAAAATTTCTGATCGTTGTTGTTCCGTTTGCTAAAGCACCAAACATAATACTGCGGTGAGAGATTGACTTATCCGCCGGAATCGTCAACGTTCCTTTTAGTCCGTGATTATTTTCCACTAATTTCATTTTTTTCCTCCCCGATTATTTGGTCCAACAATGATAATCCGTGTTGGTTTCGATACATTTTTGTGCAGCAAGCAAATCTTTTTGATTTTTAAAACTGATTTGCAATACACCGATAATGTCTTCTCTTGTTTCCTGAATTTTCAGATTAATCAAGGACAACTTCGCAGCTCCCAAAAGTCCGGTAACCTCTGCGATGACTCCCGGCACATCCGGTACATCAATCAACAAGTCATAAAATGCCGGGATTGCTCCATGCTGATGAACGGGTAATTGATCCCGAGTATCCTTTGCCCGATTAAAAAAAGCAAAAATTTCTTGTTGATTATCTTCTTTGAGCCATCCCGCAATTTGTTCCATCTCCTGCTGCCATTGTGTCAGGCCTTCCAGCAAAAATTTCTTGTTGCTTAGAAGAATATCTGTCCACATGACTGGATCAGAAGAAGCAATTCGGGTAATATCCCGAAAACCGCCGGCAGCCAATTGTTTTGCCCGTGGATGTTCCTGATTAAAAAGATCTGCTTGATTCACTAAACCGGCGGCAATGATATGGGGCAGGTGACTCAACATTCCTGTAATGCGGTCGTGTTCTTCTGCTGAAAGCACTACATATTTTGCCCTTGTTCCTTGAAAAAGTTCCTGCAACAAAGCGACATCTGAGCTTTGTTCTTTGACCGGGGTAAAAATATAATAGGCATTTTCAAAAAGATCACTGTCTGCCGCCTGCACACCGGATTTGTGGGAACCTGCCATCGGATGTCCTCCGACAAACCGAAATTTTTTCGTTTGGGCAGCATGAACGATTTGTTGCTTGGTACTGCTGACATCGGTTACCAGCAAATTTTCTTTGACCGGTAATTGCTCCAATTGATCGAGAAAATTTCTAGCTGCATTGACGGGTACCGCAAGCAGAATAAGATCTGCCTGCGTGGCTCCCTCAGCGAAATCGGCTGGAATCAAATCCACGATTTTTTTTTCTTTTGCAATGTTGCGGGTGGTTTCAAGTTTGTCCCACCCTATCAGTACCGTTTGCGGATGTTGCTTCTTGATGCATAATGCCATCGAAGCGCCAATCAATCCCAGACCAACGATCAATATTCGTTGTTTCATTCTCAGCGCCTCCTAGTAATTTTTCAAGTACTCCCGATATTCTGCAACACTGGTTTTTAGTTCGGTGAAGGAATCGCTTGGAAATTTTTGTAAGAGTTCATTTGCCACGACAGTAGCGACGACGCTTTCAGCAACGACGCTGGCAGCCGGAACAGCCGTACTATCAGATCGTTCAACACTTGCTTTATAGGGTTCTTTTGTATCGATATCGACACTTTGCAAGGGTTTATACAAAGTTGGGATTGGTTTCATCACTCCTCGAACAACGATCGGTTCTCCGTTTGTCATGCCCCCTTCAAATCCACCAAGGTTATTACTCCGGCGAGTGTAGCCATCTTGCTCATCCCAAAGAATTTCATCCATGACTTGTGATCCGGGCAATGAACCGGCTTCAAAACCAACACCAAATTCCACACCTTTAAACGCGTTGATACTTACTACGGCTTGTGCGATTTTAGCATCTAATTTAGTATCCCATTGCACATAACTGCCCAATCCAGCGGGAACACCGCCGACAAGGACTTCGACGATGCCGCCAATTGTATCCCCTTTTTTCTTCGTTTCATCAATGAGATCCTTCATTTCTTGCTCTACATCGGGATCGATTACTCGAACATCAGAAGCATTGGAGATTTTTTGTATTTCTTGAATACTCAAGTTTTCCGGTAATTTCGCATGGATACCGCCAAGGCAAGTAACATGACCCGCAACGATGATTCCAAGTTCTGAAAGAATCTTTTTGGCGACAGCGCCGATTGCTACCCGCATCGTGGTTTCTCGTGCAGAGGAGCGTTCCAAAACATTCCGTAAATCGTCGTGATGGTATTTCATGCCACCGACAAGATCGGCATGACCGGGACGTGGGCGGGCAACTCTTCGTAATTTTTTATCTTTTTCAGGGACTTCTGCCACGGACATTACCGTTGTCCAGTTTTTCCAATCGTTGTTTTCAACAACCAGAGTAACTGGCGAGCCCAGCGTTTTTCCGTGACGAATGCCAGAGGTGATCCGTACTTGATCTTTTTCAATTTTCATTCGTCCACCGCGACCATAACCGGTTTGTCTTCTAGCAAGTTCAAGATTAATATCTTCTTCTGTCAAAGGTAGTCCGGCAGGTAAGCCTTCAATAATTGCAGTTAACTCAGGACCGTGTGATTCACCAGCTGTTATATAGCGCATATTAATTTCCTCCTAAATATTCCTTGATGTCGGCGATGGGAATCGGGTGAATCTTAGCTTCTCCGATTTTTTCTAATAAAATAATTTTTAATTGGTTCCCACGAGCTTTTTTATCATGAGTGATCGCATGATACAGGTGATCTGTCTGCCAGTTATCATAATGAATTGGCAAATGAAATTTTTGAATCATTGTTATTAGTTGTTGTGTACTTCCGCTAGGAGATAAACCGATTGATTCGGCATGACGATTGATAGCAACCATTCCAATAGCTACCCCTTCTCCATGACTCACGATACCATAGCCGGCGGTTTTTTCGATGGCGTGACCGATTGTGTGCCCAAAATTTAGAATCAAGCGATTGCCTTGATCAAATTCATCTTCTTCCACCACTTTACGTTTGATTTTCAAGGTTGCGGTAATAATGGCTTCAGCGTGAGCCAATAAATCTGCTTCGTCTTTCAAGGAAGAAAGCAGTTGCCATAAATCGATATCGGCGATTGCGGCGGATTTGATGATTTCTGCGATGCCTTCCCGAACACGGCGAGGTTCTAAGGTTTTTAACACCAATGGATCAATCAAAACAGCATCCGGCTGACTGAAAGTTCCCACCAGATTTTTTGCGTTCGCTGTGTTGACGGCTGTTTTTCCACCAATGCTAGAATCCACCTGTGCCAAAAGAGTCGTGGGAATTTGTACAAAATGAATGCCCCGCATAAAAGTTGAAGCAACAAATGCTGCCAAATCACCAACAACACCTCCTCCTAAAGCTAAAACACCATCACTGCGGGTAAAACCATTCTCTGCTAAAAAATCGTACAGCAACGCTGCTTGATCAAGGGATTTGCTTTTTTCGCCGGCAGGAACCACGGTCAAAACTGGTTGAAATCCACTTTTCTCTACTTGTTGCATAACTGTTTCTGCATAAAGAGGAGCGACATTGCTATCGGTAATAACCGCAACTTTCTGGGGTTTCCAGATTGTTTCCAGCCATTTTCCTGTTTGTTGTAGTGCTCCTTGATTGATAAGAATATCGTATTGATGATTTGCTAAATGAACCGTAAGCATAGCTTCCACTTCTTTCCTAAATTAGAAATTATTTTGATAAAGCCTTGATTTCCTGCATGGCTTTTTCCATGATTCCCACTTCTTTCATCATGCGCAGGTAAGTTTTTTCATTTAAGGATTGGGGACCGTCTGACCAAGCATTAGCAGGATCAGGGTGGATTTCAACGATCATACCATCTGCTCCGCTGGCAACTCCTGCACGAGCCATAGGTGGTACTAAATCCCAAATGCCTGTTCCATGACTTGGATCGACGATAATCGGAAAGTGACTAAGTTTTTTGATCAACGGAACAGCGCTTAAATCAAATGTATTTCGGGTAGCTGTTTCGTAAGTACGAATCCCACGCTCGATGAAAATCACTGGCGATTTGTCCTCTACTGCAACGTATTCTGCTGCATTCAACCATTCATCAATTGTTCCTGAAATTCCTCGTTTTAAGCCGATTGGTTTACCTGTTTTCCCCACAGCAGATAATAATTTAAAGTTTTGCATGTTGCGTGCACCAATTTGTAAAATGTCACTGTATTCGGCAATCATATCGATATGTCCTTCATCCATGACTTCCGTAATTACTTTCATGCCAAACTCATCGGCAGCTTGACGAATGTATTTCAAACCTTCTTCTTCTAATCCTTGAAACGCGTAAGGAGAGGTGCGAGGTTTAAATGCTCCCCCACGTAAAATTTTTGCTCCGCCGGCTTTTGCCATTCGGGCACATTCTCTGATTTGATCCAGTCCTTCAATCGAGCAAGGTCCAGCCATTGTAACAAAACTGCCGTCACCGATTTTTACTCCGTCAACATCAACGACGGTATTGCCGGGATGAAATTCGCGAGAAGTTAATTTGTAAGTTTTAGAAATTTTAACGGTATTCTCTACACCTTCAAAACTATTGAATGCCACGTCCTGCATGCCGCGAGTATCGCCTTTTAATCCAATGACGATGTGTTCTGTTCCTTGATCAATATTCACTTCTAAGCCTTCTTTTTTGATACGGTTCACCACGGACTCAACCTGTTCTTTGGTGGCATCTTTCTTCATAATCACGATCATTCTTTTTTCCTACTCTCTTTTAATTATTTTCAACGATTGGTTTAATTTTTTCTACCGGCATCTTTTGTCCAGTCCATAATTCAAATGAAGCAGCACCTTGATACAACAGCATGCCCAAACCGTTTGCGGTTTTTAATCCTTTTTCTCTTGCAAGTCGAAGCAATTTTGTTTCTCGTGGTTCGTAGATGACATCATAGACTGCTAATTCATCGTGTAAAAAGGAAACATCCGGTAATGCCATTGCACCATCATTTGGTTTCATTCCTACCCGTGTTGCATTAACCAAGAGAACACTGGTTGCGATAGCCTGCTGTAATGCTGAATGATCTTCAAGGTCTGCTAAATGAATCTCACAGTTGGTGTGACGACTGATTTGTGCTAATTTTACGGCAATCTGATCATAAAAGGCATCTTTTCGATTAAAGACGTGAATTTTTTTGACTCCGTCTAAAGCCGCTTGAGAAATAATCGCTGTCGCTGCGCCGCCTGCCCCCATCAGGGTAATTTCTTTGCCGATAATCGAGATACCAGCATCGGTTAAACTGGCCATAAAGCCAATTCCATCTGTATTGTGACCAATCAATTTTCCTTCATGGTGGACGATTGTGTTGATGGCACCAATCAATTGTGCGGCTTCGCTTAATTCGTCCATCAAAGGAACAGCCGCCATTTTATGAGGCATTGATAAATTGACACCCAATAACTGCAATGTCTGAATCGCTTCAACGCTGGTTTTAAGATCCTCAGGTTCTACATCAAATGCAAGATATCTGGCATCAATTCCTTTTTCAATAAAGGCTGCGTTGTGCATCATTGGTGAGATGCTGTGGCGAGCAGGCTTGGCATATAACCCGGCCAAACGGGTGTGTCCTGTGATTTCCATTTTTATTCCTCCTATTTTTTACAGCAAAACCAACAAAAAAAGATGTTGACTGTAGTAAATCATCCCTCTACAGTGAACATCTTCTAAGGAGCCTGAAAAGCTCGGTAAAATTAAAATAGCCACTATAGATTTCTTATCTACGTGGCTGTAAGTCGTGTCAAAAATCTCTAGCCATCATAGATACAAACTTGGTCTGTTTGCACCCATGAAATCATGAATACAAACCTATCTAAAATAGCTAAAGTAATAATTATTCAGTTGTGCGTGTTGTACTAATTTCATTAGAATCGCTCCAAGCTGATGTAAGATTGTTCTTAGTATAGACATAAAAAAAGTAGCTGTCAATTATTTTTTGAAAATTTTTTCAATTTTTCTGAGAGCTTACAACTCTTCTTCAAAAAATAAAAGCAGATCGTGTAAGGTCAGTTTCGCTTTTTCTGCAGCATTCAGGTCTTTGACGATTTTTCCTTTTTGCAAAAGAATCAGACGATTTCCATAATGCAAAGCATCTTCCATTCGGTGAGTAATCATCATGCAGGTCAACTGCTGCTCGGCTACTCGTTGTGCTGTGAGGGCCATCAATTGTTTGGAAGTTTTGGGATCAAGGGCTGCTGTATGTTCATCCAACAAAAGCAACTGTGGCGGGCGAATGGTTGCCATTAGTAAGCTCAATGCCTGCCGTTGTCCCCCGGAAAGATTACCGGTCGGAACATCCAGATGATTTTCCAATCCATTGCCGACTTGTTGACAGAGATCAAAATAACCAGCTTTTTTCTCATTGATTTTTCGTGAAACCAAGCGTCGTTGAACACCGCGTTTTTCTGCCAGCAAAAGATTTTCCGCCACCGTCATCCGAGGAGCCGTCCCCATTTTCGGATCTTGAAAAACTCGTGAAATATACGTTGCCCGTTTTTCTTCGGAAGCTTTGGTCACATCGACACCGTCAATGGTGATGCTGCCGGTGGTTACAGGCAATGTTCCAGAAACTATATTAAACAAGGTACTTTTTCCGGCACCATTCCCCCCTAGAACCGTAACAAAATCTCCCACTTGTAAGGTTAGATCAATCTGATCCAAAAGTATTTTTTGTTCATTGATGCCATTTTTGATTACTTTTGAAACGTTTTTGATTTCTAAAACACTCATTTGGACGCCTCCTTTTCCAACCCGGTTTTCAAATTCAGGGCTTGTCTGAAACGAGGAACCATCAGACAAATAGCTAGAATTCCAGAAGAAATAATTTTTAGATAAGTTGTATCAAAGCCAGCCCAGATGATGACAAAAATCAATAATTGATAAATGATACTGCCAATCACCACTGCTGCCAATCGTTCAGCAAAACTCAGTTCTCCAAACAATACTTCACCAATAATAATTGAAGCCAAACCGATGACGATGACCCCGATTCCTTTTGAAACATCCGCATAGCCGTCATTTTGAGAAATCAAGGCACCGGATAAAGCAATCACACCGTTTGACAAGGTCAATCCAAGAATCTTCATGCGATCGGTCTTGATTCCTAATGAACGAGCCATTTCTTCATTATCACCGGTGGCAATATACGCTTGTCCAAGTTCTGTGTAAAAAAACAATAGCAATAAACCAATTGTCACCAATACCGCAACAACTCCCAGCAGCACGATATCAAAATAGTTTGGTAAATGTAGCCCGTGAAAAATATCTTGAATACGGGGAAATTTCATCAAGCCTTTATTGGGGCTTTGCATAACGAATAAAATCACGGAATTTAAACCAGACATAACAAGAATACCGGCTAAAATCACTGGAATTTTGCCCTTAGTGAAAAGCAGACCGGTCACTAAACCGGCTGCCATTCCCGCCAAAACACCCAACAATGTTGCCAAAATTGGATGAATTCCACTAGTGATTGCAGTCACACAGACCGCACCTCCCAATGGGAAAGATCCTTCTGTGGTCATATCAGGAAAATTTAAAATACGATAGGTCATAAAAATTCCCAGTCCCAGCAACGACCAAAGTAGTCCCTGCCCAATTGTTGAAACAATCATTTATTCTTCTCCTCCCGTCGTGACAAGGGTTGCTGTGTCTGCTTTATCGCCAAGATCGATGTTAAACCGTTTTGCTTGATCCGTATTGATGATAGTATCCCCATCGGTAAAAGTGTAAACGGGGGTGGTCGCTGGTTCTGCTTCGCCTTTTAGGATTGCCGCAGCCATTTTTCCGGTTTGGATACCTAATTCTTTTTGATTGATACCGACAGTTGCTAATCCTCCTTGCTGAACCATAGTGTCAACAGAGGGAATGATCGGTACATTATTTTTATCTGCTTCGGAAACCACTGTCTCCATTGCACTTGCAACCGTATTATCTAATGGAATATAAATGAAATCAACGGATTGAGCCAAAACTTGAACCGCTTGAGCAATTTCATTTGTAGAAGAAACAGCTTTTTTTTCTGCCGTCAAACCCAGATCGGTGACTGCTGCTTCTGCCTGTGCTACTTGGAATTTTGAATTAGCTTCCAACGAAGAATACAAGATGCCGACTTTTTTTGCTTCTGGTAATAATTCATGGGCCAATTTGATTTGAGCAGCAACGGGTGGTTGATCCGAAACACCGGTGATATTTCCACCAGGTTTTTCATTGCTCTTTACTAAACCGGCACCTAAGGGATCGGTAACTGCACCAAGCAGAATCGGTAGTTTATCTGTTGTGTTGGCCAATGCTTGGGCCGCAGGTGTTGCTACCCCAATCAGAACATCGGATTTGTCCTGCACTAACTGTTGACTCATTGTGTCTAATTTACTTTGATCGGCTTGCCCGTTTTGGAAGTTGATTTTTAGGTTTTTCCCTTCTTCAAAGCCTTCTTTTTTCAATCCTTCTTTGATTCCTTCAGTGATTTGATCCAATGCCGGATGACTGACGAACTGTAAAATACCTACAGATTTAACGGTTTCTGCGGTCTTTTTTTCCGGTTCTTTGTTCATTCCTTCAAAAATAGCAAAACCTGCCAAAATAATTACTAGTCCAATAACTGTTGCGATTAACCCTTTGTTTTTTATCATTTTCTTCATCCTCCTAATAAGTAAAAAGACTAGCCATCTCCCTGCGGAAATTGCTAGTCGCAACTAAAAAACCGCATAGAACGTTTCTATGCGGCAATAATTTCAAAATTATTTGGCATAGACACAACATTAGAATGTTCTCTAAAAAGTTGTATCTATGGATTTTTTTCCATCAATACAACTATCTACGCCAGTTTTGCCAACTCTTCAATTGTCCTTGAGTTTGTAATGTAAATAGTTTCATGATGGTCACCCCTTCGTTTGTGTTGAAAATAGAATACCTGATTGTTTTTTATTCGTCAATAGAAAAATGACTGTTTTCTGAATTTTTTCTATTTTTCCTCAATTTCTTTGATGCTCCACATTGGTAGCCGATTCAACTCAGGAATAAATTCTTCTCCAAAATCAGTCAATTGCTCTACGACAAACCGATTTTTTTCTTTTCCTTTTTCAAAAAAGACAATTGTCACCTGATCGGGATTGACGCCGTACTTTTCTTGAATCCCCGCTGTATTATAGACAATCGGATAATAGAAAACTTGCCGATTAAATTCTTGCGCTTTTTCACTATCCAAAAGATCAAGGACCTGTTGATAGGTTTTTCCCTGGGGTTTGCTGAACATAACAGAAATCGCCTGTGACTTGCTGATTTGATGATCTCCACTTTGATAGCTCAAAGGCTGGATTTTTTTTGACGGAAGCGCGGAAAAAACCAGATGTTCGTATTCTGATTGGCGAATATGCCGTTGCGACCAAAGCATGCCGCCGGTAAAGAGTAACGAACAGGCAAGCAGACTGGCTCCCGTGAGCATTGCTCGTTTTGGTTCTCTGTCTACCCAGTCAGCCAGCTGATCCCAATGATCAAGAACCTGTGTTTTTATAGTTTCAAGCCATTTTTTTACCTCCAACGCTTTTCCCCCCTTTCCGTCACTTCTACATGGTTTATATCTATTATCCCATACTAGCAATTAATCACTATTAACGTCAAGAATCTTTCCATCTTTTCAAATCTTTTGTATGATAGAGGAAACGACTTTTAATAAAAAGCTTTCCCTATTTTTTTCTTTTACATAGTGGATGGACTTGAGTCAGAATCAGCAAAAAAAAGGACACAGGAGGAACCCGATGATTCATTTAAGTGACAATATTATGGAGATTTTAACCCCGATTTTTGAAATTATGATCCTTTGTTTAAATTTTCTCTCCATTATCGTTTTAGTTTGGGGTGTCATTATCTCCGGATATGATTTCATCCGATCAGAATCGACCCATATCGATCACGTTCGTGCCGCCCGCAACAACAATTTCATCAAAAACTTTTTAGGCAGTTACATCCTGCTCAGTCTGGAAATTTTGATTGCTGCAGATATCATCGAATCAATCATCAATCCTACGACCGAGGATATTTTGCGTTTGGCTGCTGTCGTCGTCATTCGCACGGTGATCTCCTTCTTCTTGCATCGAGAATTGCAGGATGCATTGGATGATGAGGAAGAAAATAAAATCAAAAAAATCAAACGCTAGTGTTATAATAAGCATTTAACAGGTAATTTATGAAAAGAGGAAAAAAAGATGTCATTTGACGGCGTATTTACTCATTTAATGATTGAAGAACTTTCGAAAGAATTAGTGCGGGGACGCATTTCAAAAATCCATCAGCCTTATACAAACGAAATCATATTGGTGATCCGTAACCAAGGAAAGAATAAAAAACTGCTCTTGTCCGCCCACCCCAGTTATGCCCGGGTGCAACTGACCAACATCGCATATGCCAATCCAGATACACCGCCGAATTTTATTATGATGCTGCGAAAGTATCTGGATGGCGCAATTTTGGAACGAATCCATCAGATTAACAATGACCGGGTAATTCATTTCACTTTTAGTCGTCGAGATGAATTGGGAGACTTGCAAAATATTGTATTGATCGTCGAATTGATGGGACGTCACAGCACGATTTTATTGATGAATCAAGAAACTGGAAAAATTTTAGATGCCATCAAACATATCGGTGCATCGCAAAATACGTATCGTTCCCTTTTACCGGGAGTCGATTATGTTGAACCGCCAAAACAGGACCTTTTGAATCCTTTTACTGCAAGTGATCCGGTGATTTTCGACCGACTTTCAAAAGCCCCAGAACTGACAAAAAACTATCTGCAACAACAATTTCAGGGGTTGGGGGCCGATACTGCAACAGAACTTGCTTTTCGCTTGAACCAAGCACCAAATGAAAAATTGCGTGTCTGGCATGATTTCTTCCAAACCCTAGAGGAAAAGCTTTCCCCCACGCTCGTCTTACAAGAAAAAAAAGATTTCTTCACACCTGTTCCCTATCAAACGCTGATTGAAGATGCAGAAATACAAACCACCGAAACCATCAGTCAGCTTTTAGATCTTTACTATCATGACAAAGCGGAACGGGATCGAGTTAAGCAGCAAGGCAGTGAATTGTTACGAAAAATGGAAAACGAGCTGACTCGGAATAAGAAGAAATTGCTGAAGCGTGAAAAAACACTGGCTGATTCAGAAAACGCAGAAGAATTTCGACAAAAAGGCGAATTATTGACTACCTTCATGACTCAGGTACCAAGAGGTGCAACCTCCGTCGAGTTGCCCAATTATTATGAAGAGGACCGTCTGATGACAATCGCCTTGAATCCGGCATGGTCACCCAATCAAAATGCTCAAAAATATTTTCAACGGTATCAAAAATTACGGAATGCGGTCAAACTGATTGGTGAACAAATTCGAGAAACCAAAGAAGAAATCGCTTATCTTGAATCTGTGCTGGCGCAATTGGAAATCGCTGGACCGATGGATGTAGAGATTATTCGGGAGGAACTCCAAGATCAAGGCTATTTGAAGAAACCGGCAAAGCGTCAGAAAAAAAATAAAAAATCACAACCAGAAATTTTTTACGCAACTGATGGGACAGAGATTCTGGTTGGTAAAAACAATTTGCAAAATGACCAACTAACCTTGCGTACTGCCCGCAAAACGGATTTTTGGCTTCATGCCAAAAACATTCCCGGTTCTCATGTTATTATCCGCTCCAATACGCCTTCAGAAGAAACCATTTTGGAGGCTGCTGAACTGGCTGCTTATTTTTCAAAATACCGTTATTCTGCACAAGTTCCGGTGGATTTGGTACAGGTCAAATACATCCACAAGCCAAATGGGGCAAAACCTGGCTACGTGATTTACGAGAATCAAAAAACCTATTTTATCACGCCAGAAGAAGAAGCCATTCAGGAACGTACAAAAAAACCAACTGCTTAGGCAGTTGGTTTTTTGCTGTTGATGATGAAGGTCCGCACATCGAAAAAAAATTCTTCTGCGATCTCCGAAAGTTTTGTTTGTTTTGGATAAATACCATAAAGATGATTCAGGGGTTCTTCTGCTAATGGGATCAAGCGGATTTGTTCTTTCGTTCCCCGATCGACGATGCCAGAGCCGGATGCGTACGCATCACTGGTTCGTAAAATATTGGTTAAGGTTCCCCGATCATTGGTAACGATACAGCTTTTTGTTTGATTTTTCAGAGGATCTTCCTCAAAATAATCAAAATTACCCCCCTCTTGATTAAAACGAACTTGAGAATAGTCTTTCAACTGTGTCGTTGCGATTTCTTTTTGCTCGGCTAACGGATGCTGTTTACCGACAAAAATATGCGTGCGAAAAGTACCGAGATCAACTTTTGCCAAGCCTGCCTGTTCTAAATAACGTTCCAGCCCTTTTTGATTTTTTTCATTCATATACAACAAGCCGATTTCGCTATGGCCTTCAGCTACTTCTTCAATTACCTTAGCAGTCGTTGTCTCCATGATCCGGTACTCTTCGTACTGAGGGAAACGCTGGATCAGACCGCCGATAATCGAGCCCAAAAAATCATAATGCTGGGAAGCAATAGAAAAACGTTCGGTGGGTTCTTTTTTTTGATAACGCGTCTCCAAACGATCCATTTGTACCAGAATTTTTTCTGCCCGCGCCAAAAAATCCTTCCCGTCGGCTGTCAAGACAGCACCTTGGTTGGTACGGACAAAAAGGCTCAATCCTAGTTCTTTTTCTAATTCTTTGATGCCGTTTGACAGGCTCGGCTGAGTGATAAACATTTTCCGAGCAGCTTCGCGAAAACTACCATTATTCGCGACTGCTACCACATAACGCAACTGTTGAAGATTCATTTGTTCCTACTCCTCAAAATAGAAAATTCCCCGATCCAATTTTTCTTGTAGTGGACGATTGTTATTTTCTAAAACTTCTTCTCTAAATTCTTCAATAAAACGTCGGGACATTTTCCCCACTTCATCAAAAACGAACCAATTGATCGGTCCCTTCGTAGGTGGTGTGGTCAATGAACCGACATAATGAAAGTGACTTCTTCGACGTGGTAAAAAAATTGTTGGATCAAAAATCTCCAGATGATTGTCAAAATCCCACGAATCGCCTGCTGTAAAAGGCATTTCTTGTTCACACAATTGAAATAAAACGCCAACGACCAGGTTGTTTCCTGCTTTATCCATATGGACCAAATGAAATTCGATTTCCTTTTGTTCTCCATCAAGCCAATGTTCACTAGGCATGTGGTAATGAATATCTGTCAGCAGATATTTTCTTTCTTCAAAAAGGACATAGCTGGTGCAATCATAGGGAACGAAATGAATCGTATTTTTAAATTCTTTTTCCGTAAAACGTTCTTTTTGATAGTGAAAACTGATTGGCTTAATTCCTTTTTGCTGCGTCTCTGATCGAACCAATGAAATTGGTGATTGAAAAGGAAATTCTGCACCTTCCTGATACCAATCACATAAGGTGTGCCAATATTCTGGTCCATTTTCTCCTTGATAACTCCAAGGAACATCCATGTTTCGCTTCAACCTGTTACCTCCTAAGTTTAAGAAATAAGGATTTCATTGATTTCTTCTAAAAATTTCTGATCACCGTAAAAGCGCTCATCCAGTAATTCTGGAAAAATGTTTTTAAAGAAATATTCGACACTTGGACGATGTTGAAACTGCTTGATCGTCTGTACCGATTCTAAAAACATTTCTCCGAATACCTTTTCCGGATTATTTTTATTGATTTCTTCAAAGGATTCATACAAAAGATCTACCTTATCGGCGATCGCCAAAATTTCCCCTTCCACCGTTTCATCTTTTCCTTCCGACAAGCGGCGTCGGTAGATTGCTTGAAACTCAGAGGGAATTTCTTGGTGAATAAATTCATCCGTCATTTTTTCTTCCACATGTTGCAACATCGCCCGCAATTCAGGACTGGCGTATTTGACGGGTGTTTTGATATCACCGATAAAACGCTCTGTATAATCATGATTCAACGCTTTTTCATAAAGGGATTTCCAGTCGATTGCGACACCGTTCATCTCCTCAATATCCCCTAAAACTTGTGCAATAGAAGCGACGCGATAGGAGTGTGCTGCAACACTGTGTTCGGTAAATTTAAAAAAACCTGGTGCTCGGTAAATTTTTTCCAGATTGTTCAATCCTAGCAAATATTCATTCAATCCCATAACGTTCCCCGCTTTCCTATTGAGTTGTTTCCATCCTACCAAAAAAATTTCTGAAAATAAACAAAAAGAGACTAAAAATTGTTTAGTCTCAAAAAATCCATCACTGCAACCAATTCTCTGGATTTTCTTTCCATTTTTCCAATAATACAAGATCTTTTTGGTCGATATAGTTGGTTTCCAGAGCAGTTGCGACCAAGGCACTATAATTTGTCAGAGTTACCAAAGGCATTGCTGCTTTTTCAAAATTTTCTTTTCCTTTTGGTAGTTCATAAGTAAAAATTGCGGCTACGCCTAAGACATCCGCACCTTCTTTTTTTGCTGCTTCGCAGGCTTCCAGTACACTGCCGCCGGTGGAAATCAAATCTTCAATAACTACCATTTTTTGATTTTTAGTGATCCGACCTTCAATCTGGTTGCCTTTTCCATGATCTTTCGCCTTACTGCGGATATAAACCATTGGCAACTCAAGAATTTCTGCCACCCAAGCGGCATGAGGAATACCAGCAGTTGCGGTTCCGGCAATGACTTCTACTTCTGGGTAAAAGTCTTTGATTTTTTCTGCCAAACCTCTGGCGATTTGCTTGCGAACAGCAGGATAACTCATCGTGATTCGATTGTCACAATAAATCGGACTTTTGATGCCGCTCGCCCAAGTAAAAGGTGCACTAGGACTCAAAAAAACCGCTTCAATCTCCAATAAATCTTTTGCAATGGTCATTTCTAAGGTCATTGATTTTCTCCGTTCCATTCATTTTTGATTTTCAAATACGCCTCATATGGGTCGGCTGCTTGGGTAATAGGACGACCGACAACGATGTAACTTGCCCCATTTTTTCGGGCATCTCCGGGAGTAACCACTCGTTTTTGATCTCCAATTTCACTGCCTGTCGGACGAATACCGGGCGTGAGACAAACAAAATCAGAAGCAGTTGACTGTTTGATTTTTTCAACTTCCAATGCCGACGAAACAACACCGTCCAAACCAGCCTGTTGGGCACATTGGGCGTAATGAATGACACTTTCTTCCAGAGATACATTAATCCATTGATCTTCTTGCATTTGTTTTTCTGTCGTGGAGGTCAACTGAGTAATTGCCAATAACTTAGGACGTTGTTTTCCCATGGGCGTTCCTTCTTCCAGTCCCCGTAAAGCAGCTTCCATCATTTTGACGCCGCCTGCCGCATGGACACATGTGATGTCGACGCCTAAGTCAGCCAATCCCCGCATGGCTTTTTCGACGGTATTTGGGATATCATGCAATTTTAAATCCAAGAAAACATCATGACCATTGCGCTTTAACCAGCGAACGGTTTCCGGTCCTTCTTGATAAAACAGCTCCATACCAATTTTGACAAACAGCGGTTCATTTTTCGGGAATTTTTTAAAGAAAAGTTCGACTTCGCCGCGACTGGAAAAATCCAGGGCGATAATTGGTCGTTGATTCATTTGCGTTCCTCCACTTCTTGAATAAGTTGTTGGATTGATTCAATCCCCAGCTCTGCCATCCGTAGTGGCAATCCCTCGATAAGTTTGGGACAAATATAGGGATCAGTAAAATTTGCGGTTCCGACAGCTACTGCACTGGCACCGGCCATAATCATTTCCAGTACATCATCCACCGTCATGACGCCGCCCATACCGATGATTGGCAAATCCGACACGGCTGCGACTTGGTGAATCAATCGGATTGCGACAGGCTTGATTGCCGGTCCGGATAATCCCCCTGTTTGATTGGCTAAAATCGGTTTGCGGGTTTTTAAATCGATTCGCATCCCTAACAGAGTATTAATCATGGTGAAGCCATCTGCGCCGCCCTTTTCAATTGCTTGTGCAATAGGAACGATGTCGGTGACATTAGGAGATAATTTAACGTAGACCGGAACCGTTGCCACTTTTTTAACAGCCTTCGTCAGTTCGTAAGCAACTTTGGGATCTGTACCAAAAGCAATACCCCCATGTTTCACATTCGGACAGGAAATATTTAACTCAATAGCACGAACATTTGGTGCATCTCCAATTCGTTCACAAACAGCAACGTAATCTTCTTCACAAGCACCGGCAACATTTGCAATGATTGGTAGTTCCGGATATTTTTGTTGCAATTCCGGCAAATAGTCTTCCATCACGACATTCATTCCAGGATTTTGCAATCCGATGGCGTTCAACATTCCACTAGGGGTCTCAGCCACACGAGGAGTTTCGTTGCCAAATCGAGGTTGAGGAGTCGTTGCTTTGATCATAATACTTCCTAATTGATTCAAATCATAATATTCCCCGTATTCTTTGCCAAAACCGAAACAGCCGCTTGCCGGCATGATCGGGTTCTTCAAGGTTAAACCGGGAAGTTTTACTGAAAGATCCATTATAAAACCACCTTTCCAACGGAGAAAATGGGCCCCTCATCACAAACCTTCACGCTTTTTTCTCCTGTTTCATCCTCTTGCAAATGACAAACACAGGCATAACAAGCACCGATGCCACAAGCCATTCGTGATTCTAAAGAAAGCTGCGTGTTGGGATGTTGCTGGTAGAGTTGTTCGACTGTTTTCAATAAGCCATTGCTTCCACAGGCAAAAACAGCAGCCGGCGGAGCTGAGGAATCGGCTAACAAAAGATTGCCGACGTTGCCGTGAACACCGTAGCTGCCATCATCTGTGGCAATTCGGGTCTCACCCAATGCACAAAATTCTTTTTCGTAATATAAAACTTCTTTTGACGCAAATCCCAAAAAATGAACGGGGGTGACGCCTCGCTTCACCAATTGGCGGGACAGTTCATATAAAGGGGGAATACCAATTCCTCCCCCGATGATATATGCCTGATCTCCTGCTGCCAACTGACTTAAATCAAACCCATTTCCCAACGGTCCCAAAACATCAAGAAAATCACCAGCTTTTAATTCAGAAAAGACTCTGGTTCCATCTCCTTCGACTCGATAAATGATGCGACAGGTATTTTGAGAAAGATCGATTTGATTTAGACTGATGGGTCTGCGTAAAAGCAAATCTTGTCTTGGAACGCGAATATGCAAGAATTGTCCCGGAGTCTTCATTTCTTGAACTAGTTTTCCCGAAAGCGTCATTTCATAAATTTTCGGAGCCAAATTTTTCTGAGAGACAATAGTCATTAATTCCTGTTTCATGAGTTCCTCCTTCATCCTTTACTTTCAAAAAAAGCATGTAGATTTCTTGCTTGTCCGTAATGATTTTGTTCAGTAAAAACAGTCGTGTTAGATTGCCGAGGTAGTAAAGGCACGAGCTTCCATCACCTTCAAAATTGCTCCCGCAGTATCTAAGGATGTACATAACGGTACACCATGTTCGACAGCCTCCCGCCGAATTAAAAAGCCGTTTTGTGAGCTGCCTTGGCGATTTTTATCCATCGTATTGACTACCAACTGCGCTTTTCCTCTTAGATAAGCGAGAGCGTTTGGCTCTTTGTCACTATCAGAAAGTTTGCCTACTGCCTTGACACGAATACCAAGATTTTCAAAATAGGCCGCAGTTCCTTCTGTTGCAACGATGCTAAAGCCGATTTCTGAAAAACGCTGCGCTAATTCTGCCGCCTCTTCCTTCGTATCATCAGCGATGGTAAACAGGACTGTTCCAAATTCAGGAATATGCAGCCCAGCTGCTTCAAATGCTTTATAAAGTGCTTTTTCCAAAGTCTTGTCCGATCCCATCACTTCGCCAGTAGATTTCATTTCTGGTCCCAGATGGGTTTCCACCTTTTGCAGTTTTGTAAAGGAAAAGACTGGTGCTTTTACGTGAACCGTGGTGCTTTCTGGATAAAGACCATTTTGATAACCCAATGTGGTTAATTTTGTTCCTAAAATTGCTTTAGTCGCCAACTGTGCCATCGGAATGCCAGTCACTTTGCTTAAGAAAGGAACCGTTCGACTTGCCCGTGGATTAACTTCGATCACATAGACCTGATTTTCATGAATCACAAATTGGATGTTCATCATTCCAATACAATTCAGACCCAAAGCTAATTTGATGGTGTAGTCGGTAATGGTTTGTTTGATTTCTTCTGATAATTTTTGTGGTGGATAGACCGCCATTGAATCACCGGAATGAACACCGGCTCGTTCGATATGTTCCATGATCCCCGGTATCAGAACTGTTTCTCCGTCACAAATTGCATCTACCTCGCACTCGCTGCCGATGAGATAGCTATCTACTAAAACTGGATGTTCCGGAGATGCTTTGACTGCGTGTTCCATGTAATCTTCTAAATCTGCTTGATTTTCAACAATTTCCATTGCTCGTCCGCCTAATACATAGCTGGGACGAACTAGAACCGGATAACCGATTCGTTGAGCAATTGCGACTGCTTCTTGTTTATTCGTTGCGGTATCCCCTGGCGGTTGCGGAATATTCAATTCTTTTAATGCCTGTTCAAATAAATCACGGCTTTCCGCCCGATCCAAATCTTCAATGCTGGTTCCAAGAATTTTCACACCAGCTTTTTCCAGCGGCTCTGCTAAGTTGATTGCTGTTTGTCCACCAAATTGAACGATCACGCCCATTGGCTTTTCCAAGTCGATCACATTTTGAACATCTTCCAGTGTCAACGGTTCAAAATAAAGTTTGTCCGAGATTGAAAAATCAGTTGAAACTGTTTCGGGATTACTATTAATAATAATTGCTTCATAACCAGCGGCTTGAATGGCTTGGACCGAATGGACGGTGGCGTAATCAAACTCCACTCCTTGTCCGATTCGAATGGGACCTGATCCCAAGACTAAGACAGAATCTTTGTCGGATTTCATACTTTCATTTTCAAATTCATAGGTGCTGTAAAAATAAGGTGTTGTGGACTCAAACTCTGCCGCACAGGTATCCACCATTTTATATACCGGTAAAATTTGTGCATCTTTTCGTGTTTGTCGAATGATTTCTGTTTCACTCCCCCAAAGCTCAGCGATTTTACGATCTGCAAAGCCATGTTGTTTCGCCTTTTTCAAAAGAGGGAGAGCAAATGGTTGTTCCCTTAATTGGTCTTCGATCTCTGTGATGTGCAAAAGTTTATCCAAAAAGAATAAATCAATTTTCGTCATTTCGGCAATATCCTGGATTGTATACCCCCGACGAATAGCTTCAGCAACGTAGAACAATCGATCGTCTTGCGCTTTGACCATTTTTGTGGTCACATCATTATCAGAAAGAGTTTTTAAGATGGGTAACTCCACGTGATAGGTACCTATTTCCAGAGAACGAACGGCTTTTAACAAAGACTCCTCAATATTTCGCCCAATCGCCATCACTTCCCCAGTGGCTTTCATCTGGGTTCCTAGAGTTCTTTCCCCATGTTCAAATTTATCAAAAGGCCAGCGAGGGATTTTGGTTACGACATAATCTAAAGTTGGTTCAAACTCAGCATAGGTCGTTCCGGTTACCGGATTTTTCATTTCATCCAGCGTTAAGCCTACTGCGATTTTTGCTGCTAATTTTGCAATCGGATAACCGGTTGCTTTACTTGCTAAAGCGGAAGAACGAGAAACCCTCGGATTGACCTCGATAACATAATAATTGAAGCTGTGGGGATCAAGTGCCAATTGAACGTTACAGCCTCCTTCGATTTTCAAGGCGCGGATGATTTTAAGGGATGCATCCCGCAGCAACTGATATTCATGATCGGCTAAAGTTTGACTTGGAGCAAAAACAATTGAGTCGCCAGTATGAATTCCAACAGGATCAAAATTTTCCATGTTGCAGACGACAATTGCATTATCTGCTGAATCCCGCATCACTTCATATTCAATTTCTTTAAAACCAGCGATACTGCGTTCAATCAAACATTGGGTTGCCGGTGATAACTTCAATCCGTTTTCAGCAATCTGCCGTAGTTCTTCTTCGTCGTCACACATTCCGCCGCCGGTACCCCCAAGGGTGAAGGCCGGACGAACAATGACTGGATAGCCGATGGTTTTGGCAAACACGACCGCTTCTTCTACCGTAGTAATGATTGCTGATTCAGGAATCGGCTGTTCTAATTCTTCCATCAATTTTTTAAATAAATCCCGATCTTCCGCTTGATCGATGGCAGCTAATTTAGTGCCTAATAATTCGATACCTAATTCATCAAGGATTCCTGAATTGGCTAATTCAATCGCCATATTTAATCCAGTTTGTCCACCTAATGTTGGCAGCAAAGCATCTGGATGTTCCTTTCGCAAAATTCGAGAAACGAATTCAAACGTAATTGGTTCAATGTAGACTTGATCAGCAATATCTTTATCTGTCATAATTGTCGCCGGATTAGAATTGACCAGCACAACTTCATAGCCTTCTTCTTTCAATGCAAGGCAGGCTTGTGTCCCGGCATAATCAAATTCAGCTGCTTGACCAATCACGATAGGTCCAGAGCCAATCACCATGATTTTTTTTATATCTGTCCGTTTTGCCATTGATGCTGCCCCTTCCATGTATCCATCATTTCTATAAATTCATCAAATAAATGCAAGGCATCATGTGGTCCCGGAGCCGCATCCGGGTGAAATTGCACACTGAATGCCGGATAATTTTTATGACGAATCCCTTCGATCGTTCCATCATTGACCTCGGTATGAGTAACCATTAGGACCTCTGGATTAATAGATGCTTCGGTAACAGCATAGCCATGATTCTGTGAAGTAAAATCAATTCTGCCGGTAGCAATTTCGCGAACCGGATGATTTAATCCCCGGTGTCCAAAGGGCATTTTATAAGTATCTGCACCATTGGCTAAGGCAAAAAGCTGATGCCCTAAACAAATTCCAAAAATCGGTACCTTTCCTTGAATGTTTCGAATCATTTCAATGGCTTCCGGTACATCTTTGGGATCTCCCGGTCCATTGGTCAGCATTACGCCATCCGGTGATAATTCTAAAATCGTTTTTGCAGGAGTATTGTAAGGTAAAACCGTAAGATTACATTGACGATTAGAAAGTTCGCGTAAAATACTGTGTTTCAGCCCAAAATCGATCACCACGACATTATGGCCGATTCCAGGACTAGGATAAGGTTTTGAAGTAGAAACCTGTGCCACTTGATTTGTTGGCAGTACAGCTGCCTTCAATTGGTCGTAAGCATGAGTAAAATTTTCCTCTGTAACGATACTGGCCTTCATGGTTCCGTACTTACGCAATTTTTTTGTTAATGCCCGGGTGTCGATACCAGAAATTCCAGGGATGCCTTTTTGTTTCAAAAATTCTGCTAAAGTCCATTGATTCCGCCAATTACTGGCTAAACGGGCGTGTTCCTTGACTACAACCGCCTTGCAGGTTGGGGCAATTGATTCATAATCATCTCGATTGATTCCATAATTTCCAATCATCGGATAGGTAAAAGCAATGATCTGTCCATTAAAACTTTGATCCGTGATCGTTTCTTGATAACCGGTCATACTTGTTGTAAACACAATTTCACCGAATACATTCGTTTCTGCGCCGAATCCTTCACCTTCAAAATAAGTGCCATCTTCTAAAATCAACCAACGCTTCATTTTTCTTCACCTTTTTTCCAAACAAGTTGTCCATTTACGAAAGTATAAAGGGTATCACCATATACCTCCCATTGATCAAAAGGCGTGTTGACTGCCTTTGATTCAAACTGATCTGCTGCAATGCGATGCGCATGTTGAAGATCAAAAACTGCCAAATCAGCTTTTCCGCCAATCGTCAATCGACCAGTCTCCAAACCGAATATTTCTGCCGGTTTAACGGCCATCCATTCAATGACCTGCGCTAATGTAAAGCGGCCGGTTTTTACAAAATGGGTATAAATCAACTGAAATGCGTATTCCGAACCCACAATACCAAATGGTGCTTTTAAAAAACTTTGATTTTTTTCTTCAAATCCATGGGGGGCGTGATCCGTGGCGATGCAATCAATTGTTCCATCTAAAAGACCTTCAATCAGCGCTTCTTGATCTTCTTTTCCTCGTAATGGTGGGTTCATTTTCCAATAACCAAAATCATTCGGAATATCGTTTTCGTTAAGAATTAAATGATGAGGGGAAACTTCTGCGGTAACGTGAATTCCGGCTTTTTTCGCATCTCGGATCACTCGTACACTTTCTTTTGTTGAAACGTGGCAGACATGGTAATGACATCCAGTTTCTTCCGCCAGTAGTAAGTCACGAGCAATCTGAGATGATTCCGTAGCGCTGAGAATACCCGGTAAATCTAATTCTTTTGCTTTATTTCCTGCGTGCATCACACCACCGAAGAGTAAGGACTCATCTTCCGTATGGGCAACCAGAGCCATATTGTTTGCGGCAGCGGCTTTCATTGCCAGATACATCGTTCCAGCAGTTTGAACGCCGACACCGTCATTGGTAAAAGCAAAGGCTCCCGCTTTTTTTAGAGCTTTTTGATCCGTCAAAACTTCACTACGAAGTTTTTCAGTGATGGGTGCATATTGTAAAATATTGACAACGGCATCTTTTTTGATAATTTCATATACGGCAGTCAATTTTTCTGCTGTATCTGGAACCGGATCAAGATTTGGCATCGCACAAACCGTGGTAAATCCTCCTCGAGCCGCAGCCTTACTGCCGGTTTTAATCGTTTCCTTATAAGTGTAGCCGGGTTCTCTTAAATGGACGTGAACGTCGACTAATCCTTGGGTGATCAATTGTCCTTGGGCATCGAATTCCTCATCAAAAACGGTATCAAACGCCGTTCCGATTGCCTTGATTTTTCCCTCTTCGATCCAAATTTCTACAGGAATCAACTGATTGTCGTGGGAAATGATCTTCCCATTTTTAATGAGTGTTTTCATCTGCAACTTCCTCCAATTTTTAGGCTTTTCCTGCTAGAACAGCTTCTAATATCGCCATTCGGACAAAAACACCGTTTGTCATTTGTTCAATAATTCGTGATTGCAGTCCTTCCACTAAGGAATCTGCTAACTCGACATCTCGATTCACTGGTGCCGGGTGCATGATGATTGCTTTTGGACGCATTTTTTTCGCCCGTTCTATGGTTAAACCATAAGCTTCGTGATACTCTTCTTTTGAAAAACTTTCTTCTTCTCCGTGGCGTTCATGCTGTACCCGTAGCATCATCATAACGTCCACTTCAGAAACAAGTTCGTCAAGAGGGAGAAAATGACCGTAAACTTCAAATTCAGGGTCGTACCATTCCTCTGGTCCGGAGAAAAAGACTTTCGCGCCTAAACGTTTCAACATCTGCATATTTGATTTTGCTACACGAGAATGGGTGATGTCTCCTACGATGGCTACTTTTAGTCCATCAAAATGACCGAACTCTTCGTAAATTGTCATCAAATCTAGTAAGCATTGCGTTGGATGTTGGCCACTGCCATCTCCACCGTTGATAATCGAACATTGGATGGTTTTACTTTGGATCAATTCATCGTAGTAATTCTCATCTCCATGACGAATGACAGCCACATCTACTCCCAAAGCCGACATCGTCAAAACGGTGTCATAAAGCGTTTCGCCCTTTTGAACTGAACTGGTAGATGCTTCAAATTCAATGACTTCCAGCCCTAATTTTTTTTCTGCTACATCAAAACTTTTATGAGTCCGAGTGCTATTTTCAAAAAATAGGTTTGTCGCAAAATACTGCTGCTTTTCTGGTGTCCATTTTGCACCGGCTTTAAATTCTTGCCCGCGTCGGATCAATCCCATAACTTCCTGATCGGTCAATGCCTCAACGGTTAATAGATGTTTCAAACTGATTCTCTCTGACTGAATGATCATGTTTTACTTCCTCCTGTTCGCTTCTGGATGTTTCCGGTAAGATCAGATTTAAGATGATGCCTAAGACAGTTGCTAAAGCCATTGCTGAAAGTGTGAAGGTTCCAAATTCGAAGATCAATCCGCCGATACCGATGACCAAGATCACCGAAGCAATTAAAAGATTTTTCTTTTTATCAAAGTTGATTTTATTTTCAATCAGTATTTTCAATCCGCTTGCTGCAATAACCCCGAAGAGGATAAAGCTGATACCTGCAATAACTGGACCAGGAACGCTCAGGATCAAGGCACTAAGTTTACCGACAAATCCCAAGACAACCGCAAAAGCCGCGGCTCCCCCGATAACGAAAACGCTGTGTACCCGTGTAATTGCCAGCACACCGATATTTTCGCCGTAGCTGGTTACCGGAGGTCCACCGACGAAACCGGCTACGATTTGAGCCAAGCCGTCCCCCATCAAGGTTTTATGCAAGCCCGGTTCTTCGAAAAAGTTTCGCTTAGTCAATTTATTTAAAACCATTAAATGACCAATGTGTTCCGTCATAGTAACGAAGGCAATGGGTGCCATCGTCGTGATTGCATTGATATGAAGTTTTGGTGTGTACTGTAGAAAAGGAACTTCGAAGTTTGGCATGGCAAACCAAGGAGCGTCAATAATTGGTTGTGTATCAACGATTCCAACCAGCAATGCGATCAAATAGCCGCTGACGATGCCCAGAAGAATCGGAATCAATCCCAAGAATCCTTTTAGCCACATGTTGAAGAATATTGTTAATCCCAGTGTCAGTAAAGCGACTAAAACATATTTGAAATCATAGTGATCGCCATTGTACATGGCATTGTTGGCGGCATTTGCTGCTAGTCCCAACCCAATTACCATGACTACCGGTCCAACGACGATTGGCGGTAGGATTCTATCCAACCAAGCAGAACCGATTTTTCTAACAATCAGAGAAACAAGGAGATAAACCAGCCCCGTGGTGATGGCTCCTTGCGCGATTGCCGGATAGCCATCTGATTTCATTAAAAGCTGCATTGCAGCGATAAAAGCGAAACTGCTTCCTAAGTAAGCGGGAATTTTTCCTTTTGTTGTTGTGAGATAGACCAAGGTTCCAAGTCCAGAGCTGACAAGTGCAATTCCCGGATCGATACCCACTAGAATAGGTACTAAAACTGTTGCGCCAAACATCGTGAATAAATGTTGCAGGCTGAGCCCCACCCAGTGAAGCGGCTTTGGTTTATCATGAATATCCAGTACAGCATCTTCATTGCGAAATTCTTTTGCCAATCAAATCATCTCCTAGTCGTTTTCTTTATTAATTAAAATTCGGTCTTGTCCATCTACTTCTTCCATTTCAACGATGATTTCCTCAGTCAATGACGTAGGAATGTTTTTTCCGACATAATCAGCACGGATCGGCAGTTCCCGGTGTCCTCGGTCAACCAGCACCGCCAATGAAATTTTTCGTGGACGGCCAAAATCCATGATTGCGTCCAGTGCTGCACGAATTGTTCGACCGGTAAATAATACATCGTCGATAACAATAACTTCCTTGCCTTCTAATGCAATGGGAATCGATGAAGAATGGACTTCTGGATCTTCATTTGTTATTTTATGATCATCACGGTAAAGGGTAATATCTAATTCTCCAACCGGTACCTCGATTTCTTCTAATTGTTTCAAACGTTCTGCAATTCGTTGTGCAAGATAAATGCCCCGCGTTTTGATTCCTACCAGCACCAAATCCTCGATTCCATGGTTTCTTTCGATAATTTCGTAGGTGATTCGAGTCAACGCCCGTTTCATAGTAACTGCATCCACGACTTCTTTTCTTGACATATTTATTCCCTCCTAATTTTTGACACAAAAAAACTCCTACCCGTTTATCAGGTAGGAGGTATGTTTTCAGAGCAACCACTGTATGTCCTTAGGCAGATTATTCTGTCTCCAAAGGTATACGGATGTCATCCAGCAAGGTGTGATAGTAGCGCACTACTCACACGTCTCACTCATCTCCTTCCTAGCCTCACAGGACTACATTAAAGGATAACTATTAAATTTTTTGTTAAGATAACGATACACTTTTTGTTATGAAAAAGCAATGCCTTCTCGTAATTTTTTTAAAGTTTTTTCAAAAATCTCTGGTAGAGGTGCTTCAAAAACCATTTTTTCACCGGTTCGAGGGTGAGTAAAGCCTAACAATTTTGCATGGAGAAATTGTCCATTGCCCTTCAATGTTTTACGAGGGCCATAGATAGGGTCGCCAGCAACTGGATAGCCAATATATTGCATATGAACTCGAATTTGATGAGTTCTCCCCGTCTCCAATTGTAATTCCACCAAAGTGAAGCCTTCAAATCGTTCCAAAACAGTGAAGTGAGTAGTTGCCGGTTTTCCCTCTTCCGTGACCGCCTGTGTTTTACGATCAACTTTTGAACGGCCAATAGGTGCTTCAATCGTGCCTTTTTCATGTGAAATCACACCATGAACTAATGCGACATACTTGCGCAAAGAAGTTTTTTCTTTTAATTGTTTAGCAAGCGCTTCATGTGCAAAATCATTTTTTGCAATCATC
This sequence comes from Enterococcus massiliensis, assembly GCF_001050095.1. NCBI lineage: Bacteria > Bacillati > Bacillota > Bacilli > Lactobacillales > Enterococcaceae > Enterococcus > Enterococcus massiliensis. The sequence goes on along the minus strand of NZ_CVRN01000007.1, from coordinate 1,181,710 downwards.
AACAAACCGGAAGTATCTTTATCGATTCGATGGACGATTCCTGGACGAACAACGTCATTGATGGTTGAAAGATCTTTTAACTGATAAAGCAGTCCATTTACCAACGTGCCATGGGAATGCCCTGCTGCTGGATGCACCACCATTCCTTGAGGCTTATTTACTACTGCAACATCCTCGTCCTGATAAACGATGTCAAGATGCAAATTTTCAGGAATCAGATCCAAGGTCTCTGGATCGGGAATCGTAATGAGGTATTTTTCACCCGCTTTGACTTTTGCATTGGCTTTGACCGGTACACCCTCTAATGAAACTGCCTGACTTTTCAGCCATTGTTGGATTTGGGAACGACTATAATCTGGCAAGCGTTCAGCCAAAATCTTGTCCAAACGCCCTTTTTCCTCTTGAATCGTGACGCTAATTTGTTTAGGCATGGGATTTCTCCTTCGTTTTTTCATCCCAAATGCTATAGATGAAAATCATGATTACTCCGATAACTAGCGACATATCCGCAACATTGAAAATCGGGAAATTGATAAAATCGGTTTGGAACATATCGACAACGTAACCTAAACGAACCCGATCAATAAAATTGCCTAATGCACCAGCAATAATCAAGGTCAGCCCAAAGGTAAAAAATTTGTTACCGTGACGATTTTTAACTAACAAATAGCCACATACGCTGACAGCAATGATGGTTACGACAGCAAAAAAAACAATTTGCCCTTCCATCATGCTCCAAGCTGCACCAGTATTACGAATATGAGTTAAAGAAAAAATATTTGGAATGACGGTTTGACTTTCACCCAGCGCAAAATTCGCCACCGTCCACCACTTGACAATTTGATCCAGAATCAGAATCAACAAACAGGTAAGTAAATAAATGATTAACAAAAAATTCAACTCTTTTCTAAAGGGGTCTATAAATCACGAGGTCGAATGATACCTAAAAGGTTGCCATTCGGATCCCCATCTTTGGTAATTAAAATAGCTTCAATTAGTCCGTCACCATGAAACAATGTCTCGATTTCAGCAACCGTCGTTTCGGCAGAAACAAACCGGTAGTTCGTTTTTTTGCCGTCAGAAATAATCAAATCACGAGCAGTTCGCCCGTTTAATTTGATTTCCCCCTTCAAGCTTTCTCGGGCAAACCAGTAACCCAACGCCCGTAAAGTAATCAAGCCTTCAAAACGCCCCTTCGTATATAAAGGAAACTGGGAATATTTCTCCTCCGCAATAGTCGCTAAAATATCTGTAATGGGCATTGAAATCTCAAATCCAGTCACATTTTTCCTGAAACGAGGCAAAACTTTTTCCGGTTGCAACAGTTCCTGTTCGATTTGTTTGATTTTATCAACTGCCCATTGATTCGGTTCAGCAATGATAAAATCTTCGTCAATTCGATCATGAACGATGGCGTTTCTAAGCTGAGCCATCTGCAAAAGATCTTCTGCATGATTGCCCACTGGCAAATTTCGCTGCTTGGATAAACGGCGCACCATTTCGCTAAATCCCATATTTCGGGGATTGCCTAAAATATCTCGCAACCACTTTTCAATTCGATTAAAACTTATTAAAAATGCATCAGCTTGTTTGGCCATTTTTATTCTCCTCACCTATATTATTGTTACGAACTTCTTTTATCACGTAGGCTTTTTGCAGAAAACGCCATAAAAAGAGAAAAAAGAAAAGGATTAAAATCAAACTTAGGATCAGACTTCTAAACATCAACGGTAAAAACAGCATCAGAATAAAAAACGCAAGATAGATTTGCACCATCTGAGGATTCATTTCGATAATTAGGTCCAATACCTCTTTTTGAGAATGAAAATGATACACTTTGCTTTTCAGGAGATAAAAAGAAACTTGGATTGAACAGCTGGCTGTCGGAATATCTTGTTCTTTGGTTTGATCATGATTGATAAAAAAAGCATTTTTATTCAAAAGAACTTTCAACGGACTGCCCATTCCATAAAATCCAGTTTTTCGAGTGACACGAACTTTCATGCTGAACCTCCTTATTATCCGGTACATACGGAAAAATTACAATAGAAAAATCAATCCTTGTTCTCTAAATGCCTGCATTTTGTTCATTTTATTACTACTACTCTTAGTTTAGTAGAGACAAGCAAAAAAAGCAAAAAGTCTGCGAAAGTCCCAAAACAACAGAAAAAAATCTGGTCAATTAAGTCCAGATTTTTTATCTTTACTATCCATTTATTCTTTAGAACAATCCAATTGCGTGTCCGTCTTCATCAACGTCCATATTCAAGGCGGCTGGTTTTTTCGGCAAGCCAGGCATGGTCATAACGTTGCCCGTCAGAGCAACAATGAAACCTGCACCTAGTTTAGGAATGAATTCCCGAATCGTCAAGGTGAAGTCCACTGGTGCACCCAATTTCGTAGGATCATCAGAAAATGAGTACTGCGTTTTCGCCATACAAAGTGGTAGTTTGTCCCATCCTTCCTTTGTGAATTCAAGCAGCTGTTTCCTTGCTTTAGGTGTGAATTGAACATCTGACCCACCATAAATTTCAGTAACAATCTTGCGGGCTTTTTCCTCAAGGGATAGTTGATTACCATACAAAGGCTGAAAATCGGTTGATTGTACAGCAATCCCGGCAATCACTGCCTCTGCAAGTTCTGTGCCACCCGCACCGCCTTTTTCCCAAACTGCGGTTCGCTTAACTGTAACACCTAATTTTTCACAAGCTTCTTCGATCAATCTCATTTCGGCATCGGTATCCGTAAGGAACTCATTGATCGCAACAACAACTGGAATACCATAGCGTTGCATATTTTTAATATGTCGCTCTAAATTAACAAATCCACGGTCAACCGCTTCGACATTTTCTTGTTGTAACTCATCCTTCGCAATACCACCATGAAGCTTCAATGCACGAATAGTGGCAACGACGACAATCGCATCCGGTGCCTTTTTTAAATTAGGAACTTTGATGTCTAAAAATTTCTCTGCCCCTAAATCTGCCCCAAAGCCTGCTTCAGTAACGGTATATTCCCCCAACCGCAACGCAAGTTTTGTCGCCATCACGCTGTTACACCCGTGAGCGATATTTGCAAAAGGACCGCCATGGACAAATGCCGAGGTTCCCCCGATGGTTTGAACCAGATTAGGTTTTAGTGCATCCTTCAGTAATAAAGTTAAAGCTCCCTCAACATTTAAGTCGGATACAAAAACCGGTTTTTTTTCATAAGTATAACCAATCACGATTTTACTTAATCGGTGTTTTAAGTTTTGCAAATCAGTTGCTAAGCATAAAATCGCCATGATCTCACTGGCAACGGTGATATCAAAACCATCTTCTCGAGGAACCCCTTGAATTGGACCACCCAGACCTACAATGACCTGGCGCAAGGCACGGTCATTCAAATCTACTACCCGTTTCCAGATCACTCGCCGGGCATCGAGCCCCAATTCATTTCCCTGTTGGATATGATTGTCGATCAACGCCGCTAATGCATTGTTTGCAGTCGTGATAGCGTGCATATCGCCGGTAAAATGAAGATTGATGTCTTCCATCGGCAATACTTGCGCCTGTCCGCCACCGGTCGCTCCGCCTTTAATTCCCATTACAGGGCCAAGAGAAGGTTCCCGCAAGGCAATCACGGTTTTTTTATTCAATTTATTTAAAGCATCTGCTAAACCGATTGTTACGGTAGATTTCCCTTCACCGGCTGCGGTTGGATTGATGGAAGTGACTAGAATCAGTTTTCCTTCCGGTTGTTGTTCTAAGCGTTGAATAGCCGGCCAATCGATTTTTGCTTTGTATTTGCCGTATAACTCCAAATCATCTTCTGTCAAGCCAATTTTTTCAGCGATTTTTCTGATTGGCTGTAAGGCTGCTGCTTGTGCGATCTCAATATCTGTTTTCATGAAGGAACCCCTTTTTTACGAACTATTTTCATTTTATCACTACTATTTGTTCAGTTATTTACCATTATAACGAAAAATAAATAAAAATACAGCAGAAATTTATGTATTTTATCAAAAAATCCCGCTCGTCACTGATGACAAGCGGGTCAAAGAAGGGATTAATCCTCAGATGGAGCAGACTGCTGTGAAAAAAGATCCGCTGGGACATGTTTTTCAAGTTCTCTCAGCAGATTGTCTCGCGTTTTTTTTCTCATCAAAAAATGATGAGTTTTATTCTTATAGGTCAGTTCTATTCCGTTTGGCAGTGAACAAATTTTCTGAATACCTTGGTAATAAAATCTGTCTCGCTTCCAAAAACGGGAATAATAAACTAACAGATAGGTCTCTTTAACAAAGAACCAGCGCAAAAAACCGATAATCGCCATAAAAAAGAAAAATAGCAACACCAGATTGCTTTTCCAATAAGGACGTGTATTTTCTAGCGAAAGTGTTAAACTATAAAAAAGAATCATCAGTGTAACTGACCAATAAATAATTGAAATGGATAATTCTGGTTGCCAATGGTATTTTTTTGCTTTCATTTACAATTCCTTTCAATCAACTTACACTATTTATTCTAACACAAAACAAGAAAAGGTGGTCAAATGATCAAAGCGTATATCGATGCCGCAACAAAAGGTGATCCTGGATTGAGCGGCGGCGGAATCTTATTAGTGGGTACAGAATTGCATCAGCAACATGCCCTACCATTACCAATTTTAACCAATCATCAGGCAGAATTCACGATTTTTCTGGAATTGTTGCAGTTGCTGCTTGAAAAGCAATGGCAGGATCAAACGATTATGGTCTACTCCGACAGTAAGGTTCTTGTTCAGACTGTAGATAAAAATTATACCGGAAATCCTGCTTTTCAGCCGATTTTTGAACAGATTCAGCAACAATTGCCGAAATTTTCTTTGCTGATTTTACAATGGATTCCGGAAAATCAAAACAAAGGTGCCGACCGTCTTGCCCGGCAAGGATTGCAAAAGGCTGTGAAATTACAAAATCGGCGACAATAATCGGGAAAAATTTTGTTTAAATCGCAGCCACCAGGACTGATTTTCAATGATTTCATCTGTCAAAAGGGTACAGTTCATCCGATCTTTTTCAAAGATTTCCTGCATTTGCTTGGTTATTTCTTCGTCATACACAAAGGCGCTGACTTCAAAATTAAGCGAGTAGCTGCGAATATCTTGATTGGTGGAACCAAAAGAAGAAATCAAATCATCCATGAGAATCGTTTTTGCATGTAAAAAGCCATTATTGTAGGAATAAATTTTTACCCCTCGCTTGTGGAGATAGTTGGCATAGTGCTGTGTTGCTCGGAAGATAAAGGCATGGTCTGGCATATCAGGAATCATAATACGAACATCTACTCCTGAACGAACCGCCACTAAAAGCGCGTTGATCATCGTATCATCTGGAATCAGATAAGGCGTTTGAATCCAAATTTTTTCTTCTGCTGCAAGGATCATTTTTACAAAGCCGCTTTTTAGAATTTCCTCTTCCGTTTCCGGGCCATCCGACACGATTTGCATGCTGACATTACCTTCTGTTTCCGGCAATACGAAATAACGATCTTCATATTCTAATTGATCGTCATCCTCTTGAACCGAGGCATTCCAGTCCTTAATAAAAATTTCCTGTAAGCTAAAACTGGCTGTTCCCACGATTCTGCCATGGGTATCCCGCCAGTAACCGAATTTTTCACTGCGACTTAAATATTGGTCTCCAACATTAAAGCCCCCTGTCCAAGCAATCCTACCATCAATTACCACAATTTTTCGATGCAGGTGATAATTTAAGCGGGTCTTTCGAATTAAATCCCGTGAGGTAATAAAAGGTGTCACTTTTCCTCCGGCGGCTACTAAAGGATCAAAGAATTTTGGACTGGAACCTTTTGCTCCCCACGGATCAAAGATTACCCGAACTTCTACCCCTTCTTTCGCTTTTTCCACTAATAAATTTAAAAAGTCATTTCCAATCTGGTCATCAAAAAAAGCATAATATTCAACATGCACATTGTCTTTCGCCTGCTTAATATCCGCAAATAATGCTGCAAATTTTTCTTTTCCATCGGTGTAAAACGACAAATCATTTCCCTTCGCCAGAGGGGACTCCTCCACGTTGCGTAAATACCGTTCCAATAATTCAGAACCCGAAGTTTTAACGGTACGATGGTATTTTTTATTGTTTTGATGAATCAATTGATTGATTTCCTTGATTCGGCTTCGATGTTCTTGATTGAATCGATACACCGTTTCTCCGTCAATTCCTCGTCCGCAAAATAAATAGACCAAAAAGCCGATGACTGGAAAAAAGACCAACGTCAGCAACCATGCTAAGACACTGGTAATCGATCTCGGTTTGCGAAAAACTGTAACGATAGCCCCTAACGTATTGACAAGCAACAGCCCGGCAATCACCCAATTGATGATGGACATATCCATTTCAATAGTCATTTTTTTCTCCTACTTTTCATTTATAAAAGATAATTGTGATCAAACGTGATATCTAATTTGAACTTCCCAATGGAATGATTGATTGTTTTCTCCAACGTTTCACGAATCTCGTCATCAGAAAGACTGATTTTTTGAGGAACAACAACATCAAAGGACAGTGTACCAGCTTCAATGCGAAAATCATGAACCCGCAAATCAGGATCAATGCGAAACAGCAATTCTTTTAAAATCAGTAAATTACTTTTGTATTCTTCATCGTGAATCGCCACTGGATCTAAATGACACACCAATGCTACATGTAGATGCGTCCAAAAGTCTTTTTCAATTGCGTCGATAATATCATGGGCATGGTTTAAACTCCAAGTTTCATCTACTTCGATATGGACAGAGGCAAAGCGTTTCTCAGGACCGTAGCTGTGAACCAACAGATCATGATAGCCTAAAATCGTCTGATAATTATCCAATCGCCGCTCCATTTCTTTGATTTCATTATCTGTGGGACGATTACCCATTAGTTCATTGACAAATTCCCTAACCATCGACAACCCGCTGTACAAAATATACAGCGCAATCAACAGACCCACATATCCATCTACACGCCAACCAGTCAGCCCTTCAACCCCCGCCGAAACTAAAACCGCTACCGTGGTAATTACATCATTTAAACTGTCTTGAGAAGTCGCCTTCAAGGTTGTCGATTGAATTTTGTCACTGATTTTAAGGTACATTCGACTTTGCCAAAACTTGATTAAGATTGAAATCAGCAACACCAAAAAAAGCCATGGAGAGAGATTAAGATGGACCGGTTGGATGATTTTTTTGATCGCACTTGTTAAAAATTGAAATCCAACAACTGTAATGATGATCGAGATCACAAAGCCGCTGATATATTCAAACCGTTCATGACCATAAGGATGTTCACTGTCCGCTGGTTTAGCAGCCACTTGAAAACCGAATAAAGTTACAACAGAGGAAGCTGCATCGGACAAATTGTTGATGGCATCTGCCATAATTGAAACACTACGAGCAGAAAGCCCGATAAAAAATTTCATCAAAAATAAAAGCAGATTTGAAGTCAAGCCAAGACTGCCGGATAAAACACCATAATTTTTCCGTAACTTCTTGTCAGATGATTTTTTTTCAATGAGGTGTAAGAGTAAATTTAACATAGCTGTTCCTTCTAACTGATTTAAAGACTTCTTCTTATTGTACACTTTTGGCTGGTGAACCGACAAGTCGCATCTCTAAAAATTATATAAAGATCCGTTTTATTGACAAAAATTAGGACAGCAATCCTAACAGTCGCTGTCTTCGAAAGACGTGTCGCTTCTGCTGAATTTACTGTCCCAAATAAATCAATTAATTTGCCAGCCAGTGTTGAACTTCAGCTAATGCCTCCGCAATACCCTCTGGATTTTTCCCGCCAGCTTGGGCCATATCCGGACGACCGCCGCCGCCACCGCCAACTTTTGGTGCAATGGCTTTGATCAAGTCGCCAGCCTTCAATCCTTTTTGATTGGCACTTGCACTCATTGCCGCCAAAAGACTGACTTTTCCTTCATTGGCTGTTGCTAAAACAAGTACCTCTGAAGTTGCCTTTTGTTTCCATTGATCTGCTAATTGCCGCAATTGGTTCATGTCTTTAACCTTGACCTGTGCAGCAATATATGTGATACCATTGCTTTCTTTTACGTCTTGGAAAATATCTGCGGCTTGCTGATTGGCTAATTTGCTTGCCAGTGCTTCGTTTTCTTTTTGCAGTTCCCGCAATTGTTGTTGCAGTTGTTCTGTTTTCGAAACAACTTCTTTGATTTGCGGTGATTTCACAATAGCAGCGATTTCTTTTAGCTGTTGTTCTTCACTATGCAACAATTCAAAGGCTTCTTTGCTGGTCACAGCTTCGATCCGACGGACACCAGCACCGATTCCTGACTCAGAAACGATTTTGAAAATGCCGATATCTTCCGTGTTTGACACGTGAGTACCACCGCAAAGTTCAATAGACCAGTCCGCAACGTTAACTACCCGAACGTCATGACCGTATTTTTCACCAAAAAGAGCCATAGCGCCCATGCCTTTAGCTGTATCGATATCAGTTTCAATCGTTACAACTGGCAGTGCTTCCCAGATTTTTTGGTTGACAATTGCTTCCATTTCTTGCAATTCTTCGGTAGTAACTTGTCCAAAATGAGTAAAATCAAAACGTAAATGACCCGGTGCTACCAAGGAACCTGCTTGATTGGCGTGATTGCCCAATACTTCTTTTAACGCTTTGTGCAGTAAATGAGTCGCTGTATGATTTTTGATGATTCGATTGCGACGGGCAACATTGACTTGCAAGAAATAGCGTTGGCCTTCTGCAAGTGGGCTGTTAACGGTCACTTTGTGTAAAAATTGACCATTTGGTGCCTTTTGTACGTCATGGACCGTGGCAACTAAATTGCCGTTTTCATCCGCAATGATTCCTTCATCTGCAACCTGTCCACCCATTTCAGCATAAAATGGTGTTTCCGCAAAAATAAGTTGTGCTTCACCGGAAGAGATTGAGTCAATCAGATTTTCTTCTTGAATAATCACCAGCAGTTCGCTTTCTGCTTCATGGTGTTCATAGCCGACAAAGCGACTGGTTACTTTGATATCTGTCAATAGTGCTGACTGAACCCCCATCGAATGTTCGGTGCTGCGGGCAGCTCTTGCTCGATCACGCTGCGCCTGCATTTCTTTTTCAAAACCGGCGTGATCGACTTTCAGTCCTTCATCTTCAGCAACTTCTTCCGTTAATTCAACTGGGAAGCCATAGGTATCGTAGAGTTTAAAAATATCGGCACCGTCTAAAGTATCTGCTTTTTGTTTTTTGACTTGTGAAATAAGCTGAGTCAAAATTTCCAGTCCTTCATTGATGGTTTCGTGGAAACGTTCTTCTTCATTACGAACAACTTTTTCAATAAAAGCTTGTTGAGCCACTACTTCTGGGTAGTAGCTTTCCATAATTTTTCCGACAACCGGCACTAATTTATACAAGAAAGCCTCATCAATACCCAGTTTTTTTCCATGCATAACCGCCCGACGTAACAATCGGCGAAGAACATAACCACGCCCTTCGTTAGATGGCAACGCTCCATCACCGATGGCAAAAGATAAAGCTCGGATGTGGTCGGCGATCACTTTAAAGGAAATATCGGTTTGAGCCGTTTCACCGTACTTAAATTTTCCGCTTAAGCGTTCAGTTTCGTGAATAATTGGTAAAAACAGATCAGTTTCAAAATTCGTTGGTGCATTTTGAACGATGGAAACCATCCGTTCAAGTCCCATGCCCGTATCAATGTTTTTATGTGGCAGTGGTTCATAAGTATCGTCCGCTTTATGATTAAACTCAGAAAAGACCAAGTTCCAGATTTCTAAATAGCGTTCGTTTTCGCCGCCAGGATAGTTTTCAGGATCATCTTCTGCGACATCGTTGTATTCTGGTCCACGATCGTAAAAGATTTCGGTATCGGGACCACTTGGACCAGCACCGATATCCCAGAAATTGTCTTCGATTTCAACAATATGCGCTAAAGGCAGGCCAACTTCTTCGTGCCAAATCCGTTTTGCTTCGGTATCTTTAGGATAAACCGTCACATAAAGTTTCTCCGGATCAAATGCCATCCATTTGTCATCTGTTAAAAATTCCCATGCCCAATGAATAGCTTCTTCTTTAAAATAATCACCAATTGAAAAATTCCCCAACATTTCAAACATCGTATGATGGCGAGCAGTTTTACCAACATTCTCAATATCATTGGTTCGAATGGATTTTTGTGCGTTAGTGATTCGAGGGTTTTCGGGAACGACAGAACCGTCAAAATATTTTTTTAAGGTTGCAACACCTGAGTTGATCCATAGCAAAGTAGGATCGTTGACAGGAACAAGCGAAGCACTTGGTTCAATCGTATGTCCCTTTGATTTAAAGAAATCCAAAAACAACTGCCGAACTTGTGCACTGGTTAATTCTTTCATTTTATTTCCTTCTTTCTTTTTCTAATTGAAGATATAAACAAAAAAAGACATCCTTGCAACCCAAGGACGTGAACACGCGGTACCACCTTGATTGCAATGATGTCGAATCATTACCTCTTCAGCTCGTTAACGCAGAGACGCGTTGATATTTCTATCAAGAAGCATAAGGGAGCAATAAAAGCGTTTCTTGTTCTTCTCTCAGCAATGAAGAACTTTCTGTAAAGAGTGACACTTGTTACCATGTCCTTATTCTTTTAAAAGTATAGGGCATCACCAAATGATTGTCAACGGCTTGCCAAAGATTCCTTTCCTATTTTTTAATCAGAATCGTTTTGCGATATAAAAATTCTGTCGGAGAAATCTCTTCTTCAACAGTGAGTTCACGGGAAGAACGGTAATACGTGGCAAAAGGCAACAAATCCAGTAAAGGAATGCCAGAGTTTTCCCACTGTTCCATTTTTAATTTGTTCCCGTCTGTCACCTCGTAACGATTCAGATGAGGAGAAAAAACTAAGCCAAACATATTTTCTCCCTTGATATGTTTTTTCACCTGATTGCCCCAATAAGAATCATCTGCATCCAGATCATTGCCCCAGCGAAATAGTCGGCGTGTGCCGCCACCTACCGCATATTCCCACTGCTCTTCTGTCAATAAATCGAAGCCGTTACGGCGAACCCGCTTGCGTAATTGTTCTTGGGTACAACTGGTATGTTCAAATACATAGTAATCGTCACTATTTTCCCCAAGTTCAAGATAATAGTGATCTTTTTTTAAATCTGTTTTTGGCAAAGACCAGGTCAAACTTTCTTCAAATGACTGTGGTGGAATAAATGTGGCTCGTATCGCTTCTTCCATTTTTTCAAATCGATCCACCTCACCGGTAAATTCTCCCGTGATTGTATTTAGGTTTCCTAAATAGGTTGTTCCAGCCGGTAAAGGAAACTTTTGAACCAACATGGGAGGAATCACCGCTTTGCGAAGGTCAGAGGTTGAATGATTGACGAAGGCTTGCCAATCCTCACTGGTTTCCAGCTGATAACGTTTAATAAGCGCATTCATTTTCTCAGATTGCTTCTCTGGACGGGGGTGATTCCATGCGGGCGTTGGTAAGCCTTGGATGCCTAAATCCCAACCCAAGATTGCTTCTTGATTTCCCGGTACAAAAACAAAATGTTCATTATCAATTAAAATTTCAAAGGTACGGCACTTGATTCCCGCCAATTCAAAATCAACCAGTTTTACTTCGTTGATTTTTCGTAAAGGACTGACAAAATACATCAAGACTTGGCGAAACATCTGATTCTTCACTTCATCACTCAGGTTTTTCCAGTTGCTCCATTCTAACGATTCAAAAAAATCCATGACGACTCCTCTTTTCCAACTTACTATCTCTTGTTAGAATAAGTATAGCATGAAAAGGAGAAAAACAATGACCCAAATTCATTTCGGTAACACCCCTTGGCTACAAGCAACAGCCTTTTATTTACGCTATTCAGTATTTGTATTGGAGCAAAATATTTTACCAATAGATGAGTTCGATCAGTTGGATCAATCCGATCGAAATTATTTCATCGCAATGACAAAAGGAAAACCTTCCGGTACGATTCGCTATCAAAGAAAAGGAAAACAGCTGCAACCGGATCGTTTCTGTATTCTCAACGAGTTTCGTCACCAAGGAATTGGTACCCAACTGATTCGAGCTTGTGAAGACAGAGGAAAAAGTGAAGGGTGCAGCATTTCTCGCTTGTCTGCGGAAACAAGTGCAGAATCTTTTTATAAAAAATTAGGGTATCAGCGAGTGTCATCGCCTTTTTTTGAAGATGGTATCCTTTGTGTGACAATGGAAAAAAAGCTTTAAACAAAAAAACGGAGTTCGCTCAAGAAGGAAAGCTTAAAGAGAACCTTCCTTTTTAAGAGCAAACTCCGACTCAATTATTTACTGGAATCTTTTTTATTTTTGCGAATGGCGCGACCTTGCTGCCGGCGTTCGACTTTTCGTTTCTGTTTATTGCTTTTATCAACTGCCCATTGAATTTTTTTCTTGTAGCCGGGCTTGATTTTTTTCTTCTTCTTTTTCACCAAACCAATCAACGTTGGGTCCAACTCATCTCGAGATTTTTCCCGCTTTTGTCGCCGATTTCGATCATAACCGTCAACGATTTCATCATTCTTGATTTCTTTTGGTTTAAAAACGACTCCGGTTCCTTCAATATCGCTGATAGCTTTTTCATCAGCCGGGTCGTATAACGTAATAGCTGTTCCGGGCAGATTGTTTCGTCCTGTTCTTCCAACTCGATGGATGAAGAAATCCAAATCAGCCGGAATTTCTGCATTAATTACATGAGAAACACCTTCAATGTCGATTCCTCTTGCGGCTAAATCAGTCGCAACTACATATTGATATTCCAAATTTTGGACTTGCCGCATAACCCGTTTCCGTTCTCTTGGAGGAACATCTCCGTGAATTTTGGCTACCCGCAGTCCCTTTTCTTTTAAGTAATCGGTGATTTCATCTACTCGCTGTTTTGTATTTGCAAAAACAATCGCCATATATGGATGACCCACTGTTAATAATTGATAGATCAATCGATTTTTATTTTTTCCTTTAGTCGAAATCAACCAATTATCAATCGTTTCGGAAATGACTGCTTTGGGCTTGATTTCTTCAATTAACGGATTTTGCATGTATTTTTTCAAAAAAGGACGCAATTTTTCTGGAATTGTTGCGGAAAATACTAGCATTTGCAATTTTTCAGGCAAACGTCCGGCGATTTGATCTACCTCAGCTAAAAAGCCCATGTCTAATGTCATGTCTGCTTCATCGACAACAAATGCTTTTGCTGTATGAACAGAAAGCGCCTGTTCATTCATCATGTCTAAAATTCTTCCTGGTGTTCCAATCACTACTTGTGGTTGTTGGTGCTTCAAGCGATCTAATTGTCGCTGTTTATCTGTACCACCAACAAAATTTGTGACCCGAATTTCAGGATCAGAAAATTGTGCAATCTGTTTGGCTGCTTGATAAATCTGGCTGGCTAGTTCACGACTTGGTGCCGTGATCACCACCTGAACTTCTTCCCGTGAATCAATCAAATCAAAAAGTGGAAGCAAAAAGGTATGGGTCTTTCCACTACCTGTTTGAGACTGACCTACGACACTCCGTCCTTTTTGAATAACGGGAATCAATTTTTTCTGTACTTCGGTCGGCTCGCTAAAGCCTTTATCTGCTAATGCAGTCATAATAAATGGTTGGAAATTAAATTCTTCAAAACTCATCTGAGCACCTTCTTTCATTAGATATTCCTTGGGCATTATAGCACAATTTTTAGCGTTCACCTATTTTTCTTTAGTAGAAATCGTACTGATCGTATAGGTATGGCTGCTTCGTTCATAAAATAATTGACGTCGTTTTTTCAAAAATGACCATAGAATCGTAATCAGAAAGACAAGCTGTAAAGCGACACCGGTCAGCGTTATAAGAATAGAAATCACCATCAAAAAATGATTTTTGCTTTGAACAAAAGGAGCAAGTAAGGCAGTGAAACGACCGATTCCTCCGTAAAAGAAGTACAAAATGCCGTAACGTTTTACCAAGGAACTGAAACGGATTCGTTTGTCTCCCTCCACCACTTGGATACGAACGATTTTTTTCCCGATAGTTTGTCCATTGCAAAGATAAGCAAAGCAGACGAAATAAAGAAAGACTTCAGCAAAATACCAGCCTAAAGAATTGGTGAAATCGATGGAATAGTCCTTGGAAAACCAACGATACATAATCAGAATTATTAAAGAAAGAATCCGTAGAAATCCCCAATCCAGCGCAAATGCTACCAATCGACGGAACAAGGTTACTTCTTTGCCCTTTGCATACGCAAGCTGATCGATTTCTTTTCGACTTGGCAGCACAAAAGTCAGCAAAGGTTCAATGACAAAACCTATCAGTCCACCTAACGTATTGTGAAGCAGATCGTTCACATCTGCCAATCGATACGGCCGCGGATAAATAAAATATAATCCGGTATATTGCGTCACCTCAAAGAAGAGAGATAACAAGAAACTTAGTAGAATTGTTTTGATCAAAGAAAATTTGAAGTAATACCGCAAATAAACCCCAAAGGGCACCACCAGTAAAATATTAAATACTGGTTCTAAAAACACATTTTGCTTCATTGCCGGCAAGTAAGTAGAGGGATCACCAAGAGATAAAACGGTCTGCTGCAAAAAATGTTCAAAGCTTGCACCAAGATGCCACTCTACCGTAGGAGTGGTATACTGTGCCACCTCACTGATCGGCGGTAGTGGCAGAATAACCAGGAAAAAAGCACACAAGAGATAAAAAATAAACGAATACAAGATAATTGCGCGGGATAATACGAAAGTTCCATATTTACGGTATTCATGAATAAGAAAAAAAGCAGAAAGGAATAACGCTAAAAATGGAAAAATTACGATTGCCCATTTAACTGGTACGACATAGGCAGACATTGGTTCCCTCCTTTGATAAAATTAATAGGATTTTTTTGCTGATTTTTTCACTCCTCAAACGCCTCTATTTCCCAAAATCTTTCCTTTGAAGTATGATAGAAATAGGAGGTGGTTTGATGTTAAATGTATATTTTGCTTTAGGTGTCCCTGTTTTTTTACTCCTTCTCTATTTAGGTATCGCCCTTTTTCGCAGAAAAAAAAGGATTCCCTATTTAGGATTTGCTCTTTTTATTATTGCCGGATTTCTAACGGCTTTCAGCTTTCAAGTAATCCAATTTGCGTTCCATCAGTTACGAACGATTTCAAAACTAAATCTTGAGGCACAAATTGGTTATCCAATCGTTTTACTAGGATTTCCCCTTGTTATTGGCATTATTTTAGTAGTTCTTAATATTTATCGCGGCTATCTTCGAGTAAAGGGTACACAACACAAGTAAGGGTCATCCCCTAAATGAATGGGTCGAAAAAAGGCTGGAACAAGCGCTGTTCCGGCCTTTTTGAACTACTCTGCTTCCGTTGTTTCTGAAACAAACTGCTCTTTTTCTTCCTCATCGAGTTTACTGATTAAATAATCAAAATCCGCAAGCGAAATTACCATGGCATCCACGTCATTGTTTTCATCAATCAATTCCAGTGCAGCATACTCATCACCGACATTTTGTAAAAGATCAATAAAATTCCGATCGCTAAAGCTTATATATTCCGTTCGTTTCATTTTTTCACTTCCTAATCAACAAATTCATAATATTGTATCTCCAAAGTAGCAGAAGTTTCTGCCAATTTGGACAGTGTTGCTAAATCCAGCAGAACGAACCCTTCATCTACGACAAAATAAAAATTGTCTTCCATCGCTTCTTCAATGTAAGGCAAAATTTGATTTTCATCCCCTTGATGGGCTGACTTCATAGCAGCCGCTCGTGAGTATAGACGATCATCCGTCAGCAAAAAAAATTCTTTTTCATACTTATAGACCGCTGCTTTGTAAAAACGATCTGAGAGCTGACCTTCGATCACAAAAAAGCACTCTCCGACATGGGGCAAAACACTCAATAATTCTTTTGGCTTCAACGCCTGCTGATAAAACATCCTAAATCCTCTCCTATAGCTTGATTATAGGGGAAGTTTCAAGAAAAATAAAATAATTGAGGTTCTTCATTAAGAAATAATTAAACAAACAGCAAAGAGGAAAAAAATTCTCTTTTGTCTTCAATTAATCCGCCCATTCTTGATAAAATTCTGCCAAAAAATCTGTCATGAATTTCTTTCGTCGCATGGCTTCTTCTTTACCTAATCTTGTATTCATTGAATCAGCCAAAAGAAATAGTTTTTCATAGAAATGATTGATAACAGTCGATCCTTTGCGATAGGTCGCTTTATCTTGATAGTTTTCCGGTTTAATCTCAGGATCATAAATAGGATGACCGTGAGAACCGCCAAAATAGGCAGTGCGCATAATCCCCAGCGCCCCCAATGCATCCAATCGATCCGCATCTTGAACGATTTGTCCCTCTATCGATAAATCGGCTTTTCCTTTTTCCAACTCTCGAGAAAAAGATAGGTGGGTGATGATATACAAGATTTCAGCAACTTGTTCTTGCGTCAGCGTAAGAGATTGCAGAAAAGCCTCAACCTCCTGCAACGCTTTTGCCGAATCAGCCACCACTTTATCATCGATGGTGTCATGTAAAAGTGCAGCGCCTTGAATAATCAGCGGGTCACCAGACTGCTCCTCTGTGATTTTCCTAGCCAATCTTGCAACACGTTGGGCATGATCAAATCCATGTCCGGTATGATCCTGCCCTAAACGCATTTTTGCAAATTCTGTGATTTTTTCGATTTGTTTGTCCATGCTAACGCCCCTATGATTTCTATCGGCTATTTCTTAATCTTGTACCTTATAGACAGAATAGTAGATTTTTTTAAGGTAATCAATCAGATATTGCGGATTCAAAGCTTCACCAGTTGCATCCAATATCAATTGATTTGGTTTACGAGAAGCCCCATATTGATGAATGTTTTGACACAACCAGTTTTTGATTGGTTGATAGTCCTCAGAAGCAAGCACCACATCAACATCGAGGTCTTTTTTCATTGCATGGTGTAATTGTGCCGCATACATATAGCCTAACGCATAGGATGGGAAATAACCAAAACTTGCCCCAGACCAATGTACATCTTGCAAAATACCTTCCAAATCATTTTCTGGTCGAATTCCCAAATATTCTTCGTATTTTTGATTCCAAAGTTCTGGCAATTGATCAACAGTTGCATCACCATTAAAAATCAGTTTTTCTAATTCATAACGAATAATGATATGCAGCGGATAAGTCAGACTATCTGCTTCGATTCGGATTAGGCTTGCTCTTGTCCGTTTCAATGAATCATAAAAAGCATCAAAGGACACATCATCAAAGGTTCCTTCCGCACATTCTTGGAAAAATGGGTATTGTTTTTTCCAAAATGCACGATTGCTGCCGACGATAATTTCATTAAACAAAGATTGTGATTCATGAATCCCCATTGAAGCCCCTTGGTGAACAGGTGTATATTCATACTTTTTATCAATATCTTGTTCATACATACCGTGACCCGCTTCGTGAATTACACCAAAAATTCCCATTGAAAAATCGTGTTCATTCCATCGAGTTGTTAAACGGACATCATTATGATTGATGCCAGTGGCAAAGGGATGGATTGTATCATCCAAGCGTCCACGGGAAAAATCGTAACCGAGTTCTGTCACCACTTTTGTAATGAATTTTCGTTGTTGCTCTTTGGTCATCTTCCGTGAAAGAAAAGAAGTATCTGGTTCGGTTCCCTTTTCTGCCAATGTTTTACGAATAGCCATAATCCCATCACGCAGTTGAGCAAAGACTTGATCCAAGATTTCCACCGTCATTTTCGGTTCATACTGATTCAATAAAACATCGTAATTGGTCGCTTCGTCTTTTTTCCAGTAAGGAATCAATTCTTTTGTCAAACGGATATTTTCAGATAATTCTTCTCGAAAATCAGCAAAATCCTTTGTTTTACGGGCTTTTTGCCATGCAGCATGCGCTTTTGATGTGGCCGCTGAATGTTCCACCATTTTTTCTGATGGAACAGCTTGGTTCAAATCATAGTCTTCTTTTGCAACCATGTAGGCAGCTTTTCCAACTTCAGAAAGTTCTTCTTGATGATCAGAAAAATAAGTCAAGGATTCTTTCATCTTAGGTCCGATCATTTTATCAAAATAAAGTCCATAAAGATAACTGTCCACCTCGCTGCGTTCTTCACTTGCCGCTTCCGGCATTCCGGTTTGAGAATCCCAATCCAAAATAGCGAAGGCCTGCATCAGTAAATTCATTTCTTTTAATTCTTGTAAAAATTCTTGTTCCTTCATTTCTTTCAGCTCCCTACTCTTTCATCCTGTATTTTTTTAGGCGGACGTTGCCCCCAATATTGGAAGAAATCCGTTCGCAAAGCCCCGTTATATAATTTACGTTTTTTGGTGGCTTTTTCCCCATAAAATTCCTCAAAGAGCAAATCACTTGTCAAAATGTACTTACTCCATGTTTTCAAAGGACGAAACACCTCGCCCATCTCGTGATACAATCGGCGGACACTTTCTTCTTCCCCTAAACGTTCTCCATAAGGGGGATTAGCAACGATCACACCGTATTCTTTCTCTGTTTTAAAATCCTTGACAGCTTGTTGCTTAAAAACAATCGAATCACCTAATCCAATTTCTTCCGCATTGGCTTGGGCAATTTCGATCATTTTGCCATTGATATCAGTACCCATGATATCCAATACATAATCGTAATCTGCTTGAGCTTCAGCATCTTCCCGAACTTTTGTAAAAATTTCTTTAGAAAACCAATCCCATGATTCGCAAGCAAAGGCGCGGTTAAATCCAGGAGCGATATTATGACCAATCAAAGCGGCTTCAATACAAAGTGTTCCTGATCCGCAAACTGGATCAACGAAAGGACGGTCTCTACGCCAATTCGTCAACATAACTAAAGCTGCTGCCATATTTTCTTTTAACGGTGCTCCACCTTTTTCTAACCGGTAACCACGTTTAAACAAGCTTGGTCCAGTGGTGTCTAGTGTCACTAACACGTGGTCTTTTAATAGCGCAACTTCCAATTGAAACAACGCCCCAGTTTCTGCTAAGGGAACGGTCGCTGGACGATGATAAAATTCCCGTAGCCGGTTTACGATTGCTTTTTTTGTGATTGCCTGACAATCCGGTACACTGTAAAGCTTGGATTTGATGGATCTTCCTGCAACAGGAAAAGCGGCATCCAATGGGAGAAAATCTTCCCACGGCAATGCTTTGACACTTTCAAATAATTCATCGAAACTGAAGGCGTCAAATTCACCAACAACGATTTTAACCCGATCCGCTGTTCGCAACCATAAATTTGCTTTGGCAATTGTTTCCATTGTTCCCTTGAACCGCGCCCGACCATTTTCCACCTGACAATCGATTCCTAAATCACGTAATTCTTTCCCTACTAAGGCTTCTAAACCACTTGCAGCTGTCGCAAGCAAGTGAAATTCCTGATTATTTTCCATGAGCACTCCTTGTTCGTTTTAATGTATTAAATTTTCCTATAGAAAATTTAATTTTATTCTCACACCGTATATCATTCCACTAGACTTCTTAGAATAAGTGGAACTGACATCCTTGTTCGTTTTAATGTATTAAATTTTCTTATAGAAAATTTCGTTTTATTCTCACGCCGTATATCATTCCACTAGACTTCTTGGAATAAGTGGAACTGACATCCTTGTTCGTTCTGATATACTAACTTTTGTTTGTTTCACTTTTTTTATTTCCAGCTTTTTCCAATAAAAAAGCCTTAGTTACAAAAAAAACCTTCCATTTTGGAAGGATTCCCTGAATACCTGTGATTTTCTGTAAGCCATGTTTTGTCCGACTACTTCTCAGGGAGTAAGCAATCGGGGTAATCATCTATCTGCAAAAAATTGCCCTCTTGGTCCGTTCATTTCCGTCCAAGAAGCGCCCCTACCATCGTTTGGGTTGCTCGCTCGAGGGGTTTACCGCGTTCCACCAACGGAGTTTCCTCCAGTTGCTTCGTCACTGTGGCACTTTCAAGGATACTCCAGCATAGCCGAAACCTTAGCTTGTTTTTCCTGCCGTTACATAAACATGTACCTTGGCTTATTTTTTCGCCAAGCACGAACACTACAGACATCTCAGTCTGTGCGAGCATGGACTTTCCTCAGCTTGAATACTCAAGCCGCGATTACCCGAAAATCACAGAATGTATTCTTAATTAAAATTGACGCGTTTTTTCATTGTCATCACTATCATCTGCCTGAGAATAGTTTCGGCTGAAATTTTGTGAAGAACGTGTCGTTTCATTGCTATACGCATCTTGATCCAATTTTTTGCCAAAAACTTCTTTTTCAAGATTTGACAAACGTTTCAAAATGTCAAAATTGGTGACCGTTTGACTCTTAGGCGCTTCTGTTTGAACACGAGCAGTTACTGCTTGGCTCTTGGATAATTGAGCAACTTTGGCATTCAACCGGTCATTTTCTTCTTGTAAAGCAAGGATTTCTTTGTTGTAGCCTTCATAATCCTTGATGATGTTGTCTAAAAATTCATCAACCTCAACAGGATCATATCCCCGCATCTTTGTTTTGAATTCTTGTTGTAAAATGTCTTTGGGACTGTAAATTAAATTTGCCATCTTTTACACCTCATTAGTTTTCATCGATTCATTCAACTAGCTTTCTAAATTATTTTATCAAAAAATAGCGAGAAATCAAACAGAATCACTCATTTATTACATTTTGTAAATCATCCATTGTAATTTTATCAATAAGATAAGGATTATTCTGTGAAAATTCCATTGCTTCTTTAAGAAAATACTGTGTTTTTCCAGGAAATTCTTCATCATAAACCATAATCACGCCGCCAGAATGCTCTAGAAAAAAACGTGTATGGTTGCGTAATTGGCTCGGATTTTTATATCCTTCATGACTTGTTGCGTTCACATAGTCGGCTTTGCTGCGAAGTTCAAACAGTTTTTCCCGATTTTTTTCGTTCCATTGTTCTCCAAATCCCTCGAACGGAAAAATCAGACCCAACTTTAAAGAAGGATACTCTTTCTTAAGGGAAAAAACAACCTCTGCTCCCCAAAATTCAGTTCCTAAATTGCCACCAATCAAGATCCACTCTAATCCCTCATCCAAATAACGCAACAAAACATTTTTTATACTTTTCTTAATGATTGCGATTTTCGGGTCTTTTTCTTGAAAAATCCCTAATTCATAGCTGCGATAACCGGTTAATAGCATTGTTTTAATGGTTTCCATGGCCGATACCTTTTCTTTCTAATTCTCTTTTTGGTATAATGACTCGGTAGGAGCGTGAAAAATATGGTTTTAAGATATCCTAATGGGCAAATCTATTCCAAAAATCCTTCACAAACTAAGCATACACAAACCGTTAAAGAAAAACAACGGGCAGTGGACTTTAGTAATCGTGGCATGCGATTTGAAGAAGCCATCAACCTCAGTAACGAGTATTATCTTAATCACCAATTAGCAGTGGTTCATAAGAAACCGACCCCCATCCAAATCGTAAAGGTCGATTATCCTCGACGCAGTGCTGCAGTTATCAAAGAAGCCTATTTCAAAGAAGCCTCAACCACCGACTACAATGGTGTTTTCCAAGGACATTACTTGGATTTTGAAGCAAAAGAAACGCAGAATAAAACCTCATTTCCTTTTAAAAATTTTCATGACCATCAAATTCGCCACATGAAAAATTGTTTGCAGCAATCTGGCGTGTGTTTTGTCCTGCTGTGGTTTTCAGCATTAAATCGCTGCTTCTTTTTGGATAGCACACATTTGATCACACATTGGGATCTGCAAAAAAGTACGGGAAAAAAATCACTTTCCCTTTCATTGATTGAAGAAATCGGTATTGAGATTCAACCGGGCATTGCACCAAGAATTCCCTATCTCGATGCTGTTCAATACCATTTAGACAACAAAGGAGTTTTGTAAATTATGCCGAATGACAGTCAATCTCGTATGGCAAGACGTTCTACAGGAAATACAACAGGAAACAAAAAACCACAACCGAAGAAAAAACGTTCGGTAGGTTCCGTGATTCTAAAAATTTTCGGTGGATTGATTATTTTAGGCTGTATCGCCTTTCTATCCGGTTTGGGATTATTTTGGTTCTACGCAAAAGATTCACCAAAACTTGTTGAAAGTGAGCTGGATGCTGCCGCTTCTTCAAAATTCTACGCTACAAATGGTGACCTTCTAATGGATTTAGGTTCAGAAAGTCGTGATAAAATCGCGCCGCAAGATGTTCCTCAACTATTGGAGGATGCGATTGTTTCAGTGGAAGATCGCCGATTTTATAAACATATCGGTGTGGATCCCATTCGGATTGCCGGTTCTGCCCTGTCAAACGTCACCACTGGCGGGTTGCAAGGTGCCAGCACCCTGACTCAGCAGTTGATTAAGCTTTCTTTCTTTTCAACGAAGGCTTCTGATCAAACGCTGAAAAGAAAAGCACAAGAAGCATGGCTGGCTTTGCAATTGGAACAGAAAAAATCCAAGCAGGAAATTTTGACCTACTATATCAATAAAGTGTATCTTTCAAACGGCGTGTATGGAATGGAAACCGCAGCAAAAACGTATTACAACAAGGAATTAAAAGATCTTTCCCTTGCTCAGACCGCATTGATTGCCGGTATTCCTCAAGCACCAAGTTATTATGATCCTTATCAAAATCCGGAACAAGCCAAGGAACGCCGAGATACTGTTTTGTATACCATGTTGGACAACGATAAAATTACCGAAGCAGAATACAAAAAAGCAAAAGCTACAAAAATCGATGATGGTTTGGTTGATTTTGAATCCTTGAAGAAAAAAGCAGTTAATTCAAAAGTTGCTGACAACTATATCAAAGAAGCAATTGCTGAAATTTCAGAAAAAACTGGGAAAGATGTGTACACTGATGGCTTAGAAGTTCATTTGAACATTGATATGAATGCGCAAAATCGGTTGTATGATATCGTTAATAGTGAGGACTATATCGATTACCCTGATGAAGAAATGCAGGTTGCCAGTACATTGGTGGATACAAATTCAGGGAAGGTTTTAGCACAAATCGGCGGACGGAATATTTCTGATGATGTGGTGTTTGGATACAACCGCGCGACGAACACCAGTCGGGACTTTGGTTCAACGATGAAACCAGTCACTGATTACGGTCCTGCCTTCCAAGAATTAAAATACTCTACTGGTAAAACGATTGTGGATGGTCCTTATCAATACGAAGGCACCGATATCGATGTAAAAAACTGGGATAATCAGTATATGGGCTCCATCAGCTTACGAACCGCATTGTATGAATCTCGAAACGTTCCGGCAGCGAAACTTTTTGATGAGGTTGGCGGCGATAAAGTTGCTGATTTTCTCAGTGGTTTAGGAATCAGCTATAAATCCATCGTTCAATCCAATGCGATTTCTAGTAATACGGATACGCAGGATGGCACAAAGTACGGAGCTTCGTCCTTAAAAATGGCTGCGGCTTATGCAGCATTTGCCAACGGCGGTATGTATTATGAACCGCAATATGTCAGCAAAATTGTTTACCAAGACGGCTCTGTGGATGAATTTAAACCAAGTGGTAAAAAAGCCATGGATGAAGGAACTGCTTATATGGTGACGGACGTCTTAAAAGATGTTATTACTAAAGGAACCGGTACGAATGCGTTGATCGATGGTTTGATTCAAGCAGGAAAAACCGGAACTTCTAACT
This sequence comes from Enterococcus massiliensis, assembly GCF_001050095.1. NCBI lineage: Bacteria > Bacillati > Bacillota > Bacilli > Lactobacillales > Enterococcaceae > Enterococcus > Enterococcus massiliensis. The sequence continues at coordinate 1,158,023 of NZ_CVRN01000007.1, read as the reverse complement.
ATACAGATGATCAATTAGAAAAAATCGGTCAAACGCAAGGTGTCTATCCCGATATTACTTTCGTAGGTTACACACCACAATATTCATTATCCGTTTGGACCGGTTATGATCAGGATGAAAAGCTGACACCAATTACCGATTCATCTACCCATGTTGCCACTGATGTCTATCGTGAATTGATGCAGTACGTTTCTGCAAGTGCGGACAATAAAGACTGGAAATTGCCTGATGATTTGATTCGTGTAGGCGGCGAATTGTATTGGGAAGACAACTATCAACCGCAAGTTGTGCCATCCTCTACTTCGACAACAACAACGGAATCAAGCAGTTCAAGTACCGAAAGCAGTACGACCAGCGAGAGTTCCACAGAAAGCTCTTCAGAAACGCAACCATCGTCATCATCCAGTGAATCAAGTTCACAGCCAGAAACAACGCCTCCTTCCAGCAGTGTCACTGAACCAAGTAGCAGCTCTTCGGAAGAAAACAACCCTGGAGGCGACCCTGGTAATAACGAAAATGGCGGCAATAATGGTGATAACGATTCATAAGAGCCAAAAAATCACTGACCCAGAAAAAGCGGTCAGTGATTTTTTTAATTTATTTTCCCCTTCATCCGTTCTTTTCCCTCTTGACACATGAACAACAGTGGACAACTGGCACATTTTGGGGCGCGCGCAGTACAATGGTAGCGGCCAAAGAAAATCATCGTATGATGGGCATCAACCCATGTTTCTTTAGGAAGTTTGCGCATTAAGGTCTCCTCTACCTCGAGAACCGTGGCATTCAGTTTACAAATACGCAATCGTTTAGATACTCGTTCTACATGGGTATCCACTGCAATTCCAGGCACCCCAAACGCATCCCCCAATACCACATTTGCCGTTTTTCGACCGACACCGGGCAACTGCATTAATGCTTCGCGGGTTTTAGGAATTTTACCCTCAAAATCCGTCAAAAGCATCTTCGCACAAGCTTTAATGTTTTTAGCTTTATTGCGATACAATCCGATAGTACGAATTTTTTCAATGATTTCTTCTAATGGTGCTTCTGCCAATGCTTCCGGTGTAGGAAAAGCTTGAAATAAAGCAGGCGTCGCTTTATTGACAGATACATCTGTCGCTTGTGCACTCAAAATTACTGCAATCAATAGCTGAAACGCATTTTCATGCTGTAACTCGCCATGGGCATCGGGAAACATTTCAGCCATCAAATGAATGGCTTCTTGGGTTTTTTCTTTACTTAACATTAGTCATCACCATCTAACCAATTATGTAATGAAACTTTGGGTAATTGTTTTGTTGCAGTAGGTTCTTTTTGCATTTGCTGCCGTTTTCTTCTCTTTCGTTCCGCATCGACTTGCTCTTTCGTGTTTATCTGGTTTTTTTCCCAGCTCAATAAAATAGAGTCGATATAATTAAAGTTATATTTTTGATTCAAAACAGCCTCCTTTAATGCTAATAAAATCAACTCTGGACTGTAATGGTCTTCTTCCAGCCATTGCCCGATTCGTTGATATTGAATCGGTGATAAAGTACGCCCAAATTCCTCTTCAAAAGTTCGATACAGTGTAGTTACCTTATCTTCTTTTTCCTGATTCACTGTTTGTTGTTGCTGTTGGGTCATTAATTGTTCTAGCTTATCAAATATAAGTTCAAAGTTATAGCGATCATTTTTTTTTCCATAAACATCTGTAATCGTTTCAATCGTAAGAAATTGTTTTTTTACTAGTTGATTCAGCAACAGCAAAATTTCTGGCTGCTTCATCTGTAAATCATCTGCCACGATGGACAGGTCGGGAAAATCATTTCCCATTTGATGATGGCGATAAAGCTGTAGCCAAAACAAAAATTCTTCATTCGTCATACCGATTCGACGGTAATTGGCTAAAATAAGGTTAGCAAGAGTCGTTTGTCCGCTTTCCAAGTAGTCTTTTAAAGATATCATGCACTTCTCCTCTTTCTTTCCCTAGTATACTTCATAGCAAATAAATTCACTACCCAAAGCTTATCAAAAAAGGATTGCTACCGGTAATGGGCAGCAACCCTGCTTTTTAAAGCATCCCTATTTTCAGATTTATCGTTGAGGAACAGCCGCGATAACTTCTACCTCAACTAAAGCATCTTTTGGTAATCGTGCAACTTCGATTGCTGAACGGGCCGGAAAATCACCTGCAGAAAAGGCTTTTCCATAGACTTCATTAAAAGGGACGAAATCCTCCATGTTTTTCAAAAAACACGTGGTCTTGACCACATCTTTTTCTGCTATCCCAGCTGCTTCTAAGATTCCATGAATGTTTTTAAAAACCTGTGCAGCCTGCTCTTGAATCGTCGTTCCAACAATTTCTCCCGTTTGTGGATCTAAAGGAATTTGACCAGAAGCAAATAAAAAACCATTGACGATTTTCCCTTGAACGTAGGGTCCGATCGCAGCGGGGGCATTAGGTGTTTGAATTATTTTCATCACGTTTCTCCTTACATTCTGGGCATAGTCCATAAACTTCCAACCGATGCTCATTGATTTCAAAACCTGTCAACTGACTAGACGCCATTTCAACATCCTCAAGTCCCGGATAATAAAAATCAACGATCTTGCCGCAATTTTGACAAATCGCATGATAATGCGGCTTTGATGAAAAATCAAAACGGCTAGAGGCATCCCCATATTTCATTTCCTGAACAAAACCGATATCGGTAAACAAGCGTAAATTATTATAGACTGTTGCGACACTCATATTAGGAAAATCGGCAGCAATTGCTTGATAAATTTCATCGGCTGTAGGATGGGAATGATGTTTTACCAGATAGTGTAAAACGGCATACCGTTGAGGAGTGATCCGCACATTATCTTTTTTTAATTGTTCAACAGCTTGTTCAAGCACTGAACTTTCCATCTGTGCTCCTCCTATTCCTTCCATTTAGTATTCTCATCATACTATTTTCAAGCTAAAATTTCTAGCTTCTACACAAAAAAAGACAGCCGGAAAAACAAAATTTATCTTTGCTTTTTGCTGTCTTCAATAAATTTGTTGTTCACCTTTTCTTATTTCTCATCAAATTGATAAAGAGCGGTAGACAAATAACGTTCTCCATTGTCCGGAACGATTGCTAACACGCGTTTGCCTGCACCTAATTCTTTGGCAACCTTCAATGCTGCATTGATTGCTGCGCCAGAAGAAATTCCAACCAGGATTCCTTCCTTGGTTCCCATTTCTCGTGCAGTTGCCATTGCATCATCACTGGTGACTGCAAGAACTTTATCATATACGCTGGTATCCAATGCGTCCGGTACAAATCCAGTTCCGATTCCTTGGATTTTATGAGGACCAGGACTACCTCCTTCTAAAATCGCAGATTCTGCCGGTTCAACACCGTAGATATGGATTTGCGGATAGACACGTTTCAATTCACGTCCAGCCCCAGTAATCGTGCCCCCAGTTCCAATTCCCGCAACAAAAGCGTCTAATCCTTGTACACCAAAAGCTTCTTGGATTTCTTTCCCAGTTGTTTTTTCGTGGATATCCGGATTTGCGGGATTTTCAAACTGCAAAGGGAGGAAATAGCCATGTTCTTTTGCTAATTCTTTAGCCGTTTCAATCGATTTCTTTATCCCCTCTGCACCAGGTGTTAAGACCAATTCTGCTCCATACGCCTGCATTAATTTACGACGTTCAATACTCATTGTATCCGGCATAACAATAACCACACGATACCCTTTTGCCGCGCCAACCATCGATAAACCGATGCCCGTATTCCCTGAAGTTGGTTCAATAATTGTGTCTCCAGGATGAAGTTTGCCTTCTGATTCTGCCTTTTCAATCATGCTTAATGCAATCCGATCCTTCACACTACTACCAGGATTAAAAAATTCCAGTTTTACATAAACATCTGCTGCACCTTCTGGAACCAAATTATTCAACTTCACGATAGGTGTGTGTCCAATCAACTCGGTAATAGATTGATGTACTTTCAACATAGAAATTCCTCCTTATTTAACTAATTTAATCATAACCAATGTCTTGCGTTCTTGCGAATATTTTGCATTAAAAAAAGCCAAGTTCAAAACTCGGCTTTCCCTCTTTAAACAGATAATTGTTGTCCAACCATAATAACATCACTGGTTAATCCATTCATCGACATCAATTGATCGACCGTTAACCCGTAAGATGAAGCAATATCCCACAATGTATCCCCAGAAGCCACCGTATAGGTTCCAGTACTTGTAGAAGCTGAAGCCGTTGTTGTTTGTGCGGTCTCTGTCGTTTGTGTTTCCGTCGTCGCCGATGGTGCTCCATTAGATGGCGTATCAAATCGCGTCAAATTATAGGCTTGAATCAACCAATTTAATTTTTGATTGTAGCCGGGATCTGTTGCATAACGACCAGTAAGATACGCAGTCGCATCCATATAGCTGGAAGTATTACTTTTCCATGTTCCTGAATAATGGGCAGTACCGGTTGAAAAGCTCGTGCTGCGCAATACATTCGCATGGTCTTGGAAAGATTCCCAATATGAGTTGTATTGACGGAAAGGCTCGTTCATCGTTACCCATTGTCCATTTAGATATTCTTGCGTGGGCAGATAAACCGACTGTCCATTGTAAGAACCTTTGACCCCAAATAAATTATAGTAAGGAGCACTTCCTAACATGGAGGTTCCATTACCGCTTTCTAATAAAGCCTGTGCAATCATCACTGAAGCATAAAGATCATTGGCACTTGCTACTTCTGCTGCTGACCAGCCGATTTGCTCAATAAACGTATTCACATCATTTGTTGTTTGATATTCGGCAGCACTAGCGGTTGCAGGATTCAAAGCTAGGACGCTGGGGGTTACCAACAAGCCCGTTCCAACAACTGTCGCAATCGATTTTTTATTTATTTTGAATGTTATGGCGGTTTTCGCCTGGTGTCGTTGACTTCTTGTTTGATACTGATTCATAGAACAACCTCCGTAAGTCTTTAAAAAAACTTTCCCATTTCTTAACTTTTTCATTATACGACTTTTCCGATAAAACGACAAACAAAATAATTGCTGTAATATTTATTTAATAAAACTAACCTCATCGAAATAATTTTAAGAAACGAAAGAAAAAACTTTTAAAAACACGATAAAAAAACTCCGGGAAACCGGAGTTTTTCGTAGATATTTTGGCTCTATAATGAATTGTAGGTAGCAACCACATTTTCCGTAGTGAAACCAAATTCAGTCAAAATCTTGTTCCCTGGAGCGGATGCACCAAAATGATCAATAGCGATGATTTTCCCATCAAAGCCAACATATTTTTCCCAGCCAAATGGTGCAGCTGCTTCAATCGCTACCCGATTCGTTACTGCTTTTGGTAAGACGGATTCTTTGTAGCTGTCTGTTTGTGCGTCAAACAATTCAAAACTTGGCAAAGAAACAACAGAAACATCTTTTCCTTGTTTTGCCAATTCTTCTTGTGCCGCAACTGCTAAAGCAACTTCAGAACCAGTTGCGATTAGAATTCCTTCAGGCTTTTCACCCTTTTGAGGAGACAACACGTAACCGCCTTTTGCGACATTCTCATCTGCTGTTTTTGCTGTTCCTGATAAGACTGGCAGATTTTGTCGGCTTAAAACAAGAATCGTTGGTACGTCAGTTGAGGTCATCGCAATTTTCCATGCTGCACGGGTTTCGTTCCCATCTGCTGGACGAATAACTTGCACATTAGGCATGCAACGAACGCTGGCTAATTGTTCGATTGGTTCGTGAGTTGGTCCATCTTCTCCTACTGCAACTGAATCATGTGTCAGAACGTAAGTTACCGGTACTTTTTGCAAAGCTGCTAAACGGATTGCAGGACGCAGATAATCTGTAAATACGAAGAAAGTTCCTCCATAAACCCGCGTGCCCCCATGTAATTGAATCCCATTCATGGCTGACGCCATTGCAAATTCACGAACGCCAAACCAAATATTGCGGCCTTCATATTGTCCTGGTTCAAAATCTTTTTCCGCTGCAACCATTGTATTGTTGGAAGCAGATAGATCTGCGGAACCGCCCCATAAACTTGGTACAGCTTGGGAAAGGGCTTGAATCATTTCTTTGCTTGATACACGACTCGCTTGACTTGTTCCTTCCTCATAAACAGGCAATCCTTCTGCCCAGTTTTCAGGAAGCTCACCAGCAAAGGCTTGTTTAAATTGTGCAGCTAATTCTGGATACGCTTTTTCATATGCAGCAAATTGTTGGTTCCACTCTGCTTCTGCTTTTGCACCACGCACTTCAATCGTTTCTTTGAAGCGATCAGCTGCTTCTTCAGGAACAGTGAAATCTGGGTATTCCCAACCATAAACCGCCTTAGCAGCCTTGATGCCATCTTCGCCGATTGGTGCGCCATGTACAGAAGAAGTTCCTTCTTTTGGTGCACCATAACCAATCACCGTTTTAACTTCAATCAATGTTGGTTTATCTGTTTCTGCTTTCGCTTCTTCGATAGCTTTAGAAATTGCTTCTAAATCATTGCCGTCTTTCACTAAAAGATGTTGCCAACCATAGGCTTCAAATCGTTGGCCAACATTTTCAGTGAATGCTTTTGACGTAGGACCATCAAGAGAAATATCATTCGAATCGTATAAAACGATTAATTTCCCTAATTTCATGTGTCCAGCCATGGAACTTGCTTCTTGAGAAACGCCTTCCATCAAGTCTCCATCTCCACAAAGAGCAAAAGTGTAATGGTCCATGATAGCAAATTTATCACGATTATAGGTCGCAGCTAAATGAGCTTCCGCCATTGCCATACCAACTGACATAGCAATTCCTTGACCTAGAGGCCCTGTTGTTGCTTCCACACCGTCTGTATGGTTGACTTCTGGATGTCCGGGTGTTTTACTGTCCCATTGACGGAATCCCTTCAAATCATCAATCGTTACATTGTAGCCTGCACAATGGAGTAAGCTATAGAGCAATGCAGAACCATGCCCTGCTGACAATACAAAACGATCCCGGTCTACCCAATTTCTAGATGTTTTTGGATTAATTTTTAAATGTTTGGTCCAAAGAGCGTACGCCATTGGTGCTGCTCCCATCGGTAACCCCGGATGTCCAGAATTCGCTTTTTGGACGGCTTCAATACTCAACGTCCGCAGGGTATTGACTCCTAACTCATCAACTTTATCAAACAATTTTATTTCCTCCTATTTAGGTTTTTTTTACCTTTATTGATACTCTCATTGTAAAGGATTACACATCAAATTGCAATTCCTTTATGAACGATCATGCAGACCATTCTTTTTTTGAATTTCTTTTAATTTTTCCGGTGTAACATCATTACCTTCGGGATCGATTACTTTCATCCCCTCAATATGATGCCGCATACCCGAACGAAATGACTCTAAATATTCTTCTCTTAAAAGAATTTGTTCCTTCTCTTCTTCAGCTGTCAGCACACCTGTTTTCTTTTTTCGTGCCAACACATTGATACGCGCTAATTTTTCTTTAGACAGCACTGGATTACCTCCTTTTTTACTCTCTTATCTTATAAAAAATCAGTCAAAAACACAACCACAATAAAAGCGAACGTTTGTTTGATTTATTGGTATGGCTATGGTACACTAAATTTAGAAAATGAAAGAGGGTGCATGATGTGGCGAAACGCACAGAAAGTCGACAAATCGAAGTGTTAAAATTCATTCATGCCCGTGTAACTGAAAAAGGCTATCCCCCAACCGTTCGCGAAATTGGCGAAGCTGTCAACCTGTCCTCGACCTCAACAGTGCACGGACATTTATCTAGATTAGAAAAAAAAGGGTTGATTCTGCGAGATCCAACAAAACCTCGCGCAATTGAGCTTACTCCCTTAGGTTTAGAAAAAATCGGCGTTCAGCCTGATACTATTCCTCTTTTAGGCGTTGTTACCGCCGGTGAACCGATTTTAGCGGTAGAAGAAGCTTCAGACTTTTTTCCACTGCCACCTAATCTTGCCAATGATTCCGGCAGCTTGTTCATGCTGACGATTCGCGGTGAAAGTATGATGAATATCGGCATACTTGATGGTGACCAGGTAATTGTACGCAAACAAGCCATTGCAAACAATGGAGACGTCGTAATCGCTATGACAGATGAAAATGAAGCGACCTGTAAACGATTTTTCAAAGAAAAAGACCACATTCGTCTTCAACCGGAAAATGATTTTATGGAACCAATCATTTTACCAAATGTAACAATTTTAGGCTTAGTCGTCGGCTTGTACCGTTCTCTAATATAATCACTGAAGAAATCTTCAAGGTAATTATGAAGATTTCTATTTTTTTCTTTACAAACCGAACAAACATTCGTATAATAAAGACACAAACATTTGTTCGTATTATTAAACGAGGTGAGAGAAAATGAAAGGTATTCGAAATATTGCTTTGATTATCTTAGGTTTACTGATGGGATTTGTTGCTAACAATTTTGGGATTGAAATGACACTGTTAGTTTTTGCCCCTTTGTTCTTATTATGGTTCACCTTCTGGGATGATAAAAAATTCCGTCAATCTGAACGTCAACGCCACTACCACTATTCTACACACAATAATTCTGAATTTTATCATTATGAATAAATCTGTTTCAGCACACTCGATTGGGTGTGCTGATTTCAAAAAAAGGCGAGAATCCGCAAAGATTCTCGTCTTTTTTAATATTCCATTAAGGTCAACATATCGTACCCAGTGATTTTATCTCGTCCGTGAAGCTCCATCAATTCGATCAAAAAGGCACAGCCAACAACAACGCCGCCCAATTTTTCTACTAAATCAATTGTTGCTTTGATTGTTCCGCCGGTCGCCAACAAATCATCACAAATCAATACCCGTTGCCCTGGCAGAATGGCATCTTCATGAAGAGTCAGTGTATCCGTACCATATTCAAGATCATAAGACACTTCAATCGTTTTACGAGGCAGCTTGCCTTTTTTGCGGACTGGAGCAAATCCAACACCTAATTCGTATGCTACCGGACAGCCAACGATAAATCCTCGTGCTTCTGGACCTACCACCATGTCGATCCTTTTTTCTTTTGCATAGTCCACGATTTGTTTTGTCGCTTCCCGATATGCATCCCCATTTGCCATTAAGGGAGAAATATCCCGAAAGATAATTCCTTTTGATGGGTAATCAGGGATACTTGCAATATAATCTTTTAAATCCATTCGCGTTTCCTCCTACGCTGTCAGCCAAGCCTTCAATGTTGTTAAATCACTCAGCAGCAGAAATTCTTCTGTTTTTATTTTTTTCAATCGTTTCTGATACACCTTGCTTATCGCAAGATCTTTTTTCTCTGGGGTCATCGTTTTTTTCAAAACGCCGTCGTTTATTGTAACAAATTCTAAATCAAAAAACACCTGAATCATGAAAATTAATAATTTTTCGGGGATTTTTAAATAATCTGCTACTGCCGGCAACTTATAACGTACATCTACTTGTTCCTGTGTATTGATAAATTTAAAGAGTCGAGCATATTGTTCTCGTGTTCCAATGCCGTCAAGATAGGCTTCATCTTGAGCGGAACAGATAAAGAGAACGCGTTTGATTTCACTAAGCTGTACGATTTCTTTGATAGTGTCCGCATCGGTCGGACAATCAATGATGACTAACTGTTGATATTCGATACCACGAATTTTGAGCTGAAAATCTGTTAGCTCTGTGAAATGATATTTTTCTCCACTGAGATAAGAATTTAATGGTTCGGGAATTTTTTTACCAAAATGGATACATAATGATTTTGTGGTATCACTTAGTTGATGCTGTGTTTTTTTCGCCCGGTAATCAAATAATTGCAGCCCGTTACTGGCAAAATCTTCTAGCATCAACTGAGGCTTGCGGTTGCCGTTCCATTGATTGATCGACAACTGCCCTACAGCATCGAATGTTTCTTGAAACTCTTGAATTTGTTTTCCAAAACCGAAACCGATAACATCTAAACCCGGCTGTTCATCAAAGGTCAACGTCATTTTCAGATGATCACCGGCTGTCCCAATTGCTTTTTTATTTTGAGCGTGTACATCTTGAAATAAAAATCGCGGAATGGGGTTATCTGTTCCAAAAGGTGCCAAGCGATTCAAGGTATCGATAAATTTGAGGGAGACATCAGCTAATGTCAGTCGATCATCAATTGTCAGAGAACTTCCCTTCGAAAGATCAATTTCTTTTTGCCGAATGTATTGATTGATTTTTTCTTGCAAAGGAGCAAGGTTCTCCGATGCCAAAGTCAAACCGACAGCGGCGTGGTGACCGCCAAAATTAACAAACATTTCCCGCATGCCATCCAGCATCTGAAATAAATTCAAGGCATCACTGCTGCGACCGGATCCTTTGGCTTGTCCATTCTCTTTGATGGTTAGAATAATTGTTGGTCGTCCGGTTTTTTTAAGTATTTTCCCTGCGACAATTCCTAATACCCCTTCATGCCAACCAGAATGGGCAATTACATGGACCTCGTTTTGAGAATCAACCAACTGTAACGCTTCTTGCGTAATAGTTTCTACAAGTCCTTTTCGTTGTTCGTTAATGTCGTCAAGATTTTTTGCAAGCTGCTTAGCTTCATCCTCATCAAAAGTCGAAAGCAGTTGTACTGCCGGATTGGCATCTCCTAAACGACCAATCGCATTTAATCGGGGACCAATTGAAAAACCAACCGTGGTTTCAGTTATTTCTGAAGATTTTACTCCACTGACTGTCAACAATTCTCGTAAACCAAGCCGCTCGGACTCTTTCATTGCTTGTAAACCTAAAGAAACCAACGCACGATTTTCATCTGTCAAGGATACCATGTCAGCAATCGTTCCAATTGCTGCTAAATCCAAAAATTCCAGTGGTACTTCATCCAGTAATGCCGTTGCAACTTTAAAGGCCACTCCAACACCGGCTAAATCTTTGAAAGGATACGCACCATTAGGATGACGTGGATGAATGATTGCAAAAGCGTTTGGCAGTTCTTGAGGCAATTCGTGATGGTCTGTGACAATTACATCTACCTTTTGCGAATTGGCATAAGCAATCGCCTCATGTCCAGAAACCCCGTTATCAACTGTAACAATCAGCTGCACACCGGCGTCAATCTGTTGCTGATACACTGCTAAATTTGGACCATAGCCATCTGTAAAGCGATTCGGCAAATAGTAGGCTACATCAGCGCCCAAGAGCTCCAATGTTTCCTTCATAATCGTTGTACTAGTGATGCCATCCGCATCATAGTCCCCATAAACTAAAATTCGTTCCCCGTTGACGATTGCATCTTGAATCCGTTCTACAGCCTTTTCCATTTCATAAAGTAAAAAAGGATCATAAAGGTCCTGAATAGATGGCTGTAAAAATCCTGCTAATTTTTCGGGGGTCTGAATTCCTCGATTCCACAATATATCACCAATCAAGGGACTTAAATCATACTTATCTAATTCTTCTTTAAACGCTGTCGAAACCTCTTGTTCAACAGGCAAATTCCATTGATAGTTTGAGTTTCTCACGTAATCACTCCCAACCAAATAATTATAGCAAAGCTTTTCTTAAATGAAAAGAAGACAGATATCTTTTCCTTCTTTATAATAAATTGAATACTCAAAAAAGAGCCTGAAAACAAAAAAACGAACAATAGCGAATTCTTCGCTCCAATCCGTACTCGTCCTAAAAGTCCGACGTTTTGGAACTTCTTCTATCTATTGTTCGAATTATTTTCTTATAATCTATTTGTTTATTCCTCAGGCTCATCAATCGCTTTTTCAGGAACTGCTTCTGTAGCATCCATTTGCTGATTTTGCCAGATTCGCTTTTCTTTTGCTACTTCTGCCTGTACTTTTTCTTGAAAATTTTCTTGGTAATCCGTTAATTGTTTGCTTAATTCTTTGATGGTTTTTCGTTGTTGCCATAGCGTACTGGTGGAAGTAAGAAAAAGAATTATCGCACCTAAAATCGTCGAACCAAGAATCACCAAAATTAACGGTGCCTCGATTTTTCCAAAGCCAAAATTAATTGCCACCGGCATTGTATTAAATACGGCAAACAAAACAACGATCAAAACCAAAATAAAGCCTAAAATTGCCCGCCATTGATTTTTCATCTATTTCCCTCACTTTTGGTTAAAAATCCCGCCTGCTAAATAATCACCAATGGTCGGGAACAACGTATAAAATCGAGCTGCCACTTCCATGATGCGAGGCCGATTGATTTCTCGTACTGGTCTTTCCATGCTACGGACAATTGTTGCCGCTAATTTTTGAGGATCTAAAACAAAGGCATCGACCGTCGCAAGATAATCCCCTGAAGGATCTGCTTTGTCAAAAAATTCAGTTCGAATTGGTCCAGGATTAACAGTTGTTACATGAATATTAGAAGGTTTCAACTCCAGACGCAAAGCGTTAGAGAATCCCAACACTGCATATTTCGTTGCTGAATAAACCGCGGATTTGGGCGTTGCCATTTTTCCAGCCATCGAGGCGATATTGATAATATGCCCCTTCTTTTCTTCCAACATTTCTAAAAGGATCTTTTGTGTCAAAAACATCATACCTAACACATTGACTTCGAACATATTTCTTGCCTGTTCTAGATCAAAATCGGCAAAGTTATCAAAAAAACCAAAGCCAGCGTTATTAACCAAGACATCTACTGTTCCGATTTCAGCAACTTTTTCTAAAAAGCTCTCGATACTTTCAGGATTGCTGACATCAAGCTGAAAAGCATAGGCGGGTTTCCCGCTTAATTCGCTACAGTTGTCTTTGACTTTACCAATCAAATTGATTCGACGGGCGCAGGTGATTACAATAGCGCCTTTTTTTGCTGCTTCATAACAAATTTGTTCTCCTAGTCCGGCAGAGCTGCCGGTAACTAAAACGATTTTATCTTCTAAATCCATTGTATCGCTCCTTCCTTATTTCTCACAAAAAGGAATTTCAATCACATCAAAATCCTTCACAATTTTTGTATTCGGAAAAATTTCCTGTGCTTCAGCTTCTAAGCCCAACACATCTTTGCCTAAATAACGCGCACTGATATGGGTCAACAACAACTGCTTGACTTGTGCATTCTTTGCTACTTCCGCTGCTTGATGCGTTGTAGAATGAAAATAGGCCTTTGCCATCTGTGCTTCATTTTTATTAAAGGTGCTTTCGTGAACCAGCACATCTGCATTTTGTGCAAGTGCCACTGCATTTTGCGTTTTTCGGGTATCTCCTAAAATCGTTACGACTCGCCCTTTTTTCACAGTTCCAACGAAATCCTTGCCACTGATTTTTCGTCCATCAGGTAAAGTCACTGTCATGCCTTTTTTTAATTGTCCATAAATTGGTCCTGGTGCAATTCCTAGCTCTTGCAACGCAGCAACCTGCAATTCACCATCATGGTCAGCTTCAACGATTCGAAAACCATAGCTGGTAATTCCATGCTCTAATTTGTGGCAATAGACCTGAAATTGCTGGTCTTTGAAAAGTAGACCTTCAATTTCAATCTCAATATATTTTATTGGGTAGCTCAAACGAGTTTGGGAAGTTTTCAACGCAGTTTGGATAAAATTTTTAATGCCTTTGGGTCCATAAATTTCAAGGGCTTCATTGCCCCCTTGAAATGAACGGCTACTGATCAGTCCTGGCAATCCAAAGATATGATCCCCATGAAGATGGGTGATAAAAATTTTTTCGATTTTTCTTGGGCGAATATTCGTCCGCAAAATTTGCATTTGCGTTCCTTCACCACAGTCAAAAAGCCAAACGGCATTCCGTTCGTCTAAAAGTTTAAAAGCAATACTGCTGACATTTCGATGCTTTGCCGGAACACCGGCGCCAGTTCCTAAAAATTCTAGTTCCATTTTTTTCCATCTTTCTACTAATTCACTTGATGTTTAGGTGAATATTCTCACCACTAGGGACTAGTATATCATTTTCAGTTCTCTTTTTCTTGCTTTTTATTTGAGTTGATTTCGGCTGTAGCTGAATTTTCTTCATGCTTTGACTGCCAATCTTTTTTGGCATTTTCCTGCGTATTTTTTTCAACTTCCCGGGCTTTTCTGACCTCTTCTTCCACATCTTCTAATTCCAAGCGTGTGATGCCGCCGCCTAATTCGTTAATGATCACCTGATTGATGGGACGATTGTCTTCTTCGTCTGCAATCAAAATCAGCCCTGTTTGTCCTTCGCTGATTTGATTGATAACAAATTCAAAAACATTTTGGGCATCTTTGATTTCTTTAGCATCTTGAGTGGCCCCAATCATACTCCCCCCAAACCAGCCAAGAAGAACGCCCAACGGTCCGCCAAGAATTCCCACCAGCATGCCGATCAGGCCGCCTTTGGAAGTTTTATTGCTACCGGTAAAATCTAGAAAATCATCGATAGAAAATTTATGATCCCCTACCGAATGAGTGACAACAGCCATTTGTTCCCCTTTGACAGCTCCTTGAGCCGCCAATTTCTTAATTTCAGAAAATGCTTGATAAGCTTGGGATGTTACTTCAAAGTTCATAACAATTACTCTTTTTGTCATATTCTCAGTCCTCCGTTATTTTATTCACTTAAATTTTACCAGTAATTTGCAAGAATGGGAAAAGAAAGCACTTAAAAAACCAGTTCATGATTGCTCATAAACTGGTTTTCGCTATTTTAACTCATCCACTCTTTTTGAAAATTGCTTATTCAACAAATTCAAATTCAAAATTACCAATCCGAACGATATCGCCATCTTTTGCTCCACGGGCACGTAAGGCTTCGTCCACACCTAATCCTCGCAATTGACGGGCAAAGCGCATCACCGTCTCATCATGGTCGAAATTCGTCATCTGGAATAGTTTTTCGATTTTCTCGCCAGAAAGCGTCCATGAAGCATCAGGTTCACGATCGATTTCAAATTCAGGACCATCTGCAGTAAAACCGTAATGTACTGCATCTTCTTCCAGTTCTTCTTCATAAAGAGGAAACTCTGGCGTTACTTCTAATAAATCAGCCGTAGCATTTAGTAAAGCATCGATTCCTTTGCGGGTCACACTGGAGATTGGAAAAATTGGCAGATCGTCTGCATATTCATCGGTTTTTTCTTTTGCAATCTGTTCCTTAAACTTCTTCAGGTTTTCTTCAGATTCCGGCATATCCATTTTATTTGCTACGATAATTTGCGGACGTTCCATCAAACGCAAATTATGTGAAGCTAATTCTTTGTTGATTGCCAGATAGTCTTCGTAGGGATCTCGACCTTCCATGCCACTCATATCGATTACATGCAAAATAACACGTGTCCGTTCGATGTGCCGCAAAAATTGAGTCCCTAATCCTACACCTTGAGATGCTCCTTCAATCAATCCTGGTAAATCAGCTACGGCATAACTCCGTCCATCAGAAGAAGTTACCATACCAAGGTTTGGCACCAAGGTAGTAAAATGATAGGCACCGATTTTAGGACGGGCAGATGAAATAACTGATAATAAGGTAGATTTTCCAACAGAAGGGAATCCAACCAAACCAACATCCGCCAAAACTTTTAACTCTAATTCAAGTTTTCGTTCTTGTCCGGGTTCACCATTTTCTGCTAATTCAGGTGCAGGATTTTTGGGTGAAGCAAACCGGGTATTTCCCCGGCCGCCTCGACCACCTTTTGCGATGACTAATGTCTGACCCTCATCAACCAAATCACCCAGTAATGCACCAGTTTCAGCATCACGAACCGTTGTACCAGGTGGCACCTTAACAAAGGTATCTTCTGCTCCTCTACCATGCATTCCTTTACTCATACCGTTTTCGCCAGATAATGCTTTAAAATGACGATTGTAACGAAAATCCATCAACGTCCGTAAGCCTTCGTCAACGACTAAAATAATATCGCCGCCGTGCCCGCCATCCCCACCGGCCGGTCCGCCGTCCGGAACATATTTCTCTCTTCTAAATGCCACCATGCCGTCACCGCCTTTTCCGGCTTTTACGTCAATGGTCACTTGATCTAAAAACATGGACATTTTCTTGTCCTCCTCACTTCAATTCCTATTTATTATAGCGGAAAACAACCGCTATCGTCTACTTATTGTTTTTCAGAAACAATTTCGCATGCGCCGATTCAATGTACCATAGAATCAACGAATTGACTAGGAAAGTTGGAAGAACTTTAGGAAGTTTTTCTCTTTTTATTGATAAAAAATGACAGATGCTTTTACTGTCTGAGTTTCTGTGATTCCTTCATCAAACTTCACACTAAAATATAATTCATCCAGGGTGGCATTGGTTAGTTGCTCTTTCTCAGTTAAATCAAACGTATTTTGATAGATTCCTTTTTCCCCATCAATCACTTTCACCTGACTACTTGTTTGACTAGCATTATCAGATGCATCCGTATTATTATCCGAAATAGCATGATAGTCTTTCGTTGAGATACGTAGACAATACCCAAGGTTATGGACAAACACTGATTTTTTTGGTGCATGTTTTACTTGATAGGTAATGACCGCCTTGCCATTTTCTACTTTGCTGTTGAGCAACTGGAAGCTCAAAGGATCAAAGGAAGACGTTAAGAGTGTTTGTTTATCTTCCAGGGAGATTAATTTTGAGTACTCATTTTGTTCATATACAGCTTCAAATGTATACTTGGTATTCTTTTTCGGAAGTTCCTTTAACTGTAAACGTTGATTTCCATTATCAAGGAGTTGGCTGTTTTTAGAAAATAAAAGATCATTTCCCTCCTCATCGAGGATTTTCATTCCTTCAATCGTCGCATCAGTTTTTGACTGATTGATTTGAACATCCAATGTGCTGATTTTTTCAGACGGGTTAAGTGAAACAAGTTGATACTTGAGTCCATCAACCCCAAAATCGAGCGTTTTATCTACGTCAATTTTTTCCCCTTTTGATTGTTTCAGAGGAATAGAGAAAGTCCACGGCCCTTTAACACCATTAATGGTTGTAATTTCTAATAAAAATGTGGAAGCATCGGGAATTTGCTCTGAGGATAATCTTTGATGGATTTGAAACTTATACCCATTCTTTATTTCTTCAAACGCTGTTCCTTCACTTACCGCTATTTTTTGTTCAGCGATTTCCAAAGAAAGTTCATTTTCCTTATTTAAATTGGGAATATCTCCCGTAACGGTTCCAGTAAATGAGAGAATATCCCCCTCATAATACGCATCATTAACTGTGACGTTTATGCCATTTTTTGTTTCAGTCAGATTTAAGGCCTGTGTTTTCCCCTCCTCTAGCATCATCTCACCAAGAGAGTCTCCATTTCGCGCATAAAGATGACCAATCCACGGAAGTTGAGCGAACGCGCGTCCAATAGTGGGGTTGATGAAACCACTGGCAAAAAAGAGTGTGAGTGCTGCAACTAAGCCAATTGATAAGCGGATTTGACCGCGTTTCCTCTTGCTATAAAATGGACTTCGTTTTGTTCCACTATGAATCGCATCGATTACTTTTTGACGTGGTACTGGAATTTGTTCGATCATTTCTTTTATTATCTTTTTTTCATTCATAATAATTTCCTCCTAAAAACTGTTGAAGTTGTTGACGACCACGAGCCAGATAGGTTTTCACGGTTCCTTCTGGTATTTTTAATAAGCGGCTGATCTCTTTAATAGAAAAATCCTGATAATAAAATAATTGCAACACTTCTCGATAATTTTGATTGATTTTTTTCATTGCTTCCGTAAGATCCATGCTTGTTTCGGACGAACCACTGAAATCTTCAATGGGTACCGCAACCTCTTCAAGCGGTATTTGCTGAGTATTTCCACGTTTGGTCAAAATTTTCCCGGAAGTGCGAATCAGAATTCTGGTAAACCATGTATAAAAATATTCGGGTTGTACCAACTTGCGTATAGTTCGCATCCCCTGGAAAGTCGCTTCCTGAACGGCATCCAGAGCATCTTCTTGTGAGTGTAGATAAAGAAATGCTGTTCGATAAATATAGTCATATTCTTGAATCAACAATTCCTCGTAAGCAGTTTTGTTTCCTTTAACCGCTAACTTTGCTAATTCTAATTGTTTTTCTGTCATTTTCGGCACTGCATTATCCCTCCTTTACACCCCATTAGTGTCCAATAGCCGTTGAAAAGTTTCAATTATTTTTTGATTTCTTTTTTTCTCACAAAAGACGAATTCTTTGACAAAAAAGCTGGTTGCAGTCATGATATTAATAGAATAAAGCCTTTTCAAAATGGAAGGTTTTATAAAAAATAAATCATGCACCAGGGAGGAAATTTTATGACAGTAAAAGTTGGTATTAACGGTTTCGGACGAATTGGACGTCTTGCCTTTCGTCGAATCAAAGAAGTTTCAGATGATATTGAAGTTGTTGCAATCAATGATTTAACAAGTCCAGTGATGTTAGCTCAGCTCCTACAGTTTGATTCAACTCACGGAACCTATCCAGGAACTGTTACGGCAACAGATAATTCGATTGTGGTCGATGGTGAAGAAACCCGTGTCTATGCCGAACCTGATGCAAGTAAGATCCCTTGGGCAAAAGATAATGGCGTCGATATCGTATTGGAATGTACTGGTTTCTATACATCGAAAGAAAAAGCACAGGCCCATTTAGATGCCGGCGTAAAACGCGTGGTTATTTCAGCTCCTGCCGGACAAATGAAGACGATTGTTTACAATGTCAACGATGATACCTTGACCTCAGATGATACCATTATCTCAGCAGGTTCTTGTACCACAAACTGTCTGGCACCGATGGCTTATTTCTTAAATAATGAATTTGGTATTGAAGTTGGAACAATGACAACGGTTCATGCTTATACATCAACCCAAATGTTGTTGGATGGTCCTGTTCGTGGAGGAAATTTACGGGCGGCTCGTTCAGCTGCGGATAATACCATTCCTCATTCTACTGGTGCAGCTAAAGCAATTGGTTTAGTTATTCCAGAGTTGAACGGAAAACTGCAAGGACATGCACAACGGGTTCCTGTTGTTGATGGTTCCTTGACGGAGCTCGTTTCAATTTTGAAAACTAAGGTGACTGCAGAGGAAGTAAACGAAGCAATCAAGAAACATACGGTGGACAATCCTTCCTTTGGTTACGATGATCGTCAAATCGTTTCTACTGATGTTATTGGAACGACAGAAGGTTCAATCTTTGATCCAACTCAAACAGAAGTAACTTCAGCCGGAGATTTCCAATTGGTCAAAACGGTTGCTTGGTACGACAATGAATATGGCTTCACTTGCCAAATGATTCGTTTGTTGGAAAAATTCGCTAATCTTTAATTTTTAATCCAAATATCGACAAAAAAACTCGCTTGCAGTCGGATCTGACTTGCAAGCGAGTTTTTTTATTTGTTTTCAATCAGTTTAAAGTTAGACCAAGGTTTAATGAAATTCAGCAAGAATAATTCGTCATCAGCAATTCGTCCAACAACGTTTACGCGACCGTCATTTTTCATGTCCTTCAACGCAATTTGTGTTTCCCCTTTGTATTGACCAAATTCTACATTATCAATCAACACATCGCCACGAGTCATATCTTTTGTGTTATGAGGCGGAAATTCTTTGTCTTTGTAATATACCCGAGTCATTGTTGAACGTAGGATATATTCGGAACGATCCCCACGGTAGCTGTGTAGGTTGTCGAACAAACAAATCCGTTCATTTTCTGAAATATCCTCTGCCACATCGACTTTCAATGTTGGGTATGGTGAAGTGAAGGCTTCTGCCATCGCTTGTAATTCTCGTTCTGACGCGTAGGCATTTCCAATCGTGATATCATCGATCAAGCCGGTCAGCATTAAATGTTTTACTTGAGTTGCGATTTCTAGTTCTCGATGGTCTTCCAAGGAACAAAGGCCGTCTTGTGTTGGCCATGGTCCAAAGGTTGCGTCATGAGAGTTGACAAACGCCATGGTATTCAAATTATATTTACGGAATTTTTCTGAGCAATAAACAAAATGATCATAGCTCAAGCCAGAATAACGATGAGGATAAAAATTATGTGAACCCAGTAAATGATCCGTATTTGGTGAATAGCTCATGATATTATCTACATAATTTGTTCCACTGCTCATATTGATCTCGATTTTGATGCCATAAGGATTTCGAGTCATCCGAGCTTCTTCTGCTCCAGTAAACCCAACGTCCAATCGTACCCCGTCAGCACCGAGATCTTTAAAGAAGGATAAATCGTCATAGGAAATATCTAATTGTTCAAACAAAGCTGGATTAATATCCACCATGACTTCCATATCCAAGCTGTTTGCGTAATCAACAACACGTTTAAATTCAGCTAATACTTTTTCTTTGTCGTCTTTGATTTGCAAAAGACTGGTAAATACCCGTTTAAATCCATATTTATGCGCTAGCTCTAAATATGCTTTGTCCTTTTCAAACGTTGAACGTTCTGGATAAATCGAAATACCTAATTTTCCCATTGTGTTTCCTCCTAGTATTTACTGCTTTTTTTGAATGCACTTTCATTATATCATTCTGCTTTAATTTGGTCTACACCTTTCCTTTTACTGATTTTTTTTAGAAAGACTAGTCAGTCTTTTAGATATTTGTTATCCTTATCTAGAATACAAATGAGAAAGGAAAAACAAATGAAAACAAAAAAATGGCTTATTTTTGGTTCGATCGCAGCAACTTTTTTCTTAGGCGCCTGCGGCAATCAACAAACAACAAGCAGTAGTTCAGAACAAACAACGGAATCCTCCGTTGACTTAAGTAAAGTAGAACTTCCACAACTAAGTACAGAAGTGGCAGAAAATGAAGATTTGATTGAAATGGTCACGACTGACGGTTCAATCAAAATCAAACTTTTTCCAGAACAAGCACCAAAAGCCGTTGAAAATTTTGTAACTCATGCCAAAGATGGTTACTATGATGGATTGACTTTCCACCGAGTGGTTGAAGATTTTATGATTCAAGGCGGTGATCCAAAAGGCGACGGTTCTGGTGGCGAAAGTATTTGGGGCGAAGGATTCGGGCCTGAGATTTCCAACCAGTTATACAATATTCGTGGCGCTCTATCCATGGCACAGTCAAGCCAACCTAACAGCATCGGAAGTCAATTTTTTATTGTCCAAAACCATGACGATATGTCCGGTAATTTAGCAAAACAATTTACGCCGGAGAAAATTATCGAAACATATAAAGAAGGCGGTGCACCAAGTCTAGACGGTCAATACACCGTGTTTGGTCAAGTCATCGAAGGAATGGACGTCGTTGATAAAATTGCCAAAGCTGAAACTACCGGCGAAGCAAATAGTCAGGGAGAAGATTCCACTCCAAAAAACCCGGTTAAAATCGAATCCATCAAAATTCTGCAAGAAGCAAAATAAATTTTCAACAGATGTAAAAAAGAACTTTTCGCCAGTAAAAAAGCGAAAAGTTCTTTTTTATTTCTGATCACCGACAATAAATGTAAACTCACATTCAGCAGCCTTTTCTCCTTCTACTGTTGCTATTGCCTGTGCTGTGCCAACGCTTCCTTTGATTTTCGTAATTTCAAACATTAATTTCAGAACATCCCCCGGCGTCACTTTTCTTCGGAATTTTGCTTTGTTGATTCCACCGATGTAAGCCGTTCTGCCTAGAAATTCTTCCGTTTTTAAAATAAGAATGGACCCTGCCTGCGCCAATGTTTCTAAAATCAAGGCACCTGGCATCACAGGATTTCCAGGAAAATGACCTTGGAAAAAATCTTCATTCATCGTAACATTTTTCGTTGCAATGATTTTTTTTCCAGGCTCCAGTTCGTCCACATAGTCAATATAAAAAATCGGATAGCGATTCGGAATCAATTCCATTACTTCAACTTCTGTTAAGGCTTTTTTCATTGGTCGTCTCCTTACAATTTTAAAAGTTAATTACTTTGATAATCAAAGTAACATATTCAAATAAATATGGCAAATTAGTATTTAATTAGAAAAAATTAGTTTGACAATCAAACCATATTAGCTAATAATAAAGCAAGGTTAAAAACCAGAGAATCATTTTAAACAATACTATCCGTCGTAAAATTTACTACAGATAGGAATAAGGATGCCAGTTCTACTTTCTCCAAAACGTTTAGTGGAATGGTATGCGGCATGAATATCTGACTAAATTTTCTATTCAGAAAATTTAATACAAACATGAATAAGGATGCCAGTTCCACTTTCTCCAAGACGTCTAGTGGAATGGTATGCGGCATGAATATCTGACTAAATTTTCTATTCAGAAAATTTAATACAAACATGAATAAGGATGCCAGTTCCACTTTCTCCAAGACGTTTAGTGGAATGGTATGCGGTATGAAAATCTGACTAAATTTTCTATTCAGAAAATTTAATACAAACATGAATAAGGAGTGGAAACATGAGTTTTTTAAGTGGAAAAAAAATTGTCGTAATGGGTGTGGCAAATAAACGCAGCATCGCCTGGGGTTGTGCCCAAGCACTTCGCCAACAAGGAGCTGAAGTAATCTATACGTATCAAAATGAACGGATGAAAAAACCGTTACAAAAACTGATTGATGCCAACGATTTTGTTGTGGAATGTGATGTTGCCAGTGATGAAAGTATCCAACAGGCATTTGAAACAATCAAAGAGTATGCGGGAGAAATTCATGGTGTGGTCCATGCAGTAGCTTATGCCAACAAAGATGATTTGTCTGGAGAAGTGACAGCAATTTCTCGCGATGGCTATCAGTTGGCACAAGATATCAGTGCCTATTCTCTGATTGCGGTCACCCGCTATGCCCAACCGATTTTGGCAGAAAACAGCGGTATTGTCACCCTTTCCTATCTTGGTGCACAGCGAGCTGTGCCAAATTACAACATGATGGGAATTGCTAAAGCAGCGTTAGAAGCCTCTGTTCGCTATTTAGCCGCAGAATTATCTCCTAAAGGAATTCGCGTCAACGGAGTTTCCGCCGGCGCTATCAAGACTTTGGCCGTGACTGGTGTGAAAGATTATCAAAAACTAATCCAATTATCAGAGGACCGTACACCAGATCATGTGGGTGTTACCATTGAAGAAGTTGGCAATGCTTGTGCCTTTTTAATCAGCCCATTGTCCAGTGGAATTATCGGTGAAGTGATTTTTGTCGATAAAGGAGTCCACCTTTCTTAATTTTTAATTGCTAGAAATTCCTAAAGTCTGCCTTTTCAAGGTAGGCTTTTTTTGCGAAAATTGTTACAATAGACCTAACTTTGTATGCTAGGGAGAGATTTTTTTATGTTTTTAGCTGTTGCTGAAACAACGGATTCAACAGGTTCAAAATTAACCGAACCTGCTGCAGAACAACTTAATGCACTGCAACGCTGGTGGAACAATATTGATTGGGAAGCAATCGTTGGCATTTTGATCCAAAAAGGATTGACACTACTTCTATTATTGATTCTTTTTGGGCTGCTATTTCGGCTAGGTGATTTTTTAGTCGACCGCAGTTACCATTCCTATAAAAAACGAAACAATATGAACGAAAGTCGGGTCCACACGTTACATACTTTGATCCAAAACGTCGTTCACTACACACTGGGCTTCTTTTTTATCTACTCTTTGTTATCGACGATCGGTATCCCAGTCGGCTCCTTGTTAGCCGGTGCTGGGATTGCTGGTTTGGCAATTGGTCTTGGTGCACAGGGATTTATGAATGATATCATCACCGGTTTTTTCATTATCATGGAACAACAAATTGATGTTGGTGATTACATTCGATTGGCAAATCTTTCCATTGAAGGAACCGTGACTTCGGTAGGAATTCGAACATTACAGATGAAATCGTTAGACGGAACTGTTCACTTTGTTCCCAACCGTAATATTACCACCATTAGTAATACTTCCCGCGCCAATATGCAGGTAGTTGTTGATGTCCGTATTTTGCCTAGTGAAGGCATTGCTCAGATTCGTGGTATTATTGAGGCAACCAACCAAAAAATACGAGAAGCACATGAAGGTGACATTCAAACTCCACCAACAATTTTCGGACTGGTTGATTTGGGTAACAGTAATTATGCGATACGTACAACGATGTACGTATTAAACGGTAAGCAAGCTTCTATCAAGGAAGACTTTTTAGCGGCTTCAGTAGACGCTTTGACTGAGGCTGGTTTTACGATTCCCAATGATCCAATAGCTGGTTTGGCGTAAAAAAATTTCTGTATAAAATGGAAAATCTGAAGAATAACCTTTTTGATAGGTATCCTTCAGATTTTTTATTTATAATTTAAAATTGTGGTTTTTCTTGTACTTGCCATTTATCTAGATAAATTTCTGAAAAAGGATTTTTCTTTTTTAAACAATACTCTTTTGCTAACCACACAATTGGTGAAGCATTTTCGTTGGTAATCAAGGACAAAGGAACCCACGCAGCTCCCAAGGAATCCTGTCCCATAAAATCAGTAACTTCCTGTTGAACATCACCAATATATTCTGAAACTTGATAAAACACACAGATATGCCGGTTCATGGTTGCATTTTGATAGTGCCAAGGCAAAATAATACTGCTTGTTGCTAATTGCTGCCACTTCGTCGCTATTATTCCAGTTTCTTCTTTTATTTCTCGTTGCAGCGTTGCTGATAAACTTTCCCCTGTTTCTAAACTTCCTCCCGGTAAATCATACCGATTCGTATAGGGTCCGCCTTTCTTCTTAATTAAAAGAAGTCTGTTTTTTTCAAAAATTACGCCATATACTCCGAATGCATCATGAAAAATCTTCTCCATATTCCCCCCCGTTTACCTAGTTTTTTCCATATAAAAACGCTCAACTATTTAAACAGTTGAACGTTTTTCTCTCAAATAACCTTTAAGCCTTCTGATTCTTTGGCTACTTTCGGTACTAATTCATATCTGCGCTCGATTTCATGCGCCAAATGATTAACCGATTTTAAAATTTCTTTTCGCGTAATGATTCCCACAAAACGATTTTCATCATCCACCATCGGTAGAAAAGAATTATCTACCAACAAGTGCAAAATGTCTTCTAGCGGACTATCTTCCCTTACACAAGTCACATTTACTTCCATAACATCTGCCACTGTCATACCCGAGAGATTATCGGTATCGATTTTGGTCAAATCAATCATCTTACCCACGATATCATTCAACCCAATCAAGCCAACAAAGTGATCTTCTTTATCCAAAACGGGAATTTTTGAATAACCGACTTTTGACAAAACCAATAACGCATGGTCTAAAGGATTTGCATACATTAAGTTTGCGACATTATCTGCAGGGACTACAAACGTATCTTGTTTTTCCAGCAACAACTCTTTTACCGTTTGCCCTATCATCAAGTTGCCTCCATTTCTGCTTCTAGCTACCTCTTCATTGTACCTAAAAAAACAAAAGAAAGCAGATGAATCGCTTTCTTTTTATAAAAAATTAGACAATTTTTATTTACTTTCAACGAGCAAATTCAAACGCCAGCTCCTTGACTGGTTGATGGCTTCGATCATAGTATTGAATTTGATACCCCTTTTCCTCACTGGTAATAATAGCATAGCTGTGAACCTGAATGGATCCTCGAGGTTGAGAAATGCTGCCGGGATTAAGGTACAAGCGATGCTGTACCAACTCGCAGCCGATTTGATGTGTGTGCCCGAACAAAACAATGTTCGCATCTGCTTGCTGTGCTTCCAATGAAATCTGCGTCAAACCAAAACGAACATTAGATAAATGTCCATGGGTCATGTAAATGCGATCCAATGGCGTTTGTACCAATTGACGATCCAAAAATCCAGCATCAAAATCGCAATTCCCCCCAACTACAGTGTAGGTTTCAAACAGAGGGTCTGCACTGCTCAGCTCAGAATCCCCGCAGTGAAAAAAATAATCGACAGAACCTTGATTTTTTTCTAAAATATCAACTAAAATCTCCCGATCACTATGACTATCACTCACGACTAAATACTTCACACTATTCGTCTCCTTCCAACCAATCCAGCCAGACAGCTTGCAATTTTTGCAATGCCTGTCCTCGGTGACTAAGCCTGTTCTTTTCTGCCGCAGGTAATTCTGCCGCATGCTTTTCCAGTCCATCAACGATAAAAAGCGGATCATAGCCAAAGCCATTTTCTCCTCGAGGGATTCGAGCAATTCGTCCCGACCATTCGGCTTCAACCACTAAGCTTTCTTTGTTGGGCGCAGCAAAAACCAAGGTGCAGTGAAATTGTGCGGTACGTTTCTCATCCGGCACACCGGTTAATTCATGTAATAATTTTGCGTTGTTTGCCGCATCGCTTTTTCGTTCACCGGCAAACCGAGCAGAATAAATTCCCGGCATCCCATGTAACGCATCCACCTTCAAACCTGAATCATCAGCTAAAACTGGCCGTTTTAAAATCTGGGCAATCGTTTCTGCCTTTAGACGAGCATTTTCTTCAAAGGTTTTTCCAGTTTCAGCAACATCAGGTAATTCAGGAAAATCAAGCAAAGTTTTCACTTGATACCCTGATGCGCCAAAAAGGGCATTAAATTCTTTGGCTTTTCCGGGATTTCTCGTGGCAATAACAATTGTTTGATCATCTGTTGACGCTACCTCTTCCAGTAATGCTTCTTTTTGAAAAGCAATTAATGACTCGATGGCTGTTTTGCCAAAAAAGAGCATACTATTTAATTGTTCTCCGTCGAAGGTCGCTTCTTCTCCAGTTCCCTGAATCTCAACAAAACGTCCGGACTCGGTCATTACCAGATTCATATCAACGAGTGCTGAAAAATCTTCTTCATAATCCAGATCCGTTACAATTTCCCCGTCTGGTAAAATCCCCACGCTGATTGCTGCCAAATGTTCCTTAATGGGATCTTCCTTCAAAATATTTTTTTGCAATAGTTGGTTGACCGCCAAACGCAAAGCAACAAACGCACCAGTGATACTGGCAGTTCGAGTGCCGCCATCTGCCTGCAGGACATCACAATCAACAACGATACTGCGCTCGCCTAATTTTTTCAAATCAACAACAGCCCGCAAGGAACGACCAATCAGTCGTTGAATTTCCATTGTTCTACCGGAAATTTTTCCCTTGCTGCTTTCTCGACGATTTCGACTAGCCGTAGCACGAGGTAGCATGCTATATTCTGCTGTAACCCATCCGGTGTGGCTATCTCGTAAAAAAGGCGGAACAGACTGTTCAACCGTTGCGGAACAAATCACCTTTGTATCACCAAAAGAAATAACAACCGACCCTTCTGGATATTTGTAGACATTTGTTTCAATGGTGATTTTACGGATATCTTGAATGCTACGACCATCATGACGCATTAATGTGCTCCTCCTAATTCGATATGTTGTGCTTCGACATTGATTTCTAGCCAATCATTGGCAATTTCATCAAACATTTTTGTCGAGCCTGTGGTGTAAAAGGTGCGTTGTGGCGGCTTATTAGACGCTGCTGCAATGCCAAAATAATCCAACAGCATGCTGACTTCCCCAACAGTTTCTGCTCCCGAATCAATCAGATGCACATTGCCCACCACATTTTGAATAAGTGGACGCAACAACGGATAATGGGTACACCCCAGCACCAAAGTATCAATTTTTTTATTTTTTAGCGGTAGTAAGGTTTCTGCGACAATTTTTTTTGCAACAGAAGACTGATACTCATTGCTTTCAACGATAGGAACAAATTTTGGACACGCCAGACTAAAGACTTTGCTGCTTGGTGTTTTAGCACGGATCGCCCGTTCATAGGAACCGCTTCTGATTGTTCCTTGGGTACCAATCACTCCGATTCGTTGATTTTTGGTGAATTTAACTGCCGCTCGTGAACCGGGTAAGATAACCCCGACTACTGGAATCGGCAACAGATCTTTAATTTCTTCTAAAGCAACTGCTGTAGCTGTATTGCAGGCAATCACTAACAATTTGATTTTCTTTTCCAGCAGAAAATTAGTCATCTGCCATGTAAATTCAACAACTTGCTCTGCAGGACGTGGCCCATATGGACAACGAGCCGTATCGCCAAGATAAACGATCGATTCATTCGGCAATTGTTTCAGTGCTTCTTTAACAACCGTTAAACCTCCAACACCGGAATCGATAAAGCCGATAGGTTGTTCATTTGACATATATTTTTCTTCCTTTACTCAGGGATCTTTTTTATCAGTCCAATGTCCCTATTTTCTCCTTTTTTTTGTTTTTTTTCAAGTCTAGCTTTTAATTCTGTGTTAGAGCATTAAGATCCCTTAATAATTGTAAGAAAAGAAGAAACCACGGAAAACGATTCGTTCTCCGCAGTTCTTTTAATAGTTGTATTGCTTTGTTTCCAAATAACGGGAAACCAAAGATAGTAGATAACAAACAGCAAAGTAGGCAATCGTCATTGCCAAAAACATCGGCAAAACATATTGTTCATTTTGACCGTAAATAATTTTAGCATTATGAGTTAACTCCGGCAATGAAATAATTACTGCCAGTGAAGTATCTTTAATCAAAGAAATCAACTGACTGAGAATCGCTGGAATCATTGATTTAAAAGCCTGTGGTAAAACAATCGTCCTCATCGATTCAAGGTAACTTAATCCAGTCGATAAACCTGCCTCCATCTGTCCTTTCGGTACAGCATTTAAGCCGGCACGAAAAATTTCTGACAACATGGCTGATTCAAAAATTGTCAGCGCTACGACTGCTGACCAAAAAATGTCAAAGCTAATCCCAATTTGCGGTAAAGCAAAGTAGGTAAAGAAAATAATCAGCAGCAACGGTAAATTACGAATCACATCAATAATTATGCCGATGATCCGCGACAGAAATGGAACTTTGGAAAAACGAATCACACCAGCAAGTCCACCGATTAAAAAACTAAAAACGATAGAAAGCAGTGAGACTTCCACCGTTACCCGCAGTCCCTCAAAAAGAAAGCGCAGATTTACCCATGAAAATGCATCAAAAAAATTCATTATCTTCTCCCCTTTCTAAGAGCGAACTGCCCAGTGTTTTTCTAGATAAACCATCAAATACGACAATGGCAATGTAAGTGTCAAATAGAAAATCCCTACGATAATATACGTATCAAACGTATTAAAAGTCTCTCCGGCAATCAAATCTCCTTGATACATCAAATCTAATCCAGCGACCATCGCCAAAACCGAAGAATTTTTGACTAAATTGATGAATTGATTGCCTAATGGTGGAACCACGATTTTGAACGCTTGAGGCAAAATAATATATCGCATCGTTTGTGCGTAGGTAAAGCCTGAAGAGAGCCCCGCCTCCATTTGTCCTTTGGGAACGGTCTGGATTCCTGAACGAACGGTTTCTGCAATAAATGCTGAAGTATAAATGACTAGTCCAATCGTCCCAGCTTGGAAGCCATCAATATTTGCGCCGTACATCGGTAAGACAACAAAGAAAAACATGGCAATAATCAACAAGGGAATATTTCTGAAAAATTCAACGTATGCTCTTGCTAAACCACGGATGATTTTACTTTTAGCTAATTGAAGAATCGCCATCATTGTCCCAATCAACAAACTAAAAAATAGTGCAATCAGACTGGAGTAAATGGTGAACTTAAACCCTTCCAGAAACATACCAGAATATTCATTAAAAAGTGTAAGCATAATTATTCCGCCACCTTTCCAGTTTCCGCATCAGGGAACCATTTTTGGAAAATCTCATCGTAACTACCGTCTTCATGCATTTCTTTCAATGCTTGATTGACCTCGTTTAAAAAATTCTCCTGTCCTTTATTTATCGCAATGCCATACGGCTCTTCTGTAAAGGTTCCTCCGACAAGCTCGTACTCATTATTCGCTGAAGCCATTCCCAATAAAATTGCGTTATCTGTGGTCATGACATCCCCTTGACCGGATTGCAAGGCGGTGAACGCCTCAGAATAATTTTCCAATTCTAAAATTTTCGCATCAGGTGCATGCTCGCGAATGTTCGCTGCAGAGGTAGAACCTTTTACTGCCAATACAGTATTTTCAGCACTTAGGTCATCGATACTTTTAATTGAGCCACCTTTTTTCACTAAAAGGGATTGTCCAGCATCAAAATAGACATCTGAAAAATCAACTTGTTTTTTTCGTTCTTCTGAAATCGTCATGGTTGCGACGATGGCATCGATATTGCCATTTTTTAATAAAGGAATCCGCGTTTTCGATGTCACTTCTACAAAAATTGCATTCCCGTCACGGCCTAAAAGTTTTTCCGTGATTTTTCGCGCAATATCGATATCAAAACCGCGAACCTCGCCTGTTGCGATATCCATTAACCCAAAAAGTCGAGTGTCATATTTTACGCCCCATACGATTTGATTTTTTTCAATACTCGTTTTTGCAATATCTTGCTCTGCAACGCTCTTCCCACGGCAGGCACTTAAGCTGACCAAAACCAAAAGGAGAGCCAAAATCGTTCCTATTCTTTTTTTCATAAAGCGTCCTCCTAATGATCAATGACTTTACTGATGAATTGCTGTGCCCGATCAGTTTTTGGATGGTCAAAAAATTCTGCGACATTTCGACTTTCTTCAACGACTTCTCCGTCAGCCATAAAAACTACCCGATCCGCTACTTCTTTGGCAAAGCCCATTTCGTGGGTCACTACTACCATGGTCATTCCATCATGGGCGATTTTTTTCATAACATTTAGTACATCACCAATCATTTCCGGATCAAGGGCAGAGGTGGGCTCATCAAATAAAAGTACTTCTGGGTTCATCGCCAATCCTCGCGCGATTGCAACCCGCTGCTGTTGTCCCCCTGAAAGCATCGATGGATAGGAATCTTTTTTATCCAACATCCCAACTCGATTTAATAATTTTTCCGCTAAATCAATAGCTTCTGCTTCTTTTTTCTTTAACACTTTGATAGGCGCCAACGTGATATTTTCTAACACTGTTTTATTTGGGTATAAGTTAAAGTGCTGGAAGACCATTCCAATATTTTTACGGATCTCCGTCAGCTTCACATCCTTGCTGTGGAGATTTTTTTTATTGATTAACAATTCTCCGGAAGTGATGGTTTCAAGGCCGTTGATACAGCGCAGCATCGTACTTTTCCCTGATCCGGATGGTCCGATAACAACAACTACCTCTCCTTTTTCAAAAGTTAAATTGATATTTTTTAGTGCATGAAACTTCCCATAATACTTTTCGACTTGTTTAAATTCGATCATGGATATTTCGCCACCTTTCTCTATACTTAGAATTACATTAAATATTTTTTAAGATTAAGTAACATTATAGTCTACTATTTTTTAATTTGTAAAGTTTTTGTTGAAATTTTTCCAAATAAATCAATTATTTTTGTTTTTCATGACATTGCTATGTAATAAAATACGCTTTTGACTTCTGCTAAATGAGAAATCTTCCATTTATGGGAGTTGTTTCATCTTGAGAAAAAAGGTAAGATGAGAGTTGTAGATTTATAGATTTTTAGAAAAGGTGGAACTCACTTGAAAAATATTATTCTGACTGGAGATCGTCCAACGGGAAAACTCCATTTAGGTCATTATGTCGGCTCTCTAAAAAAACGAGTAGAAATGCAAAATGATCCTGAAAACCAACTATTTGTTATGATTGCAGACATGCAAGCTTTAACAGACAATGCGAAAAATCCTGAAAAAGTTTCTTCAAATGTCTTGGAAGTAGCTCTTGATTATCTTTCCGTCGGGTTAGATCCTGCCCGTACCACATTGTTTATCCAATCGCAAATTCCTCAATTAGCAGAATTGACGATGTATTATTTAAATCTCGTCAGTGTTGGTCGTGTGCGACGTAATCCGACCGTCAAAGCAGAAATCGAGCAAAAACAATTTGGTGAAGGCGTTCCAACTGGTTTCTTCATCTATCCTGTGTCACAGGCAGCTGACATCACCGCCTTTAAGGCTACATTGGTTCCTGTTGGTGAAGATCAAAAACCGATGTTGGAACAAACTCAAGAAATCGTCCACAGTTTCAACTCCACCTATAGAGAAGTTTTAGTTGAACCAAAAGCTGTTTTGCCCCCCAAAGGAATGGGTCGCTTACCAGGAATCGACGGCAACGGCAAAATGAGTAAATCTTTGGGTAATGGGATTTATTTAGCTGACCCTGCAGAAGTTGTACAGAAAAAAGTGATGAGTATGTATACGGACCCAAATCACATCCATGTGGAAGATCCTGGTCAGGTGGAAGGCAATATGGTCTTTACCTATCTTGATGTTTTCGGCAAAGACAAGGCCTATATTGAAGAGTTGAAGAATCATTACCGCCAAGGTGGACTTGGGGATGTTAAAATCAAACGCTATCTGATTGATGTTTTAGAAGAAGAATTAGCGCCGATCCGCGCCCGCCGTGCAGAATTTGCAAAAGATCCTGCTGGTGTCATGGCAATTCTTCATGAAGGTAGCCAGGCTGCTGAAAAAGTTGCATCTCAAACCCTATCAGAAGTCAAACGAGCAATGGGCATCGAATACTTTAATTAAAAAATCAAAAATTCCGCCGGCTAAAATAGTCAGCGGAATTTTTTTTAACTATTATTTATTTTTTATCGAATTTCAGCTGCAACTTCACTTGTTAAGGCGCCCACTACTTTTTCCATCGCCCGATTGATTTCTTCGTCCGTCAATGTTGCGTCTGGATTACCAAATGTCAGACTGTAAGCCATTGAGCGGTAGCCTGCTTCAATATTTTTTCCTTGATAAACATCGAACAATTGAATCGAATTCAAATATTTTCCGGCAGCTGTGCGAATAACTTCAACGATTGTTTGACTCGCAACGTCTTGTTTGACCAACAAAGCGATATCCCGACTTACTGATGGGAATTTGGAAACGGCTTGATAGATAACTTTTGCCACATCAGCCGCTAACAAGGCTTCCAAGTTCAACTCTGCCACATAGGTTTCAGAAATAGCATATTGCTTCGCCACACTCGGATGGACTTGTCCAACAAAACCGATTTTATCTTCTCCTAAGAAAATCTCAGCTGTTCTTCCCGGATGCATTTCCGGCATTTCAGCAGTCTTTTGATAAGTGATTCGCTCATTGATGGAAAGTGTCTGGAACAAGTTTTCCAAAATTCCTTTAATCGTAAAGAAATCCACTTTTTCTGCTGGCATTTGCCAATCTTTGCTTTGCCAATCCCCAGATAATGCCAACGCTACGTGAGTTTCTTCCAACGGTAGATTTTTCTTAGGATCTGCTTCTTGATAAAAGACCCGACCGATTTCGTACAACGCAATTTGCGTATTCTTACGGGCAACATTGTAAGCAACATCATCCAACAACCCACTAATTAAATTCAGGCGTAATACAGATCGTTCTTCACTCATCGGCCAATCCAAACGAGTCATTTGGCTTTCACGCATCATGAAAGAAGCAGATTTGTCTTCTGTTGTTAACGCATAGCTGATTGCTTCTGAAACGCCGGAACCTTCCAAGACTGTCCGAATCTTCCGTGTTTTTGCTTGCTCAGCTGTCAAACTACCAGCAACCGTTTCGCCACTTGGTAAAGTCGAAGGCAAACGATCATATCCATAGATTCTGGCAACTTCTTCAATGATATCCGCCTCAATCGTAATATCCCATCGCCGAGGTGGGATCGTCACTGTGTAAGTTTCTTCTTTTTCTTCAAAAGGGAAACCTAACGCATCGAAAATATGATTGACTTCAGCAACTGTCAGTTTTGTTCCTAATGAACGATTGATTTTTTCTAAGCGAATCGTGACAACTTGATCTTCTACTTTGATTTCAGACCCGCTAACACGTCCTTTTAGTACATTCCCTCCGGCTAATTCAGCGATCATGGCTGCTGCTGCATCACTTGCTGCACCAATCGTTGCTTTGTTGATGCCCTTTTCAAAACGGGCTGAAGATTCACTGCGTAAATTAAATTGCTTCGATGTTCGACGAATCGAAACACCAGCAAATAAGGCAGATTCTAACGCTACGGTTGTTGTCGTTTCTGAAATTTCAGAGTCCAACCCTCCCATTACACCAGCCAATGCAACCGGAACTTTTCCATTAGTGATTACGATGTTTTCTGGTGTCAATTCTCTGGTTTCTCCATCCAGAGTAACAAATTTTTCCTGTGGAGTAGCACGACGAACAAGAATTTCTTTACTACCTAGTTTATCATAATCAAACGCATGCAACGGTTGACCAAACAACAATAAAATATAGTTGGTCACATCCACCACATTATTGATTGGACGAATTCCTTCATTCATCAACCGATTTTGCAACCATTGAGGACTTGGTGCGATTTTAACATTTTCAATGATGCGAATTTGATAGGCGGGCGCATCCGTCGTATCCTCAACTGTCACTTGGATTTTCTCCGCTGCAGCTTCTTCTGATTCCACTAACGTTTCTTCTTTGAATTGCGGTTTTTGATTATAGATTGCTCCGACCTCGTAAGCAACACCTCGCATACTTAATGCATCTGCACGATTCGGTGTAATCGAAAGTTCAATGATACTGTCATCCATATCAAGATAAGAAAAAACTGGTTCGCCATTGACAGCAGTTTCTGGCATATATTGGATGCCTTCCGAATATTCTTTTGGAATCACGCTGTCACTATAACCGATTTCCTGCAAAGAGCAGATCATTCCATTTGAAACTTCTCCCCGCATTTTTCCCTTTTTAATTTTCACATTGCCGGCAATCCGTGAGCCCGGTAAAGCAACAATTACTTTGATGCCCGCCTTCACATTTGGTGCACCGCAAACGATTTGAGACAATTCTTCTTCACCAATATCTACTTGACAAATAGATAGGTGGTCAGAATCAGGATGTGGTTTACATTCCTTAACCTCACCGATAACGATTTTTTTCAAACCGGTTTGCGGTTGAGTAACACCTTCAACTTCAATACCGGTAACAGACATTTTATCTGCCAATTCTTGTGGCGAAACGGCAGAAAGGTCAAGATATTCATTTAACCATTTATAGGATACTAACATTTTTCTTTATTCCCCCTTGAATTGACTTAAAAAGCGTAGATCATTTTGATAAAAATTCCGGATATCATTGACGCCATATCGTAGCATTGCTACTCGATCTGGTCCTAATCCAAAAGCAAACCCGCTGTATTCTTCCGGATCGATGCCTGACATTTTTAATACATTTGGATGAACCATGCCGGCGCCTAAAATTTCAATCCAGCCAGTGTACTTGCAGACGTTACATCCAGCACCGCCGCACTTGAAGCAGCTAACATCCACTTCAACAGAAGGTTCCGTAAACGGAAAATAACTTGGACGTAGACGAATCTCACGTTCTTCACCAAACATTTTCTTCATCATGACTTCCAATGTACCTTTTAAATCTGCCATTGTTACGTTTTTATCTACGACCAATCCTTCAATTTGGTGAAATTGATGGCTGTGAGTCGCATCATCTGTATCTCTACGGAAAACTTTCCCCGGTGAGATCATTCGTAACGGACCTTTTGAAAAATCATGGGATTCCATTACTCGTGCTTGAACCGGAGACGTATGGGTCCGAATCAAAATATCTTCTGAAATATAAAAAGTATCTTGCATATCCCGTGCCGGATGATCTTTTGGCAAATTCATTCGTTCAAAGTTGTAATGATCTGATTCAACTTCATACCCTTCAATGATTTGATAACCCATACCGACGAAAATATCTTCAATTTCTTCCATAATTTGGGTCAATACATGACGATCGCCTTGTTTAACAGGTTTTCCCGGTAGCGTTACGTCAATACTTTCCTTGACTAACGCTTGGTTCATGGCTGCTTGTTCCAGTTCTGCTTTTTTTTCTTCGATTTTTTGAGTCAATAAGTCCCGAATCTCATTCGCAAAGCTGCCGACTTTTGGTCGTTCTTCCGCAGACAGGTCCTTCATTCCCCGTAAGACTTCTGTGATTGGTCCTTTTTTTCCTAATGTTTCCACACGAATTTGATTTAATAAATTCAAATCGATTGCTTCATTGATTTTATTAAGCGTTTCATGCTTCAATGCTTCCAGTTGTTCCTGTAAAGACATTTCTTTTCCTCCTATTTTGTTAAGAAATTTTCTTAAGGAAAATCTCCTTATTTTGTCGCACAAAAAGAGACCCCATTCCATAAAGGAACGAGGTCTCGCGTTACCATCCTATTTTCGTGACAATATCACGCACTTGATTTGATTAACGGTTGTGATGACCGGTCTGAGGGTAAAGCTCAGACTAGCTCAGGAAGTGAACTTCATTTTTCGAACATTGCCCCTGCTTTCAGTCTGCGACAGGGTTCCCTTTTCAAGTTCAGCCAAATTACTCTTTTCCGTCAAAGCTATTTTAACTATTTGAATGTATTCAGTGTACAAAACTTTTCACATAAAATCAACTGCATTCTTCAGGAGTAA
Organism: Enterococcus massiliensis; assembly: GCF_001050095.1. Classification (NCBI taxonomy): domain Bacteria; kingdom Bacillati; phylum Bacillota; class Bacilli; order Lactobacillales; family Enterococcaceae; genus Enterococcus; species Enterococcus massiliensis. Next base: position 1,121,836 of record NZ_CVRN01000007.1, on the reverse strand, counting down.
TCCATTTCTCGCTCCAATTTTTCACTGAAATAAGACTTTTTTCAAAATCAGTTCCTTTTTCTGTCAACGTATAAAGATTTTCTTCTTTTGCGATAATTCCTTCTCGTTCCAGTTCCCGCAAACGTTCCACTAAGACACGATCACTCACCTCAGGAATTTTTTTTGCCAATTCAACAAAACGTTGGGAGCCGTCTTCAATCAAAACATCGATAATCAGACCATTCCATTTTTTTCCTAAAATCGAGAATGCCTTTTCGAACTTGGGACAGAGTGAAAATTCTGCTGCTTTTACTTGTTCCATCTTTCGTCACCTCACTATGAGTATACCACATCTCTTACAATTTGTAAGTGAACAAGTTTCTCGATTAATTAAGTGTCAGCAATTGTTTTCCCGAAAGTAAAACAAGATAGGTTTCGGTTACCGGTTTATTATACGCTTCTTCCAATGCTTCACGATACAGTTTTAATTGCCCTCGATATTTTGCTGCTAACGAATCGGTATCACCATTGATAATGTGGTCGGTTTTAAAATCATATAAAATTAGATGATCTTCAAATTCAATGAACCCATCAATAATTCCGTGAATCAGTAATCCATCTTTTACTTCATCATAGTCAACAAAGATTTGTTCAGCATTCTTCAACATCGCAAAAGGTTGTTCTCGTTTCACTTTTCCCGAATTGGCAAGCAGTTGCTCCCCTAATGGGGTACCAAAAAACCACAGTAAACTTTCTCGATCAATTTTTTTCGCCACTGTAATATCCAGTGTTCCACAAGAAACTAACTGTTGGATAAAGTCTTCGATACTTTCAGCAGTTGGTTTTTGGGTTAACGGCAACATCTGCATCGTTGTGTGGGTCGCAGTTCCGACACTAGCGGCATCCGTTGCTGTCTGTTCAATGAACTGCGGGCGGGAGAGTCGTTCTTCAGTATATCGATACTGTTGAAAAACAGCTTTTTCCTGAGTGCTTTGCCAAGTTAAGCGGGCATCATCCAAGTTATCGGGATCATCAAAAATTCGTTTGATTTCCGATACAGATTGATAGCTTGTCGTCATCGGAGCCTTTTCGAAAGGATACTGGTATTCTAAGCGCTGTTGCAGTTTTGGAAGCACGCCTTCCTCACTGCTTGCGCTTGCTAAAATCAATGTCGGTTTTTCTTCAATCGTTTGAAGGGCTGTAGAAATTTGCTCTTGATTCCACCATTGAATTTTAAAATGAGCGTCTGAGGATACTGTAAATTGGCGTTCACTAGCCTCGGAAAAAATTGTTTCCATCTCCGGATGGCGCATTAAACTCATTCCCACCCAGTTTAGCAAAATATTCGTTTTTTTCATCCGCAAAACAGGATTCAGAACCAATTCTTTTTGGGACAAAGCTTCACGCCATTTTTTCAAGGCATCGGTTCGATCTTTATAGGAACCCACTAAGAATAATTTTTGCTCTGCTCGAGTTAACGCAACATAAAGTTTTCGCATTTCCTCCGAAAACGCTTTTTTCAATCGTAATTGCTGAATCGCCTGATAAGGCATGGTCCCATAGCGAACCCGCCGATCAGGGTCAATGTATTGAATCCCCGCGCCTAATCTTTCTTCAAAAATATAGTCACGGGTGAAATCTTGATTATTGAAATTTTTTGACATATCCAGTAAGAAAACAATCGGAAATTCCAGCCCTTTGCTGGCATGAATCGTCATGACTCGAACAGCATTTTCAACCGGCATTGCAAGAGGCTCAGCCAAATCTTTGTCCTTTTCCTGCATTTTTTCGATGAAACGAATAAATTGGTACAAGCCACGAAAGCTACTACGTTCATAGCTTTGTGCACGATCTACCAGAGCAATCAGATTTGCGTACCGCTGTTGTCCAGCCGGAAGTCCTAATACATAGTCCGGATAAGCCGATTCTTCATAAATTTCCCAGAGTAATTCTGGAATTGCCAGTTTCTTCGAATGATCTCGCCAGCGAGCAAATGTTTCAAGAAAAGCGTCAACTTTCTCCTGCAACGGCGTTTCAATTACTTCCGTAAATTCCAGCAGTGCTTGATAAAAATCTGCCGTCGTATTCGCCAAACGAATCAATGCTAATTCATCCTCTTGCAGTCCAACGATTGGCGAACGTAATACCGCCGCCAACGGAATATCATTGTAAGGATTGTCAATAACCTGCAACAAACTAATCATGGTTTTGATCTCGGTTGCTTGAAAATAATTTTGAGCGTCATTTACTTCCAAGGGAATCGCAAATTTCTTGAACACATCTAAAATATCTAAATTATTTTTCTTCGTCGGTGTCAATAAAACAATGTCGCGATAATCAACCGGTCGATTGCTGCCGATTTTTTTATCAAAAATCTCAAATTTCTGATCGATCAGCTCACGAATTTTCAGCGCTGTCACATAAAGTTCACCTTCAGTTTTGCTTTCAACAACTTCCGAGTCTTCTTCTACCGCTTTTTCGTAAATCAACAGCTCTGTATGGAATTGATCACTCTCAGGAAACGCAGGAAAACCTGGAATCAGCGCTGCGGCTTCATCGTAAGGAATCTGCCCTACCCGTTCATCCATCAATTGTTGAAAAACCAGATTGGTAAAGGCGAGAACCTCTTGGCGAGAACGAAAATTTTCTGCAAGGACAATCCGACGTCCTCCTTTTTCTTGACCAAAAGACAAATATTTTTCGATAAATAATGTCGGATCAGCCAAGCGAAAGGCATAGATTGATTGCTTGACATCCCCTACCATAAACATATTTCCAGGTGACTCCTCTTGGCGAACCCAGAATAAAAGTGCTTCCTGCAATCGGTTGACATCCTGATACTCATCTACTAAAACTTCCTCAAACTTTGTGCGGTAATAAGTTGCCGCTTCACTTCCAGTTCCATTATTTCCTTGTAGAATCTGCAAAGCAAAATGTTCCAGATCATTGAAATCCAAAACACCTTTATCTTGTTTTCGTTGTTGATATCGGTCAATAAACTCTGCTGTCAGCTCCGCCATTTTTTCGACAAGGGGCAGCGATTTTTCCATCAATTCGGTCATTCGTTGGGGAGAATATGGTAACGCCTCATTGATACCCGTCTCTAAATAACTGCGGGCAGTCTTTCGCAGTTCGCCGATTTCATCGGAGAGGGCTTTGTATTCTGCTTTTCGCAAGCCAGGATAGCGTTGCTTTAAATCAAACCCTTCAACTTGGCTGTAAGCTGTCGCTAAATTATCGGCTACTACCGCATCATAAAGTCGTTGGGCTTGATTTTGTTCGTGAGCAATAAATCCATGAATTTTTTCAAACGCAGGATCAAATTCCGATAAACGAAATGCCTGCTGGTAATGTTCTAACGACATCTGAAGCGCATTAATCAATAAGGGTTTGATTTGGGATTGGTACAGAGGATTTTTCTCTAAACCATCCGTTGCTTCATAATTTTTTTTCAGACTCGCTAACCAAGCCTTTGGATCAGGATTTGCCCGAGCGAAAGTGTAAAGAGACATAATCAAATCCGTCAAGCCTTCATCCGAACGGTCACCGGAAAAATTTTCCGTTAATTGGAAGAAAACTTCTTCTTTCGCTTCATATTTTTCCTCCCGCAGTTCATCCCAGACTTCTTCTTTTAACAATAAAATCTCGGTTTCATCGGTCAACATTCGAAATACCGGATCAAGATCAATCAAAAAATAAAAGCGGCGAATGATCGTTAAACAAAAAGAATGCAGAGTGGAAATGTTCGCTGTTGGCAGTAAAACCAGCTGCTTCGTAAAATGTTGTCGTCTTTTTTCGTTAGATTCCTGATTGACCGCCAATTGCAGTGCTTCTTGGATTCGTTCTTTCATTTCCCGTGCAGCTGCTTCGGTAAAAGTAACAATCAATAATTCGTCGATGTTGCTGCCACTTTTCAGTTTTTCAATGACCCGGCGAACCAATACCGTCGTTTTTCCTGATCCGGCAGAAGCTGAAACCAGCAAATTGTCCCCTTTATCAAAAATCGCCTGCCATTGACGATCGGTAAACTTTTCATTTTGGGGTTTTAAAGGGATATCAGTCATTTTCTTCCTCCATCATTCGCTTCAACACGTCTTCTTTTGATAATTTTTCCAATCGATGATAATTATTTTCCGGCAGCATGACATCAAACTCACACACGCTTCGAAATGGGCAAAATTGACAGGCAATCCGTTCTTTTCCCTTATAGGATGGGTTTAACCCGATATCGCCAGAAACAATTTTTTCACCCGCTTGCTGCATTTGAGTGCGATTGTGTTGCATCAGAATTCGTAATTCGTCTTCCGTATAGAACTTCGGTGAATTTTTCGTTGGTTTCTGAAGCTGTCCTTCTTTATCCATCTTCAAAGGAAAGACCGCCGAATTTTCTTTTGGCGCTAACGATTGGTCAAGTCTTTCGAATAAGCGAGGATCATCCACAAATAAACCGTCAAACTGGTACTTTTTCAACTGAGCATTTTCATCGCTTTCCTCTGGTTTCAACACAGGATTGTACACATGCATATAATACGCTCCGCCGGGTTTGACAACATCAGTACCCACTAGCTGGACGGCATCGGTCAATGCCACATCCAAATAAGTAACCAACTGCATTGCTAAGCCGTAATAAGCATCCACAACATCAAATTGTCGATGACTTGACTTGTAATCAACGACTGATAACCAAGTATCCGTACCGTTCGTTGCAGTATCAACCCGATCAATTTTTCCACGAACATGAAGCTTTCCACCAGTAGTCAGCGGCAACTCCAAACCAGAGATTCCCTTCTGACTGGCAATTTGACCAAATAAAACCTCTGTTTGAATCGGGGAAAGATCTGATCTTTGGCTTTGTCTTTGCAATGCCCAAGTCACTTTTTTGATTGTTTTTCCTAGTTGATAACGAATATAGTTTAAACGTGCAGAGCTGTTCAATACTTGGAACCGCGGCTCACCAAAAATTCGTACCAATATTTCTTCAATGAATTGCTCCCGTTGCTGGTCATCCATTTCTTGCAGTGGTGTTCCTTTTTCAATCAGAGCCGTCAAAAATTGATCCAGCGAATCATGGAAAAATTCTCCGGTCATAATCGGATTTAAGCCATAGATGCGTCGTTCTTTCAATCGTAAGCCAAAGTTTGCAAAATATTTGTATTCACAGTTATAAAAACTTTCCATTCGTGAAATCGAAGTATAAATGTCCTGACCATATAATTTTTCTGCTAACTCAGGAGAAAGACTGACGGGAACATTTTGATGGGTGCGACTTTCAAACACTTTATGAGCAAATTCGGCAATCGGAGAAGCCATCAGCAGTTTTTCCAAACCAAGCCAAACTGGCGGCAGGGTCTTTTTTTCATCCGCAGCTTGTCGATAAAGATCGTTCAACTGACTGACAAGGTTTCGATAGGTGCTGACAAAATGCTCTGCTTTGCTTTGGGTAGTCAGAGGATTTTTCTCAATAACTGAAATACCCAAATAAGTAACCAAGCGTTTGACATACGGGGAAAGCTGCAAATTCTGTTGTGTATCGTAATTGGCAGCATAGCTCAAATACAAGCGTTCTGTCCCGGACAGAAAAACGTGGTAGGCTTCCAATGGTGCTTTTGAAAGAGAATCTGCTACTGCGTCCCGTAAAAACTGTTGTTCACCAAATTGTTCATTCAGACGTTGACGGTCTTCACTTGTCAGCAGGCTATGATCTTCCATCGTCCGAGGAAAAGTTTGCTCGTTCAATCCCACCGCAAAAGTGATTTTGGCTTGATTTGGTCGAGCCAACTGCAAACGGTTGATTCGAACTTGATCGATTGCTGTCGGAATTTTTCCGTAAGTGGCATTTTCTAAACCAGTAGAAAAGATTGTTTGGAAAACAGTAAAATCAAAGGTATCTTCCCCATAAATCTGCAAATAATCATCCATCAGATCCATCAGTGCCTGCCACGTTTGTTCATGATTTCGAGCTAAATCAAGGTGTCCTTCGGCAATATCTTGATCCCGCCAATGAAGCAGTTGTTGTTCAACTCCTGCTGTTACTAAAAACTGATACAGCTTTTTGACCGCTTCTGCACCGGTTTCACTGACTTTTAATTCCTGTAAAAAGACAGCAATCTGTTGACTAAATTGCCGGCGGACAAAGTTGGTCATCCGCGTTAGTTCCTTCGTTTCTTCCAATTCATTTTGATCGTAGTCGTAATGAATTACCTGCCAGTCTTCAGAACGTGTCCAATAGGTTCCTTGAAAATTATTTTCCAACGCCACATTTTCAGTTTGATCAATGTAATCACGAAATAGGGTTTGTGCCTGTTGCCACTCTGGCTGGTTTTCTTCAAGATCGTGAGGCAAAAAAAGCCCCGTCTTCAACAAGCGTAAAATATCCTGTAATCGGTAATTGTATCGCTGGATCGCAAATAATGACTGCAAAAATTCTACTAGCGGATGCTGTGCCATATACCAATCACGGTCAAGATAAAAAGGTAAATCGAGTTCCTTAAAAATTGAAGGAATCAACTGTCCATAAAGATCCGGCTCTGCGGTTAATAACTGGATATCTTTGTATCGAATTTGCGGATTTTCCGCAACCAATTTTCGAATCTCCACGCCAATTTGACGAATTTCTTCTTCTGGGTTGACCGCCTTCCAAATCTGCAGACAATCATCTGCGGGCAAATTGGCTTCAAATTTTTCCTGATTTTGGGTTTGCCGCCACAATCGTTCAACCTCTGTCAAACACGTAGCCGACTTGTCCGGTGCCTTTTCGTCAAATGCCACTGCCACATTGTTGGCTGAGGCAAACGATTTTAGTTGAAAATAGGTGGTTCCGGCTTCCCGAAAAAGATTTAAAGGAGAGGGTGCCTCAACCGGATACCCTCGATCTAAAAACAAAGAAACAAAAAGAGAGCCTTTTTGCATCAGCGTATCTAATAAAAGCAGCTCCTGTCCGCTAAAACCTGAAAAACCAGTCACGATGAATAACGTTTTAGACAAATTCGGCATCACGGAAAAACAGTCTTGGTCTTCCGTAAGAAAGCGAGTCAATGTTGCAATAGGGTTTTCCACCTGCAGCTCACGTTCCTGCAATTCATTTTGATATGCACGATAAATCAACATTAAATCTTTAAATTTCAATTGCTGATCTGCTTCATTTGTTTTTTCTGACTGTAATTGAATCTGCAAATCTTCTGGGGAAATATTTCCCATTTGTAATTCTAGAAACAAGTCAAGTAATTGTTGGATAAATCCCTCTTTAGAAACTTCTCCCCGATAAACCGTTAATTGTTCTGCTAAGTCTTGCAAAACTCGACGCATAATCATCGCGCTGCCGACTTCGGAAATAACATTTTTTGATAACAATCCGGTTTGTTGCAAGAAGTACCAGGCTAAACGATGAAAACTGAATACCTGTGTGCGGATTGTACTGAAATTTTCTCCATGTTTAAGTCCAGATAAAATTTCATGTTCTTGTTCAAATTTATTGTAATTAGGAACCAGGAAAAAAACTTGATTCTCTGAATCTTCTATCAACCATTGCTGTGCTTTTTCTAAATAGGCTTGCGCATGATTTTTGCCGCCATCGCCAAGTAAAAATTGTAAAGACATCTTCGCGCCTCCTTTTTCTGGAACATATGTTCAGTATAACAAAAAAAGCCGAAAATTTCGGCTTTGACCCTAAAAAAGCAGCAGGTTTTTAGAAATTTTCGTAAAAAAAAGAACCCCGCTAAGAGTTCTTAATGTTTCACTGTACCGATTTCATTCAAAGGCCAGAAAATAAATTTTACATCGCCTAAAATCGCATCTTCATCAATCAAACCAATCATCCGACTGTCTTTTGAAATCCGTCGATTATCCCCCAGCACAAGTATTTTACCATCTGGAATGGTTTCGGAAGAAAAATAATCCAACATAGTAAAATCATTCGTCAATGGAGCCCCATCTGTCAATTTGTCTTTGTACTCTTGCAGATAGTCTTCTTCAAATTTTTTTCCGTTGATATACAATTGGTCATCCTTATAGGAAACACTGTCACCAGGCAATCCGATCACCCGTTTGATATAATTTTTTCCTGCTTCATCTGGTGCGGGGAAGGTAACGATATCAAAGCGTTTAATTTCGGTATTTTTTAAGGCAATGACATGTTCGCCGTCTTGTAAAGTCGGATCCATTGAATCCCCTTTAACCATCACTGGTGTAAACACAAAGCTTCTTAATAAAATTAAAATCAATGCTACCCCTAAAAAGAAGAGAATCGATCGTAACCATTCATTTTTCTTCAACTGACATTCCTCCAAAATTGATATGCTCAGTGTACCACATTTATTTCAAAACCAAAAAGCGAAACCTACTTTTAAAGAAAAATTCAAAAAAATTCCTCCCTCATCATATAAATTGTGAAAAATAAAAATACGTGTTACCGTTTTCTTATAACGAACAGCGAAAGGATGATACAAAATGAGCCCAAAACTGACCCATGTCCCAACGCAACTTTACATCGATGGTAATTGGATCGATGGCAGCCAACCCACTGCTCCTATCAAAAATCCCGCCACTGGTGAAGTTATCACCGAAGTAAGTCAAGGAGCTGAAGAAGAAACTTTGGCAGCTATCGCCGCTGCAAAGGCTGCTTTTCCCTTTTGGTCAAAACATGATCCTCTTGAACGTGCTAACATAATGAATCAAATTGCGGACTTGATTGAAGAAGAAGCCGAACGTTTAGCCTTGATTATGACGCTTGAACAAGGAAAACCATTAAAGGAAGCCCGCAGCGAAATCCAAACCGATATTGAAAATTTCCGCTGGAATGCGGCAGAAGGTCAACGTATTTACGGAGAAATCGTTCCCTCACCAATGGATCATCATTGGCTGGTTCGCAAGCAGCCAATCGGGGTAGTTGCAGCAATCACTCCTTGGAATTTTCCGTCAAATATGATTGCGAGAAAAATTGCTCCTGCTCTCGCTGTTGGTTGCACACTTGTAATGAAGCCTTCCAAGGAAACACCCCTTTCTGCCTTGGCACTGGTTGATATTTTTGATCGTGCCGGCTTACCAAAAGGAGTGGTCAATATTGTTTTAGGGAGTTCAAAAACAATTGGAAAAGTTTTGACGGAAAGCAATGATGTTAAAAAATTGACTTTTACCGGTTCGACGAAAGTTGGTCAATTGCTTTATGAACAATCCGCGCCGACTTTAAAACATGTTTCTTTGGAATTAGGAGGACACGCGCCTTTTATTGTTTTTCAAGATGCAGATCTCTCTTTAGCTGTTGAAAGTTTGCTGGCAGCGAAATTTCGAAATAACGGGCAAGTTTGCACTGCTCCTAATCGAATTTTTTTACATGAAAAAATTAAAGATGATTTTGTAGAACAGCTACTTGAAAAAATTTCTGATGTGAAAGTGGGCAATGGTTTAGACGATCCCGATATTGGTCCATTAATCAACGAATCTGCTATTGAGAAAATCCAAAACCAATTGTCCGACGCCACTCAAAAAGGGGCAACGATTCTTTATGGTGGAAATCGTTTAACAGATGGTGAATATAGAGACGGCCTCTTTTTTGAACCGACGATTATCGACGGTATTACTAACGAGATGAACATTTATTATGAAGAGACTTTTGGCCCAGTCATCCCTCTCATTGGCTTTACGGAAACTGAAGCCGTGATCGCCGCTGCCAATGATACGGAATTTGGCTTAGCCTCTTACTTCTTTTCCAATAATCTACAAACGATTTCCCAAACTGCCTCGTCTCTGGATTATGGCATCGTGGGTGTCAATGAAATGGCCATATCTAACGCAGCCGTACCATTTGGCGGCGTAAAACATTCCGGTTTTGGTCGAGAGAACGGAAAATACGGCGTAGAAGAATACGTAGAAGTCAAATTTATCAACATCAACACCCACCTAAAAAAATAATTTCTCTTTTTCCGAGCAAAATAGTTTACTAACTAATTGTAAGTATGTATACTAGCACTCGTAAGATAAATTTAAAAGAAAAAAAGGTGGAATAATTCTTATGACAAACTTCTTAGACGCATTAAAAAATCGCCGTTCAATCTACGCATTAGGACGCAACGTTTCTCTAACAGAAACTGAAATCGAAGACTTGGTAAAAGACGTCGTTAAACAAAGCCCAACAGCTTTTAACGCACAATCACCACGTGTAGTTATCCTTTTTGGTGAAGCACACGAAAAATTATGGGAATTAACAGAAGCTGCATTAAAACCATTGACACCAGCAGAAGCTTTCCCAAACACACAACAAAAATTAGCTGGCTTTAAAGCTGGTTTAGGTACTGTTTTATTCTTCAAAAACACAGATACTGTAAAAAATCTACAAGAACAATTCGCATTGTATGCAGACAACTTCCCAGATTGGGCAGAACAATCAAACGGAATTGCTACAGCAAATACATGGGTGGCTTTGGAAGAAGCCGGCTTAGGCGCAAACCTACAACATTACAACCCAGTTATTGATGAAGCCGTTGCAAAAGAATGGAACATTCCAGGCAACTGGCAATTACGTTCACAATTAGTATTTGGCTCAAAAGAAGCAGATGCTGGTGAAAAAGATTACTTGGATGACGAAGAACGTTTCCGCGTATTCCGTTAATTCCTTTTTACAAAGAAAGAGCAGCACCATTCAGGCGCTGCTCTTTCTTTGTTTATTTTTCTTCCTCATGATCGATCAAAATATCGATCGGTGTTCCTTCTTTCAGATGATCGGATAAAAATAAAACGATTTCTTGTATGGGTGCCGAAAATTTTAGTAAAGGTCCTCGCATCCCACGGCGAAAGAAATTCATTTTAACAATATTTTCCTGCTGATACAAAACAATCCGATCAATTTCCGCAAAAGGAATGCCCCGCTTGTCCATCGGATTAACTAAAATACGTTCTTCGGTCAAACCACGACCATCCAATAGAAAACTCAAAACAATCAACCCGGATAAAATACCACGGATACTTTCATCCAATGTGGCAGGTTGCCCAAACGTTCCCCATAAAACAAAAATCGTTGCCAGAGGAATGATAATCCAACTGCCTTTTCTTTTTTTGGCGCGAAAAACCAATTCTTTTTGTATAATCAATAAAAAGAAAAACAAAACAAAAACAAAGATGATTAATAGTAGTGTAAATAAATCCATAGCCTGCTCCATTCTTTCATTTGCAGTTCCATCTTAACACAAAAACAAAGGGACCAAAATAATTTCTCTTCTTTTCCTATCTTCCATTCATTTAATTTTCCATTTTCAGAAAATTTCGTTACAATAAGGAAAAATGAGATGGAGGTTTTTTCATGGATTCGTTTATAAAAAAATTACAAAAATACCAACTACTTCGTGCGGTCTTTTATGCTCTCGTTGGTATACTGATTTTGCTGCAGCCTAGACCTTTTTTCAATGTCATCGTCTACATTGTAGCTGCTTATTTTGTTTTTCTCAGCATTGTGAATTTGATTTCTGCCTGGCGGGAGAAAAAAGCAACCGGGTATTATGGCTCTGAAATGACGATTGGGATTCTATTTTTAGTCGTCGCTGCCATCGTCTTGATTTTTGCCAAACTCATCATTTCGATTATCCCATTCTTCTTGGGACTTTTGGTCTTACTGAGTGGGATTCGCCAATTGGTGCAAGAATTGAATCTGCGAAAACAAGGAATCTCTTCGTTAGGTTGGTTTTTATTTAGTCTTGCGATGATTGTTGTCGGCGGAGTATTGGTCTTCAATCCTTTTGGCAGTGTTCTCGTCTTGTTCCAGATTTTCGGAGCTGTTTTAATCGTTTTGGCATTTTCAGAGATCATTGCCTACTTTCAGCTTAAAAAGAACTAAAGATTTTTTCATTTTTTCTTGAATTCTTGCGGAAGTGATGGTTTTTTCAGATGAAATCACGTATACTCTACATAACAACAGTGATGGATAGATGTGGAGGTGGCTTCGATGAAAAAATTAAAGACAGAACCTGAAAATTTAAATGATATTCCGGTTATTTTTGTCTATAATCAGTATGGTCAAATTGCTGAAAAGATTTCTATTAATGAATGGCGCAGACGAAAAGAACAGGAAAAAGAAATTGAAAATTTTGAAATTCGTCTTTATCGGGAAGCCTTGAATTATTATGGTCAGAAAGAGTTTGAAAAAGCAGAAGATTTACTGACCTTTCTAGTTGCTCGAACCAACTATACCCATTACGAGTATGTGGAACGCTTGGCAAATATCTATCGACAAGAAAAACGAACAAGCAAAGAACGTACGGTTCTCTTACTTGCTCGTCGTAGTTTATTAGCAACCGAAGATTTTGACGGTGTTATCCGCCGAATCGACAAACGGCTCCATTTGCTGGGTCATCCTCTCGATAAATCGCTTGGCGTTGCTTTTCAAAATTAATAGTTCATTGCAAATTAAAAGGAGACGAAAATGTCTCCTTTTTTATTTTTGCAATGTACCATCTTTTTTGTAAATTTTGACCGCAGTTCCTTTGTTTTCGGCAATTTTCTTTGCTCGCTTCACTGCTTCATCCTTTGTATCAAAGCGATCACTTGCCCGCTCCGCACCTTCTGAAATCACCTGCCACTGATCTTCAGAAAATCGGACTAAAACATCTGCCGACAACAATTCCTCCGCATTTCGATCTTTCTCATGAAAATCCCCTTTTTGCGGATTTTCTGCTTCTTTAAATTGACGTTTTTCACTTTCGTCCGCATCTTCTACCCATTTTTTTGCTTGACTAATGGCAATCGGGATCGCTCGGTCTTCAGGATAGCCATCGGTCAAAAGCGCATTTCCGATGTCAATCGCTTTTTTTCGAACCAAATGATCTAAATTTTTCATAGATACTGGATAATCTTTCATGTTCCATGACATACAAATATCCTCCTTTTACCTCAGTGATTCTTGCAAAAGCCCTCAAAATGAGCGTCTACTCTTTTATTGTAGCTTGAGAATCGACTGAGGAAAAGAATTTCACCTTATCTCTCCATTGCTTATTTTGCAGATGAATCAGAAAAATTTGGGGCTTTTTTTGAAAACGAAAATTTTCCGTTTGTTTGAATCACTGATAGAAGCACTTTCGTCAATTCCATTAAAATGACTGCTGCAAGCGCCAGGCAAAGAGAAATGAAAAATTGTGTCTGACCAAAATCTGCTGGTATTGAGAATAACCCTCGTAGCGCCGGTAAAAGTGTTCCAGCATACAATAGTCCACAAAAACCGACAGCCGCTAGAACGATCTTATTATGAAAGAAGCCTGCGCCAATCACGGTTTGTGTATTGGATCGTGCTGGGAAAATCTGTAGGGTACGACTCAAAATCAACGTGGAAAAGGACATGGCTACACCTAACTCAGCAGATTGCAGCATTCCAATCCATTGGGCAACGATCACGGCAATACTAATCAAAATTCCCCGATACGCAACCGAGATGAAGGTACTTCCAGAAAAAATGCCCGTTCGTGGATTTCTTGGCTGACGTTGCATAATGTTTGGTTCCGGTTTTTCCATTCCTAAAGCAATTGCTGGCACAGAATCATTCACCAAATTGATAAATAGTAATTGTAAAGCGGTAAATGGATTTGCCCAATTCATCACTAAAGCGAAAATAATTGTGATGATAGCTCCTAAGTTACCGGCAAAAAGATAAGCAACGGCTTTTTTAATATTATCAAAAACATTTCGACCAACACCGATTGCATTGACGATTGAAGCAAAGTTATCATCTGTTAAAACCATTGCTGATGCATCTTTTGCTACATCTGTCCCAGTACCCATGGCGATTCCGATATCTGCTTGCTTCAAGGCAGGAGCATCATTGACTCCATCCCCAGTCATTGCAGAAATGTGTCCTTTTTCCTGCCAAGCTTTTACGATTCGAATTTTATTTTCCGGAGAAACTCGAGCATAAACAGTGACTTTTTCCAACGTTTCCATTAGTTCATCATGAGTTAATTGATCCAACTCAGCACCCGTCAAAGCCAAATCGCCTTTTGAAAATAACCCGATTTCCTGTGCGATTGCCCGAGCTGTTGTTTTGTGATCACCCGTAATCATAATTGGCTTGATTCCGGCGTTTTTTGCATCGGTGATTGCTTGATAAACTTCTTCTCTTGGCGGATCGATCATTGCCAACAAACCAAGCAAAATCAATTGATTTTCATCCTCATGAGTCACGGCTGTCGTTTGCACTGGACGATAAGCAAAAGCCAATACCCGCAATGCACGGTTTGAAAATTCTTCGTTTTGTTTTTGGAATTTTTCTAATTGTTTCGCATTAAAAGGTAAAATTTTATTTCCAACCTTAACATGGGTACTACGCTGGAAAATAACATCCGGTGCACCTTTTGTCAGTAACTGTAATTTCCCATCTATCGTATGAACCGTTGACATTAACTTACGATCTGAATCAAATGGTAATTCATTTTCACGAGGATATTTTTTCCGCAAACTTTCTGCTGAAATTTGTTTCTCGCTACCAAAATCAACTAACGCAATTTCCGTCGGATCACCGATTTTATTTCCTTCTTCATTGATTGCTGCATCATTTGCCAGTAAAGCTGTTTGCAGTAATTGTTGTTGGGTTTCTTCATGGTTTTCAAGAAAAAATGAATCAACAACTGTCATCTTATTTTGAGTCAAGGTTCCTGTTTTATCCGTACAAATAATACTGGTAGCACCTAGAGTTTCCACAGCAGAAAGTTTACGAATGATCGCATGCTGCTTCGCCATTTTTTTCGTTCCCAAGGATAACACAATCGTCACGATAGATTGCAGTGCTTCTGGAATGGCAGCGACAGCTACGGCCACTGCAAACATGAAGGCATTCATCACACTCGGCCAAATATCGGGATTGCCGCTAATAAAGATACGTGCCAACTGAATACCGAAAATCAACAGCGAGAGTGCTAAAATCGCTAACCCTAATTTTTGGCTGAATCGATCCAAATTTCGCTGTAAAGGAGTTGCCGCAGTTGTAGCATTTTCTAACAAATCAGCTACCTGACCGATTTCGGTTTCTTTACCTGTTCGAGAAACAAGAAATTTTCCTCGGCCATAAACTACTAAGGTTCCACTATGCACCATATTGTTGCGGTCACCAACGGGTAGAATCCCTTTAATTTCTGCCGTATTTTTTTCTGCGGGAACTGATTCTCCCGTCAACATTCCTTCATCAATTCGTAAACTTCCAGCTTCGATTAACCGTCCATCTGCCGGAACAAAATCACCTGCATCCAGTAAAACGACATCTCCAGGAACAATCTCTCTGGCGGGTACTGTTTCAGGAGCGCCATTTCGAAGGACCTTTGCACTTGGCGAAGATAATTTTTTCAAAGCATCTAATGAGTTTTCTGCTTTTTTTGTTTGGATCACACTAACAACAGAATTTAGAAGCAAAACGGCAAAAATGACTACCGATTCTAATGGATGGCCCATCACGATCTGTACGACCGCTACAATCAACAGAACAATCACCATCGCATCTTTAAAAGTCTCTAAAAACACTTTCCAAAGAGGTGTTTTTGCTTTACTTTGAAGTTCGTTGAAACCATGAGCTGCCAAACGCTGTTCTACCGCATCACCTGACAAGCCGTTTTCATTGCTGTCTAGTTCGTGATAGAGATCGGTCATTTTTTTCTGATAATCGGTTGTTTCCTGCTTCATGTCTTTTTCTAATTTCTGTTCCACTCGAGAACCTCCAATAATTTGATTTGAAAGAAAAGAAAAAGACCCAAGACAACTATCTGGATAGTCATCTTAGGTCTTACTGTTTAATATAATACCAGATGATCGAAAACGACCAACTTACTGTTGATATTATCGCGAATACTCGCCAGTTACTCCCCTAAGGAGATATTCTTTTCTTTCGTTATATTAAGAGTAACAAAGTTGAAGAACATGTGCAAGTAAAAACTTTATTTTCCAAAAATATTTTCATTTCAGTTATTTTATAACAACGGTTCCTTTCACTTTCATCATTGAAAAATTCCCATTAAAGCCAATAAAATCATTGTAACAATAGCGACAGCCAGCATAACTTTTTCATATTCTTTCGGAGTCGCCATCAAATTTTTTGGGGTAATTCGTAAAATTTTAATCTCTGGAAATTCTTCCTGCAATTGTGTTTCATATCCCCATGCTTTTGGTGCCAAAGCTACGGTGACGTGTTTGGTATTGTGGTGCAATAGTTCCCTTGTCTCTTCTAACGTCTTCACAAGCCAATAAACTGAGGGATACTCTCTCATTAATTGACGAAGATTCTCTTCTTTAAATTGCGGGCTCAACTCTTTAGGCAGTTTATTTTGATTGATGTCTGAGCCGGCAACAATCAGATAACCAGTCGTTTGACCTATAACCGCAGCCTTTGGTGCCAAAAACCGCATAAACTGATCTGTGGAAATCAAGATCACTTCTACTGTTGGGTACCATTGAAGAATTTCTTTTTTATATTTCAGCGTAATCGGTGTAAAAGCCACTGCCTGATACGCAAGAATTGTGTCTTTGTTCATATCCGAAAGGCTTACCAACTGCCATTCATAATCGCTGTTTTCAGCTTTAAGAACATTCAACGCTCTTGGTTCGTAGACCTGATCTTGTTGCGCCCAAAACAACCCATATTTTTCTTGTGAACTTATCGTAAGTAATGCTCCCTGCTTCATTTTTTTCCTCCTAATTCACAATCAATGATTGTAGTATGACTGTCAAAAAAATGCCCACAAAAAAAGTAATCCAAATCCATCGACCAATATCATACATATTTTCTGTTTGGGAATAAAGGGCTGCTGCTCGTTTGGTTTGCCACATATAAACACCGGTGCCAATCAAACCACCTACTGTATAAAAAAGTAAAATATTCAGTCCGCGTGGTCGCAAAATAATTTGCAGAATCAATAGAATGACAGAAAAAACAATTAATCCATACATGTACCGTTTTGCAAGAGGATAGGTCTTGATTAACGTCGGCTCCGACTTATTCTCCAGCATTTCATCGATGGAAACCTGATAAAGATTGCTTAAAATCAGTAAATTTTGCAAATCCGGTTGTGCTTTGCCATTCTCCCAATTGGAAACCGTTTGTCGACTGACCAAAATTTTTTTTGCTAATTCTTCTTGCGTTAACTGATGCTCGATTCGCAGCTTCTTCAGCTGTTGATTGAGTTCCATTTTATTCCCCCCAATACTCCCTGCTTGATATCCCAATCTTAGCAAATTTTTGTAAAAAAACCACAAATACCTCCATTTCTTACCGACAAAATCATTAGACATAGCGCTGGAATAGGGTTTTTTACTTAGAAGTTACAAAATTTCTTTAATAGAAAAACTTTTTATTTTGAAACAAACGCGTAATGGGAGAATGAGATAGTATTTTTTGAGCATTATGGTATGATAACCGTAACAATTGTTTTTTAGGAGATGATTCTTATCTTTGCCTTTATTGAGTTAAAAGAATGGATTGCCGGTGAACGTTTTTCAGTAATTATTTCCCCTATTTTGATTGTCATGGGAGCTTTGCTGTTACTTGTTTTTATGTTTGCCGTAATCTATCATCATTACCGATTCAGCAAGCATGTAGCCATTTTTTCTTTCGTTGCTTTGTTAACTATTGGTGGTGTTTTTTATCTCCAACACAATCGACTTCAGGAATTCTACACGGTCAGTCGCGACGTTTTACCAAATATTCGTGACCGTGAGCTGACTTTTACTGGGTATGAACCTTATGACGAAGAAACAATCAATTCATTCAAAAGATTTCAGAATCGGGCGGGTATTGAGGCACTTGGTATGTACACCTCTCATCCGGTTAGCGAATCTGTTGATTATCTTGGGACTGCCTATGACTCTTATTATTTTCTTTTCCGTAATCAAGTCGTCTATTTACGGGATAGATCAGAATTTACCGCAGACAAAGAAGCAAAATTAACAGGTATCCAGTATACTTTGGAAAAAAATGAATTTGCTAAGATTGGTTTTTTGAAGGAAACAAACCATTTTCTGAACGTCTTAAAAATCCCTGAAACGCAAAAAGAACTGCTTTACGAGCCTATTGATGGCAAAAAAGCACGTCCCTTTGAAATTGCACAATCTGTTTGGGCAACCTACGATGAACCACAGTAGAATCTGGGATAATCCAGATTCTTTTTTATTTCAAACATCCCCAAAAAATAAAAAATTGTTATATACTCATAAAGAGCTTTTTAGATTTTTTAGTAAAAGGAGAATAATATGCACTTTATCTATGTAATAGTGGGAATTTTTATTATTTTGACCCCCCTAGTCTTTTCCCATCTTTCAAAAAAGAAAAAATATGAACTGCTATCCCTGATTAGCTTAACGGCAATTTTTCTGGCAGGCTGTTCCTCACTCAATCTTCCGGGAAAAGAATCAAGTTCTGATTCAGTTTCACAGGAAAACATTCAAGCAACCAATAGCGAACTTGCAGAGTTGAGTTATAAAGGAACGCAGACCATTGATATAAATCAAGGGAAGCCCACCTTCACCCAAAAAGATTTGATCACCAAAAATGGTCCTTGGGAAAAATATGGCGATTTAGATTCTTTGAATCGACCAACCTATGCCGAAGCATTACTCAAAAAAAGTCTGATGCCGACTGAAAAGCGTGAACCCTTGACCGTGGACCCTACCGGCTGGCGGAATAAAAAAATCAAAGACGGCTATCTGTACAATCGGTCCCATTTGATTGGCTTCCAGTTGACTGGGCAAAATAATAATTTGAAAAATTTGATTACCGGTACTAGACAATTGAATAGTCCGGAAATGCTGCGTTTTGAGTCCGACATCGCCTATTTCCTTAAAGAAAACCCAACAAAGTATGTTCGTTATTCTGTCGTTCCGGTTTTTAAAGGAGAAGAATTAGTTGCTCGTGGCGTACACATGCAGGCACAATCCATCGACAGTGATGATATCCAATTTAACGTGTATATTTTTAACATTCAGGATGGTGTAACAATCAATTATTCAGATGGCACCAGTCGAATTGGCTCTTCAACAACCAGTACAACAGAATCCGTGAGCGAAGAAAAAAAATTTGTCGATAAAAACGGCAATGGCTTGATCAAAGGCTCCAATAGCGGAATTTATCATATTCCCGGTTCGAAATATTATGACAAAACGACAAATCCGAAGACTTGGTTCAAGACTATTGCAGAAGCAAAAGCTGCCGGCTATCGCCCACCGGCAGAGTAATTATTCTATTTGTAACCTCAAAAAGAAGTATCCAACATATGCGGATACTTCTTTTTTTACAGCTTCTACTTTTATCAAGCCACATCCTCCCGTTTTCTTGAAATAAGAAACGAGATACCTAAAAAGACAACCCCATAAGCTATCATAATCAAAACAGAAGTTAGCGGTACGGAACCATTCTCGATATAGCCCACAGCCAATTCTCGAAAATGATAAGTCGGTGTCATTTGGGAAATAGTTTGTAACCAGCCAGGAAATTGATCAGTCGGAAACCACAATCCACCCAACATGGCTAATCCTAAAAACAAGATATTCGCAAAAACAGACACTGTTTTTTCATCCTTAAAATTGCTGAGAATCGTCCCTAGACTTAGAAAAATCGTTGCCCCAAACAACAGCAACAAAGCAGAAATAATCCATTGTTGCACGGTCAAATCAACTTTTCGTACAAAAAATCCGGTCATGAAGACAAGAAAAATCGCCAAAATGAAGAGGAGTAGCATTTTTATTATCTTGATTAAATAAATATCAAATTTTTTGATTGGTAGTCGATTCAAAAGGACGCGCCATCCATTTTTCTTGTCTTCGATAATTTCAAATGGGAAAGTGAAAATAGAAAAGCTGGTTAAGCTAAAGGTTGTCATTGAAATAAGATATTCCTTCATGAAGATCTTTTGATATTCTGGATTGGGAAGTTTAAGCACCGCCGTAAAGATTAGGTAAAATGCAACCGGCATAGCGATACTCATAAGCAAATATTTTTTGTTGCGGGTAATCCGCAATAATTCAACTTTCATCAAGTTTCTCATTGCCTATTCCGCCTTTCTCTCTTTTCCTTTTTCATTAAAAATCGTATCCAATAAGGAGGTATTGGTTAATTCGATTTTTTCTAAAGGAAAGTCGATGGCTAACAGTTCTTCAAAAATTCTGCTTGTCTGCTCAGCTTGAAAGTGCCATTTTGTCAATTCATTCGTTTCAACAATGCGGATTTGATTAACGGAAATTATTTTTTGGATTTTTTCTTTGTATGGTGTATAGTTATCGGATTCGATCCAAAGTATCTTCTCGTGATCCAGCATTCGAAGATGGTAAGGCGTGTCATCAGCAATCAATTCTCCATCGTTTAACAAAATCACCCGATCTGAACTGTAATTCACTTCTTCAATATAATGTGTCGTAAAAACAATTGTTGTTTCATTATCCATCAATTGCTGGATAATCTCCCAAAAATGCTTTCGAGTGCTGGTATCCATACCATTCGTTGGTTCATCCATAATCAGCAATTTAGGTTTATTAATGATAGACAAACAAAAATCAAGGAGCCGCTGTTGTCCACCAGATAATTTTGCGGCAAATTGATTTAATTGTTCAGAAGAAAATTTTAAGATATTGTTCCTCTCTTCTTCAGACAGATGATTTTCCCCATAACTAGCGACAAAATGAAGAAGCTCCTTTACTTTTACATCATCGGGAAAATTCGTTTTTTGTGGTAAAAAACCGATTTCATTTTTTTCAAAACTCATTGTAATACTTCCACTCGTTTGAAAATAATTTCCCAATATAATATTTAGAAGTGTACTTTTTCCTGCCCCATTTTTTCCTAATAAGGCAACACATTCATTCTCATTGATTGTCAGATCAATCTCACTTAATGCGACATTGTTAGAAAATTCTTTTTTTATTTTCTCAGCAACGATGACCGGCTTCATAAGATTCCCTCCTGTACCCAAACCTTTTGCAGAAAAATCCTTTTCTTAAGTATACAGGAGGTCTGAACTTTTTAGTAGCTAGACGGGTTCTTGCACCTTTCTACGAACTACATTAATACACATCTTTATCAATAATCATCAACGTTTTTTTATTATAGGTAACAGTGACGGTCATCCCGGCATACTCTCCGCTTTCATTATTTTGCCATTCCGCTATTACCTTTGCAGGGTGTCCATACTCCTCCTGTTCCCAAGTAACTTTACTTGTTGGTTTGCCGACTATTTTTTCCAAATCAGCATAATTTCCGCCATTGGTATAAGAATACTTTTCTGTTTTTTCGTTATATTCTTCTGTTGCTACTTGGATGGCGTCAAAAACCGATTGGCTCCATCCAGAAACGCTACTGATATCTTTTTCCTCAGAATCAGACGTCCATAAAGTATAAGTCGCCTCAGCGGGTTTTGATGGTTCAGCAGTTTCAGAAGAAATGGAACGAATAAAAATTTTACCTATGAAGATCGTTAGTGACACTAAGAAAACTGCTAAAATCAGTTTCCCCCATTTTACTTTCGATAAAGTTGGCACAGTATCTATTTTAGGTTTTGCTTTTTCTGCTATATACACTGTTTTACAATAATCGCATTTCCAACCATTGGTAGTTTCGTGGAATTCCGTACTTCCACAATTTTCACATATCTGTGGCTTCATTGACAGGTTCCTTTCTCCGTATAATTTTCTGGAAAATCTTCAGGATATGAACCTAAGCCATTGTAAGGATGACTTTCAGGAATTCTTGTAAAGTAAACATATCGTGGAATTGGTGAGATATAAATAATTTTTTCTCCCTCAAAATATACGTTGGGTTTTCCTTGCTCCTCATAGACGAATTCTTTTGTGAAACTTACGGCTGAAAAATCATTGAGTGCCAATAAAAAGGCATGAACTTCTCGCCAGGTTAACTGACCATCTCGTAACTCTTTTTGCAAAATTTGCATTTCCGAATTCTCAAGATTCTCATCATCATAATTAAGCACTATATTTTCTCTAATTTTATTAGGATCGGTTAAAATTTCATCTGGTTTTCCAAAAGCTTTTGTAACATCTTTTTCTGAATACTGGGTATATTCGGGAATATAAGCTAATAAAAACCCATTCTCCTTGTAATAACTAGTCGCCGCTAAATCTGAATCAGGATTTTCAATTAGCATATCTTTTTTAGGAGCGCGCGTGAGTCGATTTTTTTCCAATTTATCGTGCTCTTTTTGCGCTAAATCCAACCGTTGCCCATATTCTTTCGTTTTGTCCCCACCATATTTAGCTATGGATACCTTTGCTTTTGATATTTCTTCTTGATTTAGCGTCAACTCCGCAATCATTACATTTCTTTGGGGATTCTTTAACTCGTCTTCACTCCACTTTGTCGCTTTCGTCGTGACCGCCGCTCCTTGCCCCAAACCATCGATTCCTTTTTCTAATGGACCATGAAGTGCAAAACCAATTCCAACAAAAAAAATGATCCCTGCAGCGAGCCAGATGCCGAAGTGAGATTTTCGATGAGAAATATCGACAGGTACGTCGATTTCATTTGAGGGATAAACAGCATGACAATATTCACATTCATACCCATTTCTTACTTTTTTAAAACGATTCCCTCCGCAAAACTCACAAACTAAAGCTTTCATATATTCTCCTTAAACCAAAAAAACATCCGCTGGAATTTTTTTGTTCAATGCTTAAAAACTCGAAAAGCTGCTGTTTTTCTGATAAATACTATAATGAAAATAGCCCACCTATCATGTTTTGTCAATAATCTAATCGTAGGTTATTTAGTATTTTCCATTTTTCTACTTTCTTGGTTTTAAAAGGAGATGTCTTCATTTTTAGTAGAAAAAAACCAAGAACAGTTTGCTCTTGGTTGACTAAAAATTATATTCAAGAAATTATAGACCACGGTCACTATTTCTTTTTCTCTGCTTTTTCATCTAAAGTACTTAGGAAAATGGGCATCAAAATTAGTAGGATTGATAGTACGACATCACTTACAGAAATATTTCGCAGTTTTAAGATCGGCATAACAAGAATAACAAGAGCATATAAAAAGCGACGTTCATTTTTTTGTAAATTTTGTTGAAAAACAGTACTTGAAAAAGAAATACCAATTATCTTGTTCTTAAACAAATATCTCCAGAAAACGATTATTAAAATAATGGCAATCACTAGCAATATTCTGGCTAAAAAATAATATTTAATTTGATGGAAGAGACAAGCTGTTATCAACAAAAGAGCATACAGTCCCATTAATCCCCAATTTTGTTTTCGTTCGCGATTATCCACTTTGCGCCTCCCTAATTATGCTGTTTGCGGTAAACACCTGTATTTTTATACGCCTTTAACACAGTATTTAAATTAAACATATTCTGCATTTAATCCAATTACTATTGATTTTTAAAGCTTGTTCCTAATCTCTACCTTACTCGTTCACAATTATTTTTGCAACCCCTTTCAAGAACGTATGGTTTTTAAAATATTGGATTCCTATTTTATTCTTTAGATTTAACAATCCTGCGTGTTAAGATTGAACTTGAGTGTCTGAATTGGAGTAGTATCGATTCAATCTTCTGGTGCATCAAAGTTTCGCATTTTTTACTGTCAAAAAAATTGTCTACGGATATTCTTACCATAGACAATTTCTAAAAATCCACAAACTATTCACTTCTATTTCCAAATAAACCCTTATTTTTTAGGTTTTTCATCGTCGTCCATTTTCGATTCCGACAAGTGGCCTCTAAAGCCCGGTATATCAACACCTTGCATCTCAGAAACAGCCCGTGACAGCAATTTGACAGCAGTAAATCGTAAAAAAATTACACGTCAAATTTGGTAAATTCATCTGCTAGAGATTGGTTTGTTTCAGGATATAGGTGCCCATATTTGTCTAAAGTTGTCTTGATGGACGAATGCCCCAGCCGTTTTGAAACAGCATAGATGTTCTTATTATGCTCAATCAAAAAAGCAACATGGGAATGTCGTAATCCATGTAAATGAATTGATTTCACACCAGCAACCTCGGCCAATTTTTTAATACGTCCCAAAAATGTTTTTGGTGACGGTGGCAATCCATCAAAGGTGAAAACAAAACCTAAATCCTCGCCGATTAGTTTTTGGGTTTCTTGCCATTCTTTCAAATCTTCGACAGTTTGTTGGTCTAGTGTGATAGTTCGGATACTTGAAGCATTCTTCGTATCAGAAAACTCATAATCCGTTCTTGTCCGAATGTAAAGAGATTTATTCACACTACAAGTACTTTTTTTTAAGTCAATATCCGGCCATTGCAGAGCAAAAAGCTCCTCACTTCTGAGACCTGTAACAAACAAAAAACGCATCATTCTTTTGTAGAAAGTCTCCTGAAAATCACAGAGATATGGGCAAGCGTACACCTTTTTAAACTCTTCAACAGTCCAAAACTCTACTACTGAACGTTCTGTTCGAATCTTACCAATCGTATCGACTGGGTTTTCTTCAATCACTTCTAAAACCACTGCACGCTTAAAAATGATCCGTAACTTGTTAAAAATCTGTTTAATATAATTGTTTGATAACGGACGTGTGGTACCCTCTTTGTTCGTAACAGAACACTTTTCAACGAGGTACTGTTGAAACTCTTGAATATGAATTGGTCTGATCTTTTCCATCTGCATGTTTCCGAAATAGGCCAGAGCACGTTTTAACGTCTTGTCGGTTTTTACATAGGTTTTCTCAACTGTACCTAGTTTATACCAAGGAAAGAAGTACTTCTTATAAAAGTCTCGAAACGTAATTCCTTGTAAATAGATATTTTGAGAATCAGAATAATTCTTTTTCAACTCTTCCATGGCTTGTTTTGCCTCTGTCTGGGTTTTAAATCCCCGTCTGGTGGGCTGAATTCTCTTACCAAACCGATCGTACCCTAGAGACAACGAAAAATACCACGTCCCTCGTTTTTCGTCTTTGTACACATTTGTAACTCTTCTCATTGCACTATTCCTCCCAAGAAATATGCAAGACCTCTTCTACAATTGAAATAGGAATTCGTTTTATCTTTGAGTTTCGGTAAAATGAATATCCTTTATTGACGAGAAGTCTCTTGCATTCCTTGAAAATTTTGTCAGCATAGTACTGAGAAAACCCCAAATCAATTATATCTTTTCTAGTAGCTGTCTTCATTATACCGCCTTCCTTCAAAATTGTCTTATCCTCAGCAATGTTTTTCTAGAAATAGCTATCAACTTTTGATGGACTTTTTTCATCTATCAGCTGCTCTGCCAAAGCACATAGGAATCTCACCTCCCCCCAGTAATGGCGGGCCAATTTGGTTACGGAAGTATCATTATCGTAATCACGAGTTCATTTCAGAAACTATCGCTCAAAGGAATATCTTGTCATGGCGAAACTAAATAGAAACTCGTAAGCTACACGTACTGATAGATATACTATTCACTTTTCAAAGAGCATTCGGCTTTTTCAGCCTATGAAAGTCTTCTATTCGAAACTGATAAAAAACTTTCATAGAATGAAAAGGAAAGGGAAAAAATACGTTAGCGAGTTGTATCAAATTCAAGTATCTTTTCAATCAATTTCGTTTCCAGTTGTCTACGCATATATTCATCCATATACATAACCATGCCTTTTTCTTCTTCATAAACGGACTTCATGGCTACTCTTGAAATATAGTTTTGATATTTTGACAGGACAATGGTCATTGCGATTGAATCGCCGGAGCTTGCAGCTTTGATCGTTTCTACTGGTATGGACGGTATATATCGTTTAGTTTTCTTCATAACTTTCACCTAATATCCTGTTCAGATCTTCTAAGGCTTCCTGACGTTGATACCAAACACTTCCAAGACTTTTTCCGACTATTTCACTAATTTCACGATCATTGAGACCGATGAAAAACGACATCAGGATGATCTCTTGTCTAACACTAGCCAATTGTTCAATTGCATTTGCCAATACTTCATTGCCTATTAAAATTTCGATTCCTAAGACAGGAAACTTCCCATTACCATTCAGCCTCGTGTCAGAATAATAGAATTCTGTACCTAGATTTTTTTGTTCCAACGTCTCCATTGAAATTTGACGCTGGCGAAATCTCGCATCTTTCTTTTGAATATTGAATGCTTCATTGCGGACTACTTTCTTACAAAAACTGTCAAACATGTGTTGAATGTGGGTTTCTTTAGAGTCGCCCATAACATTTTCCTCCTCAAAAAAATCATTCAACTCGTTTTCATATCTATCCCTTTCCATTATTACTACAATCTGGGAGTGAGCATTTTTCGAAAAAAGACAAATTTTTTTAAAATAAAAAGGCATACAGACAAGAGCTGTCTATACGCCTCACAAACGGATTAATTTATTATCAGAATTATTTTTTATTATTCAAAATATCAACATGCCATGAAGCTTATGAGTTACTTACAATCTAATTACTCAAGTGAAAGGTGAAATCTGAGTTATCAAAAACGCTTATTTCAGATTTACTTGTCTAAAGTTGCCACAAAACGTTCTTTAAACTTCAAAAATTCTTCGATGTTCATCACTATATGGTAAAGACGTACTTTACTAATAAACTCCTCACGAGTCGTAGATAAGTTGTTTTGTTGAATGTATAGAATCAAATCAGCTACTTTACGCAGCTGGATTAGAGGAGAATTCATTTTAGACAAATCGTCAATCATCGAATCAAGAAACTCAGCTACAATTTGTGAATCACTTTGAAATACTCGTATATTTTTCATCTCATAATGGAGATTATGGAGCACACCGCTCTGTTGCAGACGCATTTCAAAATAATTCACATAATAATGATCTTTTCGTGGAAGACGGTTTTGTTGGTATTGAAAAGCAATCGCCGTATATCCTAAGATGTCTTTTTCCAGCTGAATGATGTCTTCCCAAACTTGATTGTTAAGTGTGGGATCTTTCAAATAAGCAGAAAGTTTATAAAAAATTTTCTGCATTTCTCGATCCGTAGACTCCACTGCCTTTTCTAAGTATTTCTTCTGACTTTCACAATTTTGAAAATTATTGACGACAATGGCAATCACTAGCCCAATCAACAATAATGAAAACTCATTAACTAGATTTTCGATTGTAATTATTTGATCTGCCGCTCGCAACAAATGACTCACCACGACTGCATTTCCCGAGAGTGTTTTGAGCAAATCACGTAAACTCAAGGCAAAAGTCAGAACGACCATAACGATGCCATAAGCAACCCACTCCGCACTAATCACTGAGTTCATTAGCCCGCATAATACCACGGTTCCAATAAATGTGATTATACGATGCAATCCTATACGCAGAGTCTCGGATCTTGTGGAAGCAATAGTTAGCAACGTGATGATGCCCGCTGATGAAGCATATTCCAATTGCAAACTTTCCGCTATATAGATTGATACGCCACTACCAATACCAATTTTTAATGCATACAATAGATGGTTCCATAGAGCCAACCGTTGAATCATCTCAGGCCTCCATTTCTTGGTTAATGCAACGTGTAGCGAACATACTCTAACGTAACTCCGTTTCCAAAGGATGCAGATAATAATCCTTATTATTTTTATTCTCCAATTTATTCAGAATAAATACTATAATCTCAAAGGGTAGTCTTTCAGATTACCCCTTTGAGATTATTACAATGCAACCATTTTAAATAATTTAAAGGAGCATCTACAATCAAGATAACTCTGTAATCACTCTTCTCATAGTAGTAATTGCTTCTTCTGGTAATGCGTTATACCCTTCCCTTTCCGAATTTTGATTCAAAATAAAGGTTAATCGGCTTTCCATCCGCTCTCTTAAAGCTTTCATATATTTCGCATCATCAAAATTTACTTCAAAACCTTCTAATGGTAGATAATTCATTCCTGAAATTGGACCGAAAGAGACAAACTTTGCTTGTTTTTCCACAATTTTTTCAATTGAAGAAAGAGTATCTTGTGGAGTGACTTTTTTACCTTGATAAAATCCGGTATTTAAGATATAACAAGCTGTCTGATTTTTATTAAAAAGCGTTTTGAAATCTTCAAAATCTTCTCCTAGTGGGTAAACTCGAAATGGATTAGCGAAAGGTTCAATCACCAAGTTATCTCGATCTTTATTATCAACAATATTTTCAGCTGTAGAACGTTTTGTAGCCAAAGTTAAACCAAAGACTGCCGCCAAAACCGAATCATCAATCTTCACTACTGGAGGCAACGTATCATCTTTCATAATCCAGAAAATCGCATCAAGAGATGAACATAGATGGTCTACTCGATTTGGCGTCACATATCATGATTTCATCGTTCGCCCATTTCCATTTCGTATATCTTGAGTGACAATGACTTTCTTCCCATCATTATCTAACGTCACGCCAACATTTTGACAAGTCATAAAGAAATTGATCGCTGGATCCGTCAAAGAATAATCTTGTGTCTTATCAAAATAGGACGGCTCTAATGCTGTGGTAGAGCCATCTAATTGATTAATGACAAATGCATCATCGTGAAGTACCTTTATTTGGTATTTATCATTATGCTCGGCCAAAGTAATTGTGGATTTTCCAGAACCAGAGAGCCCAAAAGCCGCCATGGTAAATTTTTTATCTGAGAATTGATATTCCTTCATCCCACCGTGACACGCTACATACCCATTTCGATGAGCGATAGACCATGCCAAAGTCAGAGTGGCTTTTTTTAATTCTCCAAAATATTTTAAACCTAATATAGCTGCTACATTGTGTTCTGAATCAAATAGTGCTAAACCATGAGGAAAAGCTGGATGTGTCCAATCCGGATCTGCATACAAATAAATATCCGTCTCAGGATAATTCTTAGAGTCTTGGTACAGCGCTCGCCATTCCTGATTCATAATTTGGAAATTCAAAAGATAGGAGTAGAAATTCGTCTCGTAGTTTTCTGGTAATATAAGATGTGCTTTTACCATGAAATCCTTATCCAACCCTACCACGACTTCTCCTGCATAGAACTTCTTATGAGTTCCTTGGGCCAAAGCATCTCGCAATACGCCTTCATATAAAGTCTTGTCGATTCCTGGTTGTCCAATGACACGACGAGCCGATGCAGTTCGTCCAGTGACTTTTCCATCATTAAAAACAATTACTTTAGCATCCTCTGGTAAGCCTAGATCAGTTGCATGACTTACAGGCATGTCCGTAACAACAGCACCGGGCGCCTTCCTTGCCAAATCATAAGCGCTAGCTAAATCGCTAATAACCTCGACATTATTGCCATAAAAAGCACTTTCTATAATTGTTTTAAAACTAGAAAATGCCTTATTCTCTATCGTGATTTCTTCATGTGAAAATGTACCAACACTTGCCATATCGTGATTCCTCCTAAATCCAATCCAAAGCGTTCTTATATCTCTAAAACTTTTCCAATAAGATAAGATAGAATTTCTCATCTTTCAAAAATGTTTCATATTCTATTCTCGTAGTCTAGTAATTCAAAATTTAATAACACCCATCCATAATAAACCAAAAAAAGTCCCCACCCTTAGAACATCTATCAAAAGTAGGGACCTTTCATAATAACAATTCAGTTAGGTCATTTCAAATTTTTCAAAATCAGTTAATGTCCAACGTAACCGAAACTTTCTGAAGCGGAACATCATAGAATGGATTTTCCCGACGTCCCAGAAAATCACGTGCTTGTTCTGGAAAAAGAGCATAACTTAAAATATCTTCTTCAGACTTGGCATATTGAGATATTTCAGTCTCCGAATGCTCTAATCCAGGTTGTAGTAAATCCGCCGGCCGTTGAGTAACAACCGCCTCATCTCCAATGATTTGCTGACGAATTTCTGAAGCAATCGCAACCGGTGATTTGCCATATAGGCCTCTCACATAGTCTTTGATTTCTAGAGGCACATTTTTGTAGCGCTCTCCAGTAAGCACATTCATCACCGCCTGGGTCCCTACCATTTGCGAAAGAGGTGTGACCAGTGGGGGAAAGCCCAAATCAGCCCGTACTTTTGGTACCTCCGCCAATACTTCCTCATAGCGTTGTTCCAGACCTAACTCTTTTAACTGACTCAATAAGTTAGACAACATCCCCCCAGGAACTTGATAAATCAGTGTTTTGGGTTCGGTATCTTTGACCTTTGCATTCAGTAGGCCCTCTGCCCGAAAACGATCTCGAAGCGGATTAAAGTATTCGGCAGCTTCATTGATTTTTCCTAAATCGAGTCTTGTATCATAGCCCAGCTCCTCAAAGGCCAAGGCTAAGGATTCCGTGGCTGGTTGACTGGTTCCTCCCGCAAAGGAAGAAATAGCTGTATCGATAATATCTGCCCCCGCTTCAGCGACTTTCAAATAGGTCATTTCCGCAATTCCACTGGTCGCATGAGTATGAACATCGACTAGCAATTCCGTGGAATCTTTAATCTGTGATACCAACTCGTACCCTTTCTGTGGCGTGAGTACTCCTGCCATGTCTTTGATACACAGGGAGTCCGCCCCTATTTTGGCGATTTTCTTGGACAATCCACGATAATAATCGATGGTATGAAAATCACTAGTGGTATAAGAAATCGCAACTTGGCAATGGCCCCCTGCTTCCTTGGTAGCAGCGATTGCTGTTTCCAAATTACGCAAATCGTTCAAAGCATCAAAAACGCGAATGATATCAATGCCGTTTTCAATCGATTTCGTGATAAACGCTCGAACGATATCATCGGGATAATTCTTATAGCCTAATAAATTTTGTCCCCGGAGCAACATTTGCAATTTGGTGTTTTTGACTTCTTGTCGGATGGTGCGCAGACGTTCCCACGGGTCTTCATTTAGAAAACGCAGGCAGGAATCAAAGGTCGCGCCACCCCAAACTTCCAAAGCATGATACCCTGCTTCGTCTAAGGTTTGGAGAACTGGGGTCATCTCAGCGGTAGTCATTCTCGTGGCGATTTGGCTTTGTTGCCCATCTCGTAATACAGTTTCTGTGAAGCGAATACGTTTTTCCAATGATTTCATCCCCTATTTCTTTACTGGAAACATTTTACTTAATAAGATGGAAGCCAAGTAAATAATGAAAATGACGATAAACACGCCACCCCATCCGAATACAAGCAATTCAAGCGATTTTAGTAAAGCTTCTGACATTTTATTCTCCTCCTAAGCGAGCAGTGCTAACAGCAAACCACCGGCAATTACCGAAGCAATCTGACCAGAGACATTGGCTCCTGCCGCATGCATTAAAATGAAATTTTGCGGATCTTCTTCCGTTGCCATCCTTTGAATCACTCGACTGGACATAGGGAATGCGGAAATACCCGCCGCCCCAATCATCGGATTGATCTTTTCTTTGCGGAATAAGTTAAGCAATTTTGCAAAGAGCACACCGCCTACCGAATCCATCACGAAAGCCACGAGTCCTAGCCCGATGACCATTAAGGTATCCACTTGAAGAAATTCTTCGTACTGCATTTTTACGGAAATCGACAAACCGAGTAAAATACTAATAATATTCACCAATTCATTTTGTGCAGTGATTGATAGCCGATCCAAAACACCACATTCTCGTAATAGATTCCCAAACATCAAGAAACCAACTAAGGGTAAGGAAACCGGCGCAATCAATCCCGCCACAATCGAAATCACGATTGGAAAAAGGATTTTCGCAGTTTGGGAAACTTCCCCAGCTTGATAGCGCATACGAATCTTACGCTCTTTTTTCGTGGTCACGGCTTTGATAGCTACAGGTTGAATGATTGGTACTAGTGCCATATACGAATACGCCGCTACCATGATTGCCCCCATATATTTCGAATTCAGCGTATTTGCCACAAAGATGGAAGTTGGCCCATCCGCTGCCCCGATAATTCCGATAGAAGCCGCATCATTTAAATCAAATCCTAATAGGACGGCCATGATAATCGTGAAGAAAATGCCAAACTGAGCTGCCGCACCAAACAGTAATAAAAAGGGATTTTGCAGCAACGGGCCAAAATCAATCATCGCTCCAATCCCAATAAATAGAAGCAATGGGAATAACTCGGTACTAATTCCTATATCAAATAGGACTTGAAACGGCCCTGCTTCTCCCCCAGCGCTTAACACCCCAGAATTTGGGAAATTCACTAAAATAGTCCCCAGTCCCATGGGTACGAGCAAGGTAGGTTCGTATTCTTTTTTGATGCCCAAATACATCAAAGTTCCACCGATAATCATCATGACAATTCGTCCGGGCTCTTGGCCCATGCCTTGTAGACCTTGAACTAACGTTTCCACTGTATACCTCTCCTTTTTAAGCTATGCCGATTAATGAATCACCTGGATTCACCATCTCACCTTGTGCGACTGCGATTGCTTCCACGACACCTGCTTTATTCGCAACAATTTCATTTTCCATCTTCATCGCTTCAAGAATCAACAATGGCTGATTAGCCACAATTTCATCCCCTACATTGACTAAAATTTTCAGAACAGTCCCTGGCATTGGCGCGGTGATTACCTCACTGGCCGCTTTCATCTCCCCAACAGCTTGACTGGTAACTGGAGCACTTGCTTCTACTGGTACAGGTGCCGCTTGAACTGGTGGCTGAACTGACTGAGCTGGTGCAGCTAATGATGCGGCTTGGGCGGGAGTACCGCCGATTTCTTCCATCTCCACTAAGTACTCTGTGCCATCGATGGCAATCTTAAATTTTCGTAACATCTTGATTCTCCTTCTCGATTTTTTTAACGATAAATCTGCTGGTGGGGGCATCTTGGGCAGCGATTGCCGTGGCAAGTACCGCAACACGCTGAAGTTCGGGATTTCTTTGCCAAGCCTTCTTCAAGGCAAAGCGACTAGTAGGATTGTCCCCAGCTCCTATCGCCCCGGCCACAAGACTTAAAAGCAACAATTGATCTGGCTCGCATTCGACATATTTCGGTAACGCAACGTAAGGAGCCGCTGGTTGCATTGATTCCTCCACGGCCTGCTCGTCAAGGCGCTTTTTCTTAAAACGCTGTAAAAAGTTCATTCTTTCTCTCCCTTTGAATAAGAAAGGAAGCCATAAACGATATACCCGTGGCATAACGAATATAACTTCCAACTCAACAACTAAATTGGTAAAGCACCGGTTAAGGCATACACAACTAAGTAAATAATCAGAATTGGCCAGCAGTACTTCACGTATTTCTTCTGGAAATCAACAAAGTTCATTTCAGTGGAATCCGTCAGCATGAACAAAGCCGGAATGACCGGTGAAATCAACCGGAATGATTGACCTACCATAGAAGCCACAGCAGCTTGGAGTGGTGTAATGCCATACTGCTCCATCACTTCTCCCACTACTTTGGCAATCCCAAAGTAGAAAGCATCCTGAGGTAAGAACGTAATCGCCGGTGCCGAAATAACAGCATAGATTGGTGCCATGTGTGCTCCTAGCCCATCTGGAATAATCATCGTCATTCCGGAAGCCAATGCGGTCGCCATGCCACTGCCGGATAAGACTCCGGAGAAAACCCCAGCAGCAAAGGTTGCCAATGCAGGCGCTAACGCATCGGAAGCGATTGCATCTATGCGTTCATTAATAATGCTGACTTTCCGATAGTTCACCGTCAAGACAATAGCGCTACCAATCATGAATAGCACAGCACCATGGGCGAAACCTTGAATCAATAAATACAAAATTCCGAGGGTCAAAAGCAAATTGAACCAAAATAGTTTCGGCCGTTTCAACTCGGGATCTTTCGCCCGAATACAATCCAGCATTTTTTCCATCATCACGTGATCAATGTCCGCATCCGCTCCATTGCACCAACCTAACCGCTTGCGTTCCTTTTTCCCTAAACGATAAGCCAAGAAAATTGCAAAGATTTCGGCAGCTAATAAACCTGGTAATAAAGCGCTGAACAGTTCATTAATCGGCACTTCCATAGCTGTACTGGCCGCAATGGTCGGTCCACCCCAAGGAAGTTGATTGAAAATCCCAATAGGCGTCACAATCAAGATTGCCAAATAGCTAAGCTTCATCCGCATCGACCGATACAGTTCTACAAATGCAGCCACACAGATAATAATGGTCGTTGTGGTATCACCATTCATCGTCACCACGGTGGCCGTCAATACAGTGGCCATAGTGACTTTCAACGGATCTCCTTTCGCCTTCTTAATGAAGAACTCGCATAAGGGGTCAAACAAGCCCACGTTCAGCATCAAATCGAAGTACATTACCGCAAATAATATCAACAGCCCCGGAGAGATGACCCCCATACTGACTTTGGCGGTTTCTGGATCGACTTTGTAAAACAGAGCATCGGTAATCCATTGAAACAGGTCGGCAAACGTCGAGTTCGTCAGCAGTACCACTAGCACCCCGAAAAACAGGGGCACTAGGGTCAAGGCGCCGACAATCGACAGTTTATTTTTCGATAGCAAGAATATAAAGGTTACAATCATTAACAGTGCTAATACTAACAACAAACGAATCACCTCTTATTTCTGTTAATGGTTACTTGATGAAGCGCACTTCCTTACAGATGCGCTCAATCTCAGCTTCTTTGCGTCTATTGAACTCAACTTTGTTTTGTTCAAAAAGATTGCTGCCTTCTGTATCGATGGAGACAATCAGCGGACCGTAGTTTTTCACTTCATTGACCCAAAGCGTTTCCGGCATTCCCAAGTCTTTCCACTGAGCGTCCACGATTCGTTCCACTTTTTCTGCTGCATACACCGCATTGCCTGCTGGATAAACCAAATGCAAGGCTTTGTATTTCTTACAGCCAGCTTCTGTCCCTGGTCCCATGCCACCTTTACCGACAATCAAACGAACGCCGGTTTCCTCGATGAAAGCTTCTTCAAATTTTTCCATCCGCATGCTGGTGGTTGGTCCTACCGAAATCATTTCATACTCATTGTTGCCGTGGTCCTTAACGATGGGACCTGCATGAAGAATGGCCTTGTCCTTTACATCCACTGGTAATGGTAGTCCCTCTTCTACAACCCGCCGGTGTGCCACATCTCGACAAGTAACTAAAGTTCCTTCTAAATAAACAATATCGCCAATCCGGATATCCTTGATGTCCTCAGCAGATACCGGTGTTTTCAAATGATATTCTTTCATGCTTACTCTCCTCATTTCTAAAAATTACGTTAATTAAAGAGCTGATAGTCTTTTTGCAATGGTAAGGTGTAATTTAAGTCTTTGTCGAAGTTAATCTTTCCTCGTCGGTGAGACCAGCAGCCAACGTTCACGGCTACTCCGATTACCGATGGATGGCGGGCAGTGTTATTGATGTTCACTCCCATAACGGATTTCTTTCCACCAAAGCCCTGAGGCCCCAAGCCAATGTTGTTGATGCCATCTTCCAATAACCGTTCCATCTTTGCGGCATTTGGGTTTTCGCTCAC
The DNA here is from genome assembly GCF_001050095.1 of Enterococcus massiliensis. Classification (NCBI taxonomy): domain Bacteria; kingdom Bacillati; phylum Bacillota; class Bacilli; order Lactobacillales; family Enterococcaceae; genus Enterococcus; species Enterococcus massiliensis. The sequence continues at coordinate 1,086,581 of NZ_CVRN01000007.1, read as the reverse complement.
GCTGTCAACTTCCCGCATTAAAGCCAATTTTGAGTTCATGGCCGCCGCTTCCACGGAAGTCCCAATCCCTATTCCCACAAGCAGTGGCGGGCAAGCGTTGATTCCGTAACTAGTCATCTGATCCATCACAAAGCGTACGACGCCTTCGTATCCTTCCCCTGGCATCAAGACTTTTGCGGCCCCAGGCAAGCTACAACCGCCCCCAGCCATGTAGACGTACATTTCCATCTCGTCCCCGTCGCCATCAATATCCGTAAAGATACTTGGCAAGCCAGTACCGATGTTTAGTCCGGTATTGTATTCGTCAAAGGTTTCCACCGCATTGTGACGCAAAGGGGCTTTTTTCGTCGCTAGATACACAGCTTCTTTTAAGATGTCCTTTAATTCACCTAAAAGTGGAAAATTGGAACCACATTTGATGAAAAACTGAAGTGCCCCAGTATCTTGGCAGCTAGGTCGGTTCAGTTTTTCCGCCAACATTTGGTTTTCGCGCATTGTGTCATAGACAAGCTGTTGCAATGGATCTACCTCGATTTTTGACAGTTCGTCTAGCTTCTTGGTCACATCATCCGGAAGTCTTCTCCCTACGACGGTGATGTATTCCACAAGAATGTCTCTCATCTTCTGTGCTTCAGGAGAAAGTACTTTTTCTTCATAAGTGTATTTCATTGTTTCTGCCTCCTAACATTTTCTATATTATGGCTTGAAATAGCTTTCTAAACTATCCAATTCTTCTTTACTTCTCTGATAAAAACACAATCAGACTTCCATAAAAAAGAACCTTAAGTAAGCAAAGCAGCATAAGAAAAATAGGGGGAAAAACAAGTGCTATTAACAACTTTGTATTCGTTTTCATTTTATACGAAACAAAAAACGGGCTAACCACATTTTTGTGATTCGCCCATTAAAAAGATGCACTCACTTCACTATTCGACGAAGATTGGTCATCAAGTCATAGTATTTTTCTTCGTATTCTTTACTACTACAGTTCACGCAAGGATTTTGAAAAGAATCATCGTATTGTTGATAGCGAATCAATTTTTCTTTAATAGCTGCCTGCTCCTCGTCCAAGTTTGCCTTAAAGTTGCGATCGATTTCTCGAAGATCAGAGTCAATCTGTTTCCGGTATTCTGAGGGAGTGGTACCGAAATGCTTTCGAAAGGCCTTGTTAAATGACTTCACATCACTAAAGCCATTTTCGAAGGAGATGGTCGCCACCTTTTTAGTCGTCATGGCCAACTCTAGGATTCCTTTTTGCAGCCGACAACGGGTCAGGTATTCATAAAAATTGATGCCTAACTCGATTTTAAAAATCTTAGAGAGATAGGTCGTGGAATAGTTGCATTCCTTCGCCAATTGTTCCAAGGTCAGCTCCCCACTACAGTTTTCTTCGATGTACTGAATGGCATGATCCAAGAATATCCGCTTCTGGCCCACGGAGTAACCACCCTGCTTAGTGTCTGACGTAAAAAATTCAAATAAAATCTCGGCAATCTTAAATAGCAAGGCATTGTTTTTCAACTTACTAGTCCTTTTTTCATTATTAAGTAATTGTAGTTGGGACAAGTCTTTGCGCAACAGTTGAAAGAGCGGATTGCGGGGTTCATCACTGGAGTTTAATTCAAATCGTCCTTCCGAAATATCGATCCCTTGGGAAGAAAAAAATTCTGGAGAAATATGTAGTCTCATGGCGATGCTGTTCGGCACCGTCGCGAATGTCGCATGACCACAGTTCGAGTTAATCACTAGCAAGTCATTTTCGTCTAAGGAAAAGCTTTGCCCATCCACATTGACCTCAATCTTCCCCGTAATCAACCAAAGCAGCTCAATCTCTGGATGCCAATTATAATGATAACTACCGATACGGTACAACAGCTGATCATAGGCGATTTTCATATTATCAAAGAGATATTCTTTTCGAATTTCCACGGTGTTTCACTCCTGTCGTTTAAAGAAGGTAGTTAACTATGTCTCTTACATTATCGTTCTCCTCTATAGTAAAAGAAATCAAGCGTTTTTGCTACCTAATTTCGCATAATATCGATCCACTATTATGACAACACTAAAAAAGACCCGACACCAAGCCGAGTCTTCTCCCTTCTATTGCTCGCTCCTCCCCCGGAAGAACTCCTGCAACTCTCGAATCACCGCTGTCTCCAAGTAACGCAGGTGCATCATACCGCTACCGCTGCCTTCTTTAATCGCCAGCTCCACACTGCCGATACCTTTTTTCGCCATCCAAAGACTGCTGTTGACGGAAAACGCCTGGAGCTTGTTTTTCTCCACATAGGTCAACTGCCGGGTCAGCATCAGATAGCCCTGGATGCACAGGCGATGTCTGCTCTGAATCTGGTAGCCTTGATAATGACTGTCTAGCCAGCAACCAATCAGAATCAGCACAATCCCTGGCGCCAATGCCCCGCCAATCCAAGCATTAAAGAAGAAACTGCCAATACAAGGAATCAGTAACAGCAAGAACCAGCGGCTAAAATACCAAAGCCAGCCTCGACCGCAATACTGCATGGTGCTAATTACTTGCAAGCCGATTCAAAACTGTCAGCTATATGTTACATATTTTATTGTTGTAGAATTGATGAATTTTTAGTAGCCTCTCATCACCAATTTACTACCTACCCATGCAGGGCTGAAATCGAGTAGGAGGTGAGGGATTAGCTCCCTCACCGACCTCTCACAGCACCGTGCGTACGGTTCCGTACACGGCGCTTCTATTTAGACGTTGTCTTTGATACACTGAGATTTTCTATAACCCAAAGTCTCGGAGTATCAAGGCAAAATCTCAGGGTTCAAAAGCAAAATTTCAGAGTACAAAGTGACGGTTCTGGAATCATCTCACCATCACCCTTCTGCTTGATTATACCTGATAATATATATACACAAAACGCCTAACAATTGCTGCTAGGCGTTTTCTTGAATTCTAAAGTTTTGGTTTGATCTTTCCCTTGGAAACAACCGCCAATGCCACACTCCCTGCTGCTAGAATGACTTTCCCAACAGTTCTACGTTTTTCGCCTCGTTTGTTCTTATGATATGAACAATATTTTTCCCCAGATGGTATTTCAGTATTACAACCTTTTTCCTTACAAACGTTCTGCTCCATCTCCATCTTCCTCCTTATCAAAATTCAGCATTTCTGGCAAAAAATGCACTTCTAACAAATCTTCATTGTGGTCAAGGAAATCAATAATCTCAGTCGAAGATTCAAGAACACTCTCTGAAAGGTACTTAAACGGGTTAGTTGACGTGGGTGGGAGATGCCCATCTAAATATAAGGCATCGTCTCCTGAAAAATCCTTTGATATTAAATCTTGGAAATCACTTACTTCATAATTCAACGCATCATACTCACCTAATTCTGCTAAACTCGCAATTTGAAAGCTGAAAGCATCCTTCATGTAGTCAAGATTATCCAGTGCTGCCTGGGCCAAACTTGCTTCAGCATCTGCTTTTTTACCACCAAACACAGTTTGTATTAAATTGCCATCATCACGAGAGATTCTCAATTGTTCCTTAGTCTCATATAATTGATTCAGTAATAAATTCTTTGCGTTGGTAGCCTGTGAATATGCCTCTAATAACAAAGCCTTCTTCATATTCGTATCTTTCGTCAGAAGTGCAACTTTAAATTTATCTCCAGCTGACTGGACCTCCGCATACCTGTTTAAGTCGAAATTCCTATTGACTCTATTTATCTTTCCATCAAGAATTTCAAGTTTATTCGAGATTTCTTGCATCTTTAGGCTTAATCCGGCTGAAGCAATCGTCGAACCCAATTCTAATGGCATTTCCTTAATTGGCAATTGCGTGAAGAGTTTCCCTGTTTTGGCGTCTCTCAGTATACCAACCGCTTCTCCAGTTGCACCCTTCCTGCTAAAGACCAATTCCCCATTTGCTATTTTCTCAGCTACTTCTTTTGAGATGTCCAGCACCTTTTCTCGACTTCTGCCAACCACCTCTATAAACTGAGGGACGTTTGCCAGTTGCGCAGCCAAGTCAGAAACCAGCTTGTTTCTTTTCCTCTCTTTATACCTTTGAAGAGGGCGTCTTCTCAAATCAAACTGTCCATTTTTTGAAAGCGCCGACTCTGGACGGACAATAATTTCTTCACGTTCTTCCATGTTATTTCCCCACCTATAATTAGTCTTGGAGGTTAATTCGACTAGTTCTCAGTTCATTAGGTGCATTTCCTTAATCAAAAAGACTGACCAACTGTTCATCGAGATCCCCAGATAATAAATCAACGAATCTTACTTGAATTTTTGCTCCCAATTCTTCAGACGAAGACTGGGTACTCCTGAACTCATTTTCGGAATAAGATGTTGAATATGGATAAATCAATACCACTTTATCCACGTTTTCTGATTTGTGGCGGTACCGAGTATAGTAGGCGTACATTTGGTACAAGTCTGCTTGAGAAGGACCTGATGAATCTAGCACCTTCCACTTTGTATCTGCAATAGTCGTTTGGTCATTTTCATAACGCACTACTAGGTCCGGCCTTAATCGATAACCAGCTTTCGTTTCATTAGTACGGTCAAACAACGAATATTTTTTGTCCTGTGCTGATACGTTTGCGTCTGGAAGCGACTTCTTCAACTTATGCGCAATATAAGCTTCAAATATTTCTTCCATAGGGAAGAGAATCGCAAAAGCCAGCGAAGAACCCCTAAATGACGTAAATGACTTTCTACTTAGAAATATCCTACACCAATCCAATGTTTGTGCATAATATTTGTAGTTTCTTCCTATCGAAACTTTCTGGAAGGTTTGTTCTGGCGCGTTGGTTAAATCCACAAATTCAAAATAAACCAATTGCTCGCGAATAATACGTAGGTTGTTATTATCCCTACTATTCTGCAAGAGATACTCAAGAGTGGTCTTGACAAGTTGATTCTCGGCAGAATTCGTCAAAAATTCATCATACTCATTATAAAAGTAGGATTGGTTGACACTGTTCTTCCGCAGATGTTGTGTCATCAGCAGCTTCCCTTTTAGAAACTTTTCATTGCTTTGAACCGTGACATATGAGGATTTAAGGCCAAGTTTAATAATCATATCCGATTCAGTCAGAAACATCGAAATGAAGACTTCAAGTAGATTGTTCTTTTTGGCGTTGAGGTTTGTTAACTTGAAAGTCTTTCCGTTAATACTTCGGACCGTCTTAAGCATTTCCAAAAATAATTGTCGAATTCTTAAATCCGTTGCTTCTTCCGTTCTTCCGGCAATCTTTGGCAATATTTCAATTGTCAACCCAGACTTAGTCTGGAGCACTCCAACATAGTTATTTGCTTGAACACCCTTTTTGATAGGTTTCAAGAATTCTTCTATATCAGACTGACCGGAGAAATCTTTAGAATTCTGCTCATCAATATAAGCTCGCAACTCCTCGATATCCTTCTTAAAGATGCGCTTGCCATCTGGATAAATCCTTCCAAATTCCCGAATTGAGATTGTTCGATTTTTTTCTGGCATATCAATCACCTACTTTGGTGATATTCTTCGCAAACTGGATGAAATCCGCATCGGAGACGTTTTTTGCAACTTCAAATTTTATTTCGTCATTGTCAGATTTTAGCTCATTAAAGGCATTTGAGAACAAGGTTGAATCATCATTCACCTGAACGATATAAATTTGTTGAGTGTCATTCAAAACTGCCTGAATCTTTTCGTAATCTTCATAGAAATACTCTTGCAATAGTGGGATGATTTTATTCTCAAATACTGCTTTCAATTCGCCAATTGTCCCAATATTTAGGAAGAATGCATGTCCCAACGTATGTTCTCTATCATATAGGAATTCAATCCGTCGATTCATTATTTCTAGAAGAGAGGCAACGTCAATTCCATCAATTTGACCAACCTCCTTGCGCACAACACCAGGATCGGGCATCTTTTCAATAAAATCAAAACGGCGGCGCAAGGCAGTGTCCATCATTGCTATAGATCTATCGGCAGTATTCATTGTTCCTAGAATATAGACGTTTTGAGGCACTCCAAAAATATCACCTGAATAAGGTAAAACAACACTTAGAGATTCGGAAGCTCCAATACGTTTTGATGGTTCAATCAAGGTGATTAACTCACCGAAAATCTTACTGATGTTTCCCCGGTTAATTTCATCTATAACAAACAGGAAGTTCTGATCCGGATTTTGTTTTGCATCATTACAGAATCGCTTGAACACACCATCTTTTACCTGATAGCTAATTTTCCCATCCTCTGTTTCAGCATTGATTCCTTCAATGAAATCTTCATATCCATAAGATTGATGGAAGGTCACTATTTTTACAAAAAAGTCTTCATCAGACATTTGTTCTTCCGTGATATGTGATTCTGCTTCATCAGCTGCATTTTTCCCATTTTCAGTTACTGACCAGTTGTCATGCTCATCCTTAGTAAACAGATCTAATCCATTTCGTGATGACACTGTTGTTGATTTTTCGTCAGCGTTATTCAGAATGGTTGTTGAAATGGTTTGATAGGCATTTTTACTGGACTTAGTATTAGCATACTGTTCTAATAACTCAAGTGATGAAATCTCTTTCACCTTTAGTGAGGGATACTCTTCCCGCTTCATCGCAAGGAGAATCGTTTCTTTCCAGGTTAGAGAATCAAAATTTACGATCGAATGAGCTAAAGTTTGGCCATGGATCAGCTCTTCTTTGTATTTATTGATACTGTACGTTTTCCCAGTTCCTGGGGGGCCATATAAAATTCTATTCCAACCCTTACTCGGCGATTTACTCCCCTCCTGTTTCTTCTCAAACTCATCAAAATAGACTTCCAAATTATTCATTAATTCGAGAAACTTTGAATAATTCTCATCCGTCAAATCAACTTCCATTTCAGCGATTTCACCGCTATCTTCTTGCAAAACTGTCACTGGAAGCTCGAACTGAACTTGATCACCTAGTTTAGACACATACGAATTGTCTTTATTCGTATGGTTGTTGTTTTCATCATAAACTCTAAACACCCTAGCTTCGAGTTTTACAATCAAATTATCTCCTCGAGTATCACCTGCATCCGGCATAAATTCCACTGCATACTTGTGATCATTTGAGAAGTGAATCGATGAATTGCGATAACCATAATTCTGATTCTGCGCACTACCATTCAAAAAATGAATGCATTCTAGGCCAGTATCAAACCAAGACCGATCTACCCCTTCAGAGATATAAGCTTCGATATTACTCGCCCATTCTGGTTTATGCAAACTCAGCACGTTATTTGATGTGTTATATCGATGATCATCCGCATAGTAGTTTGTTGCCGACGATTTGCCGTAATCAACACGAGTTAATATTTTTTTCTGAGCGACTAACACAAAGAAGTTGAGGATGGTTTCTAACTCCTCTTTACTCATTTGTTTTTGACCACTTTCGGAGATTGCTGCTTGTGCTTCCATCAATTTTGAATATAAAGTCACCAGCTGATTGCTAATCCCTTCATCATTTAGCATTAAATCTAAAACAGTGAACTCACCGTACGATTCTGTATGTCCATACTTTCGTAATTCGAGAGATTCTATCTTTTCATCTGTTGGCGCTATATTAATAAACTCAGGGTTCCCCTTCCTATCTTGAAACAGAATCTGATTTTTCTTTGGAGCCACTTTGATATCCTTCCAAAGTTTGATAGCAAGTTCTCCTTCTCTATATGAAGTCCAGGACTTGTACTTTTCTCCAAATTCCTTGTTATTTTGGCCACCTTCACCTAGACCAAATGCTTTATCTCCGTCTACCAAATCCACGTTAATTTTCATCTGGTTAACAAAGAATTTAAGCAGATTCTTGAACTTTGGAACCTCTGTCTTATAAATCAGATAATCATCATACAGTTGTCTCAATGCTTGATTAGGTTGAGCATTCGAGAAAAGGTCTAGCTTATCAATCTCATAACTTTTATGATTCAGTTGGATATCTGCTCCACCATCAGATTGGTCCCGAAGGACGATTTGAAATTCTTTCGCTACATAGTTTTGAAACACGACTCTAAATTGAATCATTGGCCCATTTTGTAGCGTATAAAACAAATATGGTGGAAGAGCCATACCGTTCCCATTATCTGGTCCGTAATGCCCTGATTTAAATAAATAAACTGTGTGTTGGGTGCCATCTATTGTAACCTTGTCATTACCTTGACCAACCCCAGTTACTCGTTCGTATTGATTCGCTTCAAAACCCTGCCCGCCTATCGTAGCTTTGCGATCACTCTTCTCCGTATTTGGATTCAAGTTGATATTTGCTAGTTCGATGAATCTACGTAATAATCGTTTAAATATGACATATTTATTTGGTGCTTTGGTCATATCAAAGCTAGAATAAAATGCTTCTATGCTACTTCCAGCCTCCACGAACGCAACTTTAAGATCCCGATATTTTGAAACCAAACTCTCCAAGTTCTCAATGATTGCCTCATCAGAAGGCATATTGTCCGTATGATACTCATATGAATAGATATTTGTTTTTTCATATCCCTTAGCAAGCGCGGTAGATGCCGATAAATCGATATGATTCACTACAGAGTCGGAAGTAGGATACTTCTCCCCTATTTTTCGAGAAATAGTGCGCACATCCTGATCCGCAATTTTTTGTTCTCTGAAGTAGGTTACTCCTTGGTTGAAGCTCAAATACACGCGTTTCCCATCTGAACTAAAGAGAAAAACAATGTATACACCTTTGGTTGTGCTTGAAGTAATATCTCTATCCATGATGGCAATCCAGGGAACATCCGCAAAATTCCCATTTCCAATTGAACCTTTTACAATAAAATCGTCAAGATTTGTCGCTTGCTTCAGAGCATTTGGAATTTTGTCTTTAAAGTCCCTCCCTATAGCTGCACCTGTAAACGTGCCTGTCTTCGCCTCAGGATAACTCTGAGCAGCATTAGCAATTAATTCAGATAGTCCCATTTAGGTCTTCCCTTCAATGAATTTGAATATAGTATTTTTCGGATAATTTCACATAAATATTATATCACTGAAAGGGCGCCTCCTGTCGAATTCTTAAGCTTCACTGGACCACTTGTAACTCAAGAAGATATCTAATCTCACCGAGAGGGATATATTTCCTTCTCACCTCATCAAGATCGTGATGTTCCAGCCACGCAGCATGTTTCTGCTCCTCAGGTGTCATCCAGTAATAAACAAACGAATCATCTACGTCATAGTCCGCCAAGTATTCCACCCCACCGATTTCCTTAAAAATTGCAATGCCATCTGCGTCTTCTCCCAAAAAGTCAATAGCTTCATCAATTTCAAGGACTTTCTGTTCTAGGGTTGTCAAATTTTCCCACAAAAGAAGATTCGAGATGTCCGTCCTTATTTGCTTCACAAAAATCATTAAGAATATACTTTTGATACGAAGCTTGCAGAGTATATTTATCTTGTAAAACTTTTAATGTCACATATACTCCAAGCATAAATTCAACATGACGGTCCTTATTCAGATATTGCTTGCTGTACATCGACTTCAGCACATCACTAGAATTGGCAGCTTCATAAAGACTAGACATAAATTGCCCATATGCTAGCGCCTTGCGAATCTGCATTGGATTCAACAATTCAGACCCTGTATTGATTCGCTCAAATATTAAATATTTTGCCTTATCATTTTCGGGCCCAATCTGACGGAAATCAATAACTGTGACAGTAGAACGTTTTAGCTTTTTCTGCTGGTCTGCCGTCAGGTCTTGGAACCTCTTTCCTTGAATTGAGCTATCAACATTCGATGATAATTTTGCCGGCACACGTCTTTGTGTATCGTTGGTTAATGCACCCCATTGATTGCCTAAGACATAGTTGCTAATCGCAGTCAATCGTTGAAGGCCATCAATCACTTCATACGAATTATTGCCAATATCCATAAAAAACAGCGGCGTTTTAGCTCATCCACTGATTCCGCACTCACCCGAACCACATAACTCAATTTGTACATGGATTCTTTTGACTGATCCAAGGTAGTTTCCAATTCGTCTACGGAATCCAAAGCATCTAAGACATTGGCATTCGTTTCATTGTCAGATTGATAAGCATGGTTATCTAAATCTTTTAGTTCCTTTTTCTTATTGCGAACGGTAGCTAAGGCCTTTTTGTTCGTCACAATTTCCACATTCATGGAAGTATCAATGGGAAAAGTGAATTGTTGTTGCTGGTAATAGAAAAGTTCCGAAGAAGGAAACTCCATCTCTCCTACAATCGTATTGATTGTTAAGTAAGTTACATACGATTCATGATTTTCATGTTCCATCCGTAAGTAACGAGGCTTTTCTTCAACCAAACAATGACTGGGACGTAGCAGGTCATAACGTTTCACCAGCGTTTCTGATTTTAGCTTTTTCTTTGGTAGCTGAAATTCATATTCTTCAAACGGTGTCCCTTTTTCACCATAGATATGTTCAATCAAGTAAGTCAGATCGCTCGGTGTGACTCGTCTGACTTTAAATCTTCGAGCCAATTTACTTTCCATTAGTTTTTCAAGCTTGGTATATCGACGAATTTCTTCATTAGATAAGGAAACAAAATCCCCCATCAAATGATGATTCACCCCATAGACAAATTCTTGAAGCCCAGAAAGGAAAGATTTCTTGAGACTCTTTAGATTGACCTCCTCATCTGTGGCAATCAGTTTAAAGCCAATAAAAAAGCGATAATCAATCTGACTATCGCCAATCAAGGATACTAATGCATCTGTCTGTAGGTCAATCCGTTGTTTCGCAATTTCTTTTAATCGACCCGTAATTTCCTTTTTCGATCGCTCCTGTGTAGCTCGAATACTACTTTCTGTAGCAATTTGTAGGGCATGAATCTTACCCTCGCGATTTTGCGCAATCAATTGACGAAAGTTATCATGCACTTGATACTTCTGTTCAGGTGACAAAAAAGAGTAATTGTAAGGCACTAATTCATAGTAGGCAAAACATTCGCCTTCTTGGTTAAAAACAAGATTGTTTTCAATATACTTAATCGGGTACATAATTCACACTCCTAACAAGAGTAATGGGTTCGTCCCATCGTTTTTTCTGTTCTTTGACTTTTTTTCCTGCAAAAGTGACCTTAAACCGTAAGTGATAACTGATAAAGGATCGTAAAAATCCCAGTGGTTTCTTACCGTCAAACGTCTTTTGCGACATAAACCAAGTAACCGCCACCGGTATGCCTAAGTATTTTAAAAAGGCCCCCTCTATCATAGATAGCGGAGGCACATGAGCAAATACAATGACAAACAACATGGACAAAACGAACCAAGCCATCTGGTTAAAGGTCACAGGAAAAGGCAACTGAAAATCATTGATTGCGTAAATGACTTTTTCAACTGCCCAAATACTGGTATAGCTTTTTATTTTTTTCATCAAATCATTCCTTTGAAAAAGAAGGATAGTTTCGTTAGTATGGATACTCAAAAACTCCTCGACTCGTAACCAAATAATTCCCGCCAATCTCCAAGTCTCGGCCACAAGCATCAAAGTCAATATACGTCTTCAAGTGTTCTGGTACTTCGCCAAAATCACCTGATTCCGTAATTAGATAATACGCTACATCACTCATATCATCGCAGTCTGGATAATAGATAATATCATCCACATGCTCTACCATTTCCTCGAAAGAATTGAAGAAAGTATGCTGAATCTCTGAGGCAACCTCACCAATCGGCGTTCCTTCTAGTTCTTCCGCTAAACCACACAACCGGTTAATTTCTTCAATTGGTGTGTATTCATCAATCTCAAAAGGTAGTTCATAATCATGGATCGCATACTCTTCGTATTCGTCATTTAATCCAATCCGTTCTTTGACTTCATCAAAATCGACAGGTGGGGTAAACCACGCCCCCACCAATTCCCCCTCGTTGTATCGACCTAAGTTCGCAATATAAATACGCATCTGTTCCATCGTGATTCCCCCTTAGGCACCGACGATTCGGTTAAACAAATTGAGTAAGACATCTTTCACACCAGAAGCGTTAAAGACCAGACCTACCGCAATCAAGGCAATCACCAAAAAACCAATCAGTTTGGAAAACTCCCGCTTAAATCCTAAAAACAACCCAATGACCACAATCGCCAGTAAGACCAAAGATTGGGCATTGGTTAAAAACCACTGATATAGATTTTGTCCGAAATTCATCTCGTCACTTTCCTTTCTTTTCCATTGCTCGGTCCGCTGCTGCACTTGCATTCATCAAGCACATCACGGTAACGCCGAGCAGACTGCCACCAAATACCAATAAAATATCTTTTACAATTCCCATCACAATTCCTCTTTTCATACAATCAAGTTTTCGATTGCTGTACTCTGCTGTTCTAAAATCTTTTTATGCCGTTCAGATAATTCGGCGTTTAATACCATGTCACTAATAAAAGTGGTTCCTCTAATACGATCCAACTCAATTGTCATTTTTAGAGTTGGGGCAACCTGCCTTCCTAACCAGTTGTAAGTTCGTTCAATTGTGTAAGGCTTTGGTTCTGAGGTCAATTGAATTTCTTTGCGATTCCGCCCAACAAAACGCCCCCATTTTTCATTCAAGGGCCAATTGGTTCGTCTTTTCCCCTGTACCTTATCTGCAATCCGCATATAACGAGTAATGATAGAAAAAGTTGTACTTTCAATACTTCGCCCTTTTAGCAAGTCGACAATTGCGTGATAAGCACGTTCGTTTTTCAAGCGAATCTCAAAGCGATTTTTTGTTTCCGTCTGGTCTAAAGGAATTCCTAGTTTGATATATTGTTCATAGTCTTTTTCATAGAGACAGAAATAAACCTCACTTTTGAGACTGCCGATATACAAGGTATTGCCCATGCCATCCTTTTCATCGGACTTCATCAACTCGCCAGAACGATAGCTCTTAAAGGTTCGGAAGAGAGAAATACATTCTTGATTTTGACACTTCCTAGTCAACTCAGGAATATTCAATAATCCAGCTCGATCATTGATCGCTAGGTCCAAGCGTTTCATCACGCCACCGACTTTTAGACAATCCTCGAAAAAGTCGTACCAACTTCTCTTTTGTGCTAATAAGAATGTTTCAAATTGGCGGCACCCACGCCCTTTCATTTCGATGAGTACTCCTTTGTCTTCTTGCTGAGAGACCATTACTACAATATCTCCCATGACGTATTGTTCTTGGTAAGAATAAAAGGCATAGTCCTCATGAAGCATATAGTCAAAATTTAAATGTAAAACCTCATGAATAATTTTTCGGGCGTTTGTAGTTGGAAATCGAATCCGTACATAATCAAAGAGCATCGTTAAAGGCAAATCAGGGTTGAACGTTTCTAGCTGTTGAAAAATCTTTCGCATGACACTTTTAGCAGGTACCTTCTTCCCTGACTCAATTTTATTGAGATACTCTCGCGATAAATCACAAGCAATTGCCAACTTGTTTTGAGTGACCTTGTACTCCTTCCTTTTTTCCTTCAATAATTCTTTTGTAAAGCTTCTTCTCATTGATGATCCACCACCAAATTTCAAAATGTGAACTAGCCAATTCGAGTTCACATTTTCTAAAGATCCTAATTATCCTTGCTATGACAAGCATTCTTCATTGTTGCTTGCTTATTTTTTGTGTTTTTGTACCCCCCTGTTAGATACGGGGGGTGAGACATCATGGCCGGCTGACGCCGTCCATGAACAGGCACAGCACCACGGAGGATTTCTGCTTCGCAAATCCCCCGCGGTCAGCGCCTATCAGTTGGTTTATTTAGTCGTTACTCCGCAGTAATACCCTCAATTTCTAGTTCTGCTTTTATCTCAAACAAGTATTGGCGGATATCAGGTTCTTTGGCAAGGTCCGCAATCCGTTCGAATTCACTGATAACCTGATTCAACTCAATTCGAGCATCGGTTTCCTCATCCATTACATATGAATCACCAGGGACTTTCACCCCATTTTTTCGAATATCAAAATTGAGCCGGTACAGTTCTTCTTCCAGTTCCGGATCTGACTGAATCTTGCCAATCACCCAGTAGATTTCTCCAATCAACTCATCATAAATCATCTAGTTTTACCTCCTTTAATCTTCTGTCAATATCAAAAATAACCGGAACTGTTACTGAGTTTCCGGCCTGCTTATATAACTGACTATCTGAATTGACTTGAGAAGCTCGGTCAAAAGCCCAATCGGGAAACCCTTGAAGTCGCCAGCACTCCCTAGGTGTTAACTTCCGAATCTAATACTGATCTGTGACGACCGCTTGTTGGTCTCCTGTTAGTAAAGTATGCACACTTTGTTTTCCCAGACGACCTCGACGACTTGTGGAATTAGGAAAAGCCAAGTTCACACTGTCCCCTGGCTTCACCTCTTGATATTCTGTTTCATTTTTGCGAATCATGATTTTTGTTCCACCTTGTTTCGTTGACAAGGTGGGGGCAGTTCCAGTTACCTCATAAACACGATTGCCTTGTTCAAAATTTCCTGATAACATACCGGCTAAAGAAATTCCATCCTTTACCGGCAATGCGATTTTGATTCCTTCATCACCGGTTAAGGTTGGGGCAACCCCATCTGAACCATAGACTTGGCCACCCATTCCTCGATTGGAAGGATTGATATTTAACAAGTTTCGGATGTTTTGATCAGATGTTGGAGACGATTCAATGATAGGAAATACTTGTTTGGTACGTGCGTCTCGAGAATGTCCGATAAGGAAGACCCGCTCGCGGCTTTGGGGAACGTAGGCCTTTGAGTTAAGCACCTGCCATTCCACATCATACCCCAATCCATCCAGCGTTCGGAGGATCGTCTCGAACGTAGCCCCTCCTTCGTGATTGAGCAATCCCCGGACGTTCTCAAGGAATAAAAACTTAGGTTGGAGAAGAGTGGCGAACCGAGCGATTTCAAAGAATAAAGTACCTCGAGTATCGGAAAATCCTTGCCGCTTTCCCGCAATTGAAAAAGCTTGGCACGGAAATCCGCCGCAAAGGACGTCCACTGGTCCGAGGGATTGAACAAACTCGTCTGATACCCTTGTGATGTCATGCATTTCTACCTCCTTCCTTGTATCATGGATTGCGTTATAACTCTGCCGAGCAAATTCATCAATTTCACAAAAGCCGATACACTGGTGGCCGGCTTGTTCCATACCTAAGCGAAAGCCACCAATCCCGGCAAATAAATCTAAAAATCTCATACATCACCTCTTTCATTGCAAAGAAAAAAGCCAAGAACATTTTTGCTCTTGGCTCATACATTATTAATTTGTCCTACTATTTTTTATCTAATCCAACTATTTTCCGCTGTTTTTCATTGGCCTGATCGGCTACATATTTAATCACTGTTTTGAATTCTTTTGCAGTAGCATTTTCCGATAAATCCGCAATGCTCTTATTGTATTTCTTTACAATTTTCGTTACTTGTTCTTTCTCAGTCATGTAATTGAACCTCCAAATCTTCCCTACTATACCCTAGCGGTAAAAATAATTCTAGGTTATCCGCAGCATAATGAACTTCAGAAATGTTATTCATATAATCTTTTATAATAATATGAAGCAGCACATCTGGATGTTTACTCTTTACTTTCGCAATATTTTCTCTTGATTTGAAAAAGGCGTTAATGAATACCTTTTTCGGCACATGGCGTCCCTCTGCCAGTTCACGTTCTTGTGTAAAATTCCAAGCGATTTTTGGGTCTTGATAAACATAGAAAATCGTCACTCGAAAATGATTTTTCAATGCCCGCGAAATATTTTTTTCAGCACTTAATATAGCAAAAGTTGCATCCAGAATAAAAGAATAACCATGCTCTAAGACATATCTAAATGCCTGCTCCACCAACCAAGAAGATGCTTTTTGAAAAAGACTAGAATTTTTTCCATTATAATCAGGAAACAGGGTACGAAAGTAATCCGCATCAATAATTACGTGATTATCATAATTCTCAGCCAATCCAATGGCAACCTCTGACTTTCCAGCACCAGGACTCCCTGCCATAAAAACTGCGTCTCGTCCAACTTCGGGGGATTTTCCTTTGATAATATAAGAAATAAAACTATCCATATTTGCTTTTGCATACTCTAAATAAGAATCATTACTTTCCACATTAATCGCCCCCTTTCTTTCTACTACATAAAAGTATTATACGTTACTTGAAGTATAAAGTCAGTATTTGAAGGTCCCTCAATCATTCATCTTTTCTAGTTTATTAATTGAATCTAAAAAATCATACCCTTTCGGAACGAGTGGCGTATAAAATTCACTAATCACACTGCCCCCTGTATCCACATAACCTCGTCCTTTAATGCGTTTCATAAAGAAATTTTTTTCGACCTCACCAAACATCATGGAATACCCGAGTTCACTCATACGACCCAAAGCTACACGAAAGTTGAATTGATCGCGAATCCCATCTCCTAAATATTTCGCATCCGGTCTTTGACAAGCCAAAATCAGAAAGAAACCCGACTGACGGCCTAACATCACGATTTGTTTGAGCTTATTTAAAATCACCGCACTTTCTTTCGTCGTTAACATTTCCATATAAGCCACATACTCGTCAAAAATCAAAAAGTTTGGTGGAAGACCCAGATAGGCATAATTCTCTCCTGTTTTGTAGTTGGGCATCTCTTTCATCGCCCTACTACGAGCCATCATGCGTTCATAGAAGTCTTCCACACACGCAGAAATCTCCTCCTTTTGAGAATAGACGTGAGGCATTACTGTTCTTAAATCAGCTAGGTCCGCATTTTTGGGATCGAGGATAAACAATTCTGCATCTGACTTCAATAGTGCTTGAATAATGGTGAGGAGGAAATAGGTCTTCCCACCGCCTGTGCCGCCTGCGATTAACATATGAGGTAAAGAATCATACGCCCATACTTGATTTTTCATCAACAGCAGAATCCCCTTTTCTGCCACTACTTCGTCTATCTCAATTCGATTGGCAACCATATCGTAAAGCAAGGTATATTCCACATAGGAGTCTTTCAATTCCTTTTCTACTAGCTCACAATACAGTCCGCTTTCTAGCTTCTTTTCCAACTTCAATAGCTGATCTTGGTATTTACCAAGCGAAATTTGGACGCGAATAGATAGTAAACCATCCTTCATTCGATAATAGATTTTGGGGAAGTAACTGATACTCTCTTTGGTTCGGCTACTATTCAAATCTTTGAAAAAACCTTCACTCTGAGTTTGTTTCACTTCATACCAATGATTTTCTAGAATCATCCGAGCCAGCTTTTGTCGATGCCATAAACTTCGCCAATGGTCCTGAAAAAAGTGAATATAAAGCAATATCATGCTTCCCGAAAGAGCGAGACTTCCAAGTAGACATACTAAATCTTTTATAGACCAAACGATTTCACTAATAGAAAGTGACACCTTAGAAATATCAAATTGTCTAAGCTCTTGAAAATAAAAGACACCCACCCAACCGATGAATAAGGCACTTAGCCAGCCAATAACAAAGTGATAAACCAAGTGTTGATCTCCTGCGCGTATGCGATGTCCTTTGTACATTTTGATGGTTTCCACCTCCAGTCGAAAAAGTTATGCTAGTCATTTACTACTACGGGAAGTTGTTTCGTTTCCACCAATTGTTTTAAAAAGCTTTCAATGGCATCCGGCATTTCCACACCGATTTCTTCTAAGACGGATTCTGCTTGACGACATAAACTTTCATTTGCCTCGACAACCATAAAGAAAGACTCTTCTTCCCCTAACCAATCCAGTACATCAAAGTCTTCTTCGGCATCGTTACCTACTTCCAGTAATCCTTGATGCATAATCAGAAACATTTTTTCATCATAGGTTAATGCGTTAATGAGTTGTTCCTCGGTTAGCACGCCTTTGCCATATTGATCGAGACAATCTAAAATATGTTCCACATTAATTTCCATATTCTTCACCTATTTCTTTCCTTCATTTTGGTTCGTAGGATTTCCTTGATTCGGTTGTCGTTTTAAGACCAAATCATCTGCCTTGATAAACCAATTGACGGTAGTTCCTTCCCGAAAAACATAATTGGCAACGGTATCCACGATTGGATTGACTAGCTCTACCTCTGCATCATAAGCAAACTCGCGTAAGGGTACATTTGCTGGAATACTAACTTGGATCATTCGACCTTGTGCAGAGGATTTCAAATTATAGGTCCGTTCTTTTACCTCATTACTAACCGTTCCGTCCTCATTTTGTTTGCGTACTTCCCGACGTAATGCGGAAAAACGTAATTTCCCAAACGTTAATCCTGAATCTACGACAATACCTTCTGTTAATCTCATCTTCATTTCCTCCTATGCTTTCACTAAATCATCGACATACAACACGTAATCAGTAAACCCACGATTCTCAATCTCATAGCCTTTGGCAACCAAGTGGGGATTCACAGCTTTTAACGGTTGGTCTTGGTCAAAATCCTTTTCGCCGGCTTCCGCAGCTACTACCACTTCAATATCATCAGCTCGTTGTTTACTGGAATACAAATGATAACTGCGGCCAACCACCGTAGTATTCCGACCATATCCTTCCGTTAAAACTTCGCCTTCGCCGGCATAGCTTATCTTTCCAAAGGTTTCGGCCATATCTGGCACAACAAATTTCAATTCCATCTTCTTTTCCTCTTTTCATTGTTAGTTTTGGATACAAAAATAGCGCGACCACTTTTGTTAGGAGGCGGTCGCGCACGTTGCTTCTTATAATTTACTCGTATCATCTCATCACCTTAGTTCCGGCGATTCCAGAAATAATAGCCTGCCGTCGCGAAAATCAAGGTAAAGCCAATGAACAGTAACACATTGGAATTTTTCTCCCCGGTTTGAGGGAATGTCTTTACTGTGGGACTAGATTCTTTAGAGTTACTTGGAACAGTCGGTGTTTCCGGTTGGTCTGGTGTACTAGGGGTTGTCGGAACTTCTTTTGGTGTTACGGTTTGGGATTTTTCTTTCAGATCTTCATTGTGTTTGCCATTGATGTTTCCATCTTTATCGTAATTGATTTCTGCAAAAGTAAACTTAACTCCTTCTGGGTATTTGCTGGTATCGACTTTTTCTACAAGCACGGTTTTGGTGAATTCTTTGTCATTGACTTCATACTCAATCTTGCCAGATTTCCAAATTTCTTTGTCTGTACCATCTGGTAGTAAAGCATACAAAATGGTTTCAAAGGCTTCTTTTGAGCCATCCAGAACATCATGGGTAATCGACACATCATCAAACATAGCCACCACATCACCGTGAGTGAACGTCTGAGAACCATCTTCTAGGTGGGCTTTGGTTTGAATGGAAACATGGCGTTCCATTTCACTCTTAACCGTTTGCGCTTGATTGTTCAAACTGGCATCCTTCGCTACAGGCTCATCACCCGTTTCAAAAGCTTCCTTACTTTCATACACATAGTTGAATAAGACGATGGTTTTATCCAAAACTTGTTCGGCCGTTAATTTATGCAGAATTTCCCAAGTTCCTGTTTTCTCTTTGTTTGCCAATGTTGCGGTTGTTTCCGCAATTACCACTGGTTTCGCTTGTTCATCTTTTTCTTGGACATCTTTTGTGGCTTCCACATCGATTGCTTGAGCCACTACATACCAATCGTCTTTGATTTCATGCAAGTTATAGCTCAATTTATCAACTAGCTCGGTAGAATCAAGAGTAGTTAATTCCTTGTTGCCGTCTTTCCAAGTCGCTAGAGAAGTTAAGCTGTCTTCTTCCTCAGGCAAATCGTAGAGCATCAAACGGTTCAAGCTAACAAAAAACGCTTTGCTCGTCAGTTTCTCGTAAGGAACAGTCACCGTCTTAATCGGTTGTTTTTGACCTTGTTCGGTAATGGTAAAGACATACTCACTCTTAGTGTAATCCTCTTTGTTTTCCTTAAAAGTAGAACGGATTTCTAGTGGCGTAATCTTTTGGAAACCTTCTGGTGCCTCCACTTCTTCAAGTAAGTAATCCCCATAAGGCAGATTTTCAAACTTGCCATAACCATCAAAACCTAATTGCTCGTTATAAGCTGTGGTCGCCTCATCTTCAGCTCCGGTAATTTCATTGGTTCCCTCCAATGGTGTTACCTTAAAGGTTAAGTCATTAAAGCCAGTTTCGGTAGTCCCTGCAGCAGATCCAGCAAACTTGAAGAAATCAAAGCCAAAGCGAATCACTTGTTCTTTGGTAGTTACATCACGTTTGATTACAACGTTTTTTGCGTCATCATCTACTTTTTTGATGGACACCGGATATTTCGCTTCATCCAAGGTATATCCTTCTGGCGCTTTGGTTTCTTGCCAGTAATACTCATTAATGGCTAAATGCTTCACAGCAACTTGATTCTTTTCGTCTAAAGCTAAAGTCACCGTTTCATCAGAAGCTTTCGTTCCTTTCACTAATTCTGGTTTAAAAACCTCACTCCATTTAACAGCTTTTCCATCCTTAGCAGTAAACAAGGTGTATTCGGCTCCTGTAAATTCAGCTTTTCCTTGTGTTTTCTCACCGGTATCTTTGTCTTCTTTTGTCAAAGTGGTTTCGCCAGTGATTTCTTGATTCTGACCTTTTACATTACTGGTCACAAGCGCCACAGTTTGATTGGCGTATTTCAGTTCAACTTTCACGGGCTTGAAGGTATTTACGAAACCATTGCTAGCTTTGGTTTCTGTCACATAGTAGATTCCCAATTCCAACGCATTGGCAATCTCTTTTGGTGGTTCCCCATGCCCTTTTTTGTCAGTCGTGATTTCTTCGACGATTTCACCAGTTGGGCTATCTTTGCGAATGGCAAACGTGTTTCCAGCTAAGGAATAATTCTCATTCCAAAGATCAGTCCCTGACTCAATCCCGGTTTTATCCAGAATGATTTGCCCTTTTTCTCGATTGTTTTTCGAAGTCACAGAAATAGTCTCACCGGCTTTAATGATTGCGGTCAGTGGTGTGGTGTCAATCGTATAAGGAGCCGGAACAGATTTTTCAGTAATGGTTACTTTCGTGCCATGGGGAATCCCATCCAATGTCGCACTTCCCTCTTTATCGGTAGTTACGTCTTTTACGGGTGATGTTTTCCCAAAATCTAAATGGAAAACTGTTCCTGGTACAACATCACCTGATTCTTTATCGACTTTTTTTATCTTCAAAGAACCCTCAGTTTCCACATCAATTTTGATTGTATGGGTATTTGGTTTATCAATCGCCCCGGCCATTAAAGTTTGTTGACCAGCCATTTTATAAGCAACTGGTGTTCCCGTACCAGCAGATTTCTTAAGCGTCAGCACACCACTTTCTTTTGAATTAGCATTTGGGGTGATAACCAATTGATTGCCATTTACACGATAATCAATGTTTGCGGTATTTTCCACAACTTCATCAAATTCTGACAAGTTCAGATTATTCGTATCTGTCACTGTGGTTGATTGACCTAACACTGTTTTTATCGTGGAATTATGGAAACTTGGTTTCTTCTGATAATCGGCAATGGCCTGATTGATTTTCGCCTCAATGGCTGCGATATTTACGGCACTGCCATCTGGATGCTTCATAAAATGAAGAGTATATCCATTCACTTCTTGCCAGATCATCTTCTGAGCCACAATATGGGTATCCACATCCGTGCCGGCATTCTTCCACAATACAGAAACTAGTTTTGCTTTTTCCGGCATAGATGGTAATGGATTTTTTTCATAACCTGGCGTAAATTCATTGTAAATGGGCACTCCTGGTTCAATACAGAAAATATCTTGTTTCACACCATTGTAGACAGCATAATGCGGAACGGTAACTTCTGACATAGGACGACCATCACTAAAAGTGCCTTCAACCGCATATTGATGCGCTAAATCCAGTTCAACCGTCACTGTTTGTGGATGAGTGATTTCCTCTGCAAAGGCAATCGTTGGACCAATAGATCCGCCAATTGTTTGACATAAAAGACCTAGTGTTGCGAGCAAATGCCAATTCTTAAATCTTGGATTTTTCATAAAATAAATCTCCTTTCATTTTTGGATAATAAAAAAGAGACATCCACGTTTGAATGCCTCAAGTGTTTAAAAACTATTCTTTTCAATAATCATCAGATGCCATATATCAAAAACTCCAAAGAGACTTTCCCGATATAAGCATATTGAATAGTGCGATCTGTGTTCGGAATATCTTTTCCATTCTCATATCGGTCCATCGACCATTTCGTGATAGGCGGTGAAAAAAATTTTCCAAAGTCTTCTCTTTCCAAACGATAATCCCTTCGAATTTTTCGAAATCTTAATCCCATTCGGAACGGATCTAATTTTTCAAACTTGCTAACCTTATTTCCTTTTCTTAGCATCTTATTGAAAGTCTCTCCGTACAAAATATAAGGAACAGTTACTTTACCCAAGTAAGCAACATTCATTAGTCTTTCAATATCAGGAATGTTTATCCCTTTTTCCCACCTTGTCACAACATTCTTTCCAGCAGATCGAGTGAATTTCTTCCCAAATTTTTCTAATGTCTCACCTCTAGCCTTCCGAATCTCTTGGATTCGTTTTCCCATTGCCATTTTATCAACGACAGGTAATTTAAAAGATCCATCATCTTGCTTAATATCCATCAAAATTTCTTTTCCGTCGTTAGAAAGAAACAGAGAAATTTTTTGTTCCATTTCTTTTGACGGTTTTCTATTTCTGTTTAATACATAACTGAGTGATACTTCACTAGTCCCTATTTTAGTAGCCAACTCTTTATTAAGTAGCTTATTCATGTCTCTGTATTCAATTAGTTGGTCGATAAGAGTCTTAAGTTTATCTACCTCATCTTTTAGTAGCGTTTCTACATTCAGAATCTTACTTAGTGTATCGTCTACGTCTTTGGGAATCTTTCTTATCCCTTTTTCGTACTTGACTAAAGCACTCTGCGAAATTCCAGCTAACTCAGCCAACTCTTTTTGAGATAATTTTTTCTCTTTCCTTAGAGATTTAAGGAAATCACCACTTATAATTTCAGACATGAAAAAAGCACCCCCTATGAGATGCTTTTATCATACGCTGACGGTTAAAAACCTTCAAGGAAAATATTCCATTTTTGTTAATTTTATTGTTGCCGTGACAACCGTATGACAGTTTAAACTTTTTTAAACGGGTAAATCACGGATTTTCTACCACTCAAAAAGGTTGATTTAATAGGTTTTCCAGGTTATAAAAAGCTATTTCGCATTATCTTGGTCGTCCATTTTCAAAACTGCCATGAAGGCTTCTTGTGGTACTTCTACGGAACCGATTTGTTTCATTCGCTTCTTGCCTTCTTTTTGTTTTTCAAGCAATTTGCGTTTTCGGGATACATCTCCGCCGTAACATTTTGCCAACACATTTTTTCGTAAGGCTTTGATATCAGAACGAGCAACGATTTTCTGTCCGATAGCAGCCTGAATCGGTACTTCAAATTGTTGGCGAGGAATCAGTTTCTTTAGTTTTTCAACAATCGCTTTTCCTCGTTCAAATGCAAAATCACGATGGACGATAAAGCTCAAAGCATCCACTTTTTCGGCATTCAACAAGATATCCATCTTCACAAGCTTGCTTGGGCGATAGCCTGACATTTCGTAATCCAATGAAGCATAGCCTTTTGTACTGGATTTTAATTTATCAAAGAAATCAAAAACGATTTCTGACAAAGGAATTTCATAGACAACGTTTACCCGATAGTCATCCAAGTAATCCATCGTTACAAAATCACCACGTTTTCGTTGCGCAAGCTCCATCACTGCACCAACAAAATCATTTGGAACCATAATTTGCGCTTTTACGTAAGGTTCTTCCACATTTTGAATCGTCACTGGATCTGGAAAATCAGCCGGATTATCCACGATTTCTTGAGTGCCGTCTGTTTTATTCACATGATAAATTACTGACGGTGCTGTTGTGATCAATTCAAGATTGAATTCTCGTTCAAGACGTTCTTGTACAACGTCCATGTGCAGCAACCCTAAAAATCCGCAGCGGAAACCAAAACCAAGTGCTTGAGATGTCTCCGGTTCAAACTGCAACGCAGCATCATTTAATTGTAATTTTTCCAAGGCTTCTCTCAAATCGTTGTAACGGGAAGTATCAATTGGATACAACCCACAAAAAACCATTGGATTCATTTTTCGATAGCCATGCAATGCTTTTTCTGCTGGATTGTTTGCTAAGGTCACGGTATCCCCAACCCGCGTATCTTGAACCGTTTTGATTGCGGCGGTGATATACCCAACGTCTCCAACCATTAAATAGTCCCGTTGAACTGCCTTTGGTGAAAAAACGCCAACTTCGGTCACATCAAACGTTTTTCCGTTACTCATCATTTGAATTTTATCGCCAGGACGCACGACCCCATCCATAACTCGCACATTCAGGACAACCCCTCGATAAGAATCATAAATAGAATCAAAAATCAGTGCTTTTAACGGTGCATCTAAATCACCGCTTGGTGCAGGAACGTATTCGACGATTTGTTCCAAAATTTCTTGAATACCGATTCCCGCTTTGGCACTGGCAAGAACAGCTTCGCTGGCATCAATTCCGATGACATCTTCAATTTCTTTGCGTACTCGTTCAGGATCAGCGGCCGGCAAATCAATTTTATTGATAACTGGTAAAATTTCCAAATCATTATCCAATGCTAAATAAACATTTGCCAATGTTTGAGCTTCGATTCCCTGCGCTGCATCCACCACTAAAATCGCACCTTCACAGGCAGCTAAACTACGAGAAACTTCGTAGGTAAAATCCACATGCCCCGGGGTATCAATTAAATGAAAAATATATGCTTCGCCATCTTTAGCGGTATAGTTCAACTCCACGGCATTTAACTTGATTGTAATGCCCCGCTCCCGTTCAAGATCCATTGAATCAAGTAACTGGTTTTGCATCTCACGAGTCGTGACAGTATTTGTTTTCTCCAAAATTCGATCTGCTAATGTAGATTTCCCGTGGTCAATATGGGCGATGATGGAAAAATTACGGATCTTTTCACGTCTTTTCTTCATTTCTTCTATATTCATGTGTTTCCTCATTTCTTTTAATCAACTTCTTTATTATACCAACGCAAATAGGATAAGTCATCCTTTATCCGTGATTCAGAAAATAAATTGTTCTGAGGAAAGTTTTTAAAATAGTTCTTATTCGTGAAAAAAAGCTATTTTTTCTTTCTCACTAAAAAAACAATCCCAACAATGAGCAAAAAAACGATTAAGCCATAGAACCATTTGGGTGTGGGAACTAAAATACCGGTCTTTCCATCCGAATGACCAATGATTACACCTAAAAGCTTCATTCGAATCATGATTGAAAATTCCTCCTGTCTTTTGAAATAAACGTCCGAATTATTGCTCTTATTGTAACAATAAATCAATAAAAATAGAACCCGAGACAATTCTCAGATTCTATTTACTCTCTTATTCGTCAAATAGCTGATATTTTTTTCTTGCCATCACTGCGACAAGTAATAATAAAATCCCTGATAATAGGAAGATTGTCTGTGCACCAAAAAGATCGGAAATAGAACCCGCGATAAGTGATGCCACAGCAAAAGTTCCTGTATAGAGAACATTCATTGCGGCATAAACGGCAACAAGTTTTTCATTTGGAATATGTTGCTGTAACACAGTGGACTGAGGAATATTCTTGATTTGAGAAAAGACACCCACCAAAACAGAGCAAAAAAGAACAAACACCGGATGCCAACCGGGGGCAACTAAAAATGTTACCAGCGCACCACCTAAGGAACCTAGCCAGATCAACGTTGCTTTTTTCGTAGTTCTTCCCGTTAAACGCATCACAACAAGGCTTCCCAATAAAGCACCTGCAAAAAAAGTTGCATTAATATAGCCCCACCAATTTTCTGTTACGTGAAGAACGTCTTTTACAAAGGATAAAATTACCGCCGACACCCATGCCGTATTTGCAACTCCTTCAAGAATATCCATCGAAACCACTGTGCGAAGAAGCGGCTGCTGTCGAATTTCTTGCCATCCAACTGAAAAATTCTTCCACTCACTTTCTTTGGATTCTATTTTGTTTTCAACTTGAGGAAGCCACCAAAACAATGATGTCGCTATCAGAAAGATTCCCATATCCAACCAGACTAAATTTGAAACCGAAAAAAGAATCAATAAAGAGGAACCACCCGCCCAACTACCAATGCTAACAATTTGCAGCAACGTGCTGAAAATACTATTGGCTCGCATCAGATTTTCCTTTGCTACATAATGAGGCAGCAATGCTGTTGCGACTGGATCCGCACATCCATCTAAAAAAGCAATACAGCTGATGAAACCAAACAAAACAAGTAATTGAACAGAGGAAGAAAGTTGCAGATAAATAGCCAAGCCAAACAAAAACACTGTTTTGCAAAGTTGAAGACTCTTCAAAAGCTGAGTCAAAGAGACACGTACGATAATCAACGGTGTCAATAAACCTGATAAAACCATACTTCCAGTAATGATAACAGGCACAATTGCTGCGGCAAACACCGAGTGAGTAATCGCAAATACTAAACTTATTATGGCAATCGTATACAGCGTATCACCAATATTAGCTATCGTTTGTCCTGCAAGTAATTTAATAAAAGAATGCTTATTCAATTTTTTCACCTTCACTTAGAAGAAACGAAATTTTCGTTCTTCAATTTTTTTCGTTTATTTCCAAGTGAAGAATTCTACCGTCTATTCATGGCTATGCTCCTTAAAAATACGTTCATTCTATAATAGCTTGATTATCCCTTTCCTTCTATTACAATGCAAGAAGATTTTTTATTTTGAGACAATTTTCATGTGAAATTGAAATCAGAACCATAAAAATATTATGTAAATTAAATTGCCTATATACTTTTCCACTCCTCCCACCATCAAATTCGAGCAAAATACAGTTGCCTTTGGTATACTGAGAATTGAAAATCGATTTGCTTTTATCAGATGTCTTTTTTTCAAAGAACTCTGATAAAAAGTAAAAACTAGTAGTTGGAGTGATAGGAATGAAAATCTATTTTGCAGCACCTATGTTTGCGAAAAGTGACTTACTTTATAATGCGGAGTTGGTAAAAAAGTTGCGAAGAAACCATCCGCAACTGGAAATTTATTTGCCTCAGGAAAATGCGGCAATCAATGATAAAACTGCTTATGCTGACAGCAAGATGATTGCCTTAGCAGATACAGAAAAAGTTGTAGAAAGTCAGTTGATGATTGCTTTATTAGACGGTTTATCCATTGATGCCGGCGTTGCTTCAGAAATTGGTGTTGCCTATGCCAATCGCATTCCAGTATTGGGTCTTTACACGGATTCCCGGCAGCAAGGAGCAACCAATGCCAAAAAAATTGATGCCTTACAACAAGTTGCTGAAAATCAATTTCATTACACGAATTTGTATACAGTCGGTCTAATAAAATTAAACGGTGCAGTGTTTGCCTCTGAAGAAAACCTGTTCCAAGGTGTCGCCCGCTTTGTGGAAGGAGATAACTCATGACAGTAACCTATCGCAAGATTCAATTGGGCATGACAGTTTTAGGAATCGGTATTTTGATTTTCAATATTTGGGAGCTGGTTACTGGGCGATTTCCACAAAATCAAGCCATCGTCTTTGTGGTTGAATGTCTTGCCGGCATCCTGCTTATTTATTTACCGGAAATCATCTACAAACTGATTCGTATTCGAATGCCAGAAGCGACTGTTTATTTTTACTGGTTCTTTCTTTTGATTTCTGTTTTTCTTGGAACCTGTCTTCACATGATTCTGATTGTTAATTTTTGGGATAAAATCCTCCACACCGTTAGTCCAATGGTATTGACGGCAGTTGGTTATGGTTTGATCGGAATTTTCTTAC
This sequence comes from Enterococcus massiliensis, assembly GCF_001050095.1. Classification (NCBI taxonomy): domain Bacteria; kingdom Bacillati; phylum Bacillota; class Bacilli; order Lactobacillales; family Enterococcaceae; genus Enterococcus; species Enterococcus massiliensis. Next base: position 1,058,826 of record NZ_CVRN01000007.1, on the reverse strand, counting down.
GAGATGCTGATGTAAAAAGAATCTCACCTTGGTTATTTCTATTATTCGGCTTTGCCTTTGCCGGATTGTGTGGTGTGATTTGGGAATTTTGGGAATTTGCCTGTGACCAATTTGGCGGAATGAATCTGCAACGGTATCAAACAGTTGCAGGACAGGCGTTTATTGGTCGAGCAGCGTTAATGGATACCATGGGGGATCTCTTTACCAATACGTTGGGAGCATTGATTATGTCGGTTTTTGCCGCAATCCAAAGTAGAGGCCAAGCAGAATATTTTCTTTCCTATCGTTTGCAAAAGGCACCGGAAAAAGAACGAAAAGCTCGAAAATTATAAAAAAAAGTGAGTCCAGTAAATGGGCTCACCTTTTTTTTGCAATTTCCTGCAATTTTTCTCTTAGAAAATCATCGGGATTAATACAGGTAATCGGGGTTCGTGATTGATAGTCCTCAAGAAAATAAGGAAAATGAGTACATCCAATCAAGATTGCTTCAATTTTATTTTTTGGAAAATAATCGGTTGTCTCCAATAATCCAAAGCTTTCTACAATTTGTTTGCTGGGGATTTTTGCCTCTACTGCTTTGACCCAAGAAAGATTGGTTACACTAAAAACTTCAATCTGTGGATTGCTTTGCACCAATTCTTTTTCAATTCCCGCAGCTCCTTGTGCATTTGCTGCCAAAACGCCCAGTTTCTTATACTTCCCTGCTAATTGCCGGTAGACTTGAAAAGGTGTGATGATTGGCAACGAATAGTCAACGGCTAATTGATCAAAATCAATGGAGCCGCTAAGGGAATTACAGTACACAAAAAGTGCAGTAACGTCTTGTTCCAACAGCTCGTCAATTTTTTTACGAATCTGTCTTTCTCTTTTTTCATAAGGTTGTGTTTGAAAAAAAGTTTGTTCGCTAGGATTTTTCGAAATAGGCGTTTGAATTACATCAACCTTTAAATCTGCGATTAAAGCGGCGCCCATTCGAGTATCAACGGGGGTCCCCCCCATAATGGCAAGTTTCATAAATTGTCTCACTACTTTCTTTTTTTTATTATACGACTTTTTTCTTCGTTGTCGAGCAACAAAAAAGCCAGCCGCAAAATCCTGCAACTGACTACTTCGTTATTAGGTGTGGTCTAGCGATATGGTATTTCCAACATCGTCATTTGTTCTTCTGCGTTCGCCGAAGCATCTGTCAAATAATATTCATAACTTTGATGCATAAATTCCCGTCCGCCCTTTTTTATTTCGTCAATCATCAAAGAATAAACTAGTGCCAAATCATCGTCACTTCCAGTAAATGTTCCTTGGATCGCTTTATAGCCCGCCATTTGGTAACAAATGATTTCAATCGTGTCATTGATTTCGTGATCAATAGGAATACCAATCTCGATCATCACCTTCGCAGCAGCAATATTTCCATTTTCATCAAGTTTTTTAAAAGAAACAAACGGCAGACCGGCAATTTGCGCTTTTTCTCGTTCAATATGATCGGCTAATTTCATGAAACTTTCACCAATCCAATCAAATACCTCTGCATTCGTCATTTCTTTCGTAATTGAAACAACTAATTGCGGATTTTTCCGAATCTTGATTAATTCCATATTGCTCTCCTCCTATACTAGATATGACAAGTCACTGGCAACAGATGGATAGCCGATAATAAAACTACTGATTTCTTCTGCGGTTATTTTTTTATCAATCGCAAGTGCGAGTAAATTGATCAACTCATCGGCATGAGTACTCAACGTACTGGCTCCAACAAGCTGATTTTTTTCGAAAATCAGTTTTGCTTTAGCGATTGGTTCATTGATTCGATGATAGGTGAACCATTCTGTCAAATCTTTTTCTACAATCGTAAATTGTTGGCCATTTTCCAAAGCTTCTTTTGTAGGAATACCTACCTGAGCCAATTTTGGACTACCGAATACGATTGTTGGAATTGCCGGGTAACTGATTCCTTTTTCGATTTTTTCCATTGTTTTCACAACATAGTTGGCTTCAAAGGTAGACACTGGTGTCAATTTGGGTATTTTTTTAGCTAAAACATCTCCACAAGCGAAAATATTTTGTGTTGTCGTTTGTAGAAATTCATTTACGATAATTCCATGCTGATCATACTGAACACCAGCATTTTCCAACTGCAACGTCTCGACATTTGGAATTCTACCGGTAGCACAAATGACAAGGTCACTTTCAAGCTGAAACTTATTTCCTTTAAGCAGATACGTTTCTGATTCTGTTTTTTCGATTTCATCTAAAGAAATATCATAATTGAGAGAGATTCCTTGGGTTTTTAGTTGATTCATTAACTCAGTAACCAATTCTTCATCAAATGCTTTTAATGGTCGATCATTATGATGGATGATAGACACTTCTGCCCCGGCAGCACTAGCGATCGTTGCCAGCTCAATTGCCACGTAGCCAGCGCCAACAAAAGCAATTCTTTTTGGTAACCGATCCAAATCAAGAAAATCGGTACTAGTTTTAAAATATTCTTTTCCTTTGATTGCCAATAACGTTGGACGTTGCCCGCTGGCGATCAAAAATTGTTTGGCTTCAATAATTTCTTCCCTTACCTGCAGATGATTTTCATCCAAAAAACGCGCAGTTCCTTTAAGCGTTTCAATCCCGGATTTTTCTAATGACGTTTGACGGGATTTAGGAACTGGCTGGGTGAAAGTCCGTTTAAACGCCATCAACTCCTGCCAATTAATTGTCGGTGTTTCTGAAAATCCTTTTCCTTGCAGGTGTTGGATGCTCTTTTGCGCTTCAACTGCCGCAAGCAGAACTTTTTTTGGATCACATCCGCGGTTTGGACAGGTTCCACCCCATAAATCTTCTTCGACAATAATGACGGAATGTCCACTTTCCTTTAAGCCAAAAGCAGCACTCAATCCAGCAACCCCAGAACCAATAACAACAACATCAGCTTTCTTCATCTGCCTCCTCCTTTCGACTCAAAAATGCAAATACATCTTGTCCTGATAATTGTCCAACTACTTCCTGTCCTCTTTTAATACTCACGCTTGAGGCAGTCGCTAAAACACGATAAACTTCCTGTAAAGTGGTATCTTCAGTGATTATTGGTTGCTCTTTTTTCATAACAGTCGTTTGATAAAAACCAGCCTGCATCATTTGTCGAACCGTCACAAGCGCCGCTTCATCCTCACCAGTTTCCTCAAAAAAGGTTTCAATAAATTTCGTTTTGGGTTCTGCAATAATTTTTTCTGGCGTGTCACATTGAATCAACCGTCCGTTGCGCATGACTGCAATTCGATCCCCCAATTTGATGGCTTCTTTCATATTATGGGTAACAAATACAATCGTGGTGCCCAAATCTTCATGCAACTGCAAAACCAGCTCTTGGAGGGAGGAACGAGAAATCGGATCAAGCGCACTAAAGGGTTCATCCATCAAAATTACTTCTGGATTGGCAGCAATCGCCCGCAAAATTCCGATTCGCTGCTGCTCCCCGCCGGAAAGTTCTCGAGGCATTCGGTTGCGATACTGTTCAGGATTCAAATTAACTAATTTTAATAATCGATCCACATCCATTTTACGTTTTTCTTTTTCCCAGCCAAGCATTTCTGGAATAACTTCTATGTTTTGTTTTACAGTCATCGTTGGAAATAATGCGATCTGTTGTAAAACGTATCCCATCTGCCACCGCATTTTTTGCAGGTTGTAATCCTTGATCCGTTTTCCTTTAAAATACACGTCCCCCTCCGTAGGTTCGGTCAACGCATTAATCATTTTCAACGTTGTGGTCTTCCCACTTCCTGAAGGCCCCACCAAAACGAAAATTTCTCCGGTTTGGATACTGAGGTTCAACTGATCGATTACGATCTTTTCGCCGTAGCGTTTTTCCACATTTCTAAATGCAATTATCTCGGTCATTTTTCTGCCTCCTTCAACAAACCCTGTTCAAGCAAAAAGTCGCGGGCAACTTTTTCAGGTTGTTTCTTCTCCACATTGACTTGATAGTTGAGGGAGATCATTTGTTCTTCGGTAATTTTTCCAGCTAGACGATTTAATGCTTTGACGACTTCAGGGTGCTTCTCTGCAAATTCTTTTTGCATCAACGGTGCACCTTGATAAGGTGGGAAAAGATGTTGATCGTCCTTTAGCGTAACCAGTTTATATTGTTGGATTTCGCTATCTGTCGAGTAGGCATCAATTAAATTAATGTCTCCATTATTGATGGCTTGATAACGCAAAGCCGGCTCCATACTTTGAACGCTTGGGAAATCCAATTGATAGTTCTCCTGAATTCCTTTGTACCCGTCTGAACGGTCGATAAATTCCAACGTAAAACCAGCTTTGATTTGATTTTGTATTTTGATCAAATCTGAAATGCTCTCAATTTGATGTTCCTTGGCAAACGCTTCTTTCATCGCCAATGCATAAGTATTTTGATAAGCCATAGGTTCAAGAAACGTCATCTGATACTGGTCTGTCAGCAATGTTTTGGCTTTCTCATAGGTTTCCTCCGAAGAAAAGGCTTTTCCTTGATCTCCTTCAGGAACTTTGACTAGACTTTCTAAGACCGTACCGGTAAATTCCGGATAAATATCGATTTGGTTGTGCTCTAAAGCACTAAATAAAAAACTCGTTTTACCAAAATTTGGTTTTAATTCGACTTGAATTTCAGGATTTTCTTCTTCAATTAATTCTTTATACATATTAATCAAAATATCCGGCTCCGAGCCTAATTTTCCAGCGATTGTGACCATGGTTCCTTGAAAAGCTCCTGTTTGGTAAATAGAAACACCACCAATCAAAAAAATCAATCCAGCTAAAGTCAGTAACGTATAGCGAGGTTTTAAATTTTGCAGCAAACGAATCAAACTGCTAAACAAAATTGCCAATAATGCAGAGCTGATAGCTCCGATCAATGTGAGCATCGGTGTATTCCGATCGATACCTAATAAAATAAAGGTTCCTAGTCCACCAGCACCGATCAGCGCTGCTAAAGTGGCGGTACCAATAATCAAAACCAATGCTGTCCGAATTCCGGAAATAATTACCGGCAGCGCGATGGGAAGCTCCACTTTGATTAAGCGGCGCATCCGAGACATACCAAATGCCACCGCTGCCTCTTCAATGGAAGGATCAATTTCTGATAAACCAATATACGTATTTTGAAAAATCGGCAACAACGCATAAATCACCAATGCAATCAATGCTGGCGCAGTGCCGATACCGACAAAAGGAATCAATAGTCCCAACAGTGCCAATGAAGGAATTGTTTGTAAAACGCTGGTGATTTGCAGCATAACCTCTGCCGCTTTTTTATAATTTGCCAACCAAATCGCCAAAGGAACAGCAATAATAATTGCAATCAAAAGTGCAATAATCGAAATAGAAAGATGTTGGAAAGTTGCTGAAAGTAGTTCGTCTTTTCGATCAAGAAGCATATCTATAAAAATTTTCATTTCATTTCCTTTCTTTACCCCATTTATTTCAGTATAAAGTAAAGAAGTTTTTCCGCCAAACCATTCGCTTATCGAGAGATTCAGAATTTTTATTTGGACAAAAAAAGACAAGAATCAATTATCTGATCCTTGCCATTTTTTTGGTTATTCCTGTTCGCTATTTTGAAAAACCAATTGATCATTTAACAAACTAATCGTAACTTTTGACTTTGGTAATACTCGTCCAGAAACGATTTCTTTTGCTAACGGTGTTTCTAACTCTCTCGTGATAAAGCGTTTCAATGGGCGTGCACCATAGGCCGGTTCATAAGAATTTTCTGCGATCCAGCTTTTTGATTCATCGGTAATCTCCAATTGGATATCTTGATCTTCCAATCGGTGGGACAATTGGGCGATGATTTTTTCCACAATTCCTTTTACATCGTCCAAACTTAATGGTGTAAATAAAATTGTATCATCAATCCGGTTCAGAAATTCTGGCTTGAAGTGTCCTCGCAATAGACCCATCACTGAATCAGCAACATTTTCAGGAATCTTTCCTTCTTCTGTTACGCCATCTAGCAATAATTGTGAACCAATATTACTGGTCATAATCAACACAGTATTTTTAAAATCAACCACACGACCTTTAGAATCCGTCAAACGGCCATCATCTAATACTTGTAGTAACAGATTGAAAACATCTGGATGGGCTTTTTCGATTTCATCCAGCAAGACGATCGTGTAAGGATTGCGACGAACCGCTTCTGTTAGCTGTCCGCCTTCTTCATAGCCGATATAGCCTGGAGGCGCACCAACTAGACGAGAGACAGCATGTTTTTCCATGTATTCACTCATATCGATTCGAACCATATGTTCTTCTGAGTCAAACAGATTTTCTGCCAATGCTTTGGCTAATTCCGTTTTCCCGACACCAGTTGGTCCTAAGAACAAGAAAGAACCAAGGGGACGATTAGGATCCTGCAGGCCTGCACGTGACCGGATGACTGCATCTGACACGGCATCCACTGCTTCATCTTGCCCAATGACCCGTTGATGGAGGGTTTCGTTTAATTTTAATAGTTTTTCCCGTTCTCCTTCAACTAATTTCGTCACCGGAATACCTGTCAAACGGCCAACAACTGCCGCAATTTCATTTTCAGTCACAGATTCTTGAACCATTCGAACGCCTTCTGCTTTGCCTTTTTCTTCCAGCTCATGTAATTCCTTTTCTAATTGAGGAATCGTTCCATGTCGTAAAACAGCTGCTCGTTCTAAATCATAATTATTTTCTGCATCTTCTAACTCATGCTTTGCTTTATCAATTTCTTCTCGTTTATTAGAAATTGTGTTAACTTCTTCCTTTTCCGTTTCCCACTGCATTTTCATGGCATTTGCTTCTTCTCGAAGTTCCGCCAATTCTTGCCGTAAAATTGTTAAGCGTTTCTTAGAAGCATCATCGGATTCTTTTTTCAATGCAGCCTCTTCAATCTCCAACTGCATCAACCGACGTGTCACTTGATCTAATTCAGTAGGCATGGAGTTCATTTCCACGCGGATACTGGCACTAGCCTCATCCACTAAATCAATTGCCTTATCCGGCAAGAAACGATCTGTGATGTAACGATTAGACAAAGTTGCAGCTGCAACTAATGCGTTGTCGTGAATATTCACCCCATGATGGATTTCAAAGCGTTCTTTTAGTCCCCGTAAAATCGAAATCGTATCTTCAACAGTCGGTTCTTTCACGAGTACTTTTTGGAAACGTCGTTCAAGTGCTTTGTCCTTTTCCATGTATTGACGGTATTCATCCAATGTGGTCGCACCAATCGTATGCAATTCGCCACGAGCCAGCATGGGTTTCAATAAATTACCGGCATCCATACTGCCTTCTGTTTTTCCAGCACCAACGATGTTATGAATTTCATCGATAAACAGAATAATATGTCCTTCTGATTTTTTGACTTCTTTTAAAACTGCTTTTAAACGTTCTTCAAACTCCCCGCGGAATTTCGCTCCAGCAATTAGGGCTCCCATATCCAGGGAAAAAATCGTTTTATCCTTTAAATTTTCCGGGACATCTTTTCTTACGATTCGTTGTGCCAACCCTTCCACAATTGCGGTTTTTCCGACACCTGGCTCACCAATCAACACTGGATTATTTTTGGTTTTTCTGGATAAAATTCGTATGACGTCCCGAATTTCTTCATCTCGACCGATAATCGGATCCATCTTGCCATTTTTTACTTGTTGAACTAAGTCAACCCCATATTTTTCCAAGGCTTTGTATTGTTCTTCCTGATTTTGTGAAGTCACTCGGTCTCCACCTCGCATTTCTTCAATATTTCTACGTAATTCTTTTTCATTGATTCCATGATTAAGTAAATATTTTGTCAAAGGATGATTTTTTAAGCGCATCAAAGACAACAATACAATCTCTGTAGACAAGTAATCATCTTGAAAAGTTTCCCGCAAACGATCTGCTTCCGAAAGCAGATTGAAAAGGTTCTGACTCATGCTTTGTCCGTACTGCACGTTGCCGCCTTCAATTGTTGCCGCCTGATCCAATAATTCATCGACCTTGGCCTCAAAATCGTCAACCTCTACTCCAGCATCCGTATAAAAATTACGACCAAAATGATTTGGCTGTAAGAAAATTTTCCATAAATGAGCAATATCAATGTCTTGATGGTGACGAGTAATGGCAATTTGTTGTGCTTCTGCAATCGCTTCTTGCAGTGTGCTTGTCATTTTTTCTATATTCATAAAATTTCCTCCCATCTTTTGTATGAGCAACTTTCTCTCACAAAATAAATTATACACCTTTGGTCAAATATGGTCAAAATAATTGCTGTCTATGAACAAAAAAATTCCTTGGTTGAAAAACCAAAGAATTCACTCGCTTTCTGTACTATTCTCTTTTTTTATTTCTTTGATTTCCGTGCGGATCACTTTTCTTTTTTCTGCCAAAATATACACAAAACCAATCAAAAACGGCCAGATATAGGAGGCAAAGCGATAGAGCAGCATGGAAGAGACTGCATCAACCGTACCGACAAGCGGACGAAACAATAGCAGATAAACAAATTCGAAAGAACCGATACCTGCTGGTGAAGGAATGACTCCTGCTAAAATCACAGTAAAACTGATCAATGCAAAACTCAATAAAAAGTCTAATTCTGGATGACCATTAACTAACACAACATAAGGAATCAAATACCATGCAATCAGCTTTATCAGATTCCATAAATAGATTCGCAACATTGCCGTCCGATCCTTCAACACCCGATACATCGTTTCCCGCAAAGAATAGATCTGAACATTGCATTTATCCACGATTCCTCGTAATTTTTCTGATTTGAACAATCGGTGACTGATTTGAACAAATAGAACTTGAAGTCGCACACTTACTGACAAAATAATCAGAAAAGCAATAATGACAAAGGTTAAAATCATGCCGGCAAGAATAAAGGGAATCATTTTGGGCGCATGAGCATAAAAAAGTGAAAATTGAATAATCAGCCCCACAAGCGCATAGGTCAAAACAGCCGCTTTGTACATAATCATATGCAGTGCTGTGACTCCAATTCCTTGAGAAATATGAAGGTCTTTTTTTCGATAAAAATTAACCTCAGAAATCAAAGTTCCTGCGCCAAAGGTTATGAAACGATAAAAAGCAGAATAACTTGCGGTCCAAAGTCCATCTATCCCACGAAATCGCGGCTGGAAGACCGTCGCAATCTCTTTAATTGAATATCCTTCAAGCACTTGATACAGTGTTCCTAAAAAAAGTACGCCTAAAACAACGGCTAAACTGGTGTCTTTCAATTCGATAAAAATTTCAGTTAAAGAGCCCCGCAACAAATAATACATCACACCAAAGATGGCTACGAGTAAGGCAATATTGATAATCAACTTAATTTTTGAATTTGACTTCATGATCTACTCCTACAAAACGTATATTGCCAACGCGACATCCACCAAAATCCCAATAATAAAGCAAATGGTGAATTTTCGCTTTAAGGTTTTGTGATGAAAAATATGCTGCGCCAACAATCCGCCTAATCCGCCACCAACAACGCCCATAAATAACAAATTTGATTCCGGAATACGCCATTGTTGTTTTCTTGCTCGATGCTTATCGTAGCCCATTAGGAAAAAAACATAAAGATTGATCAAAATAAAATATAAGTAAAGTGGTGCCCGTAAAAATTCATTCATAGGTTCTTCGTTTCCTCCAATTCCTCATTACAGGATACCGTAAAATTTAAAGAGTTGCAAAGATTCTTTGAGTTAAAAAAGATGCTTTAAAAAAAAGAACCAAACGGCCCATTAAACTTTTTAGAAAGCCGGGCTCGTTTAGCTCTTTATTCATTCATTACTTTGCATTCAATTCAGCAATTTTCACGATGACATCTGTCGCTTTTTCCATCGATTGTAGACTGACAAATTCAAATCGTCCGTGCATATTTTCGCCACCAGCAAAAATATTTGGTGTTGGTGTACCCAATTGAGAAATTTTTGATCCATCGGTTCCACCACGAACAGGTTCAATGATTGGTTTAATTCCCAAATCAATCATGGCTTGTTTGGCGATTTCCACAATACTCATATCTTTTTCGATGATTTCCCGCATATTATAGTATTGATCATACATATGAATAGAAATTCGTTCTTGATCGAAAGCTTCATTCAGTTTCGTTTGAATTTCTAGTAATTTATTTTTCCGGGCTTCGAAGCTAGTACGATCGTGATCCCGAATAATATAGCTCATTTTTGCTTCTTCGGGTGTTCCTTCTAAAAACATCAGATGGTAAAAACCTTGGTATCCTTCCGTTTTTTCCGGTACCTCTTCTGCCGGCAGTAGATTTTGAAAATCAATAGCCAATTGCAGTGCATTGATCATCGTATTTTTTGCCGTTCCGGGATGAACATTTTTTCCTTGAATGGTGATTTCTGCTTGTGCAGCATTGAAGGTTTCAAATTGTAATTCACCAACTGGACCACCATCCATCGTATAGGCATAGTCTGCACCAAATTGCTCTACATCAAATTTATCTGCACCAACACCGATTTCTTCGTCTGGTCCAAAGGCAACTTTAATTGCCCCGTGCTTAATTTCAGGATTTTTAAGTAGAATTTCCATTGCGGTCATGATTTCTGCAATTCCAGATTTGTCATCAGAGCCCAATAAAGTCGTGCCGTCTGTCGTAATCAATGTTTCTCCACGATAGTTACGCAAATTAGGAAAATCTTGAACATTCAAAGTGAATTTTCCTTCTTCATCCAATTGGATCGTTGATTCACCATCGTAATTTTCAATGATTTGCGGATTCACATTTTTCGCATTAAAATCTGCTGTATCCATATGAGAAATGAAACCGATCGTTGGAACTTTTTTCTCTGTGTTGCTTGGCAAGGTTGCAATGACATAGCCATTTGCTTCATTGTAAACAACCTCTTGCAAACCTAGGTCTTCCAATTCTTTTTTCAACAATTGGGCAAAATCCACCTGTGTCTGTGTTGACGGTGTTTTACCGCTGGTTGCGTCAGAACGCGTTTCTGTTTTTACATATCGTAAAAAACGAGGTAATAAGTTTTCGTACATTTTTTTCTCTCCTATCGAAATTGGAAGGGATTCGTATTTGTCATCGATGGAATACATTCGATGGTCCATTGCTCCTCCGCTTTCCATTCATTCATTTTTTCTATAAATTTAGGAATACATACACGTTCAATATTATGCCCTGGATCAATGACCGTCAATCCCTTTGCTTGCATGTCGTGGGCAATATGATACGTAACATCACCAGTAATATACACATCGGCGTGTTTTTTCAGTGCATCTTCATAAAACTTTTCTCCACTGCCACCACAAATCGCAATTCGTTGAACCGTTTTATTTGGATCAGCGGTAATCAAGCGCAAGCCTTCTAATTCAAAAACATCTTTTACTCGTTCACACAATTCGTTGATCGTCAAAGGCTTCTCCAGCATCCCCATCCGACCGATTCCATAGGTCATTGGCAGATTGTTTAAAGGCAGGATATCAAAAGCCGGTTCCTCGTAAGGATGAACGGTATACATCGCCTGCAAAACAGCAGCTTCTTTTGTTTCAGGAAAAATAACTTCGATTCGTGTTTCCTGAACTTCCTCTTCCTGATTTGCCTGACCAATTGCCGGATGCGCCTCAGCAGTAGGAGTAAAACGTCCTGTACCAGTCATCGAATAACTGGTGTGATGATAATTGCCCTGTTTACCAGCGCCGGCATCACCAAGAGCTTGTCGCATTGCAGCCGCATTTTCTGTCGGCACATAGACCGCTAATTTCTTAAACGGAACTTGATGGGTCTGCTTCATAAAGCCCTCCACATCAATGGCTAACATTTCACAGAACCAATCATTCAAACCATCCCAAATGATATCCATATTGGTATGTGCTGCATAAACGGCAATATCATTTTTTACTAAATCAATATACATTTTTTGCTGAGGATCATCGGTGGTCAAGCGTTTCATTGGTCGAAAAATTGGTGGATGCTTGGCAATCAGCAGATCCACTTTTTTTTCGATGGCTTCTGCGACCACTTCTGGACGCACATCAAGGGTCATCATCACGCGTTGAACCGGTTTTTCCAAGGTTCCCAAATGCAAACCTACCGGATCTCTCGGTTCAGCCAGCCATAATGGGCAATACTCTTCAAATCGTTGGATAAAGGTCGTTCCCCAAACGCTCATTGCTCCAAAACCTCCTGAATCCATTGTAATTGCTGTGTAATTTCCTGAATCTTTTCTTTTGGTAATTCTTCTGCCTGCTTTAACTGAGTCAAGACCCGTTTTCTTTGCTGCATTTCTCGCTGCCATTTTTTTTGAAAGACACTGTTTTTTTCTTTAAGTAAAAAAGGACCAAAGAAAATTTCTTGTTCACTATAAGTTGGTTCTGCGGCTGCTTTTTCAGCCACGATTAATTCATAGATTTTTTGATGTTCTTCAATGATTTCCTCATGAATGATCTGGTACTTATTTTTCATCAGCCAATATCGTAACCCCGGTTCCCCAACATTCGGTTGTAAAGTCAGACGTTCCTTTCCAGAAAGCTGCTGGGAAATAAGACCATTTTCAAGAATCGAACGGATCAAAGTTCCTCCCATACCAGCGATAGTAATCGCCGTTATCTGATCTTCTGGCTGGATTGCAGCTAAACCATCCGCCAAACGGACGATGATTTTTTCTGACAGGCCATTTTTTAGTACTTGCTTATGTGCCGATTCATAAGGCCCTTTGACGACTTCTCCCGCCACAGCAAAAGAAATCTTATCTTTCAGCATCAGCGCCACCGGCAGATAGGCATGATCTGAGCCAATATCTGCTAAACGAGCTCCGAGAGGTACTGCTGCACCCACTCGCTGTAAGCGTAAGGATAGTGTTTGCTCGTTCATATAGACCTCCTTTATCTCTAGGTACTTCATTTCTATTAAACATTTTTATTATAACATTGAAAAGAAGAAAAAATCAGTCAACGATAAAAAAACTGAGGCTACCTTTTGGGCAATCCTCAGTTTTTCTGAATCTATTATTGACGAATGGTGACTTGCTCAATGGAATTTCCGGGAATCTGTGGTGGAATCGACATCGTCATGATTGGTATTCCTTGTAGCACGACGTCCACAGTGCTTCCCTTTTTCGCATCTGGCATTTTTTCTTCCGGTACGTGCAAAATAACTCCCTCTTGAAAATTCGGTAAAATAGTTTCCGGGTCACTGATGGCTTCCAGCTCTTTCAAAAAAATTCGAACCGTCTGATCCGCAGAATTTTCCTCGATTTCCTCAACGATTTTTCCAGTGAAATGGGTCTTCATCGTTTCTCCTTCTTGTGTGCTGGTAGTTGTTGATTGTGTTGTTTGTTGCGTTTCAGCAGTACTAGGCGCTGCTTGCTTTTGCTCAGTGCAGGCAGCTAATAAAAATAAAGTGCATAAAAGAAAAATAGGGGTCTTCATAACAGGCTCCTTTTCCTAGCCATTTCGGCGATTATTTCCCAACATGATGATTTCTTTTGTCAAATAGCGAATACGTTCCATGATTCGTTTGGCTTTCAGCGGCTCATCTGCATTTTTTGTGATGCTCAGGTGTTTTTCCAAGCCCTCCATTGTTAAGTTGGAGGTAAAAAAGGTTGGGAGTTGTTCTTGCATGCGATATTGCAAGATCACCCCAAAGACTTCATCCCTCGTCCAAGAGGTCATTGAATCTGCCCCAACATCATCTAAAATCAATACATTGGCTTTTTTGACTCGATCAAGTTTTTCGTTGACTGTATTATCGGCAATCGCACTTTTGATTTGTGAGGTAAAGGTCGGAAAATGAACCAACGTGGACGTGAAGCCCCGTTTGGCCAGCTCATTTGCCATTGCTCCCAACAAATACGTTTTACCAACACCAAAGTCTCCCGCTAAATATAGCCCCTTATGAAAGGTTTTCGGATTTTCTTCGTAACTGCGGATGAAGCGCATTGTCTCAAAAAGCGCCTCTTCCCGTTCCACCGTTTTATCGAAACTTTTCATCGTTGCATCCCGAATATCTTTAGGAATATCGATCGTACTGATGCGATTTTTGATTTCTTCTATTTTTCTCCGCTCAATCAAGGCTTGTGTCGGCACATAAGTCACATCAACAAAATGAAAATTCAGAGTCAACTGCGGCTCGTAACCGGGAGCAATCATTGTGGGATCGTTAACTTCAAATTTTCGTTTTTCTTGAACGAATTCATAAATTTTTGCGTAACTTTTTTCAATGTCTTCTGGGGTCAATTTATCCTTATGCTCGGATAAAAATGCGGTAACATCGGGATCTTTCAGGACAGAATCCATCATTTCGCTGTATTGCGAACGATAATTTCGTCGATTCAGCATTTTATCGATATTTTTTCCAACATCTTCCATTAGTTTTCACCTTCTCCATCATCGAAGTACTCTTTCATCATTCGATCAATCTCGGCTTTTCGTTTTGGATCGCTCGCCGTAGCTTTTGCAGACCAATCCGGCATTTCTTCCCGTTTTTTGACTGTTTGTCCTTGACGAGAATAAGCTGGGGTTGCTTTTTTCTGTAATTTATTTTTCGCAAGTTCCCGCACATGCTTGATAGCATCTTCTGGGGAACGAATGCCTTTTTCAGACCAATCCGTCGCAATTTGATTCGCCAACGCTGGAATCAGCGCACTTTTATTTTGAACAACCAACAAATAATTGATCAAAATATTAATCACACTATTTGGTAAAGGCGATTTTTGCACCAAATCCTGCACCAGCCATTCTTCATTTTTTGCAACAAAACTTTTTTTTGCTTGTTTGATAGCAGTTAAGTATTCCATTGGCGCTAATTCTTCACTTTGTTGAATCATCTCCAAGTCCTTGTCAGAATAGCCTTGTTGCTTCAATGTATTCATTCGACGAACTTGCGGCGTGCTTTCAGGATCAATGGGTGTAGCATTTTTGGCATAAATAATCTGAGCATCTTCAAGAACTGCCTTTTCTAGGGTCTTTTCATTTATCGACCCATCAGAAAGAGAAACCGCCTGCCCCAGTAATTCACTTAATTTTAGTTCATTATAGCCATATAAATCATGGTACAAGGTCAATTTTTGTTTTAATTCATTTGTAAATGCCTCTGAAGCAATAAATTTTTTTTCAGATAAATCCAACAAAAATGCCCAATCCAATTTGGAAGAATCAAGTTGCGGCAGATTTTCATTTGAAGTAGAAAATGTTCCAGATACATGATCCAAGGTGGTTTCCTGTCTTCCAAATTCGGCTTCCGTCCAAGAATAGACCTCTGTAAATTTCTGCGTTACTTCTTGATAGCCCTCCGTAGAAATCATTTTTGGGCGGAAACGACGGATAAGTTGTTGAAACTTCTGTTCTCCCACCTTGCTTAGCAATAAAAATGCCGTTAACTGTTCTCTGAAAAACGCTTGCGGATGTAAGGGCTCAAACAATTCATACAACAGCATCTTGCCAAATTCTGAATCGTCTTTTTGATAGCTTCGCAACAAACCAATACCTTCAAGTTGCTTTCTTGCTTGAAAAAAACGCGGTAGACCAACATCCATGCCATTCAGCAAATCTAAATGAGTCAATTCTTGTTCTTCCGTTGCATCCCCCAACAGACAAAAATACAAACTCATGGCATCGCCGCCGATGATTGGCTGGTATAAATAAACCAATGATTTTTCTCCGTCTTGTGTCAGCGGCAAGGCTTTTTTTGCTTGATAAATATTTTTCGGCTGAACTTCATACCAGGCACTTTCCAAAAAAAGTCCTCCTTTAATTACTCCTCTTTGTGGTCAGAAGCTTTCGCTTTTTCAACGATATCCTGTAACTCCTTAAGAAAAACAGACATATCTTTAAACTGACGGTAAACACTTGCAAAGCGAATATAGGCGATTTCGTCCACATCAACGAGATCCTCCATGACATATTCGCCAATCAAGTTAGTTGATACTTCATTAACGCCCAAACTCCGGACGCGATTTTCCACATGGTCGACGATTTCTTCCATTTGTTCCATTGCAACTGGACGTTTTTCCGCCGAACGGATCAATCCACGTAAAATTTTATCTCGGCTGAATTCTTCCCGTTCGCCATTTTTCTTAATCACTAAAAGGGGTGCTGCTTCAATTCGTTCAAAAGTCGTGAAACGGAACCCGCAGTTTTCACATTCTCTACGGCGGCGAATGGTTCGCCCTTCATCTGTTTGACGACTATCAATAACACGGGAGCTGTTATGGTGACATTTTGGACAACGCATGATTCCACCTCATTATTCTTTAAATTTTTAGCTAAAGTCTACAATTTATCGACTTATTTCTTGGTTAATTATAACATGAAATCCTTTCAACGGTGGGAGTTTGACTTGAAATTTCACAGAAATCAATCGATTTGATAGAATTTTTAGTTTTTACCAATTTTTTTGGACAGATTAAAAAAAATCTTACTAGTCAATGACTAATAAGATTTTCGATAAACTTAGAGTTTTTCCTCAATTCCGGTATAATGTTTCAAGCGTTCTTCTTCCAAACGATCTTTATTTTTCAAGTCTTCCTCTGTTGGGACAGCGTGTTCTTCCAGGTCACGACCCACTTGATCTTTGGTACCATCCTGAATGTTCGCTTGTTTTTCATCATGAAGATTTTCAAGTTCTTCAATTCTTTTTTTTCGCTGCTCAAGATTTTTTTCGGCATCTTCTTTTTGACTTTTTCCTTCTTCTGAAAGTTCTTCATTCTTTGTTAATTCGCCAAATTTTTCCTTTGCGCCGCCTACCAATTTATCTTTTTCATCTTTGATCGTTCCCATGCGTCCTTCCTCCTTTTGTTCCTATCTAAAGTGTAACAAAATTCAGTAAAATGAACAAAATTTTTGAACGAAACTGACGAAATGACTCAAATGAATTGATTTTGACTCAACCAATCCTCAACGATTTTTTTTGTTTGTTGTCGGGTTCCTTGATTATCAAATACGATATCTGCCCGATTTCTTTTTTCGTTGATAGGCATTTGACTGCGGATACGCTGCATGGCGCTCTCTTGAGAGAAGTTATCCCGTTCCATCAAACGCTGGACCTGCAAGGACTCGGGAAGATAAACAACAGCGACCTGATCCACATATTGATCGTAATGCCCTTCAAATAATAGCGGAATATCAGCGATAACTAAGGGTGCCTCCGCCTCCTGTAATTGCCGTAAAATTTCCGAGCGAATAAATGGATTTAATACCTGATTCAACAAGTTCAATTTTTCTTCCTCTTGAAAAACGATTCTTCCAAGTTTTTTACGATCCAAGGTTCCTTCTTCAGTAAGAATTTCCTTCCCAAAGGATCCGACGATTGCTGCTAAACCAGGACTATTAGGAACCACGACCTCCCGTGCAATTAGATCACCATCAATGATAGGAAAACCATGGGCGCGAAAAATATCAACTACCGTGCTTTTACCAGTGGCGATTCCACCGGTAACACCAAGAATTTTTTTCATTTCTACACCTTCAATTTCTGACAGGTTGGACAAATATGCGTACCCCGTTGAGCGACTTTTAACTTTACGATTGGGGTGCCACATCGAGGACAAGGCTTACCAGTTTGACCATAAACGTTTAATGAAAGCTGAAATTTCCCTGCTTCCCCTAGTGCGTTCAAGTAAGTTCGAATCGTTGTGCCCCCAGCAGCAACCGCTTTGGATAAAACTTCAATGATTGCTTGTCGCAACTTTTTTACTTCTTTATCCGTCAATGTATTTGCTGGCTGTTCAGGATGGATTTTAGCTTGCCACAAAGCTTCATCGACATAAATATTTCCCAAACCGGTAACCAATCGCTGATCCAAAAGTAATGGTTTGATCGCTTTATGGGATTTTTTTAGTTGTTCTGTAAAACCTGCCAACGTGAACGTTTCCGGTAAAGGTTCTGGTCCTAATCGTAGAATCCCTTTATAAGTTTCACTTTGATTTTTCCCCACCAGCGCCATACGTCCAAATTTACGAACATCATGATAGTGTAATTGTGTTCCGTCTGAAAAATGAAAAATCACATGGGTGTGCTTATCCACAATCGGATTCGATTCAAAAAATTCATACTTTCCTTCCATCCGTAAATGGGAAATCAAATCAAAATCTGTTAATTTAAAAATCAAATATTTGCCGCGACGCTGAATATCTTCAATCGTCTGCCCCTTTACTAGCTCTTGAAACGTGGGAACTTCCGGGGCTTCGATGATTTTGGTCCAACGAACGTCTACATTATCGATCCTTTTTCCTTTAACTAAATGAACTAAGCCTTTTCTAACTGTTTCTACTTCTGGTAATTCTGGCAACTTTCTTCACCTTCTATTTTGCATCGTACCAAGTGGTACCCCAACTGCTATCGGTAATCAGCGGAACACTCAACGCAACTGCTGACTCCATGACTTCCTTGACTAGCTGATCAAGAGTCTCCAACTCGGTCTCCGGTACTTCAAATACCAATTCATCGTGTACTTGCAACAGCATAACTGCTTCAAGTTTTTCTTTTTTCATTCGCTTATCTAATTCGATCATCGCAATTTTTAAAATATCGGCAGCACTGCCTTGGATTGGTGTATTAATGGCAGTCCGTTCAGCAAACGAGCGCAGATTAAAATTCCGAGCATTGATATCCGGCAAATATCGACGGCGATGATAAAGGGTTTCAACAAAGCCCTTGTCTTTTGCATCACGAACGATATCTTCCATGTATTGTTTCACACCAGGATATTTTTCAAAATACGTGTCAATGTATTGTTGCGCTTCTTTTCGAGAAATTCCCAGATTTTGTGAAAGTCCATAATCAGAAATTCCATAAACAATCCCAAAATTGACAGCTTTGGCTTGACGTCGCATATTTGGTGTCACGTCTTCGGCTTTTTCGATCCCAAAAACCCGCATCGCGGTACTGGCATGAATATCCTGTCCTTCAATAAACGCTTCTTTTAAATGAGTGTCATCGGAAATATGCGCCAATACCCGCAACTCGATTTGTGAATAATCGGAAGAATAAATCAACCAGTCTTTTTTCCGAGGGACAAACGCTTGGCGAATCTTCCGTCCTTCTTCTAAACGAATCGGGATATTTTGCAAATTAGGATCTACAGAACTTAATCGCCCCGTCTGAGTCAAAGTTTGCACATAGCGGGTATGAATTTTCTCGTCGCCTTGAATCACTTTCAGCAAGCCTTCCACATAGGTAGACTGGATTTTGGCGATTTGACGGTAATTTAAAATGTCCTCTACGATTGGTGCTTGTTCTCGCAATTGTTCCAGTACATCCACAGCTGTAGAATAGCCGGTTTTTGTTTTCTTGATAACTGGCAAGCCCATATTTTCAAAAAGAATCACGCCTAATTGTTTCGGCGAATTAATATTGAAGGTTGTTCCTGCTTCCTGATAGATTTTTTCTTCAATTTCCTGTAGACGACGAGAAAATTCACCTTTCATTGTATGCAGACGAGTAGCATCCACTTTGATTCCAGCAATTTCCATCTCTGCCAAAATTTTTGAAAGAGGCAATTCCATTTGATAGAACAACTCACTCTGATTTTTTTCTGTCAATTCCTGGTCTAATTTTTCACTCAACCAATGAATTGCTTTGACCTTCCGAGATAAATGGGCATAGAAAAGTTCTTCCTCTTCCGGTAGTCCTTTTTTTGCACCCTTTCCATAAACTGTGTCATCTGATTGAATATCGGTATAGTCATAATGGGCTGCTACACCAGCGATATCATTGTTATTGTCATTGGTATCTAAAAGATAGGCGGCCAACAAGACATCAAAAGTGATTCCTTGTGGACGGGTCACATAGCGCTTTAATGCCACATACGTCCGTTTTGCATCATAGACTTTCTTTTGATTTTCTGCCAGTAACCATTTTTTGAAAAAAGGATTTTCAAAAATTTCTTCGTTACTGGTGACATAAATTTGTTTTTTTGATCCCCAAGCAACACCAACGATATCTTCTAAATGGTAGTTTTCTCCCAACATTTCAACATAAAGTGCCATATCTTCAGCAAACATGTCCTCGGTAAATTGATCAACGACATTAAAATGAATATCTTCCATTTCATGCGTATCAACAACATTCAGCTTATCTAAGAAAGATTTAAAATTCATTTCCTTGAAAAAAGGAACCAACTTATCTAAATCTTTTCCGTGATATTCCAACGAATCAATCGAAACATCGACCGGGGCGTTGACATTAATGGTTGCCAAACGTTTTGACAAAAAGGCCTGCTCCTGATCATTGATCAGATTTTCTTTCATTTTGCTTTTTTTCAAGCTGTCGATATTTTCATAAACACCTTCAACTGATCCGTATTCCTTCAACAATTTAATCGCAGTTTTTTCACCGATTTTCGTCACTCCGGGGATATTATCTGCGGTATCACCGGCTAACCCCTTCATATCGATGATTTGTTTCGGTTCTAATCCATCATATTTTTCTGCGATATGTTCTGGTGTATAGTTTTCGATTTCACTGACACCTTTGACAGTAATGGCAACTTTGATATCGTTTGTTGCTAATTGGGTCAAATCCCGATCTCCTGATAAAATGACCACATCAAATTCATTCTTGTCTACTTGGGTTGCCAATGTGCCAATAATATCGTCTGCTTCATAATTTTCCAATTCATAATGCTGTACCCCTAATCCACTGATCAGTTCTCGAATATAAGGCATTTGTTCCCGAAATTCCCCTGGTGTTTTTGATCGTCCCGCTTTGTATTCCGGATAGATTTCGGTTCGAAAGGTTGTCTTGCCCGCATCAAATGCTACCAATACGTGTGTCGGTTTTTCTTTTGACATAACATTTTCAAACATTGTATTGAAGGCATAGATTGCATTTGTATGTAACCCATTGTTATTTGTAAAACGTTCCAATGAATTGTGCAAGGCAAAAAACGCGCGAAAAGCCACGCTGTTTCCATCTACTAATAAGAGTTTCTTTTTAGCCATTTTTGTTAGCTCCTCTTCTAAAAAAGTTCTTCTTTATTCTAACAAAGATATCCTTTGATTGCATTGTTTTGAGCTGATAATCCAAATTTCTGCGTGAAAAAAAAGAACAAAATCAAAGTCGATTTTGTCCTTTTGTCTGTTAAGTGTATTGAGGGTTAGTCGTTTCTTCCGAAAATACGGACCAACGCCAAAAACATGTTCATAAAATCAAGATATAGTTGCAACGCTACAAAGGCAGCAACACCAGTATTCTCGCCTTGTGTTTCACGGTAAAATCTGCGAATCATTTGATTGTCGTAGGCTGTTAATCCAGCAAAAATGATTACCGTCATGATTGACAGCAAGAAATCTGCACCAGCACTATGGAAAAAGAAACCATTCATCAAGGAAACCCCGATGATTCCCCAAACACCAATAATAGCCACGCGACCAACAACGCTTAAATCTTTTTTAATGAAGATTCCAATCAATGCAGCACCGGTAAACGTAACCGCTGCGGCAGCAAATGCTTGAACGATCGTTCCGACATTGTAGGTCATCAAAGTAATGGATAATGTGATTCCCATTAACAGAGAAAAAACAATGTAACCGGCAATCGTCAAGGAAGGATTCTTTTTCGCCTTTCTTCCTAAGACCACAACTAAAATCATTTGAATAATCCATAGACCCATAAAACCTAATGGAAAATTGTTGACAAAGTTCAACGTTTCATATTGAAACACGGTAGAACATAAATAAGAAGCAACACTGCTAAGACCAAGTCCCGCAGCAAAAAACAAATATACTTTCGAATAGAAGCGGTTCAACCCACTTGCTTCGGCAACTGAATGGTTCATATTATTCATTTTCTTCACTACTTTCTTGTAAAATTGGCGGCTGTACCATAACGACAGCATCTAATACCCGATTTTCTTCTGTATTCGTAGCTTCTACTGAAATCGTCACAACATCTTTCATTTTATCTACCTTGATAACTTCAAATTCAAAAGTTAAGGTTTCATAATGATAGACTGGTTCAATGAAATTCACGGAAAAGTTCACCACGTGAGAACCCGGACCAGGTAAATGTTTTGAGATTGCACTAGTGATGATACCCATCAACATAACAGATGGTACGATCGGACGTTGATACTCAGTATGAGAAGCAAAATCATGCTGTATATATAAAGGATTCGAATCATTCGTTAACCCTAAATATAAAAGCAACTGATTATCCTCTAGCGATTCTGTTAAGGATAACGAATCACCCTCCTCGATTTCTTCGATGGTCTTCCCAAGTTTTTTCGGTTTGTTTATCTGCAAAATGTCGTTCCTCCAACTACCATTTTTAATAATCTAATTCTATCAGAACCCGCCAAAAGTGCAAGTTTTTGCGATAGAAATTAAGGAATCAAAAGATATCCCTGATTTTTTTGTTTCAATACACGACCATTAGTGAAAAAATAAAAGGGCGGATTTTATAATGAACTTAGCCACTTAGCAAAATAAAAAAACGTCATCGTAAAATTTCATGTATTATTGAAGTTCCTACACAATCAATAAAGGATGAAATCACGATGACGCAAACTGAGAATACCACAGAATCACGCCAAGGAAAACACCTTAGTTACGAAGAACGCCTAAAAATTGAAGCATGGAAGCACTTGGATCAACCATTGTCTAATCGAGAAATCGCTAGACGCCTAGGCAGAGCCCCTCAAACCATCCATACAGAAGTCAAGGATGGGCGTGTACGTCAAATCCGGCGCCAAGTACAAAACGGAAAAACCTATGAGTACGAATCCTTCTGTTACTTCGCTAGTGCAGGCCAAGCCGCCTATGACAAAGCCCGAGTGAATTCTCGTAAACAGCCTAAGTGGGTGAATGCACCTGAGTTCATGGCTTACGCCGATCATCAAATGAAGAAAGAGAAGCGATCACCAGATGCCCTAGTTGGTCGTGCAAAGAAATTGAGGTTGTTCAATCATGAAAATATCCCTTGTACGACAACGCTTTACAACTATATCGACCTTTGTTTGATGGAAACAAGAAACATTGACTTGCATCTTAAAACTCGACGGAACACCAAGTCATCTCGCAATCGGAAGAATAGAACGATCCTTGGCGAGTTGATTGAAAAGCGCTCAGACATTGTCGATAAACGAGAACGCTTTGGTGACTGGGAAATTGACACGGTGAATGGGGTCCAAGGAAAAGGCAATCAAGCGCTACTGACACTGACGGAACGGAAAACGCGTTATGAAGTGATCATCAAGATTGATGGCAAGGCTTCTGATCCTGTCAATCAAGCATTAGCTACCATAAGAGCTGCGGCTGGCAAGAATTTTGAGTTACTTTTCAAAACAATTACTTCTGACAATGGGACAGAATTTTCCGGACTGTCTGAAGTACTCGAAGGTGTTACAGAAGTTTATTTTACACATCCGTATTCTTCTTGGGAGCGAGGTACCAACGAAAATCACAACGGCATCATCCGTCGCTTCATCCCTAAAGGAAGCCGGATATCCGACGTGTCCTTATCAACAATTCGTCGTGTGCAAGACTGGATGAATAATCTACCTCGAAGAATCTTGGGTTACGCAACACCTCGAGAATGTCTGTTGGAAGAAATGAAGAAGCTAGCACTAGGTGCTTGAGCTCCGTACAAGCTTGACAACGAGCCTCCTTGGGCATGGTGGAGGTTGGACGTTCTTTGGAATGAATCCAAATCTTTTGTCCAACTCTGCTAGGCGCAGCTACCATGCCCCAGCTCATTGTCAAGCCCGTACTAAATAGATAAATAATTAAATAACGAGTGAATTTCAATAACTGGCTAACTTGCACTTGAAATTTGCGGAAAAAATAAAAGAATTTAATTGTGGCAAATTTATCCAGACACCCCAATTTCAACAAATACAGCAAGACTTTTCGAAGGTTTCTTCCATAATAAATCAAAGGGGACTTTCGTTTCATTCGACGCCCCTCACTGGCCATAGCCAATGACGGTTGTAAAAAAACCACCTAGAAATTTTTCTAAGTGGTTTTTATCATTAAAAATTACAGAACATTCCGTGTCGTGTTGCTCAATAATTTTTCATAAGCATATTCAAATTTTTGAACGTCACCGGCACCCATAAAAATAACTACTGCATTTTCATAGTCAAGTAGGGGCGAAACATTTTCCTCTTTGATTACTTGTCCGCCTTTTTGGATTTTGTCTCCTAAATCTTCAATCTTGACATTGCCTTTCGTTTCCCGTGCAGAGCCAAAAATGTCACATAAATAAACATGGTCAGCTAAATCCAAGGCTTCTGCGAATTCATCCATTAAAGCAATCGTTCGTGTGAAGGTATGGGGTTGGAAAACGGCAATGATTTCTTTGTCTGGGTATTTTTGACGAGCACCGTCGATCGTTGCTTTAATTTCAGCAGGATGATGCGCATAATCGTCTACAATGGTCATATCAGCAACTTTTTTTTCACTGAACCGGCGCTTAACGCCTTGGAAAGAAAGCATTTCATCTGCAACCTCTTGCATATCAATTCCTTCCAAATAAGAGATACCAATTACACCTAGTGCATTGAAAATATTGTGTTGTCCAAAAGCCGGCAATTCAAAATGTCCGATAAATTCGTCTTGGATGTAAACATCAAACTCTGATCCTTTTGTTGTCCGTTGGATATTTCGCGCTTGAATGTCGTCGTTTTCATTAACTCCATAGTAATAAATAGGCACATCTGCTTCCAATTTCCGCAGATATGGATCATCACCAAAAGCGAAAATACCTTTTTTCACTTGGCTAGCCATCGTTTGAAATGCGGAGTATACATCCTCAATACTCTTGAAATAATCAGGATGATCAAAATCGATATTCGTCATAATTGCATAATCAGGTGCATAGGCTAAGAAATGCCGACGATATTCACAGGCTTCAAATGAGAAAAATTCTGCATTCGGTACACCGTGTCCAGTTCCATCACCAATCAAATAACTGGTTGGACGAACACCACTCAACACATGAGCCAACAAACCGGTAGTACTGGTTTTCCCGTGGGAACCGGTGACTGCGATACTGGTATAATCTTGAATGAAACGCCCGATGAAATCATGATAACGAATCACTTCAAGACCTAATTCTTTTGCCCGAACAATTTCTTCGTGGGTATCAGGAAAAGCATTTCCGGCAATCACAATCATGCCTTCTTGAATGTTATCTGCACTAAATGGTAGTAATTTGATATGATTTTTTTCTAAATCTCTTTGTGTAAAGAAATATTCTTCCACATCGGAGCCTTGTACGCGATAGCCTTTTTCAAAAAGGACCAATGCAAGAGAACTCATGCCTGAACCTTTGATTCCAACAAAATGATACAATTTATCGTTTTTCATTTATTCTATATCCTCTTTTCTCGATTTGCCTCTGCTCGATAGAGTATTCTTCTTTCATACATTGACACGACCATCATTATCTAACAAATCCTCCAAAATTTCAACGAGTTTATCCGAATTTAATGAATCGTCAAACTCACGACACACTTTCTAAAGGCTGGACATCTGTTTGTAGCAATTGTAATTTTCCTCTACAACGGCCGCAAACATAACGTTGGGTATTGATTTTTCGCTGTCTTTTTATCTTTTGTCCGCATTGTTGACACTGATACGTCAACTGTTTTCCAACTGTCGCTGGGGCATAACGACTGCCACCGGTTTCTGCCAATAATTTTTTAAAATCTTGATCTTTATGGCGATACCCTTTATTTTGCAAATGCAAGTGGTAGTGACACAACTCATGTTTGATGATTCCCACGATAGTTGACTTATCCGCTGACAAAAACATTTTTTCATTGAAATCTAAATGATGATCTGACAAGTGATACCGTCCGCCGGTTGTTCGCAAGCGAGTGTTAAAAAGCGCACGGTGAAGAAACGGACGATGGAAACTTTCTAAGGAAATTTTTTCCACTAACTGTTGTAATTCTTCTTGGGTCATTTTGATTGTCCAGGATCAAGCATCGTCAAACTGATGCGTCCTTTTTTTAAATCTACTTGTTCGATCCAAACCGTAACAATATCTCCCACTGCAACCACATCTTTAGGATGTTTCACGAATTGATTGCTTAGTTTGGAAATATGAACCAGTCCATCTTGCTTCACACCGATATCGACAAAAGCACCAAAATCAATTACGTTCCGAACGGTCCCTTTTAACTCCATTCCCGGTTGCAGATCTTCCATCGTCAACACATCTTTTCGTAGCAATGGTGCTGGCATTTCGTCTCGCATATCCCGTCCCGGTTGCAACAATGCCGCTAAAATATCCTTCAAGGTTTCCTTACCGGCATCGATTTTCCCATTCAAATCATTGACCGATACTTTTGAAAGCCGTTCTTTAGCAGCTTCCGTTCCTAATTCTCCAAGGGATACATCCAGCAGAGCAAGAATTTCTTTGGCAACCCCATAGCTTTCTGGGTGAATGCCTGTATTATCCAAAATATTTTTGCCATTTGGAATGCGTAAAAATCCGATAGCTTGTTCAAAGGCTTTTGGTCCTAAGCGAGGAACTTTTTTTAATTGTGTTCGTTGAGTGAACGCCCCATTTTCTTCACGATAGGTGAAAATATTTTGTGCAGTCGTTTTATTCAGTCCGGAAACGTGTTGCAACAACTGTGGGCTGGCAGTATTCACATCTACTCCTACTTGGTTAACAGCTGTTTCAACGATAAAATCCAATTGTTCAGCCAAACGTTTTTGTGAAACATCATGTTGATATTGCCCGACACCCACCGCTTTGGGGTCAATCTTCACTAATTCAGCAAGCGGATCTTGCAATCGACGTCCAATACTGATTGCGCTGCGTTCTTCTACCTGCAAATGAGGAAATTCTCCCCGAGCAATATCGCTGGCAGAATAAACAGAGGCTCCGGCTTCATTTACGATGACGTAAAAAACTTCTCGAGAGACTGTTTTTAATTGCTCGGCGACAAACTGCTCAGACTCACGACTGGCAGTTCCATTTCCAATCGCAACCATGTCCACCTGATATTTTTCAATCAAACGAATAAAAGCAGGACCGGCAGCTTTGCGTTTTTCCTGATTGGCTGGTTTATGAGGATAAATCACTTCAATTGCCAACACTTTTCCTGTGGCATCTAAAACCGCCAACTTGCACCCAGTTCGATAGGCAGGGTCAAAACCAAGCACGACTTTCCCCTTCAAAGGTGACTGTAATAGCAAGTTTCTCAAATTTTCACCAAAAATATGAATTGCCTGCTCATCCGCTTTTTCCGTCAATTCATTACGAATTTCCCGCTCGATTGCTGGACCGATAAACCGTTTATACGCATCTTGGTAGGCTTCTGTAACAAAAAGAGTCGCCACTGAACGGCTATCTTTAATTAGTTGCCGTTGAAGATAGTCAAAAATTGTTTGCTCATCCACGACTAGCGAAACTTTTAAAATATCTTCTTTCTCTCCTCGATTCGTGGCTAAAATCCGATGTGAAACGATTTTACTGATGGGCTCAGCAAAATCATAATACATTTCATAAACTCCTTTTTCATCCTTCTCCTGATCCTTCACACTGCTGGTGTAGCTTCCTTTATTAAAAGTAAACGAACGAATCCAGGTACGGAATTTTGCTTCATCACCAAATTGTTCTGCCAAAATTTCATGGGCACCGGCTAAAGCTTCCTCCCCAGTAGTGATTTCATTTTCGCCTACGAATTCTAATGCTTTTTGAAAAACATCTTCCTTTAACGGAAATGTCAGTAGCCATTCTGCCAACGGTGCAAGACCCCGTTCTTTGGCAATCGTTGCTTTGGTTCGGCGTTTTTGTTTATAGGGACGATAGAGATCCTCCACTTGCTGCATCTTGGTTGCCTGCGTGATAGCTTGGGTCAATTCCGGCGTTAATTTTTCTTGTTCATCAATCAAACGCAGAACTTCTTTTTTCCGTTTTTCAATCGTTTCTAAATAATTATACCGTTCTTCGATTTCACGAATTTGAACTTCATCAAGATTCCCGGTCGCTTCTTTTCGATAGCGTGCAATAAAAGGAACCGTGTTGCCTTCATGCAGCAAAGTCAAAACCTTTGTCTGCTGTGCTTTCGTATATTGTGTCAATTCTTTTTGTAATAAAAGAAGGATTTCTTGATTCATCATCTCTGCCATTTTATTTCTACATTCCTTTCCTTTTACTGAGTTATTTTACCACAAAAAAAGAGTTGCAGCAGTCAAATCTACAACTCAAACCCTCTCGGTATGTCCTGTTGATAGGAAAAATTAAAAATCCGGTTGCCAAGGTCCTCGCAGATTTTGATACTCGATATCTTGCAGAATACCTTTTTCATCAAATACCACACCGTGAACGGAACCGCCAAAAACTGCTCCCCCATCAATGCCGATTTTATTATCTGATAGCCACAAATCAGTCGTCTGCATATCGCCATGAAGCATTGGTGTAATTGTATGACCAAAGACGATGGTTTTCCCTGTATTGTTTTTTCCCTCATGAAAAGGTTCCCTGATCCAAATAAAATCATGGTCACTGGTATCATGCCAATCTTTTTTTGTTAAATCGACACCGGCATGTACAAAAATATACTTTTTCCACTCATAATACAAAGGACGCTCGATTAAAAAAGCAACTAATTCTGAGTAGCGGCTGCGAATCATCATCGCAATCTCGGTAGGAGAATATTCCTCCGTGGCGCCTTTATGCAGCAGACTTTCCATCGTTTCTTTGCCACCATTTCGAAGATACGCTTGAAACCAATCTTCTGGGTGAACCAAAAATTGCAAAAAATATTCTTCGTGATTCCCCCGCAAATAAATGGCTCCATATTTTTCAACCAGTTCTTTCCCTAATAAGAAGCACTCCTTAGAATGAGGTCCTCGGTCGTTCAAATCCCCAATCAGCACCAACTGATGCAATGTCGGGTCAAAATTTGCCACTTCTTTAACAAATAAATCATATTCTCCATGAATATCGCTGATGGCAAACACGTAAGGTTTCATCTTCATCGCTTCTTTCTTTTTCTTTAGTATAACAAATTCGCAAAAATAGTAAAAAAATTACTCATTTTTAGTTTTATCACTTCTTAACAAAAAGTAAAAATCATTGCGGAACATTCTCTTTCCTTGATAAACAGGTATACTAAAAGAAGGATAGAAGCGAGGGATTGCGTGAATCGACTAAAACAGACATTCCAACGTGTGACAAAAGAATTAAAAGAAGCCGTAGCGACTGGTGCGATTGCAACGGACCAAGCAGGATTTTCTAAAAAATGAAAAAGGACCCGTTCCTTGTGAACAGCTCCTTTTTCATTTTTTAGTTTAGTTCACTGACAGCATAATAATTTTCATCATTGTCAGCAAAGTTAAAGACTAATCGTTCTTCGAGTTGAACCATTTCGCCTACTGTGACACCTAATCCCTGCATTTTTTTATACAGTGAAAGAACATCTTTGGCAAAAAACATAATTGACGGTGTGTTGGAAGCAACTTCCGGTGAATGCTGCATAATGAATTCTCGATCATACAACACAAACCGCGCTTGCGCATTTTCAGAAGAGGCAATTTCAACTACTGCTGTTCCGTCAACTTCTTGGCGATCAACAACAACAAAATCCAAGGCTTCCCAAAATTTTACCGAAGCATCGACATCTGTTACATACAGCATAATCTGCATTTCTGTACTAAACATTTTTCTTTCCCCCTACTGTTCCGTTTCAGGTTCTGATTTAAAATTCAATTTGATACCCGGTTCATCCGTTGTAATCTCCGTTACTTCGTAGGTCAAGCGCTTCACGATATCAAACAAAGGAGCGACCAATTCATCGATTTCTGCTTTTGTGACATCTTCTTGTGCTTTGATTTGACGGTTGATCACATGATTGATTTGACTTACTCTTCCTGCAAGAATAAAGGCATCAAACACAAGACGAAATTCCAATCTTGCACCCAAAATACTGTTGGTCTTAGGATAATTCGGTTCACTTGCTTCCAATGGGGCAAAGCCCACCTTTAATTCAGTTTGATATTCTTTGTCAGGAACACGTTGATCATAATGATACGCTTCCACGACAGGTTTTTGTCTTTGGATTTCCAAACGATTCACTCTCCTTCAAAAAAATTATAGCATATTCTGCAGTCCACGTGTCTTTTCCCGCTAAAAAGTTAGTCAGCCAAAGATTCCAAATAATCCAAGGCATCCTGAACATTTTTCACTGGAACGATTTTCATTTTTGTCTTCAGTTTTTTAGCCGCTGCTTTAGCTTCTTCATAGTTTGATTTTAGTTTTGGCTCATCTGATACATCATCATCCGGTGCAAAAAAGATTTCGGCACCGCTCTTGCTGGCACTGGCAACTTTTTTATCAATCCCACCAATACGACCAACTTCTCCTGTAGTGCTGATGGTGCCGGTTCCGGCGATTTCTTTTCCTTGTCGCAGATTTTTATCTGTCAATTGTTCATAAATTTCCAAAGTGAACATTAAGCCAGCGGAAGGCCCTCCGATATTGTCTAAATCAAAGTTGATTTTTTCCTGACTGGAAACTTCGGTATGATCTGTCAACGTGATACCAATTCCTGGTTTACCAGTCGTGGGTAACTTCATCAATTTTCCTTCTGCTGTTTTTTC
The DNA here is from genome assembly GCF_001050095.1 of Enterococcus massiliensis. NCBI lineage: Bacteria > Bacillati > Bacillota > Bacilli > Lactobacillales > Enterococcaceae > Enterococcus > Enterococcus massiliensis. The sequence continues at coordinate 1,028,290 of NZ_CVRN01000007.1, read as the reverse complement.
TTTACCATCCTGCAAATAGGTAACCTGCATTTTTTGTCCGATTTTTTGATTTTGAACGTATTTCATAAATTCTTCACTGCTTTTAAACGACTGACCATCCGCTGCCGTAACCGTATCGCCGATTCCAATTTTTCCGTAAAAATCGGAATTTTTTTCGACACCCAATACATAAACACCTTTATAGCTCATCGTATAGTCTTTGTCTGCTAATTTTAAAGCCTGTTCGATTGCAGTATTTTGTGAGGATTCCATATAAAAAGCTTGAATTCGATTGTACTCATCATCTGTGGCTCCCCCAAGCAATTCCTTTTCACTGACCAAATCTTCAAAATCTGTAAGCTTGGCTTTAATCATCCGAAAAACTGTGGCTTGTCGAATTCCTACTGAGGTTAAGGAAAAGGAACCAGATGCCTCGTCTTCTTTACCATTGACAGTAATCAATTCCTTTAAATCAATCGTAGCTCCCGGTGCTTCCACATAATACGATGTAGGAATAATTGCACAGGCGGCAAGGATCAAGGCAGCCAGCAACAGGAGGAGTCGTTTTAAAGATACTTTATTTTTCACTAGAATCACGCTTCTTTACAATTTCTTGATATACATTTGGTGGAAAATATTTTTGAACATCGCCACCAAAATGCAAAACCTCTTTTAAAAGACTGGAGCTAACGTGACTGTATTCCGGACTAGCCAATAAAAAGACCGTTTCGATTTCTGGTGCAAGATGGTGGTTCATCATCTGAATATCTTTTTCATATTCGTAATCTTTCACACTTCGAACCCCACGCAATAAAAAGTTGGCCCCTAATTTTTTTGCCGTCACAACTGTCAATTCTGTTTCCTGAGCAATGACTCGAACATTTTCTAAGTGAGCAACGCTTTTTTCAATCAGTCGTTTTCGTTCCTCTGATGTAAAAAAACTTTTTTTATTCGTGTTGACAAAAATGCCGATGATCAGTTCATCAAAAAGTTTGGCGCCCCGTTCAATGGTTTCTAAATGACCATTAGTAAACGGATCAAAACTTCCGGGAAATAATGCAATTTTCTTCATTTTAGACCTCTTCTCGATAAATCGTGATTTCAGTGATGCCATAGGTTTGGCGGCGAACGGCGGATAAGCGGCCGATTTGCTCTGGTAAAGAAACCTCTTTTGCTGTTTCGCAAACGATTCTGGCATTTTTTTTCAATAGCCCACCTGCCAGCAGTCCTTCAATGTCTTTGATGATTTCTTGTTTGGCATACGGCGGATCAAGAAAGACCAAGTCAAACGTCTGTCCTTGTTTTTGTAGCTCATTGATAGCTGCTTTTGCCTCCATTTTTAAGGTATAAAATTTTTCTTCCTGTTTCGTCAAAGCAATATTTTCTTTGATGACCTTTATCGCAGGAAAGTTGCGATCCACACAGACTGCCTGTTCCATCCCACGAGAAATGGCTTCAATTGCCAAACCGCCGCTTCCGGCAAACAAATCCAAACAGTTTCCCCCATCAAAATATGGACCAATCATATTGAAAATTGATTCTTTGATTTTATCAGTCGTTGGCCGCGTATTGGCTCCTTCCAAACTTTTCAGCCGGCGACCGCGAAATTCTCCTGAAATTACACGCATCTGCTTTCCTCCAGTAAAAACTTTTCTTCAATTATACACAAAAAAGGTTGGCTTCCAAACCAATGGACCCCAACCCGTTTTCTATCAAACATTTTCAGCCAAGCGGATTTTTGTATTGATTTCTTCGTCATAATCCTCTGCTTGGTAAGCAGCCCTTGTTCCAATTTTGTCAGCAAAATTCATTTCAATATCTGGACGATAGGAAGGCTCAACTGAACGGACAAAGTGTAATCGTTCGATTTTTTCTTTCATTTCTCCAAAGTTTTCTTCATTGAGATAAATCACGACATATTTCATTTTACGGGAGACATAATGCACAAATCCCAGTCTTTTTAAATTTTTTAATTGTCGCAAACTGTAAACCCAAACCACCAATCCTCGTCGTTTGATCAATTCAAAGTTTGCTGTTGTATCAACTTGCATGACAACTTCCTCCACAACCGGAGTGTCCGCCCGTTTCAAAAAACGGATTTCCGGCATCAACTTTTATTTCATCAGAAATCGTTTGCGCAATCGTCAAACCGATTTCATCTAACAGTTCTTGCAAATCAGTTTCTGCCAAACGAAAATCTGCCACCGTTTCATTTAAATCCAGTGCTCGTTTTGCTTTACGTACCGATCTCTGTTTTTCCCGATAATCAGGTGCAAAATTTCCATAAGAAGCAATTTGCTCAAACTGATTTTTTTTTGCCTCAAAGACTGATTTTAACTGCATAGCAGTAGAGTCATTATAAAGGTTTTCTCGTTTCTGCCGATAATTCGCAAAAACCGTAGAAGATTTCACCATATCCAGTACTGCTGTCAGCTGATCTTCTATTTTGAAAAAGTGATCATCATAAATCATTGTTCTTCACTTTCCTCTACCTTGGTTTCTCGTTCCTGTAATAAGACTACCATATTTTCTTTTGAAATGGCAACGGCTATTCCTTCAGAATCATCACGGAAAAATTTGGTATGTAAATATGGATCACTATAATAGGTCAATAACTGAAAGGTTGGATCATACACGGGAAATTCCATAACCCCTTGCGCTTTTTCGATTTTATGTTCTTGCAGTATTTTGCCCCACTCCTCTGAACTCAAAAAGAAGGGTTGGAGATTTCTTTTTTCTTTTACATCCTCAAAAATTGCCAATCGTTCCTCATTAAGAAATTCCTGCGGCGTTTCTAAAAAGTCTTTTAAAAGTTTTTCTGAAGACTGTTGCAAGTCAAAATCTGACTGATACTCCGGCAGTTGATCCATTCCTCGTAAAAGATTCAACAGCACGAAGGAATTTTCTGATTTTGCGTGATCGATTGGTGCCCAATCATCTGCTTCTTCCACGAAACTCGGCAGATTTCCATCAACGACTTGATAGGGAGCAAGCTTTAACAACGTTTCTTCATCGACAAAAGCGGCTGCAAATAATTTGCTATTTGCCTGATCAAAAAATAAAACTGCGAAACTGCCGTTATCAAAAGCAATTAATGGGCGATAATTCATATCCTCTTCCATCAATTCCAAAGAAATCGATTCTTTTTGATACTCCAATAAAAAATTAGGGTAAATCATTGTTAATTGAGAAAGCTCACTCATGGTCATCCCCATAGCAAAAGGTTCTAGATTTTTTGCCGCTGTACCGGTGGTTTTGACCATCGTAATTTTTCCATTTTTGCTGTTTACTTCAAGATATTCTTCCTCCAGCGCCGGGTAGAGACTGACTGTTTCCCCATACCCGGAAGGATAGGATTTGATAGGTGCGCCAAATTGTTGGTTGAAGGCTTTCACCGTCATGCCAATCGACGTTGCATACCCCTGTGCTTTAATGGGTTCATAATTCATAGTGGTCGGAATCCCGTCCACTGAAGTCGTCACCGATTGTCGAGGTTTTGACGGACTTTGGGGAAAGAAAACAGGCTGCAGATAAACAACCGATAAAGCCAGCAGAAACAACCCGATAAATAATCCCCCACGCTTCACGCCAAAACCTCCTTCTCGTTATTTTTCTTTAACTTCAATCAGCAAATCATCGGTGGTGATTGCTTCGCCTTCTGTCACATAAATATGTTCTACCACACCATCAAAACGTGCTTCAATCGCTGTCTCCATCTTCATTGCCTCAGTGACCATCAGGGTATCTCCTCGTTCCACACGGGCCCCTTTTTTCACTAGAACACTTAAAACAGAGCCCGGCATAGTAGCGCCAATCTGCTCTTTATTCGTTGGTTCTGCTTTTCGCTTGGTTTGAACCGAGCTGATGATGGAATTATCTTTGATTACGATTTCGCGCCGTTGCCCATTTAAATTGAAAAACAATACTCGATTTCCTTCGATATCCGGTTCACCGATTTCGTCCAGTCGAATAATCAGGATTTTTCCCTTTTCTATTTCGACATTGATTGTTTCCCCTAAGCGCATTCCTTGGAAAAAGGTCGGTGTATCTAAAACTGTCACATCGGCAAATTGCTCGTTTGCTTTTTGATAATCAAGAAAAACTTGAGGATACATCAAATAGCTGAGCACTTCTCGCTGGCTAGGTTCATAATTGATTTTTTCTGTTAATTCGGCTTTTACCTTTTCAAAATTCACTGGTGCTGCCAAAGCTCCCGGACGTTCTTGAAATGCAGGGCGGCCTTTTAATATCGCTTTTTGTAGTTTTTTAGGAAAGCCTCCAACTGGTTGCCCCAGCTCACCTTGGAAGAAAGTCACCACAGATTCTGGGAAATTCAAATCTGTCCGCTCGTAAATATCATCTTCTGATAATTGGTTTTGTACCATGAACAATGCCATATCTCCAACAACTTTTGAAGATGGAGTAACTTTAATGATATCACCAAACATCAGATTGACTTTTTGATACATTTTTTTGATTTCATCCCATTTTTCGCCTAAGCCGACCGCTTTTGCCTGTTGTTGCAAATTCGAATACTGTCCACCGGGCATTTCATGGAGATAAACTTCTGTTTGTGGTGCATTCAACCCATTTTCAAAGGGTTTATAAAACATCCGCACATCTTCCCAGTAATGATTGATCTCTTGTGTATTTGCCACATCAATTTTTGGCTGACGAACATTTTGATCCAGCGCATAATACAAACTGCTCATACTTGGCTGGCTCGTTGATCCACTCATGGCACTCATGGCAACATCGACGATATCCACACCGGCTTGTGTAGCGGCTGAATAGGTGATAATCCCATTTCCACTAGTATCATGGGTATGAAGATGGATAGGAATATCCACCGTTGCTTTCAGCTCACTGATTAAGCGATATGCAGCTTTAGGTTTCAATAATCCCGCCATATCTTTGATGGCAATTATATGAGCCCCAAGATTTTCCAGTTCTTTTGCCATATCTTTATAATATTGAACCGAATATTTTGCTCGGCTAGGATCGTTGATGTCCCCAGTATAACAAATTGTTGCTTCCGCAATTTTGCCAGTGTCACGAACCGCTTGAATGCTTTTTTCCATTTGAGGAATCCAATTCAAGCTGTCAAAAATCCGAAAGACATCGATGCCTTGCTGTGCGGCTTCTTTGATAAATTCAACAAGAACGTTATCTGGATAGTTGGAATACCCTACCGCGTTTGATCCACGAAAGAGCATTTGTAACAGAGTATTCGGCATCAATTGACGAATTTTCTTCAATCGTTTCCAGGGGTCTTCATTTAAAAAGCGATACGCAACATCAAAGGTGGCTCCGCCCCACATCTCTGCAGAAAAAAGTTGTGGCAAAGCCTGCTCTGTCGCCGCAGCAATTTTTTCAAAATCATGCGTCCGTACTCGCGTTGCCAATAAACTTTGGTGGGCATCCCGGAAAGTTGTATCGGTTAAAAGTAATTCTTTTTTCGCCGTTACCCAGTTTGAAACTGCTTCTGCTCCGTCACGATCTAGAATTGTTTTTGCCGTTTCATGGAATCCTGTCACGATTTTCTTTGGCAACCGAGGTTCCGCAAAGAAATGTTTCGTGGTTTTCTCGATTCCCGGGAAACCATTAATCGTAATTTCACCAATATATTTCATGGTTTTATTGCCGCGGTCCCGAAGTCTTGGAAATTCAAATAACTGGGGTGTGCTGTCAATAAAGGTAGTTTTGGCATTTCCTGTTTGAAAAACAGAATGATTGATCACATTTTGCATAAAGGGAATATTGGTTTTGACTCCCCGAATCCGAAATTCCCGTAAACATCTTTGCATTTTTTGAATCGCCTGCTCAAAGGTTGCCCCATGAGTACACACCTTAACCAATAACGAGTCAAAATAAGGGGTAACTACCGCTCCCGCATAAGCATTTCCTACATCCAAACGAACACCAAAGCCGCCGGGTGAACGATAAGTATCGATTTTTCCCGTATCTGGCATAAACTGATTCAATGGGTCTTCTGTCGTAATCCGACATTGGATTGCCGCACCTGTGAATCGTAAATCTTTTTGTTCAGGAATTCCGATCTCTTTGTGAAGATCTTTTCCTTGAGCAATTAAAATCTGTGACGTAACAATATCAACATCAGTGATCAACTCTGTAATCGTATGCTCCACCTGAACCCGAGGATTGACTTCAATAAAATAAAATTGATCCCCTTCCACAAGAAATTCAACAGTGCCTGCATTGATATAACCGACATGCTTCATTAATTTTACTGCCGCTTGACAGATTTTTTCCCGTTGGTCTGCATTTAAGGAAACACATGGTGCAACTTCTACGACTTTTTGGTGTCGTCGCTGAACAGAGCAGTCCCGCTCAAATAAATGAACCACATTGCCATGGGTGTCTCCTAAAATCTGGACTTCAATATGTTTCGGATCTTGAACATACTTTTCAACATACACTTCATCACTGCCAAATGCAGCTTTTGCTTCGCTTTTTGCTCGATCATAGCCATCACGAGCTTCTTTATCATCCCGTGCAACCCGCATGCCACGACCACCGCCGCCTAGTGCCGCTTTAATCATGATTGGATATCCATGAGTATTTCCAAAGGCCAATACTTCTTCAATGGAAGTAACCGGCCCCTCTGAACCGGGAATTGATTGGATACCTGCCGCAACGGCCGCTTCTTTGGCTTTGATTTTATCGCCGAAAATATCTAAATGATGGGTGGATGGTCCAATAAAAATAATGCCTTCTTGTTCACAGCGTTGGGCAAATTCCAGATTTTCTGAAAGAAAACCATATCCGGGATGAATCGCCTCTGCTCCAGACTCTTTTGCGATACGCAAAATATCTTCAATATCCAGATAAGCATCAATCGGTTTTTTTCCTTTACCTACTAGATAAGCCTCATCTGCTTTAAAACGATGGACAGAATACTCATCTTCTGCCGCATAGATACCTACTGTTTGAATATGCAGTTCCGAGCAAGCTCGAAACACTCGAATGGCGATTTCGCCTCTGTTCGCAACAAGAATCTTTTTCATTAAACCACTCCTCAAGCATTTTTAGTTTGCCAAATCTAAACCATATTTTTTTCGTTTTTCTTCTGCACTGATGTTCAAAACAAATCCGATACAGATGGAAAGCATTAATAAACTTGAACCGCCTTGGCTCAGAAAAGGAAAAGTGATACCGGTTAAAGGAATCAAACCAGAGATTCCTCCCAAATTAACGAAAGTCTGAATCATAAACAGTGCACCAATACCGATACACATCATAGAATTAAAAGGATCAGAGGAACGAATTCCTACAAGAATGATCCGGGCAATCATATAAAACAATAATGCCAACACCAAAAGCGCGACAATTAACCCTAATTCTTCAATAACAATGGAAAAAATATAATCCGTATGGGCAAATTTCAAGAAACCTTTTTTCTGGATACTGTTTCCTAACCCGCGACCAAACAATCCGCCATTATAAATAGCGTAGTAACCGTTGACCATTTGATGACCTTTATTGAATTCATCAGCAAAAGGGTTTTGAAAAGTTGCAAATCGACTATACACATGGGCGGGTAAAAACTTGCCATGGGTAAGGTTGATAACCTCAATAATTCCTATACTACCAAGAATTCCTACGATTCCTAAAATCCATGTATAGATATAATTGATCCCGCTGGCAAAAAGAACTGTAAGAACGATCAATGCAATAATCGTAGCATTCCCAAAATCGGGCATCAACGCAATAATAATCAATGCAATAGCGATAGGAAACAAGGGTCTGCGTACCGTCTCAAAAAATGTTTTCCCTTGAATTGCCGATTGTCGATTGGATAATTTCAACGAGAGATACCAAATAGAAACGATTTTCATATATTCAGCCGGCTGAATCGAAAAGCCGCCTACTTGTAACCAACCTTTTGCTCCATTACTTTCTTCTCCGATAACGAGTACTAATAATAGTAAAGCGATGATTGTAATCATCGCCATCCAGGCAAACCCTTTTGTGCGAAAGACATCGGTTTTCATTTTATAGATCACCATGATTACCGCAAGACTCAAAACCCAGAATACCGCTTGGTTGATTACCGAAGACATGGTATTTTGATTGGTCTCCAGTAACACATATGAAGTCGAACTATAGACCATCACCAAGCCTAAAATACATAAAATAAGATATGGAATCAAAATTCCATAATCTAAAAGATGACGTTTTTTTATTTGCTTTGGCAAGTGTTAAACCTCCTTGCCGGATTCACTGTTTTTTGCTTGTTTTTCATACACTTCGCTGTATAAAATATTTAAATCCCGTTCAACATCACTTAATAATTGATGCCCCGCTTCTTTAGAAACAATCCCTAAACGAATTGCGTAAGCAACTTGACGAGAAAGACCATACATCTGCGTGTCGACAACTTCTTCAAAGGCTTTGCATTGAGAAATACACAAACTATTTTTTTGATCACGAATTAACCGTTTGATACGGTCGGCATCTTGTTTTAAAACATCTAGAGCAAACTCTGGAGAAATAGATTCCATTTTGCACCGAACCCCCTCTTTTGTTTCATCATTATAGCATATCTACAAAATATTTTGGATAGCTGGAAAGAAAGCTTTACTAGATTTTTCTGTAAATTCACGAAAAAGCCGAACGATTTTTCTAATTCATTGATTTTCAACTTTTTAATCCTCCTCCGTTGTGAAACATTAATAGAATATGAAACATTCAAGTGGAGTATTTCTGCCTTATTAAAATCTTTTAAAAGTTTTTTCCATTAGAATCACGGTTTCTTATTCAAAAACCTATGAAGTTTTCCACAAAAAAAACGCCGAAATGATTTCTCATCTCGACGTTTCTAACCATTCTATAAATCACTTACCATTTTTTTCTTTTTCGACGCTTTTTCCCGTTCGTTTTTGTTTAGGATTTGTTTCCGTAAACGAATACTTTCAGGAGTCACTTCACAGTATTCATCGTCATTCAAGAATTCCAATGATTCTTCTAATGTCAAAATCCGTGGTTTCTTGATTACAGAAGTTTGGTCCTTATTTGCTGAACGAACGTTGGTCATTTGCTTCGCTTTTGTAATATTGACAGTTAAGTCATTATCCCGAGAATTTTCGCCAACGATCATTCCTTCATAAACTTCCGTACCTGGTTCAACAAAAACGGTTCCCCGTTCTTCCGTACTCATGATGGAATACATTGTTGCTTTTCCTGTATCAATAGATACCAAGGCACCTTGGCGTCGTCCGCCAATTTGTCCTTGCAACATTGGAAGGTACTGATCAAAGGTGTGGTGCATGATTCCATAACCACGAGTCATTGAAAGAAATTCTGTCGTATAACCAATCAATCCACGAGCTGGTGCCAAGAAAATCAACCGTACTTGTCCATTTCCTGTATGGATCATATCTTGCATTTCAGCTTTACGCATCCCAAGAGATTCAATAACTGATCCCATGTATTCTTCCGGTGTATCGATTTGTACTCGTTCAAAAGGTTCACATTTCACACCGTCAACTTCTCGTTCAATAACTTCTGGGCGAGAAACTTGCAGTTCATAGCCTTCACGACGCATATTTTCGATCAAGATCGACAAATGCAATTCACCACGACCAGAAACAATCCATGCATCCGGAGCAATTGCTTCTACTCGCAAAGAAACATCTGTTTGCAGTTGAGCCATCAAACGTTCTTCAATTTTACGAGCTGTTACAAATTTACCTTCACGACCAGCGAAAGGTGAATTATTTACTAAGAAGGTCATTTGCAGGGTTGGTTCATCAATATGCAGAATTGGTAATGCTTCTTGATGATCGACTGGTGTCACTGTTTCACCAACAAAAATATCTTCCATACCTGAAACGGCAATCAAATCCCCAGCTTTTGCTTCTTGAATTTCTAAGCGTTTCAAACCAAAGAAACCAAACAATTTTGTTACTCGGAATTTTTTCACTTCGCCATCCAATTTCATCAAAGCTACTTGGTCCCCAACACGGATTGTTCCACGGAATACCCGACCAATACCGATACGTCCAACGTAGTCATTGTAATCCAATAATGAAACTTGGAATTGCAAAGGTTCTTCGCTATTGTCTACCGGTGCCGGAATGTGTTCGATGATTGTATCAAAAACAGGCTCCATTGTGTGTTCTTGGGCTTCAGGATCATCAGAAAGACTTGATGTTCCATTAATTGCTGATGCATAAATCACTGGAAACTCTAATTGTTCATCATCTGCACCTAATTCGATAAATAGTTCTAACACTTCGTCAACTACATGTTCAGGACGTGCAGAAGGTTTATCAATTTTATTTACAACCACGATTGGTATTAAATGTTGTTCCAATGCTTTTTTCAACACAAAACGAGTTTGTGGCATCGTTCCTTCATACGCATCAACGACAAGAACTACCCCATCAACCATTTTCATGATCCGTTCAACTTCACCACCGAAGTCCGCGTGTCCAGGTGTATCCATGATGTTGATTTTTGTTCCTTTATATTCAACCGCTGTATTTTTTGCTAAAATCGTAATTCCACGTTCTTTTTCAATCGCATTGGAGTCCATTGCCCGTTCTTGTAATTGGGTATGACTATCTAAGGTATCTGATTGTTTTAGCAATTCATCTACTAGCGTTGTTTTCCCGTGGTCAACGTGGGCAATAATGGCAACGTTGCGAATATCTGTTCTTAATTTCAATGTAATTTCTCCTTCTTTGTTCTCCTCAATAGCACTCGACGGCTAATTATAACAGAATATCTTTCTGAAATATAGTGAAAAGTTTTCATTTTTTTGAAAAAACGGTTGTCATCATGCTATTTTTGCTTGTGAAACTATGCCTCTTGAATAATTGCCCGCATTTCTTCATATGCTGCCGGAGTTCCCGCCAGAAAAAGTTCTCGACCATCCAGCTTTAGAGGTTCCCCATCAATGGCAGAAAATTTCATTCCTAATGCTTCCAGCAGGACATCTCCCGGTGCATAATCCCAAGGTGCTAAATTAGAAATATAGCCATTGCGACGGCCTAAAGCGATACCGATCAATTCTTTACCGGCACAACCAGACATCCTCACTCCCATAGCAATGTCGCCGATTTTTTGACAATTAAATGCATTTTGCTTATACAAGTTGGTATTCATCCCAACCATTCCTTCATTTAATGCTAAATTTTTTGGTGGTGTGATTTTACGGTCATTACAAAAAACGCCGATTTCCTTACCGCCCCAAAGAAATTCATCCTTCATGACATTATAAACAAAACCAAAACGTCCGATGCCCTGTTCATAGACTGCTACCATGATACAAAAATTTTCTTGTTCCAAGACAAAGTTCATGGTTCCATCAATCGGATCAATAATAAATACGCGACCTTGCAAATCCGTTAATTTATCGCGACCATTTTCTTCTCCTAAAATTTTCGCCTCCGGATCAAAGGCTAAAATTTTGGCCGTCAAAAAGTCTTGTGTTGCTTTATCAAGATTTGTCACGAGATCTTTACGACTTGACTTGGTCTCCACCTGTAAAACCGTCTCATTCAAATTTTCTTTGATCGTTTCTCCGGCTTGGTAAATCCAGCTTTTAATCTGGTCAATCATTTCATCCATCACAAATTCAACCTTTCATTCTTAATTGTCCATTGGGTTCTTTTTTTGCCTCTTGGAGAGTATGATAAAGCGAGTAGCCCGAAAGCTTCTCAAACTCGCGTCCCAATTTCCGTTCTTCTCCCAGACTTTTGACGACGGTCTTAAATTTTTGATAGCTTTGGAGAAAAACTTCTGCTTTGAGCCCTTTTTCATTGGCGCGCTCCAGTTTTTCCCACATATCCATCACGATCACCATTTCTTCTGTTGACCAATCAAGATCAAGGGGATATTGATATTCCCGCATCTTTTCTCACCTCAAACATTCAATTCTTAGTGTAGCATAAAGTCTGACGAAAAATATAGAAAAAGAGCAGGTTTTCACCTGCTCCTAATCCTTTATTAAAATTTAGGTTAGATATGGATTGGCATACCTAAAGCAAGTTCTGAAGCATCCATCACGATTTCACCTAAAGATGGGTGTGGATGGATCGTCAATGCGATATCTTCGGCATTCATGCCAGATTCAATTGCTAACGCTAATTCAGAGACCATGTCACTTGCACCGACACCAGCAAGCTGTGCACCGATTAAGACATTGTCATCAACCGTCGTTACCAAACGAATGAATCCTTCAGTTTTTCCTAGAGATAATGCACGACCATTACCAGAGAATGGGAATTTGAAGGCTTTCGCATTCAACCCGGCCTCTTTTGCTTCTGCAATCGTCATCCCAACAGAAGCTAATTCAGGATCAGTAAAAGCAACAGCTGGCATTGCTTTGTAATCTACAGCAACTTTTTTACCTGAAATTGCTTCTGCAGCAATTTTTGCTTCATAGCTGGCTTTGTGAGCCAAGGCAGCACCGGGAACAATATCACCGATTGCAAAGATATTCGAAACATTCGTCCGACCTTGTTTGTCTACTGGGATCAGACCACGTTCACCAATTTCAACGCCTGCTTGTTCCAAACCAAGATCATTTGTATTTGGACGACGCCCAACAGTAACCATGACATAATCAGCAGTGACAGATTCTTGTTTGCCATCTACTTCATAGTTAACGGTCACACTGTCACCATTGTCGATCGCTTCCTTCGCCATTGCTTTAGTAATGACTTTCATGCCTTTTTTCTTGAATTCTTCTTCAACGATTTTAACCATATCTTTTTCATAGGTTGGCAAAATTTGAGCTGTACCTTCAAGAATTGTTACTTCTGAACCAAGATTGGCATACGCGCCGCCTAATTCTGCACCGATTACACCGCCACCGATGATAACAAATTTCTTAGGAACTTCTTTTAATGCCAGACCGCCGGTAGAATCTAACACACGACCGCCAAATTTAAAGCCAGGAATTTCGATTGGACGAGAACCTGTTGCGACAATTGCATTGTTGAAAGAATACGTTTGTGCTGAATCTGGATGCATTACTCGCAACGTATGTTCATCAACAAAAAATGCTTCACCTTCAAGAATTTCTACTTTATGTTTCTTCAATAGGAAGCCAACACCGCTGGTTAATTTGTTAACAACGCCATTTTGTTTCCATTCTTGTGTTTTAGCAAAATCCAACGTAACGTTTTCGCTAGTTACGCCAAACAATGATGAATCCAAAGATTCTTGGTAATGATGACCAGCAGAAATCAATGCTTTTGAAGGAATACAACCAACGTTTAAACAAACGCCGCCAATATATTCCCGTTCAATGATTGCCACTTTTTGTCCCATTTCAGCAGCACGGATGGCAGCTACATAGCCGCCAGGTCCCGCACCGATTACAACTGTATCTAATTCAATAGCAAAATCTCCAACTACCATTTGTTTATCATCCTTCCATCAACATTAATTCTGGGTTAGCCAATAGACGTTTAATGTTGTTCATTGCTTTTTGAGCTGTTGCGCCGTCAACGATTCGGTGATCGAAACTCAATGATAATTTCATTACACGACCGACAACGATTTCTCCTTCTGCATTGACGATTGGTTGTTGAGAAATAGTTCCCACGCCAAGGATCGCAACTTCAGGGTAGTTGATAACTGGAGTGAACCAGCCGCCGCCGACAGAACCAATATTACTGATTGTAACTGTTCCGTTGCGCATATCATCTGCTGCTAATTTACCATCATGAGCTAATTTTGCTTTATCATTGATTTCATCAGCAATCGCGAACATTCCTTTTTGATCCGCGTTCTTAACATTTGGTACATACAAGCCATGATCTGTATCCGTTGCAATACCAATGTTGAAATAATGTTTGTAAACAACTTCTTGGGATGCGTCATCAATAGATGCATTCAATACAGGGAATTTTTTGACTGTCGCTGTCAAAGCTTTTACAACATAAGGTAAGAAAGTTAATTTTGTGCCATTTTCTGCAGCAACTTCCTTGAATTTCTTACGATGATCCCATAATGCAGAAACTTCCACATCATCATGCAATGTAACATGAGGTGCTGTGTGCTTGCTTGTAACCATTGCTTTTGCGATAGCTTTCCGAGTCGGCGTCAATGCTTCGCGTGTTTCCAAATCACTTAGATTTGAAGTAAATGCCTTTGGTTTTGCCGCAGGAGCTGCCGCTGGTTGTGCAGAAGCTGAAACGCTTTGTGCTGGTGCGGCTGCTGGAGCTTTTCCACCGCCGGACAAGAATTGATCAACATCTTCTTTAGTTACACGTCCGCCTTTTCCTGATGCTGTTACTTGAGAAATATCAACATCTTTTTCACGGGCATATTGACGAACAGAAGGCATTGCCAATACACGTTTGTTTGGATCCGCTGCTTCAACCACGGTAGCATTAGCTGCTGCTGGAGCTGCTGCTTTTTCTTCGCTTGCTGGTGCGGCCGCAGCAGGAGCATTATTGTGTCCCGGTGCATCGATTTCAACAAGGACATCGCCTACGTTTGCAACGGTGCCTTCTGGAACAACAATATTTTTCACTGTGCCTGTAACGGGAGAAGGAATTTCTTCTACTGATTTATCATTTTGTACTTCTAATAATGTGTCATCTTCGTTGATGGTATCACCGGCTTTAACGAACCATTTTACGATTTCGCCTTCTGCGATTCCTTCACCGATATCAGGCAATTTAAATTGATAGACGCCACCGGAAGTACTTTCTGTTGGCACTGCTGCTGGTTGTGCAGGTGTTTGTTCTTGTGCAGCTACACCGGCATCTCCTTCATTGTCTTCATGACCAGGTGCATCGATTTCAACAAGAACATCCCCTACATTTGCAACGGTACCTTCTGGAACGACGATATTTTTTACTGTACCTGTGACAGGAGAAGGGATTTCTTCTACTGATTTATCATTTTGTACTTCTAATAATGTGTCATCTTCATTGATGGTATCACCTGGTTTTACAAACCATTTTACGATTTCACCTTCTGCAATTCCTTCACCAATGTCTGGTAATTTAAATTGAAAAGCCATTTTACTTTCTTCCCTTCTGAGTTAATTAGCGTTGATTAAAAATTCACGATTTCTTTCACTTTTGCTTCAATATCTGACGCATTTGGTAACCAGATATTTTCAGCTTGACCAAATGGGAAGACCGTATCTGGTGCAGAAACCCGACCAATCGGTGCTTGAAGTGACAATACTGCCCGTTCAGAAATTTCTGATACTACTTGGGCACCAACGCCGGCTTGTTTTTGTGCTTCTTGAACAACAACCACACGACCGGTTTTTTCAACGGATTTGATAATCGTTTCAACGTCTAAAGGTGCAACTGTACGCAAATCGATAATCTCCACATTGATATTTTCTTTTGCTAAATTGTCGGCAGCTTTGATTGCTTCACGAACCATTGCGCCATAAGTAATGATTGAAACATCGGAGCCTTCACGAGTTACTGCTGCTTTGTCCAAAGGTACTTCATAAGCTTCATCTGGCACTTCTTCCCGGAAGGAACGATATAGTTTCATGTGTTCCAAAAAGACAACAGGATCATTGCTGCGAATGGATGCAATCAATAGTCCTTTTGCATCGTAAGGATTTGATGGAATAACCACCCGAATACCTGGTGATTGAGCAATCAAGCCTTCTAAGTTATCTGAGTGCAACTCAGGGGTATGCACGCCACCACCAAATGGTGAACGAATTGTGATCGGCAAGTTGCGTGTTGCACCCATACGATAGCGGGTACGAGCCATTTGTCCTACGATTTCATCCATTACTTCAAAAACAAACCCAAAGAATTGGATTTCAGGTACTGGACGATAGCCTTCTAATGCTAAACCAAAGGCTAATCCGCCGATACCAGATTCAGCCAACGGTGTATCAAATACGCGTTCTTCGCCGAATTTAGCTTGCAGACCTTCCGTCGCCCGGAAAACACCGCCGTTTTTCCCAACGTCTTCACCAAATACTAAAACATTTTCGTCTTTCTCTATTTCAAGAGCTAAGGCATCAGTAATTGCTTGAATCATTGTTTTTTGCGCCATGACTATTTCGACTCCTTCGCTTCATAGATTGCAATTTGTTCTTTGATATTTTGTGGTTGTACTTCAAACATACTCTTCAAGAAATCTGAAACTTTTTGTTTTGGTACGCGATCGGCTTCTGCAATCGCTGCTTTGATTTCTTCTTTTGTTTGTTCAATTACTTGTTCTTCTTTTTCTTCAGACCATAATCCTTTGTCCGTCAAATATTTACGCATCCGGATCAATGGATCTTTTTGTTGCCATTCGCCATCTAATTCTTTCGAACGGTAACGGGTTGGGTCATCCCCTGACAATGTATGTGGACCATAACGGTAAGTCAATGTTTCAATTAAAACAGGTCCATTTCCGTTAGCTGCCCATTCACGAGCGGCTTTTGATACAGTATAAACAGCTAATGCATCCATCCCATCAACTTGGATACCTGGGATACCAGCGGCTACTGCTTTTTGTGCCAAAGTTTTTGCTGCAGTTTGTTTTTCACGAGGGGTTGAAATAGCAAACCCGTTGTTTTGGATGAAGAATACTGCATTTGCATGATAAGCGCCAGCGAAGTTGATTGCTTCATAGAAATCACCTTGGGAAGAACCGCCATCACCAGTATAGACAAATGTAACATTTTTACTGCCACGTTTTTTCAATCCTAAAGCAACACCAGCTGCTTGCACATATTGTGCGCCGATGATGATTTGTGGTGGCATCGCGTGGAGATCTTCTGGGTATAGATTTCCGGCAGCGTGCCCTCTTGACCACAAGAAAGCTTCTTTTAATGGAAGTCCATGTTGCACAAGTTGAGGAACATCACGATACCCTGGGAATAGTCGATCTTCTTTTTCAAATGCGAAATGACTCGCTAATTGGCTGGCTTCTTGCCCGGCTGTCGGAGCATAAAAACCTAACCGTCCTTGTCTGTTGAGTGCTGTTGAGCGTTGGTCCAGTACACGTGACCAAACCATTTGAGTCATTAATTCTACTAGTTTTTCATCAGATAAATCAGGTACTAATGCCTCATCCACCACATTGCCGTCTTTGTCCAAAGCTTGGAATGTTGGAAAATCTGCATTGATTTTTTCTAACAAACTTTCGAAATCAATTTGTTTTTGATTCTTTGCCATCTTGTCACACTTTCCTCTCTTAGAAATTCTAGTCGGGTGAAACAGCCACATTAACTGTATCACTTTTTTTATCACTTACATTACTAAACTATCATTTCTCTGCTAGAAAGACAAGTAAAATGCAATCGTTTTAATTAAATAATTTTCAAAAAGCCCAAGTTTCATCAAAGTTTTAGTGAAACACATCACAATTACACAACCGTTTTCACTTTTGTTGCTGTATGAGAAATCATGAACAGAAATATTAATACAGTTTTTCAAGTTATATCATACAGTTTGTATTTTTTACGCAGATTCTAGTGAAAAATATTCGGGAAGTTTTCAAAATGATTTCTTTCACAAAAAAATCCTTCGCCAAAAGACGAAAGATTTTAAAAAAATGATTAAATCCAATTATTTGTTTTCTTGATATAGATTTTTTTAGCAATTTGGACCACCAGCAGGTAACTGAGGATAATTCCAACAAACCAAATCCAGTAACTTGCAGGAAGCAAAACGAAACCAAAAACATCTCGAAGGGGAGATAAGACGACAAGAGTTCCTAAGGCAATAGCTATCATACTTGCTGCCAACACTGGTAACGAGGCCATACTTTGAAAAAATGGAACTTTTCTAGTTCGCAGCATATGCACCACTAGTGTTTGACTGACTAGACCGACCATAAACCACCCGGTTTGGAAAAGGCTTTGTTCAGCAAGCGTGTTACCGCTAAAAATAAACCACATCACAACATACGTTAAAATATCAAAGATACTGCTGACTGGACCAATAAAAAGTGTAAATTGAAGCAGGTTGCCAATCTCCCAGCGAACAGGCTTTTGCAGTTCTTCTTTATCCACGTTGTCCCAAGGAATCGTCAGTTGTGCCATATCGTAAATCAGATTTTGCACCAATAACTGAATCGATAGCATTGGGAGAAAAGGGAGAAAAGCACTGGCAACTAAAATTGAGAATACATTTCCAAAATTGGAACTGATTGTATTTTTGATGTATTTCATCATATTATTAAAAACTTTTCGACCTTCAATGACTCCTGTTTCCAAAACGTTTAAACTTTTTTCCAAAAGAATAATCGAACTGGCATCCTTCGTGATATCTGCCGCTGTATCTACAGATATTCCCACATCTGCTTTTCGTAGTGCAGGAGCATCATTGATTCCATCCCCCATAAAGCCTACGGTATGTCCTTTTTCTTGCAGACTGGCAATGATTCGTGATTTTTGCATAGGATTCAATTTAGCAAAAAGATTAGTATTTTCCACCAATTCAGCTAATTCTTTTTCGCTGATTTCTTCTATATCAGAGCCTAGTAAAATCCTGTTGACTTCGATCCCAACATCTTCGCAAACTTTTTTGGCAACGATAGGATTGTCGCCAGTCAGCACCTTGACGTTGACACCGTGTGCATGCAGAGATTGAATTGCTGATTTCGCTGATGCCTTGGCTGGATCAAGGAAGCCGACAAAACCGATTAAAATCATGTCTTGCTCATCTTCAATGGAATAGGTCGCAGCTGTATGAGCGTCCCGTTTGATTGCCACTGTCAGAACCCGCATACCTTTTTTATTCATTTGAATATTGACTTCCCGCATTTGTTTTCGCAGATCATCTGTCAGAGGAATTGTTTTGCCGTCAAGTTCTGCATATTGACAAATTTGCTCCATCTCTTCAACAGCACCCTTTGTTACCATGATTTGATGCCCATCTGCTTTGACCACGGCGGTCATTCGTCGCCGAGAAAAATCAAAGGGAATCTCATCAATTTTAATTACTTCATTAAAGGGCAATGTACGATCCGTCTCTTGATAATAGTTGATTACCGCGATATCCATCAAATTTTTCCAACCGGTTTGGTAATTGGAATTCAAGAAAGCCATGTCCAATACTTGTTGATTTTCTTGACCTAACGGATTGAGATGTTCCACTAAGACCACCCGATCTTCGGTGATTGTTCCGGTTTTGTCTGTACATAAAACGTCCATGCTACCAAGATTTTGAATCGCTGGTAATTCTTTGACGATTACTTTTTTCCTTGAAAGCGCCAAGGCGCCCTTTGCTAAATTGCTGGTAACAATCATCGGCAACATTTCTGGCGTCAATCCTACAGCCACCGCAATTGCAAAAAAGAAAGCCGAGCTCCAATCACCTTTCGTAAAACCATTGATCAAAAAAACGACGGGAAATAATACAGCCACCATTCGCAATAACAGTTTGCTGACCTGAGTCAGTCCTGTTTCAAAAGCAGTTTTTCCTCTTTTTTTGGTAGCATTTTTGGCAATATCACCGAAAAAGGTCATCTGACCGGTCTTTAAAATAATGGCTATTCCTTGCCCACTTAAGACATCCGTTCCCATAAAAACCAGGTCCTGCATGTCTAAAGCTGAAACATTTTGTTCTTTGTCGATTCCTGCCTCGACAAATTTTTCTACCGGCATAGATTCTCCTGTCAATGAAGATTGATTCACAAAAAGGTCTTTCGTCCAGACTAAAATCGCATCTGCTGGAATCATATCACCGGTCGCCAAAGTAACAATATCTCCCGGTACGACTTCATCCATCGGTATTTCCCGTTTGATTCCTTCTCGTGTGACGCCACAAGTATTTTCGATCATTTCCTTGAGGGCCAAACTAGCTTTTTGGGAGCGATATTCTTGAATAAAAGTGATTAATACGCTGGCTAAAATCATAATTCCCATAACAATCGCCGCTTCAAAATCACCGGTAGCAGCAGAAACAATCATCAATAACGCTAAAACTAAAACAAAGGGATCTTTAAAACCACCAAAGAATAATAACCATGCTGGAGTTGGTTTTTCTGCATCAATCCGATTGGGACCAAATTCAGCCAATCGTTTTTGAGCATCCTCTTCTGAAAGTCCATTCAATGAAGTTCGCAAATTCATGAATAACTCTCTTTCTGAAAGTAGAGCAAGTTTTTTTAATTCCAATTCTTTTGAGTCGTTTTTTTTGTTTAACATTTTCTTCCCTCCTGTTTGCTAGGAGTTTAAGAAACAGAACTCCTAGCACTGATTTTCATGACTGATATTCTTATCTGGGGACTGGGGTGATCCATAACCATCATCCTTTCATTTTGTCACTGGTCAAGCACTAGAATTTCTTTTGTCTTTTCATCGAAAATATATGATTTTTCACAAATTCGATGACCAATTTTCCCTTCAAAAACGCAAAGAAAATCTGTATCACTGTACGAATTCAACAAAACACAAAAAAACGCGCGCTCAACAATGAACACGCGTAATACGAACGTTTTTGATCATCGTAGAGCTTTAGCACTATATAGCGTAGATCGTCATTATGACTATCAGCTGCATTATGGATGACCTTCACGATCTATCCCTGTTCAAACCAAACTAAGAATCTCTCGATCCTTTCGCGGCAGCAGCTTGTTTCTATATAGGAGCCTCACCTAACAATTATTTAATTACACTTCAACTATAAATCAGGATCATAAAATAGTCAATAAGCTGTTTATTTTATCTTGATTTTGACTATTTTGATTCGTTACAATAATAACGAGGTGATGGTTTGAATTTACGCAATTTATTAAAAAAAGAAGATAAGAGACGTTTGCTTTTGCTTGAATATCTTTACTTTAACAAAAAAGACGCAACCAACATGGACTTGCTGCAGGTGACAAAAAGTTCTCTTCCCATCTTGCGGGAAGACATCCAGCAGATCAATCAACAGATTCCGGAATTGAAGATTGAGCGAGTGCAAAGCGGCTATCGTTTAAGACATCTTCCAGGATTTAGTCTGGATTCGCTTTATAGTCGTTTGATTGGTCAAACCACCGAAATGCAGTTGTTGCATCTTTTGTTGCAAGAAAACTGCAAAGTACAAACGGAAGCCGCTGAACGATTATTCATCAGTACCACTTCCTGTAATCGCCTTTTAAAAAAATTAGCAGAAATTTTAGCAGAAATAGAAGTGCGAATCGAAAGAAATCCTTTACGCTTGTGTGGAAATGAACCCTTCATCCGTTACTTGTTTACTAAATATTTCAAAGAGCATCGTAAAAATAATGTCACTTTTTTTCCAGAGACAGATCTGGATCAGCGTCTGAGTCAATGGATCGTTTCTTTTCTGAAAGAAAACCGACTGGATGAACAATATCTGCTCCATGAACAACTGGTCATTGCTGCTTCCGTAGCTATCCTCCGTTTGCAGAAGGGGCATTCGATGGTTGCTTGTTCTGCAGATAAATCCTTCATTCTATCAGAACCACAACTTCTGACAGAAATCCAACAGGAAGCACTCGGTAAAAATATCCCTTATTTTATTGAAGAAATTCTTTGGCCCTATTTTACCGACAGCTATTTCTTATCAACCAACCATTTTACCGCTGCCAAAAAAAATAATCCTTGGGTAGCAAAAGTCTATGGTTTTGCAGAATACTATTTACAAGAATTAGAACAACACTTTTCTCTTTCCCTTCCATCACAAAAAAGACAGCAGATCTTACAGCTTCTCTGTGATGAGAATTTGATTTATACAAAAAATGGCGATATCGTGACAATTTTGAGGAATGATCGGCACCATTTTATCGAGGACTACCAGCAAAATTATCCAAATGAATTGCAGCAACTTCACCAATTCATCGATCATTTCCGATTGAAATATCGCGTACGAATTACGTCTGATCAACGATACCATCAACTCTTTATCTTACTGACGGCTCTGCCGGATTTATTGGAAAAATTGATGCCGCCGTTACGTATCCTCGTCATGTCAGACATCGCACCTTTTCATGGACAATTTCTAAAAGAAAAAGCACATCAACTTTTAGACGGAAATTTAATATTTTCAACTATTGAAAATATTTTTGATCATCACCATTTGATTCAGCAACAGTTACAGCAATTTGATTTGCTTCTCACTACCTTTGAGTTGCTCCATACTTTTCCAGAATTACCCGTGATAACCATTAAAGCTGCCCCGTCATTGGAAGACTTTCAGAAAATTCAACGTACCATCAATCACCTCATCCGAACTCGAGAACCCAGCTGAAGATGAAAAAAATCCAAACGATCGCCAGATTCTAGCGTTTGGATTTTTTTCTTATTTAAAATATTCTGCGATGGCAGCGGCAATTCGTTCACTTGCAAATCCGTCACCGTATGGATTATTCGCCTGCGCCATTTGCTGATGGGCAGCGGAATCTTCCAATAATTTCTTCGTTTCCTGATAGACAATGGTCTCGTCAGTTCCTACTAATTTCAATGTTCCCGCCGCAATTCCTTCTGGACGTTCGGTCGTTTCTCGTAATACAAGAACTGGTACGCCTAAGGATGGCGCTTCTTCTTGTACCCCACCGGAATCAGTTAAAATCAGATAGCTCTTTGCTGCAAAATTATGAAAATCTACGACATCTAAAGGTTCGATCAACCGAACATTTTCAGCATTTCCCAAAATTTTTCGGGCAGTTTCTCGCACGCGGGGATTTTTATGCATTGGAAAAACAATCGAGACTTCCGGAAATTCCCTTGCGATTTTTGCCAACGCTCGAAAAACATGAACCATCGGCTCACCAAGATTTTCCCGCCGGTGCATCGTTACTAAAAGCAGTTTTTCTTTTGTTGAAAGGTTTTGATGATGATAATCTGCTGAGACCGTATATTTCATTGCATCGATTGCTGTATTTCCGGTAACCACGATGGCCGTTTCTTCTCGATGTTCCCGCCGTAAATTTTCGGCACTTTCTTTCGTAGGGGCAAAATAAAGATCTGCCAAAACATCTGTCAATTGGCGATTCATTTCCTCAGGATAGGGTGACCATTTGTTCCAAGTTCGCAAACCAGCTTCCACATGACCGATTTTTATTTGTTGATAAAAAGCCGCAGTTGCCGCCGCAAACGTCGTTGTCGTGTCTCCATGTACTAAAATAATATCGGGGCGTTCCGCAAGCAATATTGGCTCCAGTGCCAATAAGACTTTTGTTGTGATTCCCGTCAATGTCTGATTGGCGCTCATAATATTCAAATCATGATCCGGATGAATTTGAAACACCTGCAAAACCTGATCCAACATTTCCCGATGCTGTCCCGTCACTGTTACAATAGAGGTAAAACGCGGGTCTTGCTCCAATGTTTTAATCAGCGGTGCCATCTTGATTGCTTCCGGACGTGTCCCAAAGATAGACATTACTTTAATCGTCATTGTTTCACTTCCTTTTCCCCATTGTACCAAAAAAGCCCAGCAAGTCCACTCTCCTCAAAACAAAAATCGTGCCGGAAACCTTCGCGGCACGATTTTTATTTACAGGTTATAACATTTTTACTTTGTTGATAATCGTAGCTTTTAGATTGTATCTCCGTTAAAAATTGAATTCTTAACAATCACGTAGTCTACTTTGCGAATTGCTTCTAAATCCTTGCCACCAGCATAAGAAATTGATGATTGGAGATCCTGCTGCATTTCCACCAAGGTATCTTTCAATGATCCTTTGTGTTGAATCCAGATTTTTTTTCCTTCGACATTTTTCTTTTCGCCCTTTTGAAATTCAGAGGCACTGCCAAAATATTCTTTATAGACGATACCATTTTCGACTTTTGTTTCTCCCGGAGATTCTTCGTGTCCAGCAAATAACGAGCCAATCATCACCATCGTTGCGCCAAACCGAATTGATTTTGCGATATCGCCATGGGTACGAATTCCCCCATCCGCAATGATTGGTTTACGGGCCGCTTTTGCACACCAACGAACGGCAGCCAACTGCCAACCACCGGTACCAAAACCGGTTTTGATTTTTGTGATACATACTTTTCCTGGTCCAATACCGACTTTGGTAGCATCAGCTCCCGCATTTTCTAATTCGCGAACAGCTTCCGGAGTCCCAACATTGCCGGCAATTACAAAAGTTGTAGGTACTTGTCTTTTGATGTGTTGAATCATATCGATGACAGAATTGGCATGCCCATGAGCGATATCAATAGTAATATAATCAGGAATCAGATTTTCTTTTGCCAATTCTTCCACGAAGGTATATTCTGACGCTTTTACCCCCACACTAATTGAAGAAATTAATCCCCGTTGCTTCATTTTTTTAATAAAAGGAATCCGTGCCGCTTCATCAAAACGGTGCATGATATAGAAATAACCGTTTTCTGCTAAAAATTCTGCAATTTTATCATCGATGATTGTCTGCATATTAGCAGGAACCACCGGCATTTTAAAGGTGTGACCACCGAGTGTTACTTGTGTATCACATTCGGATCGACTATTGACGATACACTTATTAGGAATCAATTGGATATCTTCATAATCAAATACTTTCATGTCAAACATAAATAGAACATCCTTTCTGTATCCAAAAAACAATTTAATCATCGGCGTCTCTTAGCGCCCTATGTAATTTAGCGCAATTAATCGGGGAAATCAATGATTTATCGAAATGTTTTTTATAAAAAAGAAAAATCGTTCGTAAATCACGAACGATTTTCGTTTATTCTATTTAAATAGACTGAAATAGCAATCTGTTTTTATGGCAAAATATTCCCTGCTGCCAAATACACACTGTACCAATCTTCTCTGGTCATTTCGATTTCAGAAGCTTTGGCGATTTCTTCGATTCGATGCGGCGTCATCGTTCCGGCAATCACTTGCATATTGGCTGGATGGCGTAAAATCCAAGCAGAGGCAATTCCAGTTGGTGTCGTGTTGTATTTTTCTGCCATTTCCTGTAATTTTTGATTCAATTCTGGGAATTTTTCGTTATCAATAAAAACGCCATCAAAGAAACCGTATTGATAAGGAGACCAGGCTTGGATCGTCATATCATGCAAGCGGGAATATTCTAAAATACCGCCATCGTGATCAAAACTGCCAGCATCCGTCATATTGACGTGCAATCCACGATCAATCATTTCTGAATGCTTAATTCCAAATTGTAATTGGTTTGCAAGCAATGGTTGCCGAACATATTTTTTCAACAAATCAATTTGTCCGGGATTTTGATTGCTGACACCAAAATATTTCACCTTGCCATCTGCTGCTAGTTGATCGAATGCTGCTGCTACTTCCTCAGGTTCAAACAACGTATCTGGACGGTGAAGCAATAACGCATCCACATAATCAACTCTCAATCGAGTCAGACTGCCTTCCACTGCTTCAATGATGTGTTTTTTCGAGAAATCATACATCACACCTGGAACAATGCCGCATTTTGTTTGAATAAATAAATCTTCGCGTTTGTAGTTGGTTTTTGCTAAAGCATCCGCAAAAATCGACTCACAACTTCCTTGCCCATAAATATCTGCATGGTCAAAGAAAGTAATCCCATTTTCAACTGCTGTTTCAATCACTTTTACCGGATCTTTTGCATTGTTGATCCGCATACAACCCAGAATCACGCTGGAAACTGCTAAATCTTCTGAACCAAACTTTACCTGTTTCATAAAAAATTCCTCCTTGTTCACATTATGAGTTAAAATTTCTGTCAAAACTTCAACCTATTTTCATGCCGTATTCCCATCCACGAATGAGAAGCGCCAAAGAATCGGCATATGTTGCTTTCATGTCAAATTGTACCACAACCGTTCATGAAAAGGCTTCATTTTCTATGATAAATTTTGAAGATTAGCTTCCTGCTTTTTCTCCAATATCGTGGCGATAAAACATTTTGGACAGAGGTAATTCATCTAGCGTCTGATACACTTGCCTTTTTGCTTCATCCACAGTACTGCCGGTCGCTTCTACCAAGAAAACCCTGCCTCCATTTGCCTGTAAGGTTCCGTTTTCAGATTCTGCAACCCCGGCATAAGACACACGAACTTTCGATGAAAGAATGGATGGAATCGGCATTCCCTGTTGGTATTTTTCTGGATAGCCTTCTGCGGCGACAACAACCCCAAGGGAAGTCTGTGGTGACCACGTAATTGTCGGTACTTTATCATTCAGCAAATTATCAATGATTTGAAACAAGCTTGAAGATAGTCGTGGTAAAACGACTTGTGTTTCCGGGTCACCAAACCGGGCATTAAATTCAATCACTTTGGGGCCTTTTTCTGTAGCAATCAAACCCGCATACAAAATTCCTTGAAAGGGAATGTTTTTTTCAATCATCCCTATGGCAGCCGGTTTCAAAACTTTTTCTACTGCTTCCGCTACCAACGCATCCGAAATTTGCGGAACTGGAGAATACGCCCCCATTCCACCAGTGTTGGGGCCATGATCACCATCGTACGCCCGCTTATGGTCTTGTGCGATGACCATTGGATAAACTTCGCTGCCTTTAACAAATGCCATTAATGAAAATTCCTCACCATCAAGAAATTCTTCGATTACGACCTTTGCTCCACTTTTGCCAAATTTATGGTGTGCCAGCATATCTTCTAACGCATGGATCGCTTGGGGCAATGTTTCTGCCACTACTACCCCTTTTCCTGCCGCTAATCCGTCTGCTTTGATAACAATCGGTACCCCTTGCTCTTTCACATATTCCATAGCAGGAGCAAGTTCTATAAAGGTTTGATACGCCGCCGTTGGAATGCCATTGTCTTGCATCAATTTTTTCGCAAAATCCTTCGATCCTTCAATCTCGGCTGCTGCTTTAGTAGGGCCAAAAATTTTACAACCTGCCTGTTGGAAATCATCAACAATGCCATTCAATAAAGGAATTTCTGGTCCTACGAAAGTCCAAGCAATATTTTCTTTTTTAACAAAATCGATCAATGCCTCATGGTCGTCTTCTGGAATATCCACTAAACAAATCCCGTCTTTGGCCATTCCCGGATTTCCTTTAGCACAATAAACCGCAGTGACCTGTTTTTCTGCCAATAATTTTCTCGCAATGGCATGTTCTCTCCCACCGCTGCCGATTACTAATATTTTCATGGCTTCCTCCTAGAAACTTGGGTTAATGTCTAAAATGACGTACACCGGTAAAAATCATGGCAATATCGTATTTATTTGCCATGTCAATGGATTCTTGATCCTTGATGCTGCCACCAGGTTGAATGATTGCCCGGATTCCATGCTGGGCTGCAAATTCCACACTGTCACTCATTGGAAAAAATGCATCACTTGCCACTACAGCATCGGTTAACTTATTGTTTTCTTCTGCCTGCTGGATTGCAATTTTCATCGAACCCACTCGATTCATTTGACCAGCACCGATTCCCACAGTTTGGTATTGGTTTGCAAGAAGAATCGCATTTGATTTCACATGCTTGACTGCTTTCCATGCAAATTGCAACGCTTGTTTTTCTGCTTCGGTTGGCTGCCGTTTCGTGACCACTTGCCACTGGCTTTCATCCTCTTGAAGAATATCTTGTTCTTGAATCAACACACCACCTAAAACCGAAACCATTTCTGTTTCTTTCGTTGCTGTTGAATCAAAATCGACTGTCATTAATCGCAAATTTTTCTTGCTAGCTAATACCTCAAAAGCTTCCGGCGTAAACGAGGGTGCCAGAATGATTTCTAAAAATAAACGATGCATTTTTTCAGCAGTTGATAAATCAACTTCCCGATTCAATACCACTACTCCACCAAAAATCGAAACCGTATCAGCTTCATAGGCAAAATCATAGGCTTCCTCAATCGTTGCTCCTCTACCAATGCCACAAGGATTCATGTGCTTCAAAGCAACAACTGTCGGTTCAGAAAATTCTCTGGCAATCCGCAAAGCAGCATCAGCATCCTTGATATTATTGTAAGATAATTCTTTCCCATGCAACTGTGTTCCGCTAGCAATGGAATAGGCAACCGGCAATGCTGATTGATAAAACGTTGCTCTTTGGTGACTATTTTCCCCATAACGCAACGGCTGTTTCAACTCATAAGTGACAGTTACTTTTTCGGGAGTTTCTTTTTCAAACTTCTCTGTCAAAAACTCTGCAATCAATGCATCATAGGCAGCCGTGTGGCGAAAAACTTTTGCAGCAAGCCGTTGTCTCGTAGCAAGAGTTACGCCCTCCTCAGCTAACTCCTGTAATACAACGGAATAATCGGCTGGATCAACGAGTACGGTAACTGAAGCATGGTTTTTTGCTGCTGAACGCAACATGCTGGGACCACCGATATCAATTTGTTCAATTGCCTCAGCAACGGTGACATCCGGCTGCTGAATCGTTTCTTTAAAGGGATAAAGATTGACTACAACTAAATCAATTGGCGAAATCTGATGGGCTTCCATTGCCGCAAGATGCGCTGGTAAATCTCGCCGCGCCAACAATCCGCCATGAATTGCCGGATGGAGTGTTTTTACCCGTCCGTCCATCATCTCCGGGAAACCGGTGACTGACTCAATCGTAATCGTCTCGATATTTGCGTCAGCTAAAACTTTTTGCGTCCCTCCGGTGGAGATGATTTCAAATCCGGCTGCCAATAACCCTTTTGCCAATTCAAGAATGCCTGTTTTATCCGATACGCTAATCAATGCTCGTTTCATTTCTTGCTTCCTCCTGTTTGAATAGTTCTGCAATCGTTTTGGGATACAACTGATGTTCCACCCGATGAATTTTTTCTGTCAAAGTTTCGAGAGTATCCTCAGGTAAGATCGATACACCTTTTTGTGCAACAATTGGTCCAGTATCAACGCCGTCATCCACAAAATGAACGGTGACTCCGGTCATTTTCACTCCGTATGAAAAAGCGTCTTCGATTCCGTGAAGTCCCGGAAATGCCGGCAACAAAGAAGGATGAATATTAATAATCCGGTTAGGAAAAGCCTGTAATAATTTTTTACCGATAATTCGTAAATAACCGGCCAAAATCAAGTAATCAATCCGGTGGTCCGCAAATAAATCAAAAAGGGCTTCTTCATAGCAGTCTTTTGAAGGAAAATCTTTTGGCGAAAAAGTGAATGCTGGAATTCCATGCATTTCAGCCCGTTTCATTGCGTAGGACTCTTTTTTATCTGAAAAAAGCAAAACAAGTTCTCCGGGAATCTCTCGTCGTTGATAACTTTTCACAATTGCCTCAAAGTTACTGCCATTTCCTGATGCCAACACAGCGACCCTCATTCTGTTGATCCTTTCACCACTACTGCGTCCTTTTTCTTAGGAACAACTTTTCCGATGACAAAACTTTCTTCCCCTGATTTCAGCAAGGACGCTTGAACTTTCGCAAGGTTTTCTGGCGTAACAGCTAAAACCATTCCGATACCCATATTAAAAATTTCATACATTTCCGCTTCTGACAATTCACCGTATTTTTTTAGGGCATGAAAAATCGGTAATACCGGCCAAGTTCCTTTTTCCATTTCAGCTGATAAATTTTCCGGCAGCATTCGAGGAATATTTTCAACAAAACCGCCCCCAGTAATATGGGCGACACCGGCAACCAGTTGTTCTTTAATTAATGGCAATAACGCCTTCACATAAATTTTTGTTGGCGTCAATAAAACAGTCCCCAGTGATTCATTTCCTAATTCTGGTAACTGCTGGCTTCCTGAAAAATGATGGTCGTCAAAAAAGATTTTCCGAACCAGTGAATAGCCGTTGGAATGGATTCCCGATGAGGGTAGTCCAACTAAATAATCACCGGCTTGGATGGTTTCCCCAGTAATCAACTGACTTTTTTCAGCGATACCAACAGCAAAACCAGCCAAATCGTATTCTCCCTCACCGTACATCCCAGGCATTTCTGCTGTTTCACCGCCAATCAAAGCTGCGCCAGCCTGTAGACAGCCCTCAGCAACCCCCGCTACCACTTGTTCCAATCGAGCGGGCTGATTTTTTCCGGTAGCAATATAGTCTAGAAAATACAATGGTTCTGCTCCTTGTGCCACGATATCATTCACACACATGGCAACACAATCAATGCCAATCGTATCATGTTTACCTTCTTGAATGGCAACCAGCAATTTCGTTCCGACGCCATCCGTTCCAGAAACCAATACCGGTTCTTTCACAGAAAGTGCGGAAAGATCAAAACAACCGCCAAAGCCACCCAGACTTCCCATCACACCGAGTCTTTTTGTTTTTTCTACATGTTTTTTGATTCGTTCAACCACTTCATAGCCGGCTTCCACATCTACCCCAGCTTTCGCGTATGCGTTTGTCACGTAATCTCTCCTTTAAAAAAATGATGTCTGTTCTTTCAGCGATGCAAGATATTTTTCTTCATAATCGTACAACGGCGTTGGGTAATCCCCGTTAAAATAGGCCATACACAAGCCGGTATAAGGAGCATCAAAGTTCAAGCCGATGGCGTCAATCAAGCCCTGTTCACTTAAAAAGCTCAACGAATCTGCCCCAATACATTGCTGAATCTCAGTAATGGAATGATTGGCCGCAATCAATTCTTTGCGGGTTTGAATGTCGATTCCGTAAAAACAAGGATATTTCAATGGCGGAGAAGCAATTCGCACGTGAACTTCTTTTGCTCCAGCCTCTTTTAGCAGTTGCACGATTCGACGACTTGTGGTTCCTCTGACAATGGAATCATCTACCATGATTACCCTTTTTCCCTCAACGACTCCCCGTACAGCAGAAAGTTTCATGCGCACTCCTTGTTCTCGCAATTCCTGTGTAGGTTGAATAAACGTTCGGGCAATGTATTGATTTTTTACCAAACCAAGCTCATAGGGAATTCCCGACGCTTCTGCATAGCCGCTTGCTGCCGATAAAGAGGAATTAGGAACACCAATCACCATGTCAGCTTCCACCGGTGCTTCTTTTGCTAAACGTCTACCCATGTTTTTTCTAGCAGTATGAACATTGACACCCGCGATATTTGAATCCGGACGAGCAAAATAGATATACTCCATCGCACAGATTGCTGGTTGCGTTTCTGTTGTATAAGTGGTGATGTGAATACCTTGATCATTAATCGTCACGATTTCTCCTGGTTGGACATCCCGTACAAAGGACGCACTAATCACTTCTAATGCACAGGTTTCAGAAGCAACCACGTACGCCCCATTTTTCATTTGACCAATTGCTAAAGGACGAAAGCCATTAGGATCTAACGCTGCGATCAGACAGTCTTCTTTTATTAAAAGATAAGCAAAACCGCCCTTCACTTGGTTTAGAGCTTCTTTCAATTGTTCTAAAAAAGTGGTTTGCTTGCTGCGTCGAAGTAAATGCATCAATAATTCTGTATCTGAATTAGAATGGAAAATCGCACCGTTTGCTTCTAAATCAGTCCGCAAACTCCGTGCATTCGTCAGATTACCATTGTGGGCTAAACCAATTTGGCAATCATAAAATTTGAAAAGAAAAGGCTGGATGTTGTCTACACTACCATTTCCCGCAGTAGCATAGCGCACATGTCCGATGGCTCTTTCTCCCTCCAGGCAAGCCAGTTGTCGGTCATCTCTGAAAACTTCGGATAGCAGACCTAAGTCTCGATGCCCTTTCAGCTTGCCGTTTTTATTCGCAACAATTCCTGCGCCTTCTTGCCCACGATGTTGTAAACTGTGCAAACCAAAATATGTCACCCGAGCTGCATCGGCATGCCCCCACACACCAAAGATTCCGCACTCCTCATTTAAGCTTTTTACTTCATAAGACATGGAATGGCTTCCTCCCAGGCTTCTTTTGCCATTTTCGTTGGTAACTGAATTTTGTCGTCCCTTAATTGAACCTTCAAGATGGCGTCATCTGTCACAACACCGATTGCTGTTGCGAATGAACCGACCATTTTTTCAAAGGCTTGTTGTCTTTCTGGTTTTACTGAAAGAACGAAGCGAGATTGAGTTTCAGAAAATAACCATTCTTTAGGGAAATCCAAGGTTACATCAATCCCAAATTCATTTGGAAAAGCAGCTTCTGCAAGTGCAACAGCTAGACCACCCTCTGAACAATCGTGGGCACTTGCAATCAATCCTGCCTGAATAGCAGCTAAAAGAATTTCTTGATTTTTCTTTTCAACGGCTAAATCAAAGGCCATCAATTTCCCCTCAATTTTCCCGATTTGCAATTTTTGAATTTCTGACCCATTAAAATCAGCTTGTGTATCGCCAAGAACGTAAATCAAATCTCCGACTTCCTTAAATTCCTGCGTTGTAATGTCGGCTACATTTTCAATCAGTCCGACCATTCCGATTACAGGAGTTGGGTAAACACTGCGGCCATTTGTTTCATTGTATAAAGAAACATTTCCCGAAATCACTGGAGTTTCTAAAACTTCACAGGCTTTTGCAATACCATCGGCCGAAGTCCACAACTCCCAAAAGCCTTCTGGTTTATCTGGGGACCCGTAATTTAGGCAGTCAGTGATTGCTAATGGTTTTCCACCGCTGGCAACAATATTTCTAGCGGCTTCTGCTACAGCCATCTGTCCGCCGATTTCAGGATTCAAATAGAGATACCGACCATTGCAGTCGGTGGTCATCGCCAGTGCTTTATTTGTTCCGCGAATTCGTAATACTGCACCATCGCTTCCCGGTGCCACAACGGTATTAGTCAAAACTTGACTATCATACGTTTCGTAAATTGATTTTTTTGATGCGATGGTTGGTTGACGAAGCAATTCTAAATAAGTAGCAGCTCCATCAGAAATTACTGGATAAAAATCGGGAATTTTTTGAAAAGCGCTGATACGGGCAGGTTCTTTTCGTTCCTTCTGATAAACCGGTGCATTCTCTGCTAAGGCATCAACCGGAAGATCAGCGACTAGATGCCCTTTATGATAAAGACGATACATACCGTCATCAGTTACTTCACCAATCGATACCGCCTCTAAATCGTACTTGCGAAATAAGGCAACGACTTCTTCTTCATGTCCTTGTTTGACACAAATCAACATACGTTCTTGCGATTCAGAGAGCATCATTTCATATGGTGTCATTTCGCTTTCCCGTTGAGGAACATCATCTAAAAATAGTTTTAACCCGGAACCAGCTTTCGATGCCATTTCAGAACTAGATGAAACCAATCCTGCTGCTCCCATGTCTTGAATTCCCACTAAAATATCCGCATGATCTAAAATCAATTCCAAACAGGCTTCAAGCAATAGTTTTTCCATGAAGGGGTCACCGACTTGAACTGCAGAACGTTGCTGTTCTTCCCCTTCAACAAATTCTTCCGAAGCAAATGTCGCACCATGAATCCCATCACGACCAGTTTTTGCCCCGACGTACATAATAGTATTTCCAACACCTTTTGCCTGACCCTTTTGAATATCTTTGTGCTCAATCAATCCAACACACATGGCATTGACCAGCGGATTGCCTTCATAACAAGAATCAAAACTGATTTCGCCGCCAACTGTCGGAATACCGATACAATTGCCATACCCACTGATTCCGGCAACGATTTCTTCCAATAAATACTTTGTTCGTGAGTTGGTCAATTCCCCAAACCGCAAAGAATCCAAAATAGCGATTGGTCGGGCCCCCATGCTGAAAATATCCCGAATAATCCCGCCAACACCTGTTGCCGCCCCTTCGTATGGTTCAACAGCAGATGGATGATTATGACTTTCCGCTTTAAAAACAACTGCCTGACCATCACCGATATCAACGATGCCTGCACCTTCTCCAGGTCCTTGCAATACTTGTGGACCATCCGTGGGAAATTTTCTCAAAACTGGTTTGGAGTTTTTGTAGGAACAATGCTCACTCCACATGACAGAAAATAAACCAGTTTCTGTGTAATTTGGTAAACGACCCAAAATTTTCTCAATCAACTGGTATTCTTCTTCCAACAATCCCCAGTTGAGATAGGTCTTTTCTTCTTTGATCCATTCAGGTGTTGGTTCAGTCATAGTTATCATTGATTCATCGGCACCTTTCCAAAGTTTTTAATAATTGAAGCAAAGAACTTTTTGCCATCCTCAGAACCTAAAAGGTCCTCCACGGCTCGTTCAGGGTGAGGCATCATACCCAAAACATTTCCCGCCTCATTACAAATTCCGGCAATATTTGCTACGCTGCCGTTGATGTTTTCATTTTTGTAAGTAAAGACGATTTGATTGTTGTCTTGTAATTGTTGCAAGGTTTCCGCATCACAATAGTAATTGCCTTCCCCATGGGCCACTGGCAAATGAATCTCTGTTTTCTCTTCATATTCTGAAGTAAATGGTGTATTGGGATTCACTTCTAAAGAAACGGTCTTGCAAATAAAATGTAAGGAATCATTTTTTCGTAAAGCGCCTGGTAAAAGTCCAGCTTCTGTCAACAATTGAAACCCATTGCAAGTACCAAAGACCGGTTTTCCTTCTTCAGCAAAACGAATAACTTCCTGCATAATCGGTGCAAACCGGGCAATGGCGCCACAGCGTAAATAATCACCATAAGAAAATCCTCCCGGCAGCAACACGCCGTCAAAGCCAACCAGTGATTCGGCATCATGACGAACATAAGCTGCTTCTTGTCCCATGATGTCTTGTACCGCCCAAAGAAGATCCTTGTCGCAATTTGAACCGGGAAAAACAATGACTGCAAATCTCATTTTACTTTTCCTCCAACGTGATGATTTCAAACCGATAGCTTTCCATCGTGACATTCGCTAATAATTTATCGCAGATTTCTTCAATAGCGATTTCCACAGGTCGATTGGACGAAGCGACTTTGATTTCAAAATATTTTCCCATTCGTATTTCGGTAATTTCTTCGTACCCCAAACGATGAACGGCTCCTTTTACGGCTTCTCCTTGAGGATCCAAAACGGAATCTTTGTAAGTAACATAGACTTTCACTAAATACATGGTGACACTCCTTCACTGAATTTTTCTAAACGATTTAATACTTCTTGATAAACTGGAACCAAATCCCCTAATTCTCGACGATAGATATCTTTATCTAAATGATTTTGTGTTTGTAAATCCCAAAGACGACAGGTATCCGGGGTGATTTCATCTGCCAATAAAATCTTTCCGTTTGCTGTTCGACCGACTTCAATTTTAAAATCAATCAATTGAATATTGATTTCAGAAAATAATTTTTGTAATGCATGATTTAATTTCTGTGCCAAATGTTTAATATCATTGATTTCTTTTCCGGTTGCCAATTTCAGTAACCGAACATGCTCGTCATTGATAAACGGATCATCCAACCCATCATTCTTGTAATAAAACTCAACAATTGGAAAGTCTAAAGGAGTTCCTTCTGAAATGGCAAATCGTTTGGTGAAACTTCCTGCAGCATAATTACGAACGACAATTTCAAGTGGAATAATCTCGACTTTTTTCACTAATTGTTCGGTTTTAGATAAATTGCCAACAAAATGCGAAGGAATTCCTTCCTCCTTCAGCCATTGAAAAACCAAACCCGTAATCTGATTGTTCAAGGTTCCTTTTCCCACGACGATGTCTTTTTTTGCCCCATTCAATGCAGTTGCCTGATCTAAGTATTCTACCCATAAAACATCTGGTTGATCCGTGTAGAAAAGCTTTTTCGCCTTTCCTTCATAAACTAAACTCGCTTTTTCCATTCCTACGCCTCTTTTGTTTATATTTTCGCACACGATGCAGTTAATCGTTCGTGTTTGACTCGTGATTATTTTAACAACTTAGCAAAAGGTGGTCAATGTTACTGTGAATATTAATTATTATTTTATTAAAATCGTTCGTCTTTTGCGTAATTTACTTGTTAGATTTCTTCGTTATTATTTATTTTTTTGATAAAACGTTTACAAATAAGGATTGAAATGCTATAGTGAGAGTGTAACTTCAGGGTAAGTTTTTGAGGAGGATGTTTCATGGATTGTCAACGAAGTAACGTTGAGTATTTTTTGGCCACATTGTCAGTAGAAGATAAACTTCAATTATTCAATGATTTGCTCGCGGTCGATGAAGTCTACCATCTGAATAAAGACACATCGTTTTATACCTTTCGTAAATTAAAGCGGGCTTCTCAGCGACATTGCGAATGCCGCAAACGTACAATTCAATTCAAAAATCAAAAAAATGATGAACTCGTTATTCATCAAATTCACGAGCAACATATTTTCAAAAATCACTATCGCTTCCAAGTTTTTTATAATTTGGAAGAACAAAATTTTTCTTTCATTGAATTACTTTTAGAGGCATTGCGGGAAGAGCGAGTTTCTCAGTACACACATCAGCGGGTCGCTCTTGCATAATCTACTTATAAAATAACGTTGCTGAAATCCATTTTCTTATGGATTTCTTTTTTATTTCTTATCAACTTTACGAACTTTTCCCTTATCATAGATACCATACCAACTTGGAGGTCAATTATGGAAAAAAAGACACGTTCTGAAAAAAAAAGAAAGAAAAACCTGCTGCCCCTGTTGATAGTCCTTCTTCTCCTTGTGCTTGGTGGCGGTGGTTTTATTGCTTATCAGGCATTTACTAAAAATCAAACAATGACAGCCAGTAAAAAACTAGTAAATAAGTACCTAACCGCTCTCAAAAAACAAGATTTTGATACTTTGCCTTCCTTTTTGACAAAAGATGCCACTAAACGAAATGATTTTTCTACAAAAGAAATCGTTGAGAAATACCAAGCGATTTATCCCGGAATTGGTGCCGACAATCTCGTCGCAAAAAAAATCAAAGTCAACGAAAAAAGCGCTGATACCTATACATTTTCCTATTCCTTAACTATGACTACCTCTTTAGGTGAGTTAAAAGACTTGAATTATCAAGGGATAATCGATATCAGTGAAAAAGAACCAAAACTGGAATGGAGTCCGAGTTTGATTTTTCCGGGAATGTCTGGAAAAGATAAAATCAACGTCTCGGTTACTGATGCCACACGCGGCGAAATCGTCGATCGAAACAACCAACCTCTAGCTGTCAATGCCACGTTAAAGCAATTAGGTGTTGTTCCCAATCAGTTAGGTGAAGGAACCGAGAAAGAAAAAAACATTCAAGCTATCGCAGATAAGTTTTCCCTTGAAAGTGACACAATTACTCAGGCAATCGAACAAGCTTGGGTCCAACCAGATTACTTCGTCCCTCTTAAAATTATCGATGGTGCAACGGATGATTTACCAACCGGTGCCAGCATTCAAGAAACCACCGGGCGAAATTACCCACTAGGCGAAGCGGCTGCCCAATTGATCGGGTATTTAGGCACGGTCACAGCAGAAGACATTGAAAAAAATCCAGAGTTAAGCAGTTCTGGAGAAATTGGCCGCTCAGGGCTGGAAGCAGCTTACGATCAAGAGCTACGGGGCCAAAACGGTGGAAAGATTGCAATTACCAAAGAGGACGGTACAGAAAAAGACATTCTATTGGAACAAACTAAAAAAGATGGGGAAACCATTCAGCTCACCATCGATGCCGATCTCCAAAAAACAGCATTCCAAGCACTAGACAATAAAGCCGGTTCGACAGTCATCACACAACCAAAAACAGGTGATTTATTAGCTACGGTCAGTTCTCCAAGCTTTGATCCAAACAAAATGACGCACGGTATTTCGCAATCAGAATACGATGCCTATGAAAAAAATACAGCAAAACCCTTTTTATCTCGTTTTGCTACCAGGTATGCACCGGGGTCTACTTTCAAAACGATTACTGCCGGAATCGGCTTAGAAAACGGCACGATTGATCCGCAAAAAACAGTAGCAATCGATGGGTTAAAATGGCAAAAAGATCATTCGTGGGGAGACTATCAGGTAACGAGAGTCTCTGATGTTCCACAAGTTGATTTAGAAACCGCATTAGTGTATTCTGACAATATTTATATGGCACAGCAAACGCTAGCAATGGGTGAAACAAAATTTCGAGCTGGTTTAGATAAATTTATTTTCGGCGAAGAATTGGATCTGCCGATTGCCATGGAAACGCCGCAAATTTCTAATGAAAAATCGTTTGATTCAGAAATTCTTTTAGCAGATACAGGGTATGGTCAAGGGCAACTATTGATCACACCTATCCAGCAAGCTGCGATGTATTCCGTTTTTGCAAATCAGGGAACTTTGGTTTATCCTCATCTTCTACTGAATGCAGAATCAAAAACGAAGGAATCTCTTTCTAAGGATGCCGTCACTACAATCGTCACCGATTTACAGGCGGTAGTAAATGATCCAAATGGGACAGCCCACAGTCTTGCTTCCCTTGGTTTCCCTCTTGCTGCTAAAACTGGAACAGCAGAAATCAAAGAAAAACAAGACGAAAAAGGACAGGAAAATAGTTTCTTACTAGCCTTTGATGCAGAAAACAGCAATTACTTGATGGTTTCTATGCTTGAAGACCGACAAGAAAATGAATCTGCAACGGCTCTTGCAGCCGATGTTTTAACACAACTGGCTAATCAAGAGTAAAAAACAGCCCGAACAATCAAGAAGTCCTCCTCATGAAAACGTGACTGGAATATTCTCAATTGTTCGGGCTGTTTTATGTTTATCTTTAAATCATGGTCTGCTAATCCAAACCTACTCGTTCAAAAATGGTAGCAACATTTCTCAAATGGTAGTGATAATCAAAGGCGTCATCTAAATCTTCTTTACTTAGAATCGAAGTGACAGCTTCATCTTCTTCTAAAAGCGGACGAAAAGCCGTTTGATGATCCCATGCATAGGCCGTTTTAGGTTGTACCAAATCATAGGCTTCTTCTCGAGTCATGCCATTGTCAATCAATTTCAGCATTACTCGCTGGCTATAAATCAATCCAAAAGTTGCATCCATATTTCGTTTCATATTTTCTGGAAAAACCGTCAGATTTTTTACGATATTTCCAAAGCGTTGCAGCATATAATCCAGTAAAATCGTAGTATCCGGTAAAATAATCCGCTCAGCAGAAGAATGGGAAATATCCCGTTCATGCCATAATGGGACATCTTCATAAGCCGTCAGCATATGCCCGCGAATGACCCGTGCAAGCCCGCTCATGTTTTCTGAGCCGATTGGATTTCGTTTGTGAGGCATCGCGGAGGAACCCTTTTGACCTTTTGCAAAAAATTCTTCCACTTCCCGAGTTTCTGATTTTTGCAGTCCGCGGATTTCGGTCGCAAAACGCTCAATACTCGTAGCAATCAAAGACATTGCAGCAAAATATTCCGCATGAAGATCCCGTGGTAAAATTTGGGTTGAAACTTCCTGTGGTCGAATACCCAAATGTTCACACACATAATTTTCGATAAATGGCGGAATATTAGCGAAAGTTCCGACTGCACCGGAAATTTTCCCGGCTTCGACTCCCTTAGCCGCATGTTCAAAACGTTCGATATTACGTTTCATTTCTGAGTACCAAGTTGCTAATTTCAACCCAAATGTTGTTGGCTCTGCATGTACACCATGGGTCCGACCCATCATCACAGTATATTTATGTTCTTTCGCTTTTTCAGCAATAATCGCAGTAAACCGTTGCAGATCCGCTCTCAATAGATCATTGGCTTGTTTAATTAAATAGCCATAAGCTGTATCCACAACATCGGTACTAGTCAATCCGTAGTGAACCCATTTTCGTTCTTCACCCAAAGACTCTGAGACAGCGCGAGTAAATGCGACCACATCATGGCGAGTCTCCTGTTCAATTTCTGCGATTCGCTGCGGGTCGAAAGAAGCTTTTTCGCGAATCTTTTTGACGTCCTCTTTAGGAATTTCTCCTAATTCCGCCCAAGCTTCATCGGCTAAAATTTCTACTTCCAACCATGCTTGAAAACGATTCTCTTCCGTCCAAATTTTCCCCATTTCGGGTCTTGTATATCGTTCTAACATCAACCTGCTCCTTTTTAATCCCAAATATTGGTTTGATAAATTTCTTCTAGCGTTTGATAAATATCTGTCGTGGGAATCGTTATATGTCCCATTTTTCGACCAGTCTTTGCTTCATTTTTTCCGTAATAATGAAATTGCCAATCTGGTTTCATTGCAATCAAATCATAGGTATCCGTTAATTCTTCTCCTAACACATTGATCATCACCGCATCCGTCAACAAGCGGGCTTCTCCCAATGGCCAACCGCAAATTCCACGGATATGGGCATCAAATTGGCTGAGGTTGCACGCCTCAATAGAATAATGTCCCGAATTATGAGGACGAGGAGCAAGTTCATTTACATACAAGCCGCCAGACTTCGTCAAAAACATTTCAATTGCCAATACACCACGAAGATCCAATGCTTGCGCTACAACTTTGGCGATTCGTTGGGCTTCTTCTGCAACTTCCGGCTGAATACGCGCCGGAGCAATGGTTTCATGTAGAATATTGTTTCGATGGATATTTTCTACTACCGGAAATGTGGTGAATTGTCCATTGCCATTACCTGCAATCATAACCGACAGTTCTTTTTCAAATGGAATCCACGCTTCTAATTCACAGGTTCCTTCTCTTAATAAATTCATTGATGGGGCCAAATCGGCTGTACTATAAAGAACGTATTGCCCTTTGCCATCATATCCTCCCCGAGTTGTTTTTAGCACACAGGGATAGCCAATACTGTCGATTGCATCTTGGATATCTGTGGGACTGATGATCGTTGCATAAGGGGCAATGACAATATTATTTGACTCCAAAAAAGATTTTTCCAATAATCGGTCTTGAGTGATTGCTAAAAGATCCGTTCCTTGGGGGACATAGGCTAATGGCAAAATGGCATTTAACGCATCCACACTAACATTTTCAAATTCATAGGTGATGACATCACAGCGTCTTGCTAATTCCTCCAACGCAAATACATCCTCATAGGAAGCAACGATATGCCAATCAGCGACTTGTGCTGTTGGACAATCTTCT
Source organism: Enterococcus massiliensis (assembly GCF_001050095.1). Lineage (NCBI taxonomy): Bacteria > Bacillati > Bacillota > Bacilli > Lactobacillales > Enterococcaceae > Enterococcus > Enterococcus massiliensis. The sequence goes on along the minus strand of NZ_CVRN01000007.1, from coordinate 987,617 downwards.
GTGGGATCTAAAACCCCCACCCGAAATCCCATTTTTTTTGCGCTTAGGGTCATCATGCGCCCTAATTGTCCTCCGCCAACGATTCCAATCGTGGCACCAGGCATAAGTGGCTTAACCAAGTTGATCACTACTTTCCATTACAGATTCACGCATTTCTTTGCGCAATGTTGCCAGCTTTTCAGCTACTTCTAAATCATACATGGAAAGCATTTGCGCCGCAAGTAGTCCAGCGTTGATTGCACCAGCTTTTCCGATGGCAGTGGTCGCAACGGGAACACCGGCAGGCATTTGAACAATGGATAATAAAGAATCCAAACCATTTAATGTTCGTGATTGGACTGGAACGCCAATTACAGGCAGCGTTGTTTTTGCTGCGACCATCCCCGGCAGATGAGCTGCCCCTCCCGCACCAGCAATAATTACTTTGACGCCTCGTTGGCGGGCTTCTTCTGAAAAATGAAACATTTCATCTGGTGTGCGATGGGCGGAAACAACTTTTTTTTCAAATGGAATCTCTAAAAGTTCCAGTTGTTCACAGGCATGTTGCATTGTTTCCCAATCGGAGGTACTTCCCATAATAACAGATACTAAAGATTGCATATTGTCCCTTCTCCTTCTTTAGACTTCTCATTTATTGTATCGGGGTATCTACTATCTGTCAAAATAAAATCGAATAATATCTAAATAATATTGATAATCGTTCGGATTATTAATAAAATAAAAAACAGAACGAAAACTTTTCCGTTCTGCATTAAAAACTTATACACCTTCGATTTCTTTCAATGATTCTTCAACGGGTTCCTCTGTTTTTAGACCATTGAAAAGCAAGTTCAGAAGAATTGCTGTCAAACTACTCATGACAATGCCGTTACCAGTAAACATTTGAACCGTTTCTGGCAGCTCACTGAATAATTGCGGCATCATGTTGAAACCCAAACCAAAGCCTAAGGACACTGCAATAATCAGTAAATTTTTATCATTGGCAAAATCAACCTTCGACAGCATACGCATTCCCTGAACGGCTACCATACCAAACATCACCAGCATGCCACCGCCTAAAACTGCTTCAGGAATAATTTGAGCAAGGGCACCGATTTTTGGAAACAGTCCTAAAACAATCAAGAAAAACGCCGAGAAATAAATTGGCTTTTTCGTTTTGATTCCCGAAAGTTGAACCAAACCGACATTTTGTGAAAAACCGGTATAAGGAAATGTATTAAAAATTCCACCGAGAATCACTGCCAACCCTTCAGCACGGTATCCCCGTTTTAAATCATCCTCTTTGATGCTTTTGCCAGTGATATCTCCAAGCGCAAAGTAAACACCTGTCGACTCCACCATGCTCACGATTGAAATAATAATCATTAGTAAAATCGACCAGATATCAAATGTCGGTTTCCCAAAATAGAAAGGTTGCGGAATATGAAAAATCGGTGCATGTCCGATGGCTGAAAAGTCAACCAGACCCATTATGTACGCAAGCAATGTTCCACCAACCAGACCAATCAAGACAGAAATCGAACGAAGAAACCCTTTAGCAAAAATCTGGATACCAATAATCAATACGATCGTCACAAAAGCCAATAACAAATTATTGCGAGAACCAAACGTTTCTGCAGTTGCATCCCCGCCTCCCATTTTAGTGATGGCAACCGGAATCAATGTCAATCCAATAACGGTAATCACAGTTCCTGTAACTAATGGCGGGAAGAGCTTCTTTATTTTTGAAAAAAATCCAGCAATCAAAACAACAAAAATTCCTGAAGCGATGATCGAGCCGTAAATCGCTCCAACACCTGCTTTGGTACCAATCAAAATCAATGGTGCAACAGCTTGAATCGCACAGCCCAACACGACGGGCAAACCAATACCGAAAAACTTCGTCACCGTCAATTGCAACAAAGTAGCTATACCACACATAAAAATATCAATGGAAATCAGATAGGTCATTTGTGATTCATTAAATCCCAATCCTGTGCCGATCAACAATGGTACGGCAACTGCTCCGGCATACATCGCCAATAAATGCTGTAATCCCAATACTGCTGCTTTTGTTTGTGTTTGTTTCAATTAAGCATCCTCCTTGATAAATTCCACCTTTCCTTCTGATAATGAAGCAATTCTTGCTAGAGAAACAACAGTTAAACCCATTTCCTCTAAAAGTTTGCGTCCATCTTGGAAGGATTTTTCAATGACAATGCCAATTCCTTCAACTTTTGCGCCGGCTTGTTGGCATAATTCAATCAATCCCTTTGCCGCCTGACCATTTGCAAGAAAGTCGTCAATAATCAAAACATTGTCCTTATCTGATAAAAATTTTCTTGAAATCGAAATCGTGCTGGTCACTTGTTTGGTAAAAGAGTACACAGAAGAAGTCAACAGCTCTTCATCCATCGTTAAACTTTTAGATTTGCGGGCGAAAACCATCGGTACCTTCAACGCTTGTGCTGCATAAAGCGCAGGAGCAATCCCAGAAGCCTCAATGGTGACAACTTTTGTAATCCCAGCTTCACTAAAAACTTCAGCAAAACGGTGTCCGATTTTTTCCATTAGTTCGGGATCAACCTGATGGGTCACGAAGCTGTCCACTTTCAATACGCCTTCTCCCAATACCCGGCCATCTTTTTCAATTCGTTCTATAAGTTCTCTCATTTTTTTCGCTCCTTCTTTTTAAATACAGAAAAGCACCTTTTTTGCGGGTAAGCAAAAAAGGTGCTAAATGCACTTTTTTTACTTATAGTCCGATATTTCCGGTATCGGGTAGAGACTGTCGACCAATTACGACGATATATAAGTTAAATTTTTATCTAAATATAGGCTAAAGTATGCCTGTCTACAATTAAAAACGCAAGGGATGAAAACCTTTTCTAGATAAAAAAATCCTAATCTTTAAAAAAGTTTTCTCTTATTCGTTGTCGTTTTTTTCCAAATCTCGATAATGTTCCATTTTTCGGCTGAATAGTTCGCCATTTGACGGTGGTGTATAAGTGATTGCATTAGCCCCCGCTTGAATCGTCTCTAAAATACTTTCTGCCGTAGGACCACCAGTGGCAATGATTGGTAATTCTGGATAATGTTTCCGAAAATGTCGGACTGTTTCGGCAGTTTCTTTTCCAGCACTAATATTGATGACCTTAATTCCTACCGCAATTTTTTCATCAATGGGCGTATATTTTGACGTGACTGTACTAATCACCGGAATATCTACAATTTGACAAACTTGTTCTACTGTTTCCACTGGTGTAGGTGCATTCAAAACGACACCAATCGATCCTTGGGCTTCAGCAAACATACTCATATATTGAGAACGCTGCCCCTGAGTTAGTCCACCACCAACACCAGAAAAAACCGGTATATCAGCCGCTTCGATAATGCTCTTCGTGATTGCCGGATGAGGAGTGAAGGGATACACCGCAATTACAGCATCGGCATTCGTATTGCGGATAATCGCAATATCTGTTGTAAAAATAATCGAACGAATTTTCTTACCAAAAAAATGAATTCCGCTGGCTTTGCGAATCACATCAGGAACTCTGACGATGTCCTTGCGCAGTTCGGTGGTAATATTTGGAACAAATTGCTCAGTCATAGTGCCACTCCCTTTCTCCTACTGGTCGTACGTGTTCAACTGATATTCTTCAATGACACTTATGATTTTATCAGCATATGTTGGATCTGTCGCATATCCTGCTTCCTGCAAGGCTTGCGCCGCTTCTTTGTAATCTTTCGCCGCTAAAACTGGCTCATATTTTTTAGGATCCCAATCCACGCCATTAACAAAAAGCATCGTATGATCATCCATGGATTCCTCCCAAGAAGAATAGACCTTGAATTCCCCTTTAATGGTAATCCACTGCTCATTAACAAATTCTTTCGTTTCCAATTTGACCTTTTTTTGATCTCCAAATGCCTTGATACCAAATAAATTTTTGTACTTGCTTGCCAAAGTGCTTTCACCAAAATTCGATTCCAAGCCCGCCTGTCCTAAAATAATACTCGGTAAAATGCCATACCCTTTTTGCAGTTCTTGCGCATGTGGGGCCAGCGTGTCGATAAAAGTTTGGCGGTCCATTTCTTCCGGCTGATCTATCAACTGCTGCAATGGTTGCAACGGACTGCTTAAGCTCTTCACTGAAAAAACAAATGCCAGTCCAATGAGCAGAAAACCCGCTAAAATAGCAGGTAAGCGTACTTTCTGTTTCTTTCTTGATTTGTATTTTCTTACTGCCATTTTCCCCCTACTTTTCCGTTAATTCTCGAATAAATTCTTCGAAAGTTATATGGTGTGCCTCAATATATTCCGCACTTTCTTCTCCCACATATCGTAAATGCCATGGTTCATAAGTAATTTTGGTGATTGCTTCCTTACCATCAGGATAACGCACGATAAATCCAAATCTCCTTGCATTTTCCTGTAACCATTTCGCACCGGTGTGTTCACTGTAACTTTCGTCCAAAATCATGCTGGGATTACTTGCCAACCACTCTTGATCTACTACATCGATGGCCAAACCAGTGTGATGCTCACTGTATCCCGGCTCCGTCATTGTCTGCATTGCTCTTTTTTTCGCTGCCTCTTCAGATAAATTTTCTCGACTCATCAATTGTGCTACTCGGGTATTGAAAACCGAAGTCTGATCACTGACAGAGCGAAAAGCTGAAATCAGTTTTAACTGAATACCGGCTTTTTTTGCCGCCGCTACCAGTTCTTCATAGGGTTGCTGGATGCGCCGATCAATCTGTTGTCCGCCATCGACAGTTACTAATTGATTGGCAGAAACTTCTTTGCTGATTTTATGCTCTGGACTGACTAAAACCAATTGCCAATCTGTAGGTGAAACGTCTGGCAAGGCCTCCGCTGAACTTTCTGTTGTCTGTTTTGCGGGAGTTGTTTCTGAAGTCGTTTGCGATACCTTTGCTTTCGGCGCTGGGGCATCATGACTCATGAAAAGAGCGGTCGCAACCACGATTCCCGCAATGAATAGTATAGTTATTCCTACTTTTTTAATAATAAAAATCCTCTCACTTTTGTTTCTGTTACTCCTCACTCATGTAGGTGTCTTCAAGATTTTGATTGACCCAGTCCAATAATGCGACTTTCTCGTTTTCAATCTGCTGTTGAATAACTGCAGGCAGACGGAAATTCAATATGTCATCAAAACCCCACTCATCATACGTGAGGGTCACCTTTAAATCAAGATAGTGCTGGTTTTTGTTTTCTTCACTATGGGGAATCATCTCCGCAGAAGCCAACTCTGACTGCAACCACTTTTGAGCGATTTTTGTTTTCATTTTTTTGTATTCACTAATGGCGCTGTTTCTTTTTTCAGGAAAAATAATGGTTTGCCGTAAAATCTTTTGTAGCAGCATCCATTCGTAATCACTGAAAAGATTCTTTATTTTCTGATTTTGTTCTGCGCTAAGGCTGGCTTTTCCCGCCTTCCACGCTACCCATTGCTCTTCTTCGCTCCCTAGAATGCCCTCAAAGAAATTTCTTTCCGTCGCATATTGTTCATGGATAGTATTCATTAATATTTGGATATAAACTTCATGCATAAAAAACGCCTCCTCAAAGTCAATTCTACTGAATTTACCGAAGAAAATCACCTGAAAAACTCGGATATTTCTCTTTTTTTAAACAAATCCATCTATGTCTGTCACGACTTCTGCTATACTTATCTTAAAAAAGGAGGGAAACGAAATGAAAAAATACAACTGGGGAATCATCGGACTAGGTGAAATCGCCCATCAATTTGCATCAGGTTTTTCACAGGAACAAAGTGTTTTATATGGCGTTGCTTCTCGTTCTTTGTCAAAAGCAAAAGAGTTCGCGAACGAATACACTATTCAGCAGGCCTATGATTCGTATGAAGCCATGCTGGCTGATCCGGCAATCGACTGTGTTTATGTTGCTGTACCAAATCAATTTCACCATGCCCATATCCTGCAAGCACTGAAAGCCGGCAAGCACGTTCTCTGCGAAAAGGCGATCACGTTAAATCAAGCAGAATTGGAAGAAGCGGTTCAAACTGCAAAAGATAATCAGGTAATTTTACAAGAAGCAATGACAATTTTTAATATGCCTCTTTTCAAAGAACTGAATCGTATTATCCAAACCGGAAAACTTGGAAAATTAAAAATGATCCAAGCTCCTTTTGGCAGTTACAAAGAACCAGATCCGACAAATCGCTTTTTCAATCCTCAATTGGCGGGTGGCGCATTGCTAGATATTGGGACCTATGCTGTCTCCTTTGTCCGCCAATTTATGACCGCACCTCCAACCGTAGTTGCGAGTGATATGCTGCCATTTAAAACCGGCGTTGACGAACAATCTGTCACCATTTTACGAAACGAACACAATGAAATGGCGGCTGTCACACTGACCTTTCAAGCAAAAATGCCTAAAATCGGCGTTGCAGCCTTTGAGAACGGCTATATTACGGTTGCTGATTATCCTCGTGCTGACCAAGCAGAAATTTTTTATGTAGATGGTACAAAAGAATTTATTGAATCCGGCAATTCACAAAACGCATTAAATTATGAAGTCGATACAATGATCCAAACCATTGAAGGACAACCGAACCATTCGTTGCATTTGACACAAGACGTAATCCAAGTTCTAGACCAGATGCAAACAATATGGCGGAGCAAATAGCACCTTTTCCATCTAAATAAAAAAATCCGAACGCTACAAAAAGAGTACTCCTCAAAACTCTGCAAGGAGACCTTTTTTACATAGCGTTCGGATTTTGTTCAATGAAATTTAATCTTCATCTTGTTTAGCAAATTCGGCTTTTATTTCGATGAAACTAGTGAAGGATTGCAAAAATTGAAACAGCATCGCCCGATTTTCAAATTCTTCTCTGCTTTGAGGCAATGGTTTTTTTCGATAATTTTCATAGACCTGCATGATTTCCGCCAAAATTTGTTTACCGTCATTGGCTTCGGCAAATTCATTTGCTGTCAGCTCCAATAAATGGCGGATATCTTCCACAAATTCTTCCTCCACAAAAATCTTATCCAATAAATCAATCATATCCCCTAATACCCGCAGCTGTGTACGCCGCATTGCAAAATACTCTTTGAAATACGCATCTGGATCGATCCATTGATTCTCCTGATCAATTTTTGCTCGTTTTTGCGCCTCATAAATGAAGCCCAACAGCCCTTGGCACTTTTCAATAAAATTCGTTTCTCCCTGTTGATTTAATTGGAGAGCCATTTGGCGCAAAAGCTTGCGGAACAGTTCTTCGATGACCAGTTGATCTTCTTTTAATTTTTTTTGAAGGTCCGGCATTGCTAAATTAAACAGCAAGGCAAAGCCCACACCAATTGTCATCAGCAAAAATTCATTCAATAAAAGCTGTGGCGCAAAGGAGACTTCGATGAGATAATGCGTCACCAAAACAGAATTGACGACGATTCCGTCTTCCAGTCCAAATTTTACTGACAGACTGATAAACAGCAGCAAATAAATGCCAAAAGCAACTGGATTGAAACCAATCACATGAAAACAAATAAAGGCGATGGCTGTTGCCAACAGCAAAGACAAGAGACGATTGAGTCCTGTCATCAAGGATGTCCGTTTGCTATTACCCACACTTAAAACAGCGATAATCCCCGCTGCCGGTGCGTAAAGCAGGTGAAGGCTGTTAGCAACAATCATTGCAAGTGCAGCGGCTGCCGCTGTTTTTATAGTTCTTAATCCAATTTTTATAACGAGCCCTCCTGATTCGTGATGATTTTCCGACTGTTTCTATAGTAACGAAAACAGTTATAACTGGCAATCATTTTGATAGTTCGATATGATAAAGGAAAAGGAGAATTTTATGTACTTCGGACGATTCAGAATTGGTATGCGCACCATGAAAACCGCCCTATCCGTCATGATCTGTATTCTGCTTTTTCGTTTTCTTGATCGAGGACAACCTTTGATTGCCGCGCTCTCTGCTGTTTTCTCTTTACGCCAAGACTTAACCACCACCGTTTCTTTCGGACGTTCTCGCGTTCTTGGCAATACAATTGGCGGCATAATGGCGATTATTTTCTTTTTTATCAAGCAATATTTCCACAATGATTTTCTTGTAGAACTTTTTGTATTACCCCTCTTTGTGGCAGTGGTGATTATCGTATCTGACGGCATCAAAAACAATTCCGGTATTATTTCTGCCATTGCGACCATGCTGTTGATCTCGTTGAGTGTTCCCCAAGGAGAATCCTCCCTGTTTGCGATTCAGCGGGTGATTGATACCTTTATTGGTACCTTCATCGCCATTACGCTTAATTTCGTTATCCGTCCGCCTGAAACAGAAACCGCACAGGCAATCACAGAAGATTTGGCGGTTTTAAAACGAAAGGAAGAAAAATTGCAAATCATGCTGGTAGAAACTCAAAAAGAAATCGAACGTTCAAAAAATCATAAACACTAATTAACATAAAGCCCCGAAAAAACGGTTGGTCGTTTTTTCGGGGCTTTGTTTGTTTCCAATTTTTTAGTCCTCATTCATTTGATTTCAATGCCTCAATCATATCAACCTTCTTGAGTTTAAAGTAGATAACGATTCCTACCACAACCGTAAAGAAAATCGTAATTAAACTCGAATAAAGATAGCTGATAGAATGAATCGTTGGTGGAAACATCAACATATCCAGTTCCACTGTCTTCAAAACATAATCGTGTTCGATTTTTCCTAAGAATAATCCCGCCAAGATTCCTAAAATCGTCAAAATAATATTTTCCCGATAAATGTACATGGTCACTTCTTTGTCATAAAAACCTAGTACCTTGATGGTAGATAATTCTCTGATTCGTTCCGAGATATTGATATTGTTCAAATTATACAAGACGATGAATGCCAACAACCCGGCAGAAATAATCAGCACCCATACAACAATGTTCAATGTTTCGGTAGTATCGTCCAAAGCATGGGAAGAATCCGACAAGAAAGAAACATTGATAATTCCGTCATTTTCCATCAAGGTTTCAGCAATTTTTTCCTCCTGCTTTGTTGAAACTGTTGTTGAGAAGGTCAGAAATTCAGTATTGTAGGTTGGTGCTTCTTCAAATATTTTTTGATAATAGGTGGGTGTTACATAAGCGAAATGTCCGGTATAATTTTCAGCAATCGCCGCTACCTTCATCGAATACGTATGATCTGTTGATTTTAAATCGATGGTGTCTCCAACCTGTAAATTGAATAAATTGGCTAATTTTTCATTAATGATTGCCCCGTCGTCAGTCAAAGACAGGTTTTTATTCGTTTTACGATCGTTGAATAAAATAAAATCCGTTACCGAATCAGGATTTTTAGGAACATAAACTGTTACATCTTGTGGCGTTTGACCTTCTCCAGAAAGCGTCAGTACCTCAGAAGAAATCGGCAACCGATCATCGAAATCAGGTAACGTCACCACGGTTTTTTCATACTTTTCCCGCTGTGTCGGTGTCACATTTTCATTGAAGGTGACGATTCCTTGATAATGCCAAATTTTTTCAAACTGAATCGGAACGATGTCGCTGATGGAATCTCTCAAACCAAAACCGGTCAGAATCATCGACGTACAGCCGGCAATGCCAAAAATCGTCATTAACATCCGCAGTTTATAACGGAACAAATTACGCATCGTTACTTTTTGTGTAAAACTCAACCGTCTCCAAAGAGGACGAATGGCTTCCAACCATACCCGTTTCCCCGCTTTAGGAGCTTTGGGACGCAATAAGCTGGCTGGCGCACTCAACAAGTCGATCCGCAACGTCAACAGTGCAACGCCTACTGTACAAACTAAGCCGACTCCGATACCGATCAGTGAATAATTCAGATACCACGGTGTAACAAATTTTTCTATATTGTAGAGTTGCCCATAAGCACTAATAATGATACTTGGAAATAAATAAAAACCTAAGGCTAAACCAAGGACGGAACCAATCAGACCTGCACTCAAGGAATAAAAGAGAAATTTCAGTGCAATTTCATGGTTCTTATAGCCCAATGCTTTGAACGTCCCAATTTCTGATCGTTTTTCCTCGATCATTCGGGTCATGGTTGTCAAACTGACCAACGCCGCAATCAAAAAGAAAATAATCGGAAAGACAGTTGCTAGAGAAGAAATTCGATCGGCATTTTGCTTGTATTCCGTATACCCCGGATTGTCCTCTCTGTCAGAGAAAAGATATTCTGCTGGTTCTAACTTATCTAAGCGAGCAGTCTCATTCTTTAATTGTAACTTTGCATCTTGAAGTTTTGGCATTTTTTCGCTGGTTTGTTTTTGAAATTCTGCCAGTCCATCCTGATACTGTGTTTCAGCTTCTGTTAATTTTTCATCAGCTTCTGCCAGCTCCGCTTCTCCAGCAGCTTTCTGCTCTGCCAGCTCTTGACGACCAGCAGCAATCGCTGTTTTTCCTGCGTCAATCTGATTGCGACCAGCTTGGATCTGCGCTTCCGCCTGCTGAATTTGTTGCTTTTGCTGTTGCAACGTTTGTGCCGCCGTTGTTGCTTCTTGGAGGGCGTGTTCAATTTTGGCTGCTTCTGCTTGCAATGTTGAAAGTTGAGCGGTTATTTTTTGCTTCTCACCATTGACTGCTGCAACAAATTCTTGGAATTGTGCCGCATCCGTTTCCGGTGTTAAAGCGGCCGCCTGTGCAATCACTGCAGCGTCGCTTTTAATGCTTCGCAAGACGGATAACCAATTGGCTTGTTGGGCATCGATTGTTGCTGCCAGTTCTTCTTTGCTTAACGTGACCGCTTGTTGCAGTTGGTTTAACAATGTTTCGTATTGCGTCACCCCAGTGGTCGTTTCACTGATTGTTTTTTGCAATGCTTGTTGTTGCTTTTCTGCCTCTGCTGTTTGTGCCTGTCCTTCTGCCAATTTTTCTTCTGCGGCGGTCAATTGTTCTTTCTGGCTGGCAATTTGCTGCGCCTGCTGATTTAATTCTGCTTCTTTTTCTAGAAGTTCTTTTTCATTGGTGTCTAAGGTTTGTTCTGCTTGGGCGGTTTCATTTGCCAATAGAGCTTCATTTTCTGCTAATGTCTGTTTTCCCTGATCCAGTTCTTTTTTTGCTTGGACCAATTTTTCTTCCGCAGCATCTAACGCCTGTTCCCCGTCAGTGATTTGTTTTTTTACCTTGTCCAGTTCCGCTGCCGCTGTTTCTTTGACCTCGGCTAATCGTTCCTCTGGTCGGTCATCCAACGTAGTTTCCAGTTTTTCAAGCGCCCTATCAACCTTTTCTTCATAACTTTTCGTGTACGCTGTCTCATCCTTCGTGCTATTGAAAGTAACCAGAATGCGCGAATATACATCTAAAGCCAGATCTTTTTCTGAGACTACACCAAAATAATCAACGGAGCCTGTTCCAACATTGGTGTTTCCCCGCTTCACATTTTCAATAAATTCTGGTGAACGGACAAAACCAACCACTTTCAATTTGTGGGTGGTCACTTGATTTTGCGGATCATCCTCTTTAGCAATTTCAAAGGTATCACCGATTTTGTATTCCCCTTGTAAATCAGTGATTGCGTCCAGCGCAATTTCTCCAGATTTTTCTGGCAAACGCCCCTTCGTCAGGAGGTAGTCATTCAATGTATCCGACAACCCAAATAAACGAACCACCTGATTTGCTTTTGTCAAATTTAAATCCAGCATATATTGCGGTACTGCTTTTTTAACTTGTGGATCAGCTTTAATCAGATCCAGATCTTTTTGAGTAACCCCCAACGTAGATGCGACTGACCCATCTGCCAAACGTTGTTTCTGATAATAATCTTCTGCAGATTGAATCATATCCGGACCTGTTGCCCCGATGCCGGAAAAAAAAGCAACGCCTAAAAAAATAATCCCTAAGATTGAAAAAAAGCGTGCCGGAGAGTTTTTGATTTCTCGGAGACTTGTTTTAAGTAACGCTGATTTCTTCATTCTCTTCCTACCATTCTATTTCATCTACCGGTGTCGGCTGTTCATTGACCTCAATGCTGCGAACTTTTGCATCATTAATGCGGATCACTCGGTCAGCCATCGGTGCAATCTGAGAATTATGGGTAATGATTAAGACCGTCGTTCCCATATTCCGAGCCGTGTCCTGCAAAATCTGTAAAATTTGTTTCCCTGTTTCATAATCCAGCGCTCCTGTCGGTTCGTCACACAACAAAAGTTTCGGTTTTTTTGCTAAAGCCCGGGCAATCGTCACCCGTTGTTGTTCTCCACCAGAAAGCTGGGCCGGAAAATTATTCATCCGTTTACCTAGACCGACCTGTAGTAAAACTTCTTCCGCATCCATGGCATCGTTCACAATTTGTGACGCTAACTCTACATTTTCTTTCGCAGTCAAATTCGGAACCAAATTATAAAATTGAAAAACAAAACCGACATCGTAACGGCGATATTCCGTCAATTGTTTTGCGTTAAATCCAGCAATATCCACTCCATCGATCACCACTTGACCACTGTCACAGGTGTCCATGCCGCCAAGTATATTTAAGACGGTGGATTTCCCCGCCCCACTCGGACCTAAGATAACTGCGATTTCTCCTTTTTCAACGGGAAAAGTGATTCCATCATTTGCCATAATCGTTGTGTCGCCCATTTGATATTTTTTTACTTCATTAATGACATCAATATAGCTCATCGTATCTTGCTCCTTTAGTTATTTCCCTTCTAGTGTACCATAATTCAGAAAGAAAACCGCGGCTATCTTTTAGGAAAGAAAAGGATTTCTTCAAAAAAAACCGACTAATTTCTGTCGTAAAACAGAAGCTAGTCGGTTCGGTCTGATTTGTTTTATGCGTGGTAACGTTCTACTCCGTCAAGATATGTTGCGGATAACGTCATATCTGGATTTAAAACGATAAAGTCTGCAGCACGATTTTTTGCGATTGATCCACAGACATCGTCAATTTTACAACTGATAGCTGGTACTAATGAGCCCATCATCACTGCTTGTTCTGGTGTTGCAATTCCCCAGTCAACAACATTTTTGATAGCTTCCTTTAATCTCAAGATACTGCCGGCAAGATTTCCAGATTCTAAACGGGCGGTACCGTCTTTTACTACCACCGGAAATTCTCCCAACATATAATGGCCATCAGGCATTCCTCCGGCCATCATACAGTCGGTAATCAATGCCACATGATCATGTCCAGCTTTTTCCATCAAAATTTCTGCCGCTTGAGGATGAACATGATGACCATCACAAATCAATTCAGAAAAAACATGTTCCAATGACAATAATGCCCCAACCATACCTGGTTCACGGTGATTCAATCCCCGCATTCCATTGTAGGCATGAACGAAAACGCTCGCTCCCGCTTCAACAGCGTGTTGTGCTTCTTCTAAGGTTGCATTACTGTGTCCTAAAGAAACCACCACACCTTCGCTGGTCACTTGTTCCACAAACTCTGCCACACCCTTACGTTCAGGTGCTAAAGCAATTTTTTTGATGATTCCGCCTGAAGCTTCTTGCCATTCATGGAAAGTTGCCAAATCAGGATCACCAAAATAAGAAGGATTTTGCGCACCTTTATGTTCTTCTGTAAAGAAAGGTCCTTCAAAATAAATACCTTGAATTTTAGCTCCGGTTACCTCTTGATGCACCTTGCCGACAGTTTCTGCTACATCCCGCAAACGTTCCTTACTGGAAGTCAAAGTTGTAGGCAAGAAAGAAGTTACACCACAAGAAAGCAAGCCTTCACTCATTGCTTTGATTCCTTCTGCATCGTTATCCATCACGTCATGATTCATAAAACCGTGAATATGTGTATCCACTAAGCCGGGGGCAATCCATTTTCCGCTTTGATCGATTACTTTTGCGTCCTTGTCAGACAATTCAGAAGTAAAATCACCAAATTTTCCTTCTGTGATTTCTAAATAGCCGGGTCCTTTTACACCAGATTTCAAGAAAAACTTGTCAGCAAAAATAAATGTTTTCATTGCACTCGCTCCTTTAATTTTCTAATTTAAAACTACTCCTATTGCCAAAAGAAGTCAAGAAAAGGTCTACACCATTTTAAATTTTATTTATTTCTTCCATTTGTCGGTAACGAGTAAAATACTGTGCTGCGGCTTCTCTATTCTGAGAGGCTTCTAAAAGTTGTGCTTTTAACTGAAAGAGTTCTCCCAGATAGTAATAACTTTTTTTCGCATGAGCCAGCTCGATTCCCTGACTGACAAAAGTTAACGCCTGCTGATAGTCTTTTTGTTCCAGTAAAAAACTGCCATAGTTGAAGAAAATTTTTGTCAACCGATTGTTGCGGCGTTGCGCTGGCAACCCTCCATAAAGAGTCATGCTTTTTTCCAGATGGGTTTGTGCTTGTGCTGTATCCCCTAACGCTGAGTACACTCGACCGATACAACTAAGCAACTGGATCTCATTGGCTGACATATGGATTTTATTCACTTGAAAAGTATATGAAAGTCCCTGCTTAAGACTCAGCAAGGCACCATTATAATCCTGATGCAGATAAAATTTGCAACTACCTTCATAGTAGTAATACAATTGCAAGTCTGTATCGAGATACAGTTGATTCAATACATGGGTCTGCTCCAACAACTCTTCTAATTTTTCATACTCATTATGAAAAAAATGATATTCCATCTGTTCTAAAATTTGTTGGCTTTTTTGAATATCATAGCGATGAAACAACATAACCTGATCAATAGTCACGTTCAAACGTTCACATAATTGTTGCATCACCAAAACATTAGGTAATTCTTCATTATTTTCGATACGACTCAAAACACTTTGAGAACAGATATCCTGACTAAGCATTTTTTGCGATAACTGCCGCTCTTTGCGAATTTCCCGAATGACCCCGCCAAATGAAAATTTTTCCGCCATAAAACTCACCTTTTTTATATGCTAATTCGCATTATCATTATTGTTTAGTTTATCACATAATACAAAAAGAACACTAACTACCCTCTCAAGAAATCATGATTTTTTTTCGATTAATATATAGTAGGAGTTGATTACATGAGTGAAGCGCTGGTTACGTTTAAATGGAAGCACCGATTATTTAAAGGCCGGATCGAAAAGGAATATGAAAATTCTTTTTTAATCAATGTTGCTGAACCTTCCTGTGAAGAAATCACAGAAAAATTTGCAAATCGGCTGATTGTCAGCAAAAAAGATTGTGAACCTTCCCCGATATTACCTTAACAAAACGATAGCTGCTTCTTCTGGTTGCTTCTTGTAGCTATTTTTTCTCGTATTCTTATTTGTCAAAATAACAAACGGGACCTATTTTTGTCTACTAATACGATTTTTATTTCATTAATTTATCATTTAACATAAAAAACAGCATTCTCCAACACAGGGGCCGAAAGAAGTCCTCAGTTGGAAAATGCTGTTTTGCTTATTTTTGTTGATAGATAGCCAAAAATTCTCGCATTTTAGCCGTCGTCCATTTTAAGTCGTCCATTTTTGGTAAATAAACGAGACGAAAATGATCCGGTGCTTCCCAGTTGAAGCCGCCGCCATGAACCAGCAAAATTTTATGCTGATGCAAGAAATCCAGAACAAATTGTTCATCATTCGTAATATTAAACCTTTTGGTATCGATTTTCGGGAAAATATAAAAGGCTGCTTTCGGTTTCACTGCGGATAAACCAGGAATATCATTGATTGCTTTGTAAATATATTCCCTTTGCTCATAAATACGTCCCCCGGGCAACAGCAAGTCATCCACACTTTGATACCCACCTAGAGCCGTTTGAATGATTTGTTGGGAAAGAACATTTGAGCATAAGCGCATTGAAGACAGCATATTCAAACCTTCAATATAATCTTTTGCGTGGGCTTTGTTTCCGCTCAACACCATCCAGCCAACTCGAAAACCGGCTACACGATGAGATTTAGATAATCCATTCAAAGTAACGACAAAACGATCAGGTGCTAACGTAGCAATTGGGATATGTTGACGTCCATCCATCACCAATCGATCATAGATTTCATCAGAAAAAATAATCAAATCATTTTCTCTGGCGATCTCCACGATGCCTTCCAAAATTTCTTTTGGATACAATGCTCCTGTAGGATTATTGGGATTGATAATAATGATTGCTTTCGTTTTATCCGTGACCTTCGAACGAATATCGGCAAGATCTGGATACCATTCACTTTGTTCATCACAAATATAATGAACCGGTTTTCCTCCAGCTAAAGAAACAGAAGCGGTCCATAATGGGTAATCTGGAGCAGGTACAAGAATTTCATCGCCATTGTTACACAACCCCTGCATACACAGGGTAATCAATTCACTGACGCCGTTTCCAGTATAAATATCATTGATAGTGACATTAGGAAATTTCTTTAACTGACAATATTGCTCGATTGCTTTGCGGGCAGCAAAAATTCCTTTCGAATCTGAATAGCCTTCTGAATCACGGACGTTCATAATCAAATCTCGAATGATTTCATTCGGTGCCTCAAACCCAAAAGGAGCCGGATTTCCAGTATTCAGCTTTAAAATACTGATTCCTTCCTCCTGCATTCGTTCTGCTTCTTCCAAAACCGGTCCTCGAACATCATAGCTGACGCCTTCAAGCTTATTTGATTTTGCAAAATTTTTCATCTTATCGGTTGTCTCCTTCAGCAATGGTATTTCTTATAACAGTAATTGAAGAAAGCCAAAATTACAATCCTTCGATTCTTCTTTTCAAAAAAGTTTTACTTCTATTCATCCTTTTGATACATCGTTATCAGATTAGCTAGCCAGTCCATGGCAATCCCGATAATTACCCCTAAAAACAAGCCAAACATCAAATTTTCTTTTGCCAGACCAATTAAGATTCCAACAACTATTCCTAACCCGGCAAACGTGCCGTCAAATTTTTTTCCATCCAAAAAAAACACCTCTTGACAAAAAAAATAATCTTGATATGATACTATTGTTGCAAAACTTGCGGTCGTGGCGGAATGGCAGACGCGCTGCCTTGAGGGGGCAGTGGGAGAAATCCCGTGGAAGTTCGAGTCTTCTCGGCCGCATACTTTTTTAAAGTAGAACGTTTCTTTCTCTTTATGTTTTCATTCATACAGTAGAAAATAACTAATTTGATAACAGCACATCTATACCTTTTTGCTTTCCACCAAAATAAAAAAATGATAAAATAACAAAGTAAGAGTAACAGATTTAAGCAGAAGATTCTTCCCCAAGACTTCGCTATCTGTTACTCTTTTTAAAAGTGATGTCTGTTGACTACTCAATAGTATAAAAGTTGTTCGATTATTGCAAGCAATAATCATTGTTTTTTGAGATGATTTTCATTAAAACTCGTTTCTTTTCCTAGAGTACCGGCTTTCTCTTGTAGCTTGGATATCTGCATTTCGCAGCAAGCTATGATAAGATAAAAGAAAGATTGGGAGGAATGACGATGAATGCGGGACTTCTACTGATACCACTTTTATTTATTCGGTTTATACTCTTGGGCTTATTGAACAAAGATGCCTTAAAGCGAGCGGCTTTCTTTCCTCCGATGAAGGGACTTGAAGAAATCTTTTATCTTCTTTATCAGCTGGCTACGCTCTTTATTTTTATTTACCTCTTCTTTTTAACCATTCATTTGGATGACTGGGTCAGTTTTGTCGGATTATCTACTTATGTATTAGGCTGTCTCTTATTACTCATGGCAACAATCACCTTTGCAGAAAAAAAGCAGTTAATAACAACCGGGTTGTTTCGTCTTTCCCGTAATCCAATGTATCTTGGGTACTTTATTTATTTTCTTGGCTGTGTTTTTCTCACTCGTTCGTGGGTTTTGTTTTTTTCGTTACTTCTCTTTCAATTTGCCGCCCACTGGATTATCTTATCGGAAGAACGTTGGTGTGAAGAGACCTTTGGCTTAGATTACCTCACCTACAAAAAGAAGGTTCCCCGCTATTTTTTATATGGAAAAGCAAAAAATTAACTAGCAGGAGGCGCTTATGCGAGCCAGTGAATTATTGACGACACTGTCTTTAAATCCCAAAAATGAGGATTACATTGGGATTTATTTTATGAAAAAAAACGTGATTCCCTTTACCACGATCAAAATAGACCAAGAGGGGCAACTGATTTTCTTTTCTGAAAAAGGAAAAGCCCCTCTTTCTATGAAAGAATTGCTACTAACCTTAATGAAAAATAAGCGACGGCAGCTGTTGTTTTGGGATGGAACGACTACTAAAAAAATTTATGGTATTCGAGAAGAAAACAATAAAATTGTCGTTTAAAAAGCCCGCGAAAATTCGCGGGCTTTTTACTCATATTTATTTGAAATAGCCGCTGCGACCCAATTCTTGTTCTCCATCCTCGATCAATCCTTTTAGTGAGCGATCCAAAACAGAACGTTTTTTCTCTTCTTTGGAAGTTCGGCGGTATTGCCCACGGGTCATGGTCACCTCAGAATGGTTGAATTTTCGCACGCTGGGGTCCAAATCATTTTTTTCCTGATAAGCTGTCGGTTCTGTATCAAAAAGCAAATAGCTCTCGCGCGGTTTATTCATCGACTGAAGCAATTCGTCTTCTGGAACATCACTTTGCTTTTGATCAGGAATAATCGAAGCCGGAATATATTTCGGTACAAAATAAGAGCGTCCAGAATATTCTCGTTTCACGGTGCTTTCCATTTTTTCCTGCGGTTTAGTTTTAACTTTATACGTGGATCGGCGATGGTCCTCTCCAAACAGAGAGGTTTTACCGGTCAAACTAGGTTCAGGAGCTTGCTTTTTCCCATAATCCGGTAAATTTTCCCGATGCTTCTTTAACTCTTCTTGCTGACGAACAGAATGCCCTTGTTTTTCAGCCGTCATTTTTCGTGACCGTCGCAATGTTCGATCTGGATTATGAACCTCTGGATAGTCACTTTGCGAAGACTGATAGCCCCGATTGCTCTCATGATTATCTGGAATTTTGGTTAAAATCCAATCATCCGTCTTAGAAAGCTGCCGTTTGTTTTCCCGTTGTATTTTGACCCCTTCCTCATCTGAATATGCTGGAAAGCGGTAATGTTTGCGTTTGATTTCTAAAAAATTGCCCATCCTTGTTCATCCTTTTGTCAGACTTTTCTCCATCATACCACAAAAAAAGTTCGTTGCCATTTACTTTGCTAGAAACTTCCTGAAAAGATTTGCGCCGTCTTACTGACAATAAGTTGATGATCGATAGCCTGTAATTGTGAAAGCGAAAAAGGCAACGTCCGGGTCGTTTTCAGTTCATTCACATGGATGGATTGATCGAATTCAGTTGGATTGACCACCAACAAAAGATAGTCAGCAGTATCAAATCGGAGAATCAGCAGCAAATTATGACAAAACAACACCTGTAATCCCCCCTGAGACAACAAAGGGGTTTCCTTTCGCAGCTGAAGCCATTTATAACAACTTTCATAACAACTCGTATCGATTTCCTCCCAAGGGAAAAATTTGCGATTTTCTGGATCGGTTCCCCCAGTCAATCCCGCTTCATCTCCATAATAAATACAAGGAATTCCCGGAAAAAACACCAGTAGAGCAAAAGCCAGTGAAACTTTTTGTTTATCGTTTTCTAATTCTGTAAGCAGTCGCACCGTGTCATGGGTTCCAAGGTTATTCAACGCCTGATAAAAAAAGTCTGGCGGATAATTTTCCTGTAATTGCGTCACGGCTTCAGCTGTTTGTTGGGGAGAACTCTTTCCCTTCAAAAAATTGAGCATTGCTGCCCGCATCGGATAGTTCATCACTCCCTGCAAATGATTTCCCAAAGCATATTCTCTTCGCTGACCATAGGAAATCTTATTTGAGGCATCCTCCCAAACTTCACCGATTAAAAGACGTTCCTCATATTTTTCTAAATTTTTGCGAATCCCACGAATAAATGTTTCCGGCAATTCATCGGCGACATCTAGCCGCCAACCGTCAACGCCCAAACGATTCCACTTATCTAACACGCCATTTTCACCATAAATAAATTGCTGAAAATCAAGATTTGTTTTATCAATTTCCGGTAAGTCAGTGATTCCCCACCAAGACTTGTATTTTTCTGGGTATGAATCAAACTTGAACCAGGAAAAATAAGGACTCGCAGTTGACTGATAGGCACCTTCTTTTTCACCGTATGCCCCATCAAAATTGAAATAGCGGCTGTTTTTCCCCACATGACTGAATACGCCATCTAGCACCAGATGCATGTTGTTTTTGCGCAATGTATTAATCAACTGAACAAATTCTTCCTCGGTTCCCAGCATACTGTCGATTTTCAGATAATCGCCCGTATCATAGCGATGGTTGCTACGGGCTTCAAAAATCGGATTAAGATACAGCCCGGTAATTCCCATTTTTTTAAGATAAGGAAGTTTTTCAATGATTCCTTGCAGATTTCCCCCGAAAAAATCCCACCGTAAAATTTCTCCTTCCTCATCCTTCACGTACAACGGAGCATCCTTTGTTGTTCCGTATAAAAAAGAATTTGGTTTCGGTGCATTGACTTGCTGATTCGGATTTCCATTGAAAAAACGATCAGGGAAAATTTGATAAAAAATCGCTTCTCGGTACCATTTAGGGGATTTATCTTCCACATAACAAGTCACTTGATAGTCAGAAATCGCTGATGCCTCTTTCACACAACAGCTTTCTCCGGCTGTATTTTTACCGTAATACAGTAGATCTTCTCCTTGAAACTGAATCTCAAAATGATAGAAATACAACCCTTTTCCTTCGTTGAAAAAAAACTCGTATTGGTATTCCGGAGAGCCAAAATTTTCAAGTTGAATACGATGGGCAGCGTGATAATCTTTATGGATAACCAAAAAAGCTGCTTCAACGTTGGGTTCCTTGATTGTTAAAGAAAATTTGACAAAGGCTTTTTCCACTACCGCACCAAAAGGATCTTTATGCTGAATCAGCCAAGGGTCATAATAAATCTGTTTCATGCGTTTTCTCCACCACTTTTTGTTGGATTTATCTGCCAAATATCCTCTGCGTATCGTTGAACCGTCTCATCTGCTGAAAAACGACCCGCATTGGCGATATTGATCAAGCTTTTTCGTTGCCACAAAGTTTGATCCTGATACCACTGATTGATGGTTTCCTGAGCGTGACAATAAGCCTCAAAATCCCGCAGCAAGAAATATTCGTCATTGTATTTCAGCAAAGAATCAAAAATTTCCTGTCCTTCAAAATCGATATTAGGAATACTTCCATCAATCAACGCATTCAAGATTTTTTGCAGCACGGGCGATTCATCATACAGTGCTTTTGCTGAGTAATCACGGTTTTCGTAATAGGCATAGACTTCTTTTTCCGTCAAACCAAAAATAACGATATTTTCTTCTCCAACCGCATCCCGAATTTCTACATTGGCACCATCTAAAGTTGCAACTGTAATGGCACCATTTAACATCAATTTCATATTGCTAGTTCCCGATGCTTCCTTAGATGCCAAAGAAATTTGTTCACTGACATCTGCCGCAGGAATGATTCGTTCCGCTAAAGTAACATTATAATTTTCTAAAAAGACAATTTTCAATCGACCGGCAATCGTCGAATCATTGTTTATCAGATTCCCAACCTCGTTGATTACTTTAATAATCGCTTTTGCATAGCTGTAACTCGGTGCGGCTTTCGCCCCAAAAATAAAGACACGTGAAGGAATCGCCAATTCAGGATTTTCTTTTAATTCAAAATAAAGCTTCAAAATATGCAATAAATTCAACAATTGTCGTTTATAGGCATGGAGCCGTTTGATCTGTACATCGAAAATAGCCGTTGGATCTACTTGGATGCCGGTTGTTTCATAAATATAATCCGCTAATCGAATTTTATTTTCCTGCTTCGCGGCTGCCAACTCATTCAACGTTTCTTCGTCATCTAAATAATTCAATAGCAAACGCAGGTCTTCAGGATTTTTACGCCAAGAAGTTTTGATTTTTTTATCCAAGACTGCTGAAAGCGGCTCATTTGCCAGTTGTGACCAACGACGCTGCGCAATGCCATTGGTTTTATTATTGAAACGATCAGGATAAATCCCATAAAAATCATGTAATACTACACTTTTTAATAATTCTGAATGCAGTTTGGCCACACCGTTTGTGCTGTGACTGCCAATAATTGCTAAATGTGCCATGTGGACTTGTCCGTTTTGAATAATCCGTGTCCGTTGAATCAACGAATCATCATAAGCCAATTGCTTTTTCTCCACAAAACGACGATCGATTTCTTCAATAATTTGATACATCCGTGGCAGCAGTGATTTCATCAAGTCAATCGGCCATTTTTCCAAGGCTTCTGCCATGATGGTGTGGTTGGTATAGCTCATCACTTTGACGGTGATCTCCCACGCCTGTTCCCATTGCAGCCCCTGCTCGTCCAACAATAACCGCATCATTTCTGGAATACACAATGCCGGATGGGTATCATTGATGTGGATTGCAACAAATTCACTTAAGCAATCCAATGGTTTTTTTAATTTTAAAAAATACCGTAAAATACTTTGTACCCCGGCGGAAACAAAAAAATACTCCTGCGCCAAACGAACCATTCGCCCTCGTTCATTTGAATCATCCGGGTAAAGCACTGCGGTCAAATCCTCAAACTCCCGTCGATCTTGAATGCTTGTATATTTTGCTTCTTCTGAAGTTGGAATCTCTACCCCCCACAAACGCATGGTATTCACTACATCGTTTTGATACCCAATCATCGCCGTATCGTAGGGAACCGCCCGCAAGATTCGTTGGTTCTTATAAACCGGTTTTAATTTTCCTGACTCGTCCGGTACCATATAAACTTCTCCAGAAAAACGAACATCCACAGCTTTACTTTCTTTGCGAACCTCCCAAACATTTCCGCTTCTGAGCCATTCATCCGGCAATTCAACCTGATACCCATCCACAAATCGCTGTTTGAACAATCCGTAATCATAGCGGATGCCATTGCCGTTGCCCGGCAGACCACTAGATGCAATGGCATCCATAAAACACGATGCCAGACGTCCCAATCCGCCATTTCCCAAGGCCATATCCTTTTCTACATTGGCTAATTCTTCTAAATCAATTCCCATCTCTGCCAATCCTTCCCGCACCAGCGGAAGAATCCCTAGATTTAATAAATTGCTTTTCAGCATTTTCCCCGGTAAAAATTCGATAGAGAAATAATAAACCTGCTTTTTCTCTTCCGTTAAATAATTTTTCCAAGTTTGTCGCCAATTATCTGAATACAATCCCCGAACCACACTGCCCAACACAGTGAATAATTCTTGCGGAGAAGCATCCGTAATCTCCATTGCATATTTCTCTTTCAACCGTTGCCGCATATCGTTCTTAAACCTTTTTTTTGTCAATTGCATTTGTTTCTCTCCTTTTTTAAAAAGAGGATGCCATTGAGCGCTGTCAATGATTCATCCTCTTACTCTTTTCTTTATCTATTAAGGTTTCACCAGTTCTTTATACAACGAAAAATAATTCTCCGATGAAGTGGCCCAACTAAAATCTCGCGACATCGCCTGATAAATAAGATTGTTCCAAGCAGGCTGGGAAGTATGATACAAATCGACGGCTTTCGTAACTGCCTCCAAGAAACGAAAAGCAGTAAACTCAATAAAACCAAATCCGGTTCCTTGTCCCGTAACCGGATTAAAAGGAACCACCGTGTCTTTTAGTCCACCAATTTCATGAACCACTGGCAAGGTGCCATAACGCATCGCCATCATTTGTGACAATCCACAGGGTTCAAAGGCAGAAGGCATCAGAAAAATATCTGCTCCGGCATACATCTGTTGTGCCAATTGAACATCAAAAGAAATCGATACGGCACATTTTTCCGGATACGCATGAGCAAATCGTCGAAACTGTTCCTCAAATTCCGAATCACCGGTTCCCAATAAAACAAACTGCACCTCTTGCTGCATCAACTGTGGAAATTCTTCCAACAATAAATGGAAACCTTTTTGGTAGGTCAAACGGCTCACTACCGCTAACAGTGGAATATTTTCGTCGATCGGCAAACCCATTTTTTGCTGCAATGCTTGCTTGTTCGTGCCTTTCCCTGTTAAATCATCCATCGAAAAAGCAGCCGGCAGTGCCGGATCTGTCTCTGGATCAAAACTGTCATAATCGATTCCGTTGATAATTCCCCGCAATTTCCCAGCTTCCATACGCAAAATTACTTCCAGACCTGCACCAAAAGCTGAGGTTTTGATTTCTTCAGCATAAGAAGGACTGACGGTATTCACTCGATCGGCGTACAAAATCCCCGCTTTCATGAAATTCAAGCAGTCATCCAAACGGACAGTTCCGTCATGATACCGTTCCATCCCCATGCCAAATAATTCCGGCAGCATTTCACCGCTGTATTTCCCCTGAAACTCAATATTATGAATGGTTAACACCGTTCGAATGCCTCGATAATTTTGAATCCATCGATATTTTTCCTTCAACAAAAAAGGAACCATCGCCGTGTGATAATCATTCAAATGCAAAACATCGGGAATAAAGTTGATACGCTCCATCATTTCTATTAGTGCTTGTTGAAAATAAGCAAATCTTTCGCCATCATCGTAATAGCCATATAGATTGTCCCGAGCAAAGTAATACTGATTGTCAATAAAATAATAGGTAACGTTGCCCATAACCAAACGCTTGATGCCACAGTATTGGTTTCGCCAGCCCACGCGAACGGAAAAAGAAAACAACTCTTCACACTGTTCTTTGTAGTCCTCAGGCATTTTTGTGAAATAGGGTAACACCACGCGGATATCTACCCCTTTTTTCGCCAACTCTTTAGGCAAAGCTCCGGCTACATCTCCTAGTCCACCAGTTTTGAAAAACGGGGCGCACTCGGCTGAAGCAAAAAGGATTTTCATTTTATTCGCCCCCATAAACATCAGAAAGCACGTGAGAATTCTTTTTGATGACTAATGGCATTTCCGGTGAACCGATAATTTTTACTCCCGGCTCTACAATGACATTTTTATCTAAAATCGCATATTTGACTACTGCGCCTTCGCCAATTTGATTGTTGGCCATGACGATGGTTTCTTCCACCACTGCATTTGTGGCAATTTTTGTGCTGCGGGAAACCAGCGAACGATGAACGTGTCCTTCAATGATGCATCCTGAAGCAAATTGACTGTTCTCCACATCCGAAGTTTCAGAATAGTAGGTAGGTACTTCGTTTTTCAACTTGGTATAAATTTTCTGACTGGAGTACATCAGAGAACTGAACTGACGTTGATCTAACATGTCCATGTTTGCCCGATAATAGGAGGCGACATCATAAATATTACTCAAATAACCTGTATACTCATAGCTGGCGCTATTCAATTTTACAATCAATTCCCGTAAAAAAGATTCAAGGTTAACTGTACCGCCAGTTTTCTGAGCTTCTGTCAACTCATCGATCAATCGTTGGGTTTGAATCATGTAGATATCGGCACATAAGTTGACCGTTTCCGGTAACTGCAAGTCGTTTGCTGCCGTTACTGTTTCAATCGTTCCACCTTCAGTCAAATCCAAAATGATATCGGTAGGATAAACATTCTCCTTTGCAATTCGTTTATAGACAACCGTCATCTCATTCTTTTGCAGCTGATGAATTTTCAACAACGCCCGCAAATCGATATTGCATAAAATTTTGCTTCCCATAAACACCGTGTATTCCGATTTTGATTTTTCCAAATAATCAATCAACACATCATAATACTCACGGTTTTCAGCTTTTCGTTTGAGAAATTCTTGATAAACATGAATAAAGAAACGATTTTGGACACCATCAAGATTCCATTCTTTCCCACCACCGATATGATCAAAAACCGATTGAGTCTCCCCTTCATTAAATACCATAAATACTGTATTGATGTTGGCGTTTACGATACTTGAAAGATTAAAATCAATGAGGCGGTACTTGCAGTCAAAAGGCAAGGTTGCCAGTGGTCGGTGCTCCGTCAAAGGCAAAAGCTCATTGTATTGATGGAGATTTCCCAAAATCCCACACATTTTATTAGTCTTCATCGATGGTCACTCCAATCACTTCTGAATACCCCACAACTGCAATTTCTTCACTGCCGTCGATTTCTGCATTGTCACCGATAATCGCGTTTTCTCCAATAATCGCACGGTGAATTTTCACATTTTTACCGATTGTTGCACCCGGCATCACAATACTGTCGGAAATCGTCGACCCTTCTTTTACTTGAACATCTCCTGAAAGAATACTATGATCAATGCTGCCGGCAACATAACAACCGTCAACGATCAACGAATTTTTTGCCGAACCGGTTTCTGTCAAGAAATGCGGTGGAGAGATGGTATTTTTAGAATAGACCCGCCAACCTTTGTCGCGAATTTCCAGCTCCATTTCCGGCTCAATAAATTCCATGCTGGCTTCCCACAAGGAATCAATGGTTCCTACATCCTTCCAATAACCAGAAAAACGATAAGCGAATACATTCTCTCCACTTTCCAAATAGGCAGGGATCACGTGTTTTCCAAAATCGATCATTTGTCCATCCTTTGAATAACTGCTGGTTAGGACACTACGCAGACGGCCCCAATTAAAGATATAAATACCCATTGATGCTAAATTATTTTGCGGATGCTCTGGTTTTTCTTCAAACTCAATGATTCGATCATTTTCATCGGTGTTCATGATACCAAAACGAGACGCTTCTTTCCATGGAACTTCGATCACTGCCACGGACAATGAAGCATTGTTTTCCTTATGGGCTTCAAGCATCGCTTCATAATCCATTTTATAGATGTGATCTCCCGATAAAACCAATACATATTGCGGGTCCAATTGATCGATATACGCTATATTTTGATAAATGGCATGGGCGGTTCCTTCAAACCATTTACTGCCTTCCGAACTGGAAAATGGCTGCAAAATCGTTACACCGGAGTTGATTCCATCTAGTCCCCAACTGGCACCATTTCCAATATGATGGTTAAGAGCTAACGGTTGATACTGAGTCACCACACCTACTGTATGAATGCCGGAATTGGCACAATTACTTAAAGCAAAATCAATAATTCGGTACCGTCCGCCAAAAGGCACCGCTGGTTTGGCAATATTTTTTGTCAATTTACCCAATCTTGTTCCTTGTCCCCCAGCCAGGATCATCGCTAACATTTCTGTCTTCATTTTATTTCGGTGAAAACTCACCTGCCTCCTTTCTATCTCTTCCTAGTGACTGCCGACGTGTGTTGATTGTTTCTGGTTTAATAATCAATGCTCCAAGTGCCGGAACGATTGTTTTGATCCTGTACGAAAACTGTTTGAAAGCCTCCGCTTCCGTTTGACAGACCTCATTATTTTTGGTCCAGGTACCGCCAAATTCTATTTTTTCGGTATTCAATAATTCTTGATAGGTTCCCGGATATGGAACACCGATCACAAAGTCTTTGCGTTCCACCGGAGTCAAATTAAAGACTAAAATCAGAAAATCTTTTTTCGTTTTTCCCTGGCGAATAAAACTCAGAACACTTTCTTGGGTATTGTCCGCATCAATAATTTCAATGGTTTCAACTTGGTCCTCCAACTCCCACAACGCTTTTTCCTGTTTGTAAAGCTGATTGAGGGTTTGGGTAAAGTACTGCATTTTTTGGTTGAGAGAATCCTCTAAATCCACCCATTCAAGACCATGATCGTATTTCCATTCAAGAAACTGACCCCACTCACTGCCCATAAACAACAATTTTTTTCCGGGATGCCCGATTAAATAAGTGTAAAGGTTTCTCAGTTGAGCAAATTGTTTGTAGCGATCTCCCCACATCTTGTGCATCAAACTTTTTTTCCCATGAACAACCTCGTCATGAGAAAGAGGGAGAATATAATTTTCATTCATCATGTACATAAATGAAAAGGTCAATAGGTTAAAATGATTTCGGCGAAGTAGTGGATCCATTTCAAAAAAACGCAAGACATCATTCATCCAGCCCATGTTCCACTTGTAATCAAAACCTAACGCACCAGTCTCAATCAATCCGGTAATTTTGGTTTCCGAAGAACTCTCTTCTGCAATCATGATTGTTGTTGGATGGGCCAGCTTTATGACCGCATTTAATTTTTGCAGAAAATAATAACCTTCTAGATTCCGATTGCCGCCTTCATGATTCGGCGTCCAAGGTCCTTCATCATAATCCCGATAAATCATATTCGATACCGCATCGACCCGTATTCCGTCAATGTGATACATTTCAATCCAAAACAACGCGCTGGAAATAAGAAAGCTTTGAACTTGCGGCTTACCTAAATCAAAATTGATTGACCCCCAACGAACATTACTTGCGCGATCAGGATCTTCATATTCAAAAGTCGGTGTCCCGTCATAGTATGGCAGTGTGTCATCATTGATACAAAAATGTCCCGGTACCCAGTCAACAAAAACACCAATATTATTTAAATGACAAGTTTCCACAAACTGTTGAAACTCTTCTGGTGTACCATAATAAGAACTCAACGCAAAATACCCAATCAGCTGATAGCCCCATGAAGTTCCAAGGGGATGCTCCATCAAAGGCATAAATTCAATATGGGTATACCCCATTTTTTTTACATAGGGAATCAGTTCAGCTGTCAATTCTTTGAAGGTATAGGGCTCGCCATTTTCATGGTGTTTCCATGAACTGGCATGAATCTCATAAATATTTAATGGACGTTTGAAACTGCTTGAACGTTTTTTTCGTCCCTGCCACAGTCCATCCTTCCATTTTTTTTGCGGAATTGTATGAAGTATCGCTGCGTCTCCCGGTCGTTTTTCAAAACGAATCGCTAAAGGATCAATTTTAAAAATTTCTCGTCCATCGGCTTGACGAACCTTGAATTTATAAAGTTGACCTTCTTGAGGTCGATCCGTTGTTATTTCCCAGATACCAGATGATTCACGGTAAGACATCGGCAAGGAATCATCCCATTGATTGAAATCTCCTACTAGCCAGACTTGTTGCGCATTTGGTGCCCAAACACGAAAAACATAGTGCTGTTTTACCCGGTGAGCCCCCAGCAAATGCTGACTGTAAAAGTTTTCTCCGGTCAAAAAACGATTTTCTGCACTTATCAGTTCCATTTGTTCTACTTTTTCAGCCATCTTCATTTCCCTTCCCGAACGCTTGCAATCTTCATCTTCCAAAAATAACAAAAATCACTTTTTTCTTTTCTAATAATAGGATAACATACTTCTCATTTTTATGTGATAGTTTTTTCTATATTTATTCAATGAATTTTAGATAAAAATATTTAATAAATAAAACAAACGCTTACATTTTTATTTAAGTGATAATACACCTAAAATTACGTATGAAACGAACAAAATTAAATACTTTATTCTCGATTAATCATAATTTATATTTTTTTACACCATTAGAATTTAACTATATTTTTGATAAATAAATGAGTTATTAAGTTTTCTAATTTATTTTCAAAAACAAAAAAATCTTTCTCCAGATGAGAAAGATTTCTACTATGTTCTACTATTTTCAAGAAATTTTACGAACTAACAAAAGCAAACAGCATCCGACAATCATCAGCTGACTAATTACAAGTCCGGTAATCAGCCAGGAACCGACATCAGGTATCGTTTGAAAATTTATCAGTAGAAGAAGTGTCAGACCACCAATTCCTAAACTAAAAAAAGGATAGCTTTTCAGGTTATAGAAGCAGGCGGCTCCGGCAAAAAGATTCCCAATACCCAAGATAAGTGTGAGCAGTAAGGCAAAAAGTAAAAAATCGCCGGGAAAATGTTCCACCAAAAATTTACTGGAGAGAACTGTCTGAGATTCGTTTCCAAAAATATACACACCATACCCAAGACTCAGGAGCGCCACTGTTATGTGCCCTCTCCATAAAAATGACCAACGGATTTTCACCCTCTTCACCTCTTTCAAAGGAAACGTTTTATATGATAATTATAATCTTTTTCTCATCATTAAGCAATCTAAACCATCTGATTATTCTAATGATTCGACAAACCGCTAAAACTTTTGTTTCCTTTTTATTTTTGTTATACTGAAAATTGACGAAAGGAGGTTCATCGAATGGACATCAAAATGTTGCTAATGATCTTCCTTATTAATTTTGCCTATATCACACTGAATACACTGCGCTTTTTATTAACAATGAAGGGGTATCGTTTAATCGCTCCTTTGGTTAGTATGGCAGAAATCATTATTTACATCGTAGGATTATCCATGGTCCTTGATCGCCTGGATAACCCTATTAATTTATTCGTTTACGCCCTCGGCTATGGCGTAGGTATCAGTGTTGGCATTAAAATTGAGGATGCTCTGGCTCTCGGGTATATCATGGTTACCGCAATCCTACCTTCCAATACAGAAGAAGAACGGAGTCTGCCAAAAATTTTACGGGAAAATGGCTATGGTGTTACACAGACCTTTGCGCAAGGATTAGAAGGCGAACGAATGGTTTTAGAAATTTTATCCCCGCGAAAAAGCGAACGAGACTTGTATCGTCTAATCAAAGAAGTCGAAGAACGGGCCTTCATTATTTCTTATGAGCCTAAATATATCTCTGGCGGTTTCTGGACAAAACGAGTCCGGAAACGACAAAAACGGCAATAAAAAGTGAAAAAACAGTTTCTCAACTGTTTTTTTCACTTTTTTTGTTATTGTTTGTGAAAATATTCGACAACTTCTCATCCTTTTGTTATTATCAGTCATGTAGCTTGATGGGAGGTGTCTAAATGAAACAATATATACAGGAAAATCGATTAAAACGTTTCTTGCTCAGCTGCGGTGCTGCGGCGATTTTATCTTTTCTTTTACACATTCTGTCCATGGAACAAATTCTTGCTTTTTTACCCACTGACCCGCTTTCAGAAACGGCTTATCAACAAATTGCCAGCTCACAACTTTTTTTACATTTCTTCATTTTATCTGCCCTTTTATTTAGTTCAGGTTTGCTCATTTATTTTAAACGATCAACGAAGGATGAGTTTATCGAGGCGACGCAACTACTTGTCGCATGTCAATTGCTCCTGCTTCTTCGTACATTTATTTTTGTATTTGATCCTCATTCTTTTTCTTATCTTTTACTAGTGGGGATTCAGCTGCTTTTGGTTATGATGGCCTTATTCTTTTATTTTATGAACTTTTTGAAATACCCAGGTCATTTAATTTACGCCTTGATCACTTTAGCCTGCTTATTCATCTATCTTTTCAGTATTTTGTACACCCTGTTCTTGACAGAATTCAATTTACCAAATACCGGTAGTGTTTTGGTGGATGTATTTTTGATTGCAACCTTGAGTGTATTTGTTAAAAATGCAGAAGCTGTTGTTGCAGAATAAAAAAACCGGAAATTTTCAGTCTTTCGAAAATTTCCGGTTTTTTTAATTTGTTGCCCATAACTCTTTGATCAGCCCACCAGTATAAACCTTAAACATACTTTCAATTTTTTTCTTCTGGCTGGACGCTACCACAAGAAAGTAGTTGCCGTCCGCGTCAAAATCAATGTCTCCTACAACTTGATAGCGTAATTGTTCATTTGCTGTCTTTCCTTTATCGTGCAGGTAACTGATTGCTTGCGAACCTGATAGGATGAAATTTTTTTCAATCAGCCAATCTAAAACGACAGGAATAACGGTGGCTGCCCCAACTGACTGTTTCTGACGAATCGCCAAAATCAATTCACCATCAGAAAACTTCCCCTCATCAAACCCGCTGACAGACAACTCTCTGCGGGCTTTTTCAATTTCACCCTTAGGAATAAACGTGATTACTTCACCATTTTTTGTTTTCGTTATCGGATTATCCTTCACACTTTCCATCACAAAACGCTCCTTCATTGCTATTCTAAATCAATGATAGCAACAAAAAATGGCATAATCAATCAATACACTCGTTATATTCTAATAATAATCATTAATATTTAATCTTAATGGCTTTTTTCTTCCTTTTCATCCTTAATTAGGAAGGTTAAAGACTCCTGTCCAAGTTTGTTCATCAAATAATCAAGCAGACAAAACAGCCTAAAAGTAGGAATAGAATCCAATTCTAGACCAAAACTCTCTTTTTCACTTGAAATCACAGGCACCCTTACTTGGTTCGTTTCCTCTTGGAGAATCTGTGTTTCCAGCAGCGCCTTTAAAAAAATACTTTCACGAATCTTCCGCTGCTTGTTACTCCGTTCCAAAATAACTTCCACCTGATCAAAAAAATACTCCTCATTGACATCCCCAATCAACTGCTGCAGCTCCAACGGATTTTCCCCCGTCCTTCCTTCTCGGTTATTCGTAAAATAAACCGGCAAAGCACAGCTATTTCGTTGGTAAAGAACACTATAAAACCGAATCTGATTTCCTGCCTCAAAATACATTGGCAGTCGTTGCTTATCTGTCAGTGCGAAAAAGTATGTGCGCAGTTTCAATGTTTCTATTACCTCGTAGCAAATGCGCACTAAATCAGCTGTTTCTAGCCGTTCTTCTTGTAACCCGAGTATTTCTCCCGAAGGAATTTTCTCCTCATAAATTGGAAAATCAAGGGAGTAGCGGCGATCTTCTCGACGAACAAATCCCAATTGAATCATCTGGTCCAAAAATCGTTCAAAGTTCTTCTCCGGAAAAACAGTTTTCAGTTGACGCAAGGTCACAGTCGGCTGTTCCTGTAAAAAATCAGTGAGTTTTTCGAAGTTGGAATTTTTAAGAAGTTCTGGCATTTCTCCTGAATAAAAATAATGCATCGTCTTCCCTCTTTTATTCTCAAAAAAAGAAGAGGAAGTGAATCACTCACCCACTCTTCTTCAAATGAATTAGTTTGAAAAAGCTTCTGTTAATTGTGGTACAACTTGTTTCTTCCGGGAAACAACACCTTTTAACAAGGCACGGTTATTTGTCAGTGTCGTTTGAAAAGCAGCTTCTACAGCTTCTTTGGGTTCACCTACAACTAACAATTCAGAATCACTGGCTAAAATATCAGTAGCAATCAACAAGAATAGGTCATAGCCTTTTTTAGTATTTTCTAAGGCCATCGTTGTTTCCAATTCTGCTTGGCGATCAAAAACTTCTTTTAGATCCACCGTATTGACTTGGGCGATACGAACATTTTTATCACCCATTGGAAAACTCTTCGCATCTAAATCCAGCAGTGTTTCTGCAGATTTATCACTAAGGTTGGTCCCGGCTTTCAACATTGCCAAACCATATTCATTCAAGTCAACTTCCGCCAAAGCAGCCAATTCTGTTGCAGCGTTGACGTCTTCTTTGGTACAGGTTGGTGATTTAAACAGCAACGTATCAGAAATAATTGCGGATAACATGATTCCGGCGATTTGTTTAGGAACGTCGATTTCAGCTTCCTTATATAATTTTAAAACAATCGTACTGGTACATCCGACTGGTTCCGCACGATAATATAAAGGATTCGCTGTTTCAAAGTTGGCGATACGATGGTGGTCAACGACTGCCAAAATATTTACATCTGCAATATCTGCAATACTTTGTTGGAACTCATTATGATCGACAAGCATCACATCGGTTGCTTCTCCTGCTTTTTCAACAACTCGTGGTGCTTCCAATTGAAAATGATCCAAAGCGTATTGTGTTTCTTCGCTAGGGGCACCCAAAGCAACTGCTTCAGTATCCTTACCTAATTCTTTTTGTAAATGCGCAAAGGCGATTGCTGCGCCAATCGCATCTGTATCTGGGTTTTGATGACCAAAAACTAAAATTTTTGACATGTGATTCGCTCCTTTTTTATTCACTTCATTCTAATAATAGCAAAAAACAGGAAAGATTCAATAAAAAATCTCCTCTTTCCTGTTTTGTTTATCTTGTTAAATAGCCGGTATAGTCGCTGGTATGCAACAATTCTTTGGCATTTTGTACCCGTTCTTCTGTTGGGGGATTGATTCCTTCCAAAGGATAAGCAAGGTCCAATTCTTCCCACTTATATTTACCCATCGTATGATAAGGGAGGATTTCTACTTTATCAACATTATTTAATGATTTGATAAAGGTATCCAAACGAGTCAGAAATTCATCAAAATCACTTCTAAACGGTACCAACACATGGCGAATCCAAACAGGTTTATTGATTTCAGACAAATATTTTGCCATTTCCAAAATATTGTTGTTGCTTTGACCTGTCAATTCTCTATGTTTTTCGTCATCAATCTGTTTAATATCAAATAAAATCAAGTCGGTGTATTTCATCAGCTCTTGGAATTTTGAGAAAAATGGTTCTTTATAGGTAAAAGGATTTCCACAAGTATCCAACGTAGTATTGATGCCTTGTTCCTTGGCTTTTTTGAACAAATCAATCAAAAAATCAATTTGTAAAAGAGGTTCACCACCACTGACGGTCAAGCCGCCCTTTTTTCCCCAATAGCTTTTGTAATGCAACGCTTCTTCCAATACATCATCGGCGGTCCGATGTTTTGCTTTCGGGTCATTGATTTTCCATGTATCAGGATTATGACAGAATTGACAACGCATCCGACAGCCTTGCATAAATACAATGAAACGTACCCCAGGACCATCAACGGAGCCAAAACTTTCTGTAGAGTGGATATTGCCGATAATTGGTTGTTCAGTCACAGTTGACATAAACAGCTCCTCCTTTATATAAAAAAAACGAAAGCGAATAGAACTCCGTCCATCCG
Source organism: Enterococcus massiliensis (assembly GCF_001050095.1). Classification (NCBI taxonomy): domain Bacteria; kingdom Bacillati; phylum Bacillota; class Bacilli; order Lactobacillales; family Enterococcaceae; genus Enterococcus; species Enterococcus massiliensis. The sequence continues at coordinate 953,068 of NZ_CVRN01000007.1, read as the reverse complement.
CCTTCGTTTTTGTACTATTTAATTTGTAGACAAGCCTACATTTTTTCGTGGAATGTACGGCTGATTACGTCTAATTGTTGTTCACGAGTCAAGTCGATAAATTTAACGGCATAACCAGAAACCCGAATTGTAAAGTTCGCATATTCTTCTTTTTCTGGATGTTCCATTGCATCAACTAGTTTTTCTTTACCAAAGACGTTCACGTTCAAATGGTGTGCGCCTTGATCAAAGTAACCGTTCAAGACATTTGTCAAGTTTGCTACTTGTTCTTCTTCATCATGTCCTAATGCATCAGGATTGATACTTTGTGTATTTGAGATACCATCCAAAGCATATTCGTAAGGCAGTTTAGTCAATGAATTTAGTGAAGCCAACAAGCCGTGTTGTTCTGCACCGTAAGATGGGTTAGCACCTGGTGATAATGGTGCACCTGCAGGACGTCCGTCAGGTAGGCTACCAGTTGCTTTACCGTAAACAACATTTGATGTGATTGTCAAAATCGATGTTGTTGGTTCTGAATCACGGTAAGTATGGTAATGTTCCAATTTTTCTAAGAAAGTTTTCAATAACCAAACAGCGATATCATCTGCGCGGTCATCGTCATTCCCATATTTAGGGAATTCGCCTTCTGTCTTATAGTCAACGACTAGGCCGTCTTCGTCACGAACTGGGTAAACTTTTGCGTATTTGATTGCAGATAATGAATCGACAACATGAGAGAAGCCGGCAATACCAGTTGCAAATGTACGTTTCAAGTTTGTATCCATCAAAGCTAATTCAGCAGCTTCGTAGTAATAACGATCATGCATATAGTGAATGATATTCAATGTGTTGACATACATTCCAGCCAACCATTCCATCATGTCATCATATTTTGCCATTACGTCATCATAATCCAACGCATCGTCAGAAGTGATTGCGCGATAAGCAGGTCCAACTTGTGCTTTTGATTTTTCATCCACACCACCGTTGATTGCATACAATAAAGCTTTTGCAAGGTTGGCACGAGCACCAAAGAATTGCATTTCTTTACCAGTTTGAGTAGCGGATACACAACAGCAGATTGCATAGTCATCCAACCATACAGGACGCATTACATCGTCATTTTCGTATTGGATTGATGATGTTTCGATAGAAATCTTCGCAGCATAATCTTTAAAGCCTTGAGGTAAACGTGAAGAATACAAGACAGTTAAGTTTGGTTCTGGTGAAGGTCCCATGTTTTGCAAAGTACGCAAGAAACGGAAGTCATTTTTTGTAACCAACGTACGTCCGTCTAAGCCCATACCAGCGATTGACAAAGTTGCCCAAACTGGATCGCCAGAGAACAATTCATTGTATGAAGGGATACGTGCGAATTTAACCATACGTAATTTCATTACCAAATGGTCGATCAATTCTTGTGCGCCTTCTTCTGTCAACGTACCATTTTTGATGTCGCGTTGAATATAAACATCCAAGAAAGTTGATACACGGCCGATTGACATTGCCGCACCATTTTGTTCTTTGATTGCAGCAAGGTAACCAAAGTATAACCATTGAACAGCTTCTTGTGCGTCAGCAGCTGGACGTGAAATATCAAATCCATAAGCAGCAGCCATTTCTTTCATGCGTTTTAAGGCATTGTATTGGTCAGTGATTTCTTCACGCAAACGAATATCTTCGTCAGTGAATTGTCCATGTCCACAGTTTTCGTGATCTTTGAATTTTTGTTCCATCAAGTAATCGATACCGTATAATGCTACCCGACGATAATCGCCAACAATCCGTCCACGACCATAGGTATCGGGAAGACCTGTGATGATTTTGTTACGGCGAGCCGCACGAATTTCAGGTGTGTAGGCATCAAATACACCTTGATTATGTGTTTTATGATATTTGCTGAAGATTTCAGTAAATTTAGGATTTGGTTTGTAGCCATAGCTTTCAAGCGCTTCTTCTGCCATGCGAATACCGCCATAAGGCATGAAGGCACGTTTCAAAGGTTTATCTGTTTGGATACCGACGATTTTTTCTTGATCTTTTAGTTCTTCATCAATATAGCCAGCACCGTAAGCATTTGCTGCCGTAACAACATCCGCTTCCATGTCTAATACGCCGCCATTTTCACGTTCTTGTTTTTGCAAATCTTGCAATTTGCTCCAAAGTGTTTTGGTTGCATCTGTTGGTTCTGCTAAGAAAGCTGCATCCCCTTCATATGGCGTATAGTTCGCTTGGATAAAGTCGCGAGTGTTGATTTCTTCTTTCCAAAGTTTGCCTTTGAATCCATTCCATTGTTCCATTTAATGGACCTCCTTAATCTTTCTGTTCAATATGTAACAGCTTTACAAGGTTAGTATAACATAAGCGATTGGCTTTGCAAGCATTTTCTTGTTTTATTTTGAACAAGGAAGTGACTTACAAAAAATCGCCCCTTATAAACGTTGATACAATAGAATTCTCTCATGTGAAGCGCTTAATTTAATTTTTTCTAATAAAAAAAATCCTGCGATTTATTGCTACAAAAAACAGGCATCTGTAACAATACAGATACCTGTTTTTTAAATTAACTATATAACAGTTTTGTTTTCTTCGATGGCTGGATCTTTCACTTCCTGAACATGAAGGATTGTTCCGCCTTGTTTCTCATCCATAGCAAAGGAACCATTAGATGTTCGATCGCTGATTGGGTAATCATTCGACTGAATTTCTACTTGTTGTCCTTTTTGATTTTGTAAAATCAATTGACGCTGATCTCCAGGACCAATATAGGCAATTCGGTGCGGATTTTTTTTCAATTCTCTTAAGATCATCAAGCCGCGTTTGGCTCTGCCAAGGGGACTCAATTCTTGTGCTAGCATTCGTTTGACCGCTCCACGCTGCGTCACAATAACAACCGGTGTATCTCCTTCTGAATAAACGACCATTCCCCCAACAAGGTAATCATCTTCTTTCAGATTCATTGCCTTAACGCCAGCAGCTTTTGGTCCTACAACGGGCACTTCCGTCAATGGATAGCGCAAGCCAAATCCACGATTGCTTGCTAAAAAGACATCCTTCGTCTCTTCTTGATTAACAAGGTAGCAACTGATTAATTCGTCTTTTGCCTCTTTAAATTTGATAATCGATAACGGACGGCTCTTGTAGGTCCGCCAAGGTTCAAATTCTGACATTCGAGTTTGTTTAATCAGTCCCTGTTTTGTCATTAAAACAAAATTCTTTTGTGGATCTAATTCTTTGTAGCTGAAGACAGCTAAAATTGATTCATCAGTCGAAAAATTCATCATGGTTTGAGAAATATGCTCACCAATGTCTTTCCATTTCATATCTGGCAGCTCATGAACTGGACGATAAATCATATTTCCCTGAGTCGTAACTATCAACAAATGATCGAGCGTATTTGCCTGCTGGGTGAATAAGACAAAATCTCCATCCTTCATTCCCAGTTCATTTGGTTTTGATGCGCCATAAGAACGCAGACTGCTACGCTTGATATATCCTTCATGAGTTACTGAAACGACAACATCTTCTTGGGCAACCAAGACTTCCGTTTCAATCTTGATTTCTTCAATCTTATCTTGAATTTTTGTCAGTCGTGGATTACCGTATTTCTTTTTGACTTCCCTCAATTCTTTCTTGATGACTTTTAGGAGCTCCGACTCATTGTTCAAAATATTGTGTCGTTCCGCAATATAGATTTGCAGTTCTTTCGCTTCTTGCTGTAGTTGCGTGATGTCGGTATTTGTTAAACGATACAATTGTAACGTAACGATTGCTTCTGCCTGTTCTTCAGTAAAGCCATGGCGAACAACCAAATTATTTTTGGCATCTTTTTTATCTTTACTCCCACGAATCGTTGCGATAACTTGATCGAGAATCGACAGCGCTTTGATCAAGCCGTCCACAATATGTTGTCGGCGCTGCGCTTTCTCTAATTCGAAACGGCTGCGTTTCATAATCACTTCTTTGCGATGTTTGATATAGCTTTCGAGAATCCGCTTCAAGCCCACTTGTTTGGGACGCATTTCATCAATGGCGACCATATTGAAATTATAATTGATCTGCAACTCGGTGTTCTTGAAAAGATAATTTAGAATTCCTTCCGCATTGACATCTTTTTTCAGCTCAACCACGATTCGTAAACCCGTCCGGTCACTTTCATCCCGAACTTCAGCGATTCCTTCAATTTTTTTATTCAAGCGAATCTCGTCCATTTTTTTCACGAGTGTCGCTTTATTAACCTCGTAAGGAATCTCTGTGATGACGATTTGTTGCTTATTGCCTTTCATTGCTTCAATACTGGTCTGAGAACGTAAAATTACTTTTCCCCGACCTGTCTCATAAGCTTTTTGGATTTCTTCTTTTCCTTGTAAAATCCCTCCGGTTGGAAAATCCGGGCCAGGAATAAATTCCAGTAATTTTTCCAACGGTGCAGTAGGATGATCGATTAAATAAATGGTTCCATTGATTACTTCATCCAAATTATGGGTAGGAATTTCTGTCGCATATCCGGCAGAGATTCCCGTTGACCCATTAACCAACAGATTAGGAAATTTTGCTGGTAAAACGGTCGGTTCTTTTTCAGTATCGTCAAAATTCCAAACTAAATCTACTGTTTCTTTTTCGATATCCTTCAGCATTTCGCCGCTTAATTCCGATAGGCGAGCTTCTGTGTACCGCATCGCAGCCGGTGGGTCACCATCCATACTCCCGTTATTTCCATGCATTTCGATCAGGACTTCCCGTAATTTCCAATCCTGACTCATGCGAACCATTGCTTCATAAATACTGCTGTCTCCATGAGGATGATAATTCCCCATGATATTTCCGACTGATTTCGCAGATTTACGGAAGCCTTTGTCATATGTGTTGCCATCTTTGTTCATCGCAAATAGAATTCGACGTTGCACGGGTTTTAAGCCATCGCGAATATCGGGCAATGCCCGTTCTTGGATGATGTATTTGGAGTAACGGCCAAACCGATCCCCCATTACTTCTTCTAAAGTCAATTCTTGAATGTCATGATGATGTTCCAAGAGGGCACCTCCTATTCGTTAAATAAATTGATTTCTTCAATTGTTTCTGGAACGTCCGTTTTTTCGGTAGTTTCTAAAGGTCCAGTCTCATTTTCCTTACGATCCAAAATACTGCCGTCTTCTTCCAAAGTAAACTGAACATGTCGTTCGATCCACTTTCGGCGGGGTTCGACTTTATCCCCCATCAAGGTTGTAACTCTACGCTCTGCTTGCGCTGCATCATCAATTCGCACACGAATTAAGGTTCGGGTAGCCGGGTCCATCGTGGTTTCCCACAGCTGTTCCGCATTCATTTCTCCCAGACCTTTGTATCGTTGCAACATGTAGCCTTTACCAACTTTTGTCGTTACCTCGGATAATTCTTCGTCGGTCCACGCATATTCAACCACGGCTTTTTTTCCGACACCCTTTGATACTTTATAAAGAGGGGGCAGCGCAATATAGATTTTTCCCGCTTCGATTAGCGGCTTCATATAGCGATAGAAAAAGGTTAGTAGCAACACTTGAATGTGGGCACCATCGGTATCCGCATCCGTCATGATGATGACTTTATCATAGTTGCAATCATCAATGGCAAATTCCGGCCCGACACCGGCACCAATCGTATAAATCATAGTATTGATTTCTTCGTTTTTTAAAATATCCTGCATTTTTGCTTTTTCTGTGTTGATAACTTTTCCTCGTAAAGGCAAAATTGCTTGGAATTTTCGATCCCGCCCTTGCTTGGCTGAGCCTCCGGCAGAATCTCCTTCCACAAGATACAATTCATTGCGTTTGGGATTTCGAGATTGTGCTGGTGTCAATTTTCCAGATAAAAGAGATTCCCCTTTTTTTCGTTTCTTTCCGGTGCGGCTTTCTTCCCGTGCTTTGCGGGCAGCCTCTCGTGCTTCCCGGGCTTTGACAGCTTTTCGAACCAGCATTTGGCTCATTTCACTGTTTTCCTGCAAGTAAAAACCTAGTTGTTCTCCGATGACATTGTCCACCGCATTTCTCGCAATCGGTGTCCCTAGTTTTTCTTTGGTTTGCCCTTCAAATTGCAAAAGATTTTCCGGTACTCGAATCGACAACACCGCCGCCAATCCTTCACGAAAATCACTGCCTTCAAGATTTTTATCTTTTTCCTTTAATAAACCAACTTTACGGGCATACTCATTATAGGCCTTCGTCATGGAAGCCCGCATGCCGGCTTCATGGGTACCACCATCTTTTGTTCGGACATTATTAACGAAAGACAAGACATTTTCGGAATAACCATCATTGTATTGGTAGGCAATCTCTACTTCGATGCCTTCTTTTTCACCAGAAAAATAAATGACTGGAGACAAGGTATCCTTTTCTTCATTTAAATAGTTGACGAACTCTTTAATTCCTTCTTCAAAATGAAAGGTTTCTGATACAGGTTCTTCCCGCAAATCCGTTAAGGTGATTTTCACACCTCGTAACAAAAAGGCCGATTCCCGCAATCGTTCCGCCAAAATATCGTAGGAAAATTTCGTTGTTGAAAAAATCGTATCGTCCGGCATGAAGGTTACGGTAGTTCCGTTTTTCTTCCGCGTCTTGCCGATTTTTTTCAAGGTACCGTCTGGCTTGCCGCCATTTTTAAATTCTTCTTGGTATTCCATACCGTCACGAACGATGGTCACCTTCAACCACTTCGAAAGGGCATTAACGACACTGGCACCAACACCGTGTAATCCACCAGAAGTTTTATAGCCGCCTTGACCAAATTTTCCGCCGGCATGTAAAACGGTGAAGATAACTTCAACAGTAGGAATCCCAGAAGCATGCATTCCGACCGGCATTCCCCGACCGCTGTCAGTAACTGAGATACTGTTATCGTGATTGATTGTCACACTAATTTCATTTCCATAACCGGACAATGCTTCATCAACTGCATTATCTACGATTTCATAAACTAAATGATGCAGACCACGGCTATCGGTTGAACCAATATACATTCCCGGTCTCTTACGAACAGCTTCCAAACCTTCTAAAACTTGAATCGAAGCATCATTGTATTCGTTGGTTTTATTTTTTGCCAAATTCAACGCTCCTTCATTTGAACTGTGCGAATCAATCGCACCATTTCTTATGATACTCTAAAAAGCAGCTGAAAAAAAGGGAGAAGCCAAAAATTATTTTTTGACCACTCCCTTTGATGCTCCTGTATTTTTGTTAGAAAAAAATTCTAGGTATCAATTTATGCTTGATTAATTTTTCCTAATTCGATCTTGATGCATCGGTTCATGACGATATCATTACGGCCTGCAGCCCGCAAAATTTCTGCGGCTTCATCATTCTCGATACCTAATTGTGCCCAGAAAACTTTTGCATCTGTTTCTAGAAAATCGTGAGCGATTTCCGGCAAAAACTCCCCTCGACGGAAAATATCCACGATATCGATTGGTTCTGGAATATCCTGTAGACGATCATACACTTTTTCTCCCAAAATTTCTCCCTCAACGACTGGATTGACCGGAATAATCCGGTAGCCGTGCTCTTGTAGAATCTGTGCAATCCGATAGCTGGTTCGTTCAGGATTTTTACTTAGCCCAACAATCGCGATGGTTTTTGCTTCGTTTAAATAAGAAGCGATGGTTTTTAAATCTGGATTTTCAAAAGACATTTTTTCACCCCATTGGTATTTTTTGCTGTCTTCTCTTCGTGATTCTAGTTGTTCCACATTTCTATTCATGCTAAAATTGTCCTAGTCATTGAAGAGAGGTTTATACATGAAAATTATCATTCTGATGCTTACTGCTTATTTACTGGGATCGATCCCCTCCGGTGTTTGGGTCGGTAAACTTTTTTACAAAAAAGATATTCGTGAATTTGGCAGTGGCAATATGGGTACCACAAATACTTTTCGCGTATTGGGAAAAACAGCCGGTATCCTTGTTTTCGTCTTAGACGTTTTAAAAGGAACCCTTGCTACTTGCTTGCCTGCATTGTTTCATCTGACATCAATCAATCCCTTATGGTTTGGTATTTGTGCCATTTTAGGCCACACTTTCCCGATTTTTGCCGGCTTTAAAGGCGGCAAAGCCGTTGCAACCAGTGGTGGAATGCTTTTAGGCTACAGTCCGATTTTCTTTCTTTACTCCATCATCGTGTTTGTCATCGGATTGTTTTTTACCAGTATGGTTAGTCTGACAAGCATGATTGCGGCAGTCATCATTACAATTTCCACTATTCTTTTACCTATCGTTGCTCCTGCCATTTTACCAAAACAAAATTGGTTGCTGACTTTTATCACGTTGGGAATCACGCTGTTTATTTTCTATCGTCATCGTGAAAACATCAAACGTATTAAAGAAGGAACTGAAAGCCGCGTGCCTTTTGGCTTGAACAGCAGTCGCAAAAAATAAAATCAATCGCTAGAAAAAGATCCCATGAAATCAAGTTTGCTTGTTTCATGGGCTTTTTTTCAGCTTATCTAAGAGTAATCGCATATTTTGTTTGGAAGCTTTCCCGACCGGCTAATTGTTGAATACCCAATTTTTCAACTAAGTCACCGGAAGCATCCAACGTATCGGCGATCCCTACCCACGGTTCGATACAAACAAATGGTGCTTCTTTTGGTGTTGGTGACCAAATACCGACATAAGGCATATTATTATACGTCAGAGTAACCCCGTGAGGAGATTTTTCACTGCAAATCGAAATTGAATTTAGCCCTTTTGTTTCATAAATCAAGGCGTCGTTTTTGAACAATTCATGAGTTAATCCGATATTAGTATTCGTTTGCCCTAATGTTCGTTGATCCATGTTCACATAATTACCTTCCAATGGTAAAATCAACCGAGATTTCCGTGGAGAAAATGCTAAGTAATAATCCTCAAAGGACAGTGCGGGATCTAAAGGCACGTTAAAAGCCGGATGCCCGCCAATTGAAAAGAACATTTCTTCTTCACTCAAATTGATAACTTCGTAACGAACCTGTATGCCGTCTCCCCCAAGTTCATAATGAACATACAGCTCAAAATCAAAGGGATAATTCTCCCGGGTTTCTTCTGAACTCTTCAACAAAAAGCTGACACTTTCTGCAGTATGGTTTACTACTTCAAAATCCATATTTCGGGCAAACCCGTGTCGTGGCAAGGTATAGTTTTTCCCTTGATACTGATAGTGATCATTTTTAAGCGCACCCACGATTGGAAAAAGCAGCGGTGCATGCTTGCCCCAATATTCCGGGTCCCCTTTCCAAATATACTCTAATTGATTTTCCTTGTTTTTTAAGCTTTGAAGCTCCGCACCATGTTCAGCGATTACAGCGATCAGTTGATCGTTTTCAATGATGATCGACATGATTTTCTCCCCCTAGTAGGCGTGTTTATTTAATTCTTCTTTAAACCGGTCATTTAAGACGCGCAAATACGTTCCCTTCATTCCCAGTGAACGAGATTCGATGATTCCGGCTGATTCCAATTTTCTCAAAGCATTGACGATAACCGATCGGGTGATTCCGATTTCATCGGCAATATTTGAAGCTGTTAAGCGTCCTTCATTGCCTTCCAATGCTGCAAAAATCGCTTGTACAGCTTTTAATTCGCTGTAAGAAAGGGTGTTGATCGCCATTTGCACAGCCGTAGCACTGCGAACATCTTCTTCAATGCTGCGAGATTTTTGGTAAAGAAATTGCATTCCAACAACTGTTGCCCCGTATTCCGCTAAAACCAAATCATCATCGTCAAAGGAAGCATCGATGCGAGCAAGAATAATCGTTCCCAACCGTTCTCCGGCACCAAAAATCGGCACCACCGTTGTTAAACCATGAGGATATTGCTCCCGTGATTCAATTGGAAAGGCAGTCATATCACTACTGATTGGAATATTTGCTTCTGTTTTTCCTAAATGATCCACGGTATCTGTATAGGATTTAGGAAATTGTTTTTCAACAAACATGCTTTTTACCCGATCATTGTTAACATCATGTTTTTCATTAAAACCCAATAATGTTCCTTCACTGCTAATGATATAAGCATTGCAGTCAAGAATATCCCCCAAACTCATCGCCATTTTATCATAAGGCAGATCCGTACTCATATCAAAGGTATTTTTTTGTTGCAGCAATTCATTGATACGTCTGGTTTTTTCTAATAAAGTTGTCATTTTTTACTCCTCATCTCCCTATAAAATGTAGCGGCTCAAATCTTGGTCTTGGATGATTGATCCCAACTTTTCATTTACATAGCTTTCCGTAATAGTGATTTCTCCCATTTGCATATCCGGCGCTTCAAACAATAGGTCCTCCAACAATTTTTCCAAAATCGTATGCAACCGTCGTGCCCCAATATTGTCGGTATCACGGTTTACATCAAACGCAATCTGTGCAATTCTTTCGATGGCTTCAATGGTAAAGGTGATTTCCACATTTTCAGTTTCCACCAATGCGATATATTGTTTGATCAAAGCATTATTTGGTTCGGTCAAAATTTTAACAAAATCTTCAGCAGTTAAATCTTCCAGTTCTACACGAATTGGGAAACGTCCTTGTAATTCGGGAATCAGATCACTTGGTTTTGACAAATGAAAGGCACCGGAAGCAATGAATAAGATATGATCGGTTTGTAATGCACCATATTTCGTATTGACTTGCGATCCTTCAACAATTGGTAAAATATCCCGCTGTACCCCTTCCCGAGAAACTTCTCCTGACTGCTGTGATTTCGACGTGATTTTATCGATTTCATCAATAAAAATGATTCCGTTTGATTCTGCCAAGCGAATTGCCTCACTATGAATATCCGCATCGTTAACTAATTTTGAAGATTCTTCTTGAATCAATAGTTCTCGAGCTTCTTTGACCGTCACAGTCCGTTCGATTTTTTTCTGCGGTTTCAAAGCCCCTAAGGTTTCATTCAAATCGATTCCCATCTGTTCTAAGCCGTTGTTCATCATTGGTGCGGCGGTTTTTGGTTCTTCAATCTCAATCGTTACTTCTCGATTATCCAATAATCCTTTTTCCAATTGATCGAAAATCGCTTGTCGATTGGTTTTGATTTCTTCTGTCAATTCTTCTTTTGGTTCTTCTTTGGTTTGCTGTGCAGAAAAAATATTCATCATTTGTTCATAAGGGTTACTTGATTGTTTCTTTTCTTTTTTGATTCCCGGTACCAACACTTTTACCAACCGACGATTGGCTTTTTTGACCGCCCGAGAATAGACTCGACTATATTGTTCTTTTTGAACAATTTGAATCGCATTTTCCACCAAATCACGAACCATGGACTCCACGTCACGACCGACATACCCTACTTCTGTGAATTTTGTTGCTTCAACTTTGACAAAAGGGGCCTGAACAATTTTTGCCAAGCGACGGGCAATCTCCGTTTTTCCTACACCAGTAGGTCCGATCATCAGCATATTTTTAGGCGTGATCTCTTGTCGCATTGACTCTTCCAACTGCAAACGACGGTATCGGTTCCGTAAAGCAACGGCAACTGATTTTTTTGCTGCTTGCTGACCAATAATATACTGATCCAATTCTTTCACGATTTCTTTAGGTGTTTGATTTATTGCTTGCATAAAAAGTCTCCTCACTACATTTCTTCGACAATAATATTATGATTGGTAAAGACACAAATATCTGCGGCGATGTTTAATGCATTTTCTGCAATTTCTTTTGCGGTCATTTCATGACTGCTGTAAGTTCTCATCGCACGGGCTGCGGCTAGTGCATAGTTTCCACCAGATCCGATTGCTAAAATCCCATCATCAGGAGCAATCACTTCCCCAGTTCCTGAAACCAGCAGCATTTCCTTGTCATTCATTACAATCAGCATCGCTTCCAGTTTTTGCATGGACTGCTGTGTCCGCCATTCTTGTGCTAATTCAACAGCTGCTCGTTGGAGATTGCCATTGTATTCGTTCAATTTTCCTTCAAATTTTTCTTCCAATGTGAAGGCATCTGCGACACTTCCGGCAAATCCAACAACGACTTCGCCATTATAAATACGTCGAACTTTGCGGGCGGTCCCTTTCATGACAACTTGTTCTCCCATTGTGACTTGACCGTCACCTGCCATGGCAAATTTGCCGTCTTTTTCAACAGCGCAGATCGTTGTTGAGTGAAATTGTGATTCCATTTCTTTTCCTCCTGTTTCGGTACTTAATTTTCCTGTTAATTCTTCTCTTTAAAAAAAGTAAAACGAACATCCCAGCTATACTAATCAAGCTCTAGGATGAAATTGACGATAATTTTTTTGCAAACTTTCTTTTGTCACATGCGCATAAATTTGCGTTGTGGAAAGATTGGCATGACCCAATAATTCCTGTACCGTCCGCATATCTGCGCCATTATTCAGCAAGTGAGTTGCAAACGTATGCCGTAGCATATGAGGATGGATTTTACTGTCTAAACTGCTTTTTTTGATGATTTGATTCAAAATGTATTCAATACCCGTAGCAGTAATCGGATCTCCCAGATGATTCACAAAAACAACCGAATGCGTTTTCTTTTTCTTACTCATCAAACTCACACGACCGTTTTCAATATAGGTTTCTAACGCTTGCTGTGCAAAAGAACCGAAGGGGACATAACGTTCTTTGTTTCCTTTCCCACGAATCAATAAAACTTCTCCCAACCGGTCAATATCAGTCAACTGAAGTCCGGCACACTCACTGACCCGCAAACCGGAACCGTACAAAATTTCTAATAACGCACGGTTTCGCTGCTGTAAAGGCTGATTTCCTTCAACACTGTCAAATAACGCGGCCATTTCCTTTTCGTATAAAAAGCGAGGCAGTTTTCCAGTACGTTTTTTTAGATGGATATAGGTGAAAGGATTTTCTTCAATGATTTCTTGCTTCAACAAATATTGATAGAATGAGCGTAAACTTGCGATCTTCCGACTAATGGTATTGCGGCTATATTCTTTTTCATTTAAGAAGCTTAAATATACCCGAACATCTCGATGGTCAATCGTTAAAAAGTCGCCATCACCAGAATTTTTCAAGAAGTCTGAAAAATCTTCAAAATCTTCCTGATAGGCTTTTTGCGTTTTATCAGAGTAACCTCGTTCAACGATTAAATAACGATAAAACTCCTGAGGCCAATCTTTTTCCGCCATCTTTCTCCCTCTTTTCTAGTTCGAAATAACTGTAGCATATCCGGAAAAAAAAGACAAACCAGTTGTCAGAATTTAAACAATATTTTCAAGTTTTCTCACAATTTACACAATTTCTTCACAATTTCAGAGAAAAAACGAAGGTCAATTGCCCTCGTTTTTCGCAAATTATTCGTTTATCTTACTTCTTCCAATGCGGTTAATGCCCGTTGTGCCAAAGTTTCATAGCGCATTTTTTTATCTTTGATCCGTTCAGGTAATTCTGGCAATAAGCCAAAGTTGGCATTCATTGGTTGGAAATGTTTTCCTTCTGCGTGAGTGATGTAATACGCCATGCTCCCCAACACTGTTTCTTGTGGGAAAGTCAGTGGCTCTTCTCCTTTTGCCAAACGAGCCGCATTGCGTCCTGCCAGCAAACCGCTCGCCGCACTTTCAACATAGCCTTCTACCCCTGTCATTTGACCAGCAAAAAATAAATCATTTCTTTTAGCTGATTGGTAAGTTGGCAACAGTAATTCAGGAGAGTTCATGAAGCTGTTGCGGTGCATAACACCATAACGAACAAACTCGGCCTGTTCCAGTCCCGGAATCATTTGGAAAACTCGTTTTTGCTCTCCCCATTTTAAATGCGTTTGAAAACCAACAATGTTATAAAGAGACGCTGCTGCATTATCCTGACGTAATTGAATAACCGCAAACGGACGTTTTCCTGTTTTAGGATCTTCCAAGCCAACTGGTTTCATTGGACCAAACAACATTGTCTTTGGTCCTCGACCTGCCATCACTTCGATTGGCATACAACCTTCAAAATATTTTTCTTTTTCGAATTCCTTTAGAGGGGCAACCTCTGCTTCAAGTAATGCATCGCGAAAGGCATTGAATTCCTCTTCTGTCATCGGACAATTCAGATAGGCTGCTTCCCCTTTATCATAGCGGGATTTTAAATAAACTTTCTCCATATCAATCGTGGACTTGTCAATGATCGGTGCTGCTGCATCATAAAAGTAAAAACCATCAGAACCGTTGAACTCTTTGATTGCTTCTGCAAGCGGAGCGGAAGTTAAAGGACCAGTGGCAATCACTGTGAGTCCTTCCGGAATTTCAGTGATTTCTTCTGCCATGATTGTAACATTGGGATGATTTTTTAGGCGTTCGGTTACTAATTCAGAAAAAGAATCTCGATCCACGGCTAAAGCCCCACCTGCAGGAACGGCTGTAGTATCAGCTGAAGAAACAATCACTGAATTCAAACGACGCATTTCTTCTTTTAAAACACCTACTGCATTGGCTAGACTATTTCCTCGTAGCGAGTTGGAACAAACCAATTCAGCAAAATTTTGGGAATGATGGGCTTCTGTTGATTTCTTGGGGCGCATCTCAAATAATTTTACCGGTACACCTGCTTCAGCGATTTGCCAAGCTGCTTCACTACCGGCTAACCCGGCACCAATTACATTTACGTGTGTCATAACTCATCCTCTTTTCTAGTTGGAAAAAATTAGTGCTTCCGCTTTTACAGAAGACACCAATTTTTTTTTGCAATTATTTTTGAACGTTCTCTTCATAATCCCCATTGATACAAACGACTTGCTTGCCGCCTTTTACTTTCTTCTCGACAAGATATTTGCCACATTTTGGACAATCCCTGCCAACTGGTTTATCCCAAGAAGTAAAATCACAATCTGGGTAACGGGAGCAACCATAGAATAGCCGATTTTTTTTGGATTTCCGTTCAATGACCTGTCCTTCATGACATACTGGACACACTACCCCGATTTCCTTCACGATGGGTTTTGTATTGCGGCATTCAGGGAAGTTGCTGCAGGCATAAAATTTTCCGTAACGTCCTAATTTGATTACCATCGGATGCCCACAAAGGTCACAATCAAAGCCGGCTGGTTCATCTTTAATTTGGATTTTTTCAATTTGTTCTTCGGCATTGGTCAATTCTTTTTCAAATGGGCGGTAGAAACGATCCACGACTTTGACCCAGTCTTCTTTGCCTTCTTCAACACCATCCAAGTCGCCTTCCATTTCTGCTGTAAAATTAACATCAATAATTTGCGGGAAGAATTCTTCAATCAAAGTATTGACGATTTCACCAAGTTCAGTCGGCTCAAAGCGTTTTTGCTGCAGCTTCACATAATACCGACGTTGAATCGTCTCCAATGTCGGTGCATAGGTGGAAGGCCGCCCCACCCCTTTTTCTTCCAGCGTTCGAATCAAAGTTGCCTCGCTGAAACGAGCAGGTGGTTGTGTAAAATGTTGTTTTGGTTCGATTTGAACGGATTGAACCACATCACCGACAAGTAATTCCGGCAAAATATTTTCTTTGTCTTCTTTGCCATCGTCCCGCCCTTCAACATAAACCTGCATAAAACCCTTGAATTTGATTTTTGAACCGTTGGCAATAAAGATTACGCCATTTTGTTCCAATGTCACTTTCATTGTATCCAAAACGGCCGGTGTCATTTGGCTTGCAACAAATCGTGACCAAATTAAGGTGTACAGTTTTAATTGGTCTTTGTCCAAATATTGTTTGATTTCATCAGGTGTCCGCAACACGCTTGATGGACGAACGGCTTCATGGGCATCTTGTGCCCCTTGAGCATTTTTTATTTTCCGTCCGCCATGAGCAGCAAATTCTTTGCCATACGTCGTTTCAATAAATTCAGCCGTTTCAGCTTTTGCAGATTCAGCAATCCGAGTAGAATCGGTACGCATGTAAGTGATTAATCCAACTGTTCCCTGTTTTCCTAAGGCAATTCCTTCATAAAGTTGTTGCGCAACCATCATGGTTTTTCGCGTCCGGAAGTTTAGTTTTCGAGCTGCTTCTTGTTGCATGCTGCTGGTAGTAAACGGTGCTGCCGGATTACGTTTGCGTTCTTTTTTCTCAACTTTTTTTACATCATAGTCTTTGCTGTCCAAACGGCTTGTAATCTCTTTAATACTTTCCGCATTCGGTAATTTTTTCTTTTTACCGTCAAGTCCCCAGAAATTGGCTTTGAACTTTTTGCTGCCTTTTTTAAAATTGCCGTCAATCGACCAATATTCTTCTGGAATAAATTTACGAATTTCATTTTCCCGATCAATAATCATTTTCAGCGCAACGGATTGAACCCGTCCTGCACTCAACCCTTTTTTCACTTTACGCCATAAAATCGGACTGATGGAATACCCTACCAAACGGTCCAACACACGACGGGCTTGTTGGGCATCCACGAGATCGAGATCAATGGATCGAGGCTCTTTGAAGGCCGCTTTGACTGCCTCCTTAGTGATTTCATTGAAAACCACCCGATTCTTATCTGCTAAATCTAAATTAAGCAAATGGGCTAAATGCCATGCAATTGCTTCCCCTTCTCTATCCGGGTCACTTGCGAGATAAACTTTTTGGGCTTTTTTTGCCGCACTGCGCAATCCCTTGATAACATCGCCTTTCCCACGAATGGAGATGTAATGAGGTTCATAATTATTTTCAACATCGATTCCCATTTTGCTCTTTGGTAAATCTCGAATATGACCGACACTTGCAACGACTTTGTAATTTCTGCCGAGATATTTTTCAATTGTTTTTGCTTTCGCAGGTGATTCAACGATCACCAGATATTTGTACGCCATAAATAAAAATGGCTCCTCTCTTAACTTTTTCTACTATATTATATACTGTTTTGTGCAAGTTATGCTTCTATACAAATCGTAGCTTATCATATCCATTAGAAAAACGTTTGTCAAGAAAGGCGAAACACTTTTATTCAAAATTCGGCAATTCCTCAAGAATATCTGCAAGAGTTACAACACATTTTGCGCCGTCTTGGATCAACCGATGACACCCGGTGGAACGACCATTTAACAAGTCCCCCGGAAAGGCAAAGACTTCTCTGCCATTTTCCAAAGCCAGTTGCGCCGTAATCAGTGAACCACTACGTTCTTTGGCTTCAATCACACAGATTCCCTGACACAAACCGGCAATGATTCGATTCCGCATGGGAAAATGATGCTTTTTGGCTCCTGTTCCCTTCGGATACTCACTGATAATCAAATGATTTTCCTTCATTTCGGAATAAATAGGAAACGCTTCTTTCGGGTAACATTGATCGACGCCCGTTCCCACTACGCCAATTGTGTAGCCCTCTGCCTGAATCGTTCCGTGATGACTGTAACTATCGATTCCTTTTGCCAATCCGCTGATGATTCCATAATTTTCCCGTACAAGACCCGGAACAAATTGTTCTACAAGCCGTCTGCCATAGGAGGAAGCATCCCGCGCACCCACAACCGCAAGCAGCGGCAATTGGAGGCGTTGGATATGGCCTTCGTAAAATAAAATCAGTGGCGGATGGGGAATTTCTTTCAACAACACCGGATAGTCCTCGGAGAAAAAGGTAATAAATTTTTGTTTTGCTGCTTGCTCTTGAATAAAATCCGGTGTCAATTTTTGCCACGACTCTTTTATCACCTGAGAATAATTATTGACTCCAACAATTTCCACAACTTCCTGTGCCGAAAACGCCATCTGCTGAAACTTCATTGCAAACTGGACCATTTTCCATTTGCCGACAATTCCTAATCCTTTGCAATAGGTCAACCTAAAAATAAATTCTTCAATTGTTGTCAAAAAAATCCCTTCTTTCTTTGAATTCTTCAAAAGAAAGTTCGCAGAAAGAAAGGAATATTTTTTAAAGATATTTTTTTACCGGACCGAATGTTTTTCGATGAATCGGCGTCATGCCATATTTTTCCAGACCAGCTAAGTGTTCTTTCGTTCCGTAGCCGGCATTGCGATTGAAACCGTAATAAGGATAAACTTTATGGTATTCTACCATCAGCTGATCCCGAAATTCTTTGGCAACGATACTGGCAGCAGCAATCGAAATTGAACGAGCATCCCCTTTGATGATTTTATCTTGGGGGATCGCTAAATCCAATGCCATCGCGTCAATCAATAAGTGGGTGGGTTGGATAGCCAAATCATGAACTGCTAAGGTCATCGCTTTACGGCTGGCTTGGTAAATATTGACTTTATCGATTTCTTCATGATCGACTACGCCAATTCCGATGGCTAATGCCTGTTCCTGAATCTGATCAAATAATTCGGCACGTTTTTGATGGGATAATTGTTTGGAATCATTTAATCCAAGAATTTGGACATTCGTTGGTAAAATTACCGCAGCTGAGACAACTGGACCCGCCAACGGTCCCCGCCCAACTTCATCGATACCAGCGATAAATCGGTGACCTTGAGTAATTAGGTTTTTCTCAAACTGGCTCATAAGCTCATACTGAGCAATCAACTGTTCTTGTTTCACTATGCGTTTTTCAAATTGTTGAAGCAATTTTTGAACCCCTGCACGGGCGTCTTGCCGCAATTCAGAAAGGTAGGGATTCTCCCGTTCACTGATTTGATTAAGTTTTTCTTTTATTTGCTGAATGGATTCATTTTTCATCCAATGTGTCTCCTGCTTCTTCGTATCGGTCGAGCGTAAATCGCCCCATTTTTCCATGGCGAATATCAAAAATAATCAACTCACTCCCCCGCTCATAATCATCCCGCAATCCTTTTTTTGCGGTGATGCTCATTAATAATTCAGGAGCTAATTGTTCTTCCTCTTCTTTTGACAGCTGATATCGTTCTGCAATTTTTCCCGGATAATAGCGGGAAAAAAAATCCAATCCGTATAAAGCGATATCGTCCAAATGCAGCAGTTGATCTTTGATTGCCCCGGTTAATGCCAATTTTTTTCCAATCATCGCATCTTCAAATTTTGGCCAAAGAATTCCCGGTGTATCCAACAATTCTAATTCACTACCAGAGCGCAACCACTGTTGACCTTTTGTAACTCCAGGTTTATTTCCCGTCTGTGCAATTTTTTTCCCCACAAGTCGATTCATCAAGGTCGATTTTCCCACGTTAGGAATACCGATAACCATCGCTCGAATTGCTCGTGGTCTGATTCCTCGCGCTTTATCTCTGGCAATTTTTTCCTGAAGTGCCTGTTTTGCCTTACCAACGATTGCTTTGACTCCTTGATTTTCCTGGGCATTGATCGCTAACGTTGGAAATCCCTGTGCTTCAAAATATCCTTGCCATTTTTTTGTTTGGATTGGATCAGCCAAATCTGCTTTGTTCAATAGAACCAATCGTGGCTTTTGTTGCAAAATTTGATCCATCATCGGATTTCTAGAAGAAAGGGGCAAGCGAGCATCCACCAATTCAAAAACAATATCAACAAATTTTAATTTTTCACTTACTTCCCGTTTGGCCTTTGCCATGTGACCGGGAAACCATTGAATCGTCGTCATTTATTTTTCCTTTCCTGTCTATCATATATTTTCTCTGCTAAATAAAAGTCTTTAAAAAAACTTTTTATCGTACTATGCAATAAATTTCCAATGAGGCAGCGGATAATAGACAATCCGTGCCTTTCCTAAGATATCTGTATTTTGAATGGAACCAAAAGAACGGCTGTCTTTAGAAACCCGCCGATTATCACCCAATACAAAATAACTGTTCTCTCCCAACGCAACTTCTCCTGTCAATTCCTGGAGAGAAAAATCATTCGTATAGGATGAATCACCGGAATCACTGCGCCTATTTTTTGTTAAAAATGGTTCATCAACTGGTTTGCCGTTGATGTACAATTGATCTTGTTTATAGGCGATGACATCACCGGGTAGACCAATCACTCGCTTTATGTAAGTAGTTCCGCTTGGTAATTGAAAAACCACCACATCAAAACGGCGAATTGGGGATATTTTTTCCACCAGTACCATATCCCCTTGGTCCAATGTTTTCTCCATGGAGTTTCCTTCAACGGGAACCGGAATCAGGAGAAAGCCACGAATCACAATCGCGATCATAAAAGCCAAAATCGCATATTTGCAAATCACCCAGAATACATCCAAATATTTTTTCTTCACTGATTCTCCTCCCATCATAAAAACGCCACTTCATTTTTTATTTACTCTGTTTTGCTAATTCGTCTAATCCTGTTAAATAGGCCTGATCCTGCGTTTGCAGTTTTTTAGTAATCAGTGCTTCAATTTGTGTAGCAGTTTTTTCTTCCACTTCTCCTGTTACGTCTAATTGATATTTTTCTTGTAACTCTTTGACTGCCACCGAGGTTTTTTCATTGAATAAACTACCGCTCGTATCATAATCAAGGGCATTTAAAAATTGATTCAAGGTAGATACGTCATCGGAATCCTGCCCTGCTTTCAATGTTTCATCCCGTGGCAGGGGCGGTAGATAGGCATACTTAGGATAGTCTGCTTCAATCGTCGGCTTGAGACCTTTTTCGTGAATCCAATCTCCAGAAGGTGTCAACCATTTCATGATGGTTAATTTGATTTCACTTTCGTCTCCTAAATCAGCAATGCTTTGAACGGTTCCTTTTCCAAAAGTCGTTGTCCCGATTACCGGAACATTCGCCGATTCCTTTAAAGCCGCAGCAAAAATTTCGGCGGCTGAGGCGGAACCACTATCTACTAAAACTACAACCGGTTCTTTGACTTTAAATCCGTTGTCTAATTTTTCACTGGCTTTTGCCGTTGAGACAACACCTTCCGAGTCAGCAAATTCAACAATCGTTTTGCCGTTTTCTAAGAACATACTGGACATTTGTTCTACTTGATCCAATAAACCGCCAGGATTTTGCCGAACATCTAACAGAAAAGAAGTTGCTCCGTCTTTTCTCAAAGCCTCAATGGCTGTTTTTAATTCATTGGTGGTTCCTTCGCCAAAACTGGTGATTTGAATCACCCCTACCTTTGGATGATCCGCAGCAATTTCCCCATGAACCGTTTCCAGAGGAATAGTGTCCCGAACTAAGGTGACAGTAAATTGTTTTTGCCCCCGTTGAATGGTCAGTTTGACCTTTGTTCCTTTTTCCCCACGAATTTCTTGAACAACTTCGGTCAATTCTTTGCCCGCGGTTTCTTTGTCATCCACTTTTAAAATCTGATCTTTTGCTCGTAGTCCAGCTTTTTCGGCAGGTGTTCCTTTGATGGGCGCCTGTGCGATTTGTGGAATTTTATCCACCAGCGCCAAGGTTGCTCCGATTCCTTCGAAGCTGTCAGACAAAGATTGATCCAACTCCGTGGCATCCTCTTGGTTCAAATAGGTCGTGTAAGGATCATCCAATGCTTCTGCCATCCCGCTCAAAGCACCTTCAATCAACTTCTCCTTATCAACATCTTTATAATAATTATCTGTGACAGTTTGATATAGATCATGTACCTTTTGCAATTCGTCACCATCTGTGGCTGTCTCACTTTTTTCTGCTTGTGCATCACTGTTTCGTTGGAAGAGAATTCCTCCACCACCAAAAATAATTGCAACACAAATCATGGAAATCATGTATTTATAAAAAGGAATCCCTTGCTTCATTTTTTCCTCCAGCTTTCTATCTTTCTCGCTAGTTTTGACCGTTTTCTTTTTTTAGCGTCTGTTTTATTTTAGCATAGTTTCTCCGGTTTGCTATGAAAAAAATTGATTATTCAAACTTTCTCAAAGACTTTTCTGAAAAAAAAAACTGATAAAATCAGCAGTGGATTTTATCAGTTTTTTTTTTTATTTTCTTCAAGATATCTTTCCCATAGACGATCAAAAATATCCATCGTTGGCAGATAATCCACACTCATCTCCAAATAAGTAGATAATTCGTGGTAATCCGTCGACTGTTTTGGAAATTGGATATCGTGGCTCGCATGGGTGGCGAAAACCTGTGCTTCATCACGGTGATTCGGTCCCTTGACGGCCATTAAATAGTGGTAAAAACTTTTATACATCCAAGTTCCCCCAATTTTTTTCTACAAAAGCAGCACGCCGAGCATGATTTCGGGCAAAATTTTCTGGATTTTTCTTATAATATTCTTGATGATAATCCTCCGCCGGATAAAAAACTTGTGCCGGTTCAATCGCAGTCACTATTGGTCGATCAAAGCGACCACTGGCTTGCAACTCTTCCTTACTTTGCTGAGCGATTGCCTTTTGCTCCTTTGTCGTATAAAAAATCACGGGACGATAATTGTCGCCACGATCCTCAAATTGCCCAAAAGCATCGGTTGGATCTGTCTGCTGCCAGTAAATATCCACTAACGATTGATAACTAAAAATTTCTGGGTCAAAAATGATTTCAACCGCTTCTGTATGTCCCGTCGTATGACTGCATACTTGTTCATAGGTTGGGTGAGGAACATGTCCGCCAGTATATCCTGAAACGACTGAATAAATCCCTGGCGTTTCATCAAAAGGTTGAACCATGCACCAAAAACACCCACCGGCAAAAATTGCTCTTTCCACAATAAAACACTCCTTTTTAAGTATCAGAATTCACTCTATAACATCGTTCTACGAAAAATAAGAACAATTCACTTATTTTTTAGTTGCTGGTAAATACAAACTAATCTGGATTTCATCGTCCACAAGATTTATTTTGTTCGCCCGCATGAATAATCCGTTTTGCATTCGAAACTGATCCAAACGAATCATGATATTCTCATCATCGGGATTGACTTCGATCCATTTTGGAAATTTATAACTGCGTTTGACCATGCTCATAACCTCTTTGAGCGGCAAACCTAACGTACCGATGGACAGACTTTTAGCTCGTAATTGAACATTGCCGTTATCCATGACATATGGATCAAAATATAAATAAAATTGAACCGGGAACCCCAACACCTTGAACTCTCCCGTCAGCATTGCTTCATTTTCTAAAGTGAATTCATATTTTACATCCGAATCCTTTTGAAATTCTTCCAAATAAAAATCAATCAACTCATTGACTTGCTTTTTATTGCTGTTGATCGTCAATACGGGCGTTCCCTGACGCTCAACAATAGCTGGTGTTTTTTTATAGTTCGGTTCGCGATTGGCAAAAATACGGGAACCAAAGAAAAAACCGGTACCTAATACAAGTGCCACTAAAAGCAAAAAGGCAGAGCGCCAAGGATTTTTCACCCGAAACTTCCACATTTTCTTTTGCGGCTGTTTTCTTTTCGGTGTCTTTTCCATTAGTTTTGCTCCTTTATCCATTCATCTTGTGTTTTAATCAATTCATCTCGTACCGTATTAGCCATCAATTGATAGCCAATGTTATTGGGATGAAATTTATCGCCATCATAAAGAACATTGTTATCCACAATCGACAGCTTATTACCTTCAGAAGAACTGTTGTCCGTTTCTTCCAATTCACTGGTAATACCAACTTTATCATCTAATCCTTGATACAGCAAATCATTGATTGGAATAAAATACGCAGATGTTCCCTCCGTAAGAGCTTTTTCAGTTGCTGCGTTCCAGTTGTCAACAATCGTCTGCATGTCCGTGATTTCAGGGAAATTAAGATAAAAAGGATTGTAGATGCCAAGCACATAAATGGGTGCCTGTTGATTCAAGGTACGAATTTCATCCAACAATTCCGTCACCCGTGCTTGGTATTTTTTGATTGGTTTATTAAACGTTTTAATCGTCAAACCAAAAAAATTATCTTGGATGACCTTCATCAAATCATTTCCACCAACAGTTAAGGTAATAAAGTCTGCTGATTTCAGATTCTCCTGAATGGATGTATCCTTCTTCATTCGTTTCAAAATTTGATCACTGCGTTCTCCAGCGACTCCATAATTTTCGACTTCAACACTAGTTAAATTGTATCGGCTTTGAATATCATCGGCTACGATGGGAACAAAACCACCTCGATTAGTTTGATCTCCAATACCTTCTGTCAAAGAATCGCCGATTGCTACATAGTGTACTTTTGGTTTCTTATCCGAGTCCTTGTCAGAAGCCACAACCGGTTCTAGCCGTGCTTGTTCCTTTGGGATTGCCTGATTTAACACAAAAAAGATTAGCAATGCTCCGATGACTACCAATAATAGATGAATAATACCTTTCATTATTTTCAAAAAAATCCCGCTCCAATTAACGCATTCGTTTCTTTTTTTCTTATAAGTATAAAGCATTTTAGCAAAAAAAAGCTAAAAAAGGTAGTTTTCTCCCAGAAAGTTTACTGAAATTAGAAATTTCTAAATGTTATGTACAAGAAAATGCAACTCAAAGGATTGTCCTTCAAGCTGCATCATTTAATTATTCCGTGTAATACATAATGGCAAACGCACCTTCGCCTGTATGGGTAGCGATGATTGGTGTGGTTTGCAGTAATGGGATGTGCATGTCTGGGAACAGCACCTGTAATTCTGATTTGAATTTTTCTGTCAATTCAAGCCCCGCAGCGTGGGAAATCCCGATTTGCTTTACATTGGGTAGTTCTTTCAATTCTTCTTTTAGCTGATCGAACCATTTCGTGAATGTCTTTGCTCCACGTCCCTTGACTACCGGAACCAATTCCGAATGATCAAAGTCCATCACGACCCGCATGTTTAACAAATTGGATAGAATTCCGGTCGCACGACTGATTCGTCCCCCTTTTACCAAATTGTTCAACGTAGAAACACCAATATATAATTTGGTGTTTTCCCGCACCCGTTCTACTTCGTCTAAAACCTCAGTAATTTCTTTACCGGCTTGTGCCAACTCAGCTGCTCGAATAACTTGAAAAGATAATCCCTGATCGGTCGTGTCGCTATCAATAACGGTTACACTGCTTTTTGAAAGAGTGCTGGCTTGTCTTGCTGCTTCGACAGTTCCACTTAACCCTTTCGTCATATGAATAGACAACACCTTGCTGCCGTCTTTGCCTAATTCATCGTAAAGATCGACAAATTGTCCAATTGGTGGTTGACTTGTTTTAGGCAATTCCTTTGCGTTTTTCATCATTTCCATAAATTTCTCGCCACTCAAATTGTCGTCATCTGGATAAACAACTCCATCAATCATGACGGATAACGGCATCACATGAATATTCAAACGATCCCGAACACTTTTTTCCATTGTGCAAGAAGAATCTGTTACTATCTTAAGTTTTATCATTGTTTGTCCACTCTCTCTTTAAAACTGGATATACTTCATGTTAGAATACGGTTAAACCTTATCTATTTCAAGTATAACAGAGAGAAATCAAATTTTCATCTTATTTAGAAAAGAAGGAGGACGCTTTCATGGAAAATTCAAAATTTAGTCGCAAATACCTCATTTTAAATGAAGTATTGAATGCGGTCACCCACGGAATCGGCTTTGGCTTGAGCGTAGCTGGTCTCGTTGTTTTATTGGTGAGGGGTGTACGAATGGGGTCGGCGATCCATGTGGTGTCTTATGCCTTATATGGTTCAATGATGATTTTACTTTTTTTATGTTCTACACTTTTTCATAGTTTGATTTTTACTAAAGCAAAAAAAGTTTTTCAAGTGTTCGATCATGATTCAATTTTTCTTTTGATTGCCGGCAGCTACACGCCTTATTGTCTGCTAAGCATTAGAGGATGGCTGGGTTGGACCTTATTTGTCTTGATTTGGACTATGGCGATCAGCGGTGTCGTTTATAAGTCCATTACCTTACATCGAAAAGAAACCGTTTCTAAAATTTCAACGATTATCTACATCATTATGGGTTGGTTATGTATCCTTGCTGCCAAACAATTACTAGCATCACTGGGGATTATAGGAACAGCTTTATTGGTGGGCGGAGGCGTTTCTTATACAGTGGGTGCCTTCTTTTATAGCATGAAACACATCCGCTTCATGCATGTCATCTGGCATCTGTTCGTGATGTTGGGTGCCGGGTTGATTTATTTTTCCATATTATTTTTTACCTGATTTCACAAAAAGACGACACTTTTCAAAAATGAAAAGCATCGTCTTTTTTTATTTGCGTTTGTAAATTTCAAATTGGTGTGGGTAGCGATTTTTTTCGTCAAGGATTCCCTCGATTACTTCGACTTTTTCCCATCTGCTCCAATCTAACTTAGGAAAATAGGTGTCTCCTTCAAATTCGGCATCAATTACTGTTCGAAAAAGTGTATCACAGGCGGGTAGTAGCGCCTCAAAAACCACAGCACCACCAATCACAAATAGCTGTTCCTCTTTTAGCGCCAGTACTTCATCCGCAGAATGTAAAACACGTACACCAGCAGCTTGATATGTTGGATTACTGGTTAAAACGATCGTCTTTCGGTTTGGTAATGGACGACTTCCCATTCCTTCAAACGTTTTTCGTCCCATCACGATAGTATGACCGGTTGTTTTTTCTTTAAAGAAGCTAAGATCATTAGGCAAACGCCAAGGCAAGGTTCCTTTATGACCAATTAAACCATTTTTATCTTCTGCCCAAATTGCTGCTAACATTTTTTCTCCCCCTTCTTTTATTCATTTATTTTTTCTGTTGCAAAAATCAATATGCCTGCTATACCGCAATCGGTGCTTTGATGGCAGGATGAGGATCATAGCCTTCTAAAGTGATATCTGCTGAATCAAAATCAAAGACAGATTTTTTATCTGCCAAAATCAGCTTAGGAAATGGACGAACTTCTCGGCGCAACTGCTCTTTCATCTGTTCAAAATGATTGTTGTACAGATGCGCATCACCTAACGTATGGATGAATTCTCCCACTGCTAAACCTGTTTCATGAGCAATTAAATGTGTCAATAATGCATAGCTGGCAATATTGAAAGGAACCCCCAGAAAAACGTCCCCACTGCGTTGGTACAGTTGACAGCTTAGCTTCCCTTCATTTACATAGAACTGAAACATTGTGTGGCAAGGCGGCAACGCCATGGAAGGCACATCTTCGGGATTCCAAGCAGAAACGATCAGCCGACGTGAATTAGGGTTTGTTTTAATGGTTTCAATCACTTCTTTAATCTGATCGATAAAACCGCCATCTTTGGTTTCCCAATGGCGCCATTGATAGCCATAAATATGCCCCAAATCCCCATGAACTCTCGCAAATGCCTCATCCTCAAGAATACGTCCACAAAATTTAGTTAATTCTGCTTGATAGAGTTGATTGAAGGCATCATCTACTAAAGATCGTCTGCCAAAATCTGTCATATCCGGTCCATTATACGCATTACTTTGTACATAGCGCTCAAACGCCCATTCGTCCCAAATATGATTGTTCTGTTGAAGCAAATAACGAATATTGGTATCTCCATGTAAAAACCATAGCAATTCACTTTTGATTAAGCCAAAAGGCACCCGTTTGGTTGTTAGAAGGGGAAAGCCTTCCGCTAAATCAAACCGCATCTGATACCCAAAAAGACTTTTGGTTCCGGTTCCTGTGCGATCGCCTTTTTGATGACCTTCTTCTAAAATTTTCCGTCCTAAATCCAGATATGCTTGTTCCATCGTTTCCTCCTTTTATGCGTCTGCAAAATCACTCAAATATTCCCACCGAGCCATTTTTTCTTCCAGTTCCGTCTCCGTATCACTAAGGGCTTGTTGCAACTCTTGCAGTTTCGTAAAATTATCCCCTTGATGGTTCATTTCTTCTGTTAATTCTTCACACTTTTCTTCAAGTTTGGTAATTTCCTCTTCAATGGTTTCCCATTCCTTTTGTTCCAAATAACTCATTTTTTTCTTTTTAGGTGCTATTGTTTTTTCCTGGGATATTTTTGGTTCCTCTACGCTTGGCGAAGTTGTTTGAAGATAATCCATAATGGAACCGTAATACCCTTCAATCTGACCTTGACCTTTAAAAATTAATAGCTTTTCTGCAACCTTATCCAGAAAATATCGATCATGGGAAACCGTGATTACAGCTCCCGGAAATTTGTCAAGATAATCTTCTAAAACTGTCAAAGTAGAGATATCCAAATCGTTGGTGGGTTCATCCATCAATAAAACATTCGGTTGTCCAATCAATAATTTCAGTAGATACAAACGTCGTTTTTCGCCACCGGACAATTTACCGATAAGGGTTCCGTGCATCTGTCTGGGAAATAAAAAACGTTCAAGTATTTCCGCAACACTAATTTGCGTGCCATCTGTTTGTCGCACTTGTTCTGCTGCTTCTTGCAGATAGGCGATCATCCGCTGATTTTCATCCATCGCTTCATTTTGCTGCGTATAATACGCCAGTCGCACCGTTTCACCCGTTGAAAGTGTCCCACTGTCCAATTCCAGCCGTCCCGCCAATAAATTCAGCAGCGTTGATTTACCGGTCCCATTTTCACCAGTGATTCCCAAGCGTTCCTTGGACTGAATCAGCAAATCAAAATCCTTTAAAATAAGCTGATTCTCAATCGAATAATTTCCGGACTTTATTTCTAGAACTTTTTTGCCTAATCGTTTTGTTGCAACATCGATTGCTACCTCATCGGTAGTTTGAACTTGATACAAATTTTCTTTCAATTCTTCAAATCGACCGATCCGGGCTTGCTGTTTTGTGGAGCGGGCTTTTGCTCCCTTGCGCATCCAGGCTAATTCCTGTTTGTACAATTGTTTGCGCTTATCCTCTTGATCAGAGGCAATTCGTTCTCGCTCTGCTTTTTCCAAAAGATAGGCTTCATAATTGCCTTTGTATTCATACAGCTTTCCAAAAGACAGCTCAAACATGCGATTGGCTACCCGATCGAGAAAATACCGATCATGGGTCACCATCATCAACGCTCCTTGATACTGATTCAAATAGTTTTCCAACCATAAAATTGCTTCGTAGTCCAAATGGTTTGTTGGTTCATCCAACAATAGCAGATCTGGTTCATCAATTAAAACCTGAGCCAAACCCACCCGTTTTTTCTGTCCTCCGGAAAGATCACCGATTTTCTTATGCAGCTCCTTCAACCCCAGCTTCTGCAAAATAATCTTTGCGTTCGTATCCGTCATCCACGCGTCATTCTCATTCATCTGTTCCTCTGCTCGTGTAAATCTGGCTTGGGTTTGAGGATCGTTTTCATTTTCTGTCAATGCCAACAAGGCTTGTTCGTAGCGGCGAACCGTTTGGATTACCGG
Organism: Enterococcus massiliensis; assembly: GCF_001050095.1. NCBI lineage: Bacteria > Bacillati > Bacillota > Bacilli > Lactobacillales > Enterococcaceae > Enterococcus > Enterococcus massiliensis. The sequence continues at coordinate 924,131 of NZ_CVRN01000007.1, read as the reverse complement.
ACTTTCCCCTTGAAAAACGGTTTCCAAAATTGTTTCCTCATCGGAAAAATCAGTTGATTGCGACAAGAAGCCAATTCGGTACCCATTAGGATACGACACAGCAGTAACATCGCCATCTCCACTGTCTTTCCCTGCCAAAATTTTCAGTAGGCTGGATTTGCCTGTGCCATTGATACCAATAAGACCGATTCGATCTTTTTCATGTATCAAAAAAGAGATTTGGTCAAAAAGCGTTTTTTCTCCATAAGTTTTCGTCAAATGCGCCACTTTTAACTCTTTCAAAAAATCCCTCCTCGATAGTTCCTGCTTATTGTAACATATTCATTCTTTCCAAAAAATAGCTTCATCGTTTCTGCAAGAAATTTTGGCAAAAAGAAAAACACCAAAATTTGATGTTTTTCACTATTTTTCAATTCGAATTTGCCACAAAAAATTAGTCAAACTTGTAAAATCCGTCTGATTGATTGCATAGGATTCCAATAAATTGACCTGTTTCCGATAATCATTGGCAGAAAACGTCGTGATTTTTTCTGCTTCTTCAAATTCATCGATCACTTTTCGCTCCAAATAATATCCCCGCAAAATTTCTTTTGTAAACGCGGGATCACCCTCCAGCATCATCTTAAAAAAGAAATCTGAGCGTTGCAACCGCTCAATAATCGACTGCCGACGATGCAAAAATCCTTCAATTAGTTGCTCATCATAAATATCCCGCAAATGTTCCAAACTACGCTGGATTTCTTGCGTATTTTCCTCAAAGACCCGTTGTAATTCGCTGATATCCCGTTTTTTCAACTCTTTTTTCCCAGAATGACGTCGTTGCAAAAAAAGCCGAGGATGGGTAATCACTCGTATAATTCGCCAAACGACAAGGAACCAAAAACCTAAGAAAGAAAAAAACTGCCGAGTCGCTGATTTTTGAAAATTAGTAATGAACCGGGAATAAATACGATAACTGTCACGGCTGATTTTTCCTTTTCGAAAATTTTCATCTAGCCCAGTTCGTTCAATCGATAAAATCAATCCTTGAATTTCTTGGACTTCTTGCTGCTCGCTTTCTGTCAGAGCTTCCTCATAGGTTTCCCAAATCCGCCCTTCATACGCATCAATAACTGATTGCAAAGCAACGTTTTCCGATTCTGAAAGAGTTTCGATTTCTCGGTCTTTTCTCAGCTGTTTCGTAACCTCTTTTAAAATCAATACTTGGTTTCGATCAAGAGGCAGCTCTGCTTCCCCGTCTGAAAGCAGCGGCAACACCATCAGGGCAACCACTAATGTTACCAAAATCACACCCGCAGTTAAAAACAGCAACAGCGCTCGATTTTCAAAGGTTTCCTCATGGATAACGACAGGTAAAATAAAGATTGTCGCTAGGCTGACAGTTCCCTTTACTCCGCCGAAGGTCAATAAGAGAATTTCAGAAAAACTCTCCATCATCTTATGCCATCCTTCTTTTATAAAATAGATGGCGGTAATAAATACCCAACGAATCAAAAATAAACTTAAAGCAATCAGCAGGATGATGCCTAACAAATACCAATTGGAATAATCTGTATTCTCCCAAATTGGTGAAAAAACTTGTGACACTTCGATTCCCAAGAAAATAAAAACTAGTCCATTCAAGGTAAATCCAATCATGCTCCACGTTGCTTCTGAAACGTTTGCCAACTCTGCAGTAAACAGTGTAACTGGATTTCTGCGACCATGCGCCTGTGCAACACCTGCGACAACCGCTGCAATAATTCCTGATACGTGGAAACTTTCAGCAACCAAATATGCTGAAAATGGCAATAATAATTCAATCAATAGATAAGCTGTAACATCTTGTGCAGAAGCTTGCTCGATTAACTGAATGATTTTGCGTTTTACCCACACTACAAGAAAACCCACCAAACCACCACCAACACTTGCCATAAAAAGTTGAAAACCAGCACTTGACCACGAAAAAGTGCCAGAAACCAAAGCCGCTACGGCAAACTGAAAAGCGGTAACTCCAGATGCGTCATTCAGTAGTCCTTCCCCTTCTAAAATCCGTACCGCTTTTTCGGAAATTTTTAATCGTTTCGTCAAAGAACCCACAGCCACAGCATCGGTCGGTCCTAACGCTGCACCAAAAGCAAAGCAGGCCGCCAATGGAATGAAAGGAAGCAGCTGATGCAACAATAATCCAACCCCTAGCAAAGTCAAAAGCACGCCACCAAACGCCAACGCCAAGACCACACCAAAATTTTTAAGAATCATGGGAATATCAGCATGTTCTCCTTCACGGAAAAGCAGTGGTGCAATAATCATTACTAAGAAAATCTCCGGCTCAAAATTAATTGATTGACCATATGAGGTCAGCCCCAGTAGAATTCCCAGAAAAATTTGTAAGAAGAAAATTGGAATCGCAGGAACGATTTTATTGAAAATATTGGAGAAGGTGATTGCTCCTGCAATTAAAATCACTAACTCGATAAACGCCATCTATTCCCCTCTTCTCCGGGCTTTATCAAATACTTTCAGAAATATTTCTTTTTTCTCCAGCATTCGTTTTTCCAACAGTGCCAATTCTTTTTCATTTCCAGACAACCGCAGTTGTGCCCGCTTAGCTTCCAGCCGTAACAAATCATGTTTCAAGCGTTCGATTTTGCGAAACGTCAGAATATTTTTCCGTCTCATTTCTTCGAGAAGTCGCCGTCGTTCTTCTACTGTATAGTGTCCATATTCTTGATGAAGCAGACGCATTTTCTCTTCAAAATTTTCAGTCATGATAACTCTCCCTTTAATATGATGGTTTACAATATATTTTATACCAAAAATACTCTTATTTAATAAAATATCAAGGAAAGTTCTTACCCTCGATGAACTACATGGAAAAAAGCCTTTCAGAATAACAAATATTTTATTTAATATCGGTTATTTTATGAAAAGCTTTGAATTGATCAACTAGAACAGATTTACCAATTAACTAATACTCAGAAAAGAAAGACTCCTCTAAATAATTATTTCCTAGGTAACGATCATAGTTCACTAGTCTATAGTCTTCAACGAGTTTTTTCATATTATCATTTAATTGATTATCGTCAATTTTATCCTGTCCAACAATGACATAATTACCACCAACAAAAGTAATATTTGCCTTGTACAACTCAATAACCAGTTGATAGAAAGGAGTTCTTTTGTATTCCCCTTGCTCTAATAATTCTGGAATAAGAAACATTGGCGAGAGAACCTTAGTTGAGGTATCTGCTCCATTAACTTTAGTCCGATTCTTATTTTGATAAATGAAATAGGGGGTTAGATATACATCCGGACCAATAGTCTCAGATTTTCCCTGAAGAAAATTTGGTCCGTGGTCACCAAAAAAAATCAGGTTTATTGCTTCATTTTCTCCTTCAAGATCATTGATTAGTGACTCAACGGCTTTATCAGATTCATGAATCTGACGAAAATAAGACTTAACAAGTTCTACATCATCAATTTTTCCTTCTCCTTTAGATAAGTAGGTTGTATCAACCTCAGGAGTAAAATCAGAGTCAGGAACAGCATTCTTTAAATAAAAAGAGTGATTTTGCATAGACAGTGCATTAATAATGCTGTATTTTTTTGCTATAGACAACAAATATTCATGAAAAGATTTATCAGAAACTTTTGTAACATTTTCTAGAGGATATTTATTTGGTATTTCTTTCGAATCAATTAATCGATCAATTCCAAAATCTTTATAAACATTTCTTCTATTATATAGGTTAAAATTGTATGGGTGAGCTGCTACCTTTTGATCGTTATCAAACAAAGAGAAAACAGATGAATGTTGTTGATCTTGTGAAATATAGTCAGTATATGGGGTTACCACACTAGGTTCTTTATGCATGTCCAAGCTCATACTAGTTAGAACAGAAAATTCAATATTAGCGGTCCCGCCTCCGATAAATGTTGATTTAATGTGTCCCCCATTTTTCTGAACCATGCTATTCACAAAAGGTCCCGCTGGTCCATTGATAAGTAGGGAGGGCATATCCCAAAAGCTTTCACTCAAATAGATAATTGTATGTTCATTTCGAAGATCATTTTTCATTTTTGTATTTTCCGTTTTTGCTAGCCCTTGATAGTACGTACCAATTTCAAATATTTTCTTTTCTGTATAATTATCAGGCTTGTCAAATGGTTTTGCGTTGATATCTCTGACAAAAGTTGGTATCAATCCATCTTCTCTAGTTTTTCTAACGGGATTAAAATTTTGTGCATCGTATTCTAGACCTAACCACGTGGACGCAACGATTTCGGATTGAGAATATATGACTGCAAAAAGTAATATTAATATCGAAAACAGTCCTACTCGAACTTTGTTATTCAAATTTATCTGAATTTTTTTGTTGATTTTACCCTCAATTAGAAATAAAAAGACTAAGAAGATAACTGAAACAATAGTTATAATCAATAATGGAATATGCCATTTTGGATCAATAAGTTTCAACATTTCTTTTATGTTAAACAAATTTCTTAGTTCACTAAAACTGACTATACTCTCTCGAGATGTCCACTTCATCTTATTCGCAAACCAGAAAGCCGCAATAACGAGATTGCTACTTAAAAGAGTAACTAACACTCGATTAGATAGAAAATAAAAAAAGAGAAATATCAAGAAAAGCATCGATGTACCGACATGATTAGTAGTAAGTTCTACATTTTCTCCTGCATCAATGAATAAAATCTTATCTAACTCAATTACCCACCAATAAGATATCAATAAGAAAAGACCCATTAATAATAAATGAAAACCAATCTTTTTTAAGACCCCGTTCTTATTTTGTTTTCTATGCTTTGAACGATACAACCTAGTAACCCTCTCTTTAACAAAAATTTATTTTTACACTGTCAATAATTATACTCTCTTCGTATTAGATAAACAATAATTAAGAGATTCAGATCTATCCCCCTCTTTTTTCTTAGTCTTCTATTCTACTGAAAATACACACTGGATTCCTCTAGGTTTCCAATGTGTATCCCTACCTTTTTTATTTCATATACAAATCATAATACGCGTCCATGATTTCTTTTGCAATCTCCACATTTGTGTGATCGCCGGATAATTCCTTGATTTGGGGAATCATGATGCTGATGGATACCTGAGCATTTTCAGAAGGTCCATAAGCAACCAAATTACTGTTGATTAAATTGACTTCTTTGCCATCATCAATTATGAGCGTTTCAGCAGTACCGGTTTTGGCAGATACATCCATTTTTGCTGAAGCCAAACCAGTTGCAGTTGTCCAGCCACTAGTTCCGTGAACTGCATCATAAAAACCGTCTTGGATGATTTTCATTTCTGATTGAGAAATATCTACTGTGTTCAAAACAGTCGGCTCAATTGCTTTTTTCAGCTCGCCAAGATTGCCGTTTTCATCATTGTCATAAATGCCGGAAACCAAATGTGGTTTTATTCGTTTGCCACCATTAGCTACAGTGGAGGCATATTGCGCAAGCTGGATCGTCGTGTAGGTATCATACTGTCCAAATGAAAGGTCTAAAATCAATCCCCCGGTACCATTGGTAGACAAGGATTCTAGGGGTGTAACGATTCCGGAGGCTTCATTTGGCAAATCAACGCCAGTTTCTGTTCCCATTCCATATTGAGCAAAAGCCGTTCGCAATTCATCGAATGCTTTGATCTGTGCCGGTTGATCAATATAAGGCATTGCCACACCAGAACTGTACTCCATTCCCAACAAACGAAAGGCAACTTTCATCATATAGGCATTGGAAGAAATTTCCAACGCTTTTTGTGCAGATAAACTTTGATTGGCACTGCCATCTTTATTATAAATTGACCCTTTGACTGCAGAACCTTGTACTCTGATTGGTTCATCATACAACACTTCGTTTCCTTTTAAAACGCCCGCATCCCAGCCGGCTGTCAAGGTTCCTGCTTTCACTACGGAACCGGGAACAAAGGCATGAGTAATGGTGCCTAGTGCGTATTCTTCAAGTTCAGTAGATTTCGTTTTATGTTGAAAACCTGACATAGCTAAAACACCACCAGTATTCGGATTCATTGCTACCGCATAAATTCCTGGCGAATATTCTGCCCGTCCGCTGTCGATTAAATTCTCAAAATGCTTCTTCAAAATCGCATCGATTTTTTTCTGGAACTCTGCATTGATAGAAAGCACAAGGTTAGAACCTTTTTCTCCTGCAAAAACTTCCTTTTGATTCGAAATGTTGCCTTCATGATCCAAGGTGATCTCGTATTGTGTTTTTGTTCCCTGCAATACTTCTTCATATTGCTTTTCCAGTTGGCTTGTCCCGACACGATCGTTTCGCGCGTAGCCTTTTGCCAAGTATTCTTCTAAATCTTCTGCTTCGATTCCTTGTTCTTCGGTGGAGACACTGCCCATAATGCTCTTCAAGGAACCTTTTTCTTCATATTTCCGTGTCCAGTCTGTTCCAGTAGAAACCCCGGGCAATTCTGCTGTTCGTTCCGAAACGATTGCCAGTTCCTCATCTGTGACATTTCTATTCTTAATAAAAATCGTATTTAAGGCCTGTGCGCCATTCATTCGTTTAAAAATTGTTGCCGCCTTTTCCTGTTCTTTTGAAAATTGAATTTCTTTGTCTGTTACCTTATCAACGATTTTTGCATACTGTTCACTGGTATCTAAATTCTTTTCTTCGTCAGATAAGCGTTCCGTTGCTTCTTCCAGATTTTTTTTATTTCCTAACCAATAATCCTTTTTGTCCCGTTCTCGCAAATTGCTGTCTACAGGGACATCGATCAGTTCATTCAATTTGTTTGCGATGGTATAAAGGTCATCTGCCGTCATCTTATTTCCCCGGGTAAACGTAATTGCCGGGTTGGCTTGATTACTGACTAACGCTTTTCCGGTAGAATCGTAAATCATCCCTCGCGGCGTGCTGCCCTGTACCTTAATCACTGAGGAAGATTTTAGTTGTTTAGTGATATTTTCGCCATTTACAATTTGTAAATAGCCTAATTGCGCAATCAGCGCGACGAATAATGCAAAAATTACAAAAAATAAAAAATTCAAACGAAAGGGAACGTGGGAACGTTTTGCTCCTTTACTTTCCGGTTCCTTTGCACCTTTTTTCATGCTTTCAATCCAGTTTTTTGATTGTAGATTCTTTTTTAAATTTTTCATTCTCCAAATCCTTCCAGACACAGTTGCGTACCATCTCATTTTACCAAAAAAAAGTCAGTTAAGCAGTGACTTTTTGCGAACTATAAAAATATTTAAACACAACAGATAAATTCAACAAAATGTTTCACGAAAAATCTTGAAACTTTTTATTCCTAAAGAATTTTTATTGTCTTTCATTGCTTTCTTGTCTTTTTCAAAAACGCTGCCTGTGAAACACCATCAAAAAAAATACCGCTGTGGAAAAAGTTTTGTGCATAAGCTGCGTATATTTGTTGAGCAATAAAAAAAACTGGTTTCCCAGTTTTTTTAATAGCCGCCTTCTGTGTAGCTTTCCTCATAGTTAGCGCCGGTTTCATCATAATCATAATAGTCGGTTCCCTCTGTATAGGTACCTGTGTCTTCTTGATTTTGCACACTTGCATCATAAGAACCATTACTATCATCGTAAAATTGACCTTCTGCATAGCCGCTTGTGTATTGATCACCTGTAGGCAACGTTTCACTCGTTGGCATATCCAGTTGCGTTTTCAAAGCATTTTGAACTTTTAACAATTCATTGATTCCCAGAATTTGATAGTAAACGCCATTAAGCATCTGACCTTCGCCTTGTAATTGTACTTGTTCGATTTTATCAAAAGCAGGAATGTAGTTTTCAGCGATATCCAGCATATCTTCCCAAGCTAAATCGGTTTTAGAATTTTTTTCCACCGCTTTGAGAATTTTTTGATAATTGCTGACGCTATCCAAGCTCATAACTTTTTTAACGATTTTGGTAATAACTTCCCGTTGACGTTTTTGGCGACCAATATCCCCTTCTGGATCGTCTTTACGCATCCGAGCATAAGCTAGTCCGGTTTTTCCATTTAACGTGATTTTCCCTGCAGGAACATGAACGCCTTCAAGGGTGAAATCAATTTTATTATCCACTTCAATTCCGCCAACCGCATCAATCAAATCTCGCATTCCCTGCATATTGATGGTTACGTAGTGGTCAATAGGAATATCCAACAGATTTTCCACTGAGTCCATCGACATTTCCACACCGCCGTATGCATAGGCATGATTCAGCTTATCCATCGTATCGTAACCAACGATTTGCGTATAAATATCACGGTCCAAGCTGGCAATGGTTGATTTCTTTTGTTCTGGATTCACAGTGACGACCATCATGCTATCTGATCGTCCTTGTTCCGTCCGACCAAGCGCTCCTGTATCGATTCCTAACAAAAGGATGGAGAAAGGTTCACGATCTTCGATACTCACTTCTTTTTCCCGCTTAGACGTTTTGCGATCCACTTTTTCAACAATATTATTAAAAGTCGTGTTCGCATCGTGGTACATTTTGATTCCATAAACAGTTACTCCAGCAACTCCTAATGTAATAATTCCTAGAATCGCTAAAATAATTTTCTGATATAAGCGCATGGTACACCTCGGTCTCTTCAATCTTACAATATCGAATAAATTTTGCCATAGTTTCCGTCTTTGAGCAACGCAACACTTGCTTTATAACACAATCTTAATAATTCTGAAATGAAAATGAAACGCAACGAAAGCCCATTTTTCAAAAAAACAGAAAGATTTAGGTACATTTGCTGAGAAAAAAACTGACGAACATTGAATGTTCTTCAATTCCGTCAGTTCAGATTTTAAATATAATCAACAAAGCGTGCTCGGAATTTCATATGAAGATGGCTTCCTAGGATTAATAAGATAAAGACCATTCCCCAGAAAATCAGCGTAAAATTTGGTTTCTCCCAGAACCATTGGCGGCTCAAGAAACTATCTCGAAAGCCTTCAATGATATAGTAAAAGGGATTCAGCCGTAAAATTTTAACTAAAGCCACTGGCAAATTACGATTATTGATATCCCAAATTGGTCCTGACACATAAAATAATAGACGTAGAATCGACTGTAGCAGAATATGGTAGTCGCGAATCAAAACGGTAATCGTCGCATTTAATAGTCCAAAAGCAAACATAAATACCAGCATGCAGAAAAAGTAATAGAAGTACTGCAACCAATACAAGGTCGGCATGGTATCACTAACAAGGAGTGATCCCACAACGATCACCGTCATTGGAGCGTAAGAAGTAAGATTACTGATAATATTGATTGTTGGCAAAATGCTAACCGGAAACTTCATTTTTGCGACCATACCTACTTGGCGATGAATACTGTTCGATGCCCCCAAAACAGAAGAATTCATATAAAACCAAGCGGTAATCCCAATCAGCATCCAAACAATAAATGGTACGCCGGAAATTTCTCGATTTCGATTGACACCAACGCCAAAAACTAAATAATAGATTCCCACCTGGATTGCAGGATTCAAGATTTGCCAAGCCAATCCTAAATAGTGACTCTGATAAGTTGCCTTGTCTTCATATCGCGACATCCGAGAAATCATTCCCAGATGTTGAAACTGCTCTTTAATTACTACTGAGATTTCTTTCACTAAACTCTTCCTTTTCTCATATATCCCACGAGATATTTTTTGTAATTAATTAAAAACCCGCTGCAACATTTCCAAAGGATGCTGCAATGACCAAATCAATGATTTGTCGCTAAAGGAGACGAGCGCCATAAAGCAAGTTGCTAATACGGCGACACCTAAAATTGCTTTGGTAGGACCACTCATTCGATCCCCCAATGGGATACGTTTCAAGTTTTTTTCAACTGTCGTTTGCGGCAGTTTTTGCTCTGTCAGCCACTTGTCTTGTTTATAATTTTCTGCCAACTTTGCTAAAGTAAAGGCTTTTTGCCCTTCTTTTTGTTCATCTTGGTATTTTTTTTGTTCTTTTTTCGGTTGTTTCTTAAACCAGTCAATAAATGTACGGTACTCTTTCATCACTTCTTCTGTCGGTCCAAACATCCGCATACTTCCGTAATGCATCCAAATCGTTCGATCACAAAGTTTTTCAACCTGTGGCAAAGAGTGGCTGACGAAAAAGATTGTTTTTCCTTGTTCCTTAAATTCAACGATTTTATCCACACATTTTTGATAGAAGGTTTCATCCCCAACGGACAACGCTTCATCAATAATCAAAATATCAGGATCGTTGTGAACTGCAATCGCAAAACCCAGTCGTGATTTCATCCCACTTGAATAGCTTTTAACCGGCTGATTGATAAAATCTCCCAAATCTGCAAAAGTCACGATCTCATTCATTTTTTTGTCAATTTCTTTGTTGGTCATACCAGACATCAGCGCTTTTAAGCGAATATTTTCTAATCCCGTCAATTGGTACTTTAATCCAGCACCGATAGCAATAATCGAGGTGTCCCCATTTACTTCCATCGTTCCGGAAGTTGGCGGAATAATCCCGCTAATCACATTGGATAAGGTTGATTTTCCAGACCCGTTGATTCCAATGATCCCAACTGATTCCCCAGCCTTTACTTCAAAGCTGACACCCTTCAGCGCCCAAAAACGTGGAACATTGCGATGATAGAATTTGAACAGCGCTTTTACTTTATCAGATTTCTTTTTATATAAGTCATACTCTTTTGTTACCAGCGTACTTCTTACTTTGATGTTTGTATTTTCCAATTCATTCATCCTTCTCATGCATAATTGTGTCATAGGAATTCAATGTACATGATACCATATTTTTTCTTCTCGTAAAGTATTACTCTGACAAATAAACAGCCGAGGAGCTATTCTCGGCTGTTAGTCTATTTCAATTTTAAATCATTTTTGATTTGAGTGGTGGAAACTTCTGGTGTTCGGGGTAAATAAATAACTTCTGCTTCTGTTTGTTCTTGGATGAAGTCAAACTTGCCAGCCCAGTCATCTCCCATAACAAACTTATCAATATGGTAAAGTTTGATATCTTCGACTTTTTGTTTCCAACCTTCTTCCGGAATAACCAAATCGACGTAGCGGATTGCTTCCAACAATTGTTTACGTTTTTCATAAGAAAAATAGCATTTCTTTTGTTTTTCGTCCCAATTGAATTCATCCGTAGACAAAGCAACAACTAAATAATCCCCTTGCTCTTTTGCTCTTCTCAATAAATTAATATGTCCATAATGCAACAAATCAAAGGTTCCATAAGTGATTACACGTTTCATCATTTTCCCTCTTTTTTTCATGATACTTTACGATAACAAAAAATAATCAAAATAGCAATATTTTGCCAGAAAGCTCTTTGTTCATCAAAAAGGCACCCAATGAAGGACGATTTCTCGTCCGTATCAGGATGCCTGAAAGCTGCTTGTTGAAGATTAAAGTTTCGTTACTTCCGCTGCTTGTGGACCGCGAGCTCCTTCAACGATTGAAAATTCAACTTCTTGTCCTTCTTCAAGTGATTTGAATCCATCTCCTTGAATTGCTGAAAAATGAACAAAAATATCATCGCCAGCTTCTGTTGTAATGAATCCAAATCCTTTTTCATTGTTGAACCATTTTACTTTTCCTTGTTCCATCTTCTGTGTAGCCTCCAAGAATAAAATTAGTAACGAATACGTTCGTCCCAATTATTATACAAAAAAATGTAAGCGGTAGCAAACTATTTTTCTAAGACGAAATCGTTCATGATAAATCCCTCGCCAATATCGCCATAAAACTCATCAACAATCGTAAATCCGCGATGCTGATAAACAGCCAATGCCTCTGTATTATTTTGATTGACCTTGAGCTGAAGTTTTAGTCCTAATGAGTCTGCCAACTGATCGTACCAATCAAAAATCTGCGTCATCAGTCCTTTTCCCCGATGTTCATGGTCAATGTATAATTTGCTGATAAACACGCAATCTGAGCGGATTTCATACGCGGTATACCCAACAATCTGCTCCTCCGTCAAAGAAAAATAATGGACCCCCGCGCTGATTTCTTGGCAAATATTTTCTGGCGATTGATAATGCTTCAGCATATACTGCACTTGCTCTGCTCCGATAATTGGAGTAAAAAATTCTTGCCAAATTTTTTTGACAACAGGAAAAAGCGTTGAAACTTCATCCGTGGTTTGTATTTCATGCATGGTTAAAATAAGCGGTGCCCCCAAATAAAAAAGATGAAAGGAAAAATTCCTTTCACCTATTGTAGCGAATTATTTTGCATTTGCAAAATGTTCGTTTACTTTTTCCCAGTTTACTACATTCCAAAATGCTTCAATATAATCTGGACGAACATTTTTATATTTTAAATAATAGGCATGTTCCCAAACATCTAACCCTAAAAGTGGGGTTTTTCCTTCCATCAATGGAGAATCTTGGTTTGGTGTGGAAGTAATTTCTACTTTGCCATTTGAAGCAACTAGCCAAGCCCAACCAGAGCCAAAGCGCCCTGTTGCCGCTGTTTTGAATTCATTTTTGAAAGAAGTAAAATCACCAAATGTTTCATTGATTGCATCTTTGATTGCTCCTGTTGGTTCGCCACCAGCATTTGGTGCCATGATTTCCCAAAAGAAGCTGTGGTTTGCATGTCCGCCACCGTTATTACGAACAGCTGTTTTAATATCTTCTGGTATTGCAGACATATCTGAAATCAATTCTTCAACCGATTTTCCACCTAATTCGGGATGTTTTTCGATCGCTGCATTTAAATTTGTTACATACGTATTGTGATGCTTGTCATGATGCAAATGCATGGTTTCTACATCGATATAAGGTTCCAATGCATCGTATCCGTAAGGTAATTCTGGTAATTTGTAAGTCATGAAAAAAAACCTCCTGATTGATAGTCTTTACACTGTAAACACTATCAAAGTTAGGAGGTTTCTTCAATTAATATGCCTACTCTTTGTCGATTTCCTCGATGACAATTTTTTTCTTGAAAATAAACAATTTACTAAATACATAATTGGCAATGACAACCAATATCTGAGTGACTAATTTGGCTAGAAAATCGCCAGAATGAAAAACGTCAATCATTAGAAACATCATTCCCATGTCCATGCCATAAGAGATGACACGATAAAAAATAAATTTTGCAAATTCAACAATCAATTCCCAGAAATTTTCTGATTTAGACTGAAAAACCCAAATCTTATTTGTCAAAAAAGCAAATAAAACCGCTGCAATCCAGGAAATACTGTTGGCATATAAATAATTGAAGTGAAATACATCTTTACTAATAAAATAGGCAGCAAAATTTACCACTGTCGCCAAGCCGCCAAAGAACAGGTAAATAAATATTTCCCATAGACCTCTTTTTACTAATTGTTCTTTAAACCAAAAAAAAAGTTTCATTTCAATGCTCCTTTGATATTTCCTTATTATCATACCTAAAATGAGACAAAATGACTAGTCTCTAGCGATTAATTTATTTCTTTCCCTTGTTTTCTACAGATAGCTTCGTTACAATAGCTTAGAAGCCATACAGTCTAAAAAAGGAGCTTGTCGATGACAGTCTTACAATTATTCAAAAGTTCATTCTTTCGCTTTAAAGATTTAGCGGAAGCCCGCAAGATTTCATTTATAAAAATTATCGGTTATTTGGTTCTTCTAAGCGCCTTTCTCGCAATTCCGATTACCTTTCAAGTTTCAAGGATTATTGATGATGTTCAAAAAGATGGACAGGCCATTGCTGAAAAAATTCCGGATTTTACGATTCAAAATGGTACCTTGACTCCTGAAAAAACAGCGGAAGGTTTTATTTATCAAACAAATTCCATTATTTTTACCTTTGATCCCGAAGGTAAACGAAGCGCCAACGATATTTCTACAGATATGATTGGTAATTTTCTCAGCATCGGTCTGCTAAAAAATAATCTGGTTATTGCCTTACCTTCCTCGGGTTTTACCACTCAATTTCTTGGAGACAATCAGCTGGTTCTTTCCTATAAAGAAGACGCATTACAAACATTAGATGGGAGCCGTATCCGTACATTTCTCCAACAAAATCAAATTCCTTGGTGGATACAACTGGTTACTTTCTTTGTTGCCTTGTACCCTACCTTCTTGGATTTGATTTTGACAGTCTTAATGATTACAGTGGGTGCCACGATTTATTCCAAACTGAGACGTTTACCATTGAAATTTTTTGACAATCTAAAAATTGCGATCTTTTCTGCAACATTACCAGCGATCATTGCTGCGCTTTTCTCCATCTTCGTTACCTTTGATTCTAGTACATTTTTGTTGATTGCGAGTTTATTTATTTATATGCAAGCAGTCAAGGCAGTTTCCCCAATTACCAATTAGTATTTAAGCATTCTCAGCAGTCCTTGAGAATGCTTTTTTTCATCCAATTTGATAGACTAGAAAAAAGGAGGCACTTTCATGTCTAAAATTATTTTATCCAAACGTCCATTTAAACCTGAACTGATTGAACAGATACACGAAATTGCTCCAACCTATGAATTTAAAACCCCAGGAGAAGAATTTTCTTGGGATGAAGTTGCTGTCACCATTGGTTGGTCGGAAGCTTGGAAAGAAAAACTCTTTCCAGTAAAAAATCTTAAATGGGTTCAAACGATTTCCGCCGGTGTCGATTATTTGCCCCTCACACTGTTTGAAAAAAATGAAATTCAGGTGACTAATGGCAGTGGTATTCACGCACAAGCGATTACGGATCACATTTTGGCAACGCTTTTTATGAAGCTTCGTGGCATTGATCAAGCGGTCGCTAACCAAAAAAAGAAACGCTGGCATCCTGCTGAAACCCATTACGGTTATCTTTCAGAGCAACAGATCTTAATTTTGGGTACGGGTCATATTGGACAACGACTTGCTGAAACCTTATCTCTACTTGGTGCTAAACCACTTGGCATCAATACGAGTGGGCATCCAGTCACTGGTTTTTACAAAACATTTTCAATGAATGATCTGTTTACTCAAATCCAACAAGCAGACTTCGTCATTAATATTCTTCCTTTAACAGATGAAACCTATCATTTATTCAATGCTTCTTTCTTCAAAATGATGCAATCTACCGCCGCTTTTATCAATGTTGGGCGTGGGGCAAGTGTAGATACTTCCGCAATCACTGCTGCCTTGGGAACAAAGGAAATCGCCTTTGCTGCCTTAGACGTCTTTGAAGAAGAACCACTACCAGACAACAGTCCACTATGGGAACTGCCAAATGTTTTGATCACTCCCCACATCGCAGGAATGACGCCACATTTTCAAAAAGCTTTTATGGGTATCTTTTTGGAAAACCTTAAAAGCTATGTGAAAGATGGTACGTTGTGTCGCAACGAGGTGGCATTGGAAAAAGGGTATTAAAAAAAACTGCCAGATTTACTTTTCTGGCAGGTCTTTTTGATTCGTTTTAATATCCTCATCCGTTTCCTTCACAATAAAATGCGGTCGTTTCTTGGTCTCTAAAAAGATTTTTCCGATATATTTTCCGATGATACCTAAGCAAAGCAACTGCAAGCCACCAACGAAAAGAAAAATCGACACCATAGAGGGCCAACCGCTCGTTGGATCCCCGTACAACAATGCCCGAATAATAATGAACACTAGTGCAATTCCCGACCCCAAACATGAAAAAGCTCCGACAAACGAAGCGATATTTAGCGGTGCATCAGAAAAGTTAATAATTCCATCAATCGAATATTTAAATAATTTCCAAAAAGACCAGGAAGTACTCCCTGCCACTCGCTCACGGTTTTCATAGGAGATATACTCGGTATCAAATCCCACCCAACTAAAAATCCCTTTAGAGAAGCGGTTATATTCAGTTAATTCTAAAATCGCATCTACCATTTGACGAGTCATCAGACGAAAATCCCGAGCGCCATCCACCATTTGAGTATCACCAATTTTGTTGACTAACTGATAAAATAGCTTTGAAAAAAAACTGCGAATTTTGGGTTCTCCCCTTCGATTGGAACGACGAGTCCCCACACAGTCCAAATTATTAGCTTCTAAGCGTTGAAACATCTCTATCAGTAGTTCTGGTGGATCTTGCAAGTCAGCGTCCATGACAGTAATATAATCCCCTTTTGAAGCTAATAGACCTGCATATAAAGCAGCTTCTTTTCCAAAATTTCTAGAAAACGACAAATAACGGACATTCTCATGACTGGTTGTCGTAAGAGAACGCAACACCGCTAAGGTCCGGTCAGTAGAGCCGTCATTGACAAAAATGTATTCAGTTGGCATATCTAAATCCAACACAACTTTATTTATATGTTCAAAGAAAAGCGGGATACTTTTTTCTTCATTGTAGCATGGAACAATTACTGATAACATTGCGTTACTCCTTTAAAAACATCCTATAAATAAAAAATGTATTCTTCAATCCTAAAAAATAGGCTAGTGATTAGCCTATTTTTTTTGCTCATCTTCATGATTTTTTTCAAACACATACTTCGGTTCATCCAGTTTTTCATCATAATCCACCACTAGATCATATCCTTTAAAAAACCATTCATCCGTTTCATCGATAAAGAATAAAAGACCATCAATGGTTTCTTCTACTACTGGTTGACTAGGAACATCCACAGCCATTCCGACAGAAAATCCTTCATGAACCTGCGTTTTTCCATAGACCTTTCCGTAAAAGCGTACACCCATTCCATTATCCACTACAAGTTCCTTTTTGAACCATTCAATTGCTTTTTCGGTAACTGCTAATTTCAAACCTATCGCTCCATTCTAATCATTCATTTTATCATCAAGGATATCGACGTCACCCGTCTCACCGATCACTAAAAGATTGTCATTTTCCTTAACGATCTCGTCTGCAGTTGGTGACACAACCACTTTTCCGCCAACCCGACGAATTCCTACAACAGTTAAACCAAACCGTTGTCTAAAGTTTAGCTCTAATAATGTTTTATTGAAAAATTTCGGATTGGATACTCGAATTTCAGCTAATGAATAATCATCAGACAGCTCAACATAATCCAAAATATTTTTTGAAACTAGATTGTGGGCGATTCTGATTCCCATATCCCGCTCTGGATGGACAACTCGATCTGCCCCGATTTTCTCCAACACTCGCGCGTGATATTCGTTTTGTGCCTTAGCAAGAACATCCGGTACACCCATCTCTTTAACCATCAAGGTAACCAAAATACTCGCCTGAATATCTTCGCCAATCGCCACAATTACATGATCAAAATTGCGAATCCCCAACGACTTTAAAGTCATTTCATCCTGCGCATTCCCAACAACCGCATGAGTAGCAATATTCATATATTCATTCACCCGATCTTCGCTGGTATCAATAGCTAAAACCTCTTGTCCAGCTTCAATCAATGTTCGACAGATACTACCGCCAAATCTTCCTAAACCAATAATTGCATAATTTTGTTTCATTTTCTTCTCCTTGTAAACGCCTTTATTAACATTACCAGTATAACAAAGACCTCTCCATCTGACTACGGAGAGGTCCTTTTTTATTTCACTAACCCATGTTTAAACGCATAAATCGCTGCTTGCGTCCGGTCTTCCACTTCTAATTTCGATAAAATATTGGATACGTGTGTTTTGACCGTTTTCAGCGTAATAAATAATTCATCTGCAATTTCTTGATTGCTTTTTCCTTGTGAAATCAACATTAAGATTTCATGTTCCCGATTGGTAAGATCCTCATGCAGAATAGGTGTGCGACGAGTCAACCGTTCCATCATCTTGGTAGTCACTTCTGGTTCAAGCACTCGTTCCCCCCGTTGTGTAGCACGAATCGCATCCGCAATTTCATGAGCTGTCGAGGTCTTCAACATATAGCCGGCTGCACCAGCTTCAATTGCCGGATAAACTTTTTCATCATCAATAAAACTTGTCACAATAATAATTTTGGCTTCCGGCCAATCTTTTAAAATAGCTTTTGTGGATTCGATTCCATCCATCACGTCCATGACCAAATCCATCAAGATGACATCTGGGCGTAATTCCATCGCTTTTTCATAACCGATTTCGCCATTTTCTGCTTCACCAACGACTTCAATATCATCTTGAATCGATAAATAAGAAGAAACACCCAAACGAACCATCTCGTGATCATCCACGAGCAATACTCGTATCATTTTCAATAACCTCCTTCAACAGCGGGATCTTTATCTCAATACTCGTTCCCTGTCCTTTAAAACTAATAATTTTCACCGTACCACCAACACCATTGACCCGCTCACGGATATTCATCAAACCATAACTCCCGGCTTTCTGATTGCTGGCGTCAAAGCCAACACCATCATCAAGCACCCGCAGCAAGACATTTTGGTCCACTTGATGCAAATAAACTTCCAACTCATCAGCTTTTGCATGTCGCAACGTATTTGACAGTAATTCTTGAATAACACGGAATAATTGATCTTCAATCGCCGCTGATAACGGAATATCTTCAATTTCCCATTTCAATGAAATTTTTATTTTTGTTTGCAGCTCTTTTAATAATTGCTCGATTCCTTGACGTAAACTTTTACCCTCTAAGGTTATCGGACGCAAGTGCAACAATAGCGCCCGCATTTCTGATTGTGAGGCGTTGATAATATCGGTGACCAACGCTAACTGTTTTCGCTGATTTTCAGGCGCTTGCGTTTTTTCTGCCTGTTCATTCAGTGCCGACATCATCATCATGGCAGCAAAAAGCTGTTGCGAAACGGAGTCATGCAACTCACGGGCCAATCGATGCCGTTCTACCTCTAAAATCTCTTCTTTCGTCTGCCCATCAACCAGCTGCGGACGGCTGTTCAAAAGTTGCAGCTCAGAAGACATTTCTTTCATCTTTTCCGAAACCTTCGTAATGTCTGCATCAATTTCTTGAATATACCGATTTTCTTTTGAATGGGGAATAGCTTCCGAAAAAATGGTACTTTCATAATTGCCGCCTGCTAACAAGCGTAGTTTCTCTTCAATTCCACTATAGAACCTTTTACGAAAGACACTGATTAGTAGATAGGCAAGCAACCCGATACCCACCGAAATCGTGAGGATGTAAAAGATTATCGGGATGTAAAAAATTTTTGTTTGAAAGGTCAGCGCCCACCAGTTGCTCTGCCCGCTGGCATACAAAAAAGAAAAGTACAGTAGCATTTGAATCAAAAAAGCAGTGATTCCAATATATAGAGCCAACATTCCTTTGGTAATTTTTGCGATCATACACGGATCACCTCAATATCACCAAATAAGGTGTTTGTAATCACCTTGATTCGTCTGGTACTCTCATCATAATCTTCACTGTAGACTTTTAGGCTTTCATTTTTTAATGCGGTCTTTTCCCCTTCAAAGTTCACTTCACCTATAAATGTTGCATGCTCCAGCATCACACCCACACCTGAAGGAACCAGAACTCGCGTACGACCAAATCCTTTACGGATCAGAACAGTATTGTCTTTTTTAGGTAATATTGTATTACCTAAATCAACGATGGTATCACCTGATAGGATATTGATATTGATATCATCCCACTCATACACTTGATTACCGATTCGTTCATTGCCTACCCATTGTTGCTTGATTTTTTCTTGACGATGACTCCGTGGTTGATCTGTTTCAACAATGATCATTTGTTTTTTTCGCCAAAAAGCATTTTTCGTCAAGTCAATCCCGGAAATTTCAAAACCTTTTAGGCCGATAAAGATCACCGCAAATACTACCATAATCCACAAAGCAGGACTGTTTAATAAACTGATAAAAATCGCCAGACAACCAATAACTAACAAAAAATTATTTGCATTGGTTTTTTGCTTGCGCTTATAGGCTGTGTAAAGGAAGAAAACACCAATTATAAGTAGGATTAATAGCGGTGGATTGCTTATAATCTGCCAAATCGCAAAAATAAACAACAATGCCTCAACTACAATGAAAAAACGCCATGGATTATTCATCTATCCACCCCCATTCTTAATTCTATCTTATCATATCGCATTCTTAACAAAATAAAATCGGTCTGTAGTCTGAAACAAACCTGTCTCTTAAAAAAGCTGGAACAGCATCTTTTGCGGCTCTATAATTTATGGGACTGATGAATCAGAATTGATTCTTCAGTCCCATTTTCATTTTAGGTATTAAAAAACATATCGTTCTCTAGTATGATTAAATCACCACAAAATAAACAGACTGAGAGGACGATATGCTATATGAATGATTCTATCAAAAAAATGCTGAGAATAATAGATAAAGATTTGATGATTAAAGAGGTCTCTTACGAGACCTTTCAGAAGGAAAAGACGTTAATCGTCGATGCTGTTCTCTCGCCTGCTCCTCGTGCTTGTAGAAGTTGTGGTTCTACTGTGGTAGATGGAAACGGGAAAGCAATTATAGTGAAAAATGGAAAAAAGGAAACTATTGTCCGTTTTGAACAATACAATCATATGCCAATGGTTATGCGCCTAAAAAAGCAGCGCTATACCTGTAAGAACTGTCGAACCCATTGGACTGCTCAAAGTTATTTTGTCCGACCCAGACATTCAATCGCAGATCATGTTAGATATAAAATTGCTTCTTTACTGACTGAAAAAGTATCTTTATCTTTTATTGCGAAAAGCTGTCAGGTATCTTTGACCACCGTTATTCGTACATTGAAAAAGTTTAAAAGCTATTTACCAAAGCAATCTAAGAAGATTCTCCCCAGAGTATTGATGGTTGATGAATTTCGTTCGCACACTTCCATAGAAGATAAAATGAGTTTTATTTGTGCAGATGGCGAAACAGGAAAATTAATTGATGTCTTGCCTACGCGTAAATTGCCTCGATTAACAAGCTATTTCTTAGGCTGTACCAATCCAGAAGAAGTAGAATTCTTAGTTACAGACATGAACGCCGCCTACTTCCAGCTCACCAAACGTGTTCTACCAAATGCGAAAGTAGTGATTGATCGGTTTCATATTGTCAAACACATGAATCAGGCGTTCAATGAGTTGCGTATCCGTGAAATGAATGAACTTCGTAAAGCAGGACAGAAAAGCCAAGCAGAAAAACTGAAAAAGAACTGGCGCTTTTTGCTAAAAAATCGTGCAAACATTAACCATTATGAATACAAAACATGGAAAAGTTTCCGAGCGCCAAAATACCCGTTTCTTACTGAAGCGATGATGATCGATCGATTGCTTGGCTTTTCCACGCCCCTTAAGGAGGCATATCCCATTTTTCATGAATTAGTTGAAACCTTTCGAGACAAAGACCCTGACTTGTTTTTCTCCTTATTGGCAGAACTTCCCGAAACATTAGATGACGGCTTTCGGGAGAAGCTTCAAAACCTTCTGACCTATGAAGAAGGCATCACCAACGCGATGATCTATCCTTATTCCAATGGAAAAATAGAAGCGAAGAATACCCACATAAAGACAATGAAACGAGTATCCTACGGATTTAAATCATTTGAGAACATGAGAATTAGAATCTTTTTGATCAATCAATTAATCAATGTAAGATAACAAAAAAATCTGAGCCAGAATGAGGTTCATTCTGACCCAGATTTGATTTTGCACAACTCATCAGTCCTTATTGACAAAGAGCCTCTTTTGCTCTCCCAGCTTCTGCAATGACTATTTTGTTTGAGCCACTTCAACGATTTTTACTAACATATCTCCACCAGGTGTAGCAATCGTTACTTCATCATTGACTTTTTTGCCAATCAACGCTTGAGCGATTGGAGAATCATTTGAAATCTTTCCAGAAAATGGATCTGCCTCAGCACTGCCTACGATCGTATATTCTTCTTCTTCTCCATCTGGTAATTCAATAAATTTAACAGTTTTTCCAAGGGACACTTCATCTTTATCAACACCTTGGTTATCAATAATCTGTGCAAAACGAATCATATTCTCTAATGTTGTGATCCGACCTTCAACGAAAGCCTGTTCATCTTTTGCTGATTCATATTCCGAGTTTTCGGATAAATCGCCAAAGCCACGGGCGATTTTAATTCGTTCAATAATTTCGCCACGTTTGACCGTTTTCAATTCTTCTAATTCTTGTTCTAATTTTTCTTTTCCTTCTGCTGTCATAGGATATACTTTTTCTACCATATTAATAATCTCCTTTGCTTCATCTAAAAAAATCGCAAAAGGTAATCTTTTGCGAATAAGTCCACAAAAGATTACCATGCTTTCTGCTAAATGTAAATAACATAATTGATAAATAATTGATTAATTATTTACATATTTCTCTACTAATTCCATGTGTTCTTCATAGGTTTCAGCGAAATAAACTTCCTTCGTATCAATGTCTGCAA
The DNA here is from genome assembly GCF_001050095.1 of Enterococcus massiliensis. Lineage (NCBI taxonomy): Bacteria > Bacillati > Bacillota > Bacilli > Lactobacillales > Enterococcaceae > Enterococcus > Enterococcus massiliensis. The sequence continues at coordinate 901,912 of NZ_CVRN01000007.1, read as the reverse complement.
CGAAATAATAGTAATTATTTGCTGTTGGTTCCAAAACTGCTTCAATCGATTGTTCGCTTGGGCTGTCAAAAGGTCCCGGACCGTATCCGGTGTTAATATAAAGGTTATACGGTGAATCCGTTTGTGTTTCGGCAATCGTTACGACTTCTTTATGTTCACCAATTGCGTAAAGAATAGAGATATCTGATTGCAGTGGCATATCCGTAGCTAACCGATTGAAGAATACTTGTGCAATATTTTTACGATCTGTTTCTTTTTCTCCTTCTTTTTCAACAAGTGAGGCTAACGTCAGTACTTCTTGCACCGTCATATCCTTTTCTTTGATTGTTTCAAAATACGGAGTCAGTACCGCATTTGATTTATCAACCATCTGCGTAACCATCTCTTTAAGCGACGTTCCTTTGAAATAATCATAGGTTGCTGGGAATAAATAACCTTCCAGTCGATAGCGAACATTTTCCGCTTTTGCCGCACTATCCAAAAGATCTGGATATTTTTTATGCAGTTCATCAAAGAAAGCTTGATCTTTCATCAAGGCAATGAATTCTTCTTTTTTGATTTTCGTTGCTTTGGCAATAGCATCACCGATTTGCTCAATGTCATATCCTTCTGGAATTGCTAATTTTGCATCGACACCAGCCGATCCTGCGCCACCTTGCTGCAAAGCTTCACCGATGTCATCTAATGTCATATCTGGTGAGAATTGATAGCTACCTGCCTGGAATCCTGTCAAATTATTAAATTTCGTATAATAATTAAACACCATACCACTTTTAATAACATCTTTGTCCTCTAAAATTTCTCCAATTGCTTTATTGGAGGATCCACTTGGAATCTCTACGGAAATTTTTTCAGAACTATCCGGGTCTAATGGTCGTAAACTGGCTGACACATACCGATAAACGGAGAACACCAATATTCCACCAATCACTAATAACGCTAGCACAACGACCGTAACGATTTTATTAACAATTCGGTCTTCTTTGCGCCGCATCACCTTACGTTGTTTGACATCACTTGGGTCTTTACTATCAACTATATTTTTTTCTATTTTATTTTCTGTTTTCTTTGCCTTTTTTGGCGTAGGCTTTTTTGAAGAGCCAGCAGGTTTGCTTCTTCTAGATCCCACTGATTCTGATTGATCTTGCTGATCGTTATTTTGGGCCATAATTTTTTCCTTCTCGGCATCCTTTAAAGCGCCGGTAGTATTACTTGAATCTGAATTATTCAGAGAATTTAATATCTTATCTTTAAATGATTCTTCCTCTGGATGTTGTTTAGACAAAAACAACTCCTCCTTACTTTCGTAGTACTAGCTTGTACTATTATACACGAAAGTTTGGAGGAGGGGAACAGGTTTAGAAAAGATTAAAAAATCACTTTGTACATAAACTTATAATGATTTTACAAAAGATTTATTAGCAGTAATATAACCATTTGAAGTTTTCAGTCTAGGATATCCATTTGTATCAAATTCGACATCTATGACCTCAATGACCTGCCCTTTTTCAATTTTTACTGAGCGATTTTGTTCTATAAAGTTCGTAGAGTTATAGTAATAGTCATCTATCAAAAGTTGAACTTTTTTTACATCTGTATAATATTTTTCATAATGTGATGTTATTTTCTCTACATAATTCTTATTTGCAGTTAAAAATCCGTTAGATGTTACTAATCTTGGAATTCCCAAAGATGGCATAAATGATATCCCCGAAGTTTTTATAACTGCTCCTTTATTGATAGATTCGCCTTTTACTTTAAAGGAAAGATCTTTATAATAAGTATCAGCTTTTTTTAGATAAACATACGATGGATTGTTCAAGTAATAGGTTGCATAGTTTGCTGTCAAAACATTCACTATAGATTTATTCGATGTAATAAAGCTACCGTCTGCCAATTTAAATCGAGGAAAGCCATTTTCACTGTATGTGATACCGGTCACTTTAATTGAACTACCGGCATTATATCTATTTTTTTCACAGTGAACATTGTGTCTACGTAAGAATAATCAGCTTTTTTGAGATAAATAGTACCCGTTGTAGATCCGGTATAAAGATAATTTTTATAATTAGAAGTAATTTTTGTAACATAAGCCATATTTGCAGTGAGGTAACCCTCAGATATTTTTAATCTGGGGATACCTTCTTTTGTTTTTTCGATTCTTTCTACTTTATATATATCATTCTTACTTATTTTTCTTCCACGATTATTAGTACTAAAATTTATACTCCGATAAATATAATCATCTTTATTCATAATGACATATCCAGGATTTATTTGATAATATTTTGCTACAATAGGCTTTGTAGTGAATTTTTTTGTATAATCTGAAGACATATCGAATGGAATATTTATCCCAGGATAAAAAACACGTGATGTCCATTGCCATGCCCCATAAGCTGTATAAAGTTGTGTTTTTGATGGATTGTATGGGTACGCTGCCACCCATACATTTTTTTCACCCAACGTTTTTGCGTTTATCCGGCCTTCATTAATCCAATTTAAACCAATATAATGTTGAATATTCGAGTATCCTAGTTGTTTCAATCGATTGGCAAATGCTTGAGAATTCTGTGTATGGTTTTTATTCTCTTTAATTTTTGGTTCTTCAATATCATTGACCATAATTGTCGATTTAGGTAACTTTAACTCTGCCGCATATTCAGCAAAATAATCTGCCTCTTTAGCTGCCTCAGCACTTGTAGTAAACCAACTGTAATGATACGCATGAACATTCAAACCAGCTGCCTGAGCGTTTGCAATTTGACTTGCAGCATACGGATTTCTATAAGTCGTATATTCAGTTAATTTAACAACTACTGCCTTGACACCATAACTTTTCATAAGACGATAGTTTGCCACACTAATTATTCCATTATGAGAAGAGACATCAATGAAATCTTTTGTTGGAGTATTAGAATTATCATGAGCGATATCAGGAAGTGATGGCGTAGCTGCTCGTGCACGACTTACGGTTGGTTTGATCATTTCATATAAATCCGACCTCCCCTTATCTGAAGGAAATGCATTTGGTGAAACTTCATACTCGTTCGCTATTTGAGACTGCTTTGTTACTTCTTTTGATACAGTAGAAGACTGAACGGTGTTTTCAGATGTTGAATCACTACTTTCTGAGCTTTGTTGAGTAGTAGAACTATCTGAACTATTTCCCGAAACCGGAGTCGAAGACTGACTTTCATTCTTAGTTTCATCAATTGTTGTGGATTCGATACTTTCATTATATGAACTCCCAACCTCTTCTGCTACAGATATTTTAGGATTCACACCAATGAAAAGAATGAGTAGTAAACCAAATGAATAATAAGTTCTTTTTTTCGTATTTTTCATCTATTCCTCCATAAATTTTATTTTAATTAAATTATAATACAATTTTAATTTTTAAGCAATTGCATTGTATGTACTGTACACATTGTCTATAAAACAAGTTTCTAGTTTAAAATATTTGATTGACTTATAATAAGTCAATCAAATATTTTTTCCTTGAGGAGCTATCCGAAAAATCTCCATAATTTTAATTAAGTATAGTATATAATTTTTTTAACGCCTCTTGATTATATTCATCCACATCTAGCCCAGAGGAAATATCTTTACCTTCCAAATATGCAATGATTCCCTTTTTCAGTCCTTCTATACTATTTTCCACAACCAATCCCTTAGTATCACCTAAAACTGATCGGTTTCCAGGAATATCTGTTGCAACAATTGGTTTCTCCAATGCTAAACATTCTAGCAAGGTCATAGGTTGACCTTCATGATTCGATGGAAAAATAAAACAATCACATAAATCAAGAAGTTCCATAGCTTTATTAGTTTGACCAACAAAAATAATATTCTCCTCTAGTTTTAACCCCTTAACTAAAGCCTTCAATTTTAGTTCATCTTCTCCAGAGCCGACTATATATAATTGATATTGTATTTTTGTTTCATCAATTATTTGTTTAAAAGCTTTAATTAATTTTTCTTGATCTTTTTCAGGTGATAAGCGACCTATAGTGATAAAGTTCTTCTCATTTTTCTGAGGAATTTTTATTCCAGCCATCTCTATTTTTCCACATTCTTCGTGCATGTCAATAATCAATTTTTTTTCATCTAAAATATTCCCTAAAAATAATTGTGGATTACTTCTATGAGAAAAAAGATAGTCTTTATCTAATAGATTGGGAATATAGGTAAATTTTTCTTTTGGAACGTATTCGGTTAGATTTACCTCATTTTGTTCTTTTGTAAGTTTTCCAACAGAAGCAATAGAATCAAAATATTTGTATAATTGAAAAATAGTAGATAAGTTTTTCTTATGAACATATCTTCCTGAAACAATTTTTTCTGATTCTTTCTTCATATCATTATGCTGATAAACAATTTTTTTTCGTGCATTCGAAAATGCCATCATATATGTCCAAAAAGGAGCATAGCCGCCAAAGTCGATTGCAATATCAACACTAGTTTTTCCCAGTAATCTCTTCCACTCTCTTTGAACAAATATCCTATGGTCATCTATATTTGATACTAATGAACGATTGAATAATTTATTATACTTAATCCATTCAGAATAAGTTAGATCAATTCCTCCACCACGATAAAGAACATGTGCTTTTTTCGATATCTTAGCTACATTATCATCAAACTGTTTATTTTTAGCATTTTTATCAATAACAATTAAATTATATTTCTCATAGTCCAAATTTTTGGAAAGATTAATTATCGACGAAGTAATTCCGTTGTTTAACAAAGCTCCTCCGTATAATATTATGTTTTCTCTCCCATTATTAAAAGATATATCCTTTAGTACCGATTTTTTATTGTTAAAGATATATTCTACATAATCTTTGGTTACTACACCTGTATCATATGGTACATACTCATTTTTGAAATTACAAATCTCAGTTTTATTTTTTTCTAAAACAAGATCAGAATTATTAATATAGTAACTAACGCTATCCTCGTCTAAACAGACTTCGCCTGGCAAAGATTCTAAATCAAAATAAACACCTCGAACCTCTTGATATTCATCTTTATCATACATAAAAAAGATTATTGGTTTATCTGTTACTAAATAATCAAAAAAGATGCTGCTATAATCTGTTATCAACAAATCTGTAAAATACAGCAATTCATTTGCATCTACCCAATCTGATATAAAAGTTACATTATCAATATCAAATTTTTCAACGAACTGAAAAACTAAAGGGTGCACTTTCACAAGTAACTCGTTCTGATTCTTATCTATTTTAGAAACTATTTTACGAATTCTAGACATTAAATCCTCAAATGTATTTTGTACTGAACCAGTTTGGCCTCGCCAAGTAGGTGCATATAGTATTACTTTTTTTTCTAAGTCAACACCTTTACTATTTAAATAGTTTTTGACAATTTGACTTTCACTATAGATGCTATCTATCCTTGGATAACCATTCTCTAAAACTTTTCCGTTAAAAATACCATCTACTTGGTAAGAAAAGATTAATTTATCAGTAGTAAACTGGTTTGGTGATAAAATATAGTCCGCTTGCAAAAAATTTCTTTGAACATTATAATTTTGAGAAACAGAGCCCAACATTTCTTTCCCTAATGTTTTTAATGGTGTACCATGCCATGTGTTAACATATATTTGCTCTTCTTTTTTTATAAAATAAGGAGGCAAAGTAACATTATGGATCAGATATTTAGCAACACAGAGATAATAGAAGTATTCTTTAGTATGTGGCTGAATAAATTTTACATTTTTAAATTTCGAATAATATTTCACATATTCATTTTCTTCCGTATCTTCTAGAACCCATATGTGGACAAAATGATCATATTCTTTAGAATCAATAAGATATTTAAAAATTGCAAATGGATTATCATTCATAGCCTTGCCGTGAAAAGATTCATACAATATATAGTTGTCTCTTACTCTGCTTTTCAGATAATACTTTGTATAATTTATTCTCCGATAAAATTGTACATCTGTATAATTTTTACTTATATTTTTAATAACACCTTTTACATCGACCATTTAAATTCCTCTATTCATAAATAAAATTTTCCAACTTTTTAATTATTCTATTACAAATTTTCACACTTCCTCTTACGATAGGGGTAAGAAAAGTATAAATAACAATTCCAACAATATATATAGCTGTGGTCACAAGTACGCCATATATCAAAATATATTTTCCAGATAAAAATCGTTGTCCATTAACAAGAATAGGCCATAGATATTCTGTACTGAACCATGGAGCACTCTGTAGAAGATAGACTCCAAAAGCAGCTCTTGAAATATACTGGTATGCTTTCCTAGGTTTTATTTTTATTTTCATTGCTATAATAAAAATATTAACAGCCAATAAAAGCAATAAGGGACTTGCATCACGTGTATAAAATATTGTTTCGTGCCATCCCAAAAAGGTTAATATTTTAGTGAGCATATATTCCTTATTAGAAAATAAATATTGTAAACTAATATTAATCAATACCAAAGAAGAAAAGATCACAATAACATTAACAAATAACTTTTTGAAAGTAATATTCAAAAAGTTATTTTCATTTAACCTAATATGTGCTCCTAAGCTATATAAAAAGACAAACCAAATTGGAAAACTAAAAGTCATACCTTTATCATAATAAATGAAAGTATAAATAGATAGTAAGACAAACGTAATGCTTAATATTCTAACTCGCTTTTTATCATTATAATCCAACATAATTTTATTAATAATTGGAATCACTAAATACATGAGAGAATACGCTGTAACAAACCAATATTGGCCAAAAACAACTGGGAATAAGCGGCGAATAAATACTTCCATACTAAAAACTTGTCCCTCCAGTTGAAATAAAAGTGTGAGGAAATAGATAAATAATGAAATTACGGTCGTTTCCATCCAAACTATAATCAAGCTCTTTATTTTAGGAGAAGACTTGATCATAAAGTAACCAGTAATCATTATAAATATATTTACTCCCAACTTTCCTCCTACCAATAACGACTGCGCGATTATTTTATTAAAATGAATACCTTTTTCAAAATTCCAGCCAGTCCACAATGCGTAATGATGCAAAATAATAAAAAATATAGCACCTATTTTCAAAACATCAAAACTACCCATTCTTTCATAATGCTTCATTACACTTTTTCATTCCCCTCTATTTTTTGATCTTTCGCATTTTTGTAATACCCCCAAGCTAGTGCAAAAGAAATAAAAGCAATAAAGTAGTTGGGGAACGCATAACGAACATCTTGAGCTGGTATAGCAACAAACATTGTACCTAGGTTTAATAAAAACGGAGTAAATGCTAGCGTAAGCTTAAATGCTCCCTGCCACCAAAGTACTATAAGAGAGAACATAAAAATACAAAAATACAACGCTGGCATCAAAAATAAATAGAGACCCTTTTCTTCAATGTATTTTAGGAACTGTGATAAAGTTCGATTTAAATAATTATTTTGATATTTTGACGGTTGTATTACCATTCCTTTATAATCTGGTTTATATTTTTTAATTTCTGCCTGACGCATGAAATAAAATGGACCTTGCTTCCCAATCAATGGTTTTCTAAAAATTGGTCTCATGTTCATAAGTTCCATATTGGTGTGCCATAAAATTTCTGTTTGTAATAAATAAGCTTTTAATGCAATAACGGGATTTTTTATTGAAAGGCTAAGAGCATTTAGAAGAAATTTTCTGGGATTTTCTTTTAAAATTTCTTTATCAAACCGTTCTTTGAACTTAATCTTATCTACATCTCTCGGATCATATAACTCTTTCCAGTCTTTTTCATCCATTATAGAGTATAGATACTTTTCCTCATTTAAAGATATATTTCCGTCGTGTTTAATAACTGCTGCCGAAATCTGGACAAATATCCCAAAAGATTCTGTAGGATCCGATTGGATAACTTTAAAGTGAGAATATATTGGTCCCGTTGTAAAAAGATAAATACCAATACACAAAATTGATATCAAATAAAAACGTAAATATCCTTTTCTAAAAAATAATGCAAGAATAAAAATTGACACCAAAAAAACAGGCCAACCATTATGTCTAAAAAATAAAACTCCAAGAATAGAAATCATTAGCATAAGCAAGTTAAATTTGCCTCTTAACCAAATTCCCTTGGATGAGATGATTTTGATTAAAAGCAATATATTCCATACTAAAAAGTATGTATATAAGCTATCTTTTACTACATATATAGAGGAGAGGGGAAAAATTGGAACTAGAGTAAAATAAAGTAAAAAAGAAACAACCATTTTTTTACTTAAGAATCCTTGCAAGAAGTCAAAAATCTGTCCCATTACAAAGCTGTAAAAAATAACTTGAAACAGGACGAACGTAACTAGTTGATCACCAAAATATGTCATAATTTTTATCATCATTGTGTGGCCAACAGGATGCCAATCATTCCATGGGATGCTCGAATGTATTTGATTCCACTGATTAATAGAGTCCGGTACTAATATTCCTGGGTAAAATGCCCATAAATATAGTAATGAACTAAGGAAAAACGAACTAAAAAAAATATAGAATCTTATTCTTTTACTTTCCTTTTTTTTCTGTTGACTGCTAATCACCTTAGTTATATCTCCTAAAAACAGATAGAAAAGTAACATTAAACAGACAACTTCTATTTTCTTATGAGCAATTTCTTCAATGGTTGATAAGCTTAATATTGAAAAAGTATAGAAAACACTTAAGATTCCAATTATCATATTTAAAACGTTTGATAATGGGATTTTATGATATCTTATCGTAAAAAAATGTATTCCAATAATAAAAAATGAAAGAATACTTCCACAAAATAAGAACTGCCAACTAATATCTTCAAAAAGTAGCAATAATGCACCAAAAGAAATTATTACTCGCAACACTAGGGACATAATTAGTTTCATTTTAATTTATTCTCCAACCTTAATTGAAAAATAATTAGTTGAACATCTATTTCATACTGAGAACGAGATTTCCTTGCTACAGTATCCAGAATGAGTCCACAGACAAAAAATAATATTGCTAAAACCACCAGTCCTACGGCTAAAATGGCAGATGGCATTTTTGTAATTATTCCTGTTTGATGAAATTCTGAAATTACAGGTAAACCCACTAATAATCCTAGCACCAAAAATACTATCATCCATAATGTAAAGAAAATTAATGGCTTATAGTCTTTAAAAAGGGAAAAGATAGTTTTTAGCACTTTAAAACCATCAGAAAATGTATTAAGTTTAGACTCACTACCTTCTGGTCGATCACGATATTCTATAGGAACCTCAACCAAGTTAAATCGTTTATCTAATGCATGTATACTCAATTCAGTTTCAATTTCAAAACCGGGACTCAAAACTGGAAAACTTTTTACAAATAGCTTATTAAACCCACGATAACCAGTCATAATATCTCTATAGTTTGCTCGGTAAAGTCCGTTTATCAAGGAACGCACAAGGTTATTTCCGAAATCGTGAAATGCTCTCTTATTCTCTTCAGAATAAGTTCCGTTAGAGAGTCGGTCACCAATTGTCATATCAGCTTTACCACTCTTTAAAGGAGCGAGAAGTTTATCTATCTCTTCAGCTGGGTAGGTATCATCTCCATCAGCCATAATGTAGTAGTCAGCATCAATATCTCTAAACATTGCGCGAACAACGTTTCCTTTACCTTGTTTATATTCTTTCTTAACGATTGCTCCAGCCGCCTTAGCAGTTTCATAAGTTTTATCTGAAGAATTATTATCATATACATATATATCTGCCTCTGGTAAATATTTTTGAAAATCTTTTATTACTTTAGCAATTGTCAATTCTTCGTTATAACATGGTAATAGTACAGCTATCTTCTCATTCATAGATACTCTCCTAAAAAATATATTATTGGCTATGGTATTTTCTTAATTATATCATAATGATTAATTAGTTCTTGCTATCTTCAAATTTAAAACTTAATTCAAGGATAGTGACTTAGCAATCTCCTTAATTGTCTCAGAACTATCCCTATTCAAATATTTTTTTTCTATTATTGTATTATATTCTGTCTTACTAGGTTGCATAATTTCATCTGCCAATTCTTTTTCTGTTAAGTTTCTCCCTGTTAAACCAGTTTCAGCAGCAAGGTCAAAATACCAGCCGATTAATTTTTGATAATCAGTTTTATCTTCTTGTAATACAATCGTTTTCTTCTTTAGATGAGCATAATCAAACATAGCCGATGAATAATCGGTAATCAATACATCAGATATTAAAAATAATTCTTGTATATCTGTTAACTCATTTGGAAAACAATGAACTCTTGAATCAATATTACGATAAGTATCAAATAATTTTGATTCTAGTGGATGTAACTTAACAATGATTTCATAATCTGATGGTAACCCTTGGACCACTTTTTTAAGGTCCAAGGCGCTTACTTTCTTCCTTTTATTTTTTCGCCAAGTAGGACAATAAAGAATATATTTTTTTTCTCCTCCGAACGGCTGGTTAAAATATTTTTGTATAATTCTTATTTTTTCATTCTTATTATTCTTATTATTAATTAAATAAGAATTTCTTGGTGCCCCTTTTTCTATAATTTGTAAATAATCGTTTTTTTCTAACATAAAAGCACTATAAAATAATTCTGTGTTTCTAGATGACGAAGATAGGAGATAATCCCATTTCAACATTCTAGGTAAAAAAGCTTGACTTTCAATCTTTTGTTGTTCTTGATTTTCTAAATCAAATACCATTTTTTTCAATGGAAATCCGTGCCAAGTTTGAAGAAATATCTGTCCCTTAACTTTTCCTACTTTATCTAACGAATTACCATTAAGTATGACCAATTTTGATTTCCTGAATTTCTCAATATATTGATTTCCACCTAATCGTAATGGAATACATCCATTATCTAAAATTTCCATGTCTACTAGTTCATTAATTGAACTCACATAAATTATCATTTCAGGATTTTCTTTTTTTAATGCTAAGGCCAAGTATTTAGGATCCCCTGAAAAAGATTTTCCATGGAATGATTCAACAAATATAAAATTATTCCATAGCTTTCCTTCAAGTAACCGATCCGTTGATAATTTCTTTTTTTTAAAAAGGGATAGTGCTTTTTTGATAGAATTTTTTATATAGTTACTGCTAACTACTTTTCCAATGAAAGGAAGTTCCTTCATTCTTAAATATACGTTTAATATCAATCGTTCTTTTTTTAGATTATTATTTTCCATTAGCTTATTATAAATAAGCTCTTGTGAAACACTTGAAGTGTATTCCTTTTTATATTTTGAATTTATAACTGTTAGAATATACTGTCTTCCGTAATCACGTAAAGTTAAAGTTTCTCTTGCATGTTCAACATCAGCAGCATATTTTTTCTGTGATTCACTGAAAGAGCATGATAAAAACCTGTCAATTTCTTGACTGTCAGAAAAAATATTTTTGTTAATCCAACAGATAGATTTAAATCCTTGGTAAATATCGGAAAGTGATTGATCATCTCCATGATAAAGAATGATCTGTTTCCCCTCAGAAAAAGCTTCCATTATAGAATAGCCAAATGTTTCATATCGAGCTGTGGATAAATAAATATACGCATTTGGTTTTTCCTGATTGATAAATACATAACTTTGCAAAGAATAGAGTTCTATCAATTTTCTGTACAAAATTTCCCCAGAACCATTGCCATTTATATAAAGGAAATAGTTTTTTTTCTTTAATTTATTGACATAGTATTCCATTAGTTTAATTGCATAAGCTATATCTTTCTGTCTTTCATCAAAACGAGAATATATTAAAAAATTTTTTCTATTCTCGTTATTTTGATATGTCATATTAAATTTTTTAATATGGCGAGCACTCACGGGGAAAACAACAACATTATCTCCTTTAATTCTTTTACAAAACTCCTCCTTTATTGATTCAGTGGCTACTCTGTAGACATCAATAGAATCAGGACAAAGATCAACCTCTGGTTCGATTAAATCTAACGGTGCATGTACTTCTCCAATGACTTTACTATCAGGAAAAGACAATTTTATTACTTTTGAAAATAGGAATAAACTTTCCCTAGTAATAATATATGTATCACATGAGTCAGACTCTCTGAATTTATCAACAGTAGAAAAATTAATACTTTTCCTGTCTAAAATTTCTTCTTCTATTTTCTTTATCTTTTTTTTAGAGAAAGGAAGAAGATTAAAATAAGTGACAGTTTCACCAATTTCTAAAAATTCATTTATTAAGTTAATATTACTTCGACTTGTCCCTCCAGTTCCAAACAAATCGTAGCCAATAATTCCAATACTCATAAAATACGGCAGCTATACTGACTACCGTCTTCCCTCCCTCATCTTCCACCATAAACTCTTTACCACAAAAACCGGCAGTTGAAAAATTCGACCGATTCGCGCTGGATTGCTCAACGAGCGATACAGCCATTCCAAATGATGATCCAAATAAAACTGCGGTGCGCGTTTCACATGACCACTCAATACGTCGAAACTGCCGCCGACGTCTTGAAAAATCGAAACTTTGAGGCGTTCGCTATTCCGTGCCAACCACTGTTCTTGTCGGGGAAAGCCAAGTGCAACAAATAAAAAATCAGGAGCTGCCTGATTGATTTGTTCAACGACTTGGTCTTCTGATAAGGTGGTATAACCGTCAATCGCTCCGGCAATTCTCATCTTAGGATATCTTTTCTTAAGATTTGCGATGGCATCTTGCAAAATTTCTGGTTTTGCACCATAAAAAAAGGCACTGTGCCCGTAGAGATTCGCATATTCTAAAAATTTCTGCATCAATTCAAAACCCGCCACGCGCTCATTAATTTTTCCACCTGTTAATTTCGAGACCAACACAATTCCGATTCCATCAGGGATACGGTGCGTACTTGTCTTGATAAAGTCAATTACTTCTGGATAATTTCTTGCCTGAGTGACAATTTGCGGATTGACACTGATTGCAGTCATTTTTTTCCCTGAACTCAGATACTGAGGAACCTCTGCCAGAATCATGTCATATGTTAATTGATCGACCGGGATTCCCATAATGTATTCATGCGCCATTTTCTTCCATCCAATTCGTTAATTGTTTCATTGCAGTTCCGTGATTGTATTGATTCCACGTACGATTAAATACCTGAAAATCGATTGACTGGGCTGCTGCCGTTTTTTTGATTAGCTCATCCAAGGTTTCTGCCACAGCCTCTGGAAACTGTTCAAAAAACGCTGTTTGAATCCCCACCTCTGTTTGATAGCTCTGCAAATCATAGCAGAAGAAAAGTAATTTCCCTTGCGGATTTGCTAAGGTATATTCAAAAGGAACAGAGGAATAATCCGAGATTAGGCAATCTATTGAAGGCAGGATTTCCTGCAAACTCATTTTTTTAAAGTCAGTGATTACCTGTGGATCAGCCGCTAATTTTTGTTGCAACGTTTGATCATGAGGATGTGCCTTTGCGAATACTTGCCACTCATCCCCTAATGCTGCTGCTAATTTTGAAAAGTCAATCGGATTGGCGGAGTCATTTTCCCGATAAGTGGGAACATAGAGCAAACTTTTTTTTGTGCCAAACAAGTGACGAAATTGTTTTTTTGCTTGTACAAGCCAAGCTTCATCAAAATAACGATCCGTCGGTATATATCCGAAGGGCAAAAATTCTGCATTTTTTGCTTGATAACTCGCTTTAAAAATTTCCGACATTCGATTTGAACCAACAACATAATGCGTTTGCCGATCATAGACTCGTTGAAATCGCTGGCGATCTTGGATTGAACTATTTTTGGCGTATTCTGCTTGAAGTCCAAAGGTTTTGATGGCACCACCTGCATGCCAGAGTTGAACAACTTTTGTGTCTTCATCAAAAGTGACACCTCCCAAAAATGGAAAATAGTTGTCACACAAAATCATAGTAGATCCTTTGATTATGGGAATAGCTTTCCATAAAAGTTCGCTGAAAGAATCCAAACGATAGATGTCGCAGCCGAGATTTTGATAACTTTGCGCCAATTCCTGTGCATTTTTTGTGTAGCAAATAACTAGCCGTTTGCCAAATTTTTCGTACAGTCCGGTTAACATCCAATGACTCGTCAGTGGAAAACTCAACAAAAAAATAATTTTGTCATTTTTTTGTGTTTGCTGATTGCTTCTTTTTGCTACCATGAAAAGATAAAGAGACTTCATACTAGCTAATAGGGCCTTCATTAAAATCCCCCTTTACACTGCTTCTTATTTTACCTGAAAGCCCGGGAAAAGAAAACAATTGTAAAGAAACTGTCATATTTCTTTCAATCGTTTTCAATTTTTTCACAAAAAAAGCTTGCCGTTTATCAAGAGTCTTGATACCAGCAAGCTGCATACTTTTTAAATTTTACTAGATTTTAACTGAAAAAATATTTTTCTCCTACTTGTTGTTTCACATCGGCACAATCAGCAAGTACGGTTGTTGTCGCCTTGTCTCGATCACAGATATCACAATATTCGACATCAAACACGATTCCTTTTCCAGTGATTTCCTTCGCGACACCAACAAATGAACGGTGAAATTCGTGAGGTTTGACTTCATACTTCTTTCCAATTTGAATCGCTGTTTTTGTAATCATTTTAAAACTCCTTTACTGTTAACCTACATTTACAATACCATACCAATTATCATTTATCAAATATCATCATGGAAATATCTATATTCTCATCGTGTATATACAAGTATACCATTTCTAAATAAGAGAAAAGTTATTCCTTTTTATTCCTTATATAGAAAAAAGCTTTCAAAATCCCGACAGATTTTGAAAGCTTTCATTTTATTTATGGATAAATACGATTCAACAAACGTGGAAACGGTATTGCTTCCCGGACATGCTCGATACCTGAAAGCCACGTGACCGTTCGTTCCAAGCCCAGACCAAATCCAGCATGAGGTACAGAACCATATTGGCGTAAATCAAGGTACCAAGAATATTCCTGTTCATCTAAACCATGCGCCTTGATTTCCTCCAATAGATATTCATAATCAGTGGCACGTTCAGAACCGCCGATGATTTCCCCATATCCTTCTGGAGCAATCATATCTGCACAGATAACAAGATCTTCCCGGGTTGGGTGTGGCTTCATATAAAATGGTTTGATCGCTTTTGGATAGTTCAAAATGAACACCGGTTGATCAAAGGAATTGGCAATAAAGGTTTCATGAGGTGAACCGAAGTCGTCTCCCCACTCAATATCTTCAAACCCATTTTTCTTCAATAAAGTGACCGCATCATCATAGGAAATTCGTGGATAAGGTAATTGCGTATATTTTTCCAACACTGCCCGATCCCGCCCTAATACATGAAGCGCATAATCGCAATGGTCTAATACATTTTGAACCAGATAAGCTACATAATTTTCTTGAATTTCTAAACTTTCTTCTTGATGCATAAATGCCATTTCTGGTTCGATCATCCAAAATTCAATTAAATGACGACGTGTTTTCGATTTTTCTGCCCGGAATGTTGGACCAAAAGAAAATACCTTGCCAAAGGCCATTGCCGCAGCTTCCATATATAATTGCCCTGATTGAGAAAGATATGCCTTTTGATCAAAATAATTGGTTTCGAATAAATCGGTCGTTCCTTCTGGTGCTGAACCAGTTAAAATCGGTGGATCGATTTTGATAAATCCTTCTTTGTTGAAAAATTCGTAACTTGCACGAATAATTTCATTTCGAATTTGCATGATGGCGTGTTGCCGTGAAGAACGCAACCACAAATGGCGATGATCCATCAAAAAATCTGTTCCATGTTCTTTTGGCGTAATAGGATAATCTTGGCTTTCACCTACAACTTCAATGCCGGAGATGCCAATTTCGTAACCAAATTTTGAACGGCTGTCTTCACGAATTTCACCTTCCACCCAAATAGATGTTTCTTGGTTTAAATTTTTTGCCAATTGAAAAATTTCTTCGGATACTTCGCTTTTAACGACTACCCCTTGAAAATAGGCCGTTCCGTCTCGTAACTGTAAAAAAGCGATTTTGCCGCTTGATCGCTTATTTGCTACCCATGCACCGATTTTCACGATTTCACCTACATGATTCTTTGCGTCAATAATTTGAATTTGCTCCACTGATGTCTCTCCAATCTAATTTATACACTCATAGAAATTTTATTACTTTCCTTGCTTCTTTTCAACAAAAGAATGGATTCGTGCCACAGCCTTTTCTAAGGTTTCCCAATTTGCTGCATAACTAATCCGCAGATTTTCCGGTGCACCAAAGCCTGCCCCCGTTACAAGAGCGACCCCCGCTTCTTCCAAGATTGCTTCAACAAAAGCATTGATATCTGAGTAGCCGCATAAAGTCATCGTCTTTTTGACATTTGGAAATAAATAAAAAGCACCTTGCGGTTTGTCCAACTTGACTCCTGGAATTGCTGTAATCAAGGGATATAATTTGTTCAATCGTTCTTCAAACGCTTTGCGCATGATTTCTACGGAATCTTGCGGACCATTTAACGCTTCAACTGCTGCATATTGACTCACTGCGGTCGGATTGCTGGTGGATTGCGAAGCGATATCAATCATTGCTTGAATAACAGTTTCGTTGCCCACTGCAAAACCGATCCGCCAACCAGTCATGGCATACGTTTTAGAAACACCGTTAATGATAATCGTTTGTTTGCGGATTGCTTCAGAAATTGTGGCGATTGGGGTAAAGGTATTTCCGTTATACACAAGATTGCCATAAATATCATCAGCAATGATCAAAATATTTTCAGCAACTGCCCATTCACCAATCAGCCGCAATTCTTCTTTCGTATAAATCATTCCTGTTGGATTTGACGGTGAATTTAAAATCATGGCTTTCGTTTTTGGAGAAACCGCCTTTTTCAGTTGTTCAACGGTCACTTTAAAGTTATTCTCGTGACGACCTTCAACAAACACCGGAACGCCTTGTGCCAGCTTGACCTGTTCGCCATAGCTTACCCAATAAGGAACAGGAATGATAACCTCATCTTCCGGATCCAGAATTGCTTGAAACAGCGTGTAGAGAGCAAATTTGGCCCCATCTGTCACAATGGTTTGCTTTACCTCGTATTCAAGGCCATAATTTTTCTTGATCCACGAAACAACAGCTTGTCTAAGCTCAGGGATACCTGCAGATTGCGTGTAAAAACTAGCTTTGCCGCTTTCAATGGCACGGATTGCTGCTTGTTGAATATTTTTAGGCGTAACAAAATCCGGTTCCCCGACAGTCAAACTTAAAATATCTTTCCCTTGTGCTTTCAACGCCTTTGCTTTAGTAGACGCTGCCAGCGTTACTGATGGTTCTAATTTCTCCGCTCGTTGCGAAAGTTTCATACCCTTCACCCTTTCAAATTAAACGTTCGTGATTGTTTTAATCTCTTCACCATTTTCAAACGCAATTAAATAATAATTAACTCCCTTAGATGTTCGTGTGACGATTTCCCAAACCGGTTCGTCCTCAAAAATTCCCAGACTGGCCTTTTCCACGGATTCTTTTGGATAGGTTTTTGCGACCATCGCCTTTGCTGCATCCTCCGTGATCCCATCTTTTTGTGCCAACAGCGTGATTTTCTTTCCATCTTTTGGAATGATTACAGCAATTTGCTGGCCTTTTTTATTTTTGCCAGTCAAACTAAAATAGGTTTTCTCCCGGGTAAACCAATAAAATTGGTCCACCTCTTCAAGATCCGTATATTTTTTTGCCATGGCCGTCGCTTCTTTTTCTGCTTGTCTTAAAGGACGAGTTGCTCGAGTATAAAAAATACCGCCAAACAAAAGAATTGCCGCCAACACACTAGCTAAGATGATTAAAATAACTTCCTGTCGTTTGCTTTTGTCTTTGCTCACTACATTACTCCTTGTTCCTTTTTTGGCGCTGAATTTTATGTCCCTAGCTGACGGGTAACAACATAAAGTCAGCTCAGGTCTTCAACAAATTGTTGTTATTCATTATAGCAGATTTTTTTGTTTCCATACCGCTAATTTTCATCCGTTGCTGAGGATTTATCCAAAAATTTATACATTTCTGAAGATATTTCTGAAAGCGGCAGCTCTGCGATCACGGCTTCTTTCGGTAGTGCTTGCCGGATTCGTTTCCCGTATTTCGTTGTTAGCAGTCGACGATCCAATAAAATCATTACCCCATGATCTTGTTGGGAGCGAATCAATCGCCCCAACCCTTGACGCAATTTCAATGCCGCTTTTGGAATAGCTTCTTGAAAAAAAGGATTGATTCCTTTTTCCTGTAAAAAGGCGTTTTTAGCTTGAACTTCTGGACGTTTAGGATTTTCAAAAGGCAAGCGGGTCACGATTACCAGCTGCAAAGTATCTCCTGGGAGGTCGATTCCTTCCCAAAAACTATCTGCACCAAATAAAATTGCCGCATCTGATTGACTGAAGCGTTTCAAGATTTTTTCCCGGCTACCACCAATTCCTTGGGCAAAGATTTCCCTTCCTTTGGTTAAAAACGCCAAGTGCATTCGACCGTAAACTTTTTGCAAAATTTCGTGGGAAGTGAACAATACCAGCACCGGCTTATTGAAATCTTTTAAAAGATTTTCCAAAGTCTTAACTAAATAATCCACATATTCTTCGGAAGAAAGTTCTGGAATCGAGCTTCCTTCTGAAGGAATAAAAATCCGAGCCTGCGCTTTATAATCAAAAGGCGAGGGCAAAATTTTTAAGGGTGCTTCCGGTATTCCCATTTTTTTAGGAAAATACAAACGATCAGCAGCGATTTTCAACGTTCCACCAACATAAATGATTCGATCATATCGTTGATACCACGTAGTTTGAGGTAACAAGGAAGCTTCAAAATCGGTGATTTTTATTATTCCAGCCGGCGCCTTCGTTCCCGGAACAAACCAATGAATATAGCGTTCCTGCCAATTTTCCAGCCACCGTGACATCACCATCGCCTGCTGTTGCATCTCCTCAAATAAATCCAACAATTCGGTATAAACAAACTGCTCCCGTTTCAACCACTTATTTTCGTCTGGCAAAAGATAGTCGGTAATTTGCGTCTGCAATTCGATGATTTCTTCATAATACAATTGGATTTTCTGAATATTTTTGGCATCTGATAAAGACAGTTGCTGCAACGTATCTGCAGTAATAATCGTTTCTTTTTCAAAAGATACTTGTTCCGACAAAGCTTCAAGAAAAAGTTCCTGGCTTTCCACCAAAAAACGAATCTCCTCTTGATAAATAGCCAACAACCGCAAACACTCTGACTGATCTTCCAACAATTCTTCAAGTCGAGCAAACAACCCGATAGGCTCCAACAGTTGTTGAGCTTTTCGATGAAATACCGCAAAATTAACCGATTGGCTGGCAACTCGCTCACAAATATCTGGAAGATGATGTGCTTCATCAATAACTAAATAAGGGCTTCGGGGCAACAACGGGTTCTCCCGCAAGCTTTCCTGCGCTAACAGCGCATGATTTACAATCAGAAAATTGCTCTCCTTCATCCGTTGATGCAGATAACGTAAAAAATCCTGTTCATAAAATTCATCTGTGACAGACAGATGGGATACTCCCCGATGGTGAATTTCTTTAAACAGCAGATGGTTCAAACTAATAAGATTTAGTTCATCAAAATCTCCAGTCGTTGTTTGAGTTAACCAAACCAAGACTGCCGACTGATACAGTGCATATTGTTTTTGCGGCAATGGCCGCTGCAATGTCGCTTTAAAGCGTTGTAAATCGATGTAATGCTGATTGCCTTTGATCACCGTTGCTTGGATGGGTTGGTGAAATAATTGATTCAATAGTGGAATGTCTTTTTTCAACAATTGATCCTGCAAAACAAGTGAAACGGTACTGATAATCGCTGGCTGTTCCGGTGTGGCAACATAATTCAGCGGCAAAAGATAACCAATCGTTTTTCCCATCCCGGTAGCAGCTTCAATCAGCAGATTTTTGTTGTCCGGTGTCTCGGTAAAATGCCGATAGACCAAATTCATCAATCGTGCCTGATCTTTTCTGAAGGCAAGCTTTCCGGCAAAAAGATGTTCTTTGCCTTTTTTCTTTTTGGGATAATCCTCTGCAAAATAATTTTTCTCAAAGTAAGTAAGCCTTTTTTTGCGCAAAGCAATCCCGCTAACCACCTCCAGTTGACTGTCCAATGGTTTCGGGTGTCGTTTCATTTCATTTGCTAATGAGCGAATATAGTTGCTGGTCTGCATGCCTAAAGGTTTGCTCAAAGCGGCGATTTTCTCCACTGTGATGACCGGCAGTTGCTTAATCATCGCTTCAATATATAAAAATAATGCTCCGGTAACTTCCGCATCACTATCTGCCTGATGAGGATTTTCATGGCTCAAGCCCAGACTTTCCGCCAAATCTCCCAGACGAAAACTGATTTCTGTTGGCAAAAATATTTGTGCCAGCTCCACCGTATCGATTCCAGGGATCGTCAATTCCGGCGCACCGCAACGTTGCAATTCCTTATTCAAAAAATTGTAATCAAAATAAATATTATGGGCGACAAAAACCGTATCTGCCAATAAATTGTAAATCGTTAAAGCGATATCTTCAAAATAAGGGGCTTTTTTTACCCGCTGATTGCTAATATGCGTCAAATTTTCGATTTGTTTCGGAATAAGACGATCGGGATTGACATCTGTTGCAAAGCGCTGGATCACTTGCCCATTTCGAATCAACACACAGCCAAGTTGAATGATCCGATCAACTTTCGGATCTGTCCCCGTCGTTTCTATATCTACAATTGCGTACGTCTTCATTTTGACTGGTAGCCTCCTTGCATATACCTTTGCATTATACTACAAATCCCAAAGACATTTCAGCGCTTTTCAAGTAGATGCCTGCATTTTTGAATAAAAAAAGAGGAAAAAGCAACTTACCTTTCTCCTCTACTTTTTGATGACTGGCATCATCTTTTTATTTTTTTCCATTGGCTGCTACTTGTTTGGGAAAATCTTTCTTAAACTGCAACCATTTTTTATTGTCCACGACAAGTAACTTTTTTTCTGTCCAATCGAAAACAGGAATCGTTTTGCGCACACTACTTACTACCAACCAGAAAATCATGATCCCAACTAATAAAAGTAGCCACCATAAATTTTGTACAAAGGCAAAAATAATTGAAACAAGTGCAAGAATGCTAGTGAGGATGAATAAAATCTGCGTCGCTTTCGTCGCTTGCTGCGAATAAAGGTGATCTTTATTTAATGAATCCATGTTTGTTCCTCCTTTTTTATTAGTTTACTCCATCTAAAAAAATTGGTAAAGAATACTGGCAAAACGATTTTTGGGTATAAAAAAAGCCTGATGCAAAAGCACCAGACTTTCCAAGTCAATAATTAGAATTAAGCTTTGTTAACGTTTGTTGCTTGAGGGCCACGTTGACCGTCTTCAACATCAAATGTTACTGCTTGACCTTCTTCTAAAGTTTTGAAGCCGTCACCTTGGATAGCTGAGAAATGTACGAATACGTCATTTCCGTCTTCAGCAGTGATGAAACCAAAACCTTTGTCTGAGTTGAACCATTTTACTGTACCTGTTTGCATAATAAAAATCCTCCTTGTGTTTGATACACATATTTGCAATTACTTGTATCGGGTGAAAATGTGGAAGATGTTTTAAAATGAAACAAGCTTACCATAAATTACCGTAACAAATACTACATAAAGTATTGTACCACACTAATTTGTTTCTGGCTAATCTTTTTAGCAAATTATGAATTATTTAATAACTTTTTCAGTCTCAGCGAATGAAATTTTATTAATAAATCTACTAATTAAAAAATAACTACCTGCTTCCCACAAAGAAAAGCAGGCAAGAGATCAGTCTTTCTTGAAAAATGAAGGATTCAGCAATCAATAGCGCAAAATCGCAACGAGACTTTTTTCATCCGGTGCATCTTTTTGATCAAGAATAAATACTTGTCCGCCGTTTTTCACCACTTCATCTGCCATCGTATTCAATACTTGGCGCCGATCATATTCCGTATCGACATCTTCTCCAAATCCATCTACCAGATTGGCTGTTGCGATGAAAAGATGAGAGATACGCCCTTCTGTAGCTGCTAACTTGATATCGACTAATTGATCGATAAATTTTCGATCCATCAATTTTTGATATTCAGCCATTTCCTTTTTCGCCAATGCTTCTGTCAGCTGCTCTGCGCCATTCTTGATTTCTTGAATAGAAAGTTGTGCAGGAGAAGCCGACACAGCCGCATCACTGCAATAATAAGGGGTTTTCGCATATTTTTTGAACATCGTTTGATTTTCCGGCAACGCATAAAGATAAAGCGGGTAATTTTCTTCATTGTTAAATTCATCTTTAAAGAAAGTATCAACTGCTTGATAATAATTTACCCAGTCAATTTCTACTTCTTCATCTTTTGCATTTACGCCATGATAAGCAACGCCTTCTTTGGAGCCATTCCGACTGCCTTGAGAGCTGTAATTCAAGCTTCCACCAGTCAATTCATCGCCAAGTGCCGTGGGAACATCCACAGGTGCCCCTTCTGGCAGTTCCACTTCTTTAACAATTTTATTGTCAACAAAATACAGCTTAATGGAATCACGATTCAATCCCAGTAAATAATAAGTATAATTAAATTGAGCATTTTTGATGATAGCTAAAATGTAAGGAAGATTGCCTACATAGTATTGATCATCAACTGAAATACTCAAACGATGGATATAACAGTCACTTTCGGTAAGAATGATTGCCACACTGGTCGTGCCGCTACGCCAAAAGGATTGATCCGCCAATAACGCATCTACATTTTTTTGGAACACCGTCCAATCTTTTTCAGGATATTTTTTATCAAACCGTTTTTTTGCTTCTTTCGCAAAGTTTTTCAACTTGATTTGATCCTTTTCTACGTTTTGATGCCCCACGTGAGTATTCAGCATAATGGTGACAAAGGGTCCCTCTACGCCTTCTGATGTTAATTGTGACAATAATTTCTTCCCAATTTTTGTCATGTAACGATCCCTCCTTGGATAGCTTTAAATTCTACAATAAAAGTGTAACACGCTTACAACTATTCATAAAGAAAAACGATTTACACCATTTTCTGACTATCTTTCTTTCAAAAAAATCAAACTTTACCTTTTGTTCGCTTTACAAAAGCAAACGTACGTTCGTATAATTAAGAAGAGGTGAAGCACATGAGAACCATCGATTACACACAAGAACCCGTTCGCGATATTTTGTTTATCGATGTTAAAAGTTTTTACGCCACCGTCGAATGTGCCATGCGGGGATGGGATCCCCTAAAAACTATGTTGGTAGTGATGAGTAGCGAAGACAACACCGGCAACAGCTTGATTTTAGCATCTTCTCCCGAAGCAAAAAGAATTTTAGGCATCACTAATGTCACACGAGCGGATAATTTGCCCAATCATCCAGACTTAAAAAAAGTGCCACCGCGAATGAGTCTATACATCCAAGAAAACAAAAAATTCAACGCCCTTTTCCGCCGCTATGTGGCAGATGAGGATTTGCTGATTTATTCCATTGATGAATCGATTCTGGATGTCACCCATTCCCTCACACTATTTATTCCTGATGATTCCTTGACTCGACAAGAAAAGAGACAAAAATTAGCAGAAAGAATTCAGGAAGAAGCCAGGACTGAACTCGGTTTGATTTTTTCAGTAGGCATCGGTGATAATCCCCTATTAGCTAAGCTGGCTCTTGACAATGAATCAAAACACAATGCCAATTTTATCGCTCAATGGTGCTACGAAGACGTCGAAAAAAAAGTTTGGTCTATTCCGGAGATTACGGATTTTTGGGGGATCGGTAATCGCATGAAAAAGCGCTTGTATCAATTAGGAATCGATACGATCTATCAATTAGCGCATACAGACCCCGATTTTTTGCATTGCCATTTCGGTATTCTAGGAGAACAATTGTATTACCACGCCAACGGAGTCGATCGAACGTTACTTTCTGAACCGTCCCCGATAACTAAAGACAAATCCTATGGGAACAGTCAAGTATTGCCAAGAGATTATTTTAAACCGCAAGAAATCGAAATCGTGGTCAAGGAAATGGCTGAACAAGTAGCTGCCCGCTTGCGGCGTCACCATTGCTTGACCCAATGTGTTTCCTTGTACATTGGTACTTCGCGAGGAGCCAACGAAAATGGTTTCTCCCATCAAATGAAAATCACCGCTACTGACAGCACGAAAAAGTTAATTCATTATTGCCTACAAATTTTTCGCACTTACTATTCTGGACAGGTGGTTCGCCATGTCGGAGTCAGCTATTCAAACTTATTATTTACTGCCGACAAACAACTTGATTTGTTTGAACTTCCCGAACAAAGTATCGCAAATGAACGCTTGGATCAAATTATTGATAAAATCCGTGAAAAATATGGATTTTCAGCGATCGTCTATGCTACTAGCAAATTAGACGGCGCAAGAAGTATTGCCCGTAGCCACCTGATTGGCGGACACGCTGGCGGAGCAGGAGGTTTAGATGGCCTATGAGTTTACATGAATACCACGATCGCAAGAAATTAAAATGGCAAGGCTTTTATTTGTCTGAACACACCAATCAGCTTGCCCAGGAAAAAAAAGAACGTTCTTTTATCTGGCCGGCAAAAGAAGTCATGACAAAAAATGAGATTGATCATGTTTTATATGAAGCCAGACTCAAAGGAAGAATGATTGCAATTCAAAAAGAAGAAATCAACGAGGAAGGATTGTACTCCGCGGATATTATTGGAAAAATACAAGGATATGATGAATTAGGCATCTACTTAGCAGATCAGAAAATTGATTACGATGAAATTCGTCATGTCGCTTTTCATCAGCAAAAAAAGTGGAGTGACCTGACGTAGATATAGAAAAAGAATCGTCCCTGACAGTGGGACGATTCTTTTTTCTATCGATTGATTGAACGGGCAACTCGATTGATCGTATGACGCATCCCCCGAATAGCTACCGACATTTCAAAAATATTTTCAGTGGGTGCCATGCCACCATACCCAGCATCACCGATATGTTGAATATCCACCCCGCAGGTTTTATTGATGATCGCCATTTGTCGTAACGTTTCCGGACGTGCGCTTTCCTGACTGGTTCCGATTGCAGTCATCGTTAACAGATTACGCGCTTTCGCAAAACGAACCGCTTCCACAAGGTCTTGTTCTAAAAAGCCTTGGATTGTACCAACAGAAGGTAAAAGTAAGATATCTGCCCCGGCTTCGGCATAAGCCTCAATCGCTTCTTTGGAGACCACTGGTTCATCTGCACCAGCACTGTGCATCTTACCAGCAATAACTAAACCGGAAAAGTTTGCTTTCGCAATTTTTACTGCCTTAGCAATCTCCGCATTGGTCACACCAGTTCCCGGATTTCCAGTGAAGCAAATAAAATCAAGCCCCAATTCTTCTGCTTTTTGAATTGTTTCTTTTGATGCTGCTCGACCTTGGCTGATTGAGATTTTTTCACTCAGCATATCCGTTGTATCGGCGATTGGTTCAAGATTGATTCCCACTGGTCGACCAATCAATTCCTTCAAACGAGGAATCGGATTTACAATCGTTCCATCCGGTTGTAGGGCTTCTTCTCCCTGCCCTGGCATCCCGGCAATATACGGATGAAAACAGTCAAAAGCATTCAATAAAAGCAAGTCTGCACCAAATGCTGCCGCTACTTCGGCGTTAGTGATATCATCTGCTTGCGGTTGTGAAACAACCACATTCTCCGCCAAAAGTACTCGACCTTCACTTGCCTTGATCGATTGTTTTAATTCCTGAGCATCCATTAATGCCACTTCGCTATAATTTGCGCTGATTAGGCGTTTTACCATGATTTTTTCTCCTCTACTCATTAAATTTATTTGATTTCTAGTCATTTCTATGCTAAAAAATCGTGCATTACCAAGTTGATACTGGTACTAAAGAAGACACCTCCACAAAAAAGAAAGCCTTGAAAAAACAAGGCTTTCTGAAGGGGCAACGTCCTTGACTGGAATTGAACCAGCGACCTGTCGCTTAGGAGGCGACTGCTCTATCCTACTGAGCTACAAGGACAAGTCACTTCATTTTAGCCTTATCTTTTCTTCTATGCAAGCTACTTTCAACTTTTTGTGTGTTTCATTTGTCATCTTTTACAAAATGAAGATAAGTGCTTAAAAATAATCCTCTAAAATCGGTTTTTGCGAAGGCAAAATCTCTTGAACAGCAGACAGTGCCTGCGCATCTCCAGAAATCAGTCCATGAAACGCCAACCTCTCCGCAGATTGGTATCCCATAAATAATTGGGTGAAGTGCTGAATCGATGTTGTTATTCGTGGCAAGGAAGTCGTCGCCGTTTTGGTGACTGTCGTTTGTCGCTTCTCAAGACTCACTTCATATATTCCATCGTTCCAAGGTGCATAGGTATCCCCTTGAATTTCAATAGCAAAATCTGTTGTTAGATTTTTTAAAAATGGATAATCCACCAAAAAGTCAGCGACATTTACAACTCGTGCCATCATTTCAGGACGAACACTGACTTTCTCAATCGGTGCATTGGCTAAAAATTGTTGGTTGTCGCCGCCAAATCCTTCTTCATAAAAAATCGTCTGCACTGAGCCGTTATGAGAGGCAATCAATCGGTTTAATCCCCGATAGGCTTCCCCAGTCAGGTAAGACCATTCATAGGCGACAAATTTTCCGCCCTCCACTTGATAGATAAGATAGCCTTCCACTTCATTTTGAGTATTTTTATAAAGAGCATAGGTAAAATCTTTTCGTAATGGAAATTTGAAGGTCAACCACCAATCGGCGCGAAGAACGCCTCCACGATGATGCTTGGGAATTTGTTGATACACTTCTTTAATCGCTTCTTTTGCATCCTCCCAGGAAACCCGCTCCACATGCCCAGATACTTTTTTGCTATCTGGCCATTGAGCCGCAGGTACTTCATAGGCAATTCGCTCGAATGTCAATTCGTACCCATATCGACGATAAAATGGATAGGAAAATGGTGCCAGATAGGATAAAACCACACCGCGATCGTTGCAGTCTTGCAAGAGTTGCTTCATGATTCGATCAATCCGTCCTTGACTGCGGTATTCAGGATAAGAAGCCACAAAGCCGATACCCGCCATCTTATACTGCTGTCCAAAAAAGTCAACCGTGAAAGGTGTTGCCATTACTTGACTTGCTAAAGCACCACGATCATCAAAGGAACCATAATTCCAGGAATTTTTCGTCAGCATATCAAAGCGCTTGAGATTTCGTTCTGAAAGCTCCCATTGAAATGCATATGCAACTAAAGCCAGCATCTCTTTTGTATAAAGGGTGCCCATTTCTTTTACATCTGTCATACTCTGTCCTCCAAATAAAAAAGGCGTCGACCGACCCCTTTTTAATATGATTCTTCAATCATTTCCAGCATTTTTTTGAATTGGCGCCGTTTAAAGAACATCAAGATTGTTCCCAGCAGCATATCGTTTAACCGCTGAAGAATGCCAAAAGATTCCATCGTCTCTGTATATTCCACTTTACAGGATTTATCATCTAATTGATCTACTTGATAACGAGCAACAAATTCATTTCGTGTCGTAGATGTTTTAAATTGATAGGATTGATTTTCAACGACTTCTTCAATCTTGATTTTTGCACGACTGGACTGAGAAAATTCTTTCACATATTCAAAATCTTTTAGTTGTTTTCTCGTCAAGCTTTTACCGGTTGCTTTTCTGACATCAAACAGAACCGAATCCATCACCTTATCATAAAAGAAACTGGCAGGGATATTTAATGTTTTAACGACTTTCATCCTTGTTTACCCCCGTTTTGTCCTTCTGATTTTTTCTTCCCTTTGAAAAAAATATACGCTCCCAGGGCGACTAAAGCCACGCCTGTTGCTAAACTAAGAACATCTAGCTGCATATTGCCCGGCTTCATGCTGAATAAGATAATCAAAAAACCGATACTGCATAAAAACAAACCATTTCTTTCCATCTTCAATCATCCTATCTCTTAATTAAACTGCTACTGATTGGAAATAAAGTACTGTGCCCCAAGGCTGTGCTTTGATCAATTCTTTGGCTTTTTTAGCCGCTGCTTCTTGATCTTCTCCGGTTGTTTCAAAAAACATCTTAATTCCTTGTTTTTCCTTAAAAGTAAAAGAAAGTCCATCCTCATTGTAACCTTCCAAAAGTTCTTTGATTGCGTCTTGTTGCATTGCGCTTGCGATACTAATCATTGTGCATTCCTCCTATATAAATCTATTCTCCCACAAAACCTATCTATTTTTCAAGTAAAAGAAAGAACTGCTCCCACCTCGTTGGAAGCGACAGCAGTTCTTCGGATAAACCGTTGATTATTCTCCAGCAGCTACATCGATCTTGTTTGCAGAGATAACGAATGGTGCCCAGATGAAGAAGGTAACGATCATACATACCAATGTAACGATCGGTGCTCTCCAGTCTGCCCCTGTTGCCAAGAATGAAAGAAGTAGTGGCGGAACAACCCAGGTTACTTGTTGTGAAACCGGTGCAACTAAACCAAAGTATGTTGCTAACCAACCGATTGTTGTTGCGACAACTGGTGCAACCAAGAATGGAATAAACATGATTGCATTCAATACGATTGGTAAACCAAACATAACTGGTTCATTGATGTTGAACAAGCCAGGTCCAATTGACAGTTTAGCAACTGTCAAGTAGTCTGCACGTTTTGAGAAGAGCAAGATAGCGATCAGCAATGTGATCGTACCACCAGATCCACCAAACCATGCAAAAGCATCAAAGGACCCACGTACCCACATGTACGCCTTGCCGTCTTCGATTGCTTCTAAAACTCCGGCCGTACCAGTTTTACCATTGTATCCTTTTTGGAAAACGTCAATATTTACTAATTGTGCTTGGCCCCAAATACCTTCTAAAACGGGTGCCAAAACGTTAGGTCCATGAATACCGAAGAACCAGAAAAGTTGAACGAATACGGTAACGATCAATACAGCTCCGATACCTTGAGAAAGCCCCAAGAATGGTTCAGCGATATATTTTTGTACCAAGTCGATGATCAATTGACCATCTGTTAATTTACCAACGACAAAGTTGATGATTGCAACAACATACAATGCCAATGTTGCAGGAACGATTGCTGCAAAGGCTTTGGATACTGCTGGTGGTACAGAATCAGGCATTTTGATTGTGATATCAGCCAACATTAATTTACAGAAAATAATTACTGAAATAGCTCCCATGATCATAACAGTGAAGTAAGCATTTGCATTTAAGTGGTTCAGGTTCAGCCAACCCCAACCAGTTGCTGTTAATCCTTCTGCTGTTGCAGACCAGCCTGTATCAGCAGAACCCGCGTTGATAGAATCAACCAATTCTGGAGAAACAGTTGTTGCCAATGTGTTTGTATAAGAGAAGGCAATCCCTTGAACCAAGGTTGCCAAACCTACGATCCCACCGGCTAAATCATTGACGCCATAAGCACGTGCCAAATTATAACCCCATGAGAAGGCAAACACCAAACCGGCGATTGCTAAAGTACCATTCCAAACAAATCCATTGACGCCGATGATTTCGCGAATCACTGGAATTGTGTTACCATCATAACTTGGCCAAAATTGTGGTGGTAAATCACGAATAATTGCATTGATCATTACGGCGATCGAGCCGGCCATTGTTGCTGGCATTGTCCCAATAAATGCATCACGTAGCGCGACTAAGTGCTTTTGGGCACCAATTTTAGCGGCTACTGGAAGGATGTGTTTCTCCATCCAACTTGTTAATCCGTTCATTTCATTTCCTCCTATAAGTTCTATTTATATAAAGAAAGGAACTTCTTCATACCTTTTTTCAAAGAGCTGTTCAAAACTATCCGTTCAAAGAAAATTTTGATTAAGAGTGATTTATTTTTCGTCTAAACGGCGATATAAATCAATAATTTCTTTTGCAAGATCCGTAAAAGCAATTGCGGTCATTAAGTGGTCTTGACTGTGAACAGTCAACAGTGTCACCGTAATATGATTTCCTTGTGCTTCTTGTGTCAGCATGTTGGTTTGTGAATGGTGTGCTTCAACTAGAGAAGCTTCTGCATCAACGATTTTTTGATCAGCTAGTTCAAAGTCGCCTTTTTTTGCAGCTTGAATCGCTTCCATTGCATCACTTTTCGCATTTCCTCCATACATGATTAAACCCATAATTGCTTCTAAATTTTGTTGTTCCTCCACTTAACTGTCCTCCAAATTCTTTTTATCCGGTATGAACTATTTTTCGTCCATCAGTTTTTCTGCTTGCGCAAGTACCTTTTCACCATTCATCATGCCATAATCAGACATATTGATAACGTCAAAAGGAATTCCTTTTGGTGCAAGTTTTTGCTCGAATTGTGCTTTCATAAAACGAACTTGAGGACCTAACAATAAGACATCCACGTTTTTCGCTTCTAGATTGTTATCTGCATCAGAAGCAGCTACCGCAAAAATATCGGCATCCATTCCTTTTGCTTCCGCAGCTTTTTGCATTTTGGTAACCAATAAACTGGTACTCATTCCTGCAGAACAAACTAACATAATCGTTTTCTTTGCCATTTTTTTCACCTCTCTTTCTTTACACTTAACTATAATGCAAAAAGCATGCCAAAAATTAAGAAAGAGTAAAAGCTGATGATGATAGCGTTTTACTCTTTCTTTTATTTGCACACTAGTCTAAATTTATCTTACACACTAAATTTGTGTGTAATTTTGTAATCGCTTTTTATCTTATTTTCTAAAAACATCTGTGTAATAAAGGCAACTTCATCCTCAGGAATATTAATTTGGTATTCTTTTTCCAACGACATCAAATTGGTACGAATCGAATCATTTTCAAGTCGATACTTTTTCTGGAACTCAGAAAGGTTCTGAAACACCCGTGTCCTTTCGCCTTTGATCAAGCCTTCAATCAGAAACGCCAAATGCATAATCAGACCCGCATCAACACTGGGTTCTACTACCAAATGAAGCTGACCTTGAATTTGATGAACGATACGTTGCAGCAAACGAATCAATTGGGTAAGCGAAGGAACATGAATCAAGGTATCCTTTAAGGTCTGAACGATTTTCTCCACCGGAATTTCTTCACTGACGATGCGTTTCAACACATTGAGTCGTTCGTCATCAAACACTTCGTAAGCAGAAAAGAAAGGAATGTTTTGATAATCTACTTCAACGGTTCCGGCAATTGCCTTGATTTCATATTCCTCCATTAAAGAATCAATATGCTTGATGAAGGCTTCCCGTTCAATAAATTGCATTTGAATAATATCCACTTTTGACTGGTCGATTACCGGAACAATTCGTTGATAAAGCTTTGCAGCTACCCCTTCTCCAGTAAAGCACGTAACGACAACCGCTTTTTTTACTTCTTTTCGGTCGTGTTTTTCTTTGAATTGTTCACGAATGATATTTTCAAATGACAACTGAATGTTTTGATAGATATCTTCCAAGCTTCGACCATTTGCTGCCATCCGCAAAGCTTCAATCACAATCATTGTACTGGTCATCGAAATCGCCTTAGTACGAACCCCGGTTTCTTCAAACACCAGATTGGCAAAAGAATTCAGCGAGCCCATATCGGTCAATAGCAACACGCCGTTTGATAAGCGGCCTTTGTTTTGTCGCACATGAGTCAATAGTTGTTCATACATCGCTTGAACCTCGGTATCCAAGTGCATGTTCATCGCAATTCCGTTAGTCATACCTAATAGCTCCTGAGCCGTGTTCAACATACTGGAGGCCGTTGCATTGCCGTGCATCAAGACGATAATTTCCACCAGATTTTCTGGCGTTTTTTCGCTATTGCCGACTTGGATTGAAAGAAACATACTGATAAAACCGATTTCATCAAAGGGAATCTCAATATCCCATTCTTCTTCAATAATACTGGAAAGATCCAAAGCGATTTGAAATTCTCTTTTAAGATTTTTACGAATGGTATTTAAATCAGGATGGACAATAGTATGTCCTTCCTTCAACCGTTCAATCGTACTTTGTAAATGCAGGGCAAAAGCAAAACGAGCTTTTTCATTGTAAGTCCGCTCCAATTTTTCTTCTGCAATATCATACAAGTGATTGGTCATCAACCAGATTTTCTCCGGCAATAGTTCTTTGTGTACAGTATTTTGGGTCAATTCCTCCACGTAAGTCTCAAAATAAGCGTCCACATCTCGAGAAATCAATTTTTCCAAGTCAACACTGGCAACTCCGGTTTCACTTAGAGAAGTAACTTTCTCTTCAATGTCATTGTAGACCTGCATGTTTCGTTCGGGATCTTGAGACCAAACAACTTCAGCTTCCCCAGGTTCAAAACTTAGATAATTTCCTTTTCCCTCCAAGAAACTATCCAACCGATCCGAAATGTCTCGCATTTTTAGCAAACCCTTTTGGACTTGCAAAGAACAATCCTGTTTATGAATTAACAGACTTTTTTCATTATGAGTTCGATAATGAAGAAAGGCTTTGGCACAAACTAGTTTTAAATCACGTTTGACTTGACCAATGTTGCCTTCTGCATCATAAAGCATGAAGGCAATGATTGCTTCTTTTTCCACTTCGATTCGCTGATTCAAACGATTGGCTTCTTGTTTGATAAATAAGGTAATAATTTCATAGCGTTCATCCAATGAGCGTCCGGCTAAACTGGGCAACGTGATCGACATTGGGATTCGTCGATTGAAGGTTGTCAAGAAAGATTCTGAGGATTCTGTCGTAGCACCAATGATTTGGACTGAAGCTTCATAAGTTTTGGCACTTTCGCCTAAAGGTCGATAGGTTCCCTTATCAATAAAGGTGAACAGCATTTCCTGTCCTTCTGGTGGCAAACGGTGGATTTCATCCAGGAATAAAATTCCGCCGTCTGCTTTTTCCAGCAACCCCGGCGCATCTTCAGCCGCCCCGGTGTAAGCCCCTTTTTTTATACCAAAAATATGCCCAAATAAAAGCTGCGGATTTTGAGCATAATCTGCACAGTTAAAAGAAACAAAAGGAGCATCTCGTTTTACCACGTGTGATTTTACCGCAAAATGATACATACATTCAGCAAAAAGGGATTTCCCGGTACCCGTTTCACCAAAAATAATCGTGTGGAGTCCACGAGGGGGATACAAAATCGCCGCCTTTGCTTGCTGGATTGTCATTTTCAATGAACCATTTTTTCCCACTAAATTATCAAAAGTCACTTCTGAGGAGGTATCCACATGGACTTGTTCTTCTACTTCATTTATTTCGTAAACCACAGGTCGACCGGAATGTTTGCTGATTTTGCCTTCTTTAGCCAGTTCATTCAAATAACGGCTAGCGTTTGTGCGATCAATGTTCAGCAGTTCTGCAATCTGCAGCGCCGTCGTTCCTTGTTTGTGCATTTCTAAAGTATGCAAAATTTCTTCTTTTCGAGAATTCATAAGTATCTCCTTCGATCGAATAAAAAGCATTTTTTCCCTTTAATGGTAACACAAAAAGGCGCTCATTTGCGCCTTTTTCCTTTGTCTTTTTGTGATTTTCGTTTTTTATGAAGCGATTTCTTACGTTTTTCTTGTGTCGTCGCTATTTTTTCGTGAATCTCTAATTTTTTGGCAAAAACCGTTGGTGCTTTCTTTGGTTTTTCTGTTTGACTAATCGGTGGGGTTGTTTGTAACGCACCCCCGTGAAGAAAAATTTCTTCTATGGTAAGGCCCAACTCCTTAGCCAATCGTTGCAGATCTCGCATTTGATTGTCTTGAAGGATAGTGATTACCGTTCCCGTTTTCCCCATACGCCCTACTCGCCCGGCACGATGGAGATAGCTTTCTTTTGTTAGAGGTACTTCGGCATTGATCACAAAAGGCAAATCCGTAATATCCAATCCTCTAGCAGCAAGATCTGTTGTCAATAATTCAACGATTTTTCCTTCTCGAAAGGAGCCCAATGCTAATTTGCGGCTTTGTTTGGATTGATCAGAAGCAAGAGAAGCCACTGGCACCCCGTGATACAACAATTTTTCTTCAGCGTTGCCCATCTCTGTCAGTTGATTGAAAAAAATCAATCCCCGAAAGGAATCGAGGTAAGCCAAACGACGCAGTGCATCCACACGTTTTCTTCCGGGATAACGCAAGAAGTAATGGTGGATTACGCCTTTACTGTCATCTTCTTTAGTCACATCGATTACTGTTGGTACTTGATCAATCAGCGTCGCAATTTCAGCGATAGCTGCATCCGCTGTTGCTGAAAAGAAAGCCAGTTGTGTTTCTTTTTGCAGTTGTTTAACGATTTCGGTCACTAATTCTGTACTGCCTTTTTGCAGCATTTGATCTGCTTCATCCAAAACAACCGCCCGCAACAAATGACTTTTTAGTTTTCGTGCCTTCATCAATTCAATGACTCTGCCAGGTGTGCCAATCAAAACTTCCGGCTTTTCCTTCAACTTTTCGATTTGCCGTTTGACATTTGCTCCGCCAATCAAAGATTGAACCCGTAAATCGATATCCTTTGCCCAAATATTGGCAACATCTGTAACCTGTACAGCCAATTCTTGAGAGGAGGTCAGAATTAATAGTTGGTTGCCATTGTCTTTTTCAACGTTTAGTAAAAGCGGCAATAAATAGGCGAGCGTTTTCCCCGAACCGGTGGGAGAAATTCCGACGATGGTTTCGTGGTTCTTTAATGGAGCAAAAACTTGTTGCTGGATTTTTGTCGGTTCTTGAAAGGCTTGATCAGTCCATCTTTTTTGCCAAGCTTCTGGTAATTCTTCTCTATTCATTCACTAACTTCCTACTCTTTTTTGTCAGCGGCAAATTCGATTCCTGCCTCTTGACGCATATGATAAATAACTTTATTAACATTGCGGGACAACTCGACCCATTCTTGGTAAAGTGCACCTTGCATTTTATCTTCTGGGTGTTGGATTACTTTTGCAAAGTCGGCTGCCTCTTCAACCATAGGATTTTCCTTAGCTGTCAGATCCAGTTTTACGATTTCCTTTTGGTTGCGATCATGAAACTCTGCTGCGTCAAAAGCATTGATGCCACTCATTACCAAGGTACCATTATCTAGATAAATTTCAGAGGGCAAATAAGAGTCGGCAATTTTCCCTTGTTGAATAGTTACATCAAATAAATCGTACCGCAAAATAATCGTGCCGATTCCGTCTACTTCGGTGGCAATTTTCCGAGCAAAATAATGCATGGATTCAGGCATTCCAAACCAGCCCATTGCAGCATACAGCGGATAAATTCCCAGATCCATGATGGACCCACCGGAAAAACGTGGAGAAAAAATGTTCGGTTCCTGTCCGTCTAAAACGGCATCGTAACGGGAGGAGTATTTCATATAGGTAAAGTTTGCTCCAATGATATGATCTTTTACTGGTAAAAATTCAGCAATTTTTTTATAGCTTTCTTCGTGGATGTTACGAGCGGCTTCAAAGAAAAAGACCCGTTGCTGATTTGCCAGTTCAATGATCTCGTCCATTTCTGCCGGTGTGGAAAATGCCGGCTTCTCAACAATTATATTTTTTCCTGCCAAAATTGCCTGCTTGGCCTGTTCAAAATGCAGACCGTTTGGTGAAGCAATATAGACAGTATCCATATGAGCCAATCCAAAAAATGTTGTTAAATCCGTTGCATACTCTACCTCGCCATACCTTGCACCAAATTCTTGTGCAGATGACAGTCTCCGTGAATAAACAGCAACCAGCTGATAGCTTTTCGTAGCATGAGCTGCCTCAACAAATTGATGAGTAATCCATCCTGTACCAATAACGCCTAAATGAATCATCTTTCTCCCCCTCTTTTAATTTGGATCGATGAAAGGATAATCCAATTCAAAAGGAATCGCCTCTTTCACCGTCACAGTATTTGGTTCTACGATACAATTATACGCTAAAACTTGCACGCCGTCTGCCATAGCCTGTAAAAACTCATTTCGCAGCTCTTCTTGCATGGCTGTATGGATCGTTGCAAGCTGAACTTCTTCAAATTGAATAATAAACAAGACGTAGCTTCGGTAGCCTTCCTTTATTGCATCTGCCAGTTCATGTACATGTTTTTTCCCTCGCAGAGTTGGAGCATCAGGAAAAGCCCCGATTCGCAGGTTTTCCAAGGTCATTCCCTTTACTTCAATAAACACTTTTTCTCCAAGAGTGGTTTCCAGTGCCAAATCAAATTTGGAGTTTTCAAAACGGACTTCCCGTTTTAAAAGAGTGACCTCACCTGCCAGTCCGGGTAAAATAATTTTTCCATCCAATATCCCTTCGTATGCCAAACGATTAGGCAATTGACTGTCGATGTTGAACCATGCATTTTTCTTTTTGACTGCAATCAGATCATAGCTGGTTTTTCTGGTGGGGGCTGGACAGTGTTGCAAAGCGACTACTGCTCCCGGCAGCAACACTTCTTTTCCCCGTCCGGTATTTTTTACATGAACCACCACAAGTTCGCCAGTTTCCAAGCGACAATGAGCAATAAAACGATTTACTCGCTCAATAAATGCTGCTAAAATGACATCTTTGTATTCCATTTTTTCACCTACCATCTGTATCCTATCACACACAAAGTTAAGTTTCTAAAAATTCAAACTTAAGTCTGAGTCTTTTCGACTTTTTTCATGTTATACTACGTCTGTACTTTGAAGAAGGGATGTGAAGCGAATGAAAAAACATTTTCCGTTGGTGATCGGAGCATCTTTGCTCACAGGATTGGCGGGTTCTATCTTGTTGCGAAAAAAGCAGTCCGTCCATTCTGAAAATTATCGCCGGTTCATAGGAGAATGGCAATACAAAAAGGGACGTACCGGAAATCCGATAGCTGTAACAGTGACGGACAAGTATCAGCTCCTTTTTCAAGATCAGTTGGAACCAACGACTTTAGTCGAATTGACTCCTTCTCGATTGGTTTTATTGGATAAATTAGGCTACCATATTATTTTTGAAGAAAAAAACAATCAGTTGACCTTTTATGACGAAACCGAAGATAAAACATTCTCCCTCACTCCCATTAACAAAAAAAGTTAGGATAACAAAGCTAATTTATTAGTAGGAACAGGAAAAACTTGTTATACTAAAGTAGGAAGAAGAATTTCAGCACAATTAGATAAAATTTTGATAGAAAGAAGGTCATGCATATGTTTGCTCCATTAGCTACGCTTTTAACGATCTTTAGTTTGATGGCCTTATTAGCCATTTCGTTAGTTGCCGTTTACAAATACGTAGAAGAAGATCAACGGATGGAAAAAGTTCCCGTACGGATAAAAGATCAACACCATCGCTAATTGTACTTTATGTTATCACTGACGAAGTTTTGGCTTCGTCTTTTTTTTGCGGAAAATTTGTCAATTAGCGCCAGATTCACGGCGAAAAAACAGTGATTTTCATCATTTTTCTTAAATCAGCGGTTTTCTTGCCTTCTGATATTGAAACTAAGGATATACTTTGCTAAACTTTTGACTTAGATTGTATTAACAAAGGAGACTATTCATGTCAAAAAAAATTCGTACCCTCTTTGCCCTCGTATTCAGTTTGATCCTGTTGGTAAGTATCACACCTATACGCGCAAATGCTGCTGAATCAGATTTTCAAGTAGATGCTAAAGCAGCCATCTCAGTGGATTATGAAACCGGCAAAATTTTGTATAATCAAAATGCTGACACACCGTTGGGCATTGCTTCAATCACCAAAATCATCGGACTGTATTTAGTTGAAGAACAAGTCAAAGAAGGTAAATTGGCTTGGGATGATACGGTGGAAATTTCTGATTATGCAGAAGAATTAAGTGTTACCCCAGATTTGTCCAATGTTCCGTTACATAAAGAAAATCAATACACTGTCAAAGAGTTGTTCGATTCTGCGGTTATTCAATCAGCAAATGCATCAATGGTAGCTCTTGCTGAAAAAATTTCCGGCAGTGAATCAAAATTTGTTGATTTAATGAAAGAAAAACTAAAAAGTTGGGGCATCACGGATGCAGTCCTCGTCAATGCTTCGGGATTGAACAATAGCTACTTAGGAGAGCATCTTTATCCGGGTTCAAGTGCAGATGCAGAAAACACACTTTCTGCCAAAGATGTTGCTATCGTTGCCCGCCACTTATTGATTGATTTTCCCGATTTCTTGGAAGTATCAAAAACGACCACCAAAATGTTTGGTGAAAATACCCAATCTCCTGTTGAAATGGT
Organism: Enterococcus massiliensis; assembly: GCF_001050095.1. Classification (NCBI taxonomy): domain Bacteria; kingdom Bacillati; phylum Bacillota; class Bacilli; order Lactobacillales; family Enterococcaceae; genus Enterococcus; species Enterococcus massiliensis. The sequence goes on along the minus strand of NZ_CVRN01000007.1, from coordinate 863,800 downwards.
CAATTGGAATTGGATGCTACCGGGTTTCATCAATGCCAAAGAGGGTGTTGACGGATTGAAAACCGGAACAACAGAACTAGCGGGTGCTTGTTTCGTGGGTACAATGGAAAAAGATGGCCGACGAGTTATTACTGTTGTGTTAAACGTTGCTGGTCATGAGGAAAATCCCAGCGTTCGTTTCATTGAAACGGGAAAATTGATGGACTATTCTTTTGAAAACTGGTCGTTAGAAGAGGTTTCAACTGCTGATGCAACCATTCCTGATCAAAAAACGATTGCAGTGACAGATGGCAAAGAGTTGAAAGCACCAATAATTTTGAAAGATTCGGTAAAAGCGTGGGTGCGCAAAGATATGGATCAAACACAAACCACGATTCAGCCCACCTTTGATAAAAAATTGGTAGATAAAGAAACGATCACAGCTCCTGTTGCCAAAGATCAAACGATTGGAACGGCAACCCTTCAATTAACTCAAGATACGCTTGGGTATTTAGATGATGCGCAGTTGCCAACAACTGACATCATCGTTAACAGCAAGGTCGAAAAAGCGAATTTCTTCGTATTGACTGGTCGAAAAATCGCAACATTTTTCTCAAATCTTTTTTAAACTAAGTATCATTAATAAACAATAATCCCGAAGAATCTTATGATTCTTCGGGATTATTGTTTATTTTCTTTCTTCGGTTTGCTGTGAATATGCAACAGGAAAATATAACTCAACTTCCCCATCTTCAAACTCCGGTAGGTAATTTTCTTGAATTGCCGCTGACAAAATCGCCTGCTCTTTAGGTAAAATCACCGCCAACATTTCTTCGGTCATACTGGCAAGATTTTCACTGTTGGTTTTGACAACGAGATAACTCATCGCTGGCATTTCCCATTTCTGCCAACCTTCCGGTACCGGTGTCGCTGCGGGAACGGCAATTCCAGCTAAGTACCTGCCTACTTCATTCCAAGGGGCTAACCAGACTTCTTCATCACTCATCAAGCCCCATAAATGAATGCTTGCCGGTTCTGTTGCCATCTCTTCTGCCACTTCAATGATTTTTTCGTTTACAATTTCCCATAAAGGCGGTACCCATGATGAACCATCTTGCGCAAGCCCTTTTCCTTCTTTGCCAATTACCGTAAATGCCGGTAAATTGACACGCCTTACTTCACCAATCGTCATGCGTTTTCCTCCTCGTCTTTCCTCCATTGTACCGGAAAATTATTTTTTTCGACAAATATTCGCTATTTTGAGCATTTTTTTGTGTTTTTCGTTATACTATCACTTGTTAGGAGTTGAAAAAATGAATTTTATACAAGAAATTAGCTATATCCTTGTCTTTAGTATCGGAAATTGGCTGACGGTTCTTTGGCGCAAACGCAAAGATGATCCGGATACTCTCTTTTTTTGCAGTCTCTGGTCTTTTATCAGCTTATTTGTTTATTTAGCAATTATCGAATTGCAGACGGGCACTTTCTATATTTTGCTGCCGCTCACTTTTCTGGGGATTTTTCTTTTCTCCTATTTTAAAGAAAAACGCAGATTGCTGAATGGTTGGCTGTTCAACATCTTTCTGCTTTCTTTCGGCTTTTATTTAGTATTCAATATTCTTCAAACTCAGAATCTGTTGGTGGGGGGATTATTGGCGGTTATTTTGGTTACTGCCTTATTGATTGGTATTTTTGGAATCTACGGACTACTGATTTTTTTGTATTGGAATGCCATTGTAGTATTAAAAAAAGAGTCTCACTCTCTAGCAAATTTGTTGACATTATTGCTGGCAATTGGATTAACAATCGTCTTGCTTTTCAATTGGTTCGTGGTGCAAACCCTACCGAATTGGTTAGCCATTCTTCTCGCTTATCTACCAGTTGCCGGAACCTACTTTTTTATCGTATTTTATAATTTCTTGACAATTTCAGTGATCTACCAATTTAATCATCCTCGTTACGATCAAGATTATATCATCGTTTTGGGTGCCGGATTGATTGATGGCCAGCGAGTTTCTCCTTTATTGGCGCAACGTATTGATAAAGCCATCGAATTTTACCGTTTACAGTTGCGGGCAACTGGCAAAGAATTGCGCCTGATCATGTCTGGCGGTCAAGGAGCAGATGAAAAGGTCCCGGAAGCAATCGCTATGAAAAATTACGCACTATCACAAGGAATCCCGGAACAACAAATTTTAGTAGAAACCAATTCCACCACGACTTTAGAAAACATGACATTTTCTAAAGAGATTATCCAGCAACAAACCGGCGGAAGCAAAGCACTTTTTTCTTCAAATAATTACCATATTTTTCGGGCGGGTATCTATGCTCGTTGGGCAAATCTAAAAGCTGACGGTATCGGTGCACCAACTGCTTTTTACTATTTGCCAAACGCTTTTTTACGAGAATATATTGCCATCATCATGCTGAATAAAAAACGTCATCTGCTTATTGCTGGTGGAATTGCACTGTTCTTTCTTTTCATCATGTTGTTGTCATTTTTTGTTCGTTGATAGATAAAAAGGCGCTGATCCTCGGATCGGCGCCTTTTTTAATCAAATTTGAAAAATGAAACTCTTTTTGGTAACTGTTGCAAAAAGAATTCCAGCGTAGGTCCAAGTAAAAATAAAACCAATAAAGTGCCGATGCCGATTGTCCCTCCTAATAAGAAGCCGACGATCATGAAAAAGCCATCCAACAAAATTCGGGCAGTTCGAACCGAGAGATGAAATTGATTCTTTACCACCATCATCAAACATTCATAGGCGCCTGATCCCATATTAGTCAATAAATAAAGGGCTGTGCCAAGCGCAAAAAGAATAGGTCCGGCGATAACCGCTAAATAATGAGTTCCTTCCGGTAAATGCTGCGCCTTTCCCAGCCAATCAAAAAGGTTAAGAAACAAGCCGATACCAAAACTATTGATTAAGCTGGCTAAACCAATCAATTCTTTGTTACGAAAAAAAACGATGACTAAAATTAGGCTATTGATAAGTAAACTGACTGTTCCAAATTGAACCGGCAAATGATGGATTACTCCAAGAATAAACGTGCTGAGTGCATCTGCTCCCAACTGGCTCAAAACGATCAGCCGAATGCCAAGTGCCACTAAAAATGTGCCGACGATAGTCAATAATATTCTGGTGCTCAAACGATTATGTATGGTTAAATTTTTCATAGCTTCCTCATTTTCATTTTTTATCCCTTTTTCAGTCACAAGGCAAAAAAAGGGCGGAACAAATCGGCGTTGCGATCCGTTCCGTCACTACTATACAGATTGTTTTTTTGGAAACCAACGATGCCATTTTGTCAAAACATTTTGGGTAAACGGCTCTGAAGCTTCCTTGATTGCGCAATATTTGTCTACCATCGTAACGATATAACTTTCTTTGTAACGAGGTGGAGCGATTGTTGCTCCCCACATATGCTTAAGAATGATATCTCGTTCTAAATCAGATAATTCTGTGATTTTTTCGGCATTTTTGACTGCGATCCGAGGATGCATGTAGGCATGGGAGCCTTCATCAAATTTTGTTGTGCGCCAATCATAGTAAAACAGGTCATGCAATAATCCAGCTCGAGCCGTTGCCCGCGCATCGCCGCCCCATTTTTTTGCTAATTTAAAACTATTATAGGAAACACTGATTGAGTGCTCCAAACGTGTCGAATTCATATGTTGTGTAAACTTGGCTAATTTTTTCACTTCTTCAGTTTCTAATAAATCCTGAACATAAGACATATATTCTGCATCAGCTTGCCATTTTTCTGTCATGCGTTACACTAGCCACCTTTGAAAGATACTTTTTTACTACGTGAAACGAGTATAACACCCTGTTTATAGATATTCTATCTTTTTTGAAGCCGTTTACGTAAATTTTAACAGTTCTTAAACAACGGCTTCCGCAAATCGATACATCAAAATTCCAGCAGCTACGCCAACATTCAAGGATTCTGCTTGTCCATAAATTGGAATATACAGATTTTGATCCGTCATCTGCAGAAATTCTGCCGCTACGCCCTGCCCTTCATTACCAAGAATCAACGCACAATTTTTTGTTGGAACAGCCTTGCGATAATCAACGGCATCCTTGTTTAATTCCGTTCCAAAAACTTTACCTCCTTGTTTTTGAAACTGTTGGATACTTTCACTGAGCTCTGCCTGTAAAATCGGCAAATGAAAATTACTTCCCTGCATACTCCGCAAAACCTTTGTACTGTAAATATCGGCAGTTCCTTTTCCCAAAATGACCCCAGAAAATCCGGCAGCATCGGCAGTACGAATCATCGTACCAACGTTTCCAGGATCTTGGACATTGTCCAACAATAGCCAGGCACCAGAAAAGTCGACAGCAGTCGGTTCTATTTTTTTAACCACAGCAATGATCCCCTGAGGCGTAGGCAAATCAGATAAAGCAGCCAAAACCTCCTCGGAAACATAGTACTCCTCTACAGCGCTTTGCTCATCCAACCAAGTTTGCCATTCCTGTTTTCCCCGGTCGTCAACAAAAATCATTTCAATCGATTGTTGCTTGGCCGCTTCCTCAACTAAATGAAATCCTTCAATCAAATAACGCTTCTGCTGATCCCGATATTTTTTTTGATGCAGTTTTTTCAACTGCTTAATCGTTTCATTTTTTGTAGAATGGATCTCTTTCACGTTCTTCACCTCGCTTCATTATACCATGCCTTTCAGGAACACTCTACTTGTTGAAAAAATTAAAAAACGCTATCATTAAGATAACGAAATGAGAAAGGATGAGCACAAGATGCGCAAACTTCGAATGAATGTGCAAGGCACTGTCCAAGGGGTGGGCTTTCGCTACACGACAAAAATTTTAGCAGATCGTTTAGGAATCACCGGTGCTGTTTGGAATGAGGCAGACGGTTCTGTTGGCATTGAAGCGGTTGGAGAAGAAGAAACGATGGAGGAATTTATTCGAGAAATCAAAGATTCCCCTTCCCCAGTCGGTCGCGTGACCTACGTTGACATTACAGAAGACCCATTAATTAAAGAAAGAAACAAATTTGCCGTCAAATATCGCTGACGTATTTAAGCAGGACTTCTTGAATTTTTTATGAACTACATTGAAATCACTTCCTTTTTTTAGTATAGTTACTTTTGTGTAAATTTATTTATGAAGAGGAAGAAGTACATGACAAAAATGAAAAACTGGCTGGTTGGGTCCGGCTTGCTCGCACTACTGCTCACGCTTTCTGGCTGTGTCAGTCTCGATAAAGATGGAAATCCGGATAAGTCAGGCATGGTCTATCGTATTTTGGTAGAACCGCTTGGAAACTTTATTCAATATCTGGTCAATAATTTTAACTGGTCCTATGGTTGGGCGATCATTATCGTTACGATCATCGTTCGAGTGATCATTCTGCCTCTTGGTATCCATCAATCCAAACAGACAATGATCCAATCGGAAAAAATGCAATTTATCAAACCACAAGTCACTGCTGCACAGAAAAAATTAAAAGAAGCAACGACCCGGGAAGAACAAATGGCAGCCCAAATGGAAATGCAGGCTGTTTATAAAGAAAACGGCGTCAGCATGACCGGTGGAATCGGTTGTCTGCCCCTCTTGATCCAAATGCCGATTTTCTCTGCTTTGTATTATACAGCCCGTTATACGGAAGGAATTCGTGAATCTGTTTTCTATGGTATCAATTTGGGTGAAGCAAGTATCGTTCTTGTGGCTATCGCCGGAATCTCTTATTTGATTCAAGGATACATTTCCCAAATCGGAATTCCTGAGGAACAAAAGAAAACCATGCGTACCATGCTGATTGTCTCTCCATTGATGATCGTGTTTATGTCCTTCAGCGCACCAGCCGGAGTGACTCTTTACTGGGTAGTCGGTGGGGTCTTCAGCTGTATCCAAACCTACATCACGAATGTCATCATGAAACCAAGAATCAGAGAGCAAATCGCAGAAGAAATGAAAGCAAATCCTCCTAAAACGGTAGTTACTCCTCCTAAAAAGGATGTCACTCCTGTTGAGACGCCTAAAAAAATTGAAAAAAATCGTAATGTACAAGGGCGCAATGCCAACAAGCAACAACGGAAACCCAAATAAATAATTATTTTTTCCACGCCGGCTTCCAGTTGCGGCGTGGTTTTTTCTCTGTACAAAATTTTCTGAAGGTCTTGTTTCTTCCTATAACTTCCCCTATAGTTATTTTAAGAGGTGATTCTAGGTGCTCCATGCGTATTTGAATATTTTTGCTATCTTTGCTTTAATGTTTTTAGGTTATTGGCTTTCTTTTAAACAATGGTTTTCCAACCGTAGTGCAGATGTTTTTTCTAAACTGGTTTTAAATTTAGCACTGCCCTTCAACATGTTTTTGACTATTACCGCTAATTTTTCTAAAGAAGAATTTCTGAACTTATTTAGCGGAATGATTATTCCCATCCTTTCAATGTTTATGACCTTCTTTTTAAGCCAGCTTTATCGAAAAATCTGGCCGACAAAAGAGGGGCGCGGCGGAACATTTACGACGATGTTTACTTGTTCCAACACGATTTTTATCGGTCTGCCAATCAACTTAGCAATTTTTGGTGAGGAAGCAGTGCCTTTTGTTCTATTGTATTATATCGTTAACACAACGATTTTTTGGACAATCGGTGTCTACGAAATCGCTCAAGACAATCCTGAAATCCACCAAGCAAAAGTGTCCTTTCACCCACTGGTGGTTTTGAAAAAAGTTTTTTCTCCAGCTTTATTAGGATTTTTAATCGGAATCGGCTGGATGATGGCAAGTTTTCCAGTACCGGAATTTATTGCTACTTTTGGCGGTTATCTGGCAGATTTGACTACCCCTTTATCCATGTTCGTCATCGGAATCATCGTGTATTTCAGCGGATTAAAAAATTTAAAGATCAATCGCGATGTTATCGGCGTTTTGCTGGGGCGTTTCTTTTTCTCCCCTTTGATTGTTTGGCTGCTAGGACAGTTCATCCACGTACCGCCATTGATGTTGGCTGTGTTTATCATCCAATCCTCCATGCCGGTCCAAAACTCTGTCACGATCCTCACACGTGCCTATCACGGAGACGAAGAGTTTGCCGCTTCCAGTCTCGGATATTCTGTGTTGATCTATATGTTGTACATTCCGATCTTATTGAAATTGATTTTATGACGCAAAAAAGCCAAAAAAGCAGGACGGGAAAATCGTCCTGCTTTTCTTTATTCAAAAACAAATTGATTGTGGTATAGCTCTGCATAAAATCCTTTTTGTTGTAGCAATTCATGATGATTGCCTTCTTCAATCACCTCACCATCCCGCAAAACAACAATACGGTCGGCATTTAGAATTGTTTTTAAGCGATGGGCGATCACAAAGCTGGTCCTTCCTTTGATTGCTTCGTCCATTGCCTTTTGAATCTTGGCTTCTGTTACCGTGTCAACATTACTGGTAGCTTCATCCAAAATCAAAAGGGCGGGATTGGTAATGATTGTCCGGGCAATACTAATCAACTGTTTCTGACCAGTACTAAAGAGATTATTTTCCTCAGTGATTTCTGTTTGGTACCCTTGCTCCAAGTCCATGATAAAGTCGTGGATATTGGCTTGCTTGGCTGCTGCGATCACTTCTTCATCGGTTGCTTCCGGCTTACCAAAAGCAATATTTTCTTTGATCGTTCCTGAGAAAAGAACTGAATCTTGTAAAACGATTCCGACATGCTCTCGCAAACTTTCCAAGTCCAACGTCCGAATATCGGTTCCATCAAAAGTTACTGAACCACTGTTTACATCATAGAAGCGATTTAACAGATTCATAATGGTCGTTTTTCCTGAACCCGTTGGTCCAACCAACGCAATCATTTCTCCTTTGTTCACTTTGATCGAGACATCTTTTAAAATCAAACGATCACTATCATAGCCGAAATCGACATGATTCAAAGCAACGGACTCTGTTACAGATTGAACTTTCCCACCATTTTCCGGTTTGACTTCTTCTGGCTCATCAAACATTTCATTTAGTCGGCGTGCACCAGTAACAGCTAATTGGATCATGCTATATCCGGAAGAAATCTGCATTAACGGTTGATAGTATTGTTGGGAATATTGAACAAAGGTCACTACAAGCCCTAACGCAACGGAGCGTTCTAAGTCACCATTCAATGCCAGCCATCCGCCAAAGAAAATCACGATGGCGGTATTTACCAACGCCATTCCCTGCATCATAGGAAACAATAAACCGGAATAAACTTGTCCTTTATAAGTAGCTGCTCGAACTTTTTGATTGTGTTCGACAAAACCTGCAATTGTTTCTTCTTGCAAACCATTAGTGATGATAATTCGTTGACCGCTGATTTTTTCATCCATATAACCATTTAATTTTCCCACTTCATCTTGTTGCAGGTCAACATATTTACGTGCTTTACGGATCACGATAACTGCAATCAAAACGGCAACTGGTGTAGACGCAATCGTTGCCCATGCCAGTTCAACATTTTGTCGAAACATCATGATCAAAATACCGATCAACAACACGCCATTTGTCAAAAATTGCAGCAACGCTTGGTTCAAACTGTTTTGAATATTATCTAAATCACTGGTAAACCGACTCAAAATTTCTCCGTCTTGATGCGAATCAAAAAAGCGAATCGTTAATTTTTCCAGCTTATTGAACAAACCAATCCGCATCCGATTCGTCGATTTCCCAACCACTTGAGTGAAAAGGATACTGTAAACAAAACTCGCGGCACTAGCTAAAACGTAAAACAGCAACAACTTCCAAATCACAGCAATAAACTTGCTCTTGTCATCAACCCCCTGCATCAGCCCACCGATATAAGCAGCCAACTCATTGAAGGCATCTCCGATATATTGCGGCGCTTTTACTTGTAGATAGGTTGCGATAATGACCGTCACGAAAATAAAGAAAAAGGAGAGCTTGTACCGTTTCAAATAATGGTAGAAAAATTTACTTGCTTTCACTAAATCTGTCATGGCTACTCCTCCGTTCCTTTTTGTGTTTCAAAAATTTCTTGGTAAATCGGATTGGTTGCGGCTAATTCCTCGTGGGTTCCTTCTCCGACTAATTGTCCTTTGTCCAATACCAAAATACGATCTGCTTTCACCACTGAAGCAATCTTTTGAGCAATAACAATCGTGGTGGTATCTTCTAACTCGTGATCCAAGGCTTCACGAACCAATTTTTCAGATCGTGCATCCAACGCGCTAGTAGAGTCATCCAAAATCAAGATTTTAGGATCACCGATTACGCCACGAGAAATTGAAAGCCGTTGTTTTTGTCCGCCAGAAAAATTATTGCTGCGTTCAGCAACCGGTGCTTCGTATTGATCTGCCAGCTTTTCAATAAATTCTCTTGCTTGAGCGATTTGTGTAGCACGAGTCATGTCCGGTTCTGTGGCATCTTTTTTTCCTTGACGCAGGTTTTGAGCAATCGTCCCTGAAAAAAGGATCGCTTTTTGCAATACGAAAGAAACCGTATGGTGTAAACTGCGTTCATTGACTTTTTTCAAATCAATGCCTCCAATTTTAATCGTTCCTTCCGTTGGATCAAACAAACGAGGAATCAATTGTGCCAAGGTAGATTTCCCGGCACCCGTTGCACCGACGATTCCAATCATTTCACCTGGCTTGATTTGGAAACTAAGATCCTTCAATGTATCTGCATCATCACCGGGATAACGGAAAGAAACGTGTTCAAAAGAAACACTGCCGTCTAGTGCTTGTTCAGGAACATCCGGATAGGTGATGTCTGGTTCGGTGGCTAAAATTTCTTTGATCCGCTTCAAGGAAACTGCGGCTCTTGAGGTCATCATCATCATCATTCCACCGATAATGATTGCCATCATAATCTGCATCAAATAATTCATGAAAGAAGCGATTCCGCCGATCATGGTTGGGTCATCTTTTGCCAAATCACTGACAAAGAAAATCGCACCAACAACAGCTAAATTTGCTGCCAACATAAAGGATGGGATCATTACTGAAAATAATGTTCCTACAATGATATTGTGTTCCGTCAGTTTGTCACTGACTTTCGAAAAGCCCGCCAACTGATTTCTTTCTTGAACAAATGATTTTACTACACGAATGCCCAAGAGATTTTCTTTGGCAATACTGTTCACTTTATCAATCAAATTTTGAATAATCATGAAATGCTTGCCCATTTGTGTGAAGGATAATGCGGTGATAATCAAAACAGCAACGATCAGCACAACAATAATCCACCACAGTTGTGGCAAAGTATACATTGCTAAAATAAAGCTTCCGATAAATAAAAACGGAATGCGAAATAAAGATTGCAATGCGATCATAATCAGATTCTGGATTTGAGTTACGTCATTTGTTAAACGCACCACGAGATTTCCAGCGGAGAACTCTTCAATATTTCCAAATGAAAAGGTCTGGATTTTGCGGAAGGTCTCCTCTCGAATATCTGCACTGACTCCTTGAGCGACCTTTGCTGAAAATATAGTATTAAATACGCCGGCAATCAGCCCCAAAACAGCTAATCCGATCAAATAAATTCCTAATTCCTTCATTTTGTCGTTGTCTTCCAGCATGATTGCTTCCAATACTTGCTGAAGCAATTTTGGCTGCCATAAAGATGCCACGACCATCACTGCAACAGAAACCAGTGAAATTAAGACGGGTGCTTTATAATTCTTCACATGCTTCATAATTAAATCCATTGGCGCTAACCCCCTTTATAAAATTGACAGTCTTTATTTAACACTGTAAAATAAGACCGGGTAATAATTTACCATGATTGAAAATTTTATGCAAGAAGAATGCAATAAAAAAAAAGAAAAAAGGATGAAAATTATGGAACCGAAGCTTTCAAAAGAACGAATCATTCACGCTGCCTTTGATCTTTTAGCAGAAAAACAGACCATTGCCGGTCTTTCTATGCGCACCCTCGCAGTAAAATTAGACATCAAAGCACCGGCTCTTTATTGGTATTTCAAAAATAAACAAAGCCTTCTGCAAGCGATGGCAGAAGTCATGGAGGATCACTTGGTTTTGCCGGATTCTTCTTTGCCATGGAATCAACAAATCGCTGCCTTTATGGCAAACTACTATGATTTGTATACTGAATTTCCCTGCGGCGCAGAATTGGAGATCCATACGATTCCGGCTTTTCCCAGTCGCCTTCTCCATCTTCAGCAAATGATGACGCTGCTTAAAGAGGCTGGCTTTTCCATTAAGCAAAGCCACAATACAATCAATGCGTTGCATCATCAGTTGATTGGTCAATTGATGGATCAGCAGCAAGAGGCTCTTTTGAAACAAGAGGTATTACGAGGACAAAAAGATATGCAGGAATACGTGCAGTTTATGCATCATTTCACCAAAGAACACCAGTTACGAGATATGGCCTCAGTACTTGCTAATCGCCAAAAAGAAAATCCTAAGCAAGATTTTTTGACTGGTGTCGCGATCTATCTCGATGGACTGACCAAATTTTTAGAAAATAAACACAAGGAGAAATCTGAATAGCGGATTTCTTTTTTTTACAAAAAACAAGTTAATGCCTAAACCCGTGCTAACAGCTTTCTGCATTTGGTGATGCTATACTGAATAAGAAGGGGGAATTTTTATGGCACAAGGTGGTTTTGGCATGCGTTCCTTTACGAAAGACAACTCCGTCAAAGGAACAAAATTAAAAAAAGGTACGACCAAACGAGTATTGACCTACGCTGCACCCTACAAATGGTTGCTGGCACTTTTTCTTTTCCTAATTATGCTGAATGCTGCAATCGGCGCACTGACACCTTTGATTTTAAAAACAATTATCGATACAGGAATCACAAACGGGGATATTCCCTACATCGTAAACTTTTCCCTATTGGCAGGAGGATTGGCGATTGCCAGTGCCTTTTTGACGTTAGGTGAACGGTGGCTTTCCTCAAAGATCGGTGAAGGGGTTATTTTTGATTTACAAACTCAATTATTCCAACATATCCAAAAAATGTCCTTATCCTTTTTTTCTCGAACAAAAACCGGGGCCTTGGTGCAACGAATCAATGGAGATGTAACTGGCGCCCAGGCAGTTTTCACCCAAACCTTATCCAGTATTTTCAGTAATACTTTATCCGTCACCTTCGTTTTGATTGCTATGTTTTCTATGTCTTGGCAGCTGACACTGGTAGCCCTGCTACTGGTACCGGCATTTATTATCCTTGCCCGAATCGTTGGACCGAAGCTAGCGAAATTAATGCGAGAATCCTATGATTTAAAAGCAGAAGCCAATCAATTATCAAATGAACGCTTTAATGTTGCCGGGGCACAACTTGCTAAAACTTATGGCACTCCGGAAAGCGATGCCCAGCAGTATTCTGAACAAATTCGCAAAGTCCGGGATTTAAGTATCAAGCAAACTTTAACAGGGTCTCTTATGCGGGTGACGATCGGTACGGTCAGCGCTTTGTCAGTCGCTGTTGTTTACGGCTTGGGTGGTGTGCTGGCAGTCAGAGGTACCTTGACCGTCGGAATTGTTGTGGCGTTAGCCTCTTATTTGAATCGCTTGTATGCCCCAATCACTTCATTATCGAATGTTCAAGTAGATGTATTGACGGCGATGGTCAGTTTTGAACGAGTTTTCGAAATTTTAGATTTAGAGCCGAGTGTTAAAGAATTACCGAATGCCCAACCATTGACAGATTATGTAAAACAAAATGGCGGAAGCGTTACGTTTGATCAAGTTGATTTTCGTTACCCGACCGTCAAAGAAGTTTCTCTGGCTTCTTTAGAATTGATGCCGGGAGCCGAACGGGAATCGGAGGAACCGATTTTGAAAAATGTTTCCTTTACGATCCAACCTGGACACATGACTGCACTAGTCGGTCCCAGTGGCGCCGGTAAATCAACTCTATCTCAACTACTAACACGCATGTACGATCCACAACAAGGAGAAATCAGAATCGGCGAGTTTCCTTTAAAAAATGCAACCTTGGATTCGGTGCGGCAAACCATCGGTGTCGTCAGTCAAGATGCTCACATGTTTCATGACACGATTGCAAATAATCTTCGCTATGCCAAACCAGATGCGACACCTTCAGAAATTGAAGAAGCATTGAAAGAGGCCTATATTTGGGAACTCATTTCTTCCTTGCCGGAGGGAATTGATACAGTGATTGGTGATCGCGGCTATCGATTATCCGGTGGTGAGCGCCAACGATTGGCGATTGCCCGCTTACTGTTAAAAGCACCAGCTATCGTGATTTTGGACGAAGCCACTGCGCATTTGGATTCTGAAAGTGAGCATTATATCCAAGAAGCACTAAAAACTGCGCTGGCGGGGCGAACGTCCTTAGTCATCGCCCACCGCCTTTCCACTGTACGAGAAGCAGATCAGATTCTGGTTTTAGAAAAAGGACGAATTCTTCAGACGGGAACCCATGAAAAATTGATCCAAGAATCCGGTCTTTATCGAGAGTTGTATCATTTACAATTTGAATGATTTTTTCCAGATAAAAACCCGTGACACCCACATATTTGTGGGCATCACGGGTTTTTTTATTTTGTGACTAAGGCATCCAAACTAGCAACTGCTAAAGCCATTTTTCGAATTTTTTGCAATTGTGCCAAACGATTATTCCGTACAGCTTCGTCTTCCACCATTACCATGGTTTCGTCAAAATATTGTTCAATCAATGGTCGCAATGCTGTCAATGCAGCGTAATTTTCTTCCATTGTTTGTTGGACAAATTTCGTTTCCAATTGTGCGACTGCTTGATACAATTCTTTTTCTGCTTGATTTTCAAACAGTGCTTCGTTGATTTCAGCTTTTTCCGTTTTTTTAGCCAAATTGATTACACGCGTCAACGCTTCAATCGATGGTTTAAAATCTTGATCTTCCAAATGAGTATGCAGCATCTTTGCCGCTGCGAATAATTGAGTCATATCTTTTTGTTCCGCATTGATTACAGCATCAATTACATCATGACGAATGTTTTTGGTTGTCAGGAATTGACGCAGACGTCCTTTGATAAAATCAATGACTTCCTGTTGACCCTTTTCCAATTTGATTCCATACAATGCTTCATCTTGGTTAATTTTTTCGTCAATCACTTCTTGCAAAGCCGCGATTGGGAAACGCCAGCCTTTGTTTTCGATGATTCGCACGATACCATAGGTTTGACGACGCAATGCATACGGATCGTTGGAACCACTTGGTATCATTCCCACTGCAAAGAAGGAGAACAAGCTGTCCAATTTATCGGCAATAGCTAATACTGCACCAATTGCTGATTCTGGCAACTCCCCTTCGCTGGAAATTGGTAAATAATGTTCGCGAATTGCTTGGGCAACAGCCGGTGTTTCTCCTTGCAATAGCGAATATTTTTCACCCATGATTCCTTGCAATTCAGGAAATTCTCCCACCATATTGGTAACCAAGTCGAACTTGTAGATTTCAGCTGCTCGAGCTAAATCCGTTAATTCTGCATCAGACAAGCCGACCGTTTCACCGATGATTTGGCTGGCAACAGCAACCCGTTGCATTTTTTCATAGATACTGCCGATTTTTTCATGGAAAGTAACATGTTTTAATTTTTCCACGCATTGATCAATCGTTAATTTTTTATCTTCTTTATAGAAAAATTCCGCATCTTCTAAACGAGCTGTCAGAACTTTTTCATTTCCTTTAATCACGTTATCGATTTTTACACGATCACCGTTACGAACGGAAATAAAATGCGGCAACAACAAGCCCTCTGAATTACGAACATCGAAATACCGTTGATGCTCTTTCATGGAAGTAACCAATACCTCTTCTGGAACAGAAAGATAGTTTTCCGCAAAATTTCCGACAAAAGCAGTTGGATATTCCACTAGATTGGCAACTTCTTCCAACAACTCTTCATCCAACGCGATAACCCACTTATTTTCCTCTGCAATAACTTGGATTTGATCGGTAATCATTTTTTTCCGCTTCACATGATCAGCAATCACAAATTGCTCTGCTAATTTTGTTTCATACTCATCCGCATGAGCAAAAGTTACCTCTTCACCAAGAAAACGGTGCCCGCGGGAATGACGGTCGGTTTTGACATCCAAAATTTCAAAAGGGATGACTTCCTCATCTAAAAGCGCTACAATCCAATGAATTGGACGAATATAGGTGAAATCATAGTTGCTCCAATGCATTGTTACTGGGAAAGTCAGACTTGTGATGACTTCTTTCAACCCAGTTAACACTTCTTTCGCTGTTTTTCCTTTGGTTTTTTTCGTAACATAGACGTATTCCACACCCTTTAACTCTTTAAAGGTGATTGCTTCCGTCGTCACTCCTTGCCCCCGAACAAATCCTTGGGCAGCTTTTGTCCAGTTTCCCTCTGCATCCAAAGCAATTTTTTTCGCTGGACCTTTCACTTCTTCTTGGGTATCTTCTTGTTTTTCAGCAAGATTGGTCACATGGATTGCTAACCGTCTCGGAGTTGAAAATGCCCGAATTGTTTCAAAGGCTAAATGATGATCCGCTAAAAAGGCAACGATTTTATTCTCTAACTGTTGCATACTTGGGGTGACGATATGTGCAGGAATTTCTTCCAAACCAATTTCAAGCAATAGATTTTTCGCCATTTTATTTTTCCTCCTTGATTAGTTCTGCGGCAACCTCAGGATCCAACAAGGGATATCCTAGTTTTTTCCGTTCAGCAACAAAAATTTTCGCTACCGCCCGAGCCATATTACGGATTCGTGCCAAATAACCTGCACGCTCTGTCACGGAAACAGCCCCCCGCGCATCAAGCAGATTAAAGGTATGGCTGCATTTTAAAATGTAATCATAGGCTGGATGCACCAAGTCTTGATCGATACAGCGTTTTGCTTCTGCTTCAAATTTATCAAAATTTTCTAGCAACATGTCTTGATTGCTGATTTCAAAGGAATATTTAGAATGCTCATATTCTGGTTGTTTGAAAATTTCGCCATATTTTACGCCATCCGCCCATTCCAGATCATAGACACTTTCGACTTCCTGAATATATGAGGCCAAACGTTCCAAGCCATAAGTAATTTCTGACGTTACCGGTTTGCAAGGCAGTCCGCCCACTTGTTGGAAATAGGTAAATTGGGTAATTTCCATTCCGTCCAGCCAAACTTCCCAGCCTAAGCCGGCACACCCCATCGAAGGATTTTCCCAGTTGTCTTCAACAAAACGGATGTCATGTTCTAATGGATCAATCCCTAAAAGTTGCAAACTCTCCAAATAAAGTTCTTGGATATTTTCTGGTGATGGTTTCATCACTACTTGAAATTGATGGTGTTGGTACAACCGATTCGGATTTTCTCCATAACGGCCGTCTGCCGGACGACGAGAAGGCTCTACATAAGCCGCATTCCAAGGCTCCGGTCCAATCGCCCGCAAAAAAGTATACGGGCTCATGGTTCCCGCCCCTTTTTCTGTGTCATAGGCCTGCATCAACATGCACCCATTGTCTGACCAAAATTTTTGCAGTGTTAAAATAATGTTTTGAACGGTCATTTTTGTTTTCATTTTCCTGCTCCCTTCTTAACTCCTGAACTATTTATTTTCTATGTGCCGAAAATTTTTACAAATAAAAAAGTCCCTATGTCTATAAATAGACATAGGGACGAAAAAATTCGCGGTTCCACCCTACTTCCGAGAATTCCTCGGCAGCTTTGTTTAAACAGCTCCATAGTGCCTTCACTTACACTTGACTTTCTGACTTCCACTGTCTCAGAATCGCTTTGAATCAATACCTGCAAGCTACTTATTCTATATCAACGCTGTAATTAATGTTGAATAAAGAATACCCTCAATCGTAAGATTTGTCAATAGAATCCCATGATGTGTTCCCGGTCTCGTTGCAACTGATGTTTCCTAAAACATTAACATTTAATTAAACAACATCCATTTTCAACTAAGCATTACTTCTACCAAGCCTTTACCTGATGAACTAAAATAGAAAAGCTTCTATCAAACGAAGAAACGAGGGAAAACAAAAAAGCACTCATAAACGGGTCCTCCTTGAAGTAGAGACTGGATGAATACTTTTTTGCGAGAAATTTCAATAAAAACTCTTTTATATTGATTATTTATTTCTTAAAACTGCTTCCTGTCCGTCAACCTGTGCTTTTGTCAATAGGTAGTTTTCCGGAACTGCCCCCGGATCAGAATTGATTGCATAACCAATGTAACGAGAATCATAGATTGTTTGATCTGCTGAAGCGCCTAATGTTAGAGTTTTGGACCAAGTATAGTAATCAAAGACACCTTTTGTGAGTGTTTTAGCTGTTTTCTCTGTGAAGATTTGATCAGCCAACTTCTTTGCTTCTTCCGGCTTGTAATCGAGACCACCATTAGCAACTAATTCTGCATACTCTGTCATTACCGAATCGTCTTTGAAAGCCTGATAGACATTTTCTTCAAAGGGAGTTGGTTCGAAATAATCAATCGCTTGGTAGGAAATTGATTGAGATTCAATGGTATTCCCTGTATTATCCGTTGTTTCTTTATAATCCGTCAACTTTTGCTTTTTAGGTGCATGATATTTTACTTCCTTCATGTTTGCCAGTAGTCCCTCACCCATATACTTCGTAATGACTGCATTGTCTTCAGAGATTGGTTTCATAAGATAACTGAACTCACTTAACATTCCAAAAGGAGCATTTTCATCCGCATCATCGTCACTAAGATGTTGCATTTTCTCATCGGCTTCTTGCGTGATGATTTTTACATTAGAAAACGTCACGTAGTCTACACCGTTGCGTTTTTCACTGCCTTTATCTCCAAGATAATGCAACGTTCCCCAACCGTAAAGCAAATTTTTGATATTTTCGTCGCCCCACAAATCATTTTGTTGACCTACTCGATTCGTGCTATCGTCGCCATCAATGAAGTTTTGTACTTCTTTTGAAGAGATATCAAAATACTTTTTATCTTGCTTTTTAGCAAGTGCGATTGTTTCTTTGTCACTTAATTTGCTGACGGATCCAAGCGTTACATCGGGATCTTGAATCTGGTAACAAACTATCTTTCCATTATCTAATACATAGATTTCATTGACGGTATCATCTTTACTAATTTGAAAGCCATCATTCTCATTGGCAGCGGCTTGTACCCATACGTAGGTTCCTTTCCCTTTGGCTTCTTCAACGAACGACACCGTTTTTGCCGTTGTTTTTGTCGTCTTACCTGAGGCTCCGTTACTTCCGGAGCAGCCACCCAACAATAATACTGCTGCCGCCATTGTACCAACAACCAACCATTTGTATTTTTTTACATTTTTCATCCTTGCAGATCCCTTCGATCTTTTAGTGCGATATTTCCTATCAGCGGTACGTTTTATTACAGAGCCGTTGCTTTGCATACCGAACTATAATATTTTGTACGAATTTACGTAGCAAAATTAGTATAGATTTTAACTAGCAGCAAGTCAACATCCTCAGCAAAATAGGTTACAATTTCTCCTCCGGTGGTTTCAACATCTTCTCCCAATCATGCATTTGATCGATAAATTTTTTGCTTTTTAAATGCAAACCGACATATTCTTCATACAATTCATCAAGAATCTTACGGATAGCTTGTTTTGTCTCCGGCTTTACTTGGATCGATTGGATCTGATCGTAAGAAATTTTGGCAAATAGTCGCAAAAAATGGATTCCGCGAGCATCAGCATGATAACGGTGAGGATCGTTTCCCCAGTGTCGTTCACACAGGACACCGTTGTATTTTGACGAGTAATCAAATTTCCCCGTTGTTTCTCCACAAATGGCACATTGATCCCAAATCGGTGAAATTCCGAAACGATTTAACAGCTGCACTTCAAAAATATTGCAGATGATCTCGGGGTCGGCACCTTCATTGATTTGTATTAGTCCCTGTTCAGTAAAATGAAACAAATGGGGATCATATAATCGATCTTCAATCGCAGCGTCTACTAAGTTCAGCATATAGGTTGCATAACCTGCTAAAAAAATATCCTCCTGAATTTTATGGAAAGGCTGCACCTCTTTGGCGCCATTCAAGAAAGAAAGTCCCTCACTTCGAATGGTGCCAAAATAGACTGCTTCGGTAAAATTCATTAATGCTGGCGTCAGCGGGTTATTTTTTTTGTGGGCTCCTTTAACATAAAACATTTGTTTGCCGGCAGATTCTGTAAAAATTTTGACCAACTTGTCTTTTTCTTTATGGTCTCGTGAAAAAAGAATCAATCCTTTAGTTTCAGAAAGCTGCATGTCATTCTCCTTTAAAAAAAGCATGGGATGCTGAATAACTCACCCCACACTCCTATCAATATTCGTCTTTGCGGTAGCCATAATCCTGCAGGTAATGCTGTTTGTCCCGCCAGTCTTTTTGCACTTTGACCCAAAGCTCCAAAAAGACTTTATCTCCCAATAATTGTTCAATATCTCTCCGGGCTTTTGTGCCGATTTGCTTCAACATTTTTCCACCCTTACCGATGATAATGCCCTTCTGACTGTCTCGTTCGACAATAATCGTCGCTTGGATTCCAACTTTATCATTTTCGTTTCGCTTCATTGAGTCCACCACAACTGCGACGGAATGAGGAACTTCATCTCGTGTCAGCAATAGAACTTTTTCCCGAACCAATTCCGAAACAATAAAATATTCCGGGTGATCCGTAATTTGATCTTCAGGAAAATATTGGGGGCCATCCGGCATATGAAGCATCAAAGTATCCATCAATGTTTCAAAATTATTGCCTTCCGTTGCGGAAATCGGCACAACTTCGGCAAAAGGCATTTGTTGGGAATAATCCTCAATGATTCTTAACAAATCATCTGGGTGGACCTTGTCAATTTTATTAATAACTAAGAAAACGGGTGAGCTCACATTTTTTAGCCGTTCGATAATAAAATCATCCCCGCGTCCCCGCTTTTGATCCGCACTAATCATGAACAGCACGGCATCTACTTCCCGCAAAGCGCTGTAAGCTGCTTCCACCATAAAATCTCCAAGACGATGCTGAGGTTTATGGATTCCCGGTGTGTCGATAAAAATAAGCTGTGCTTCTGGTGTTGTATACACCCCTTGAATCTTGTTTCGTGTCGTTTGGGCTTTATCACTCATGATAGCGATTTTTTGTCCCACGATTCGATTGAGTAAGGTTGATTTGCCAACGTTAGGTCGCCCCACAATCGCTACAAATCCTGATTTATGTTCTGACATTTTTTTCCTCATTTCTTAATGAAAAATCCATAGATAAAGTTTAGGTAGAAAAAGGATCATTCCCACCACAATCGCAAAAAGTGCCGTCAATAAAACTGCTCCGGCTGCCATATCCTTCACTTTTTTTCCGATGGGATGAAAGTGAAAGTCCGTAAACATATCGACAATGTTTTCAAAAATCGTATTGATAATCTCTACAAGCCAAACAAGAAACACGGCTGCGAGCAGCCAAAGCCACTCCATTCGGCTAAGTTGAAAAATAATTCCGGCAATCAAAGCCAGCAGACCAAATACCACATGCTTACGCATATTCCGTTCTTCTTTAAATACAGTTTTAATTCCCGTGTAAGCAAATTCAACCGAAGTTATAAAGTTCTTATTCTTCTTTGTATTTCTATCGTTTGAGTCCATAGGCATCTAAGATTTCTTTCTGTAGGCTAAACATGACCTTCTCGTCTTCTGGGACCATATGATCGTACCCGTTGATGTGCAAGAAGCCATGTAGGGCTAGGAAGCCCAATTCACGATCATAACTGTGACCATATTCTTCGGCTTGTTCCCGGGCGCGTTCGATTGAGATCATAATATCGCCCAATTCTCGTGGCAGAGAAACTTCTTCCTCAAAAATCACCGGAACCTCCCCCTCGCCGGTTTCCTCCAACGCAAAGCTGATGACATCAGTAGGTGCATCTTTGCCGCGATACTCACGATTGATTACCTGAATTGCCGCATTATCCATGAAAGTCACGGACATTTCAGTGTTTTCCGGAAGTTCCAAATAATTTGCGGCAAATTGCAGCAGCTCGTCAATCTCGTGGATTTTGTTTTCGGAAACAGAATTTGTTTCATCCATAAAGGTAATTTCCATTATTCTTCGCTTCTTTCTTGTTCTTCTTTCATTTTTTCCGCTTCGGATTTCATTTTTGGATATTTAATCCGAGAATGGAAGGTACTGCACAATCCGTTAACCAGTGATTTTTCAATCTGATTGATTTCTTTCAAAGTTAATCCAGTATCGTCCAACTGACCATCTAAAATACGATCCACGATTAGGTTATGCACGAAAGCTCGAATCTTTTCATTCGTTGGATTATCCATCGCCCGCACTGCTGCTTCACAACTATCTGCGATGTTTACGATACCGGCTTCCCGCGTTTGCGGTTTGGGACCGGGATACCGAAACTCTGCCTCAGTAACTTCCGGATTGCGTTCCTGTGCTTTGATATAGAAATACTTCATCAAGGTTGTTCCGTGATGTTGGCGGCAAATATCAATGACCATTTGCGGCATTTTTTCTTCTTCTAAAATTTTGGCACCATCGATAACGTGACCAAAAATAATTTGTTTGCTGTCTTCTGGGAGCAGAAAATTATGAGGATTTTCTGCTCCTGCCGGCAGATTTTCAACAAAGAAATTGGCATGTTTCAATTTGCCAATATCATGGTAGTAGCAAGCGACTCGGGTCAATAATGAGCGTCCGCCAATTTCGGCAACTGCATTTGCGCTGAGATTTGCCACCATCATACTGTGGTGATAGGTTCCCGGTGCTTCTTCCAGAAGTTGTTTCAATAACGGATGATTGGGATTACTAAGTTCATTAAGCACGATCACACTGTTATCCGTGACCAGTAGCTCAATATACTGATGCAAACCCATCGTCAATAAGAAGGATAAAATATTTCCCGCCAAACCACAGATAACTGTCATCCAAGTTTTTGAATCAGAAAAATTCATGCCTTGGAAGACGATCAATACCAAGGTCATCAAGAAAGGAAACACGATGATCCACATTACTGCCGGCCAGCCTTGTTTTGAAATCCGTTCCCGCTTAACAATCGCCCCCATCATCCCTGAAAAAAGATAGGAGATTAAAATGATTGTCAACAGATTCGTTCCAATCGCGTCATAGTAGATAAACAAAGAAGCGATCACCTGAAACATCGCAGCTAAAATTCCCGTTCGTCGATTGACAAAGAAATTCAAGACCAACGGAACAAACGCTGCCGGGTAAAACAACGGAATATAAGGAATCAATTCCGTTTGAAAAATTTGGAAAAACTTCATTAAAACAATACTGAACACCATTGCAACGGCATAAAACGTCAATGCGTTCATTTTAGACTCATCCCCGTGAAATTGACGGGCAAAGTACGCCATAACCGCAATTTGTAAAAGAAGGGCTAAAATCATGGCAACGATTGGGAAAATTGATGTGTTTTGACTAGTCAAACCTAACAATTTTAGTTTTTCAATCACAGTAGCATCGATTTGAGAACCTTCCCGAACCAAAATTTCACCTTGATAAATCATCACCGGCTGAACCGCATCACGGGCAGCATCCCGCAATTCTTCCGTCCGTTTTTCATTCAAGAAATCATTGATGACGATTCCTTGATCCAATAGATAATTGATTGCTCGTTGATTATTGTCACTGGTAGAAAGCTTAGAAACCGATTCAGAAGCTTGATTTTTTGCTCCTTCCAAATCACTTTCTCGAATTTGTTTGCCCATTTCCCGATCAAGAATTGACAGCGCATTGGTTTCAACCGTTGAAACATCTGTATCCGTCAGCGTAAAAATAAGCTGATAAAATTGGCTGGAGATTCGTTGATAAAAGGCAACGGTCTCTGCATCCAATTTTTCAAATTCTTTTTTTAGCGCTGCCACGTGTTCATCCACGGTTGGTTTAGGGATTGTTGTGCCTTCTTTGGCATCTTTTTGCGCTTTTTCGTAATCCTCGGCCAAATTTGTTTTGACTTGTCGAATCAAGGTAAAAAGCTGTGAGATTCGATCGTGCTGCGTATTTGCAAGATCCTCTTGATAGGTATATTCCGGCGTGACCGCCTCGGCAGCCAGCTTGCGCTTTTGTTCTGTGGCAGCCGTGTTTTCAATCGTCTTATTTGCCCGGATACTTTCACTTGCCACCTGACCTTCTTGATAGTCAACATTTTTTTGCTTCACACTTGTAAAAAGTGTTAAAAAAAGACTGCCGAAAAAAAGAAGGAACAACAGCGGCAAATAAGCTTTCCCAAGTTTTTCACGAATTTTTTGAAGGGGTTTGATAATCATCTTCTCACCTCCTGAGAATCTCTCAATTACTTCGTATCGCTTTTTAAACTGGCCTTATCGTAGGCTTCAATGATTTCTGCAACGACTGGATGACGAACGACATCCCCAGCTTCGAAATTGACAAAAGCAATTTTTTTAATAGGTTGCAACGTTCTTTCCGCATGTACCAGACCACTCATCACGCCTTTTGGCAAATCGATCTGGCTGGTATCGCCATTAACGATCATTTTAGATTGATACCCTAACCGGGTCAAAAACATTTTCATTTGGGCAATCGTGGTATTTTGTGCTTCATCTAAGATTACAAAGGCATCCTCTAAAGTCCGTCCCCGCATATAGGCCAACGGTGCGATTTCGATGATTCCCCGTTCCATCAATCGATTGGTATGATCCACACCGAAAATTTGATACAGTGCATCATAAACCGGACGTAAGTAAGGATCGACCTTTTCTTTCAAATCTCCCGGTAAAAAGCCCAGGTTTTCTCCGGCTTCTACGGCAGGTCTGGTCAAGATGATCTTTTGCACTTCGCCTTTTTTTAACGCAGCAATCGCTAAAACTACCGCTAGAAATGTTTTTCCGGTTCCTGCTGGTCCCACACCAAAAACAACGTCGTGGGAACGAACGGCATCTACATATTTTTTTTGTCCCGAATTTTTTACCCGGATAGGTTTGCCGGTCCGGTCTTTTAGGATTTCTTCTTCATACATGGCAATAAAAAAATCAAGACTGCCTTTTTCAACCATTTTTAAAGCAGCAACGACATCTGGCGTTCCTACATGAATTCCTCGATTGATTAAGGTCTGTAATGCTTGAATCACTGCCTTTGCTTTTTTGACTGATTCCTTCGTTCCCTCAAGTTGGATCATTTCTCCCCGAGAACGGATCGTCGTTTCCGTATATTCTTCAATCGATTTGATATGATTGTCATGAGCGCCTAACAACATGCTGATGTCATCGGCCTCTGTTAATTTTATTTCCAGAGAAGTCGTTTCTTCTGTCAAATAGGTGCATCTCCTTTGCTGATCTTTACTCCCCAATAATACCACACTCTATGTAAAAGAAAAATATTCCCTTTTCTCTGCGCATCACTCCACGTGAGAAAGAAAAAAATTGGGGCAAAGATCAATTGATCCTTGTCCCAATTCACAAATCAACGAAATTATTGTAATAACTCTTTGACGATCGCGTTGACTTGGTTACCGTCTGCTTTGCCCTTCACTTGCGGCATCACAGCACCCATGACTTTACCAAATTCCTTTGGTGAAGCAGCACCAGTCTTTTCGATCGCTGCAGCAACGATTTGACGAATTTCTTCTTCAGAAAGTTGTGCAGGAAGATATTGTTCAACAATAGCAATTTCAGTTTTCACTTTTTCTGCCAAATCTTCACGACCTGCTTTTTCAAACTCAGTCAACGAATCACGACGTTGTTTCATCTCACGAGACAATAACGTCAATTCCTCTTCCTCATTCAAATCGCGACTCGCTTTGATCTGTTCGTTTTGAACGGCGGCTTTCAACATGCGAATCACCTGCAATCTGTCCTTATCCTTTGCTTTCATCGCTTGTTTCATATCATCGTTCAGTGTACTTAGTAGTGACACACTACCAGCTCCAGTTCTTCAAGTAGCCGAAAACTAGAATTTTTTGCGTTTTCTAGCTGCTTCAGATTTTTTCTTGCGTCGTACGCTAGGTTTTTCATAGAATTCACGCTTGCGAGATTCTTGTAAAGTACCGGCTTTTGACACGGAACGTTTGAAGCGACGAAGAGCATCGTCAAGAGATTCATTTTTGCGAACCACTGTTTTTGACATGTAAATTCCCTCCCTCCGAGCCTAAAAAGTAACCGTTTTTGTCATTGAAATTTTAATCTCAAAAAACAAGACTGTCCTTAAAAAATTATAACCAAGTAAAATTTAGGTGTCAAGATATTCCACGAAAAATTGCAAATACTTTCGCCTAAATCGGTCTTTTCTGCAAAAAATTACGATTGACATGCCTCACAACGACCTAAAATCTCAAATCGGTGTCCTTCAATCTTGCATCCGGGTAATTGTTCCTCAAAAAAATCCATGGGACAAATCGTCAATTCTTTTGTTTTTCCGCAGACGGTACAAATAAAATGATGGTGGTGATGATGTCCTTGATAACAATGAAACCGAAATTTCATCTCTCCGTTCAAATCGGTTTCTTCCAATAAATCAATTTCTGCAAAATCATGCAAATTTCGATAAACAGTGTCATAGCTTAAACCTGGAAATAAGTCCGTCATATGCTCGTGTACTTCTCGAGCAGACACATAGCGATTGCGTTTGACTAAAAAGGTAATCATTGCTTCTCTTTTTTTGGTATGTTTAAACCCGCTTTTTTTTAATGTGGTCATTGCATGGTCGAGTAACGTTTGAACTGCCATTTTTTCGCTCCTCCTAAATCAGAATGATTACGAATTAAATCTCTTCTGTATGGTATAATAGATTATCTAAAAAAACAAGTGAGGTTTTTGCAAAATGACGAATGAGGAACAAATTTTAACCTTTTTTGTAATTTCCGATTCCGCTGGAGAAACGGCAACCAAATTAGCACAAGCGGCAATGGCCCAATACTCGACAGTTGAATTCAATCTTTTTCGCCGAACCTTTGTCAATGACAAGGAAACATTGCTGAAAGCTTTGGCAGATGCAAAAAAACAGAATGCCTTGGTCTTACACACCATGATTAACGAAGAATTGGTGACTATCGTCAAGGAATTTTGTGAAGAAAGCCAGTTATTTAGTCTTGATATTTTAAATCCGGTTGTACTGGAAATCCAAAAACGTAGCGGAATCACTCCCTCCAGAGAACCTGGTGCACTGCATCACCTGAATGAGAATTATTTTAAACGGATCAAAGCGATGGAATTTGCTGTCAAATATGACGATGGCAAAGATCCCCGCGGTTTTTTAGAAGCCGACATTGTCTTGTTAGGTGTCTCCCGCACCTCAAAAACACCCTTAAGTTTGTTTTTGGCAAATAAAAATTTGAAGGTCGCCAACTTACCGCTGATCCCGCAAGCCCACATCCCCAAGCAACTATGGGAAGTTGATCCAAAGAAAATTGTCGGTTTGACGAATGATCCAAACGTGCTGAACAGTATTCGTAAGGAACGGATGCGTTCGTATGGTCTGAATCCAGATACTGCCTATTCCGATATTGAAAAAATTCGGGCAGAATTAGAATTTGCAAACGACCTCTACCAAAAATTAGGGTGTGTAGTCATTAATGTAGCGACTCTTTCCATCGAAGAAACAGCTTCCTTAATCATGAATGCTCTGGATCTAGAAGACCACAGCTACTTTGTTACAGAATCCAATGACAATTAAAAAAGAACTGTTTGCAGACAACCAACAGATAACCGTTGGAAATTCTGCAGACAGTTCTTTTTTTAAAAGACTTGAACACCTTCTCGATCGATTTGTAAAAATTCAACTGCAGCATGAGAGGATAGTTCCTTCAAACGGCTGATAATTCTCTCGCTTTTGGTAGTTGAAGCTAATACCATCACGGTGGGTCCTGCGCCGCTTAAAAAGCAGCCATATCCCCCTTCTTCATGACAAACCTGTCTCACAGCAGGCAAATGGGGAACGAGTCGCTGACGATAAGGTTCGTGCCACCGATCTTGCTCCATCATTTTTCCAGCAAGGGGAAGATTCCCTTTGATTGCGGCAGCGATCATCACGTTGGCAACACTGCTGGCTTTAATCGCTTCTGCAAAGGGCAATTCCCGCGGCAAAACTTGTCGGCTCTCTTTTGTCAAAAGCTCTTCATTTGGGATAAATGCGATGAACCCACAATCGGGAAAATAGTGTTTGACGTAATCGGTCTCTCCTTCCAACGAACTTGCTACGACAAAATCGCCACAAATAGCGGGTGCCACATTGTCTGGATGTCCTTCAAATTTTGTAGCCAATGCTACTTTTTCCTCTTCTGTCAGATTCAAGTGCTGCAAACGATTGGCCAGCTCGATTCCTGCTACTACTACGGAAGAACTGCTGCCCAAGCCGCGAGCAACTGGGATATCCGTGGTCATTTTCAAGCGATGGGGAGTAAGCTCCGGCGCGACCTGTCGTGCAATTTCAATCAGCAGATTTTTTTCATCGCTGGGAATTTCGTCAGATAAATTGTGGTCGATCTGCCATTCTTCACTTTGACCGATCACTTCAATAACCAAATAGCGATTTAACGCAATTCCGCAAGAGTCAAAACCCGGACCTAGATTGGCACTTGTTGCCGGCACGCGGATTTTCATAGTTTTGCCACTCCTTCACGAAGATGGCTGCGCATTTCTTCTACATCACTCATTTTGTGGATGATCGTATTTGTTGCATTGATAGCAGTATCGGGATCTTTTAATCCATTTCCAGTGAAGACCGCAACAACAGTTTCACCTTGTTTGATTTTTCCAGATTTCACATGTTGGATTACACCAGCAAGAGATGCTGCTGATCCCGGTTCAACAAAGACACCATCTTGGCTGGCTACTTTACGGTAAGCATTGAGAATTTCTTCGTCTGTAACTGAATGGATATAGCCATTTGATTCGTCACGAGCGGCTTCAGCTAATTTCCAACTTGCTGGATTGCCGATTCGAATCGCTGTCGCTACAGTTTCAGGTTGCTCGATTACTTGTCCCTTGACGATTGCTGCGGCACCCTCTGCTTCAAATCCATGCATTCTTGGTAATGCGGTGCCTTGTTTTTCGTGCCATTCTTTGAATCCTTTCCAATAAGCGGAAATATTTCCCGCGTTACCTACTGGGATTGCTAACACATCAGGAGCTTTTCCTAATTGTTCACAGACTTCAAAAGCGGCGGTTTTTTGTCCTTCCAATCGATAGGGATTGACAGAGTTGACCAAAGCAACAGCTTCTGTTTTTGCAATATCACGAACGGCTTTCAATGCTTCATCGAAGTTGCCGGGAATGGAAATGATATCGGCACCATAAATAATTGCCTGTGCCAATTTTCCCATTGCAATTTTGCCATCAGGAATGACAACGTATGCCTTGATACCGGCTCTTGTTGCATAGGCTGCGGCTGCGGCACTGGTATTTCCAGTAGAAGCACAAATAATTGCCTTTGCCCCTTCTTCTACAGCTTTTGCTACCGCCATAACCATTCCGCGGTCTTTAAAAGATCCGGTTGGATTCAAGCCTTCATATTTTCCATATAAATTAATTCCCAGTTCTTTAGATAAACTAGTTAGCGGAATCAAAGGAGTATTCCCTTCTGCTAAAGAAAGCTGTGGTGTTTTATCGGTGATTGGTAAATACGCTTGATATTTTTTTAGTAATCCTTCATACATGGCTATTCCTCCAATATTTTCATTCGACGATCAAGGTTTGCGTCCACATTGATCGATTGTACCTGTGTGACTGTCAATGGATCCGTCAGCAAAACGAATCGAGTGGGATTATCCGGCGACAAAACTTCTGTGCCGGTAATCTTTGCTGCCGCTAATTGTTGCCGTAACTGCGGCATCTCTTCTGTTGAAAGTGTAAACGACAAATAGTAACGAGAAAGTACTTTATCGGCGGCTGCTAATTTCTTTGGTCCCAGCGTTCCATAAAAAGGCAGCTTAGGAAGTCCTGCTTGTAGATTTTCTGCAATAGTTGCCAAATCCGTTACAACACTGGTGGCTGTCGGTCGTGCGCCTGCCCCAGGTCCGTAATACATTCCACTACCGATACCACGGCTTTTAACAAAAACACCATTAAACTCATTGCGAATTGTGGCTAAAGGATGATGTTGAGGAACCCACATCGGAGCCACCTCTGCATAAACTGCATCTCCAATTCGTTGCCCTCGACCAATTAGTTTTATCTCATACCCTAATCGGTTGGCGGTGCGAATATCCTCTTTTTGGATATCTCGGATTCCTTCAATCGTAAGCTCCTCAAAAGAAAGTGACATATCAAAGGCAAATGCCGTTAATAAAATGGTTTTGTAGGCCGCATCGAAACCATCCACATCATTTGTCGGATCTGATTCTGCAAAGCCTAACTGTTGCGCTTGGCTCAGACTTTCTTCGTAGGACAATTTTTTTTCTTTCATTTGAGTTAACATATAATTAGTCGTACCGTTGATAATTCCACTAATTTCAGTGATTTCATCTGCGAGATAGCTGTTTTGCAAAGTGCGCAAAATCGGAATACCTCCCGCCACACTTGCTTCATAGTAAAGAAAACAATCCTGCTGCTGGGCAAGTTGCGACAATTCTTCCCCGTGGAGTGCCAAAAGATCCTTGTTTGCAGTCACTACATGTTTGCCGTTTTTCAAAGCCGTTGTGATAAATTCTTTGGCAGGATGGATTTTGCCGATTACCTCCACAACAATATCAATGGCAGAATCTGTCAAAATTTCTTCGGCATCATGGACCAATTGGATATGGTATTTTTTTGCAAGGTCCGTTTTGTCTTCTGCTTTACGCACCAACGCTTTTGTAATCGTCAAATCAATTCCCCGCTGTCGAAGCTGTTCCTGCTGTTCCGCTAAAATCGTTAGAACACCTGTGCCAACGACTCCTAAACCGAGGATTCCGATTGTTAGTTTCTTCATACAATGCCTCCTTAACTAATAATGATATTAAAACACATTCATTCTTTTCTCATCTAATTTTATCTAGCATACCAAAATTGACTCAAAAAAACTAGGGCTTTTCTTAAAAGAAAAGCCCCAATTTTTTATTGATGATGGATATGTTTTAGTGTTTGTTCTAAAATATCGATCACATGATTATCATCTAAACTATACAACATGGTTTTCCCCTCGCGGCGTGCTTTTACCACTCGTTTTTCCCGCAGAAGTTTCAATTGATGGGAAACAGCCGATTGTTCCATTGCAACAACGGTTGCGATGGAAGTCACGTTGCGTTCCCCTTCATCTAGCGACATCAAAATTTTTAACCGAGTAGGATCGCTTAACACTTTGAATAATTGGCTGATTTTTTCGACATCTGCTAATGAATATCGGTCCATGTTTTTCCCTCTTTCAATCATTTCAAAAAACTATTCGCAGCGGATTTTGATTTTTCCAATTCCGTGTACGGCTTTTTGCTAGTCATTCGTGATTTTGTTGATGGCGTCTTCCAAAGCAGCCACTCGTTGTGTTGCTGCCGTTTCTGAGTCAGCTTTTACACCAATGTAGAATTTGATTTTTGGTTCTGTTCCGGAAGGACGAACGGCAATCCAGCTAGAATCTTCCATCATATATTTCAGAACATCTGATGGCGGTGTAGTCATCTTTTGCATGTTACCGTCTAAGCCCACTCGTGTCAATTGTTTGAAATCTTCAGTTTGTACAACAGGAACTCCGGCAAAGGAAGACGGTGCTTGTTCTCGGAACTTATTCATGATTTGTTTGATTTTTGCTGGGCCATCTAAGCCACTAAGAGTAACAGAAATCGTTTTTTCACTAAAGTAACCATATTCTTCAAAAATATCTTGGAGACCGTCGTAAAGTGTCTTGCCTTGTTTCTTGTAATAAGCGGCAACTTCAGCTAATAAAACCAATGCTTGGATCGCATCTTTATCCCGAACGAAGGGTTTTACTAGATAGCCGTAGCTTTCTTCAAAACCAAACATGAAAGTATGAGAATGATCTTCTTCAAATTGTTTGATTTTTTCAGCAATAAATTTAAAACCAGTCAAAACATTTAGCATTGTCACTTGATAATTTTGTGCAATCACTGTTGGCAATTCACTGGAAACAATCGATTTTAACACTACTGCATTTTCTGGCAATGTTCCGGCTTGTTTGTGGGCCTCTAAAATATAACGAACCATCAATGCACCTAGTTGATTTCCTGTTAAAACCTGATAAGTACCATCAGGCAAACGAACGGCTGCACCTAAACGGTCTGCATCTGGATCAGTAGCAATCAAAAGATCTGCATCTTCTTTTTCTCCTAATTTGATGGCGTATTCGAAGGCCGAATGTTCTTCAGGATTAGGCGAATGAACGGTACGGAAATTGGGATCTGGCTCTGCTTGTTCTGGAACAATGACAAATTTTTCGAAACCGGCTTGTTGCAATGTCTTTTCTCCCAACATTTTTCCGGTACCGTGCAATGGAGTGTACACCAATTTTAATTCCTTACCCATTTCATTGATTAATTCTTGATTAATCGTTACCGTTTTTACTTCTTTTAAATAAGGAAGATCGACATCTTCACCGATAATATGAATCAGTCCACTATGTTCTGCTTCTTCATCTGACAATACATTGATTTCCAATGGATTGATAATTGAACGGACAAAGGTTGTCAAACGGTCCGCATCAGCTGGTGGCATTTGCCCCCCGTCTTCCCCATAAACCTTATAGCCATTGTAGGCTGCAGGATTGTGAGAAGCAGTAATCATAATTCCAGCAAATGCTTTCAAATAGCGCACCGCAAAAGATAATTCCGGCGTCGGACGCAAACTTTCAAAAACATAAGTAGGAATATTATGTTTTGCCAAAGTTTTTGCTGCTTCCATCGCAAATTCTGGTGACAAATGGCGCGAATCATAAGCGATTGCAACCCCACGGCGACGTGTTTCTGGATCTTGTTCATCCATAAATAGCGCCAATCCTTCCGTTGCTTGACGGACAGTATAAATATTCATTCGGTTGATTCCCGGTCCTAAGATGCCCCGCATACCGGCAGTTCCAAATTCCAACGGCGCATAAAAGGCATCCTCTAATTTTTCTGGATCCTCTTGTAAATCACCTAGCTGTTTTTTTAGTGTTTCTTCTAAATTGGCATCGTTTATCCACTGTTCATACACTTGTTCCCAAGACATGAAATAACACCTCTTTCATTTAATTTCACCCTTTAAGTATAACACGCCTTTTTGTACACGCCAACAAAACCACTGCAAACTCCTTAAAGAACAAAAAAAGTATCTGCTGAAATCAACAGATACTTTTCGTTTATTTTGCGGCGATATTTTCAGGATGTTCTTTTTGTTCTTCTAAATAATTAAATACTTGTTGACCGGCGATTCCGCCTTCACCAACTGCTGTTGTGATTTGACGCAACGTTTTTTCCCGTCCGTCACCGATAGCAAAAACACCAGGGATGGAAGTCCGCATTTGGTCATCCGTCAAAATCCAGCCGGCTTCATTTGTGACGCCTAGGTTTTTAACTGGTCCAGACAGTGGGTCCAATCCTACATAGATGAAGATTCCGTTCGCACTTTCTTCGTGAACTTCATTGGTTTTGACATTGCGAATCTTTGCGCCTGTGACAACCATTTCATTGCCTTCTATTTCTTCTACTACCGAATTCCACATGAAAGAAATTTTTTCATTGGCAAATGCCCGGTCCTGGATGATTTTTTGTGCTCGCAATTCTTCTCTGCGGTGAACAATGATGACTTCAGAAGCAAATTGAGTCAAATAAATTGCTTCTTCTACTGCTGAATCACCACCGCCGATGACTAATAATTTTTTATTGCGGAAAAAGGCACCATCACAAACCGCACAGTAAGAAACGCCGCGACCGGCAAATTCTTCTTCACCGGCAACGCCTAGCTTGCGATGTACACAGCCAGTAGCTACGATCACGGTTTTGCCCTTGTAGCTTTCATCTTCAGTGAAGACTTCTTTATACGCGCCATGATCTACGACGTCTTGGACGATTCCATAAGCGTTTTCTGTGCCAAATCTGGAAACACCTTCGTACATCTTCATAGCAAGCTCTGGTCCCATGATGGAATCAAATCCCGGATAATTTTCGATTTCGGCGGTATTGTTCATTTGTCCGCCAGGTGCTCCTCGTTCAATCATCAACACGGATAGATTTGATCGAGAAGCATAAAGTGCGGCTGTCATTCCGGCAGGTCCGGCACCGATTACGATTACATCATACATTAAAAAATCCCCCACTTATAATTTGTAAGTTAACTTTAGTTTAGTTTTGCCATTCTGTCTAATCTTCTGCTTGAAGCTTTTCCAATTATTAACAAAATCAACTCTTGCAAATTATACCTCACTACTTTGCAATTTGTACATATCCGCATACAAACCATCTTGCATCAGTAACTCACTATGATTGCCTCGTTCCACGATATTTCCTTTGTCCAATACGAGAATCAAATCAGCATCGCGAATCGTTGAGAGACGGTGAGCAATAGCAATCGTTGTTCGCCCTTGCCGCATATTTGCCAATCCTTCTTGGATCAAGCCTTCTGTCTCTGTATCGATATTGGCGGTGGCTTCATCTAAAACCAGCACTTTAGGATCGGTCACCATTGTTCTGGCGAAGGAAATCAATTGCCGTTGTCCGCTGGAATAGCTGGCACCTCTTTCAATCACTTTGGCATGGTAGCCGCTAGGAAGTTGTTGAATAAAATGATCTGCTTGAACAAAACGGGCAGCTGCTTCGATTTGTTCGTCAGAGATTTCTTTATTCAGCAAACGAATGTTGTCGGAGATATCCCCGTAAAACATAAACGCATCTTGCAGAACTAAGCCAAGTTTTTTACGAATTTCTTCGATTGGAAATTCACGGATGTCTTTTCCATCGATCAAAATCTGTCCTTCGCTAAACTCATAGAAACGCATCAAAACATTGATGATTGAGCTTTTTCCGCTACCGGTATGACCAACAAGTGCTACAGTTTCTCCAGGTCGTGCAACAAACGAAATATCATTCAACACATTATTTTTGCCGTCATAAGAAAAACTTACGTGACGGAATTCGATTTCTCCTTCTTGGATAACTTCTTTTGCATCGGCATTTTGTTGTGGTGTCGCTTCTTCATTATCCATGATTTTTAGAATTCGGCTGCCTGCCACCATTCCATCGGTAAAGACGCTCAAAAAGTCCATCATTTGCGTCATGGGATTGAAAAAGCCCTGAACGTAAGTGGTAAAGGCGTAAATCAACCCTACTTCAACAGGAGAATGCAAGGCATCAAATCCGAAAAGCGTCAATGACAAAGCAATGGCGATCGCATAAAGAAAATTAATGATTGGTGCCAGCAAAAGTGAGTTGGTTTTAATCATGGCGAATCGGGTTTTCAAGTAATCATCATTGATTTCTTCAAATTCTTGATTCAAGCGAGCTTCTTGACGAAATTGTTGGATGATTTGCATTCCTGAGATTGATTCATTTAGTTTCGTATTTAGTTGACTCAACTTTTCCCGCATTTGTCGATAAATTCGGGAGCTGAATTTTTGATAGTACCATATGACCACTAATAAAATCGGCAAAAACAAAAGATTTGCCAATGCAATTTTAGGGCTGATTTGAAACATGGCGATAAAAGAGGAAATTACTGCAAAAATCCCTGTCAATACCATTAAAAAGACATACCAGAACTCAAAAAGTGTTTCCGTATCGTTGGTCACCCGCGATACGATTGAACCGGCAGGGGTTTGATCAAAATAGCGCATCCCTAACGTATGCAATTTTTCGAATAGTTTTACTCGAATATACTGATAGGTTTTCAAGGAAGCCATCGAATAAAGAAACCATTGGAAAAACCAGATGATTGCTTTAACGATTACGCCAAAGAGATAAAGTCCGGCAAAAAATAAAATGATTTGTGTCGTTGCGTTTTTTTCAGTCAAGTAATCATCCATAAACGTTTGGATGATCCGCGGCAAAATAACGTTGACAACAGATAACACAAGAGCAAAAAGAATTGCTACAAAAAAGGTGCTGCGAAAGGGACGTGCAAAAACGAATAATCGCTTGATGATCGTTTTTTGTTCTTTGAAGGGAATTGACTTCGTCCACTCTGATTGATGTTGTTCCATTATTCTCCTCCTTCAATTTTTGCTTCTAGCTGCTGTTTATCCCACATTCTGCGGTACCAGCCATTCAATGCCAGCAATTCGCTGTGGGTGCCTCGTTCAATGATTCGTCCTTCATCCAATACGATAATCTGTTTGGCATGCATGACGCTGCTTAAACGGTGAGCAGAAATAATTGTTGTTTTGTTCTTTCGGTATTCTCTTAAATTGTGCAAAATCGCTTCTTCCGTTTTGGCATCGACGGCAGATAAAGCATCGTCCAAAATCAACAACTCTGGATCGACTGCTAATGCTCGAGCAATTGAGATCCGTTGTTTTTGTCCCCCTGAAAGAGAAACCCCGCGTTCCCCCACCAGCGTATCGTATCCTTCCGGCAAACCTTTGATATCTTCATTGATTACTGCCAAAGAAGCAGCTGTTTCAACTTCTTCTTGGGTGTACGCCGGATTAGCAAAGCGAATATTGTCACGAATCGTCATGGAGAATAAAAAATGATCTTGAGGAACATAACCAATCGCATGCAGCAACGCATTCAACGAATAATTTTTCACATCATGCTCGCCAAAAATAATTTTCCCCTCATAATCGTCATATTCCCGCATCAGCAATTTTAAAATCGTTGTTTTACCAGCCCCGGTTTTCCCGACAATTCCCAATGTATCTCCTTTTTGAATAGTGAACTTGATTTGCTCCAAGGTTGGATGATCATCATCCGGGTAAGTAAAGGATGCAACGTCTACATTAATTGCACCTTCTGCAGTTGTTTTAACAGCATCTTTTTTCTCAACGATATGGGTTTTTTCTCCCAATAGTCCGGAAACCCGGTCATAACTGGCATTTCCCCGCTCTAAGACGTTGAATAACCGACCAATGGCAAACATTGGCCATACCAACATACCAATATAACTGATAAAGGAAACCAACTGCCCGATGGTGATGGTATCTTCCATGATAAATTTTCCGCCAAGAATAATCGTAATCACGTAAGAAACACCAATAATCAACGTGATAAAGGGATCAAACAGCGCATCAAGAAAATTAACCCGCCGATTTTTACTGATGGCATTATCGATTTTCAAACTAAAATCTGCTAAATCTTCCTGTTCTTGTCCAAAGGTTTTGATT
The DNA here is from genome assembly GCF_001050095.1 of Enterococcus massiliensis. Classification (NCBI taxonomy): domain Bacteria; kingdom Bacillati; phylum Bacillota; class Bacilli; order Lactobacillales; family Enterococcaceae; genus Enterococcus; species Enterococcus massiliensis. Next base: position 827,700 of record NZ_CVRN01000007.1, on the reverse strand, counting down.
ACCTTCATTCCAGTAATACTTTCTTGCGTTTTGTCATTGATGGTAGAGAAGGCTTCCTGAGATTCCCGAAAAGCATCATGCAATCGTGAACCCAGCACTCGTGAAGTCAACGCCAACAAAGGCAGTGGAATCAATGCAATCAATGTTAGGCGCCAATCAACAAACAACATCATGGCAACGATGGTCATACTGCCAGTAATAAAGGAATCCGCAAAGGTCAGAATTCCAGCCCCCGCCACATTTTGGATCGCATTCAGATCGTTGGTGGCATGCGCCATTAAATCACCGGTACGATATTTTTGATAAAATACATGGTCCATTTTTGTAAAATGATCAAAAAGTTGCCGGCGCAAATCTTTTTCCAACCGTACAGCACTTCCCCAAATATTGGTTCGCCAAATGTAGCGGAAGACATAAACCGCAACTGCCGCAACCAACAAAATAATGACCCAAAACACGATAATATTTAAATGAATATTGTCTTCTGCAATTTCATCAATAATGATTCCGATTACTTTAGGGGGAACCAACTGCACCACCGCAACTAAAATCAGGAAGGTGACCCCCACGATATAGCTTTTCTTCTCTTGCTTAAAAAACCAACCTAACTTTCTAAAAATCGACATTTTTCTCCTCCTTGTTCCTTTTATAGAATTAATTTTTCTTATTGAAAAATTAGTTTGATTGTCACGCCGTATATCATTCCACTAGTGTACTTGAGGTAAGTGGAACTGACATCCTTGTTCCTTTTATAGAATTAATTTTTCTTATCGAAAAATTAGTTTGATTGTCACGCCCTATCCTCATTCCACTAGTGTACTTGAGGTAAGTGGAACTGACATCCTTGTTCCTTTTATAGAATTAATTTTTCTTATCGAAAAATTAGTTTGATTGTCACGCCGCATATCATTCCACTAGTGTACTTGAGGTAAGTGGAACTGATAATCTTATCCAAACTTTTGAATTTTCTGAATAGTCTTACAACTCACACCATGAAAAAAACGAGCTGAAAAAATCAGCCCGTTGTCAGTTACTCGTCTCAGAAAACAAACGATTATTTCTTCGTTTGATTTTTCATCTGTTGCATCATCTGACGAATTTTTTTCTCAGATGGTTTTTGCCCCATAGACATCATCATTGTTCGTAACATATCCTCATTAACGGGAGGATTTTTTTCTAAATAATCTTTCATATATTTACGCGCCAAAAAGAACCCGCCAACAGCGCCGATTACTAATGCGACAACCGCAATCAATATAACAATACCTGCATTCATGTAAATCTCTCCTTTCTCTGGTAGTCTCAATGAGTTATTTTACTAGAAAATCATTAAAAAGAAAAGGCGTTTTCCAAAATTCATGCTTTTTTTTGAAATAATTCCCTTGTTTTCTTCAGCAAAAAACCAGTAAATCTCCAAAAAAGAAAAAAAGACAGAAGAAATCGTTTTCAAAGCTTTGAAAACATGATAAGCTGAAAAAAAGACGAGGTGATGAAAATGGAACAAACATTGGTAATCATTAAGCCAGATGGTGTAAAACGAAAATTGATTGGGCGAATCATTCAGCGCTTTGAAGATCGAACGTTGACTATCACTCAAATGCGGCAGGGAGTGATGACTCCTGAGATGGCTAACACCCACTACCAGCATCTAATCGAAAAACCCTTTTTCCACGAAATCGTGACCTATATGACTTCTGGTCCCGTAATCTATCTTGTATTAGAGGGAGAAAATGTTATTGAGATCGTCCGCAGAATGGTAGGAAAAACCAATGCACTGGAAGCTGATCCCGGCACGATTCGCGGAGATTTTGCAGTCAACAAATCAGAAAATATCATCCATGCCTCCGATTGTCTGGAAGCTGCGGAAAAAGAAATCACACGTTTTTTCCCGTAACACATTAAAAAGGCAGAACGAACACGTTCCGCCAGCCATTTTTAACGAAAGGGACTTTCTGAGTCCTTTTTTTGTTCCCGTATTTTCACTGTTTCCAATTAAAGAGAAGGATTTATTTTGTTCAAAAGATTTGGATCAAAAGTTTGTTTTCGCAACATGTCAATTTCAAAACCATAAGGTGCTTTTTTATTCTTCTTGTCTTCTCCTACATAAGGTGTCTCCAGAATTTTTGGCAGATCTTTCAATTTTTCATGGTGAACGATGGCATTCAAGGCGTCAAAACCAATCGTTCCAAAACCAATATTTGCATGACGATCCTTGTGAGAGCCCCGTGGATTTTTTGAATCATTTACGTGAATCACTTTCAGACGCTCCAACCCAATGATCTTATCAAATTCTTCCAACACGCCATCAAAATCCTCTTTGACGTTATAACCTGCATCGTTTGTGTGACAGGTATCTAAGGTAACCGACAATTTCTCGTTTAAGGTCACTCCATCAAAAATGACGGCTAATTCCTCAAAAGTTCTGCCTAATTCCGTTCCTTTTCCCGCCATCGTCTCCAACGCAATTTGCGGAATTTGATCTTTCTCCAAGATTTCATTTAAACCTTTGATGATCTGCTTCAACCCAGCGTCAACACCAGCGCCCACATGCGCTCCCGGGTGCAGTGTAATTTGAGTTGCTCCCAATGCTTGCGCCCGTTGAATTTCTGTGTGCAAAAAATCAACAGCAAAGCCAAAATTCTGCGGCTTGATCGTATTACCTAAATTAATGATATAAGGAGCGTGAACAACGATATTGCTTAAAGAATGCTCCGTCATAAAGGTTTGTCCTGCCTCAATATTTAATTCTTCGATGGGCTTGCGGCGTGTATTTTGCGGAGCACCGGTATAAATCATAAAAGTCGTCGCCTGATATCCCGCCGCTTCTTCTGCCGCTCCCAATAACATCTTTTTCCCACTCATAGATACATGTGAACCAATCAACATAGTTTTCTCCTCCAGTTCTGTTTCCTATTATCTCCAATGAATCAAAAAGATGGCAACTTTTCTGCTTATATTCCGCCAAATAATAACAAAATCACGGTCATCAATCCTAAACTGAGTAAAAAACTGACGGAAGAACAAAAGCCGACGATTTCTTCCTCCACCCCCGCAGCCACTGCATTGATTACGTTAAAAGTAGCGATTGGCGCCACCGCCAACAGACACAGCACCAATTTGACTAACTGTGGCAAGGGCAAAAATAAAAACAGCACTACCAGCCCAAGACCTATGCCATAACGCAGCACTAAACTTTGCAAAACGATTCGTTGCGCACTTTTAGGCAGTCGCAATTCCAAAAAAAGACCAATCATAAACATCGAAAGAAAGGTGTTGGCATAAGCAATCGGTTGCAACACGGTCAACAAACTTTCCGGTAATTCAATGGAACCTACCCGCAACAACAGCATAACCAAATAAGCGGTATAAGGAATCGAACGAAATAGTTTCCACAAAACTTTTCGCAAATCGAAGCGCTGATTCTTCCCTACCAGATGATCCACCAGTACGGTTGTTCCTCCAGCCAGCATGATGCTGTTTCCCAGATCGAACATGGAAATCAAGGGAATTCCGATGGGTAAAAAACTTTGGACAAAGGGCAGCGTAAAATTTCCAATATTAAAGCCCGAAGCCATATACATCATAAATTCCTGTTTGATAGGTGCTTCTTTTTTCGTCAGCAACCAACTGACGAATACTTGTAAAATAGAAAGCCCGAAGCCTAAAAAAATCAGCAGAAATAAACTGCTTTTTATTTGCAAAGAAGCAAAATTAACAATAATCGTGGCTGGCAACGTGATGGTCAAAATGATGACTGAAAGCGTCGTTCCATCTGCTTTTGATAATAAATTTAAGCGTTTTAATAAATATCCGAAAAAAATAATAACAAATAATCCAACTGCATTGATTAAAATTGTCGCCATACTTGCTCCCTTCACTACGCCTATTCTTTGTTCATAGTACCTGAAATCATTTGGGAAAGAAAGTCCGTAAAAACATTTGCCGAAATTCTAAGCATTTGCTAAGCATCTATTCATTTTTTCTGATTTTTGCTATAATAACACGGTACCCAAATAAAACTGAGGTGAAAATCGTGCCCCAAAAAGGAAAAAAAACACAAGAGCCTTTTTCCGAGAAATCAAAAGGCTGGTTTTATTTCAATATTAGTTTACGCGTCTTACATTCACTGCTGCTTGTCGGCCTAGCTGTTTTGATTATCGGTGGTGCACTTGCTGCTGGGATTGGTGCTGGTTATTTTGCCTATCTGGTAGAAGATACAAATACGCCAACAAAAAAAGAACTCCAAAAATCTTTGGGGGATATCTCAGAAACCTCCAAATTGACTTATGCTGACAGCAAAGAAATCGCCACGATTCGTTCAGATTTAATGCGAACAACGATTAAATCCGATCAAATTTCCGAACTGATTAAAAAAGCAATCATTTCGACAGAGGATGAATATTTTTACGAGCACAATGGGGTCGTTCCCAAAGCAGTGGTTCGTGCCCTGCTATCCGAAGCCATCGGTTTTGGCGGTGGCGGCGGCTCTACATTGACCCAGCAGATCGTCAAGCAACAGGTGTTGAGCAGTGAAACTACCTTCAAACGTAAAGCCAATGAAATTCTTTTGGCGATGGAGGTGGAAAAATTTTTCAGTAAAGATGAAATCGTTACCCTCTATTTGAATGTCTCACCTTTTGGTCGAAACAATAAAGGCCAAAATATTGCAGGCGTTCAAGAAGCAGCAAAAGGAATCTTCGGAAAAAATGCCAAGGATGTCAATCTTGCTCAGGCGGCATTTATCGCCGGACTTCCCCAAAGCCCAATTATTTACAGTCCCTATGATAACACCGGTGAGATCAAAGAAAATCTGACTGCCGGCTTGGAACGAAAGGATTTTGTTCTATTCAGTATGTACCGCAACCATGCCATCACGAAAAAAGAATACGAGGAAGCTAAAAACTACGACTTAAAAAAAGACTTCTTGAAACGGCAAAATGCCACTACGAATGATCATGGTTTTCTTTACTACACTGTTCTAGGAGAAGCACAAGAAATCGTCGCCAAACAATTGGCTACAAATGACAAACTTTCTACGGAAGAATTTAATAAAGACGAAACCCATCAAAAATACCTTGAATTAGCTAAAAACGAACTGGTCACTGGCGGCTATACCGTCAAATCGACGATCGACAAAGCGATTTTTGACGCCATGCAACAAGGTGTCGCAGATTACGGCTACCTATTGGATAATTACAATGGTGATCGTGTCGAAGTTGGGAATGTGATGATGGACAATCAAACTGGACGAATTCTCGGTTTTGTTGGCAGTCGCGATTTTTCAAAAAATCAAAACAATCATGCCTTCGATACCATGCGGGCGGCTGGTTCTTCCATCAAGCCGGTTCTAGTTTATGGTCCGGCAATTGACCAAGGACTGATTGGAACAGAAACTCGGGTGTCTGATTATCCAACTAGTTGGAAAGCTGGTGAAAATGCTGGCGAAGATATCGTGAATGCCACCAATAAGGGATCGAAAACCTTCCAGACCGTTCGTGAAGCCTTGAATGAATCAACCAACATTCCTGCCTATCACGTTTATCAGGACTTGCAACAAAATACTTCGGCTAATTTTGCTTATGAAAATTATTTGAAGAAAATGAATTATACAGCTTTAGATGAATGGAGTTTTGAGTCTGCCCCACTTGGACCAATGGACGTCACGACCTTGCAGCAGACAAATGGTTTCCAAGCGCTGGCAAATGGCGGTGTGTACCAAGAAGGCTACTTGATTGAATCAATTACAGACAATCAAGGAAATGCAATTTATAAACACAAAGAAAATCCAGTTCAAGTATATTCACCTGCAACTGCATCGATTATGAATGACTTGATGCGCAGTGTTTTGGATGCACAAATTACAACACCTTTCAAATCTTCTATCAATAATTTGAATTGGTACCTTGCACAAGCCGATTGGATTGGTAAAACTGGTTCTTCAGATTATTACAAGGATTCTTGGCTGATTGTGTCAACACCTTCCGTAACCATCAGCAGTTGGTCAGGCTTTGACGACAATACAACAAAAAATGATCAGGATGCCGGACAACGAACCGGTCAATACCTAGCAAATTTAGTCAACCGCATTTATATGGCAAGCCCGGATGTTTTTGCTACGGAACAAACCTTTACACTCGATAAAAGTGTAAAAAAAGCAACCGTCTCGAAGTTCACCGGTGCCTTACCTGGAACTGTTACAGTAAACAATCGCTCGGTCCAAACGCCGAAAGACACCACAACCTCTTACTGGGCAACCGATACCGTTCCTCAAAGCAGCTTTAAATTCGGCATCGGCGGAACGGATGCAAACTATTTAGATTACTGGAACAAAGCAATTAAAACTACAACCAAAACCACTTCTTCAACAAATCGCGCAACCTCGCAAAATACTACGAATCAGGCAAACGAGAAAAAGGAAGAAGAAAAAGAAACTGACAAAAATGAATAAAAAAAGGCGGTTCATCCGATGGATGAGCCGCCTTTTTTCTTAAATATTATTTTGTTGAGCCTTTTTTATCCACACCATAAGGTAAAATAATTGTTTTTTCTTCTAAATCTTCTTTGTTCATCATTTTTGTCAAAAGACGCATAGAAACCGCACCGATATCATACAATGGTTGTGTGATACTGGTTAATTTAGGACGAGCAACATCCGTCAACAACGAATTATTGCTGGTAATGATTTCAAATTCTTCAGGAACTTTTACGCCTTCATCCAACAAACCATCCAGTAAGCCGATTGCTAATTCATCATCTGTAACGACCGCTGCTGTTGCACCGCTGTTGCGAATACGAGAAACCAAAGCGATGCCGTCTTTGAAATTGTATTTTGCTTCAAAAACCAGACCTTCGTTATAAGACATGCCATTTTCTTGTAAGGCTTCCTTATATCCGTTCAACCGATTTTGACCGTTGATTGGATCAATCAATGCTCCACTGATAAATGCAATTTTTTTATTGCCATTTTTTGCCAACAAATCTGTCGCATCTTTCGTTGCATTTTGGTAATCAATATTCACACTGCCGACTTGTTCATCAGGATCAATGGATCCAGCTAAAACGACTGGTGTTTTTGAGCGGGAAAATTCACCACGAATTTCATCAGTAATCCGATGTCCCATAAAAATAACGCCGTCCACTTGTTTTGCCAATAAGTTATTCAATACGTTGACTTCTTTTTGATTGTCTCCATCTGAATTGGCTAAAATAATATTGTACTTGTACATTGTTGCAACATCATCGATACCTCGAGCCAATGATGCAAAATACATGTTGCTTACGTCTGGAATGATTACACCGACAGTCGTTGTTTTTTTGCTGGCTAGACCTCGAGCCACAGCGTTTGGACGATAATCTAAGCGATCAATCACTTCCAATACTTTCTTGCGGGTCGCAGGTTTTACATTCGGGTTGCCATTGACAACACGAGAAACAGTAGCCATCGAAACATTTGCTTCGCGGGCAACGTCATAAATCGTAATTGTTTGTTTTTCCATTCTTCTTTCTCCTATTCGATTGTTTTCAGAAAATCTCATTTACATTTCTTTGTAAGAATATCACGTTAGCAACAGGAATGCAACCGTTTTAATTTAGTTTTCATGAAAATTATGTGATTTTTTCAAATGTTGCTTTTGGTCATTTAGTGGTAGAATAAAAGTATCTACCCTTGGAAAGAAGGAATATTGATGAATCAAACAAAATTACAGGAATTACGCCACTGGATGACCCAACAAGAAACCGATCTTGTCTATGTCAGCGATCCGGGACACATTGCGTACTTTTCCGGTTACACCAGTGAGCCTCATGAACGTGCTCTGGCACTTTTCATTCCATTAAAGAAAGATCCATTCTTGTTCACTCCCGCTTTGGAAGTGGAAGATGCTCAAAACAGCGGTTGGCCATTTGATGTTGTGGGTTATTTAGACAGTGAAGACCCTTGGCAAAAAATCACCGCCGAACTAACCAGTCGTTACGGAACTATCCAACGCTTTGGTTTGGAAAAAAATTCCTTGACTGTAGATCGCTTTGAAAAACTGCGGAATGCTTTTTCTTCAGATTTTTCTGTGGATGTCACTCCAGCAATCCAACGCCTCCAACTACTTAAAACAAAAGAAGAAATCCATACACTTTTAGAAGCCGGCGACTGGGCAGATGTTGCCTTTGAAATCGGATTTGGTGCAATCAAAGAAGGTGCTGCTGAACAAGAAATTGTTGCAGAAATCGAGTACCAATTAAAACGTCGCGGCGTATCCGCCATGAGTTTCGATACAATCGTTTTAACTGGGAAGAATGCTGCCAGTCCCCACGGAAATCCCGGTAATACAAAAATTCAGCCTCACGATTTAGTGTTGTTTGACTTGGGGGTTATTTGGAAAGGTTATTGCAGTGATGCCACTCGAACGGTTGCTTTTAAAGAACCGACTGCTTTTCAAAAAGAAATCCATCATTTGGTACTAGAGGCACAATTAGCCGCTCAGGCAGCGGTAAAACCTGGTATCACGGCTGGTGAATTGGATGCTGTTGCCCGCAATGTGATTACTCAAGCAGGTTACGGGGAATACTTCAATCATCGTCTAGGTCACGGGATTGGTACAACTGTTCATGAATACCCTTCCCTTGTTGAAGGAAATGATCTTGTGATTGAAGAAGGAATGTGTTTTAGCCTTGAACCAGGAATCTATCTTCCTAATCAAGTCGGTGTACGGATTGAAGACTGTGTTTATGTAACAGCAGATGGTTGTCAACCTTTCACCAAGACCAGCAAAGAGTTACTGATAATCGACTAAAAAAATTCCCATGAGCTTGTTATATCCGCTCATGGGAATTTTTATTTTTATCAGCCTTCTGGATTATTTTCTTCCAGTTTATCTTTTAATTCTTCCTTGGCTTCTTCCAATTTACCTGAATCAGTTTCAGCTACTGTCTCTTTGGCTTCATCGACAGCTGAGGAAACTGTTTCTTTCACGTCCTCAACGATTGGTTGTGCTTCTTCCACCCCATCATTGACGGTTTCTTTCATTTCTGTCGCAGAATCTTTGACATCAATGAAAATATCCTGTGCATCTTCTTTCGCTTCTTGTACCACGTCACTACTGCTTTGTTTCAATTCATCCGCTGACTTCTTAAAGCGCTCAGAAAGATCCCCTGTTTGTTTTTTCAAGTTTTCAATGACTTCTTCCGAAGAATCGTGCAGCCCTTCAAAGGAACCACTTGTTTTTGCCTTCAGACTTTCAGTCATTTCCTCTGCCTGTTTGGAAAGTTTGCCAGCTTTTTCCTTTGCTATATCAGTCAAGTCTCCGCTTTTTTCTTTGGCATAATCCGTATAATCCGATGCTTTGTCTAACAAATCATCTGCCTGAGCAGCTAATTTTTCTCGCAAAACTTTTCCAGACTCCGGAGCCAATAGTAACGCTGCCACTGCTGCTGCCGTGCCGCCAATTACTGCACCTAATAAAAATCCGCCTTTTTTACTCATAACTTCCCCTCCATTTATTGGTTTTGTTAAGGATCATTTTATTGATCTTTGTTCCGTTGTTTAAAAAATTTCATCGCCATCTGTCCGGCTTTGCCGGCAACAGTGGCCTGTGCGGTTGTTTTACCCACTGCACCTAATTTTGTCGCCAAGTTTTTCCCAGATCGATTTAAATCTGAGACACTTACGCTTAAATCAGCGACCGCTGTGAATAAAGGATCGATGGTGGCTACTTTTCCATTGACGTCGTTTAATAAAGTATTCGTTTTCACCAATAGTCCTTCTACCTCACTGGATAACACATCGACATCCTTTGTAACGATTCGAATTGTATTATTTGCTTCCTCCACCGTTACGTTTACTTTTTCTACTGCATGATTGATTTGATCGACTGTTTTTGAAAATTGAAGTAATAGTCGTACGATAAAAACGACCAATACCGCAAAAGCCAAAGCTGCGATCAATGCTGCTATTTCTCCACCGCTCATAGGTTATCTCCCTTCCAAAGATCATACTTCAAGGATAGCATTTCATATTTTTTAATACAAATAAAAAACAACAGAATCGAGAAATTTCGTTTGTCTTTTCAAAAAAGCCGTTACAGAAAATTTCTCTAACGGCTTTTAGACTTATTTGGTTTTCTTCGGTGTTTCTTCAGAAAGCTCTTTTCCTAAGTCAATAATGAATTGACGCAGATTATCTTTGACTTCAGGATGTTTCAATCCATATTCAATACTTGTTTTCATGAAACCGAACTTATCCCCGACATCAAAACGTTTGCCTTTGAATTCATGGGCAAAAACTCGTTGGGTTTTATTCAAGGTATCGATGGCATCGGTCAATTGAATTTCATTGCCGGCACCTGGTTTTTGGTGTTCTAAAATATCAAAAATTTCCGGTGTCAATAAATAACGACCGATAATCGCTAAATCACTCGGCGCTTTTTCCGGCGCAGGTTTTTCAACAAAGTTTTTCACGTTGTACAGCCCGGATTCCACTTCTTCTCCTGGATTGATGATTCCATATTTTGAAGTATCTTCATGAGGAACCTTCATCACAGCAATCGTTGACGCATGGGTTTTTTCATAATCATTGATTAATTGTTTCGTTAAAGGAACCTTGTCTTCCATCAAATCGTCCCCTAGCATCACGATGAATGGTTCATTGCCAACAAATGCCCGAGCTTGTAAGACAGCATGTCCCAAACCACGAGGATGGGATTGGCGGATGAAATGCAAATTGACATCTGTCGTTTCTTCAACCAATTTCAATAATTCAGTTTTGCCTTTTTCTTTCAAATTTGTTTCCAATTCAATATTAGCATCAAAGTGGTCTTCGATTGGGCGTTTTGCTTTACCGGTCACGATTAGAATATCTTCGATTCCTGATTTCAATGCTTCTTCCACAATAAATTGAATTGTTGGCTTATCAACGATTGGCAACATTTCCTTTGCCATTGCTTTCGTTGCAGGTAAAAAACGTGTTCCTAATCCAGCTGCTGGAATAACTGCTTTTTTGACTTTCATTGCTTTCGCTCCTAACTTTCTATCATTTACTTTAATGAAAATTCGTTTTCAATTTTCCCATCCCGTAGCATAATATTTTTTGCTGCTTCGTTGATGTCTTCCTTTTCATAAAGTACGCTATAGATTGTTTCTGTGATAGGCATATCGACTTTTAATTGCTGAGCCAGCTCCATTGCTGCTTTCGTGGTAGCTACCCCTTCAACGATCATACCCATATTTTCTAAAATCTCATCCAAACTATGCCCTTTGCCTAATAAATTTCCGGCACGCCAGTTTCTTGAATGGACACTCGTACAGGTAACAATCAAATCCCCCACACCACTTAATCCGATAAAAGTTAAAGGATTCGCACCCATTGCCACACCTAGACGACTGATTTCTGCCAGTCCTCGTGTCATGATTGCTGCTTTGGCATCATCTCCAAAGCCCAAGCCATGAATTGCTCCCGCACCGATTGCAATGATATTTTTCAACGCGGCACCGGTTTCTACACCAATAACGTCATCATTGGTATAAATACGAAAATAATCATTCATGAATAAATCTTGGACATATTTTGCTGCGTCGTCTTTTTCGCTGGCAGCTGTGATTGTTGTGATATCATGAACTGCCACTTCTTCCGCATGACTAGGACCTGACAGAACCACAACAGCTTGACGGTGTTCTTCTGGAATTTCTTCTGTTAAAATTTCTGAAATCCGTTTATGCGTTCCTTGTTCCAATCCTTTGGCCGCATGGATGATAATTGGTTTATTTTTTACGTGTTGCGCAAATTCTTGTGCTACCACTCGCACCGCTTTAGTAGGCACAACAAACAAGACCGCATCTGCTCCCTCAATGGCTTCACGGATGTCTTTGACAGCAACGATATTTGCGGGAAGTTTAATATCCGGCAAATAATGACGATTGGTATGGTACGTGTTAATTTCGTCAATTTGTGCGGGATTGTTTCCCCAAATCTTTACCTCGTGATCATTTTCAGATAAGACTTGCGCTAAGGCTGTTCCCCATGATCCGGGACCAAGCACAGCAATTTTTTGTTTCACAACGGAAACCTCCTTATGATTCAATAAAGCACTTTAATTTTACCATACAACGAATAACTTGTCCTGTTATACTATGAATTCATTGCTCCCGTAGGTACGGGTATAATACTTCAGCTTTTGATTATTTTTTCTCCGCCAGAACAAAAGACCCCATGCTCCAACAAACAGAATCACTGACAGCAATTGCGACACACGGATATCACCAAAAAGATACAAACTGTCTGTACGCATGCCTTCGATAAAGAAGCGTCCGAAGCTGTACCAAATCAAATAACCGAAGAAAACTTCTCCTTCTTTTAAGAAATTGCTTCGTTTACGCAACAGAATCAATAAAAGAAAACCGAGAACGTTCCAAACCGATTCGTACAAAAAAGTCGGTTGTCGATAAGCACCGTCTATATACATGTTATCAATGATAAATTGTGGTAAATGCAGGCCTTCTAAAAAAGTCAGAGTCGTTTTTCCACCAAATGCTTCATGATTCATAAAATTGCCCCAACGACCAATACCTTGGGCCAAAATCACGCTGGGTGCAGCAATATCTAAAAAGGTCCATCCAGAGATAAATTTATAACGGCAAAAGAAAAACAACCAAATACCGCCGGCAATTAAGCCACCATAAATCGCCAATCCACCAGAACGAACATTAAAAATTTGAATTGGATCTTTCAAGTAAGGTTCTAAATCAAATAAAATGTAATACAAGCGTGCACCAATCAAGGACAAAGGCAAACCCACCAACATGAAATCCGTGACATCATCTGCTTTCAGTCCTACCCGCACGGCTTCTCGAGAACTTAACCACATAGCGATGATCACTCCTGTTACAATAATCAACGCATACCAATAGATCGAGATTCCAAAAATTTCAAAGGCTACTCGATTCACCATTCCTACCATCTAAACCGCTCCTCATTCCGTCGAATTTTCTTCGATCAATTTACTCAATCGTTCTTCAAATGTTTTTGTTGCATCATACCCCATAACCTTTGCCCGATAATTCATCGCGGCTACTTCAATAATGATTGCAACGTTTCGCCCGGTTTTCACTGGGATTTTGATTTGCGGAACATCAACTGCAGCAATTTGGATTGAATCATCTGCTGAACCAAGTCGATCATATTTTTTCTCTTTTGACCATGCTTCTAAATAAACCGCAAGCTGTACCTGCATAGAGCCGCGAACAGCACTGGCACCAAATAAATTCATTACATCAATAATGCCAATTCCACGAATCTCAATCAAATGTTGCAGGATTTGCGGCGGTTCGCCAACAAGTGTCAATTCATCCTGTTGGTACACATCCACCCGATCATCTGCAATCAAACGGTGGCCTCTTTTAATTAATTCAAGCGCAGTTTCACTTTTTCCGATTCCACTGTCCCCTTGAATCAATACACCTAACCCGTAGACATCAACTAAAACACCATGGACACTCGTCCGAGAAGCCAATTGACTACTCAAATAAGTGGACATCTCTCCTAACAGTCTGGAAGTAGAAATCGGGGAACGCAAAACTGGAATTCCATGTTCCTCGCAAGCTTGGATCATTTCTTGTGGAACTTCAAGACCACGAGATACAATAAATGCCGGTGTATCTTCGCTGCACATCCGACGCAACACCATCAAGCGTTCTTCCGGCATCATTCGTTGTGCAAAGGTAATTTCTTTACTACCAAATAATTGCAGCCGATCATGTGAATAATAATTAAAATACCCTGTCAATTCAAGACCAGGTCGTGAAATGTCTCCTGTTGTGATTGCCCGTTCTAATCCAGTTTCCGTGCCGCTGACGATTTCCAAACTCAATTTTTGGGCCATCTGGTTAACTTTGACAATTTCTGTCATTGGTTTCCCTCTTTTCTCAGTTTTTCGTTTACTGTCTCATTTTATCATTCTAGAACAAAAGTTACTAGAAAACACAGTAAATCTTGTTGGAAAGTTTGACTGATTAGATAATCCGGCCTTCTTTTTCATAAAAAAAGAGAATGTCACTGATTGTTCAGCGTCATTCTCCTTCATATTTTCGCATATTATAATCTGTCACGATCACATTAACCAACGACATAATTACGGCTACCAAAAGTGCTGCCCCAAAACTGGAAAAACCAAAATTGGCTGCGCCGACAAAAGTTGAAGTCAGTTTCAGCATCGCCGCATTGATGACGAAGGCAAAGAGTCCTAACGTCAGAAAAGTTAACGGTAATGACAAAATCGTTAAGATTGGCTTCACGAAACCATTTAAAATCGATAAAACAAAACTAGCAATGACTGCAGTCCAGATACTTTCAACATGGAACATACCATTTGGCAGCAGGACTGCTAGTGAGATAAAGGTCAACGTGTTCACAACGAGACGTTGAAAATATGTCACTAGAAATCACTCCAGTCGTTATCATCGATCTTTTCAGCTTCTTTGCGGGTTTTTTGCTTTTGATCTTTTCGATAATTATTCTTTTGGTAATATTGGTTTTGACGTCCATAAGAACCGCTGCCGGAGCGACCGGAAGGGATAATGACCGCCAACACAATATAAAGAATGACAGGACTTGCTAATAGGACAAAACTCAAGAATACATAGATCACACGTACGATTGTAGGATCGATACCCAAGTATTCGGCGATCCCTCCAAGTGTCCCTGTCAAGACGATATTATCAGTTGATTTTGTTAGTTTTTTTCTCAATTTGGTTCACCTCTATCCCCTCAATTTTACCCTATCTGAAGAGAAATTTCATCTCCTCAGATAGGAAAATCTTGTTCTTTTTTCTTATTTATCTGTGTTTTTCAAGAAAATATTTCCGGTTGTCGTTGAAAGATCGATTTGTGCAAAACTGTCACCGACTACCCGACGGAATTGCAGCATTTGGTTCATGCGTTCTTTCTTCTCACGGATCACTTCATATTCTGTCATCCGAGAATTGATGCTGCCAAGACTCGTTTTGGCATTTCCTTCAACACCTAGTTCAACTGGCAATGCAATTTTAACATTTCCGTTCACTGAGCTGGCATCTACCCGTTTGATATTGGTATCCTTCAATGTCAAACGAATATCCCCGTTCACCAAGGATACACCTAAGGTTTGCGGCGTGGTCTTCATTGTAACGGTTCCGTTGACTGTTTCAATAATTGAATCCAGTACTTCTCCGTCACGAACATCAATAGCGCCATTCACCCCTTCAATTTCCAACATCGTTGCATGAATCAGTTGAAAATCAATGCTGCCGTTTGTCGATTTGGTGTAGACATCTTTTGCTTCCAATTCATTGACCAAGATGCTGCCGTTCAACAATTTCACCGAAACATGATCGTACACTCTGCGAGGCAGATAGAACGTCAAGTCGGCTCCTACTCGTTTATTTGGTACTTGGAAGGAGATTTGTTCATCATCCACTAGAATTTGGCTGCGTTCGTTAAAAGCTTCAAATGGGGTTTCTGAATCCATTTTTCCATACAATTTAATTTTTGCGTCTACTTTCACGCCGGGTTCATCCCAAGCTTTGAATTGAACATTTCCGTTCGCGACTTTTACATCAATGATCGTTGCCGCTGTTTCAGGATATTCAAAGGTATGTTCAAATTTTGTCGAAGCAATCCCGGGTACTTTCAAACTGATATCTTTCCATTCCACATTGTCATTGACAGTTTCTGAAACAGTTTGGAAAGTTTTTTTCAAAAATCGTCCTAGATGTGTGCCGGCTTCAGCCATTTTTTCTCCTGCTTGATTCAAAGCATCGCCAGCTTGTTCTTTCCAGTCATCAGGAATATCGATTTTTGAATTGATTTTTTCTTTTGTTTGAGACCATTGATCTTTTTTGATGTCTTTGAGCTGTGCATCCAATTCTGCCCGTTCCGCCATCAATTTTTCCAGATTAGCTTCCAATACTTTAATCTCGCCTTCTACTTCATGGCGTTCTGCCAAATCGTCTTCGGTGAAAGCATCCAGTTCTTCTTTCGTGTTCAATTCCATCAAACGACTTTGTGCATCCTTCAGTTCTGCTTTTACTCCTTGGATTTCCGCATTGACCTCATCAAGTTCAGCCGAAGCCTGATTTGCTTTTGTTGCAAGCGAATCTAAAATTTCTTCTAGATTTTTCTTATCTTCCGCAGTTTTTTGTTTTAATTCTGCTTCATGATCAACAGGTTCATTATCTTGTAACAAGGTATCTAAATCATCTTGTTTTTCGGCAGTTACTTTTTCATTGGCTTGTTTGATTTGTTTTTCGTCTTTTTCGGTCGCCATACTTTCTAGCAAATCCAAGGCTTCTTCCGTCGAAAGCACACCTTTTTTTACTAAATCCAATACTCGTTCTCTTTCATTCATGGAAATTGCCTCCTCAAATAATTTTCTGCAAGTTTTCCTTACATGTCTATTATGCCCGCATTGCTGCAAATTGTCATAGGACTAAAGTAGTAACTTTTTCTAAATCTCAAGCAGTGGTTTTGGTTTCTGCAGTAAGTGTCCCCCTCTAGTTTAAAACAGAATCGCAAAATGGCACACTTCTTTGCTCAACGCTGTCAAAAAAACCGCCAAACGATTTGACGGTTTTAAACAGAGAAAAAGCTTAAAATGCTTCGTCTCTGTTGGTATTTAATTCTGTGATTTTTCCAGTTGCCAGATACACGATCCATTCGCAGATATTTGTTACGTAATCTCCGATTCGTTCCAAATACTGAGCCACGTAAAGATAATCTGTGCCACTGATTACCGTTTCAGGATTTTCTTTCATGCTTTCAATGGTTTGATAATAGATTTTAGAATAATAATCATTCACCCGTTGATCCATATTAGCGATCACACGTGCATCTTGTTCATTGGTTTTCACATAGGCTACCAACACATTATCCACCATTTTTTTCACATAATCAGACATATCGGAAATTTCTTTTTCGATCTCGGCAATCCGGGTTTGTCCTTTTACTCTAATGGTCGACTTTGCGATAGATACTGCGTGGTCAGCCATTCTTTCCAAGTCTGAACTTGCCTTCATCACAGTAATGATCATACGCAAATCAGTCGTAACCGGTTGTTGCAAAGCGATCATTTCAAAGCTTTTCTTTTCTAAGCGGATTTCCATATTATTGATTTCTTCATCGTGATCAATCACTTCTTGCGCCAGATGCTTGTCGTGTTTAATGTAAGCTCTGACCGATTTATGAACGGCATTGCTGACCATCATACCCATTTCATAAAATTGATTGTGCAAATTTAATAATTCTTCTTCAAACTGCGTACGCAACATGCGGGGTATCCTCCTCGTTCATTTTGATGTATTAAATTTTCTTTTAGAAAATTTAGTTTGTTTTTCACTACGTATATCATTCCACTAGTGTACTTAGATAAAGTGGAACTGACATCCTCGTTCATTTTGATGTATTAAATTTTCTTTTAGAAAATTTAGTTTGTTTTTCACTACGCATATCATTCCACTAGTGTACTTGAAAAAAGTGGTTTCTTGGTTTTAGCCGAATCTTCCTGAGATGTAGTCTTCTGTTTCTTTTTTTCCTGGTTGTAAAAAGATTTTTTTCGTATCATCAAATTCAATCAGGTTTCCATCTAAAAAGAAGGCCGTTTTATCAGAAATTCGTGAGGCTTGGGAAAGATTATGGGTAACGATGATCATCGTATATTTCTCTTTCAATTCCAACAAGGTACCTTCGATTTTCGCGGAAGAAATCGGATCTAGCGCACTGGTAGGCTCATCCAGCAAAATGATTTGCGGATCCACCGCTAGAACACGTGCAATACAGACTCGTTGCTGCTGACCGCCAGACAAGGACAACGCACTGGTATGCAATTTGTCTTTCACATCATCCCATGCAGAGGCAGCTTTTAAACTTTCTTCAACTACCTGATCAAAGACATGCTTGTCTTTTTCACCCTTTAATTTTAACCCATAAATGATATTTTCGTAAATTGAAAAAGGAAAAGGATTTGGCTGTTGAAAAACCATGCCGATTTCTTTACGCAATTCAACGGTATCCTGCCGAGGACTGTAAATATCCTGTCCTTTATATAGAACATTTCCGGTGATTGTCACATTTGGAATCAAATCATTCATTCGATTCAATGAACGCAGATACGTGGATTTCCCACAACCGGAAGGACCGATCATTGCAGTGATCTCCCCCTTGTTGATTCCCATAGAAATGCCTTTCAAGGCTTCTTTTTTTCCATAATATAAATGCAAATCTTTTGATGCAATAATTTCTTCTGCCATAAATGCCTCCGTTTTTCTCGACAACTTGGATTACCCAAAGTGGCCGGAAACATAATCTTCTGTCGCTTGGATTTTCGGGCGGGTAAAGATTTTTCTTGTCTTGTCATATTCGATTGCTTTTCCAAGATAGAAAAATGCGGTATAATCGCTGATCCGTGCCGCCTGCTGCATATTATGTGTCACAATTACAATCGTATAGTGTTCCTTCAAGTTTATCAGTGTTTCCTCCACCGTCCCAGTAGAAATCGGATCCAACGCGCTGGCTGGTTCATCCAACAAAAGGATATCCGGTTTCATAGCGATTGCTCGGGCAATACACAGCCGCTGCTGTTGACCGCCAGATAGAGCCAAGGCACTTTTATCTAAACTGTCTTTGACTTGATCCCACAAAGCGGCTTGCTTCAAACTTGTTTCAACGATTTCATCTTTTTTCTTTTTATTTTTTTCCCCATGGCGTTTAAGGGCAAAAGTGATATTTTCATAAATAGATTTACTGAAGGGATTCGGGCGTTGAAAAACCATCCCAATTCGTTTGCGCATTTCGTAAACGTCGACATTGTCCTGATTGACATCGACTTCTTTGTACATAATCTTGCCGGTAGTTTTCGTATTGGCGATTCCGTCATTCATTCGATTTAAAGATCGTAGATACGTTGATTTCCCACAACCGGAAGGACCGATTAATGCCGTGATTTTATTCTTTTCAAACTGCAAATCGACACCTTTGATTGCTTCGTTTTGTCCGTACCACACATGCAGGTCTTCCGTGTATAACGCAATTTCTTGCTGTTCCTCCATCGTGATGATATGACGATCCTCTAAATTATATTTACTCATACTTGAATCTCCTTAAGCAGATGTCATTTTCTTATAAAGTCGTTTGCCCGCTGCCCGTGCACCTATGTTGAACAACAGTACAGCAATAATCAAAACAGCTGAAGCTCCAGCGGAAACCTGCACACCATCTGGCATCGTTCCTTCGGTATTTATTTTCCAAATATGCACAGCCAATGTTTCTGCTTGCCGGAAAATACTGATAGGGCTAGAAACACTCAATGGATTCCAATTACTAAAATCCAATGCCGGTGCGCTTTGTCCGGCGGTATAGATCAAGGCAGCAGCTTCTCCAAAAATTCTGCCGGAGCTAAGGATTACGCCCGTTAAAATTCCAGGGGTTGCTTCAGGAACAACCACTCGTGTCACAGTTTCCCAGCGTGACAAACCTAAGGCTAAGCCTGCTTCTCTTTGGGTGTAATGAATGGCTTGTAAGGATTCTTCCACATTTCTGGTCAATAAAGGTAAATTGAAAAAGGTCAATGCCAATGCACCGGAAATAATTGAAAAGCCATATTGAAATTGAATAACAAAAATCAAAAAGCCGAACAAACCGACAACAACTGATGGCAAAGAGCTTAGAATCTCGATGGATGTACGGATGACATCTGTCAGCCAATTTTTTCCCGCATACTCGGAAAGATAAATCCCTGCTCCCAAAGAAATGGGAAAACTGATTAGCATCGTGATAAACAGCAAGTAAAAGGAATTAAATAGCTGAATGCCGATTCCTCCACCCGTTTGATAAGCCTTCGAAGGTTGGGTTAAAAAGCTCCAAGAAATATGAGGTACACCTCGGACTAAAATATAAAGCAATAAGGCTGCCAAAATCAAAACAATGATTCCGGAGATTCCGTATAAAACCCCAGTAGCAATTTTATCTGAGCGTTTGGCATTCATTATTTCAGTGCCCCTTTCTTCCCAATCATGCGAATAATTATGTTAAATAGTAAGGACATCAATAGAAGAATCAATGCCAATGACCATAAGACATTATTTTCCACTGTTCCCATGATGGTATTTCCGATACCCATGGTCAAGATAGATGTCAAGGTTGAAGCGGGGGTTACCAAACCGGATGGTAACAAAGCCGCATTCCCGATAACCATTTGAATCGCCAGCGCTTCTCCAAAAGCCCGTGCCATGCCAAAAACCACGGCGGTCAAAATCCCTGGAACTGCTGCACGTAAAACAACCTTATAAATCGTTTGCCAACGGGTGGCACCTAAAGCCAAGGACGCCTCACGATAATGGCGAGGAACAGCTTTCAAAGCATCTGCCGTCATAGTTGTTACGGTTGGCAAAATCATAATGAATAAGACAAACGTTCCCGCCAGAATCCCAAAACCAGTTCCACCAAAAACGGAACGAACGGCTGGAACAATGACGGATAACCCGATAAATCCATAAACTACAGAAGGAATTCCAACCAACAACTCGATGACTGGCTGCAAGATTTTCTGTCCTTGTTTTGGTGAAATTTCTGTCATGAAAACAGCAGCACCAATCGCAAATGGGGTCGCGATAATCGCTGATAAAAATGTCACAATAAACGAGCCGGCAATCATTGGCAAAGCCCCTACTAAAGGTTTGCCATTTGAACCAATTTGGCTAGGATTCCATTCAGTACCAAACAGAAAATCAAACACATTGATTCCATCCGTAAAAAATGTTGCCAATCCACGACTAGCAACGAAATAAAAAATCGACAGCACAACCAGAACAATCAATGCGATACATAAAAAGCTGATGATTTTTCCTCGTTGCTCAATTCGCGCACGCTTCGATTTCCTTAACAATACTTTTTTTACATCTTCCAAGAGGGCTCCTCCTCAATTTGAGTGTTTCATACCATACGCTCTTAGTTTACGCTGTCAACATCAATTTGCCTTTAACTTAATGTAAATTTTGTGTAAAGATTAGTTGACGATATTTCCCTGCCAATCCCGTTCGACTTTCATGTCAGAAATCGGGATGTAGCCCAGTTTACCTACAATATTGTCTTGGACTTCATCTGACAGCATGTATTCCATAAATTCGGCTGTCAATTTTTCTGGTTTTCCTTTTGTATACATGTGTTCATATGCCCAGATTTTCCAATCATTCGTTGTCACATTTTCATCAGTGGGCGCTACTCCGTCAACCTTCAATGTCGCTACCGCATCCGTGACATAAGAAAAAGCAACATAGCTGATTGCACCTGGCGTATCTGCCACGATTTGACGGACCATTCCACTGGAATCTTGTTCTTGGGCTCGGATGGCTGTTTTATCTTCCAACACCCACTTTTCAAAGGTGCCTCGTGTTCCACTACCGGCAGCCCGGTTTAAAATGACAATTGCCTGATCAGCACCACCAAGTTCTTTCCAATTGGTAATTTTTCCTAAGAAAATATCCCGTAAATCTGCTAATGCAATATCTTCAATTCCGATTTTTTTATTTACGATTGGTGTGATCCCCACCGCCGCGACTCTGTGATCCTGCAATTTTGATGCATCAATGCCGCTTTTTTCTTCCGCAAAAAGATCTGAATTTCCGATTTCAACAGCTCCAGATTGAACTTGACTTAGTCCGGTCCCGCTGCCGCCTCCTTGTACATTGACAAATTTTCCCGGAAATTTATTTTGATATTCTTCAGCTACCGTTTCAACAAGGGGCTGTAAGGCGGATGATCCAACCGCTGTAATCGATTCTCCGCGATCGATCCATTTTGCACAGCCGGTCAAAAGTAGGATCATTCCCAAAAATGGGAGTAAAAATTTCAATTTTCTCATTTGATTTGCTCCTTAATTGGTTGATTAAAACAACTCTATTCTACCATTATCCACTAGGAATACGAAAGCCTTATTTACTGACCACCATGAAAAGAACCCCGAGCTTTATTGTTCACTTTCTAAAATAGAAGCTGTACTAAGAAATCCAGGCTTGTTTCTACGTTTCTGTTTTCCTGCTCCTATGCCGAAAAAAAGCAAACCGAAACGATTTCCGGCTTGCTTTTATCTCTACAAAAAATTTTCTTATAATAATGGCGAAACCAAACGACCTAGTCCTTCTTTTAACTTGATCACCACACCTCGTTGTGCGTATCGTTCTTTTGTCAATACTTGCGATTTTTTTGAATCTTCTAAAAAAGCCTGCTGAACTTGTTGGGTGATTGCTTCATCATAAATGATTGCATTCACTTCAAAATCCAATCGGAAAGAGCGGACATCAATATTTGCCGAACCAACGGACACAATGCCACCATCGATAATCATCGTCTTGGCATGAACAAATCCATTTTCATAGGTTTCAATAATTGCCCCAAACTCGATTAGTTCTGCCGCAAAAGAATAAGTAGCCCAATAGACCAACGGATGATCCGGTTTGTTAGGGATTTGCATCTGCACCTTGACCCCTGACAATAATGCCAGTTTTAAAGCTTCATGAATTGATTCATCCGGAATATAATAGGGAGTTTGAATCAAAATTTCTTCCTTTGCCATGCTGATCATTTTCAAGTAAGTCATTTTGATTTGTTCAAACTTAGAATCAGGACCGCTTGTCACGATTTGAACCGCTTTCTTCCCATTTGACTGAATTGGCGGAAATAACTCTTTGGCATATTGGACTTCTTGAGTATGTTGGGAATTCCAATCCATTAAAAATCGGTTTTGCAAAGAATAAACAGCTGGACCATGTATCCTTAAATGATTGTCCCGCCAATAACCAAATTTTTTCACCAAACCTAAATACTCATTACCAACGTTAAATCCACCAGTATAGCCAATTTCTCCATCAATCACCACAATTTTTCGGTGATTCCGATAATTAATTCGGGGATTGATATAAGGAACAAATAATGGGAAAAAGAACGCCACGACACCACCATGTTCTTTCAAAGGTTGAAAAAAATTCTTTCGGACTTGCGTTGAGCCCCATGCATCGAGCAGTACCCGTACCTTGACTCCCCGTTTTGCTGCATCTACTAATGCATTTCGGACCTCTACTCCTAAGGTATCATCCCGGTAAATATAGTATTCAAAATGAATATGGTCCTTTGCGTGACGGATATCCTCGATCAATTGATCGAATTTTTCCCGACCATCGATAAATAATTGAATTTCATTAGTAGATGTATACAATGAATGCTCAAAAACCGTCAGCATATAAACTAACTGCTTGACGTTCACCTGTGCGGTAGATGGGTGAGGAAATAAATCTCGCTTCAACGCTTGCCGTTGTTCTTCAATTTCCACATTCATCCCGATTTTTCCTTGCATTTTTAAATCAAAAATCTTATCCTTTGAAATTCCTCGGCCAAAGAAAATGTACAAAATAAAACCGACCACCGGAATAAACATCAATACCAGCAGCCAAGCCCAAGTTTGTGCCGTTTGTTTGCGTTCGCGGAAAACAATAATAAATGAAAGCAAAATATTTGCGACCGTCAAAATCGTAAACACATTTTCAGTAATGTACTGCACGTTTCTCCTCCTCTGTATTCTCTACTAAAGAATAGCGAAGTTGCGAAAAGAAGTAAAGGCATAACCGTTGATTTCTCCCCGTATTTCACATTTTTTCGTCAAAAAAGCACCCTGCAAAAAATAGCAGGATGCTGTCAAAATCAATTGTTAAGCTTTTAAGAATCGACGCATGGAAATGATTGAACCAAGAGAACCGATTACCATACCCAAAACGACCATCAGTAAACAAATTTGCAACGTAAACGTATCCGGCTGCAATAAGCTGTAGTTGGAACGCAAGAGCATTGGATTGACTAAACGATAAACTTGACGATACCCAAAAACCATAATCAACACAGGAATCACAGCGCCTAAAAGACCAATCCAACCGCCTTCAAGGAAAAACGGCCAACGAATATACCCATTCTTGGCACCTACCAGACGCATGATCTGGATTTCCCGTTGCCGAGACAAAATAGTAATTCGAATCGTGTTGGAAATCAAAAACATTGCAACGAACAGCAGCAATACCGCTCCTGCTAAGCCCCAAGTTTTGACACCATCAGCGATTCCAAAGATTTTATCTGAATTGGCACCACCATAATCGGCTTTAAACACACTCGGCAGTTTAGCCGCTTCTTTTGAAATTTGTTTGGTGTAATCCGGACTCTGAGTGCTGACAACGAACACATCATAAAGAGGGTTACTGTCGCCTTCGAATAAATTCCAAGAATCTCCCATTGCTTTTTGGATTTTCTTTAATTCGTCATCTTTATTTGAAAAAGTGACTTTCTTTACGTGCTCAATCCCTTTTAATTCGGTTTCTAATTTATCAATATCCTCTTGTTTTGTACCAATATCGATAAAAACAGAAACATCCACGTTTTTTTCAATATCTTGTGCTAATTTTGTGGCATTCATGATAACTGCCATAAAAATTCCCACTAGAGTCAATGTAATGGTTACCGCACTGACGGAAGCGACTGTCATCCAGCCATTACGCTTCAGACTTTTCATGCTTTCTAAAAGATGTCGGAAAAAAGTTCTAATCATCGTATCCATATTCCCCTTCCGCTTGGTCACGAATTATCCGACCGTTTTCAATCGCAACCACCCGATGGCGGATCGTGTTAACGATCGTGCTGTTATGGGTTGCCATCACTACCGTCGTTCCTTGCGCATTGATGCGATCCAACAATTTCATGATTTCCCAAGAATTTTCAGGGTCAAGGTTTCCGGTAGGCTCATCGGCGATCAATACTTTCGGCGTATTGACGATTGCTCGGGCAATCGATACCCGCTGTTGTTCCCCACCAGATAATTCACTTGGAAATACCCGTACTTTATGTTTTAAACCAACCAAGTCCAAAACTTCCATGACACGTTTTTTGATGTCGCGGGGTTTTCTTCCGATAACTTGCATTGCATAAGCAACATTTTCATAAATCGTTTTCTTTGGCAACAATTTATAATCTTGGAACACGATACCGATTTCTCGACGCAATAAAGGAACATCACGGTTTTTTATTTTCAACAGGTCATAGCCTGCAACGTTGAGGGTACCCTTTGTCGCTTTTTCTTCACGATACATAAGTTTGATAAAGGTTGATTTCCCAGCCCCAGAAGGACCGACCACATAAACAAACTCACCTTGATCGATATTGATCGTGATATTACGGATGGCTGTAGTACCATTTGAGTACTTTTTCATTACATCCTTCATTTCAATCATGGCTATCTCTCCATCTTCTTTTATTCGATACTGACGTATTATAGCACGGGAATATTTCAGCATTTTTTCACAACTTTACAGTTTCATTTCAATTGAATGAAACTTGCTGATTCTTATGCTTTATTTAATTTCATTTTTAAATATGCATCAATAAATCCATCTAAATCTCCATCCATCACCGCTTGGACATTCCCAGTTTCATAATTGGTTCGATGATCCTTGACCATTGAATAAGGATGGAAGACGTAAGAACGGATTTGCGAGCCCCAACCAATCTCCATTTGATCCCCACGAAGAGCAGCGGCTTCTTGTTCTTTTTTCTCCATCTCCAATTGATACAATTTTGCCTTCAACATGCTCATGGCTGTATCCCGGTTTTGAAATTGTGATCGTTGTGCTTGACTGGCAACCACGATCCCTGTTGGAATATGTGTGATTCGAACAGCAGAAGAGGTTTTATTGATATGCTGTCCACCAGCACCGCTTGCCCGAAAAACATCGACTTTCAATTCATCCGGATTGACTTCAATATCAATGGTATCATCCAATTCCGGCATCACATCCACCGAACAAAAAGAAGTATGACGACGATTGGCTGAATCAAAAGGAGAAATTCGAACCAACCGGTGAACTCCTTTTTCTGATTTCAAATACCCAAATGCATTGTGTCCCTTGATTAATAAAGTCACACTTTTGATACCAGCTTCGTCCCCAGACTGATAATCCAGCATCTCCACTTGATAGCCATGCTGTTCGCTCCATCGCGTGTACATTCGCAAAAGCATGCTGCCCCAATCTTGGGATTCTGTTCCGCCAGCACCAGGGTGTAATTCTAAAATCGCATTGTTGCGATCGTAAGGTTCATCCAATAGCATCGCTAATTCATAGCTTTGCATTTTTTCCTGTAATTTCTGCAGGCGTTCTGATAATTCTGTTTCCATTTCCGAGTCAGATTCTTCCTCCAACATTTCTTCCATGACTGTCAATTCTTCCACTTCATCTGTTAATTGATGAAATTGATCGTAGGCTTCCTTACGGACATTGTTTTCACCGATGACTTGTTGTGCAGCTTCGGCATCATCCCAAAATCCCGGTTCTGCCATTTGAGCTTCCGCTTGAGCAATGTCTTCTTCCAACTGATCTAAGTCAAAGAGACCTCCTGAAGCTGACCGTTTTTTCTTTCATTTCTGTTAATTGATTTCGCATTTCCGCTAATTCCATTGGATAAGTTCCTCCTTAAAATGATGAAAATTTTAAAAATTTCCACTGTTTTTTTCATGCAACAGAGGCTGGAACTTAACTCAACAATTGCGAGCTACGTCCCAGCCTTCCATTTCCACACGCGTATCTTTTAAAAGATACATTTATCGCCTAGATTCAGGCGTCTTTGCCATGACAATTTTTGTATTTTTTGCCGCTTCCGCATGGGCAAGGATCATTACGCCCCACTTTTTCAACGTGTACTGGTTTTTGTGGTGTTTCTTCTGTCTGCTCGGTTTGTTCTGCCTCACCTTGTGCCACTTGTTCCCGTTGAACGTTTTGGCGAATTTCTGCCTTCATGAAGAGTCGTGTTGCCTCATATTCGATAGCACCCACCATGTCTTCAAACATGTTGTACCCTTCCGTTTGGTATTCTACCAATGGATTGTTTTGTCCATACGCCCGCAAACCGATTGATTGACGCAATTGATCCATCGCATCAATATGGTCCGTCCATTTTGTATCGACAACCCGCAGGATAACAACTTTCTCAAATTCCAATAATTGTTCAGGGCTGTTTAACTGCGCCGCTTTTTCATCAAAAATTCGTTGTGCTTCTGCGAAAAGAGCATCTTTGATTTCTTGCGGTGTTTTTCCTTTGAAATCTTCTACAGATACTTTGTCTTCGTGTACCAGCGCATTGCCGGCAAAATCAACAATTCCTTCCAGATTCCATTGGCTTTCTTCTAACTGAGTATGGCTGTCTACAACGCGTTCAATCGTCCGTTTGACCATATTCATCAAGGTCTGAGATAGACTCTTGTCTTCCATGATTACTTCTTGACGTTGTCCATAGATGACTTCCCGTTGTTCCCGCATAACATCATCGTATTGCAAAACATTTTTACGGGTATCGTAGTTATTTCCTTCAACCCGTTTTTGGGCAGCTTCTACTTGACGTGTCAGCATTTTACTTTGGATCACGGCATCGCCTTCTTCAATCTTCATCCGATCCAAGAATGCTTTGATCCGTTCTGAGCCAAAGCGTTTCATCAAATCATCTTCCAGAGAAAGATAAAATTGTGAGACCCCTGGATCTCCTTGACGTCCAGAACGTCCCCGCAACTGATTATCGATACGACGTGATTCATGACGTTCCGTTCCGATAACTGCCAAGCCGCCAAGTTCTGCAACTCCTAAGCCAAGCTTGATATCGGTTCCCCGACCAGCCATGTTGGTAGCGATGGTGATGGCACCTTTTTGCCCTGCATTTAAAATGATTTCGGCTTCTTTAAAGTGATTTTTCGCATTCAAAACTTCATGTGGAACTTTTTCTTTATCCAGCATGTTGGATAGCAATTCTGACGTTTCAACGGCTACTGTACCTACCAGCACTGGTTGTCCTTTACGGTAACGTTCCTTAATATCTTGAACCACCGCATGGAATTTGCTTGATAATGTCGGATACAATAGGTCTGCCCGATCATCCCGCACGATTGGTTTATTGGTTGGAATTTGGAAAACCTGCATGTTGTAAATTTCTCGGAATTCTTCTTCTTCCGTTTTTGCTGTACCGGTCATCCCAGCAAGTTTTTTATACATCCGGAAATAGTTTTGGAAGGTGATTGTTGCCATGGTTTTGCTTTCATCTTCGATTTCCACGCCTTCCTTAGCTTCAATCGCTTGATGCAGACCGTCAGAGTAGCGACGACCATCCATGATCCGTCCAGTAAATTGGTCTACAATTAAAACTTTCCCTTCTTGAACAACATAGTCAATATCCAGCAGCATGATATAGTTTGCCCGCAAGGCTTGATCCATGTGATGAGTCAGGGCAGTATTTTCAATATCATAAAGATTATCCAAACCAAATGTTTCTTCGGCTTTTTCGATTCCACTTTCTGTCAGACCAATCGTTTTTGATTGGATATCAATTTTATAATCTTCTTCATTTTTCAAACGTTTTACAAAATTATCTGTTCGCGTATACAACGCCGTTGATTTTTCAGCTTGTCCGGAAATAATCAAGGGAGTCCGCGCTTCATCAATCAAAATCGAGTCTACTTCATCGACAATCGCATAGTTTAACGGACGTTGCACCATTTGATTGCGGTAAACTACCATGTTGTCCCGCAAGTAGTCAAAGCCTAATTCATTATTGGTACTATAAGTGATGTCGCAGGCGTAAGCAGCACGTTTTTCTTCTGATGATTTAGAATTGATATTCAATCCCACAGTCAAGCCAAGAAAATTATACAACTCACCCATTTCCGTTGAGTCACGAGTAGCCAAATATTCATTGACCGTAACTACGTGAACCCCTTCACCGGAAAGTGCATTTAAATAAACCGGCATCGTGGCAGTCAATGTTTTCCCTTCACCTGTCCGCATTTCAGGAATATTCCCATCGTGCAAGACCACGCCACCCATCAGCTGAACATGATAAGGATAAAGACCCAACACCCGTTTGGCAGCTTCACGAACAACTGCAAAGGCTTCTGGTAATAATTGGTCTAACGTTTCTCCCTTTTGATAGCGTCCACGAAATTCATCTGTCTTATTTCGCAATCCTTCATCTGTCAATTTCGCCATTTCATCGGCAAAGGTTTCTACTTGATCGGCTATCGCAGACAGCCGTTTTAATTCTTTTTTATCATTTTCAATCAGGGTTTTTAAAAAATTGGCCATACGTAAATAAATCTCCTTTAATTTCCATTTTCTCAGTTCTAAAAGAAACTCTCCATCCTATTCTATCATTAGTTTTCTTCAAAAGAAATAGCTAGAATCTCATTAGAAGTTTGTCATGAAAAAAATTTAACTTTTTCGATTGATTTTTGAGAGAAAAAAAAGAAGATACCCACTGAAAGCGAGTATCTTCTTGAAAATTTCAGAAATCAATCGGTTTCGATCAAACCATATTTGCCGTCTTTCCGACGATAAACGATGCTGGTACCATTTGTTTCCGCATCTTCAAAAATGAAGAAGTTATGTCCCAACATGTTCATTTGCAATACAGCTTCTTCACTGTCCATTGGTTTTAGAGAAAGACGTTTTGTACGTACGATATCTAATTCTGATCCGTTTTCTTCACCAGGCTCCTCATTAAAGATTGCCGTGGCTGCTGCTGTATCAGGTAATCCTGTTTCACGAGACTTGCGATTGATTTTTGTTTTGAACTTGCGAATTTGGCGTTCTAACTTATCAACGACCAAGTCAACACTCGCATATAGGTCAGGCGAAGTTTCTTCTGCCCGTAAAACCAAATAAGGAAGTGGGATCGTTACTTCTACTTTCGCCGTTTTTTCTGTATAAACTTTCAGGTTCACATGTGCTGTTGCATTAGGTACATCATTAAAGTAACGTTCTAATTTCCCAACTTTTTTTTCGACATAGTCGCGAATAGCATCTGTAACTTCAATATTTTCGCCGCGTACATTGTATCTAAACATAACAATTGCCCCTTTCATCTACCAATAAAAGAAGGAGAAAGGACCACTCTTTTTTCCTTCTTCTTACCTTTATTATATCGAACTCTAATGCTTTTGCAAACTTAAACGCTAACAAATTCATCGAATTTTAAGTCCCGTTATTTTATCGAGCAAAAGAGAATGTTCGAACGAGCTTTGCATCAGCTTTTATCAAGACCTCTGCACCATGAAAAAGCGTTCGACCAGTGGTATAGACGTCATCTACCAACAAAATTTGTTTATTTTTGACTTCTTCCATCGGGACCGCCAACTCATAAGGCTGCTCCATTGCTAGCCGTTCCTGGCGATTTTTTTGTGCCTGAGGTTTTGTATCCACCTTTCGTTGAAGAAAGGCATAACGGGAAATCCCGGCAGCTTCCAACACTCCCTCCACTTGGTTAAATCCCCGTTGAGCAAACCGCTTGGAAGATAACGGAATGCCACAAATCAAAAAGTCGGAATAGCCGCCTAATTCTTTTTTAACTTCTTTTGCGATTACTTGTCGCAGGCGATAATCCCCT
The DNA here is from genome assembly GCF_001050095.1 of Enterococcus massiliensis. Lineage (NCBI taxonomy): Bacteria > Bacillati > Bacillota > Bacilli > Lactobacillales > Enterococcaceae > Enterococcus > Enterococcus massiliensis. Next base: position 797,237 of record NZ_CVRN01000007.1, on the reverse strand, counting down.
AAAAATTTATAGGCATGCAGCCAGTCTTGAAAACCTGAATCATAGTGATACATGGCTCGATGTGCAAAATCATAGTTGCTGTATTTTTTTCGCCAATAGTCGCAATCATTGCAACGAAAATTCGGCGAAACAACTGGCTTCATACACGTTGGACAAGTTCCTTCTCTTGAAAGTTTCGCTAATTTTTTTTGACAGACTAAACAGCATTCTCCTTTAAGCTGCCATGGAAAAAATAGTTCTGTCAGCAATAAATTGCGAATAATCGTTTTTTGACACCACAGACACTTCATGTTTCCAGCCATTTCTTAGCAAGCAGATTCATTTCACGAATTTCTTTGCATGCGTTACGAATGCTTCGGGTTTGCTGATCATAGAAAAATAAAACTTCCCCTTGATTAAACTCTCCTTTACGATCGACTCTACCGGCGATTTGGACCAACGCTGATTTGCTGAAAACCGGATGATTGGCGCCTATTACGATGACGGAAACATCCGCAAAAGTCACTCCTCGCTCTAAAATCGTGGTACAAAGCAAGACATCATACGCTTCTTCCCGCATTTGCTGCACCTTCTCTAATCGCTGCTCATCTTCTGCAGAAACTGCCTGAATTTGGTAGTCCGATAAGATTTTTTGCAGTGGTATGACAAGAGCCTTCATCCATTCAATTTTCGGGCAAAAAATGAGCACCCGATTCTTTTTTCGCAAGTTTTTCACAACTTGTGCCAATCGTTTTAACTTGCCAAGAGACTGGGGCAATCTCTCCCATTGATGAAACCAGATCAGTTTCGGTTCAATCAATGGACGTTGATGAAAGCGCAAAGGCAGTTTTTCTACAGAAAATGTTTCACTGACTTCTTTTACTAATTTTTCAGAAGGTGTCGCAGTCAAATAAATGCGGCACCCGTCTTTTTTGGCCGCCTGCTTACTGGCAAAATAAAGGCGCGAATCCCCTTCATAGGGAAAGGCATCAATTTCATCGATAATCAATAAATCAAATACTTGATAAAAGTGAAGCAATTGGTGGGTCGTCGCCACCAAAAAAGCAGTATCTCGATAGTCTTCTTCCGCAGCTCCATAACTCAACAAAATATCCTCTTGCGGAAAAGCTTCCTTAAATCGTGGAAACAACTCCCGACAAACATCGATTCGTGGCGAAACTACTGCTACCCGCCCGCCAGTTTTTAAAGCACTGTAAATCACCGGAAACAGCATCTCGGTTTTCCCCGCCCCTGTTACTGCCCACACCATGGTTCCTGCTCTCTTTTCAAATTGCTGTTGCAACTTATCGGCAACTCGTTGCTGATACACCGTCAATTGTCCTTGCCATCCCCAAAAAATAGCACGATCTTCCCTTTCAATTTTGAGTGTTGGTGTAAAAAGAACGGCATCGCTAGTAATACGCCCAAATTCGATACAGGCGGGACAATAATAAACACCGTTTGGCAGCTGCAACTGGTCTTTTTTTTCTTGCGACCCGCAACGCATACAACAGATTTCCCCCTTCCTTTCAATCATTGCCTCTCGAAAGGTTCCTTCTGTATCTGCTAAAGCTGTTTTTATTATGATTTGTTGTCGTCCCGTCCACTTCATGTCTTTTTCCCTCCCTTAAAAGGAAGTACGAAAATGTCTGCTTATTTTTTTTCAAAAAAAATAGAAGCCGAAATTCGGCTTCGGCTTCTATTACTAGCTGCTTATTTTTCGTCGATTAATGTCAACGCTTGTTTCAATACTTTTTCGCCATTCATCATGCCGTAATCTGCCATGTTGATGACATCCATTGGAATACCTTTTGGTGCCAAACGTTTTTCGAAATCACCCTTCATAAAACGAACTTGAGGGCCTAAAAGTAAAACGTCTACATCTTTCTTTTCAAGATTATTGTCAGCATCAGAAGCTGCGACCGCAAAGATATCTGCTTCCAAACCGTCTGCTTCCGCCGCTTTTTGCATTTTTGTTACTAACAGACTGGTACTCATACCAGCTGAACAAACTAACATAATTGTTTTTTTAGCCATGATTATTCTCTCCTTCTACAAATAAAGGAATAATTTTCAATATTGTTATCCCTGTATCTTATTATAAAACAACTGCTCATTTTGTCAACGCTTTCCACTTTATTGAAGATTAATGGAGCAGCCAACTGGATTTAACCAATTTATTAAACACAACGTACTCTTTTTCCAAGTTGATATGAACGACCTCATATCCGGCATTCAGCCAGGCATAGGCGCCTTGCTCCGGATGCTTGTGGTCATTGGCCCACCAATCGGTTTGCTGCCGTGCCGATCGAGGCAGACCTGTAGAAGGAAACAGCAATTCATCAAATTGTGTAAAGGTCAGGGTGACCTGTGAACCACCATTCTTTTTTAAATAATGTGTGATCACATCATATTTTTTTCTGCGTTTGCCCATTTCCTTCACCCCTCTTTTATTATCACCATTTTTTGAAAATTATGCAACCGCTAGCTTAGTTGCAACTTGTCTTTTCTTTCACTATACTGAAAGAAAAAAGGAGAACTCCATGCTGGCTACTTATCTTACTATCAAAGAAGACGGACAAGCAGAAACAGAAATTAAAAAATCTCGTTTCATCTGTTCGCTAAAACGAGTACAAACAGAAGAAGAAGCAAAAGAATTCATTCAAGCAATCAAAAAAGAACATTGGAAAGCCAACCATAATTGCAGCGCATTTTTGTTAGGAGAAAAAAATGAGATTCAACGCAGCAGTGATGATGGTGAACCCAGCGGTACTGCCGGAATTCCCATGCTTGAGGTCTTGAAAAAAAACAACTTGATCAACGTGGCGGCAGTCGTCACCCGTTACTTTGGCGGGACAAAATTGGGGGCCGGGGGCTTGATCCGTGCATATTCTCATGCGGTTTCTAACGGTCTGGAAAAAATCGGCATCGTTCAGGGAAAATTGCAGCAGGAAGTTTTGGTAACCATCCCTTATCCATTGGTAGGAAAACTGCAACACTTTCTTGAAACCCAAAAAATTTCGGTGAAGGATACCATTTTCGCCACTGATGTTACAATGACCTGCATGATTGATGAAGAGCAGCAAACCCTTTTTATCCAGCAAGTAAATGATTTGTTAAACGGCAAAGGTCAATTTGACAAAGGAGCCGTCAGCTATGTAGAAGAGCCCATCTAAAAAAAGAACTAGAAAGCACATGTTCCTAGTTCTTTCCTCTTATCTTTCTAAATAAAATTCAAAACGATTGCCGACATATTGGGTCCGCACATATTCAAAAGGTTGACCATCTTGCAAATAGGAGATCTGGCGCATTCGTAAAATGGCATCTCCTCGTTTGATTTGTAAATATTCTGCAATTTGCTCAGAAGCCAACATTGCTGAGACCGTTTGATTTGCAGGACCAATCTTTTCCCCTTTTTCTTCCAACGTTTTATAAAAGGACTTGGTGATTTCTGATTTACTAAAATCATGGATCAGCTTTTCAGGGATACTGGCCACTTCAAAACAAATCGGAATATCATCGGCAAAACGAATTCGTTCCATTCGCAGAATACTTTCATTTTTTGTCAGATGAAGTTTTTCCAGCTCTGAAGAACTAGGCGCTGTCACAAAATACGATACCACTTTGCTTGAAGGTACCTTTCCTTGGGAGAGCATAATTTCAGTGAAGCTGGTGGTACCAGACATTTTTTCTTGAACTTTTTGGCGAGCGACATAGGTTCCTGAACCTATTTTTCGATCTAAAATTCCTTCATCAGCTAAAGTTTGGATTGCTTGCCGCAAGGTCATTCGACTAACACTAAATTGGATGGCCAGTTCCCGTTCGGAGGGCAGTCGATCACCGATTCCCCAGACCCCTTCTTCAATTTGTTTTTTGATTTGATCATGGATTTGGATATAAACTGGTAAACTATCAGACACGATAGACTCCTCCTTAATTCTTCTTATCGAACATTATAACTGGTATATACCTAACTTGGCAAATAGAAAATACAAAACAGGCTGTTTTCCACGAGAAAAACAGCCTGTTTTGCTATATCGTTACTTCTTGTTTTCGTTTTGGTACAGTTTATTGATGTACCGTTTGTTTCTTGATTGCTTTATTGGCTGTCGCCATCATCAACCGAATGCGGTTCAATTGATTGACGATGGAAACCCCGGGATCATAATCGATTGCGGCAATATTTGCCATTGGGTATTGGTGCCGTAATTCTTTAATCACGCCTTTTCCAACCACGTGATTTGGTAAACAGCCGAAGGGTTGCATACAAACGATATTGTTGACGTCATTCTTCAACAAATCGATCATTTCACCTGTTAGGAACCAACCTTCCCCCGTGTGGTTACCGATTGAAAGAATTTTTCCAGCATCCTCTGCCAATTGGTAGATGGAATGAATCCCTTCAAAGCGTTGGGATGCCCGTAAGGCCTTATCCATCGGTTTTTCAACAAATTCAATCACACGAATGGCAAATTCTGCCAATGTTTTGCTCTTCTTTGCCATGCCAAGATTTTCATATTTCCAAATTTGATTGTACAAAGAATAATTCATGAAGCCAATAATATCTGGCACCACCGCTTCAGCACCTTCTGATTCCAGTAAGCGCACGATATCATTGTTGGCAGTTGGTGAATATTTCACTAAGATTTCGCCTACAACACCGACTCGCGGCTTCACTTCATCAGACAATGGTACCGAATCAAAATCCGTCACGATTTTTTTCATGTTGCGATTAAACAGCGTCAACGAACCATTCCGAATATTTTTTTCAACTTTTTTCAGCCACTCTTGATGCATGCGATCAATTTGTCCTTCTTCCAATTCATAAGGACGTGTCCGATAAACGACACGTTCAAAGAGATCGCCGTATAAGAAAGCAACAACTAATCGTTTTAGCATCGGCAACGTGAACTTGAAGCCGGGATTTGATTCCACACCCTTGTTCCCCATCGAAACAGAAACCACCGGAACTTGACCAAACCCGGCATCTTTCAATGCCTTACGCAATAATGGAATGTAATTAGTTGCCCGACATCCGCCACCGGTTTGTGTCATCAGTACACTGGTATTGTTTAAATCATATTTTCCACTTTGTAGTGCTTCTACCAGTTGACCGATGGAGATAATTGCAGGATAGCAGGCATCATTGTTTACAAATTTCAAACCAACATTGATTGCTTCCCGATCTTCTGCCGGCAAACAAACCACATTGTACCCAGATGCCTTCAAGGCTGTATCTACCAGTCCTGATTGATGAATCGGACTTAACATTGGTAAAAGCAGTGTATGTTGTTTCCGCATTTCTTTGGTGAAAATGATTTTTTCCGGTTCTTCAAAACGTTTAACCGGCTCAAAATTCATTTTATCCCGCTCTTTTACTGCCGCTTTTAATGAACGCAAACGAATTCGGATTGCACCTAAATTCGAGCCTTCATCGATTTTCAATACGGTGTAAATTTTTCCATATTGCTCCATGATTTCTTCTACTTGATCCGTTGTCACTGCGTCTAGTCCACAACCGAAAGAATTCAGTTGAACCAGTTCCAGATTTTTTGATTTTGCAACTACTCTGGCTGCTGCATACAAACGAGAATGGTAGACCCACTGATTTACCACCCGCAGATTACCAACATCACCCAAATGAGAAATACTGTCTTCTGTCAATACATGGAATCCTTCTTGAGTAATAACTTCAGCAATACCATGATTGATTTCCGGGTCCAAATGATACGGACGGCCAGAAACCACGATTCCACGTTGATGGGTTTCCTGTAGCATCGCCAAGGTTTCTTCCCCTTTTTGCCGGACATCTTCTTTAAACCCTTCAAGTTCTTCGTACCCATGGTGCAATGCGGCTGTAATTTCTTCGTGAGTGATTCCTAAATCTTGGAAAGTTTGATACAGCACGTCAGCTACGGATGCTTCATTTGCCAAATTGATATAAGGACTGCGGTAATCAACTTTTCCCTCTCGAATGTCATCCACATTATTACGAATCACATCCGGATAACTTTGGACGATGGGACAATTAAAGTGATTATCGGCATTGGCTGATTCTTGTCGTTCAAAAATTACGCCTGGATAAAAAATCATTGGGATTCCTTGATCGATCAATGCTTGAATATGTCCATGGGTGATTTTTGCCGGATAGCAGGCCGTATCGCTTGGGATTGTCTCCATACCTTTTTCATACAAGCCTTTATTCGAACGTGGAGACAATTCTACCCGAAAACCTAAATCAGTAAAAAAAGTATGCCATAAAGGATAATTTTCATACATGTTCAAAACACGAGGTATCCCAACCGTTCCACGAGTTACTTCTTTTTTCCGTAAAGGACGATATTTGAATAATCGTTTGTATTTGTAATCCACTAAATTTACTTTGCGATCCTCTTTTTTGATTTTGATCCGTGCACCGCGTTCACAGCGATTGCCGGTGATAAACTGACGACCATCAGAAAAAATTGTCACGGTCAGCATGCAATTATTTTCGCAAAGCCCACAATGCGTAAATTCCTTTTCCGCAGTAAAAGCATCCAATTCTTCAAGAGAAAGCATGGTGCTTTCTTCGCCAATATCATAATTTTCCAAAGCGATCAATGCCGCACCATAAGCCCCCATCAATCCAGCAATCGATGGTCGAACGACTTGACGACCACTGATTTCTTCAAAAGCCCGCAGCACCGCTTCATTATAAAAGGTTCCGCCTTGGCAAACGATTTTTTCACCAAGTTCTTCGGGACGACGAATTTTAATAACTTTGTAGATAGCATTCTTGATGACTGAATAAGACAAACCCGCCGAGATATCCCCGACCGATGCTCCTTCTTTTTGAACTTGTTTTACTTTTGAATTCATAAAAACCGTACAACGAGAACCGAGATCTACCGGTGCTTTTGATTGTGTGGCGGCCAAAGCAAAATCCTTCACGTCATAATTCAATGATTTTGCAAATGTCTCGATAAAAGAACCACAACCGGAGGAACAGGCTTCATTTAATTGGATTGAAGACAAAACACCATCCTTGATGGTCATCGCCTTCATATCTTGCCCACCGATATCCAAAATAAAATCTACTCCCGGTTGAAAATGGTTTGCTGCCTTATAATGGGCCATGGTTTCCACTTCACCGATATCGACTTTCAACGCATTTTTGATTAAGTGTTCGCCATAACCGGTAACCGCCGTTTTGCCAATAAAAACATCTTCTGGTAATTGATGGTACAACTCTTTTAATACCCGAATCGTTGTTTCCAGCGGCTGCCCTTCGTTGTTTCCATAGAAAGAATACATAATGCGGCCGGATTCATCGACTAGGGTCACTTTTGTCGTCGTAGAACCGGCATCAATTCCAAGAAAAGCTGCCCCTTTATGTTGTGCCAATTCTTTTTCTTCCGGTGTTGCTTTAGCATGACGCGCACGAAATGCTGTCAATGCCTCCTCATCTGCAAAAAGTGGCGGCAACGTATCACTAGGTTTTAATTGCTGTTGATTCCCGGAATTTAACCGAGTCAATAAATCCGCCAGCGTGGTTGGTTCGGCTGTTTCTGCATAAAAAGCTGCACCCATCGCAACAAAAAGCTGCGGATTTTCTGGAAAAATTACATTTTCCGGCTGAATATCCAGCGTTTCGATAAATCGTTTTCGCAATTCTGACATGAAAAACAGCGGACCACCTAAAAATGCCACGTTGCCTTTGATTTTTCTACCGGCAGCTAATCCGGCAATCGTTTGGTTGACGACCGCTTGAAAAATACTCGCTGCAATATCTTCTTTGGCAGCTCCTTCATTGATCAGCGGCTGCACATCGGTTTTAGCAAACACGCCACAACGAGAAGCAATTGGATAAAGGGTTTGGTAACTTTTTGCCAGCTCATTCAACCCATTGGCATCTGTTTTTAACAGCACCGCCATTTGATCGATAAACGCCCCGGTTCCCCCGGCACAACTTCCATTCATTCGCTGTTCTAACGAGCCTTCAAAGAAGGTGATTTTCGCATCTTCTCCTCCCAGCTCAATCACACAATCGGTTTGAGGAATCACTTCTTCTACCGTACGTGTACAAGCGATTACTTCTTGGACAAACGGAATTTCCAAGACTTCTGCCAGACCAATTCCACCGGAACCTGTAATATTCATTGCAACGGAAGCATCGCCAATAATGGCTTGGGCTTCTTCTAAAATTTTTTTTGTCGCCGTTTTAACATCTGAAAAATGCCGTTCATATTTTGCAAAAATCGTTTGGTTTTGTTCATCAAGGATCACCAGTTTGACCGTAGTTGATCCCACATCGATACCTGCTCTTAATTTCATACGATTCATCCCTTTTCATAAAAAATCAAACACTTTGTTGATTATCTTACAAGTCGTTTGATATAATACTTATGTCTATTTTAAATAGAAGCAGTTGATTTTTCAATAAACAAAGGACTTTCAATTGTGAGATAAACAACAATTAACGATTGTTTGTCGGGTAAAAAGAGAGGAATTTCACAAATGGCTAAAAAAACCGATCTACGAGTCAAACGTACCAATAAGATGATCATTGAGGCCTTTATCAAACTGGTGGAAAAAAAAGGATATGAACAGGTAACAATCCAAGACATTGCTGACGAAGCAATGATTAATCGTGCAACTTTTTACGCCCACTACAAAGACAAGCCCGATTTATACGAAACGATTTTTGATTACGCAGTTACCGCCTTTTCCGCCATTCTTGATCCAACGGAATTAGTAAAAGGCAACCGCATTAAGCTAAAACAAATTGAATTTGTACTGACCAATATTTATTTGAGTATCCAAAAGAATCGTGCTTTTTACTTAACGATTATGGACGGGTCCTCCAATGAACTGCTGCGAAAAAAAATTGCAGATATTTTATACGATCAATACGCCCACGTCTTCGATCGCTTAAAAATTACCGAAAATGATATCGAAGTTCCCATGGATTTCATTATTGAATACATGACATCCATTTTTATCGGGACACTGCACTGGTGGTTGACCACCAGCTCAGATATGACACCAGACCATCTGGCAAAATTGGTTATTAAATTGGTAGGTAATGGTCATTTAACTGTTTTAGGTATCGAAATTGAGAAATAAAAAACTGTTTAGAAGCTGTCAAAACACAGCTTCTAAACAGTTTTTTATTTTAATGATTTTTTGACTGCCACTTGATGGTGTGGCGGGTCGGGCGTTGTCCGGAGATTTTTACTTTTGCTTTCTTGACATCCACTGCTACTTTGTATCGTTCCGTTTTCAACAAATCATAGACTTTTTCAGCCGCCTCAGTGATCGTTTCACTTAATTTCATTACCAAACACCTCCTCGCTTTACTACTAGCTTAGCTTATTGTCTTTTTTTCGGCAATTAAAAGAAAACCAGACGGATTTTTTTCGTCTGGTTTTTCCTAATTTTATTCTTTCACTCGCAAACAACGCATGGCGTTTAATACCGCTAGTAGTGTCACCCCTACATCAGCAAAAACCGCAGCACCCATTGAAGCAAAACCGATTGCCCCAAGAACTAACACGACTGCTTTGACCGCTAAAGCAAAGACAATATTTTGTTTGACGATCCGCAAGGTTTTTCTTGAAAGGCGAATGGCTGTTGCTAGTTTCGAAGGAGCGTCATTCATAATGACAACATCTGCCGCCTCGATTGCGGCATCACTGCCTAACCCCCCCATCGCAACACCAACATCTGCCGTTGCTAAAACCGGGGCATCATTGATTCCATCCCCAACAAAAGCAACATTTCCTTTTTCCTTCATGATTTCAGTTAAATGCGCAACCTTATCTTCTGGAAGCAATTCACTGAAAACGTGAGAAAGACCTAATTTTTTCCCAACATATTCGCCAATTCGATGGTTATCTCCGGTCAACATCACCGTATTTTTCACACCCGCCTGCCGCAAATCTTGAATTGCTTTGGCTGCATCTTCTTTAATTTGATCGGCAATGACCAAATACCCCACAAATTGTTGATCGATAGCGACGTAAATCGTTGTGCCGATTGCTTCGACTCTTGGCAGTTGAACATTTGAAAATAACTTTTCATTTCCAACTAGCAATTGTTTTCCATTGACGCTGGCTTGAATGCCTTGACCGGCAATTTCTTGAAGATTTACGGCTTTTGGCAAACTGAACTTGCTTGCCGCATCTACGATTGAACGAGCGATTGGGTGAGTCGAATATTGCTCAACCGCAGCAGTATAAGTCAAAAATTCATCCTCTGGCAAATTAGTTTCAATTTGTTGTAGAGCAAAACGACCTTCTGTCAATGTTCCTGTTTTATCAAAAACTACCGTTTCAACGGTTGCTAAAGTTTCCAAATAGTTACTGCCTTTAATCAGAATTCCCGCTTTGCTGGCACCGCCGATTCCACCAAAAAAGCTTAGGGGAACAGAAATCACCAATGCGCAAGGACAAGAAATGACTAAGAAAGTTAACGCCCGATACAACCATTCATGAAAATCTTGTTGAAAAAATACCGTTGGTAAAATCACAAGCAATGCAGCTAAACCTACAACAGCTGGAGTATAGTACCGGGCAAACTTTGTGATAAATTTTTCTGCCGGTGCTTTTTGACTGCTGGCATTTTCTACTAAGTCAAGAATTTTGCTAACCGTTGCTTCGGCAAAGGGTTTTGTAACTGTAATCGCCAACCGACCTTCTTGGTTGATGCTTCCACTTAAAATTTCTTGTTCCGGTTCTAAAAATTGCGGAACGGATTCTCCAGTTAATGCAGATGTATCCACGTAACCACTTCCTTCTGCAATAATCCCATCCAACGGCACTCGCTCGCCAGGATTGACTACCACTACAGAACCCACGACTACTTCTTCCGGTGAAACGATTTTTTCCCCCTCATCCGTACGAATACGCGCAGTGTCTGGACGCACGTCCATCAGCGCCTGCACATTTTTACGAGAACGATCCACCGCATAATCTTGGAAAAATTCACCGATTTGGTACAACCACATCACCGCGATGGCTTCCGGGTATTCACCGATTGCCAAAGCTCCAACCGTTGCCACAGTCATCAAAAAATTTTCATCAAAAATTTCCCCTTGAAAAATGTTTGAGACGGCCTTTTTAACAATATCTCCGCCAATCAAAAGGTACGTTAGGATAGATAGAATCGGTTGCCATAACCCCTTTGGTTGCAAAAGAACCAGACCGAAAAACAGTCCACCAGTTACTAGGATTCGCAGCAGCACCTGCCGAGATTCACCAGCTTCTTCTTGGTTCTGCTTTTTTTCTACCGGTCTAACAGTGACCTCTGGCTCTAATTTTTTTATAAGCTTTGTTGCTTCCTCTTCCACACTGTCACAGGTATCCTTTTCACAGGTAATAGACATTCTAGTGGTGGCAAAATCGACCGTTGCCTTTTCTACACCCGGCAATTTTGTAACTGCCTGTTCGATTTTTGCCGCACAACTGGCACAATCCAAGCCATCCAATGTATATTTCTTTTCCACTGAAAATTCCTCCCCTCACAAACATATGAATGCTCTTTCATTTTTAATTATAAATGATTGGTCATTCATATGTCAAGCGGATCTATTTCCTTTCAACCAATTTTTTACAAAAAAAGAAAACCAACAAGCTGTCAGTTTTCTTTGATTGTTATTCCGCTGAATCTGAGTGGTCATCCGAATCTTTTTTCCTTTTTTCTGTATCTTCTGTTTCATCCGATTCTTTTTGGTTTTTGTCTAAAACAGATTGGCGAAACTGGCGATTTCCTAGAAATTTTAACGTCCGCATCAACGGCTGCCGATTTTCTCCCACCAGACCGATCAACTCGATAAAAATCTCTAAACCAAAGGCCGTACTGATCAACAATAAAATCGTCGCCCAAGTGCTTGCATAATTCATCAACAACGCAATGAATGAAAAAACCAAAGCTAACGCATAAATTGTCAAAACTGCGCCGCGATGCGTAAAGCCCAGTGATAACAACCGATGATGCAGGTGCATTTTATCTGCCGAAGAAATCGGTTGTTTATTGAAGCGACGACGGATGATGGCATAAACCGTGTCTGTGATAGGCACACCCAAAATAAACATCGGTGTCAAAATGGTGATAAATGTCGCATTTTTTAACCCCTGTAAGGACAGAATCGAAATCATAAAGCCTAAAAACAGCGCCCCGGTGTCTCCCAGATAAATCGTTGCCGGATAAAAATTATAGGGAAAAAAGCCAATGATTGCAGCCACCAGAGAAAAAATGATGATGGCTAGAAAAACGCCTCTCGTTGGCAAAAAGAAGTAACTGATCAAGCCGATTGTGGTTAACCCGATAATTGAAATCCCCGCTGCCAAACCGTCTAATCCATCAATCAGATTCACTGCGTTGGTAATCGCCAGAATCCATAAAATTGTCACCGGTAAACTCAACCAGCCAAGATCAAATTGACCAAAGAAAGGTAAAGTAAAGGTGCTGATGCGAATATCTGCGACAAAGAAGGTTTCCAATGCCGCCAACAAGATTCCCAGCGTTTTTTGCATGGGAGAAAGTTCAAATACATCATCTAATAATCCGGTGATAACCACGATAGCCCCACCAAGCAGCATCGGCCAGACATAATGAAAAGCCAGCGTGTCATTGTACTCCCACAACAATGCGATACAAAAAGAAAGAAAGATACTCAACCCGCCTGCTGTCGGCATCGTCTTCGTATTGATTCTTCTTGCACCCGGTTTGTCGACTGCGCCGATTTGAAATGCCAGTAGTTTCACGATTGGCGTTAAAACCAGCGAAAGCAACATGGTTGTAAATAATCTAACGATAAAACGAAAAGTAAATCCCATTGAGCAAGCTCTCTTTCTAGATAGTTAATCTTTCTTTTTTTCACTGAATTTTGCGGAAAGCTCCGATACTGGACTTTTGCGTTCTTCCACTTCTTTTCCAGTCACCATCTCTTCGATAATCCCATTAATGATACCCCCAAGGATGATGATTGTTGCAGCCAGATTCAGCCAAAGCATCAAGACGATAAAACTTCCAATAATTTGATAGCCGCTGAGTCGTGCGGCAAAAAATTTTGCATAAAGACCAAATAATTGTCCCAAAAGCATCCAACCCACCGTAGCAAAAATCGCTCCCGGTACAGTCGAGCGAACTTTGATTTTCGCGTTGGGCACTAACCAATAAATCAGCATCATTACAATCAGCAAAATCACGATTGTCAACGGCCACTTCAAAGTTTGGAACGTATCGATAATGGTTCCGGGAAAATGCAGAACGGGTTGCAATACATCTAAAACAATCTTACCAAAACCGAGAACCAGTGTCACCCCAACGATTGCTCCCATAAAGAAAACAATTGTGACGAGCGAAACCAAACGTACCAGAATAAAATTCTTGCGGTTTTCTACCCCATAGGCTTTGTTCATTGCTGTTTGCAGGGCGTTGATACTTTGACTAGCTGACCAAATCGTGACTAACGCCGAAATCGATAAAAGTCCCCCTGAACCTTGTGTCAAAAGATTTTCAATCGCTGGTCCGATAAATTGATACACCTGCTGAGGAATCAGCTCTCTGACGTAAGGGAGCACAGAATTTGGGTCAATGGACAAAAACGGCAGCACATTTCCGATAGCAATCACTAAAGGAAAAAGAGAAAGCAATAAATAATAGGCAACTACGATTGATGACGTACCCATTTCCGAAGTCATAAAGCGAGTGTATGTCGTTTTAAAAAAGCGCATAACTTTCGTGTTGTTTTGTAACTTACGAATAAATTTCATTGCATTCTCCATTTCTTGCTGCTTAGTAAGTTCCCTCTTCCCCTTGAGAAGTCAAAATTTTTGGCCCGTCTTTTGTAATAGCAATCGTGTGTTCAAACTGACAGCTTAATCCACCATCTAAGGTGTAGGCTGTCCAACCATTTGGGTCCATCTTCATTTTCCATGTTCCGGTATTGACCATAGGTTCTACGGTGATGACCATTCCTTCTTTTAAACGCAGTCCTTTTCCTGCTTCACCATAATGAGGAATTGAAGGACTTTCGTGGATTGTTGGTCCAATGCCGTGTCCAACAAAATCCCGAACAACAGAAAGATTTTCCCCTTCTACATAAGTTTGGATTGCATGACCGATGTCACCGATTCGATTGCCGATAACAGCCTGTTCAATTCCCAAATACATAGATTTACGGGTTACTTCCATCAAGTGGTCCAATTCAGGTGTAGAATCACCTACAACATAGGACCAGCAAGAATCAGACATCGCACCTTTTAAATCAATACACATATCCACTTTAATCAAATCCCCATTTTTCAATGGTTGCTTGCGAGGAAATCCATGACAGATTTCTGTGTTGACACTACAACAAGTCGCATATTTATAGCCTTCAAAGCCAATTTGTGCGGCAACTCCGCCATGGCTTTCAATAAAATTGCGAACAAAGACTTCGATATCCCAGCTTGAAACACCGGGTTTGATAAATGTGCGCAACTGTTTATGGACTTCCGCCAATAATTCACCAGATTCCTTCATTAATTCAATTTCTCTTGCTGATTTTAATGTAATCATTTTACTATCTCCTCTTTTCAAATCGTTCTTATTTTACCATAGTAGCGATTTTTCGCCAAATGCTGTTTATTTCACTTCGGGAGGAGTTTTCTTTCCAACCTACATTTGCTATAATTAAGCCGAGCCTAGAAGGAATAGTTTATAGAGAAATCGTAGGAGGAACCTCATGACTGTAGCAAAAATCGTTTATGCTAGTATGACTGGAAATACAGAAGAAATCGCGGATATCGTTGCCGAAGCAATGGAAAACTTAGCGATCGATGTCGAAATCAATGAATGTACACAAGTGGATGCCGACGAATTTGAAGATGCAGATATTTGCATCGTAGCGACCTATACATATGGTGATGGTGAACTGCCAGATGAGATCGTTGATTTTTATGAAGATCTGCAAGAACTTGATCTGAGCGGAAAAATTTATGGTGTTTGCGGATCTGGAGACACGTTTTATGATGATTTCTGCAAATCCATCGACGATTTTGACGCTGTCTTTGCCAAAACCGGTGCCACAAAAGGAGCGGAAAGTGTCAAAGTTGATTTGAACGCCGAAGAAGAAGATATCGAAAATCTGGAGACCTTCGCCAAAAAACTTGTCGAAGCAGCAAAATAAGTTGACGAAGCAAGAGGGACGCGCTTAACTGACGCGTCCCTCTTTTTGTCTGTTTTTAAACAGGCTTAATAGTTTAATTGTACTGCCAACTGGTCATTGAGAATATCTCTGATACTTTCTTCCATCAATCCTTTGATCTGATCTTCTGTCGGAGCAATGATTCCGGAAGACATCAAGGAAGCAATACCCGTCGCAACGATCCATGTACCCATATGAAGTTCTTCCAATTCTTCCTGAGATAAGTTTTGGTAGTTTTCATCATCTTTTACAGCTTGAACAAAATAATCGTAAGAAAATTTCCGGATTTTTTTTCCGCCGCCGTATTCTTCCAAATACATTGCGCGGTAAAGTCGTCGTTTGGTGGTGGCGAATTCTATGTAGTTCAACGCTAAGTCAATAATCGTATTGCCTGTATGTTCAATCGGAAAAACATCGGTCGCTAAATAGTTTAAAATTTTGTCAATCAGCGCATTTTTTAAATCATCCATGTTTTGAAATTCTAAATAAATCGGCTGTGTCGAGCAATTCATCTCTGCAGCGATATTTCTTGCCGTAAAGCGAGCAAATCCATCTGCCGCAACAACATCATACGCCGCATCTAAAATTTGATCTCGGGTAATTGTTTTCTTTCTTGCCATGATATTTTAATCTCCTTCGTCATTTTGTATATCGCTTTCATTTTTTGCCTGAATTTATTGTATCATGTTTTTTTTTATCTGACAAAAACTCTTTTTTCTTCTTTTCAATTTATAGAAATAATTTCACTTGTTTTTTCAACATCAAAAAAATTTTTTCAAAATCACAGCACTTTTGTTGTCTTGTCATTTTCCCAGTGTTATCATAAAAATGGTTATCTAATTATTAAAACCCTTTAGGAGGTAAATTATGGTACTCGCAAATTTTAAAGAATATCTAAACAAATATGCACAACTGATTACAGAGGTGGGTGTCAATGTTCAAAAAGGACACACAATTGTTATTCAAATCAGTGTGGAACAAGCAGAATTAGCCCGCTTACTTACAAAAAAAGCCTATGAACTTGGTGCATCAGAAGTCATTGTTCAGTGGACCGATGATTTTGTCCAAAAAGAATTTCTAGCGTTCGCAGCCCAAGACCGAATTGAAACGGTACCGCAATATAAAGTCGACCAGGCCGACGATTGGGTGAAAAAAGGTGCCAGCCGCATTAGTGTTGTCTCTTCCAATCCTGATTCACTGGCTGGAATTGATACTCATCGCGTGGCAACCTACCAAGCAGCCAGCGGAAAAGCTTTATTGAATCTGCGAAAAGCTACCCAAGCAAATAAAGTTAGCTGGACTGTGGTAGCCGCCGCTGGCCAAGACTGGGCACAAAAAGTTTTTCCAAATGATACACCCGAAACAGCTCAAGACCGTTTGTGGGACGAAATTTTCAAAACTACCCGTATCTACGAAGCAAATCCTGTAGCTGCTTGGAAAGCCCACGACGAAAAATTGCAAAAAAAAGCAGATGAATTAAATAAAGAACAATTCACTGCGCTGCATTACACTGCTCCGGGAACAGATCTGACGATTGGCTTGCCTAAGAATCACCTTTGGGAAGGCGCCGGTAGTTTTAATGCCCGCAACGAAAAATTCATGGCAAATATGCCAACGGAAGAAGTTTTCACTGCACCTGACAGCCGCCGGGTAGATGGCTATATCTCCAGCACGAAACCTTTAAGCTATGCGGGAACGATTATTTCCGGAATGACTTTTACTTTCAAAAATGGAAAAGTCGTTGATTTCTCCGCAAAACAAGGACAAGAAGTCTTGAAAAAATTATTAGAGACAGACGAAGGCGCTACCCACTTAGGTGAAGTTGCCTTAGTTCCTGATCCGTCCCCAATCTCACAATCCGGGATTACCTTCTTCAATACGTTGTTTGACGAAAATGCCTCCAATCACTTGGCATTAGGTTCCGCCTATGCCTTCAGCATCCAAGGAGGCACGGAAATGAGCGAAGAAGAATTGGACGCTGCCGGATTAAATCGCAGCCAAACACACGTTGATTTCATGGTAGGCTCTGATCAAATGTCGATCGACGGGATTCGCGAGGACGGTTCTACCGTACCAGTGTTCCGCAACGGTGACTGGGCATAAACGCTAAAAAATCGAGGCGGAAGCTTCGATTTTTTTGTAATGATTAATAATAGTAAATGCTGAGCTTTTTTGGTAGAATTTACTAGGATAGTCGTTGATGGAAAGGGTGAGTGAGAATGACTCCAAATCGTGAAGATTATTTAAAAATAATTCTAGAATTAGGCGGCGATGAAAACAAAATCAGCAACAAACAAATCGTGGCTGGCTTAGATGTATCCGCAGCCTCCGTCAGCGAAATGATTTCAAAATTAGTAAAAGAAGAACTTGTGGAACATTCCCCCTATCAAGGGGTTCAGCTAACACAAAAAGGCTTGAAATCTGCCAGTACTTTGATCCGCAAGCATCGCCTATGGGAAGTTTTTCTCGTTGAACATTTGAATTATTCGTGGAATGAAGTTCATGACGATGCAGAGGTTTTGGAACACGTCACTTCCGAACGTCTTGCAAAACGGCTGGAAAACTATTTAGGCACCCCGGAATATTGCCCCCACGGCGGAAAAATCCCTCGATTTGAAGAAACCATCCATGAAGAAAAACGCCAAACCTTGGCTGATTATGGCATCGGAACTTCCTTGAGAATCGCTCGGGTTTTAGATGAACGTGAATTACTGGATTATCTTGTCGCTATCGATTTGAAAATCCATGAAGAATATGAAATTATCGATGTTGCTGCCTACGAAGGTCCGATCACAATCAAAAATGATCAAAAAACCATCGCTGTAAGCTACAAAGCAGCAAGTACGATTTTTGTTGATCCATTAGATAAGGAGTGAGACCTATGTCAGAAAATAAAAAAGTTCTCTTCACCATTTTTGGTGCGACCGGGGATTTAGCACAACGAAAGCTTTATCCTTCCCTTTTCCGTTTGTATCGAAAAGGCGATATTCAAGAACAATTTGCCGTGATTGGAACGGCTCGTCGGCCTTGGAGCGATGAACATTATCGCGGCATCGTTAAAGAAACCATCGCTTCTCTAAATCCAACAGAAGAAGAAGCTGAAAAATTTGCCGCTCATTTTTATTACCAATCCCATGATGTGCAAGATACTGAGCACTACCTCACGTTAAAGAAATTAACCGATACACTGGATCAAAAGTACCAGCTTGACGGCAATCGCCTTTACTATTTGGCAATGTCGCCTAATTTCTTTGGGGTAATCGTAGAACACCTGCAATCACAAGGAATGCTGGATTCTACTGGATTCCATCGCATCATCATTGAAAAACCTTTTGGCTCCGATTATGAAACAGCCAAACAATTGAATGAAGAAATTAATGCGGTGTTTTCCGAAAATGAAATTTATCGGATCGATCATTACCTAGGCAAAGAGATGATCCAAAATATTTCTGCAATCCGCTTTGCAAATAATATTTTTGAATCTATGTGGAACAATCGCTATATCGACAACGTGCAGATTACGTTGACAGAAAGTTTAGGCGTGGAGGATCGCGGCGGTTATTACGACCGTAGCGGAGCCTTAAAAGATATGGTCCAAAACCATATTCTGCAAATCTTATCTTTGTTAGCGATGGAACCACCAGCTGCTTTTTCAGATCAAGAAATTCGTGGTGAAAAAATCAAAGCATTGAACGCAGTCCGAGTTTATACAGAAGATGAAGTGCGAGAAAACTTTGTCCGAGGACAATACAGCAGCGGAAGTTTGGAAGGCACAAATTTTGCCTCCTACCGGGAAGAACCAAATGTCAGCGAAACCTCTACAACCGAGACCTTTGTTGCCGGTAAATTTAAAATCGATAATTTCCGTTGGTCTGGCGTTCCTTTTTATGTTCGGACCGGTAAACGTCTGACGGAAAAAGGAACCCGTATCAATATCGTTTTCAAACAAGTGCCTGTCAATTTATTTAAAGCCGACATCAAGGAACCTTGCGAAAATAAAAAGCTCCCACAAAATGTTTTGACGATTTATATTCAACCAACAGAAGGTTTCAGCCTTTCTCTTAACGGCAAAGAAATCGGACAGGGCTTCAATACCCATCCGGTCAAATTGGATTACCGCAATAGTGCCGAGGCAGTAGAAAACAGCCCAGAAGCTTATGAACGCTTAATTTTCGATGCCTTAAATGGTGACAGTACAAACTTCACCCATTGGGATGAAGTTGCTCAATCTTGGCGAATCGTTGATGTAATCCGTGGTGTTTGGGATAAGGATACTCCAGACTTTCCGAACTACGCAGCTGGAACAATGGGGCCACAAGCGGCCTTTGACCTGCTGGAAAAAGATGGCTTCGAGTGGATCTGGCAACCAGATGAATGGTACCGCGAACGCAATTTATTAGATTAAAAAAACACTTCCCGACTTGAAATCGGGAAGTGCTTTTTTAGTTTTCGAAACCTTCTGCTACTGCTTCCGCAAAGTTTTCTTCAACAATATGCGCACAATGTCCACAAAGAGTTGGCAGTTTTTCATCTGAACCGACATCTTTTCGGACTTGTCGGCAACGGTCACAAACTACACCATCTGCTTTTTCCACCAGTAAAGCAACCTCTTCAAATTGATGTGCTTCATCAGGTACCGGTGTTCCGGCAGCCTTCACTTCAAAATAATCTGGTGAAACAATCAGTAATTGTGCAATGTTTTCATCTACTGCTTTTAGCATTGCAGCAGTTTGTTCATTTGGATAAACAGTTAGTTTTGCTTCTAACGATTTACCGATTAATTTTTTGTTCCGTGCTTCTTCTAACGCCTTCAAAACATCATCACGGAAATCCATAAATGCTGTCCAAGTATCCAACAATTCTTGTTGATTTGCAAATTCTTCATATGCTGGGAATTCAGCCAATTGTACATATTCTTCCTCTTCACTCAAGAAAGACCAGATTTCTTCTGCTGTATGAGGAATGATTGGCGTTAATAATTTTGTCAAAGCCACAGCGGTTTGATAGAATACCGTCTGCATGCAGCGACGTTGCGGATCATTTTCTGCTTCAATATACACAACATCTTTTGCAAAATCCAAATAGAAAGAGGAAAGATCTACCGTCAGAAAATTCATTACTGTTTTGTAGATATGCAGGAAGTTATAGCTTTCGTAGCCTCCACGCAATTCTTTCACCACTTGATTCAAGCGTACAGTCATATATTTATCCACGGAACGCAAGTCTTCATAAGGAACCGCATCTTTTTTAGGATCAAAATCGGCAGTATTCGCCAACAAGAAGCGCATCGTGTTACGAATTTTTCGATAAACTTCTGCAACTTGTTTCAAAATATCCATTGAAACTCGGACATCTGCTTCATAATCAACACTGCTGACCCATAGTCGTAAAATATCGGCACCCATTTGCTTGATTACCGTTTCAGGTACAATGGTGTTTCCTAATGATTTACTCATCTTGCGTCCTTCACCATCTAGGGTAAAGCCTTGGGAAAGCACTGCTTTATATGGAGCAATACCATTGATTGCTACACTGGTGGTGATACTGGAGTTGAACCACCCGCGATATTGATCTGATCCTTCCAAATACATATCAGCCGGGAAAGTCAATTCAGGACGTTGACGAAGGACCGCTTCATGGGATGAGCCAGAATCAAACCAAACATCCATGATATCATTTTCTTTTGTAAACGTTCCATTTGGTGAACCTGGGTGGCTAAAGCCTGCAGGCAACAATTCCTTGGCTTCCCGTTCAAACCAAACATTTGAACCAAATTCAGCAAATAACTGAGCAACATGTTCCACTGTTTCTGGTGTAATGATGGCCTCACCGTTTTCTGCATAGAAAATTGGTAATGGCACACCCCACGCCCGTTGACGAGAAATTACCCAATCTCCCCGGTCACGAATCATATTGTATAAACGTGTTTTTCCCCAAGGAATGATCCAATCAACTTTTTCAACTTCATCCAAAATATCTTGACGGAATTTATCGATTGAAGCAAACCATTGCGGTGTAGCCCGGAAAATAACGGGTTTTTTCGTCCGCCAATCATGGGGATAGCTATGGGTGAAGAAATCTAATTTCAGCAGAGCGCCTTTTTCTTCCAATAATTTTGTGACCATTGGATTTGCTTTGTCATAAAAAATCCCTTCAAATCCTGGCGCTTCATCTGTGAAAACACCGCGATCATCAAGAGGAGATAACACATCCAAATGATATTTTTTACCCACAATGTAGTCGTCTTCCCCATGACCAGGAGCGGTATGAACAAGTCCAGTACCAGCATCCAAGGTTACGTGTTCGCCACACATGACTAAAGACGTACGATCATAAAATGGATGTTGTGCAGTCATGTATTCCAATTGTTTTCCAGAGAACTCTTGCAAGACAGTGACTTTTTGCCAGCCTAATTCTGTCGAAACCGTTTCTAATAAGTCTTTTGCCACCACATATTTTTTGCCATCCGCTTCAACTTGCAAATAGGCAAATTTAGGGTGAACAGAAATTCCTAAGTTAGCCGGTAACGTCCAAGGTGTCGTGGTCCAGATAATAAATGATGTATCGGTATCCAACAAATCTTTGCCATCAACGACTTTAAAGGCCACGTAGATCGAAGCTGATTTTACATCCTTATATTCGATTTCGGCTTCTGCTAAGGAAGATTCACTGGACGGTGACCAATAAATTGGTTTCAATCCTTTGTAGATATAGCCTTTTTCAGCCATCTTGCCAAAAACGCGAATTTCAGCCGCTTCATACGCAGGATCCAATGTAACATATGGATGATCCCAATCACCGGAAACACCTAAACGTTTAAAATCACTGCGTTGTTTGTCCACCTGAGTCAACGCATATTCTTTACATTTTTCACGATATTCAGCTAACGTCATTTCTTTGCGTTTAATTCCTTTATTCGCCAATACTTGTTCGATTGGCAGTCCGTGGGTATCCCATCCAGGGACATAAGGCGAACGAAAGCCAGACATCGATTTTGAACGGATAATAATATCTTTACTGATTTTATTTAGTGAGTGTCCAAGATGGATATTGCCGTTTGCATAGGGTGGTCCATCATGTAAAACAAAGGTTGGTTTTCCTTCGTTTAATTTTTGACGACGTTGGTATAATTCATTTTCTTCCCATTCTTTTTGCCATTCAACTTCTCGATTAGGCAAATTGCCCCGCATTGGAAAAGCTGTTTTTCCAAGATGTAAGGTATCTTTGATTTTCATCTTTGACCCGCTCCTTTTAATCAATTAACGAAAGTCTCGTTGTGCAAATCCATTTCTGTTGTTTCCAAAAAATTTTTCAAATAAAAAAACGCTCCTCCCAAAAAGGGACGAACGTTTGTCGTGGTACCACCCAAAATATGAAATCTAAAACTAGATTTCCTCTTGTAATCGTTAACGGAATTACCCGTTGATTTTTACTGATTTTCAAAATCAAAACTGGTAGAGGATCTTTCTATTTGTAGGGTTTCACTAGACTCTCACTATCACTAGCTCGCTTTTAAAATACAAATAGCTTTTCTGTTCTACTTATTGGTTTCTTCGATTTTATTTAAAAGTTCTTTTGCATCATCAAGCGTGGTTACTTCCGTTTTTTCTGGAACACCGATGATTTTTTCACTTGATTCAACAATGGAAACACCAGAATTATCATTTGCTTCTGCCTCTGAGTTTACTTCAGAACCATTTTCATTGTCAAGCTCTTTTGCAACAAGTTCTTTGAAAACTTCATGTCCATCTTGTACATAACTTGAAAATGGTTTTAAGATTTCATCCCACTCTGGGCTCTTGACTTGTTCCAGTTGTGATTGCAACATCAACGCCAGATTTTGATGGAAGACCCGTGTTTTCGTCTTCAAATCATTGGTTTCCGTTGCTAATTGACGCGCATTTTGTGTAGCATCATTCAAGATATCTTTTGCTCGTTGTTCTGCAGAAGTCGTTAGTTGATGTGCTTGCTTTTCAGCCGTTGCGATCATTTCATCCGCTTTATTTTGTGCAGAGGTCACAATCACTTCCGATTCCTTGCTGGCGCTTGTTTTAACTTTATCTGCCGTGTCTTGTGCCACGATGATTGATTGATTCAATGCATCTTTCAGTTCATTGAAATATTCCAATTTTTCTTCCGCATGTTTCAATGATTTTTCCATTTCACGATTCTTTTGAACCAATTCTTCGTAATCACGAACAATCAGGTCTAAAAAGTCATCAACTTCGTCTTGATTGTAGCCTCTCATTTTTACCGGAAAGCTCTTATTTTGGATGTCTAATGGAGATAGTGCCATAGTTTATTCCACCTTTATTCATTATTTACGTAACACACCAAGCAACAGCCGGATCTTTTCTTTTTTTGTTGTTCCTTCTAACCCTTGAATCTGTAAACGACCAAATCCTCTTACTGAAACGATATCCAGTAAATCCAGAACAAAATCTGGTCGTGCAGCCTCCGCCCAATTCACCTTTACTTTTCCTGCCTCAATTAGCTGTTTTGAACGCTGACGGGAAATATTATAGATACTAGATACAACTGTATCTAACCGCAAAGAACTGACTGTTGCCCGTTCTTCCGTCCAACCATCTTTAGGAATCAAAATATCCGTATAATTTTTTTCTTCCAAACGAACACTGACATTGCCAATTTTAGTCACCTGCAATTGGACAAAGCTGCTGACCTCTGTCGCAACAAAAACCTGCCAGTTGGTGCCGTCAGAAATAATGTCACCGAAAAATTCCCGTTTGATTCCCGTTCCAACCAGAGTGCCAAGGACTTTTCCATGGCTCAAAGAGGCAAATTTTGTTGGGTAGTTAATTTCAAAAAGCGTAATCTCAAAATCACTACTCGTCGGTTCGTAATAATCAGGAAAAATCAAACAACGCTGACGTTCTGCCTGCTCATACCCACCATAAAATTGGAATTTCAAATCGGTCGACTGTCGAACCAGCGTCTCCACAATGTATGCTTGCCGCGGATCTAAAAAATCGGTCAAGTAAGGTGCGTACTGCATTTGAACCTGTTCAATCCAATCTTGAACGGCGTCAACAAAAGGGTGCTCTTCTGTGCGGAAATGTTGATAGACATTTGCATTCAAAGAAACTCCCCCTTTTTTTACATTATTCTAAACAGAATCATCGTAATTGCCCGACTTGCCAAATTCAAAACGATGACTGCAACCGCAATCGTAAAATCAATCGGTCCAACATGTAAGGGCAATCGGTCAAAAAGACTTAAATATGGTTCACAGATTTTTTTTAAAAAACGTCCGAGTGCTGACTGATACCCACCGGGAAACCACGAAAGCAATGCATAGATCACTAATAAAATCGTATAAAAATAAATTGCTTGATTAAAATAATAAAGTAATGTGCTAATAAGTGCTTCCTCCTTGTTCCACTAACTTATTGATACAAGTGGAACTGACCATTTGTAAGTTTATAGATCGAACATATTCGTGTCCATTAAACTTTGGGCAGCGCCATCGATTTCAACACCACTTGGGGTACAAAGAAAGATTTCATCCCCCACTCGTTTGATATCACCATCTTGTGCATAGACAGTTCCTGTCAAAAAATCAACGATACGACGCGCCTGTTCTTCTTCAATCAGATGAAAATTAACCAACACCGATTCGTTATTCAATACATGCTTTGCAATATTCATCGCTTCAGAATAAACTCTCGGCTCCAAAATCGTAATTTTTCCAGACTGACTTTCCCGAGACTCCGCTTTTTTTCTTAAAGAACGTTGTGTCTGCGGTTGTGTCTGGTGCAGAGAAACAACCTTTTTTTCTTCTGCAGGATGAGACTGAGATTGTGTTTGCGGCTTTGGTGTTGATACTGGTTCACTTTTAGCAACCGCCACATTTGTGTTGTTATAATAACGATTTGAAGTTGCAGCAGTTTTTGATACTGCCGGTGTCGCTTGAACGACAGTCTGTTCAGGAGCTGCATATTCTTCATACTCGTAATCTTCATCAGCCAAACCAAAAAAATTCGCTGCCTTACTAAAGATCGACATCTAATTTCCTCCTTTTACATGTCTTTTACCAATGCTGTTCCTACCCGTATAAAGGTTGCTCCTTCTTGGATAGCAACGGAATAATCATTGCTCATCCCCATACTCAATTCTGTGCAAGGGGCATAAGATAGCTGCTTTTTTTGCTCATTTTCTTGAAGTAAACGTAGTCTGCGAAAAATTTCCCGCTGCTCTTCTTGGGTGGAATCAAAAGGTGCCATCGTCATCAGTCCAACGACTTGAATTTTATCAAAGGCAGCCAATTCCGAAATAAATTCTGAAAGTTGATCAGGAGAAATCCCCTGTTTTGTACTTTCCCCAGAAATATTAACTTCAACAAAACACTTGATAACTTTTCCCCCTCGCTTTTGGATTTCTCCAGCAAGTTTCAAGCTGTCAAGGGCATGAAAATAGTCTATCTCATTTATAATCAATTTTACCTTTCTCCGCTGCAAATTACCAATGAAATGCCATATAACCTGTGGAAAATCAGTCATTTCTTGTTTTTTCTCTAAGAATTTTTCTACACGGTTTTCTGCGCAATTCAACACACCGGCTCGGAGGACGTCTTTTGTTTTCTCAACATCGATCGTCTTTGTTACAGCTACGAGGGTAACCGAATCCTCGTTTCTACCAACAAGAGCACATGAATTCTGTATCTCTTGTCGGACCTCCCGCAAGTTGTCAGAAATCATGTGCTCTGCCTCCTATCGTTTACGACGGAAAAATGGTGGTGTACTTAATTCATCGTCGTCATTTGACTTCACTTCATCACGATTGAACGTATCGAATTCTTTTTTTTCGATGTTTTCAAATTGTGTGTCATCAACTCTTGGGCGAACATTTTGTTCTTTGCGAATATCCCAATCTCCAAATGCGTTGTCTTCTTCTTGAACAGGTTTTGCTTGTTCCATGTCTAAGACAGGTTTTTGGGGAACATTATGAAGTTGACTTTGTCGGGATGACCGGTTTGACCGATTTTCCTTTTTTGTTGGATCAATTCCTGTCGCAATAACTGTTACGCGAATTTCATCGCCTAGATCTTCACTGATAGAAGTACCAAGAATGATGTTCACATCACCAGTTGCGGCATTTGCAACGATATCTGATGCATCTTGTGCTTCAAATAACGTCATATCCAATCCACCGGTAATATTTAGCAGGACTTGTTCTGCACCATCGATGGATGTTTCCAACAATGGAGAAGAAATAGCTTTCTTCGTTGCTTCAATCACACGGTCTTCACCACTAGCAACACCGATTCCCATTAAAGCTGTTCCTTGATTTTCCATCACTGTTTTTACATCGGCAAAGTCAAGGTTGACATAGCCTGGTGCAGTGATTAAATCAGAAATTCCTTGAACACCTTGTCGCAAGACATTGTCTGCTTCACGGAATGCTTCCAACATTGGCGTTTTCTTATCAACAACTTCCAACAAACGGTTGTTGGAAATAATCAACAATGTATCTACATTTTCTTTTAGTTTTGCAATACCTTCTGCTGCAAAGCGGCCGCGTTTTGGTCCTTCAAAAGTGAATGGACGTGTAACAACACCCACAGTCAATGCGCCGATTTCCTTTGAAATCTTCGCTACGATCGGTGCGGCACCAGTACCAGTTCCGCCACCCATACCAGCAGTGATAAAAATCATATCTGCGCCGTCTAAAGCTTCACGAATTGATTCTTCACTTTCTTCTGCTGCTTTTTGTCCAACTTCCGGCTGTGAGCCAGCACCAAGACCACGGGTATATTTAGGTCCTAATTGAATGACTGTTTCAGCTTTTGAATTTTTTAAGGCTTGAACATCGGTATTTGCTGCGATAAATTCAACGCCTTTTACATTTTCTTCAATCATACGATTCACAGCATTGCCGCCGCCACCGCCGACACCGATTACTTTAATCACAGCGCCGTCATTGATGTTGTTATCAATTGAAAATTCCATAGTGTGTACTCCTCCTGAGGTTGATTAGTCGAAAATATTGGAAAAGAAGTCTTTGATTTTATCAGTTACACTTCCACCAGTTTTTTCTTCTGGTTCTTCTTCATATGTTTCTTCTGGATGGTCAAAGGTTTCATAGTTGATTTCTTGTTGAACGGCTGCTTGTTGCACCGGTTGTACTTTTTCGCCGGTTACAGCAGTTTTTGCTAATTGATAGACCTCACTAAGGTTCGCTGTATAATCAACGATACTGATGACATTGGTAAATACCGGATTACGCAAGCCCATGTGATTTGGCACATATAACTTAACATTCGTATCGAAGATTTCTTGTGCCAAATCAACAACACCTGGTAAACTTGCTGCACCACCGGTCAAAATCACACCGCCCGGTAAACTCAAAGCATCAATTTCTTCTAAAACTTCTTTTGATTTAGCAAAGATTTGTTCCATCCGTGCTTCGATCACTTCTGAAAGGTAACGTTCATCGATTTTTACTGGTTCAGATTTTCCAATCACATCAACAGGAAATTCTTCACTAGCTGAAGTACGTTCAGGATAAGCATCCCCATAATTGATTTTTAATGCTTCTGCATTATTGAAGGATGTATTCAAAACAGTCGAGATATCTTTGGTTACATACTCGCCGCCTTCTTGGTTGACGTGTGTAAATTTCAACTGCTTGTCGTGCATGACAGAAGTCGTTGTTTGACCGCCGCCGATGTCGATTACGGTCGTACCGAAATCTTTTTCGCCGTCAGACAAAATTGTTTCGGTTAATGCAAGAGGTGTGATCACCAGTTCATTGACGACCAGACCGGCTTTTTCTGCACATTTACGAATATTGTGAAGAATCGTTTTCGGTCCTGTGTATACAACACCGAACATCTCTAAACGAACGCCAATCATTCCGCGTGGATCTTTGATTCCTTCAAAGCCATCAACGGTAAATTCTTGCGGTAAAATCGTGATAATTTGTCTTTCTGGAGGTGTAGAACGGACTAAAGCGGCAGATGCCACATTACGAACATCCTCATCGGTAATTTCTTTTGATTCACTGTTAACAGCAATCATTCCTTGGCAATTTTCAACTTCTAACAGCGTTGCCGGTACACCGACACTCACACTGCGGATTTGAATACCTGCTTTTTCTTCTGCTTGTTTTACTGCACGTTGAATTGCTTGGACTGTTTTTTCAATATCGACGATGATTCCGCGATTGATTCCTTCTGATTTAGCATTCCCTACACCAATGATGTTCATTTGGTTGTCCACATATTCAGCAACTACAACTTTTACAGAAGTAGTACCAATATCAAGACCTACATACATTCCCGTCTTTGCCATGAATGGGATTCCCTCCTACTTTATTCCATATACCGCGAACAAATACTGCTCGTATTTATATACCATTTGATTAATTTATTCACTGCTACCAATTCTACCACAAAAAGCGGACATTTAGAAACCTGTTAATGAAAAAATATGTGGAAATTTTATTGATTTTTATTGATTTTCACTCTCTTGTGGCTCTGAACTCTCAGTTGTTTTTTTCTCTTCTTTCGGGTAGGCGTAAGTAAAAATTCCTACCTCCATGTCCACAATGCCTTTTTCCTTCATATCTTTTGCAACCTGTGGATAATATTGCATTTGTTTTGTTAGGTTGGAAATATTTACGATCACCTGATTGCCATCGTTCATATAGAGATTCAGCAATTCATCGTTGCTTTTTGTAGGTGCATAATTAATTTGCGAAATCCCGCTGCGAATTTCTTGAGACAGTTTTCTATACTTCTTTAAGACAGATAGGATTTTTTTCTCTGACGTAAAATTTTCTAAAATTGGTAAATCCTGAGTTGGTTTTTTCAGCGTTTCTGCCATCACTTGCCCATTTTCCAAAATCGGTGAGTAGGTATCTCCTTTTGCCAGAAGTGCCACCTCCTGATATTCTGTTACAGTCAAATGAAAGTGATTGATATTTTCGATTGAAAGTGACGTACTCTTGATTCTTGGCTGTTCTGCAGTCAGTTTTTCTTCATTCTTCCCACGTTGGAAAAATTGAGTCCACAGATTTTCTTGCAAGCGAAAATTGGTATCTTTTAAAATTTCTGCGGTAGCTACTTTGTTATTCCCCGAAACAGTAACTTTTGCCAGCTTACTCAAAGGTGAAACGTAATACAGCGTGAAAAGCAAGGGAATCGTGAAGAGTACGATTAAAAAAATCAATCGGCGATGAAGAAGCAAATCCCGCTGAGATTTTATTTTTGGTAAACGATCTGCAAATGAACCATTGGTTGGCTCTCCTTTGCTTTCTTCCATCTCGACATCGTCCGTTTTCGTTTCATCGGACGCTTCTTCTTCCACAATTTCTTCCGTCATCGTATCTGGACTACCATCAATGATTGATGGCGACCAGCTTGGTTGATCGCCTTTTTCTTTAAGATAGCTCAAATTAGCTTTTTGCCACGGTGTCAACTCTGCCTCATTGATTTCTGGTTCTTTGGATTCAGATTCCTTTTTTGTCTCATCAGGAGTTTTTTTGCTAATGACGATCACCACCTTAAAAAATAAATACTTAAATCAATGTCTGTACTAAGTTGAATAGTCGTTCTGCCGCATCAGGTATACCTTGCTCCTTGGAGGCAGCCGCCATCTGTTCCCGCAACTTCTTGTCTTCCATGATTGCATCAATTGCTAAAACCAGTGATTCACCAGTCAGCTCATCGTCGCGAATCATTCTTACGGCACCATGATCAACAAGACTTTGGGCATTCTTCGTCTGATGGTCATTTGTCACATAAGGACTTGGTATTAAAATCGCCGGTAAGCCTAATGCCGTAAATTCTGCAATTGAGGTTGCTCCGGCACGTCCAATCAGCAAACTGGAATTTGCCATGACTTCAGCCATTTTATCAATATACGGCTTAACACTGACAGTTGTCAATCTATCAAGTGAAATCGTTTCATTCTTTTTAATTTCTTCAAAATACCGTTCTCCCGAGGCATACAGGACCTGGTAGTCTTTTTGGGCTAACATCGGTAACGCAGCAACCACTGCTTGATTGATTTTTAGCGCTCCCTGACTTCCTCCAAAAATCAACACGGTTTCCTTCGCCGGATCTAAATCGAATTCTTTTAAAATATCAGATTTCCCACTGTCTCTGACTTCCGTTGCTCGAGGATTCCCTACAAGCACTGTCTTATCTTTTGGAAAGAAAGCAGCAGCATCTTGAAAAGCAATTGCAATTCGATCTACATAGCGGCTTAGAAATTTATTGGTAATACCGGGAACACTATTTTGTTCATGAACGACGGTTGGAATGTTCAGCTTCGCAGCAGCATAAACAACTGCGCCAGAAACATACCCGCCCGTGCCGATTACGATATCCGGTTTGAATTCTTTTACGATTTTTTTTGCTTGGCGAATACTTTTCATAAACAGATGAATAGTTTTAAAATTATCCAACGATAAGCTTCGCTTAAATCCTTGAATTTCCAATGTTTCAAAAGGAATATCTGTTTTAGGTAAAATTTTGTTCTCCAGACCTTTTTTCCCACCGACATATAGAAACTTTGCAGTTGGATCTTGTTTTTTGACATATTTCACAAAAGCTAACGCGGGATAGATATGTCCACCCGTACCGCCACCAGTTACTAAAACTCTCACTCGTTTTCGCTCATTTCTATTTGTATTTTCAGCGCTTCGATTGCTGCAATAAATCGATCCCCGCGAACTTCAAAATTAGGGTATTGATCCCAACTGGCATTTGCCGGAGATAGCAAGATCGTATCACCCGGTTGGCTAATTTCATAAGCCAAAGGAACCGCAGTCTCAGCATTTTCTGTAAAGATTATCTCTGGAATTTTGGCTTTTTCTGCTGCTTCAGCCAATTTATGCTGTGTTTCGCCAAAAACTATGATAGCTTTGATTCCAGTTAATGAAGGTACGAGTTCATCAAAAGAATTGCCTCGATCCAATCCCCCGGCTAATAAAATGAGTTTTGAATGTTCAAAACCGCCAAGTGCCATTTCAGTTGCCAGAATATTCGTCGCTTTCGAATCATTAAAAAATTGTCTTTTTTCAATCACATCAACAAACTGCGTCCGATGAGGAACACCGGTAAATTGTTGCAAGGCCATTCGAATCTTTTCGGCAGAAATTCCCCATGTTTTGGCTACAGCAATTGCTGCAAGTGCATTTTCAATATTGTGTTTTCCTGGTACACCCAGTCTGTCAGCTTCAATAATCGGTTCTGCTTTGAAATATAAGATACCCTCTTGTAAATAAGCACCTTCGACTTTTTCTACTGTTGAAAAAGGAACAATGGTTGCTTTTGTTTGATGGCTTAACTTTTGTAATTCTTCTTGATTCCAATTCAAAACAAGAAAATCATCCGCCGTCATATTTTGTTGAATGTGCCATTTTGCTTTCACATACTCACTGCGGCTGCCGTGGTAATCCAAGTGTGCTTCATAAAGATTAGTAATTACGGCTACTTTAGGGTGAAAGGTTTGAATTCCCATTAGTTGAAAACTCGAAAGCTCCATTACTAGTACATCTTCTTGTTGTGCTTTTTCTGCAACGGAGCTCGCAGGAAATCCGATATTTCCTGACAAACGTGCAACGCCAGAAGTCAGTCCGGCATTCAACGTTCGCTCAATCATAGTAGTTGTCGTCGTTTTCCCATTTGTTCCGGTGATTCCGATAATTGGGCAGTCAGCAATTTGATAGGCCAATTCCACTTCTGTGATGATTGGCATTCCTTTTTCTAACGCTTTTTTGATTAAAGGATGTGAATAAGGAATACCGGGATTTTTAACCATCAAGGAGAAATCCTCATCCAACAATTCAATTGGATGCTGACCAGTGATGACTTTGATTCCTAAAGCCAAAAGATCCTGTGCTTCGGGATTTTCATCAAAGGGCTTTCCGTCATTAACGGTGACAAGTGCGCCCAATTCATGTAACAATTTGGCCGCACTGAATCCACTCTTTGCTAATCCTAGCACAAGAACTTTTTTATTTTTATACATTGTTATTTTTTTCATTTTCTCCATCTCCTACAACACAATCACTAAAGTAACAATCGAACAAACTAACGCAATCAACCAGAAGGTAATATCGATCCGCCATTCAGACCACCCGCTCATTTCAAAATGATGATGAATGGGTGACATCTTAAAAATTCGTTTTCCCGTTAATTTAAATGATGTTACTTGTAACATCACACTTGCAGTTTCACAAACGTAAACAAGTCCTATAAGTAATAGTGTCCATTCTTGATGAAGAAGAATCGAGATTGCTGCTAATAATCCCCCTAAGGCTAATGAGCCCACATCTCCCATAAAGATTTTTGCCGGTTTATGGTTGTAAGGAAAAAAGCCCAGCAAACCGCCGATGACGCTTAAACAAATGATCAATACATCAAACTGTTTCTGTTTCCAAGCAATGATGCCATAAGTAGCAAAGGAAATAATGCCGAGAATCGAAACTAACCCATCGATGCCATCGGTCAAATTGACGGCGTTAGAAAAACCAACTAGCCAAAAAATCACGAAAATGCCATAAATCAACGAAAGATTCAAATCATAACCAAAAAGATTTAAGGTATTTCCATTGCCATCCATCAGGTATACACCATAAAAAACGACTGCACCGACAATTTGACCAATCAATTTTTGTAAGGAGGTCAATCCCATATTTCGTTTCATAAAAATTTTGATGAAGTCATCTAAAAAACCCAGCAATCCATAAAGGAATAGGATAAATAACAGAATAGACAGTGCAGGTGTCAATTCCTTTTGCCACGCTCCTACCCAAAGTCCCGTAAGAATACTACTGATAAGGAAAACGACACCACCCATCGTTGGGGTTCCCGCTTTGACATTATGCCATTTTGGGCCTTCCGTTCTGATTTCTTGTCCAAATTGTTTTACTCTGAAGTAACCGATAAATAAAGGCATTATCGCAAACGTCATTGCAAAACTACTCACGATTGGCAATATCATTTTCGTCCATTCCATTTTCTTCTCTCCTCAAATCAATTATTCTGTAGGGTAAAGGTGACTTCTTCGTTGATTTTTTCATAAGGGGCAACACTTTGTTCTACACAATAGCCTTCCCCGTCAAAATTCACAGTAATATCCAGTAATTCTCCTAGTTTCAGCAAATCGGCTTTGGACCATCCGCTGGTATCCGGCATAGTGAATTCATCACCCGTCGTTTTTAGCAACAGCCGCTCTGAACTCATCAACTCAGAACCACTTGGTGTCGATTGTTCTTTTACTTTTTCACCGTTTCCGATAACGATAGGATTCAGTCCACTCTTTGTCGCATCATTTGCAGCTGTATCAACAGCAAGATTGCGATAATCAGCAACGGTGATTGTTTCAGAGTTTTCTTTGTCTGGCTGACTTTCTTCCGTTTCTTTAAAGTCCATTGCCCGTTTTAGTAACGGATTACCAATACTTGCCAATGCATCTTGTTCCCAAGTTTCCGGTACTTTCATTGTCATATATAAAATATACTCTGGTTCCTTGGAAGGAATCATCTCCACGATTGAGTAGAGATAGGAAGTTTCCCCTTCCAAATACCCACCATCTTCAGCGACCACTTGGGCAGTTCCGGTTTTAGCGGAAATATTGTATCCAGGAACCTCATAATGCCCATAGGCACTTCCGTAGTTCTCACTTTCAACAACATCTCGCATATACTCCCGCACTTTAGAAGCAGATTCTGCGGAAACAGGTTGTCCAAGTACTTCTGGTTGAGTTACCCGTTCTTTGCCGGTAGCAGGGTCAACGATTTTACTGATATATTGTGGTTTCAACATTTTTCCGTCATTAGCGATTGCAGAAAAGGCCTGCATCATTTGAAAATTCGTTACCCCAATGGCCTGACCAAAGGAACTCATTGCTTGGTCCACTACATTTGAAGTAGGCAATATTCCTACATTTTCATCCGGCAATCCAGAGTAAGTACTTTTCCCGAAACCAAACTGTTGCAGGTAACGTTGCCACCGGGTTCCCAATTTTTGTTCCAGTTTGACCATGCCGACATTACTTGACCACGAGAGCGCTTGGCGCATGGTTAGGACACCTTTTGCCCCTTGGTCATGGTCATTGATGGTTGCGTCAGCTACCTTGATTTTCCCAGAGACGAAGGTTTCATTCTCATTGAATACTCCATCATCCAATGCCGCAGCAGTTGTCATGACTTTCATGGTTGAACCTGGTTCATACCGATCCTGTACCAATAAATTGCGCCATTCAAATTCGCCGTCTTTAAATTCCGTTTCCGTTTCTGGATTAAAGGTTGGCCGTTGTGCCATGGCTAAAATTTCGCCTGTTTTGGCCTCCATCAACATTGCAGTCATATTTTCTGGTTTGTATTTTTTATTTGACGCATCCATTAACGTTTCCATATAGGTCTGCAGACGACTATCAATCGTTGTATAGATATCTTGCCCATCTTTTGCCTTAACTTCTTCTGCAACGGTTCCTGCCAAAGGGTTTTGATAGTTGTCCTTCTGATAAACAACCTTTCCATCTGTTCCACTCAACACATCATTGTAGGAAGCTTCCAGACCTAAAATTCCTTCTAAACCTTTGTCTATACCGTTTTTATCGACTTTTGACTCAGCGATACCAATAAAGTGAGAAGAGAAAACACCGTTAGGATAAATACGTGCAGGATGGTCATCGAAATACAGCCCGGTCAATTCTTGTTCTTCCAGCGTTTTTTCGATTTCTTCTTTTTTCGCTAACGTGATTCCTTTACCATTTTTTCCAAATTCCACTTGGTACCGTTCATCTTTTAGACCGTTTTCCAATTGTGACAGGGCGTATTTCTTTTCCATCCCCAATTTGTTATGGAGAATCTCAGCCAATTTATCAAAGTTCTTTTCTTCGGCATACAACTTTTTAGAGCCGGTCATATATTTGGTGGATAGAATCGCTTTGACAGAATAGGAAGTCGCATCTTCCGCAATCGCAATCCCATTCCGATCATAAATCGTTCCACGACGAGCTTTTACTACACTAGACCCTTGGTACAGGGCTTCTGTTTTTTCTTTTAGTGAGGTACCAGCGACTTGACCAACGACCACTAAATAAGTCAGTCGAGCGGCAAATAAAAAGAACAACCCAATACTCGTAGCAAATAAAATAATACCTACTTTTTTGCGATTGTTCATCGGATTTAAATTTTTATTTTTAATGTATCGTTTGATTCGTTTAAAGCTCATTTACTTCACTTTCCTTAAGTTATCATCATTGATCGTCAAGCCTTGTTTTTCGGCAACCTTTTTGATGCGTTCCGTTTTGGAAAGCTCACTTTTTTCTTGTTCCAGACGTGTCGTTTCCTCATTTTGTTGTGTCGTTTCCGCTTGGATTAACGAAACATCATGCTCAAGTTGACTGATATCCGTGCGCACATAAATAGTAAGAACTGCTAGACCAATAATTGCGGCAAAAAGGATGGCACCTATCAATTTTTCAAGTTTGCTGATCCGTTTTAATCTGCGGGCTGGAGAATGAGGAACTTCAATAATCTCTGGCCGTTCAGGAGGTGTTTGAGCGGATTTGTTTGGTTGTGGTTGTTCGATGAGTGGTTCGGTATAACCATAATCGTGGGCTTTCAATTCCGCCATCTTAACTCTCCTTCCTTCTCGCTTTCTCTGCAACGCGCAATTTTGCGCTTCTTGAACGATTGTTTTCAGCCAGCTCTGCTTCCGAGGCAACCAGTGGTTTTCTCGTAATCAGTTTTAGTTCTGGTTGGTATTCATCAGGAACGACCGGTAATCCCGGTGGAAGATCCTGTGGACTGCTGTATTCTTTAAA
The DNA here is from genome assembly GCF_001050095.1 of Enterococcus massiliensis. Lineage (NCBI taxonomy): Bacteria > Bacillati > Bacillota > Bacilli > Lactobacillales > Enterococcaceae > Enterococcus > Enterococcus massiliensis. The sequence goes on along the minus strand of NZ_CVRN01000007.1, from coordinate 761,279 downwards.
CATTGTCTTTACGATTCGATCCTCTAATGAATGGAAGGTAATCACGCTGACTCTGCCATTTTTTTTCAGTAATGCAATGGCCTGTTCCAGTGATTCCTCAATGGCACCCAATTCATCATTCACTGCAATTCGAACAGCCTGGAAAATCCGTTTTGCCGGATGTCCGCCTTTTCTTCTTGCCGGTGCCGGAATGGCTGCCTTGATTACTTCAACTAATTCACCGGTGGTTTCGATCGGTTTGTTTTTGCGAACCCGTTCAATTTCCCGCGCAACTTGTTTTGAAAATTTTTCCTCGCCGTAACGATAGAAAATTTTTACTAATTCATGAAAATCATAGCCGTTGATGACATCATAGGCAGAAAAATCCGCACTCTGATCCATACGCATATCTAATGGTGCATCTTGATGATAACTAAATCCTCGTTCGGCTTCGTCCAATTGAGGCGAAGAAACTCCTAAGTCGTACAAAACACCATCCACTTGACGGACACCCAACTGGGCAAGTTCGTCTTGTAAAAAGCGAAAATTACTTTTGATAAAGGTCACTTGTCCCTTTTCAACATAAGGTGCCAAGCGTTGTTTCGCATGGTCGATTGCTTTTTGATCTTGATCGAAAGCATAGAGATGTCCTTTTGCTCCTAATTGGCTCAACAGGTATTCACTATGACCTGCCCCGCCTAATGTGCAGTCAACATATACACCATCGGGATGAATTGCTAATCCATCGACAGTTTCTTTTAGCATTACCGTATAATGTTGAAATTCTGCAGTCATCTGTTTGCCTCTTCCTATAGCCCAAAATCAATCATTGTTTCAGCGATTTCATCAAAGTTTTCCTCTGCTTCAATCGAGAATTCATTCCAGCGTTGTTCATCCCAAATTTCAATTCGATTCGCTACACCGGTAATCACGCAATTTTTTGTCAAATCTGCATGCTTTCTTAATGTCGCCGGGATATTAATCCGACCTTGTTTATCAATTTCACATTCTGTCGCTGCAGAATAAAAGAAACGGACAAAGGTACGGGCATCTTTTTTTGCTAGGGGCATTTCATTTAATTTTTTTTCTAAATTGTTCCACTCAGGTAAAGGGTAACCAAATAAACAACCGTCTAATCCTCGCGTCACCACAAACTTTTCGCCAAGTTTTTCACGTAGTTTGGATGGTACGATTAGTCGGCCTTTTGCATCGATCGTATGTTGGAATTCTCCCATAAACATCGACAAATATCCCCCAATCTCCACCTGATATTCATAGTCTACCACAATCCCCCACATTCCACCACCTTTTCTATGAAATGTCATGAGAAGTTTTTTGACTATTTTTTACCAAAGATTTTGAAAAGATTGGAGCCCTTTTGTCGCGTTCTTTAAAAGTCTTTTTATAAATAATGCAGCAGATTCAGGACGATCAAAACAACATATACGATAATCGAAAGCAGAAATACTAAGCGCCAAAACATTTTTCCGTAGCGGGCATATAAAATCTCACCATAGTAATACGCTTGAAAAACCGCCACGATAATTCCCGTAAATAAAATCGAAATGAAAAAATACGGTAAAAAGGAAGTTTCAAAGGTATTTTGTGATAATTGATGCAAGCCCAACCACAAAAAAGGCACACTAATATCAGGTGCTTTGATTTTTAGCCGCTTTTGTAACGAAAAAGTGGTGACTAAAAAATTGGCTGCGAACAGCACGATAATCGGAAATAGATACCAAAACACTAAAACTGGCGTAAAACTTTGCATAATGCAGTTCCTTTCTTTTTAACTAGAGTAACTATACTTCATTTTCTTTACATAGATGTTTCAGTTCGTTTAAAAGTTTATTCAGATATGCAGCCTTTTCTAAAAAAATCAGTGGCTTATCCGAGAAATCCTTACTCTTTTCCCTTATAATAGTAGTAACAAGGATGTGAGCAGATGATTCAATACTATACGATCACAGATAAAAAGCTGGTGCTCTGTGGAGACAAAAAAGAGGATGCCTTATGGTTGCATATCGAAAAGCCGGAGATTGAGGAAATCAGTGAAATATCAAAAAAATTTCAACTACCAAGTGATTACTTGACCGCCATTTTGGATGATGCCGAGAACTCCCGTGCAGAAGGCTTGGAGCAGGAAACTTTTTTGCGACCGGTTCTTTTGTTGCTGCAATTTCCCTATGTTTCGACAAGTCCCAGCGGGTATTTGCAATTTGAGACCTTCCCTCTTTCGTTAATCATTACGCCAGACAAAAAATTGATCAGCGTATCAAATTACCACCCAACATTTTTCAGCAAACTGATCCAACAACCTTTACCCAACAATGACATGAGTGATCGGGTCAATTTAACACTAGAGATTTTGTGGCATTTAGTCTTAACCTACAATGATCATTTACGGGCAATCAAAGGACAGGTGGAAAAACTAGAAGGTCAAATCCAAGTCTCCACCCAAAATAAACATCTGTATCAAATTATGGATATTCAAAAAAGTTTGGTCTTATTTGAAGCAGCGACCGAGGCGAATTTTAATACCTTAAAAGAATTGGCCCATTCCCCCGAATTCAAAAAGAATCATGCGTACCGCAACCATCTCCATGATATTTTGGTGGAAACAGAACAATCGACGACTTCTGCAAAAATCCATTTGAAATTAGTGAATCAGATGACAGATATTTTTTCTGCGATTGTTTCAAACAATTTAAACAATGTGATGAAAATCCTGACTTCATTAACGATTGTCCTGACAATTCCAACAATTGTCGGCGGCTTTTTCGGAATGAACGTTAAATTGCCCTTTGCCTCTCGAGCGGATGCCTTTTTTCTGATATCAATTGCTACCTTAATTTTATGCTATATCACGATTTATTATTTAAGAAAAAAAGATTTGTTGTGAACACCTTTCAAAAAAATTACCTATCTCTCCATCAAAAAATGCCTATACTACGACAGTAAATGAAAGTTGCTGATTTTTCAATAACAATCAGCAAGTGGCGCATTTTTCAAGTAAATGTTTCTTTTTCAGTCACAAAATTTTTACACTGCAAAAGCGATGAGAGACTCAGTCACACAGTCTCCCATCGCTTTTAGATTGTTGTTGAAAGATGATACCTCCCACGTGGAACAAAAAATACACGGTATTTACTTCTATTGTATTCGTAGTAATTTCCTGTTACAGGACTACTTTTTCGAAAGTATTTTTTATGTAACTATACACTTGAGACATTTTCTGTTTACGCCAATTTTTCATTGCTCTTTTTTGATACCCTCTCTAGCAAACAGAAGATGGACACCCCCACCATCAATTGGTGTTGCTTTCTTCAATGGAAAAGCCGTATTGTGATAATCAGCCCATAATTCTACAAAGGATTTCTCATCTCTATTTCCTTCCACATAAGGAGCAACCGTCAAAGATATTTCATCAATCAAATCTTCCTTGAAAAATGCTCCGTTGATAACAGCTCCACCGCACAATACCAGCGTTTCCACACCAAATTCAGATTTCAATTTCTTCAATGCTAACTCAATATCCATCTCTTCTTCGCCAGCAAAAATATAAGGAATACCGACCTCTCTTAAATATGCAAGGTATTCTTTTTTTGCTTTCTTTGTCAAGACCTCTACTAATAGAAGCCGCTTGCCTAAATGCTCGAAATGACTTGTTCCCCAGTTGCATCTGCCTTTTCTGTCAAAACTGACAAAATAATGCTGATTAGGGTCTTTGATGATATAGTCCTCATAGTCTACTTCTGTATCGCTATACTTTGAAAAATCTATTTCGGCACTGCCAACTATTTTTAACGTTTCTTCATTTGTCGCTCTACCAGTCGCCATTGCTGCTCCAAATTCAAAGAGTGCCTGATAATAATAGGGAAACACAGATGTTTCAACAAGCGGCTCCTTTTCAAAATTTCCGCTGATTTTCCCATCTATCGATGTTACCATGTGACAAATTACGTTGCTTCTTTCCATAAAAAAATTCTCCTTTGATTCGTTATTATATCAATCTCGTGTTAAAAAAGACAAAATCTAGTGAGCGCTATCAGTTCACAGCTTACACCATGTTTTGTCTTCATCTTCAAACGAGAGTGGTATTGAAGTAATTCTCACAATATGATAAACAGAGGTGTAGCAGAACTTTCTTCATACTAGTTATGAAGAAAGTCTCGCCTTATATTCTGTAACCGTCTTTCCCGTCCACTTCTTAAACGCACGAGAAAATGACGCTTGATCTTTATAGCCCACCAAATAAGATATTTCTTCCGTCGCAAGTTCATCCACATGAATATAATTGACGGCTAAAAGCTCTTGCACCTTCTGGACAAGCTGCGCGTAGGTGGTTCCCTGTTCTCCTAATTTTCGCTGCATGGTACGAACGCTGACTCCCAAAGATTTTGCAACTTCTTCTCGGGAAAACCAGTCACTCGGAATAGCAGAAAACAACGTCTTCTCTACAAGATTGATAAACGTATTCTCCTCTGAAAGTTCTGCAAGCCGCCTTTTTAATTCCGGTTCCAAATATTCCCACATAACATTATTGTGGGTAATATAAGGCCGAACAACCTCATCCAATCGAAAGGTGACCGCATTTGTTGCAGACATCTCAGGAGTAATACCCAAATATTCCGTCAGCTCTTCACTATATGGATACGGACTTTTTACTTTCAATGGCTTTATATCTTTTCCGGTGCCGGTGCGGATTAGACTGACCAACACAAGCTGTTCATTAATGAGAGAAAAGCGGGGCATGGACGAATTTGGGAGATCAAAGCTCAAATGAATAGTTATTGTCTTTTCGTCCTCCTGTATATCGATCTCAAGAGGACAAATCAGTCGCTTATACCGAGCAAATCGGTAAAATCCCTCCAATGCATTTTTTGCACACAGGGCAACAAAAATGGGTGGCATAAAGGTTTGAATATTTTTCACTTCACTGAAGGCCAAGATTTGCTCATCTGTAATTTCACTATCCAGTTCAAACAAAAATTTACTATAATCTGTTGGAGAGAGTTCAACTTCCTCTTTCCATAGAAGATTAGGAATTTCGGCTCTCTGCAAAATATCATCCAAGGAAAGGCCGATACCTTTAACAAATTCTTGAAATTGCTTTGTAAGCGTAATCTTCATTTTATCAACCCTTCTTTAGTCTATAACGATGGATACTTCACGCCAGCCATCTTTTCACTCTGTTCCCAAAGCGAACGGGCTGTCTCTTCATCATAAGCCAATTTATGTGCTTTAGCGATCTTTCGCTTGTAGTAATATTCTCCTGGCTGCCAATCTTTTCCCGGTGTAGTAGTTGCAAGCCATACCGCTGTATCCGCTCCTTGTTCCGGCGGAATCATTGCCAATATTTTTTGTGCAAACTTATGTCGCTGTGCAAAACGATACATTCCACGCATCAAACCATTGGCTTCCTTCGCAAAACTTGTAAGAACGTTGCCCGGATAAAAGGCAACCATAGACATTCCCGTTTTACCATAACGCCTGTTAAATTCTTTAGTAAAGAGTATATTTTCTAGCTTCGCATTTCCGTAAGCACTGGAATTGCTGTACCTTTTCTCCATATTAAGGTCCTCAATGTCAAGTCGGCTGAGACCGCTATTGCCAACACTTGAGGTATTCACGATAGTTGCTTTGCTTGCAGCAAGCGTATCAAAAAGTATGTTCGTTAATAGAAAGTGTGCCAGATGATTGATTTGAAAAGTTTTTTCATATCCGTCCACCGTTACAACCCGGTCACCATAAACGCCACCAGCGTTGTTAAATAACACATCAATTCGTGGAAAATCAGTACGTAGCTTCTTGCCCAGTTCTCGCACCTCATCAAGTTTTGTAAAATCTGCGACATAATACGGCGCTTTTAGTTCTGTACCGACCGCTTTTGTTTTTTCAGGAGAGCGTCCAATGATGACAACATTGGCGCCTTTTTCTTTTAACTGGCGAGCCAATGCCTTACCGATTCCATCACTTGCCCCCGTAATAATGACTGTTTTATTTTTCATCATACAGCTTCCTCTCTTTCAATTACTATTTAAAGTTTACCAAACAACAGATACAATATGAATGATAATACGCGTCGTTATTTTAGCATTTCGTGCCATTTTGCAAATTTATTTGTGTGTCACCTTCAACTTCAGCTACTCCTTTATTTCCATCTCAACTCTATTCAGCTTATCACTAGCTGTCCTATCATCAGGTTCAAGAAGATCTTCCCGAATAAAACAAATTTATTAAAAAAAAGAAAACTTTGTAAACTTTTTCAATTGTGACTTGAAGAAAGAGACGTTTGATTGTAAACTTTGAATAGCAATGATAAAAAAGGGTGGATCGTATGAACGAAAAAAAATCAACCAGCACGTTTTCCAAAGTTACAAAAGTCGTTATCTGGACTATGTTGATTCTAACAGTAGGTTCCGTATTTTTAACAGCCATTTTCAGCATTATGTAAAAAAATAGACAAAGAGAGTAGAACAAATTTTTTGTTCTACTCTCTTTCTTTTTATGGATTAACCAGCTGCTCTAGCCATCTCCAATAATTCTTTGGCATGTTGAATCGTTAATTCAGTGATTTCAGCACCTGCCAACATCCGCGCAATTTCATCCACACGTTCCTGCTCATTTAACTGTTTGACTTGCGTGATTGTACGTCCCTTTTGGATTTTTTTTACAATGTAGTATTGATAATCCGCACTTGCAGCGACCTGCGGTAAATGAGTGATACACAAAACCTGTGAATTGCGAGCAATTTTAGAGATTTTTTGTGCGATTGCTTGCGCTACTCGCCCACTTACCCCTGTATCTACTTCGTCAAAAATAATACTGGTAATTCCTTGTGATTTTGAAAAAATCGTTTTCAATGCCAACAAAATCCGTGAGAGTTCTCCTCCTGAAGCAACTTTTACCAAGGGTTTTAGCGGTTCTCCAGGATTTGTCGTCAAGAAAAATTCTACGTCATCAAAGCCGTCCTCTTTCAGCACTTTCTTTCCAGAATTAAAAACAACCTCAAATTGGCTGTTTTCCATGTAAAGATCTCTCAACTCTTGTAGAATTTCTTTTTCCAAGCGATGGGCAATCATTTTTCGCTGTGTATGGACTTTTTCAGCCAACTGCCAGACAAACGCTTCTTTTTGTTGCAATTCTTGCGCCATTTTATCCAAGGCTTCTTCAGAAAAATCCGCTTCTGTTAATTCTTCCGTAATTTTCTCTGCGTAAGCCAATATTGCGGGAATCGTCTCCCCATATTTTCTTTTTAACTGACGAATCAAATCCAATCGCTGTTCGACACTTTCCAAACGTTCTTCATCAAGCTCTAGACTATCCACCTGCCGTGAGATTTCGCCAGCGGCATCCTGCAAAAGATAATAGGCTGTTTGAATATTTTCACTAATTGCTTCATAGTCCGAGTCCAAATGAGCGATGCCTTGCATCTCACTCAGAGCAACACCGACACCATCTAAACTAGGTGCACCTTCCGCGGCCAAGGCTTCATAGCCATGAGCCAATGCATCCACGATTTTTTGGTAATTGCTTAATTTGTCTCGTTCATCCGTCAACTGCTCTTCTTCCTCCGGTTGCAGTTGTGCCTGCTGAATCTCTTCTTGCTGAAACCGCAGCATATCCATCCGCTGCACAAACGATTGTTCATTCATTTGTATTTTGCGAATTTGCTGTTCCAACTTGCGATAGCTCAAGTAGTTTTCCCGATAGTCAGCCAACAATTCTTTGTACTTTCCATCTCCAAATTCATCGATCAAAGAAAGATGTTGTTCCGGCTGTAATAATTCTTGGTGTTCATTTTGCCCTTGGATATCCACAAGATAGGCACCGACCCGGCGTAAATTTGCCAGAGTAATCGTTCGACCATTGACCCGGCAAATATTTTTCCCCGTGATTGCCATGTCTCGTTGAATTATCAATAGGTTTTCTTCCGTTTCGATTCCTAATTCCTCCATTAATGCAGAGAAATCGGGACGAATGGGCATTTCAAACAAGCCCTCCAACAGACATTTGTCGCTGCCCTGCCGAATATAATCACTAGACCCGCGGCCACCTGCCAATAATCCCAACGCATCAATAATGATTGATTTACCAGCACCAGTTTCCCCAGTCAAGGCAGTCATTCCTTTATAGAAACTCAGTTGCAATTCCGAAATAATTGCAAAATTCTTGATCGTTAGCTCCAGTAACATCTGCTGCCTCCTAGATTATAAATAATGCAAAAACTCACGGCGAATCATTGCAGCGTCTTCTTCTGTGCGGGTGATCATCAACACATTATCATCATCATTCAACGTAGCGAACAACTGCTCTTTAAACCGGCGATCAATCAAATTTGCCGCTGCCGACGCATTGCCGGGCAAGGTTCTCAGAATAACGAATTTTTCCATCTGATCCACGGCAACAAAAGCATCTTTTAAAATTTTGGCCAGTTTGGCACCCACGTCTTCCACCGTTTCTGCCGGCAAACTGTAACGGTAGCCACCATCTGGAGAAGGCACTTTAATCAGTTTCAATTCCTTGATATCCCGGGAAATCGTTGCTTGAGTGACGATGACATCCCGCTCTTTAAGCAGTTCAACAAATTCTTCTTGCTTTTGAATATTTTTTTCACTTAATAAGCGGGTAAGCAAACGGTGTCGGTCTTTTTTTCTCATCCTTATGTACTCCTCTCATTTTTTTCGACTATTTATCTAACTGCTGATGGGCTTCTTTTACTAGCTGGGAAATATCGATAGATTCCGCGATAGTTCCCAATTCATCGCTTTTTCTTAAGTGGATGATAAACTCGATGTTTCCTTCTCCACCCGTAATCGGCGAAAAGCTGAGACCTTTGACATCATAGTTTTCATTTCTTGCAAAAGCCACAATCTCCTCAATTACTTGTTGATGAGTTTTTGGATCACGAACAATCCCGTGTTTTCCAACGGCCCCTTTTCCGGCCTCAAATTGTGGTTTGATCAAGGCCATAACATCCCCATTTTCAGCTAAAATTTCATGCAACGGCGGCAGCATTAATCGCAAAGAAATAAAGGAAACATCGATTGTTGCGGCTTCCGGTCTGCCTTCACTGAAATCTTCCGGTTTTGCATACCGAAAATTGGTTCGTTCCATCACGACCACCCGTTCATCCTGCCGAATCTTCCAAGCTAGTTGATTGTAGCCGACATCTAGCGCATAGCTCATTTTAGCCCCGTTTTGCAAAGCAACATCGGTAAATCCACCCGTTGATGCTCCGATATCCAAGACAATTTTATCTCGCAATGTAAAATCAAAAATCTTCAACGCCTTCTCCAACTTCAAACCACCACGGGAAACATACGGCAACTTCCGGCCTTTAACTTGCAGCTGTGTACTCTCTGCAATTTTTTCTCCTGGTTTATCCAGACGTTCATTTTTTTCAGTATACACTTGACCAGCCATGATGCCTCGTTTTGCCTGTTCACGTGTTTCAAACAGACCTTGCTGATGTGCCAAAACATCTACCCGTTCTTTTTTCATTTGGTTCCTCTTTCTTATAGTCGAAATTGCTCAATCAGTTCCGCAAATAGTTGCGGCTGAAAATCGGCTGAATTTTGTAATTCTTTTATTTCTTCTTGCCCATACATTAACGTTTCTGATAATGCTTGCCGGGCCCCGTCGATTCCTAATAAAGAAGGATAGGTGCTTTTTTCTAAAATCGTGTCACGATTAGGATTTTTCCCAAGAACTTCGGCTGTTGCAGTCGCATCCAACAAATCATCTCGAATCTGAAAAGCTAACCCCAAATGTTTAGCAAAGCGTTGAATAGACAGAATCGTGGATTCCGGTTGCTCAGCCAAGATTCCGCCGCTAATCATTGCAAAAGTCATTAAATCACCGGTTTTATGTTGATGAATCTTTGCAATCTCAGCCAACGGCAGATGCTGACCCTCTGCTTGAACATCCGCTGCTTGTCCGGCGACCATTCCTTGCGTTCCAGCCGCTTTTGCCAATTGCTGAATCAACAAAAGCTTCGGACTTGCTTTGATATTTGCCAGACTCAGCAAATGAAAAGCCTCTGTTAGCAAACCGTCACCCGCCAACACAGCCGTTGCTTCATCAAATTTCACATGATTTGTAGGCATGCCTCGTCGTAAATCATCATTATCCATTGCCGGCAAATCGTCATGAATCAGCGAATATGTGTGCAGCATTTCCAATGCGGCCGCAGCTTGATACGCGCCTTGTTCGATTTCTTTCCCAAAAGAAGCAATCGTAGCCAGAAGCATCAGCGGGCGCAAACGCTTGCCCCCAGCCTGAACGGAATACATCATGCTTGCTTTCAAGCGGTCATTGATGACATGTTCATCGATAAATCGTAGAATCTCGGCTTCGACCGCCGGCAAATGCTCACGGCGAATGGCTTCTAGATTTTTCATTCTGCCGCCTCTTCAAATGGTTTTTCTTCGTTGTTTTCTGACATCATTTTTGTTAATGTTTTTTCAGCCTTCGTCAAAGTATCCTGGCACTGCTTACTTAATACCATTCCTTTTTGAAATGCTTGTAACGCTTCTTCAAGGGGAACATCTCCTTGCTCCAAGCGGGTAACGATTTGTTCTAATTCTTGTAATGACTCTTCAAATGTTGGATTCGCCATGATTCTCCTCCTCGTTCCATCTACTGAAAATTTCTACGCGTATTCATTTTTTGCTGTCTTTTAATTCGATTACCTGAACTTTTGCCTGTCCATCTTGATAATGGATCAGCAATTCATCTTTTGGCTGCAATGCGGTAACCGACTTTACAACTGTTTCGTCTTTCGTGGTGTAGCTGTAACCTCGACCCATGATTTTTAATGGACTCAATAAATCCAAAGACTGGATGGCTTGTTGCATTTGTTGTTGTTTTTCTTCTATTAATTGTCGACTTTGCTTAATCAGCCGTTCATTCAAATAGTTCGTTTGCTGTTGTGCAGCTTGAACTCTCGCTAAAGGAATTAGTTGCTGCAGGCGGTGAATCGACTGGGTGGCTTGTCGCTCTTTTTCAAATAGCAGCTGCTGCATTTGCTGTCTCATCCGTTGATTCAGTTGGTCCAAACGAATCGATTGTGCTTCATACAATCGCTCTGGCTGACGAAAAACATAAGAATTCAGGGCTCGTTGATAGCGTTCATTTTTTTTCTGCAATTGGAAAATAAATGCCTGTTCCAAACGTGCTTTTCGTTCTCGAATTTTTACCACTTCTTCATTTAAGACTGGTACGGCCAATTCTGCCGCCGCAGTTGGGGTCGCAGCACGAACATCAGCAACCAAATCAGCAATGGTTGTATCTGTTTCATGCCCAACAGAAGAAATAATCGGTGTTTTTGCGGCAAAAATTGCCCGTGCTACCCGTTCTTCATTGAAGGGCCACAAATCTTCGATGGAACCTCCGCCTCGCCCAATGATCATTGTATCAAAATCACCGGCTGCTTCCACCCGCTGAATATTTTTTACAACATCGTCCGCAGCTTTATCCCCTTGAACAACGGTCGGAAATAAAATAATTTGGGCAATTGGATACCGACGGCGAACCGTTGTAATGATGTCTCGAATAACTGCACCGCTTGGACTGGTCAACACGGCGATTCGCTTAGGAAATCGCACCAGATTTTTTTTCGGTGCTGCAAACAATCCTTCATTTCCCAATTTTTCTTTTAATTGTTCGTAGGCTTGATATAATGCACCGATTCCGTCCGGTTCCATGTGTTCGACATACATTTGATAATTTCCACTGGCCTCATAAAGAGAGATTCGGCCAACCACCAGAACCTTCATTCCTTCTTCTGGTTTAAATTTCACTTTATCAAAGGCACCCTTGAACATCACTGCAGAGATTTTTGCACCGTCGTCTTTTAAACTGAAATATTGATGATTGGGGCGTAAACGAAAATTGGAGATTTCTCCCGTCAGATATACCCGTTCCAAATAGGGATCTGCATCAAATTTTCGTTTCAAATATTTGGTCAGTGCTGTAACGGTTAAATAGTCTTGTGCCATTTACTCACCTGATTTCTGTCCTTTTGCTGCTTTAATCGTTTGGTACATCAGCATGGTGATTGTCATTGGACCAACACCTCTTGGCACGGGCGTGATATAAGAAGCGATTGGTTCCACTTCATCAAATTTCACATCTCCGATTAGTTTGCCTTCCTCATTACGATTCATTCCGACATCAATAACAACAGCGCCTTCTTTGACAAATTCTTTGGTGACAAAATGCCCTCTGCCGATTGCAACGACTAAAATATCGGCTTGTTTGGCTAATTCAGCCAGGTGTTTCGTTTGAGAGTGGGCAATCGTAACTGTGGCATTTTCCGCCAACAAAAGATGTGCCATTGGTTTGCCTACGATATTGCTGCGCCCGATGACTAACGCTTGTTTGCCTTTTAGCGAAATATTGTACGCTTCAAACATTTTCATGATACCAAAAGGAGTACAGGGAATCATTTCCGGTTTGCCGGCAAATAATTTTCCTAAATTCATTGGATGAAACCCATCGACATCCTTCTTGGGGTCGATTGCCAGCAATACCTTTTCTTCACTGATTTGTTTTGGTAAAGGTAATTGAACCAAAATACCGTGATATGCGGGATCCTGATTGTATCTTTCAATTTCTGCCAATAGTGCGGCTTCAGAAATATCACTGGGATAACGTTCAACTTTTGAACGAATGCCGATACGTTGTGCAGCTAATTCTTTATTTTTAACATACGTCTGGCTGGCGGGATTCTCCCCCACCAAAAGAACGACCAAACCAGGACGAATGTGTGCTTCTTCAAGTTCTTTTACTTCTTCGGCAAGGCGTTGCTGCATGGTTTCTGCCAACTCTTTGCCTCTGATCAATTCTGCCATGGAATCCGCTCCTTTTTAACCCATTTGCCTTTATTCTAGCATAGCACTTATTTTTTGCGAAAGCTTTCTTCACGAAAAAGGGAAACTTTTTCTTTCCTATAAGAAAAGCCAGAACGGGGGACCCCATTCTGACTTCGTTGATCAAACGATGGTCTATTGAACTGTTTCATCGTTGATGGTGGAAAGTACACCATTGACGAATTTTCGTGACTGATCATCGCTAAATGTTTTGGCTAATTCGATGGCTTCGTTCAACGCCACTTTGTTGGGTACTTCGGGAACATGCAGCATTTCATAGATTGCGATTCGCAAAATCGTGACATCCATTTTTGGAAGCCGCTTAATGCTCCACCCTTTTTTTAAATGGCTTTGAATAATTTCATCCAATTCTGCCTTTCGTTCACAAACACCGCCAACAAGCTGATCTAAATAGCCTGGTACAAAGTTCTCTTGTTCTTCATCAATGATTTCATGATGCTCCAATTCAATCGCATGCATGATAGCATCCTGCTTTGATAAATCCTGATTGAAATCAAGAGGAAACAAGGCTTGGAGTGCCATTTTACGAATCTCGTGACGGGATACTTCTTTACTCATGTTCTTCCTCTTCGCTTTCGAATAATTCATCTAAATCAGGTAATTCTAGTTTTTCCGGCACAACAGCTACAACATGTACATTGACTTCAGCCAACGCAACATCTGTCATGAACAAGACTTGTTGTTTGACCCGTTCTTGAATTGCCATTGCTGCTTTAGGAACAGACACACCGTATTTGATGTAGCAATAAAGATCCACTTTGATTCCTGATTCGTCGATAGTCAGATAAACTCCTTTGCCGTGAGCAGAGCGCCCCAGCAATTCTGTTACATTATTTGCAAATGTGCCTCGCATGCCATAAACACCATCGACTTTCGATGCAGCGATACCGATAATCACTTCAATCACTTCTGGTGCAATGACGATTTCACCTAATTCTTGGTTTGCGTTCAGCACAAAATTCTTTTCATCAGCCATGTTGCGTTCCTCCATTCTTATGCCCGTGATACGTAAGTACCGTCACTGGTATTGACGATTAATTTATCGCCTTGATTGACAAAAAACGGTACATTGACCATTACGCCAGTCTCCATCTTCGCCGGTTTAGAACCCCCAGAAGAGGTATCTCCTTTGATATTTGGATCGGTCTCCGCTACTTCTAGCGTCACCGTATTCGGCAGATCAACACCTAATACTTCCGAGCCATACATGATGATATTGACTTCCATATTTTCCAACATGTATTTCAATTCATCAACAATTTGTTCTTGCGGGATTTCGATTTGTTCATAATTCCCCAAATCCATAAACACATGATTTCCGCCACTTTCGTAGAGATACTGCATCTTACGATTATCGATTTGTGCTTTAGCAACTTTTTCCCCTGCACGAAATGTTTTTTCCTGAACGGCACCTGTCCGCAAGTTCTTTAATTTTGAACGAACAAAGGCTGCCCCTTTTCCAGGTTTCACGTGTTGGAAATCCACTACGCGCCAAATGTCACCATCCACTTCAATCGTCAGACCAGTTTTAAAGTCGTTTACTGAAATCATTCGAATCCTCCTTGTCCTTAGTCTATTCCGGATAAAATTTTCACAAAATTTTTATCGCCGTTCTAGCTTGTCTCCAGGCAACTTTTGCAGCAGAAGAGACATCCTTCACTTTTAAGAGTTCTAGTCGTTAATAGTTTATCATTAATTTGAAGGATACGCTATATAAAACGTTACGGGACAAGGGAACATTTCGTTGGAATTCAGCGATTTTTTTGCTGGCTCTTTTCCACGTGGGCTTCAAAGACTTCCATCAAATGCAGGTAATCATCTATTTTTAATTCTTGCGTAATCAACAGCGTTTCCAATCCAGATTCCAACGGCCACAAAAGATAGCTGGTAGTCAAACACAAGTCACAGTCTTCTTCTGCTGGCTGTCGGAAAAAGATCAGCTGATAATTTCGCTTAAAAAAATGACGAAGATCACGAATCAGCACATCTTCTTCAAATAAAGGCAGATCCGTCAATAATAAAATACGCAGTTGCGGCAGATCCGGCATAAATTCCGACAACTCTTTTAAGACGGTCAGATAGCGACGAAAAAGCATCTTATTCATAGAAAAAATGGGGTCATTTGTTTCTTTTTTTACCAATTCAAATTTATTTTTTACCCATTGGATCAATTCTGGATGCTTATGAACGGAAGCCGTCCAAAACGCCGTTGCATTGATTCCCAATTCCAATGTCGGAAATAATTCTGCAAATAAATGGCCACTTAAAAGATAGCCTTGTGCCTGCTGCAATAATTTTTTCCCTTGAACTGGATCTTCTCCTAAATCAGCCAGAATCAAATCCGTCAACCGCTGATGATGGAGATGGACACGGGTTTCACGACGTTGATGATCCTTTATCAATTCCGCTAAAATTGCCGGCTGTTGATAATACTCCTCTCGTGTCAAAAGAGCGAGGTAAAGATAACCCACTGCTTTTTTGGAGCGATGATACAAAGGCAAATGTGTTGTAATTTTAGCAGAAAACTCAGCAAAGAATTGATTGTCTTTCAGATAATGGGTCAGTACCTCATCGTTGGGCAGATGGTGTTGCTGGGCTTCCCGCATCAAACTTGCCGCAATCAAATATTCCAACCGTCTTTTTTTCATGTCATGAAAAGCAACGCCAAAAAATGCCATAACGGCTTTAGCTGCTTCGGCTACTTTTTTTCTGTCAATTTGTGGAAAAGGCCAGATTTTTCCGCGAAAAAGTCGCCAATAATAAATCGACAGATACATCCGTACCGCTTTTTCATCACCAATCAATTGGTAACTGCCCCGTTGAAGAGCCAGACCATACCTTGCCAGATTTTTTTTCAATTCAGTCACTTTTCGATGAGCAGTCGTTTCACTGATGTAGAAATTCTCGCTAAAATCCTGCAACGAATGTAGTTTTTCTGCTAAAATTTCCTCCAACAATTGAAAAGATAATGTTTTGCGGATCATAAAAATCAAAAACTGTTCCTGCTCCAATTCATTATCCGCAAAAAGCAGACGATAGCCCAGACGCTTGTCACGGGCAAACAAAGCCAAATCCGATCCAGTGAAAAGATGGTATTCTTTGGTCAACTCATGGATTAACCGCCCCACACTACGGGTATCTATCGATAAAATCCGGGATAAACCAGTAACAGTCAACCATTGTCCATCTGCCAGTATCTCTAGGATTGACACTTTTCGAAAAAGTTCGTGATCGACTTCCTGCAACTCTTCTGCTGTTAAATACATAAAAAAATCCCTCCGCCAAACTCTGCATTATTGTAGCAAAAGATGGGCGAAAAGGGAAATTCAATTTAGTAGAGTATTGCTTCAACAAAACGATAGAAGACCGGCAGCAATAATACCGTGACAATACCATTCACACAAATACAAAGTCCTGACAAAATTCCTTCTACCTCACCCAACTCAATGGCACGTCCTGTACCGATAGCATGGGAGGTACTGCCTAAAGCGATTCCTCGTGCAACAGGGCTGTTTATTTTAAAAATTTTAAATACTTGACTGCCGATCAACGCCCCTAAAATCCCCGTGGAAACGACGATAGCTAACGTGACCGCCGATAAACCGCCCATTTGTTTTGAAATATCCAAAGAAATAGCTGTCGTAACTGATTTCGGCAACAAAGAAAGAATCATCGAATCCTTCAAAGAAAAAAGATGACCAATCAAAATACTCAAGGTACAATTCGTCACAATTCCAACAACTGTCGCTGCTAAAACGGGCAGGATATTTTCCTTAAGCTTATCCAAATTACGATACAAGGGCAGTGCCAGAGCAACGGTTGCCGGAGTGATCATCATAGTCAAAAAGTTTGCACCAATATTGTAATCGTCATAGCTGACACCCGTAAGTTTCAAAAAAAGGATAATCAACACAATCGTTACGATCAACGGATTAACAAATGGAATACGAACATTTCGCAACAATCGTTCCATCAAACAAAATGTTGCTACGGTCAATGCCAATCCAAACAATGGGCTTTGCACCAGCTCAGAGGTCATTGACTTCTCCCCCTTTGACCTGCAATTTTTCTTCCAACTTGACGATTTCTTCTACTACCGCACCCCGACGCCGTGCCAGCATTTTTTCAACAAATTCAGTGGTTTTTCCTACGGTTACCAAGGTAGCCATCACACATAGTGCCACGATTCCTAATAAAATTGGCCAAGTAAATTTAATGGCATCATAATATTTCATCAAGCCCACACCTGCGGGAACGAATAAAATCGTTAAATTATTTAACAAAAACTCACAAGTTGGTTCAATTTTTTTTGCATCGACCACTTTAAACTCAAAGGCCAAAAATAATAACACGATTCCAATGATACTTCCTGGAACCGGTAGATCCAAAACCACACGAAGCCCTTCACCTAAAATAGAAAATAATAACACAATCGCAAACTGACTGAATAATTTCATTGCTTTCCCTCTTATCTTTTTAGCATGGTTTTATTATAAGCTTTTTTTATTTCTGAAAATTTCATATCATCCTTTCTTCTGCCTGCATTATTTGAAATAATAAGAGAAATTTTCAGAAAAAAACAGCAGCTCTCCAAAGGAAAGCCGCTGTTTTCTAATCTAAAATTACAGGATAATTAATTCTTTTGGTGCGTGAGTTAGCACTTGATTGCCCTCTGGGGTAATCAATAAGTCATCTTCGATTCGGACACCGCCAATTCCTGGCAAATAAATTCCGGGTTCATCTGTGATGACATTTCCCACGACAAATTGTTTGTCCGCACGGAAGGAGACATTTGGTCCTTCATGAATTTCCAAACCAATGCCATGTCCAGTAGAGTGACCAAAGGCTTCGCCATACCCTGCTGCAGCAATGTGATCGCGAGCTACGGCATCCAATTGAATACCAGTTAAGCCTGGTTTTGCAGCTTCAATAACTTTCAATTGAGCTTCTAAAACGACTTGATAGATTTCTTTTAATTTTTCTCCGGGATCACCGACAGCAAAGGTCCGTGTCATATCTGAAACGTAGCCTTGATAATAGCATCCAAAATCTAATGTAATCAAATCCCCTTGTTCAATGACTTTATCACTGGCAACGCCATGCGGCATCGCAGAACGCAGGCCGCTAGCAACGATAGTATCGAAAGAAACACTGGTTGCACCAAGAGAACGCATGAAGAAGTCCAATTGATTGGCAACTTCAATCTCAGTCATTCCCGGACGAATCATTTTTAAAATATGATCAAATCCTTGATCGGCAATATGACAAGCTTGTTGAATGATTGCCACTTCTTCGTCATCTTTGATTTCCCGCAGATTTTCAATCATGCCTGCCACAGGAATCAAATCGGTTTCGGCAATAATTTCTTCTAGTACCGAATATTCTGCAAAGCTGATTTGTGTTTCTTCAAATGCCAAGGCTTGGATTTCTTCTGAGTCACAGATTTTTGCTACTTCATCAAAAATCGGTCCAACATTTTTGACGATTTCAAAGCCTTGCGCTTGTGCCGCAGCTTGTTCCGTATACCGAAAATCAGTGACAAAAAAAGCTTTATTTAACGTAATAACCGCTAAACCTGTCGTCCCCGTGAAATTCGTCAAGTAACGAAGATTGTACGGACTCGTTACCAAAAAGCCGTCAATTTGTTCTTTTTTCATTGCTTCTCGCAATTTTTCTACGCGTAACATCATAGGATGATTCCCTCTTTCTTTTTTGCTTCCTGTTCATTATAACAAAATTTTCAGAAAAGCGAAAAAATTGTCCGCTTTTACAAAAAAAAGAAGTTTCCGCAGAAACTCCTTGTATTCTATCGATAACGATTCATTTTATTTTTTTGAATGACCGAAAAAGAAAGAAATTACCGCCACAAAAATCACTGCCCCGAGAATTGATGGAATGATCGCCATTCCGGCAACTTGCGGTCCCCATTCACTGAATAATGATTGCCCAATCATTGAACCTACCAGTCCGGCAATGATATCAAAAAGACAACCTCGTTTTTCTCCGGTAATTGCACCAGCAATCGTGCCGATTACTGCACCTACGATTAACGTCCACAAAAAATGCATAGGTTTCCCTCCTAAAAATGTTTCCTACTTCAATTCAAGCTTACCACAATTTAGAAAATTTGAAAAAAAGCAGCTGCTCAAAAACTGAGTCAACTGCTTACTTTTTTTGTTTTGATTGAATCGCTCGTTTTAAAACATCCAGTACACCCAATGATTGAACCATATGATCTGGGTCAACGTATTCTCGGATCGCCCGTAATACTTTTTTTGGTTCTTTAGAAGCAAAGGTGAAGGTCCCACCTTTTTTGGTTTTGATGGCATAGCGAGGAATCCATTTGCCCTTGAACATGACCGAAGCAATGACAAATTCGACCTCTTCCCACGGAACTTGGATGTATTTACGGGTATCTCTTGAATTATAAAATTCAAAAGCTTGATCACCAATCATAATTTGACCGTATTCATTGATTCCCATAAAAGAAGTGGCATTGATTGTTAAATCGACTTTTTTATTCAGTGATTGAACCATACATTCGACTCCCTTTCTTGTCGCTTTATTTATTATACGTTTTCCTGGCTGGATATGCTAGGCTTGTCCTGATTATGTAAGACTATTCTTTAAGAAACAAGCTGGAACACCGTTCACGAATGAACAATATTCCAGCCTATTCTGCATTTAATTTATCAGATTATAACAATCCGATTAAATGTCCAACCACACCAACCACGAATAATCCGAGGATGATAACAATTGGAGAAACTTTTTTCTTAAGCAACCACATGCACAACAATGTTAACAATAAAGCAGCCAAACCTGGAATCAATTGATCCAAGTTATCTTGTAAAGACGTTACTTTTACATCAGACAAAGCTTTTCCAGAAGCAACTTCTTGGAATGCTTGTTGTAACCCTTTGCCGCCTTCTGGAATTTTATCCCATTCAACATAAGCGCCTTTATCAAGTTGTACTTCAGAAACCGTTGGGGCAAACTTAATGGATACCCATCGTTGTACTAGCGATCCAAGCACGAACATCCCTAGAATGGATGCTCCTTTTGTTACGTCTTGCAAAAGTCCACCGGAAAGGTCATCCGTGATTTTAGAACCGGCTTTGTAACCAAATTCTTGTGTGTACCACATGAAAGCCCAACGAATAATATTCCAAGCTACGAAGAAAATAATTGGTCCCATGATATTGCCGGATAATGCTAGTGATGCACCTAATGCACCAAGCATTGGACGAACAGTAAACCAGAAAACTGGATCGCCGACCCCTGCCAATGGTCCCATCATACCAACTTTAACCCCTTGGATTGCTACGTCATCAACAGGTGCACCATTGGCACGTTCTTCTTCCAATGCCAAAGTAACGCCTAAAATTGGTGATGCGATATATGGGTGCGTGTTAAAGAATTCCAAATGACGTTTTAACGCTGCGGAACGATCTTCTTTTGTTTTATATAATTTTTTGATTGCTGGGATTAATGAAAATGCCCAACCACCATTTTGCATCCGTTCATAGTTCCATGATCCTTGAATGAAGGTAGAACGCCATGCAACGGCTAAACGATCTTTTTTAGATAATGTGATTTTTTCTGCCATTTCTTTCTCCTCCTTCAAGTTTAATAATCATTCAAAATGTCGCCTAATGGGTCGCCGGTGTTTCCGCCGCCGCCATTAGATGATCCGCCCATTTTAGTAATGTTCAGGTAGATCAAAGCGATTGCGACTGCCAATGCACCCAATGCGATCAATGTCAATTGTGAGATTGCTGCTACAACAAAACCGATAACAAAGAATGGCCATACTTCTTTGGTTGCCATCATGTTGATAACCATTGCATAACCAACAGCAACAACCATACCCCCACCGATTGCCATACCATCTGTCAACCAAGCTGGCATTGATTCCAATGCAGAACGAACGGTTTCTGCTGGGATGAATAATAGAGCTGCAGCAGGAACTGCGATACGAACACCTTGTAAAGCAACAGCGATCATATGCCATAATTCTACTTTACGATAATTTCCTTCTTCTGCAGCACCATCCATAATATGAACGATTGGCACAGCAATTGTACGAACGATCATAGTCAAGAACAATCCAGCAACTGCCAATGGGATTGCAAGAGCAATAGCAGATGTTACGCCTTCTTTACCTTGTCCACCTAAAACTAAAATAATTGCTGATGCAACAGATGCCAATGCAGCATCTGGTGCTACGGCTGCTCCAATATTTGCCCAACCTAGAGCGATCATTTGTAGTGATCCTCCAAGAATGATACCTGCTTCTAAGTTACCGGTCACTAACCCGATTAGTGTACATGCCACAAGTGGTTGGTGGAATTGGAATTCATCTAAAATCCCTTCCATACCAGCCATAAATGCCACGATAACGACTAATATCACCTGAATGAAATTCAAATCCATGATTATTAATCCTCCGTTTTCTTCTAATTTTTTTATGCATTTATTTCGCTTTTGCTAATTCATCTTTTGCTTTTTTAAGAATTTCGTTCATATTGTCGCGAGAGTCATTTGGTACTTTACGTACATCAAATGAAATGCCTTTGTCTTTCATTGTTTCAAAAGCTTTAACATCTTCGTCACCCATTGACAATACTTTACTTACAACTACTTTTCCGACTGAGTGAGCCATAGAGCCGACGTTTACTTCTTTGATATCAACGCCACCTTCAATTGCTCGCAACATGTCTTCTGGATTTTCAAATAATAACAATGCCTTAGTGTTACCAAAACGAGGATCTTTTGCGATTTCAATCATTTTATTAATTGGAATGACATTCGCTTTAACACCTGGAGGAGCAGCTTGCTCAATCAGTTTTTTGCGAAGATCATCTTTTGCTACAGCATCAGATACAACGATAATACGACTTGGTAAAACAGATTTTGTCCATGCTGTGGCTACTTGACCATGTAATAGACGAGAGTCAATCCGTGCTAAAACAATTTTTAATTTACCATCACCTAAGACTGTTCCCACAGGAATCGCGCCTTTAGGCTGTGTAGCATCCGCTGTTGCTGCAGGTGCAGCTGTTTTTGGTTCAAGTTCTTCGGGTTTGATTCGTACCCCTTCTTTTGCTGTTTCAAGGATATGTGCGGCAATTTCTTGCGCAGATTCCATTGAGAAGCGGGATGCGTAAGCTTCAATAACCATTGGCAAATTCATGCCGGCAACAATTGCCCAAGTGTCTTTGTGTTGTTCGAACAAATTGTTTGCTTGGTTAAATGGTGTTCCGCCCCATAGGTCGACTAAGATTAATACTTCGTCTTGATTATCGAAAGAGGCGACTGCTTCTTCCATTTTGGCCTTCAAATCATCTGGTCCTTCGCTTGGCATCAGCGTAACAGCTTTTACGTTTTCTTGTTCTCCAAAAATCATTGCTCCGGATTGCAAGATGCCTTCAGCGAATTGTCCATGACTTGCTAGGATAATTCCTACCATCTTTATACCTCCTATTTGACTTTTTTGGTTTCAATAGCTTGTGCGTGAATAACATCGAATAAATGCGGTTTGCGACAATTGCTATTTTCCAACTACAACAACTTTTCCTTTTCTAACAGTTCCATCAAGTAGACTTTGCGGTCAGCAGGTACTTTGCGAATCTCTAGTTCGATAGCGAGTGCTGCGAGATACTTGAATGACTGAATGTCCTGATCATTCATCGAAACAAAATTGGTAATCATGCGTTTGCCAGAAGAAAAGCTCATTCCACCAATGTTTACCGAAGAAAGAACGATACCGCCTTTTATTAAGCGGACAACATCTTGTGGGTTTGTAAACAACAGCATCACCTTTTGTCCATTAAACAAATCATTCGTGTAAATCTCAATCATTTTATTGACTGTAATGACATTCGATTTGATCCCCGGCGGCGCCGCTTCACTTAATAAAAACCTCCGTAATTGATCCTTAGCTACTTCATCACTGATAACTAAAATTCGATCGACTTTCGTTTGTTTCGACCAAGCTGTTGCCACTTGTCCGTGAATCAAGCGATCATCAATACGCGCCAAACGTATATCGATGCCCATCACCATACCTCCTACTTACCAACACTGTCTCTAAATGACAAATTCATGCCACTTATTCTTGTCTTCACCTCCTGTATCCTCTTATATATATGCAAGATGTGTGCCAACTTTCTAAGCGATACACTATTTAATAAATCCTTAACTTATAAGAAATTTAAAAAATACACTAGAAAGGTACACTGTTCTAAAGTGTATCATTCTAGTGTATTTATTTACTCCTGTTCCAATAAAAGCTGTTTTTCTTGATGGGTATGAATAATCTCCATCAAAAAGTATTCTTCCGCTTCCGGTACCTCCAAGCGCAGAAAACGTTCCAAGGATTGTACATGCAGATGCAACCGTTGATAAAAAGAATCTTGGAGTAGCTTTTCAATCGTTGCTTGATCGACAGTCAACGGCTGACGGACTAGAATCCGCTCAATCATTCCCGCGGTATGCAGCGCAAGATTGATTTCCAAACCGTATTCTTGTTGGGAAAAGCCAGCGTCCTTGACCGTTTCAACAACAAAATTCCAAATGGGTTGAAACAATTTTTGTGGATTGATGTAGGTGAAACTTTCTTCCATAAAGCGAATAGCAGTTTCCGTTGCTTTTTCCTCGTTCAACTGGAAGTCGCCTTCAATAAACGTCGGTTCCTTATCCACTAAAATCCGATCCAATAAAGCACCGACATCCTGATCGATAAAACGATCCAAAGGGATAAAAGGAGCACTAATTTTCGGATCAACGATGCCAGTTGCCGCAATCAAATGATACGTCTCCTGAATTTTCGGCAATTCACTTTTTAAATTCACCACAGATAGAGGTACAACAGTCAATTCCTGCTCTTGTTTTTTCGAAAGCGATCGCTGAATGATTTCTTTGATTCGTTGAGCGGTACCTTCACCAGAAGCACAAATTGCTAGAATTGCTTGTTTCGCTCGATGGTTGTCTCGTTCAACGAGTACTCGTCCATACCCCTGAAATTTTTCCAATGATTCATATAAGCTCTCAAGGTCAGTGCCTAAAACAGAAGCTTTACGTACGGTTTCCAATACAACAGCCGTGGTTACCATATCAACCGTACGGACTTCGATGCCAGTTTCTCGGATAATTTCTTCATTAAACGTTGCTAATGAACCCATATCTACCAATAGCATGACACCACTTTTATCATTTACTTGCACCACTGCGTTTTTGATCTTTTCTAACGCCACTTTCGGCGACATATCTAGTGGCATATCCACCGCAGCAACTTGATCGACTTCCAACAGTTGCTGAACAACCTGCACCATGCTGCTGGCGGTGCTGTGTCCATGAGCAGCGACCACTACGCCGATTTTACCTTCTGTTTGATGTGCCCGCAGTGAAATCAAAAGAACTGCTAAATAATAATCTTCACTTTCAGGAATAATGACTTGAAACGTTTTGCCGATAAAGCGACGGATCTTTTTCGCCATAGCAAATTCTTCTGGGAATCCGGCGACCATTTGTCGAATGTTGTCATTCGTATGCCGTTCTTCTCCATCGTTGATTTTTTCAAAAAAAGAGCTAATGTGCAAACTCATGGCATAAACGAAATTTTGTTGAAACTCATACCCCAACTCTCGGCGAACATCTTCATAGATTCGGTTTGTTGCATCAATAATTTTTTGATCCACAAATTCCGACAACTTATTTTCTGCGTTAAAGGAAAAGCCATGATCTTTATAAAAAGATTTCAAATGAATATTGATATCCGTTGAAATAAAATGATTGATTGCTTCCTGATCCAGCCCATCCGCCTTCAGCAAAGCTGCCTTATCCCCAATAATATCGTAGAGATTGTAAGGTAGCTCGTAGGAATCCGTGCGAATTTCCACTAAACTTTCATTAGGCGAAATAACAATTTTAGGCTCTAAAATTTTAGATAATTCAGCTAAATTCTCCCTCCGATTGGCTAAAGAGGATAACCCTGAGCGAATTCCTTCCGGCAAATCAGTCATTGTAATCGCAATTTCTTCGTGCTGCATATGATTTAAGAACCCACGGGCACAAACCAGTTGGATATTTGATTTTAATTGTCCGATATTTCCGTAGCTGACGCTGCCAATCAATACTTTGATTACGTCCTCGGTCAAGGAGATTTTCCGCTGAATTCGGTTAGCTTCTTGCGCTACCATAATTTTAACCAAATCAACTTTTTCCGAAGCAGGCCGCTGTTCAAAGGAAGGCAGCTGGATATTGATCGGTATCCGACGGACAAAAGTATCCAGCAAGGAAGAATTTGGATCTTCTGTCGTAGCTCCTACGATCCGAACATCTGCCTGATGATTTTTCCCTGTTTCCCCCAATCGGCTATAGGTTCCATGATCCATGAAATAAAAAATCATTTCCTGTCCCTCAGGTGGTAATCGATGAATCTCATCAAGAAAGAGCATCCCGCCGTTTGCTTGATCAATAATACCGATTTTTTCTTGTTCCGCTCCCGTAAAAGCACCCTTTACGTAACCGAATAAGTGGCTCATCAATAATTCTGGGTTGTTGGCGTAGTCCGCACAGTTAAAAACAATCAATTCTTTTTCTTCATCAATCACATGATTGCTTTTCGCAAATTGGAACATGACGTGAGCAAAATAGGTTTTCCCAGACCCAGTAGGTCCGGTGATTAGACAATTTAATCCTTTTGGCGGATATAAAATCGCCGCCTTTGCTTGCTCTACGGCATTTTTCATGCTGTTATTTGCCCCAACAATCCGTGTAAAAATATCTTGGACGGCTATTGGAGCGCTGACAAATTGTGGTTGAGCCAATTCTCGCGGTATCTGCTCTTCTTTGTAGCTAACGACATGCTTTTTTGCAGGAGGTTGAATAGCTGGGTATGCGGCGTACCGAACTGGACGACCATCGATTTTTTTCAACCGATTTTGTCTAACGAGTTCATTCAAATCTTTGCTGGCATTGGTACGCTGAATCGCCAAAACTTCCGCCACTTCCTGCGTTGTTATACCGAAGTTTCCTTCCTCCGATCCGGAAAAACGGGCCATCTGCTGCAAAACATACTGATAAATGCGATCAATTCTCTTTGACATAAGGGACTCCTTTCTCCAACTATTTTCAGGCAATTTGACTATTATGTAGTGTATCGTTTTTTTATTATAGCTTTTTTTCATCAAAACAAAAGATATTTGCCTTTTTTGACGTATCTTTTATTTATGTATACTTAAATAAAGAGTATCATACTTGTTAAGTATACCATTTATCCCAATTCTCTAATACTATTCGCTTCGAGACAAAAAATCAGGTCTCAGCCAGCGACCTGATTTTCCACAATATTTTGATAAAACTTTTTATTTTTCTTCAACAAATCGCAGGTGACGTATTCCTTGGATTGCTTTGACAAACACGGGGGTCAGAATGACCGCTGCAATAATTTCCGACACACCATTAGTTACTGCGATTGTTCCTAGAACAATCACCAAGTGAGAGGTAGTCGTTTGGTACATCGCTGCCGCAAATTCTGTATACAATGTTCCCATGAAAAATAAAACTAGAAGGGTATTAGTTAAAGTGCCTAGTACGGCAGCAACCATCGAAGAAAAAACCAGTCGCCGCCCCCTTTGGTAAAGCCAGGAAAAACTCCATCCTGCAACCAACCCCACTAACACCCGAGGTAAAACCGCAATGATCGGATTTGTAAACACCGTCGTATCAAATAGAGTCGTTGGAAAAGTCCAAACACGAATCATTGTGAAAAGTCCCCACATCAATCCGACAAACATCCCATCTTTCGTTCCCAAAACAATCGCTGCTACAATAACTGTAATGTGGATAATTGTCAGATTCGTTAACCCAAGGGGAATATATCCCAAAAAGGGGATCATCGTCTGTAGAATGATTAAGGCTGTCAGTATTGCTCGAATCGCGATACGATACGCTTTGCTTTTTTTCATTATCTTCTCCCTTTTTCATTTATCCTTCTTATTTTTCAATAATAACATAACGTTTAATATTTTGTGTCAATTTATCGGAAAATTCCGCATAATTCTGGTCTTTTGGTTTCATCTCTAAAATGTGTTATAATTAGAGAACACGAGAAATATTTTTAAGCGACAAATTTAATTCATTTTTATGAAATTTATTCAAACTGGCGTAACTACAGGGTTACAAGGATGTACTAGTGGTTAGGGAGTACATCGTTTAAATGAGAAATAGTTAATTTTTAGTAATAGTCACCACCAACTTTAAACTAATAAATATTGATTCGTCAGATAGCCTTCTCTTAATCGAGAGGGCTATCGTTCATTTTAGGCAAAATTTAATTTTTAAAAAGAAAATCTCTGCCCCATTCTCTGCCCCACAGCCGATTTTTCGTAAAAAAAAAGAGACCTGATAATCACCAACAAACGTTGATGTACCAGCTCTCTTTCACTTATAGCCTGTGCCGGATTCGAACCGGCGCCTCCGCACTGAGAATGCGGCGTCTTAAACCCCTTGACTAACAGGTCAAAATGAGTACGTGTTTATTCTAGCACTTTTCAAAAAAATGTAAACCGCCAACTTTTTTCATAACTTTTCGAAAATAGCTTTCACATACTCTGTCTTAGACACATACTGTTTTCAATAAAAATAAATGACAAATTTTTTCTATTCTCTGTTATTCCTCAAATTTTGAAAAGGGAACAAACGACACTTGTTGTTTTTGAGGTGCATTCAATGTTTTCTGCAGCCAAACAATATCGTACCATTGATCAAACTTGTAACCAACCTTTGGAAAAGTAGCCACCAGCTGATACCCGCGTTTTTCATGAAAAGCAATGCTCTGCTCATTACCCCCGGTCACACACGCAGTTGCCTGTACCACTCCTTGCCGCTCCAATTGTGTTTCTAGAGCTTGGTATAAGGCAGAACCAATTCCCTTGGCACGGATAGTTTGGCAAACATAGACGGTCACTTCAACTGTCCAATCATAAGCCGCCCGCGATTTATAGGTTCCTGCATAAGCATAACCGACAATTTTACCCATTTCATCTTCTGCAACCAAATACGGATAACGAATCAGCGTATCTGCAATCCGTTGTTGAAATTCTGCAAGTGTTGGCAGTGTATATTCAAAAGTTATGGCTGTTTCAGTTACATAGGGAGCGTAAATGGCCAGCAGCTCTGCGGCATCGGCTGGTTTTGCTACTCGAATCTTTTCCATCGTGATTCCTTCTTTTTTCATTTTTTCTTATTTTACGAAAAGAATCGACAAAAGACTAGCTTTTTTATCTTCTATCAACAATAGACTTCCAACTGTTTAGGCAAAACCTTTAAATGAATCGGCAAAGAACAGCCTTCATCCCCATCAACATTTGTTTTGATTGACAACTTATTTTCTAATGCAATTCTTCCTTCACGAAACGTTCGATACGCGACATTGTCATTGGTCGCATCAATTCCCTTTAACAAATCAGGAACAGATCTGACTGTTTCCAGCCAATTTTTATCCTTCAAATAAATCAGATGCAGCAAGCCATCATCCACTTTCGCCTCCGGAAACAACTGCTCAAATCCCCCAACAGAATTTGTCAGGCTGACAATCACCGTGCTGCTTTCAATTTGTTCCTTTTCATCATCAAGACATAGCTGAAAAGGATAGCTCTGATTCCCCGAGAGTTGCTTTAACCCTGAAATAAAATACGCCAATTTTCCAAATCTCGTTTTTTCTTCTGCACTCACGTGATTGATTGCTTCTGGAATCAAACCGATTGCAACAACGTTCATAAAATACTGGTCGTTGATTTTCCCAAGATCAATTTTTTTCGTCTGAGAAAGATTCAATTCGTCGATTGCTTTCTTCGGATCGAGGGAAATGTGTAAAGCACGAGCAAGATCGTTCACCGTTCCTAAAGGAAAGAAACCAAACTTCGGCGGTGATTTCTGCTCTGCCAACCCATTAATCACCTCATTGACCGTTCCATCTCCTCCCATTGCAAATACACTATCGTAGTTTTCAATTGCTGCCTGCCGGGCAAAATTTGTGGCATCACCAGCTTTTTCGGTAGCTAAAATCACGACATCTGTAAAAAGCTGGGATAACTTTTCAACAACCAATTTTTCAAACTCTTTTGCTTTTTCCCCACCCGAACTTGGATTTACAATCAGCATGGCGTTTTTCACGGCGTTTCCTCCTAGCATTCCTTAGTCTCTTTAGTATAGCAAGGAAGACGGAAAAAACGGAAATAAATGGGTTTCGCGTATAAAAAAAGCCCAAACCCTTGATAAGGGGTTGGACTATGATTTCTTATGCTTCTTGCGCTACAGGATAAACAGATACTTGTTTTTTGTCGCGGCCTTTACGTTCGAAACGAACAACGCCATCAACTTTAGCAAACAATGTATCGTCACCGCCGATACCTACATTTACACCTGGGTAAATTTTTGTACCACGTTGGCGGTAAAGGATTGATCCACCAGTAACAGTTTGACCGTCAGCACGTTTAGCACCTAAACGTTTTGATTCTGAGTCACGTCCGTTAGAAGTAGAACCCCCACCTTTTTTATGAGCGAAGAATTGCAAATTCATTTTCATCAACATGAGATGCACCTCCTATTTTTCTATAATCGTAGAGATTTGGATATATTCGCTTTGTTCTTTTTCAATTGATTGAAGACCCAACAGCAAATTTTCTAATAAGATTTGCTCAATGTTGGTTTGTTCCTGAGTCAAACCGGAAACCAATGACATACGAAGGTAACCACCCTCGTCTTCATTTGCTTCAACACTTGGCTCTGTTCCTGCTAAAGCATTGATTCCATTGATTGTGCTGATTGCTAATGCAGAAACTCCTGCACAGACAATATCACTGCCATATGGTCCTGCTTCGGCATGTCCAGTCAATGTAAAAGAAACAATTTGACCAGAGTCATTTCTTTTGAATGTCCCTTTGATCATAAGTTGCAACCTTCTTTTTCGCAAAAATTATGCGTTGATTGCATCGATAACCACTTTTGTATAAGGTTGACGATGACCTTGTTTACGGTGAGAATGTTTTTTAGGTTTGTATTTGAACGTTACGACTTTCTTTTGTTTGCCGTGTTTTTCTACAGTTCCTACAACAGTTGCACCGGCAACAGTTGGGGCTCCAACCTTCGTTGATTCTCCACCAACAAGAACGACTTCGTCAAAAGTCACTTTTTCGCCTGCTTCAACGTCTAATTTTTCAACGTAGATTGCTTGGCCAACTTCGACTTTCAATTGTTTTCCACCAGTTTTGATAATTGCGTACATGCTTAACAGCACCTCCTTATAATATACTTAGACTCGCCATCCCAAGTGACTCTCGTACTTACAAACTTGTTCTGAGCGGTTGTAGCTGTGGAGTCCACAATTACAACAAGAACACTTTATCAGAAAAAAACAGCAGCGTCAATTGATTTCTGCCGTTTTCCATATTATTTTCATTTTTTCAGCAAACAATTTATACTGATGATCAGAAAGTGAGGCATCCATAATGAACTATCCTGATTCTTTAGTAGCGGACGTTTTCCAACGCTCGGTTGGCTTTAAACTAGAAGGATTCGTTCCTGGTCAAGGACCACTCCAGCCAAAATTGATGATTGTCGGTGAAGCACCGGGAAGAAAAGAAATCACCAATTTTATTCCCTTCAGTGGCCAAGCAGGAGTTGAATTAATGAAATGCTTTGACAGTGTTGGATTGACGCGAGAGGAAGTATATATTACTAGTGCAGTTCGCAGTCGTCCGTTTTCTGTTAAAGAACGAAAAAATAAACGCACTGGTGAAGAAGAAATCGTTACACCAAATCGGACGCCAAACAAAAAGGAAGTACTTGCCCATGCACCTATTTTAGATTATGAAATAAAAAAAGTTGCCCCCCGATTGATTGCCACTGTCGGAAACATCGGCTTACAACGATTATTGGGACCAAAATATGTGATTACATCCGCCCACGGGAAAATTGTTCAGCATCCGATTTTACAGTTGGATGCCGGACAGGAGAAATATAGTTGGACAAAAAACAGTTACACGATTGTTCCATTATTTCATCCCGCTGCCGTTTTCTATAATCGAAAGCTTCAACCCTTGATTGAAGAAGATTGGCGGGTAATCGGAACGCTATTGCAATAAATCAAAAGAAACATCTTTTAAAAATCTGGCTGAGAAAAAAGATTGCGGCGTTTCCCTACTCTCAGCTATAATGAACAACGAGGTGGAGCTTGTGCAAAATGAAATGATGCATCGTCCAATTGTAAAAGAAGACTTAGTGGACTTCATGCGAACAAAACAGAAACCATTAACAGATGAACTCGGAAAAATCGAAGCAGAGGCAAATCAGCAAGGCGTACCGATCATTCCCCATGAAACAGTCGTCTTTCTTCAATTTTTACTTGGTCAAATAAAACCAAAAAACATTCTGGAAATCGGTGCAGCCATCGGGTTTTCTTCCAGTTTAATGGCACAAACGATCGGCAAAGACGGTCACGTGACAACTATTGATCGCTTTGATGTGATGATTGAAAAAGCAAAAAAGACGTATCAAAGATTACATCTCGAACAAAGTGTCACGTTGTTGGAAGGACAAGCCGCAACAATTTTACCCACATTGCCTGGTCCTTATGATTTTATTTTTATGGATAGTGCCAAAGCAAAATATATTGAATTTTTACCAGAATGCTTACGACTTTTAAAAAAAGGCGGCGTTTTAATGGTAGATGATATTTTTCAAGGAGGAACGATTTTATTGCCTGATGAAGAAATTCCTCGCAAAAATCGATCCATCCATCGGAAACTGAATCAATTTCTCAACGTGGTCATGACACATCCTGATTTGACCTCTAGCCTTGTACCATTAGGTGATGGCATCATTTTGATCACCAAAGAACAAGAGCAGGTGACAATTGATTGATTGCAAACGGACTTTCCTAAAAAATAGAACGTCTAAGGAGATTTTCGAAAAGACCTTTCTTAGGAAAATGCACAGGAATTAGCGAAAATGGATTGACTTTACCGGTTCGGTTTTCTATAATTAGCTTTGTTGCTGAAATGTCATAGTAGCTCAGCCGGATAGAGCATCCGCCTTCTAAGCGGACGGTCGGGGGTTCGAATCCCTCCTGTGACGTTAATAAACCGTTAAGAATGGTGATTCTTAGCGGTTTTTTGTCTTAACACAAGTTTGTGCCAATAATTTTTTATCTTTATAAAACCCAAACAAAAACACGCCCTTGCAAGCGTGTTTTTGACTTTATTCAGGTGTGCCAATAATTTTGATGTACTCGTCAATATTTTTGATAGACATCGTTTTGATTACTAACTGCTCGCGTTTGTTCCATTTTCCGCTTACTTCAAGAATATATTTATTCAAAGGAAGCCGTAGCACGTATTTAGCAAGGTAACGATCTTTAATGATACAATTAACGATTTTTCCCTCTACCTTCAACTGTACTCCCGTCAGCATCATCGGTTTTTCTTGAAAAACATGGGTGTTGACTAGCAGACCACAATATGTCTCCATTCTGCTAACATCCTTTCCATCTTAGAAAGATTTCTTTTACGAAGGGTAAAACCTCACCGCAATAAATGACGCAGCTTATTTACCGTCCTTCTTTTATTGTATACGTACAAAAAAGATAGTCAAATAAGAATGTGTTTTTTCAAAAAATATTTTTAAAAACGACTATTGGATTGTTTCCTTTTAGGTTTCGCAGCTAATTGTTCCACCATCAATCCCAGTGTTGTAACCGTCAAAAATCCTGCAATCATCCAGAAAATAATTATGGCTATTTGGATCACCCGTCGAGAAACAAAGTGCCCCACATATGGCAGGTGCCAAACCGGCTGTCCAATCAAATTGCGGCTACTGACTAGCCCCACCTCCATCTGATCGGCGCCATCGCCTTTTGTATAAAAGGCAAATTCTTCTTCCTTTGCCACCACCCGCCGTGTTTTGATGTTTTCCCCTTGATTGACATAGTAAGTGATGATTTCTCCTACCAAAATATTTTCCGGTTTTTCTTTCTTAACAAAAATTAAACTGCCTTCTGGATATGTCGGTGCCATTTTATGGTCCTTAGCAATGGTAAAAGACATTCCTAATAAGTGAGGGAGTAAAACAACCAGCAGTGAAATTGCCATTAAAAAAATCAGACCGATAGATGTGACGACCCCGATTCGCCCTCTTCGTTTCACTTGACCACCTCACTAATCATTTTCTTTCCTATTTCTAATAATATAGTTTTAGTTATGTTTTTTCAATCATTTTAACTGTTATTTTATAACTTTAACCGCTTTAGCTCACATCTTATATATTTAGGTTGACTAACAGATGTTCTTCTAATAATCTGAAATTAGAAAACGAAAGGATATTATTTTATGAATTCGTTAAATAATGAGAGTATTAAAAAAAATTATTGGCATTGGTTGCCTTATCTTCTGATTCTTCTTACCTTCTTTCTGATCATTGGTTTTTATATCAAATCGATTGTTGCCCCTTTTTCTAATTCGCAGATGGCAGAGATTACCGATACATGGACTTATTTTTCACAAGATGATCCTGAAACGGTTTTTCAAAGCCAACATTTACAAAAATTGCCCAACATTGATCCAGATGAAGTAATGGTGATGGAACGACAGATGGTCCGCAAATCGGCCCACCCGGAGATCTTAATTCAAGGAAATCATCAATGGATGAAAGTATTCTTAGACAACGAGCAATTCTTTGAATATTCTCCCGCGGATACTCACTTAATAGATGGAAAAAATCCAGGAAAATTATTAACGGAGATTCAAATGCCAAAAGAATATGTGGGTAAAACCTTACGTATTGAGATTGCTACTCCCTATCAAAAATATGCTGGATTACCTCCGCGAGTTTTTCTTGGCGAGGCAAATTCGTTGATGTCTTACGTGTTTTCCGTCTCCCTGACACAAATTCTAATTTTTATTTTAGCAGTCTCTATCGGTGTCACAGTCCTTGGTTTTGTTGGTCGTAAACTTTGGCAAGGAGAAAAATTGCATCTTCGATTGATCTTATTTGGTTGTTTTGCAATTACTGTCGGCATGGAAGCAGCAGCCGGGGATATTGTCAGTGGCCTTTTATTTAGACCATCCGTCAATTCTACCCTTGCCAACGTATTGGCAACTTTAGTTCCGTTACTTCTTACAGCGTATTATTGCAGTCGGATGGAGGCCGTTCAGCGTCCTTATCGAATGTGGGTCTCCATGCACATTTCTATCAGCCTGTTGATTTTAGGTATCGCTGTCTTCACAAAGCGGGATTTACCGGAACTAATGTCCTTTATCGATGCCATGAACGTTTTTTCAACTCTGGCTGCCTCTCTTGCCTGTATTGCGGAAGTCATTCATAAAACCCGTTTTTTTGTCATCTGTACCCCATGGATCATTCTCATTGCGATTGCACACTGTTTTCTATATATTAGTGACATTGTCGGTGCCAATAATCACACCATCAATTGGTCAGGATTATTTTTTGTGATTATTCTATTGGTTATCACTGTATATACTGTCCTTGAATTTATCGGCGGCAACGAAGAAAATAAACGACAGATACATTTCTTAGAAATAAAAACCGCCCTGCTAGAAGAAAACCGCACCACCTTGATTCAGCACTTGAAAGAAGTCGAACATTTGCGTTTGGAATTCAAGAAAAACCTGCTGGCACTAAAACAGCTTGGTGGTGAAGGACAAACTGAAGCTGTTACCGAATATATTCAACAGCTTTTAGAAGACGCAAAAGATTTTGAAGGACTACAAACTTTTTCCGAGCACTCGCTGACGAATCTTTTACTGGCTCGTTTTCAAAAATTAGCCGATCAAAAAAGTATCACCACTCATTTTCAAGTGACACTTCCTGAGACCTTGGCGATTCCAGATGAAGACCTGACACAGTTATTTGCGCATCTTTTCGAACATGCTTTGCGGGAAACCTATGCCATCAATGATCCAAAAAAACGACAAATTAATCTAAATATCAGCTATGAACAGGAAGTACTACAAATTTCCTGTGAGCATACAGCACATTATCACAAAAATATTTTTGACAAAGGTATCACCACTGATTTGCCGGAAAAAGAAACCTTCGATCTTTGGATGATTGAATCTGTTCTCCGCAAATATGCCGGTACATTGGATAAGAAACAAACTGAGAAAACAGATCGTTTGGATATCCTGCTTTCTGCCTGATGAACAGCTTTATCTTTATCTTATGTTTTCTTCAACAAAGAAATAAAAAATTGTTCTTGCAATTTTTGTCTTTGCCTTTTACTATGTAAAGTAGTTGGATTAGTAGTAGTAAGATGGTCACAGAAAGTCAAACCACGGCTGTAAGTTTGATACCCGCTCTTTTTACGAACCTGCCACCTGCATGAATGACTTGTGATGAAGTCGGGGGAAAGCCCTTATCCTTTTTTGAGCAGGACTGTAAAAAACAGTCAACAAAGGTGGTACCGCGAAGTCCAAGCATTTCGTCCTTTTATTAGGATGAAATGCTTTTTTATTTTTAAAGGAGGAAACAACATGAGTAACGAACAAAAAAATGATTTTACAGAATGGTATCTACAAACGATCCAAAAGGCGGAACTGATGGCCTACTCACCCGTAAAAGGTTCGATTATTTTCCGTCCCGACGGCTATGAGCTTTGGGAACATATTCAAGAAGAATTCAATAAATTTTTACGTAGTGAAGGTATTCGCAATGCATACTTCCCAATGCTGATTCCTCAAAGCTTCTTCATGAAGGAAGCTGATCATATCGAAGGCTTCGCCCCAGAACTCCCTTGGGTGACCAAAGTCGGTAATGAGGACTTAGAAGAACCTTTGGCTTTGCGACCAACCTCGGAAACGATGATTGGCTCTGCCTTTTCTGACTGGATCAATTCCTACCGCGATCTGCCTTATGAAATTAACCAATGGGCCAATGTTTTTCGTTGGGAAAAGAAGACTCTCCCATTTTTACGGACTTCAGAATTTTTATGGCAAGAAGGACACACTGCCCATGAAAATGAAGAAGACGCTCGAACTCGAACAATGAAAATTTTGGATGAGTATGCGCGACTGTGCGAAGAATTTTTAGCAATTCCTGTCTACAAAGGACAAAAAACCCCTTCTGAACGTTTTGCTGGTGCAGTAGATACTTACTCTATCGAAGCCATGATGAAAGATGGCAAGGCTGTTCAAGCCGGAACCTCCCATTATTTGGGAACAAAATTTGCGGATGCCTTTGACATCACCTATCTGACAAAAGAAAACAAACACACTTTTGTTCACACCACTTCTTGGGGAATCTCTACTCGTTTGTTAGGCTCTTTGATTATGACCCATGGTGATGACAACGGGTTGGTTTTCCCTCCAACGATTGCGCCAACTCAAATCGTTTTGATGCCAGTAGGGCCTTGGAAAAAGAATCCCGCTATTTTGGAAAAATTAGAAGCTTTGTTTGCTACCTTTAAAGCGGCTGGTTATCGTGTACGTCTAGATGATACCGATAATTCACCCGGCTATAAATTCCACGAGTGGGAATTAAAAGGTGCCTGCCTACGAATTGAATGCGGTCCTCGGGATCTAGAAAACAATCATGTCATGGTTAAAGTTCGCGACTTATCAGAAAAAACGGCGGTTTCCTTTGATGATCTGAATGAGTACGTCAAAGAACAATTAGCCGTCATGCCAAAACGGTTATTGGAAGCAGCCCGCGATCGCAACAAAGAAAATGAACATTTCGACATCGATACCTTGGAAGATCTAAAAGCCCATATCGAACGATGCAAGGAAGCAGATCAAGTTCCTGGATTTGTTCTGATTGGTTGGGATGGTACCGAAGAAACGGAAGCAAAAATCAAAGAAGAAACTGGTTTTACTACACGAAACATTCCTTTTGCACCACCAATGGAAAAAACTGTCGATATCGTCAGCGGCAAACCTGCTAAACATACTGTTTGGATTGCTCGTGCGTATTAATTAAAAAAGCGACCTGAAACTGCAACAGCAGTCAAGGTCGCTTTTTACTATCAATAAATCAATTCCAACAGGTCAGTCGGCTCAATATTGCCAAAATATTTTTTCACATCAATCGACGCAACAGCCGTCGTCAACGCATCCTTTTCATATTTGATACCCAGCAGTGCATCTTCAACATCCTTGATATCACCTAACCCAAAGAAGTCACCGAAAATTTTTGCTTCAGAAATTTTGCCATTTTCCACATTAAGACGGATATCAATGGACCCGATTGGGAATCGTTTGCGGCGTTCAATTTCAAACTCTGGAGACTTGCCGTAGTTCCAATCCCAGTTGCGGTAGTATTGATCAGAAATTTCATTAACCTTTTTCCAATCTTCCTCAGTCAGTTCATAGGTTTTTATTTCATCCGTT
Organism: Enterococcus massiliensis; assembly: GCF_001050095.1. Lineage (NCBI taxonomy): Bacteria > Bacillati > Bacillota > Bacilli > Lactobacillales > Enterococcaceae > Enterococcus > Enterococcus massiliensis. Next base: position 723,991 of record NZ_CVRN01000007.1, on the reverse strand, counting down.
GAAGAAACACCAAAAATTTTCAGCAGAATCTCTTGACGAAATTCTTCGGTTGTCATTCCTTGATTTTCTTTTGGTAAAAACGGTTTGATATTCGTTACTCGAGAACGGATTGATTTGATTCCTTTTGATTCAATCTTATCTTTACGTACCTTCAAGGCTTTGACTACCTCATTGATGTCACTATCAAACATAATCGTCCCATGGGCAAACATCCGTCCGTTGGTTGCATACATTGCATTACCGGAAAACTTCATATCATCAATGACTAAATCGTTACGCCCTTTTAATTCTGCTCCTTCAACCCCCATTTCATGTAAGGCTTGAATAATCGGTTTCGTCAATTTTTCAAAGTCTCGGAAGGAATTGCCATCATCTGGCATAATAAAACTAAAATTCAAATTCCCAAAATCATGATAAACGGCACCACCACCACTGAAGCGACGGATAACATGGATTCCTTGTTCGTCGACATACTCTTTATTGATTTCTTCAATGGTATTTTGATTCCGTCCGATGATAATCGATGGTTCATTGATATAAAAAAGCAGAATTGGTTCATCGACTTTCATTTCTTGAAGCAAAAAAACTTCAATTGCAAGATTGATTCTAGGGTCATTGTTTTCATTTGGTACAAAAATCACACTCTCGTCCTCCTAAATGTCGAATGTTTTTCCCACTTCTGCCAGCTCCACCGATACTTGAAAATCCGCAGCTTCTTCTGCCTGCGCTTTTAACTGTTTCAACTCTCCTTGTTGTGGCAAATGGGTCAACACCAGTTTTTTTACACGTGCCTGTTTGGCGATTTCTCCAGATTCTTTGGAAGTGAAATGGGCTTTGTGTTTTTCATTTCCGGCAAACAAGTACGTATCTGCCAAAAACAGGTCCGCATCCTTTGCAAATTCCTGAAAAGTTTCCAAATAGCCTGAGTCACCAGTGAATACAAAAACTTTCCCTGTACTAGTTTCAACAAAACGCATTGCATAGCAAGTGACTGGATGTATCGTCTTCATAAATGTAACAGAAAACGGTCCCAATTCCAACTGTTTCGTCTCAAAATAGGGACGACCCTCTGTCACTCCCGGCAACGTCAATTCGTTGTAATGAAACTCATCCAACGTATGGCCATAGATGGGTAAAAGTGGTTTGGGTTCCAACGTCGGGTACAACTGCCAATAATATTGCAATACACCCAGATCAGCAATATGGTCATAATGATAGTGGGATAAAATCACTGCATCCAGTGCCAGAGGATCTAGAATTTTTTCTAATTCAAGTAAGGTCCCGCTCCCTGCATCCAGCAACAAATGAAAATCACCCGATTCCAATAAATATCCGGTTGTGCCCTTTCCTTGGTAAGGATAGGCACCTAAGCAGCCTAAAACCGTTAATTTCATTTTATACACGCTCCTTTTTTCTCTATGCTAGCACAAAAAAAGTGTCTCCTCAAAAAGGAAACACTTCAACCGTTTAGATTGGATCACCGATCTGTTTGCGGGAATCGTCGTAAAAAGCGGCGATGCTGACATTGGCGTAAGTCACCGCCCATAACGTACCGATAACAAAAGCCAACATTCCCAAAATATACCAGCCGATAAAGGACAGTTGCAGCAAAATGTATTGTCCGATTCGCCCTTTTAATAATTTCCAACCGTAGCTCAAGCTGGCCCCAACTTTCAAATCCGGAAAGTCCATTTTTGCCCAAGCAGCAAACTGAAAGACACCGGTAACGATGCTTGATGCCACCAACAAGACAAGAACCAACAAAAAGAAAAGTAAGACTAACAGTAAATTATCGCCAAAAATGTGTTGAAAAATTGCATCAGTATTTGTCCCGTTACTAACCACTAACGCAGCATAGACACTGGCACCGAACATTACCAATAAAGGTAAAAATACGATTAAGCCCACCAGATAACCCGCCACACTATTTAGAAAATTGATGATCATCATCGGCACATAATATTTTTTGTTAAAGATGACAAAAATCTGTCCCGCTTCTGCCTTCCCACCACGAACAACGTACAATGCTACAAAATAAGTCGCATAAGTAAAGGCAAACAACACAAGATTGCTGACCAAAAAGTCAAGAACAGTTGCCTGTGTACTTTCTGCTTTAAAGTTCGTGATGCCGCTAAAAATATTTTGGACGATTCCGCTAGCAAAAATCGATAGAAAAACGATTAAGACATTCATCCCCCATTGACCGGCCAATCTTTCTCTTGCCTGTTTTCTTAATTCTGGATTTGTTTTTTGCATGGAAAGCCTCCTAATTTTTTAATAACTTCTCAATTCATTTACTGTTTGATCGTCCAAACGACGAATTACTTCTGTTACTAATTTTACCGTATTCAAATAATCATCTTCATGGATGACTGATGTGTGAGAGTGCAGATAGCGAACAGGCACCGTGATTGCCAAAGAAGGAACACCATCACGAGTCAAGTGCATTTGACCGGCATCGGTTCCACCACCGGTAATTACTGTATATTGGAAGGGAATCTCTAATTCTTCCGCCACATTGATGACAAAATTCAATAATTTTTTGTGAGGAATCATAGAAGCGTCAAAAATCAAAATTTGCGGTCCTTTGCCCAACTCAGAATCTGCTTCCTTCGGTGTCATTCCCGGCGTATCTCCTGCAGTTCCGGTATCAAGAGCAATTGCGATATCTGGATTGACTAAGTGGGTGCTGGTTCTGGCTCCTCGCAAGCCAACTTCTTCCATCACATCACTACCGGCAAATAAACAATTAGGATGATTTTCTTTTGACAGAATTTCTAATACTCGCAGTGAAACGGCGGTCCCAATCCGATTATCCCATGCCTTTGCCAATAAGAATTTTCCATCATTCAAGCGTTGATAGTGAATATAAGGGGTAATCATATCTCCGGGACGAATGCCCCATCCTTTTGCTTCTTTGTCACTTGATGCGCCAATATCGATAAACATTTCCTTCACATCATAAGGTTGTTTTCGTGCCTCAGGACTTAAAACGTGAGGCGGTTTTGAACCAATCACACCATGGATGATCTTACCAGCTTGGGTTTTGATTTCGACTTGTTGTGCCAACATAACTTGTCCCCACCAGCCGCCAAGGGTTTGAAATTCGATGAACCCTTTTTCTGTGATTTTGGTCACCATAAATCCTACTTCATCCATATGACCAGAAATAAAGATTTTCGGACCGCCACCTTCTCCTGTGTGTTTTGCAACAACACTGCCTAGGCCATCAAAAAAAATATCTTCAGCAAACGGTTTGGCGTACGCTTTAAATACCTCTCTTACTTCTTCTTCATTTCCCGGAACTCCCCGAGCAGAAGTAAGATCGATCAATAATTGTTCTTCTTTTCCATCTAACATTTCTGTCGCTCCTCATAAAATATTTCTACTGATAAATTATACCATTCTTCTTTCTTTTTTGTACCCACATTCCCTACTAATGGTACTCTCTCACTAAAAACCTGCGATACTTAGACATCCATTGTTCAGCTTTCGATAATTCGTGAGTAAATTTGGGCTGTGATTATATAGAAAATCAAATAAGCACCAGCCATAATGCCACAAAACAGATAGGCAAGCCAATAATTGTCACTAGTAATAAATTGATTCAATACATAAATAGCAAACATTGCATGACCGGTTCCTAATAAAATCGGCGGCACGAAAATCCAAGCATTTTGCTGGTAAATCAAATGGCGAATCTCTTTTTGTGACACACCTAGCTTTTTCAAAAGTTGGTAGGCATTTTTTTCGTTCTCGGCTTCTGAAAACTGTCGCAGCATCAAAATACTTGCGGTCGTAATCATCACAATTACCCCAATAAATAAAGCAACATAAATAGAGATTCCCGCCTGACGACGAGCACGTCGGATGGCCGGAAAACGACTGGTTTGGTTCATTCGAACATTGCTACCGGAAAAATCTCCGGCGGCTCCATTGATTTCTTTTTTCTGGATGCTGCCAGTAAAAGAAGTTCCCTGCCGGTCGTAATCAAAATAAATTTCATCCGACCAAGTCAGAGGCAACACTGTGTTGAGCTGCTGATTTAATTTTTCCTGATCAGCAACACCCGCAACATCCACCATTGCCACCGTGTAATCAATCCCTTCAACAGCGTCAAACACCTGCTGGCTGACGACTAAAACTGACCCGCTATACCTTAAAAAGCTCTCACCTAAATAATCGGGATACATTTTCTGTAAATCCAAAGTCACTTGATCTTCTAGATAAATCTGCCGCTCCACACTAGTGATTCCTCGAAAACTATTGTAGGAGTAATCAAAGAGGACCGCAGCATTGGCGGTTTTCAACTGAATTTTTGGCAAGCTAGACTGAACGTTTCGAAATTCATTATAATTATCAATCGTCAGTAAATTAATGAGCTGTTGCTGCTGGGTTTGTTGGGTGTTCAAGACCTTCAAGCTCAAATAACTGCCGGTAGCCTTATACTGTAACAACGTCTCGTTCGTGATTTTTCCGTTATTTCCCTGAATCACCTGTTGCAAGGTTGGCAAACTTTCTTGTCGAACCTGAAAATCTGTCGGATTGCTGTTTCGAACCATTTGAGAATTTAATGCAATTAATGAAATTGTGGCACCAATGATCGCAATAGCAATCGCAGCAACAATCGTCGTTAACGAAAGGCTTCGCCAACTACGAAGCACGTGGACCCGACTGTTATTCAGCATGAACAAGGTCAATCCTTGGTAGCTTTTTTTTCGTTTTCGCAACAGATGAATCAGGCTTTTGATTGTAAAACGATAAAATAAATACGTTCCCACGACGCATAGCGTAAGAATCAGTAAAGGCAGCCAAAAAACGATCCACAAATCATGGGTTTTACCAATATAATCAAATAAAAGGTCATGAATAAAAAAGGCAAGAAAATAACCGCTGCCGATAAAAATCAGCCCCATACTGCCAAAAAGAATCGACCAGAAGGAAACCTTTGTTTGGGAGGAAGGAAAAGCCATCCCCTTTGAAAAAAGTTCTGCCAATTGTTTTTTTGATAAAATCCAAATATTTTGCAACGCCAGTACAAGATAAACAAATAGGAACACATTTGCTGTGAAAAGAATCGACGGAAAAGAGATAAAAAACTCACTGTCGATTTCTAAAGCCATGGCTTTGATTAAAATCATTGAGAAAAACTTTGACAAAATCACACCTAAAAGAATACCGATAACAAAGGAAACACTATTCAGTACAAACGTTTCCAATAGAAATTGCCCGACGATTCGCAACCGTTTCAACCCAAAAAGTTGATACAAGGCGATTTCTTTTCGTCGTTTCACGATAAAAAAGCGATTGGCACTTAGCATAAAGACTAATACAATCAGCAGCACTAAAAAATTTCCAAGATTCAGTATGCCTTCAATTTGAACGTCTTGACTGGTTCGTTTGATCAGGGCTGAATCATAGGTGATTGCCGAAAAAGAGTAAAAACTCATGACAGCCATTGTCATGCAAAGAAACGGAACCGCATAATTGCGGAATTGTTTCAAAAAACTGCGCCACGCCAATTTATAAAGCATGTCGCCGCCCTCCTCCACCAATAGTTGCCTGCATATCGATTACTTTGTCAAAAAATTCCTTTCGAGAACCACGGCGCACGACTTCCGCAAAAAACACACCGTCTTTGATGAATAAAATACGATTGCAATAACTGGCAGTGTACGGATCATGAGTCACCATCAAAATAGTTGCATCTTCTTTTAAATTGATCTCACTTAAATAGTTCAATAATTCACCTGCAGATTTTGAATCCAAGGCACCCGTCGGCTCATCGGCAAAAATTACTTCTGGATGAGTTGCCAAGGCTCGCGCCGCCGCTACCCGTTGCCTCTGCCCCACAGACAATTCTTCAGGGGATCGTTTCAAAAGCATTTGAATCCCCAATAATTCCGTCACATGCGCCACCCGCTGCTCCATTTCAGTCAGTGGCAAACGATCAATGGCTAAAGGCAGGAGAATATTGTCCCGCACATTTAATGTTTCTAATAAATTAAATTCCTGAAAAATAAAACCGATTTTTTTTCGGCGGAAATCACTTAATTCTGTTTCACTCATTTTTGTTACATCTTGCCCCGCGATATGAACCGTTCCAAATGTCGGCAGTGCAATCGAAGACAAAATATTCATTAGCGTGGTTTTTCCCGCACCGCTAGGACCCATAATCCCCACGAATTCCCCTTTATCCACTGTAAAGGACAAATTATCCAACACTTTCGTCTGATTAAAACGATTCCCATAGGTCTTGCTTAAATGTTTGACATCAATAATCGTTTTCATCCGCGTCACTCCCTTCATAATTCATGGTAGCATAATTTCTAGTAGTTTCACGACTTTAGGTTACGAAATTTGATAGAAAATTTTTTATTCATTTTACCGTAAATTTATAAATCCTAAAAGCCTATGTTCATCAGCTTTCATACTTTTTCAACGAAAATTATACACTATATATTGTGTTGGTTTTTCTTATGAAACATTTTTACCCACTATATCTAGTTGCAGGATTTGTTCAATTCCATTATGATAATTAGTGAACAATCGTTTTAAAGGAGTGGAGCCCAATGATGAAAATCAGCAAAACCGTGGAGACGACACAACGTCATCCGCAATTAAGCAGTATGAAAATCGTAAAACGCGACGGCCGCCTCGTTGATTTTGATGACCAAAAAATTTATGATGCACTGGTAAAAGCCAAAACACAGGTCAGCGGCGAACTATCTCCGTTAGATCATGAACGAATTTTAGAAATCGTTGAACGCGTGGACCAAGAAATTGCCGAACGTTTCACAAACAATGTTAAAATCTATGAAATCCAAAATATCGTTGAACACACACTTTTAGAAAAAAACGAATATGCTTTGGCGGAACACTACATCAATTATCGAACTCGCCGCGACTTTTCCCGCAGTAAAGCGACAGATATTAATTTTACTATCGGTAAGCTAATCAACAAAGATCAGTCAGTAGTCAATGAAAACGCCAATAAGGACAGCGATGTCTTCAATACACAACGAGACCTGACTGCCGGGATCGTCGGGAAATCCATCGGGTTAAAGATGCTTCCTCCTCATGTGGCAAATGCCCACCAAAAAGGGGACATCCATTACCATGATCTGGATTACCATCCTTATACCCCAATGACCAATTGCTGTTTAATCGATTTTAAAGGCATGCTGAACAATGGGTTTAAAATCGGTAACGCCGAGGTGGAATCACCAAAATCTATTCAAACGGCAACTGCACAGATTTCTCAAATCATCGCAAATGTTGCTTCCAGTCAATACGGCGGCTGTTCCTGTGACCGTACCGATGAATTGTTGGCTCCTTTTGCTGAATTAAATTATCAAAAGCATTTGCAAGATGCCAAAGACTGGATTGAAGACACCTCTCGTCAAGAAGAATTTGCCAAAACAAAGACTCGCAAAGATATTTTTGATGCCATGCAAAGTTTAGAGTATGAAATCAATACCCTGTTTACCTCTAACGGACAAACACCCTTTACCTCCCTAGGTTTTGGGTTAGGAACTTCTTGGTTTGAACGGGAAATTCAAAAAGCAATTCTGCAAAATCGAATCAATGGATTAGGCAGCGAAAAACGGACTGCCATCTTTCCAAAATTGATTTTTTCAATGAAGCGGGGCGTCAATGCTAATCCAAACGATCCAAATTACGATATCAAGCAACTAGCTTTGGAATGTGCCACCAAACGGATGTATCCGGATATTTTGAATTACGAAAAGCTGATCGAACTGACCGGCAGCTTTAAAGTACCAATGGGGTGTCGTTCTTTCTTGCAAGGCTGGAAGGATGAAAACGGCGAAGAAATTAATGTAGGGCGAATGAATTTAGGCGTTGTCACTTTGAACCTGCCGCGAATTGCAATGGAAGCCCAAGGCGATCAAGACAAATTCTGGCAAATTCTGGAAGAACGTTTAGGTATTGTAAAAGATGCCTTGGTTTATCGTGTGGAGCGCTGTAAAGAAGCAGCACCGGCGAATGCCCCCATCCTATATATGTATGGTGCTTTTGGCAAACGTTTAGGTCGAAAAGATTCCGTCAACGAATTATTCAAAAATAAACGTGCCACGGTTTCTTTGGGCTATATCGGTCTTTACGAAGTGGCTTCTGCCTTCTTTGGCGGCGAATGGGAAAATAATCCTGAAGCAAAAGAATTCACTCTTTCAATTCTTAAAGAATTAAAAGCCCATGCAGATAACTGGGGAAATGAATATGGCTATCACTTCAGCGTATATTCCACCCCAAGTGAAAGCCTAACGGATCGTTTTTGCCGTTTGGATACAGAAAAATTTGGATTGGTTGAAAATATTACCGACAAAGAATATTACACAAATAGTTTTCATTATGATGTCCGTAAAAATCCAACTCCCTTTGAAAAACTTGATTTCGAAAAAGATTACACGAAATATTGTTCCGGCGGCTTTATTCATTATTGTGAATATCCTGTCTTGCAACAAAATCCGAAAGCATTGGAAGCAGTTTGGGATTATTCCTACGATCGCATCGGCTATCTTGGAACAAATACGCCAATCGATCATTGTTACGAATGCGGCTTCGAAGGAGATTTTACACCAACTGAACGAGGCTTTGAATGCCCACAATGCGGCAACCATGATCCCAAAACCTGTGATGTGGTCAAACGTACTTGCGGCTATCTAGGAAACCCCCAAGCCCGTCCTATGGTTCATGGTCGTCACAAAGAAATTTCCTCACGGGTCAAACACATGAAATAATCAATCAAGCAAAAAAAGGAAGTTTTTCATGAATAATCCGAAACCTAAAGAGTGGCAAGCAGCCGATTATAGTCAAAATTATGTGGCAGACTATAAGGCCTTTAATTTTGTTGACGGAGAAGGTGTTCGCAACAGTTTGTACGTCAGCGGCTGTTTGTTTGCCTGTGAAGGCTGTTTTAACAAAGCCGTGCAAAATTTCCGTTACGGTGTCCCTTTCTCCCAAGAATTGGAAGAGCGGATCATTACCGATCTAGGGCATGATTACGTACAGGGATTGACCTTGTTAGGGGGAGAACCCTTTTTAAATACTGCTGTCTGTTTACAAGTAGTCAAACGGGTGCGGAAAGAATTTGGTTCAACAAAAGATATTTGGAGCTGGTCAGGCTATACCTTTGAAGAATTACTGGCAGAGACCGACGACAAGTTGGAATTGCTAGGAGCCATCGATATCTTGGTAGACGGCCGTTTTGAACTGGCCAAACGGGATTTGAATCTTCAATTTCGCGGTAGCAGTAATCAACGGATTATTGACGTGCAAAAATCGTTAGCTGCCGGAAAAGCCATCATCTGGGATAAATGTACCGACGCTGAAAAAAGCTACGAGCAGGTCAAGCGTCGCAAGTTGATCTAACAAAAAAAAGTATCGTCAAACATGGATTTCTGATCCATTGTTTGGCGATACTTTATTCTTTTTCTCCCCAGAGAGGCAATCGGATATTTTCATAGGTTAAAGGATCAAGATTGGTGACGGTGATTCCTAAGAGACGAATTCCTTTTTCCAATCCAAGAATTTCTTCCCAAATCAAACTTGCTTGTGAAAAAATAGCTTCTTTTTTATTAACGTAGGTTGGCAGCGTTACACGCTTTGTAATCGTGGTGTAATCCGCATAGCGGACTTTTAAAACAACTGTCTTTCCATGTTTTTGAACCCGTTTAAGAGAAAACTCCACCTTCTCTGCTAACTGTCGCAATTGTGTCAAGACAGCTTCTTCAGTGGTCAACGGATTGCCATATGTGTGCTCTTTTCCTACAGATTTTCGTTCACGGGTGACATTGACAGTAGACTCATGAACCCCACGAACCTTTCGATACAGGGAATACCCCATTTTACCAAAATGCTGAATCAAGTCCATTTCACTGCGTTCATAAAGATCCGCTCCGGTAAAAATATTCAATTCGTGCATTTTAGGCACTGTCTTTTTTCCGACACCGTGAAATTTCTCGATGGGTAATGCTTGTAAAAATTCAAGGGCATCTTCTGGCATGACAGCAGTCAAGCCCCGAGGTTTTTTAAAATCTGACGCAAGTTTCGCTAGAAATTTATTGTAGCTGACACCTGCTGAACAGGTTAACTGAGTTTCCTGCCAAATATCTCGTTGGATCATGCGGGCGATTTTGATCGCAGAACGACTGTTGATTTTATTTTCTGTCACGTCCAGATACGCTTCATCAATCGACATCGGTTCGATTACATCAGTATAACGTTGAAAAATCTCTCGAATTTGTCGGGAAATCTCTCCATATTTCTCATGGTTTCCCGGTACAAAAACTGCCTGTGGACACAATTCATAGGCTTTTTGTGCGCTCATTGCAGAATGAATACCATACTGCCGTGCCAAATAATTAGCAGTTGTAACGACACCGCGACCACCGGTATCACTAGGATGACGCGCAATAACCAATGGGTGTTTGGCTAAGTCGGGGTTATCTCGTTCCTCAACAGATGCAAAAAAAGCATCCATATCGATATGAATAATTTTTCGCGACGTATCATTTTTTAACGGAAAGCGTAATTCAGCCATTTTTCCACCCCACTTCCTCTCTATTATACCCAAACGAACGTTCCCATACAATTTTTGCTTTTGATTTTTAATAAAAAGAAACGTTTATTCAAAAAAAAGAAGACTTCCGCCTTCTTCTCGTTACTCTTCAAGTTCATGGTATTCTTTGTACACCACTTGCTTTTTGACTTGATTTCGTTGTGCGACCTCTTTGATTGCCGCATTGGGTTTAGCACCTTCTGCTACTAAATTTTCGACCTGTTCTTTTAAGGAACGGGTTTCTGTAATCGTCACTTCAGATTGTCCATCATGACCGGCGACCAACAAGCAGCATTCCCCTTTAAGTTCATTTTCTCCTAAGTAAGCAGACAGTTCCTCCAGGCTTCCTCGCAAATATTCTTCATGAATTTTTGTCAGCTCCCGACAAATCACCGCTTGCCGATTTTTGCCAAAAACGGCTGCTATTTGCTGAATAGTTGCTGCAATTCGGTAAGGTGACTCATAAAAAATCAAGGTACTGGTTTGTTGCTTTAATTTTTCCAACGCTTCTACTTGTTCTTTTTTCTTGCGGGGTAAAAACCCATAAAATAAATTAGGTTGTGGAGATAATCCCGATGCAATCAGTGCCGTCAATCCCGCCGTCGGTCCCGGCAAAGAAACCACGGGAATCTCAGCTTCAACACAGGCAACCACCAACTCATGCCCCGGATCACTGATGGAAGGCATCCCGGCATCGCTCACCTGTGCGATGGAGGCACCCTGTGTTAATAATTGTAGTAATTGTGGAATACGTTCTTTATAGTTATGCTCGTGTAAACTTTTCTGAGGGGTTTCGATGGCAAAATGATTGAGCAATTTTTGCGTATTGCGTGTATCTTCACTGGCAATCCAGTCAACTTCTTTTAGCAGACGAACACTGCGAAAGGTCATATCCTCCAAATTACCGATTGGCGTAGGAATCAAATACAGTATTCCTGATCCTTGATCTTTAAAACTCCGCTGTTTTTTCATAAACAACTCCTCTCTGAAAAAAGGATTGATCGTCCTCAGACATCAATCCTCCACTCTTTTTATTTTCCGCTTTCTCGATAGATAACTTCCAAACAAAAGGCACAGGGTTCATCATGCTCCCGACGAGAACCGTAAAGATCATAACAAACATGAAAGCCTTCTTCATAGATTTTTTCTAAATTCATGCGGGATTTCGACAACTCTTGTTTGATTTTTTCTGCTGGTGCTTCGGCCACTTGATTCAGCTCGCGAACATGATCCCGCAGTTTTTGATTCTCTAACTCAAGGGTCGTATTTTTTTCAACAATTTCTTGCAGCGCCAGCTTCATTTCTCCTAACTGCTGCAAAGAATTTTCCAATTCCAGTTCAAGCTTGTTCAGCCCATCATACAAGGATCGCTTATCCATAGTCATCGTGAATCACCTGCTTTAACAAGTTCTAATTCTTCGTAGTCATATTCCACAGGCGTTTCCCGACCAATCAACCGTACTTTGACCACACGATTTAAAAGATTGAGTCCTACGACCTTCCCTTTGCCATCTGGAGTCACGATTTCTTTGCCGTAATCCGGCATTTCTTTTTTCGCTGCTTCATAAGATTCGTTTTCATATTTCAAACAGCACATCAACCGCCCGCAAAGACCGGAAATTTTCGTGGGATTTAAGGAAAGTCCTTGATCTTTTGCCATTTTGATTGAGACTGGAATAAAGTCGCCTAAAAAAGTTGAACAACATAACGGCCGCCCACAAGGACCGATGCCCCCTAAAACTTTGGCTTCATCCCTCACACCGATTTGTCGCAGCTCGATTCGGGTGCGAAACTCGCTGGCCAAGTCTTTGACCAATTCCCGAAAATCTACCCGTCCATCTGCTGTAAAATAAAAAATCATTTTACTGCGGTCAAAAGTATATTCAACTTGCACCAATTTCATTTCCAGATGATGGTCGCGAATTTTTCGTTTGCCGATTTGCAGCGCTCTTTGGGCATCCTCACGATTGTGTTCGGCTTTTTCAATATCTTTGGTGGTTGCTTTTGCCAAAATCGGTTTTAACTCATCCGGCAAATCAGCAGTGTTCATTTCTTTTTTAGGAACCGCAATCGTTGCCAGTTGTTTGGCTTGTTGAGATTCCACTAAAACTTTTTCATTATATGTGTAATCAGATTTTCCAGGAGAAAAATAATAGATATGACCCGCTTCTCGATAACGGACGCCTACCACTTCTACCATTTTCATCCTCCTTTCTTCTGGAACTCTTGATAAATGATCCGCAAAGCAAGCTGTTCCGCAACATTTTGGAAGGAAACGTTGGCTGTCAGTTTCTGTTCTGCCTGTAAAAGCAGCTCCAGCATCCTATTGATACTGACGGTCATTTGCGTTTCACGATCCCGCATCCGGCGAAAATAAAATAACAACATTTGCAAAATCATCGTCTGTTGCTCTTTTTCTTTTGCTAAGGGTAAAATACGCTTTTGGACATAAATAAATGCTTGTGGATCACGTTTTTCTAAATAAGAAAACCATTGTCCAACGGCATCCTTAGCACCATTAAACCATTCATCATGGTAGATTTCAACTGCTTTTTGATAACCATTCGTCAAACTAGCCAGAAGTTGTGCGGATTCTTTGCCGATCCCTTCTTCCTGCAGTTTTTCAATCAAATGATCCGGAGCCAAAGGCAGAAAATGGATCACTTGACAGCGAGATTGGATCGTGGGCAAAATTCTGCCCAACGCATCGGTTTCTAAAATTGCTAAAAAGCTGCCCGGCGGCTCTTCTAAAAATTTCAACAAACTATTGGCAGCGCTGGCATTCATTTTATCGGCAGCTTTGATAATAAAAATTTGACGACGGCTTTCAAAGCCGCTTTTTGAAAATTCCGTCTGCAATTGACGAATCTGGTCCACTTTAATCGTTTGTCCATCTGGTTGGATTACTTGAACATCGGGATGTTCCCCATTTGTGATCCGTTGGCAGTTGTTACACTGATTACAAGGCTCTTCTCCTTGTAAATCAGTACAAAATAAACGTTTAGCCAGCCATTGACTCATGGTTCCTTTGCCGGTTCCCTGATCGCCTTCAAAAAGATAAGCATGGGCCAGACGCCCATGCTTCACACTTTTCTTTAATTGCGAGAAAACAAGCGGCTGATATTCAGCTAAAAAAATGCGTTCTTCCATCATTTTCTCCTATTAATATTGATGAAACCCTTCGACTGGTAAAACAAATACCGTCGCTCCGCCGACTTCCACTTCCACGGGATAAGGAACTTGTCCATCCAATGAAATATCTAAGGACATCGGTGTAGAAACATATTGTTTCCGTGACTGACAGGTTTTCTTGATCAATTCAAGTGCTTCTTCGACACGATCGTCATCGATCCCGATAATAAATGTACTGTTGCCGGCTTTTAAAAATCCACCGGTGGAAGAAAGCTTTGTCGCACGAATATTCGCGTCGATAAATTCATTTGCTAAACGGTTGCTGTCCTTGTCTTGTACGATAGCCATAATTAGTTTCATCATTTTGTCCTCCTATAATTAGAAATATTCGGGGTAGGTCTCAGTAATTGCCATAAAACTTGCATCAACAACTTCCTGCAGGCTCATACGGGCATCAACTTTATGGATACGAACAGGATCTTCCTCCGCCAATTTCAAATAGGCATGACGAACACGTTGGTGAAATTCCAAGCTTTCGGTTTCTAAGCGATCTGCTTTTTCATAACGTGTGCGGGCAATCCGTTGCAGTCCGGTATCTGAGTCTACATCTAAGTATAACGTAAAATCCGGTTTTGTGCCTTCAATTGCAAAATTATTGATTTTTTCAATCTCAGGAATTCCAATTCGACGTCCAGCTCCTTGATACGCCAATGAACTATCAACAAAACGGTCACAAATGACGATCTTTCCTTCATTTAATGCGGGGATAATAACCTCCACTAAATGTTGACGGCGAGCAGCAGCATACAACAGTGCTTCTGTCCGTTCATCCATCTCTTCATTTGCAGGATCTAAAATAATTTTGCGGATCTTTTCTGAAATGCGTACACCACCCGGTTCTCTCGTTTTAACGATTGGTCTTTTCGCCAATAATTGCAACCGAGGATATAATTCGTTCAATACGCTGGTTTTTCCCGCGCCGTCTGGTCCTTCAATCGTGATAAACAATCCGTTCACTTTTTTCCTCCATACTATCCAGTTTCCCCTGGAAAATTACTGATTTTCTAAATTTCTCTGCGTCCTTCAACCGCTTTAAGCAAAGTAATTTCATCTGCATATTCGATATCACTACCGACAGACAATCCATGAGCCAGGCGTGTCACTTTGATACCCGCAGGTTTAATCAACCGCGATAGATACATCGCCGTTGCTTCTCCTTCGGTTGTGGCGTTGGTAGCAATGATTACTTCCTTCACCGTATCGTCATGCAGACGCTGGATCAAAGACGCAATATTAATATCGTCTGGACCAGTCCCTTCCATTGGGGACAAGACGCCATGCAACACATGATAAAGCCCATGGTATTCCCGCATTTTTTCCATCGCCATCACGTCTTTTGGTTCTTCAACAACTAAGATCGTGCTACGGTCGCGGGTGGTATCCTTGCAGATTTCACAGGGATCTTCTTCTGTGATGTTTCCGCAGATACTGCAAAAATGCAGATCCCGTTTGACACTTAATAATGACTTAGCGAATTCATTGACGACTTCATCTTTCATATCAATCGTATAAAAAGCTAATCGTGTCGCGGTTTTTTGACCGATTCCCGGTAATTTCATGTAACTGTCGATCAATTTTGCAATTGGTTCTGGATAATGCATTCGTTCTTACTCCTAACGAAAGGATTAAAATCCGGGCAGACCTTTCGTGTATTTACCCATTGTTTTTTCTGTTTCTTTTTCCACTTTAGCCAATCCGTCATTCACTGCCATAACAATTAAATCCTGCAGCATTTCTGGATCTTCTGGATCAATAACATCTGGAGTAACCATCAGTTCTTTCATTTTACGATCCCCAGTAAAGGTTGCTTTAACGTAGCCGTTCGTAGATTCACCAACGAACTCTTGCATATTTAATGCTTCCTGCGCTTTTCCCATTTCTTTTTGCATTTTTTGTACTTGCTTCATCATGCCTTGCATATTTCCCATGCCTCGCATCATTTTTCTTCACTCCTAATTAATCATTTTGTATTTGTGCGAAATCACCAAATAATTCCTTGGCCTTCACAACAATTTCTTCTGGTTCTGGTTCCTTTTTCTCCGTTGGTTCAATCGTACCACCAATTTCGGTCGTGTGGGAAACAAAATCTCTTCGCAAAACCGGCCAACTGTCTTCAGTAATATAGATTGGTTTTGGTGCATAATCAGGAATCATACGACTGATATTATTGTGAATCGCCAATTCCAGCTCCTGATCACTTGCTGCCTTTTGGCAAACAATCTCATAATCAAAAGCGATCACTAAGCTATTAGGTCCGGCTGCTTTCGGTTCGCTGGAGCGCAAAACTGCCCGTTGTGTCACAGACAAGCTCATCAGCAAATCTTCCCAAACATTTTTCACATTGATCAAATCAGCCTTCGTTGCTTCCCGCAAGACACCAAAGACTTGCTCTTTTGGTACTCGATAGGTCGTTGTTTTCCCCCGATGAGGTTTGTTATTTGCAGCAACGGGTTCTGCATTAGGGGTAGCAGACTGTCCTTGTTTCAATTGCCGGATTTCATTTTGCAATTGATTCAGTTGTTGCTTCAATTCTTGGAGCTCTGCGGAATCGGTTGGTGAATCTTCTCCACTTGTTGGAGCCGCTATTTTTTCTTGTGTTTCGCTATTTGCCAGCTTAACGGTTGCTACTTCCAGATAAATCGTTGGGCTGTTCGTAAAACGAACTTCATTTTGCGTTTCGTTTAAGACGTTGATCCAATGATAAATAACCGTTGCAGCAACTTCTTGCGCCAGTCTCGTAAAGGCTTCGGTCAAATGCCCTGATTTTTCCTCTAATAATTTAGGCGCTTTTTGATAAATCAGCAAATCCCGACAATAAACCAATAAATTTTCTAGTAAACGACGGGCTTCTTTGCCGGCTGCCAACATTTCTTGCAAATCTGTCAGCGCTTGGGTCACATCCTGCTCATAGCAGGCTTGAATAAAATGGTCCATCATTTCGTAAGTAAGACTGCCGGTGACCTCCATCGCATCCTTCAGTGTCACCTTTTCATCACTAAAAGAAATGGCTTGATCCAAAATACTCAGCGCATCCCGCATCCCGCCTTCTGCCGCTCGAGCGATCACATAAAGCGCTTCTTCTTCGTACTCGATTTGACTCGTTTGCAGCACATGAGCTAAATGAGCAGCGATATCTTGGGTATCGATTCGTTTAAAATCAAAGCGTTGCGTTCGGGAAATAATCGTTGCCGGAATTTTATGAGGTTCAGTCGTTGCCAAAATAAAGACGACATTTTTTCGCGGTTCTTCCAAAGTTTTCAATAAAGCATTAAAGGCTCCTGTCGAAAGCATATGGACTTCATCAATAATATAAACTTTATATTTCGCTTTTGTTGGGGCGTAATTGGCACGCTCTCGAATAAAACGAATTTCTTCCACGCCATTGTTGCTGGCAGCATCGATCTCAATAACATCTTCTTGCGTTCCCGTAGTAATGGAACGACACATGTCACATTCATTGCAGGGCTCCCCGTTTTGACTGTTGGGGCAATTGATGGCTTTGGCGAAAATTTTGGCAGCACTGGTTTTCCCGGTACCTCTTGGCCCTGTAAATAGGTAGGCATGTGAGATTTGATCTTGAAGGATCGCATTTTTTAACGTTTGGGTGATTGCTTTTTGACCGACGACATCGTCAAATCTTTGAGAACGCCAAACGCGGTAAAGTGCTTGATAGGCCATACTTTTTCTCCCCTTTTTCAAAAAATTCGCTAGTTACTATTATACGGAATTTTTAACTAAAAAACTAGGTTTCCTACGTTCTTTTAATAAATTCTCTGAAGCTTTTGCGTCATAAGTTTTAGAAATCAGCGCCTATGGTATAATGAATTAACACTTTGTAACTTTTTTAAAGGAGGAAGACAATCATGGGAATCATTAAAGCAGCGACAAGTATGGTGGGCGGCGGACTTGCCGATCAGTGGCTAGAGGTCATCGAACCAGAAGAGATGAGCGACACGACAGTAATGACAAAAGGTGTCAAAGTTCGGCAAGATGACAAACGAGGCTCAAACCGTAAAGGAACGACAGATGTTATCACAGACGGTTCAGTGATTCATGTTTATCCAAACATGATGATGTTGTTAGTCGACGGTGGGAAAATTATCGACTTTACTGCTGAAGAAGGCTATTATACGGTAAAAAATGATCTTGCACCTTCCATGTTCAATGGCTCTTTAAAAGATGCAATCAAAGAAACCTTCGATCGATTTAAATTCGGCGGCGTGACTCCGCAAAAGCAACAAGTTTTTTATATCAATTTGCAGGAAATCAAAGGAATCAAATTTGGTACCGCCTCACCGATCAACTATTTTGACAATTTTTACAACGCAGAACTTTTCTTGCGGGCTCATGGTTCCTATTCGATGAAAATCACCGACCCGATTTTATTTTATACCAATGCAATTCCTAAAAATAAAACGCAGGTGGAAATCGACGACATCAATGAACAATACCTTAATGAATTTTTGACCGCTTTACAGGCATCCATTAATCAAATGTCCGCTGACGGTCAGCGAATTTCTTATGTTCCGTCAAAAAGTATGGAACTAAGCAAATATATGGGAGATGTCTTAGACAGTAGCTGGACAGAGCTACGAGGAATGGAAATCGTTTCAGTGGCGGTGGCCAGCATTTCTTACACGGATGATTCTGTGAAATTAATCAACATGCGCAACCAAGGAGCCATGTTGGGAGATCCCGGCGTACGGGAAGGCTATGTACAAGGTTCCGTTGCCCGGGGAATGGAAGCTGCCGGTAAAAATGAAGGCGGCGCAACCACCGGATTTTTCGGAATGGGCATGGGTATGAACGCAGGTGGCGGCTTTTTAAATCAAGCTTCCCAAGCAAATAATGAACAAATCCAGCAATCCCAACAAGCGCAACAATCAGGAAACAAAGACACATGGACCTGTCCACAGTGTGGTACAGAAAATACAGGGAAATTCTGCAGTAATTGCGGGACACCGAAACCAGAAACCCAAGCTGCAGCAAATCTCAAAATGAAATGCAGCGAATGCGGAGAAATCATTGATCTTTCTAAAGGAATTCCTAAGTTCTGCCCAAATTGCGGCAAACCATTCAAAGGCGTGCCTTTGGACAGCTGATGGTTAGAAGAGGAGAATGATTATGGATGTCCTAACACATAAATGTCCCAATTGCGGCGGGGCATTGACTTTTGACCCTGACGACCAGAAATTTCACTGTCCCTATTGTTTGAGTATTTTTACAGTTGATGAAGTAAGCGCCTTTGAGGAAAAACAAAAACAAGCGCAAATGGTGGATGAAACAACAGCCGCCAGTGACCAAACAACCGAAACAACTGAAACAACTGAAACGACGGACGCCGATGATGGATTAGCGGAGTCGATGGATTTATTTCTCTGCCCCAGCTGCGGCGCAGAAATCGTAACTGATGCAACCACCGCTGCCACCTACTGCTACTACTGTCATAACCCGGTGGTCTTGCAGGGGCGCTTAAGCGGGAAATTTCTGCCTAGCAAAGTTTTACCTTTTTCAGTCGGCAAAAAAGCGGCAACCGAAAAATTTTTAGCTTGGGCACAGAAGAAATGGTTTGTGCCGAAAGACTTTTTCAGTCAAGCTCAAGTAGAAAAACTTACCGGCGTTTACTTTCCTTATTGGAATGTCGATGCCGAAACCAAAGGCGAAATCACCGGAACCGGTACTTCTTTGCGGGTTTGGCTCGTGGGAGATATTGAATACACCGAGACCAAGCAATATGAGATTGAGCGAGCCGGTACCATCAAATTTAAGAACTTGGTTAAAAATGCACTTTCAAAAAATGTCCAACAAAAAATGGTTAGTGGGGTACAACCTTTTCCCATGGATAAAGCGGTGGCATTTAAAAACCAATACCTTGCTGGCTTTCAAGCAGAAAAACGTGACATTGAGTATTTGGAAATGAAGCCTGCAATTGAAAAAGAATTATCTTCCTACAGCGAAGATTTGCTAAAGGAAACTGTCGGCAGCTTCTCCACTTTTGTGACGAAACAAAAACAGGTTGAACTGACCGCAGAAAAAGAAGATTATTTGCTGTTACCGGTTTGGCTTGTCACTTACCGCAGCAATGAAGCGGATAAAAAAATCTACTATTATGCAATGAATGGTCAGACCGGAAAAGTCAGCGGTATTTTACCCATTAGTTATAAAAAATTGGGCGCTACCGCATTTGGAATTTTTCTGATCGTCTTACTGCTCTTCTTAGTTGGGGGGTATTTCATTTGAAAAAGCTTGGGCTTCTTTTATTCGGTATCGTCGCCAGTCTTCTTTTTGCCCATCCGGCTATTGCAGCCAGCGATTTAGTAGAAGATGATGCACAGTTATTTACCGACTCACAAATCACCCAGCTCAACGAAACCGCAACAAAAATCGGTGAAACCATCAAAGGCAATGTTTTTATCGTAACCACCTATGACAATCAGGAGGAGCCTCGTGATTTTGCTGATGATTATTTGCGGGAAAAAGTCGGCAACAATCAAAATGGTGCTGTGTTGTTGCTGGATATGAATCAACGACAAATTTATATCTCGACATCTGGAAACATGATCGATTATTTAACCGATCGGCGGATCGACACTATTTTAGATGCGTTAGAAACAGAGATGGGTGATGAAAATTATTTTGAAGCGGCAAAAACGTACCTAGAAAAAACAGAAACCTTTGTTGCAGAAGGAGTTCCCGGCGGTCATTACCGGGTTGATGAAGAAACTGGAAAAATCACTCGTTATAAAGTGATTACTCCTCTTGAGATTGGTATTGCTGTAGCAGCGGCACTCGTCGCAAGTATTGCCTTCTTCTTGGTTACAAAATCAACGTATCAGCTAAAACGAGGGGGCTACACCTACGCATATCATGAAAATGCAGATGTCCAGTTAACAAAAAAAGAAAATCGGCTGGTTCACTCCTTTGTTACAACTCGCCGAATTCCGAAAAACAACAATTCCGGCGGTGGATTTGGCGGCGGTAGCACCACCCACTCCAGCGGCGGCGGAACGTTTGGCGGCGGTGGCCGAGGATTTTAAGAAAATAAAAAAAAGCGGGATACAATCATGTAGTAACCTCCAAAAGTTAGATTTTTTGGTCTAACTTTTGGGGATTGCTTCATCATACCCCGCTTTTTTCTATGCCAGTAATTGTTGAAACCATGCAACGACTTGATTAAATTTTTCAACGATAAAATCAGCCGCTTGTTTCAAAAAACTGCCAAGATCGTCGCTATCAAAATTGGAGACCCACTGATTAACCTGAGAAAAAATATCCTCTCGAAAGATCCAGAGCAAAAATACAATGGCTAAAAAGCCAATCAGTCGCCAGATAAATGAGCCGATTTTAAAAATAAAGTAGATAAGTAGTGCAATAGCTAGCCAAACAAAAATTTGGGTCATTGGATTTTCCTCCTATCCTTACTTTCATTATCCTCAAAACTCGTCGAAATAACATGCGGCTTGCGACGGATTTTTCCTTCTTCTATAAAAGTGTACCTGATTTCTTTCCGTGAAGAAAATAAAAAATCCCAACGATTGAAAAATCGCTGAGATCATTTCTCACTCTTTGCCGTCTAGAATATTCAAGCGGACTTTCTTGGGTCCTTCTGTACGCACGCCGTAAACAATCGTGCGAATCGCTTTAGCGACCCGACCTTGTTTGCCGATGATACGACCGATATCTTCTGGAGCAACAGATAAGTTGTATTCATAGAAATCATCTGATTCAACTACATCAAGCGTAATTTGATCAGGATGCGTAACCAATGGTCGGACGATTGTTAAGACTAAATCTTTCAAATCTGTCATAATTGGTCCCCTTATTTCTTAGTGAATTTTGCTTCGTGATGTTTTTTCATAACGCCTTCTTTTGAAAGGATGTTACGAACTGTATCAGAAGGTTGAGCTCCTTTTGATAACCAATCTAAAACTAGATCTTCTTTTAAAGTTACTTCTGCAGGGTCTTTCAAAGGATTGTAAGTACCTACTGTTTCGATGAAACGTCCGTCACGAGGAGAACGTGAATCTGCTACTACGATACGATAAAAAGGACTCTTTTTAGAACCCATGCGTTTTAAACGAATTTTTACTGCCATTACGATTACACCTCCATTAGTCTTAATCACAAAAGATAGTTTACCAGTTTTTTGATAAGGTGTAAAGAGTTTTTTCTTTACAGTCCAAATTATTTTGGCGTATCTTTTGTCATTTCAGACTTTTCTCGCTAAGATAGAGATAGAACCAAGAAATGGAGGAAGGAACATGACAAAAAAAATTGGTATTTTAGTAGGTAGTTTACGAGAAGGCTCCTACAATAAAATCGTTGCAAAAAAATTTGCTGCGCTTTTACCCGAGGGCTATGAAGCAGTATTCATCGACTTCAGCACACTCCCATTTTATAATGAAGATTTGGAAGTTGAAGGAAAGGTTCCGGAAAGCTGGCAAGCCTTTCGTCATGAATTGCAACAAGTGGACGGCATTTATTTCTTTACACCAGAATACAATCGTTCCGTGCCTGGCGCATTGAAAAATGCGTTGGATGTAGGCTCTCGTCCTTATGGGCAAAGTTCTTGGGATGGCAAACCTGCTTTGGTGGTCAGCGTTTCTCCTGGAGCAGTTTCCGGCTTTGGTGCAAACCATCATCTGCGTCAGTCCTTAGTTTTCTTGAACATGCCAACGTTGCAACAGCCTGAAGCTTATATCGGCAACATTTTAAATCTTTTAGATGAAAACGGGGAGATTGTACCTGATACCGTTAGTTACTTCCAATTGATTACCGATAAATATATCGAGTTTTTTGAAAAATTAAAAGGCTGAGAACTTTCTCTCAACCTTTTCCTAGCACGCACTCTTCGGATGGCGTGCTTTTTTATTTGTGAATTTTACGGTAATGCAGTTCATAAAGTTGTTCCATTTGTGTTGTGTCAACCAATTCAAGGCGTTGGTGATAATTTCCATCTTCAAACAACCGCTTGCCTTTTCCTAATAGGACAGGGGCGATTTGAATCCACCATTCATCAATCATATCTGCCTCCAACAATGGCTTTAAAAGATTACCGCCGCCTACAAACCAGATCATTTTCCCTTCTTGCTGCTGCAATTGTTTCAAATACGCAACAGGATTTTCCGAAACGACCGTAGCATCTGGAAGTTCTTTCAATTTACGGGAAAACACAATGACTTCCTTGTCTTGATAAAAAGGCGTGCCTTCCGTCAGTTTTTTTGCTTCTTCATAGGTTTTTCGTCCCATGACCAATGTATCTGTCAACTGATCAAAAGCAGCATACGTTGTTTCTCCTGTGGGGGTATCAAAAAGCCACTGCAAATTATCTTCGGTATCTGCTAAATAACCATCCAAACTAATGGCTCCATAAAAAACGAGTTTACGCATCATTTTCCTCCTAATGTTTATTTTTCGTCAAACTGACTTCTTTTACGGTTTCATGACAGGGGCAAGTGAGTAAATGGTCATTGACCATACCAATCGCCTCCATAAACGCATAAATGATGGTTGTCCCAACAAATTTGAATCCTCTTTTTTTCAAATCCTTGGAAATCTCATCTGACAATGGCGTTTTTGTTGGGACTTCTTCTGCTGTTGCAAACTGATTTTCGATGGGATGAAAATCAACAAATTTCCAAAGATAATCAGAAAAACTGCCAAATTCCTTTTGAATCGCTAAAACACATTGGGCATTGGTGATCGCTGCTGCAATTTTTAATCGATTCCGAATGATGCCACTATTTTGCATCAACGAGTCGAATTTCTCCTGATCAAAACCAGCGACGGTTTCAATATCGAAACCTTCAAACGCTTCGTCAAAAGTTTCGGTCTTGTTTAAAATCGTGTTCCAGCTTAATCCGGCTTGATTGAGATCAAGAACTAATTTTCGAAAAAGCTGTTGGTCGCGAAATTCCGGTACACCCCACACTTTATCGTGATACACCTGCATTTTTTCATTGGCTTGTGACCAAGGACATCGTTGCATTTTATCCCTCCTTTTCTATTGATTTTGCTACAGTCAGTTTACCAAATAATTACAAAAAAAGATTGCATTTCAAACTGTACTATGTATACTAGTACACATAGATACACTTTGAGGGAAAGGAGTTTTTCAGATGGTTTTAATTAATAAAGGCAGCAGCAAACCCTATTATGAACAACTAGTGATGGGGATCAAAGAAGATATTTTGCATGGCGTATTGAATGCTGGCGATCAGTTGCCTTCTGTCCGTGAGATGGCAAAACAGTTGTTGATGAATCCAAACACGGTCAGTAAAGCCTACAAAGTCTTGGAAACGGAACAAGTATTGGTAACCGTCAAAGGCAAAGGTACCTTTGTCAAAACGATGACAGATTCCCCAAGAGATGAGGTTCGGATTTTGCAATTGAAAGAACAGCTCAAAGAATTAGTGATCGAAGCACTGCATTTGCAAATCTCGCAAGCTGAGTTGATTACTTGGGTCAAAGAGGCCGAAGAAAAGTTAGGAGGACAGTAGCATGAAAATTACGAATCTCTCAAAAAAAATCGGACAAAAACAAATTTTGGAAAAAATTGATTTTGTCCTTTATCCAAATGAAATTGTGGGACTAGTCGGTCGAAACGGTTCGGGGAAAACAACTTTATTTCGGACAATTGCCGATCATTACTTACCGGAGAGTGGAACGATCACCATCAATGACCGCAATTTACAACAAGATCCAGCATTAAAGGCACAGATTTTTTATATCGATGAAGTCGATAATTTTCTAAAAGCCTATTCGCTGAAAAAAATCGGTGAGTTTTACCGGGCAGCTTATCCTTTCTTTGATCAAGACCAGTTTCTAGCATTAACAAAAGAACATCAGCTACCGTTGCATCTTTCCTACCGCCGCATGTCAAAAGGAATGCAAGGCCTGTTCCAAATGATTCTGGCAATCAGCTCAAATGCCACGTATTTATTGTTGGACGAACCTTTTGACGGTTTAGACGTCATTATTCGCAAAAAAGTAATTGGGTTATTGTTAGGTCATATCGCAGATGGAAAACGCACGGCAGTCATCGCTTCCCACAATTTGCAGGAATTAGAAGGAATTATTGATCGTGCATTGCTCATCAAAGGACAAACGATCGTCAAAGATTACCGTTTGGAAACGATGCGTGAAACGGCAAAAAAATTCCAAATGGTCTTTAAAACTAAAAAAGTACCGCAAATCGTTAAAGACAATTCAAAACTGATTGCTTTCCAAGGACGGGTGGTCGTTGCTGTGTTTGAAAATTATGATACCCAATTAGCGGCCAAAATTTTGGCAGAACAGCCGTTGGTTTTTGAAGAACTACCGTTATCCTTGGAAGATTTATTTGAAGCAAATCTAAATAAAGAAGAACTTTACAGATAGGAGGAGTTATCGATGCTTAACACGATTTATCAAAAACGCTACGGCAAGATTTTGATTGGCCTTATGTTGCTGATTATTGGCAGCTATGCACTAGATGGGTACAATACTGTAACCTCATGGCACAGAACCAATGACCATTATCAAGCAGAAAAAACAAAGAAAGAATATATCGAGCATCCAGAATATTATACGTATTGGGATGAGAATGCGCAAAAAGATGTCTCCTACCCTTCTTATGAAGAATATGTTGATCAAGCGTTATATGTTTTTCAATCGATGGAGGATGCTGCCGGAGCTCCTTCCGATCAAGAAAAACGCAAGGAATATGATGAAAACGAAACCTATTATCATGTTTCAGGTAGTCTCTTTTCCCGTTTAGTGATTTTACTTGTGGCACTTGCCGGATTTTTGCTCTTCTTTGTGGATGAGAAAACCGCCTTTAATCGTTTCTTATTCTCATTGCCCGTTAGTCGCAAAGAACTATTTCGTAAAAAAATCACCCATATTGCCTTCCCTCTTTTGGGTTCGGTAATTTGCGGGCAACTGCTTTACACCTTCATTTTCTATTTTGGGATTCCACAACCCTATATGAATGTGGAATTGACTCGGTTACTTTTTTCTGTCGCAAATAATTTCTGTTTGATTGTCTTAGCCTTGTCGTTGAGTATCTTTATTGGCTCAATGGTCGGAAATCTGATTTTCGGTCCTCTGACATGGCTCATCTTTATCGGCTATGTCAGCCTTGTTCCACAAGCCGTCAATTATTATATCAATTTAGGAGAATTGGCACAGGGCAACGATTCTCATGTCATGTCTAATTTAGGTAACCTGCTCTTTATTCTTGAAATTGGTAAAACCAGTGGACGTTGGTATATGGGACTGCTGGCACTCATTCTTAGCGGACTATTTTTATTATGGGCGTATCGAAATTTCCAAAAATTATCATTGGAACACGATGGGGATTACTTGCTGCATTCACATTCCCGCTTCCCAATCTTTTTACTCATGACCTTGTTTGTTTTCTCCATTCAAAATACATTTTTCAGCGGTTGGGACGATTACTTTTTTAGAATTTTAGAAAAGAAAGAAGCATCGATTTTTCCGCCGATTTTCCAAAGTTTGTTTGTTTTATTGGTTGTTGCAGGAATCTGCTTTACCCTCGTTTACTTCTCCAGTATCAAGACCTGGCTTCGCTTGCGAAAAGAACGCAAACTGGCATTACGTTAAATTTAATTCATCCTTTTTAGACCGGAAGAAAAGTTTCTTCCGGTTTTTTGTGATATCTTTTCATTATCACCGTACCTATTTTTGTATCGCCCATAAGTTAGATTTATACTGATAGCAAAACCGGCTTATGATACACTCAGTCATGTATTAAAATTTGTTTTCATTAAAAATGATTAACCTATAGGAGGAAAAACATGGAATTATTTCTTACACTTTTGATTATCGCGTTTTTTGTTGGACTAGTTTACGTTTTATACCAACTCAGCAAACGCCACGTTAAATTCTCAACACGGGTTTTCGCCGGATTGGGCATTGGGGTCGTTTTTGGCGGCATCGTCCAATTACTATTAGGAAACGGAAATGAAAGCATCACTTCGGCAATGTCTTGGATCAGTATCGTCGGTAGTGGGTATATCTCTTTCTTACAAATGTTGGTTATGCCTTTGGTTTTCATCTCAATCGTTGGCGCTTTTGTTAAAATGAAAGCTTCCGAAAAAATTGGAAAAATCAGTACAACGATTCTGATTTCACTTTTGGGAACTACCGCTATTTCAGCACTTATTGGTTATGGTTCGACGATTTTATTTGGCTTACAAGGCGCAAAATTTTCCGAAGGTGCTGCCGAAACAGCTCGGATCGCTGAACTTGCGACTCGTCAAGAAGCGGTTGCTGATTTGTCGATTCCTGAACAAATCGTCTCATTTATTCCAAAAAATGTTTTTGCAGATTTCGCTGGTACTCGTGCAACCAGCACAATTGGTGTCGTGATTTTCTCCGCATTCGTAGGAATCGCTTATCTGGGAATCAAACGCAAAGCACCAAAAGAAGCAGAATTTTTTGCGAATCTGATTGATAGCTTGTATAAACTGATTATGCGTATCGTAACTTTGGTCCTGCGCTTAACACCTTATGGTATTTTAGCTCTAATGACCAACGTCATGGCAACCAGCAACTTTACTGCTATCGTCAATCTTGGGAAATTTGTTCTTTCTTCCTACGTTGCTATTCTCGTTATGTTCCTTGTTCATTTGTTGATTTTGGCAACAGTCAAAGTAAGTCCTGTGACTTATTTGAAGAAAACCTTCCCTGTATTGAGTTTCGCTTTTTCTTCCCGTTCAAGCGCGGGTGCTTTGCCATTAAATATTGAAACGCAGCATAAAGCCTTAGGTGTTGACGAAGCAACAGCCAATTTTGCTGGAAGCTTTGGTTTATCCATTGGTCAAAACGGCTGTGCCGGTATCTACCCAGCGATGCTGGCAACGATTGCGGCGCCAACTGTTGGAATCAATGTGTTCAGTCTTGAATTTATTTTGATGTTAATTGCTGTCGTAACAATCAGTTCCTTCGGTGTTGCCGGTGTTGGCGGCGGTGCAACCTTCGCCTCATTGATTGTTTTAGGTTCAATGAATTTACCGGTTGCAATCGTTGGTTTAGTTATTTCTGTTGAACCACTGATTGACATGGCACGGACAGCATTGAACGTCAGCGACAGCATGGTTGCTGGTTTGGTGACCAGTGCCCGTATCAAAGAATTGGATCGGGATACTTTGAATGATACGGATAAATTTGTCAGTGAAAATGCTTAACCATTTCAAAAAGGGTGTTTCTCAAATCGAGAAACACCCTTTTTCTATCGATTACTTATGTTACCTGCTAGTTTGGCAAATCGCTAAATCGTTCAACCTTCATTTTAAGTTTGTACTTTGTTCTAAGATCAGCAATTTGTTTCATCATGGGCGATTTGTGGTGAATAGCAATTGCTTCTTCATCTACCCAGCGATCAATCAATAGCACGGACTCCGGATCTTCTAATGGAAAGTAATAGTCATATTTTTCATTTCCTGCCTGCTTGCGAATTGCTTCCACGATTTTTTGGGAAATCATTTCCTCTGCAAACTTCCTTGCATTTCCATTCTTACCGGTATACAAAATATTCACTGTGATGCTCATCTTTTTCTCCTTTTGAAAAAGCTGCCGAAAATCGCTCATGATTACGACAGCTTGTTTCTTATTTCCGCTTTTTCTTTTTCTTCTTATTTTTCTTTATCATGCGGTTCATGGCCATTTTACCCAGTTTGCCTTTTACTCCGGTACCAAACATTTGATCCATACCGGGAACGTTCATATCCCCTTTGGACATTTTTTGCATCATGGTCCGAGCTTCTTTGAACTGCTTGATCATTCGATTGACTTCAACAACGTTATTTCCTGATCCAGCAGCAATCCGGCGGCGACGGCTAGGATTCAGCAGGTCAGGATTTTCCCGTTCTGCCGGTGTCATAGAAAAGACCATCGCTTTTTTCCGAGCTACGTCTTTTGGATCAACTTTGACATTTTCGATACCAGGAACTTGGTTCATTCCAGGAATCATTTTCAAAAGATCCTCCAACGGACCCATACCCATCACTTGATCTAATTGCTCGATAAAATCGTTGAAATCAAAGGAATTTTCCTTCATTTTCCGCGCAAGTTCTTCAGATTTCTTTTCATCAAAATCTTGTTGCGCCTTTTCGATCAATGTCATCATATCCCCCATACCAAGGATACGACTTGCCATTCGATCCGGATGGAAGACTTCAAGGTCCGTCAGTTTTTCACCGGTACCAGTAAATTTGATTGGTGCACCAGTGACTTGGCGAATCGACAATGCTGCCCCGCCTCGAGTATCACCATCTAATTTGGTGATGATAACTCCGGTAATACCCAGCTGTTGATTGAAACTTTCTGCTACATTGACTGCATCTTGCCCAGTCATCGCATCTACGACCAACAGGATTTCATTTGGCTGTGCCACTTCTTTGATTTGTTGCAGCTCTTCCATCAACGCTTCATCGATATGCAGCCGTCCGGCGGTATCGATCAAAACATAATCATTTTTCTTTTCCCGCGCGACTGCCATCCCTTGGCGAACGATTTCGACAGGACTGACATCTGTTCCCATATCAAATACTGGTACATCTAATTGCTGTCCCAACACTTTCAACTGGTCAATCGCCGCTGGACGATAAACGTCGCCTGCAATCATTAATGGACGTGCTTTTTCCGTTTTAATCAAATGATTGGCTAATTTTCCGGCAAAGGTGGTTTTCCCTGCCCCCTGCAGACCTGCCATCATGATGACCGTCGGAATCTTTGGTGATTTTTCCAAACCAACCGTTTCAGAGCCCAATGTCTTAGTTAATTCTTCATCAACGATTTTAACGATTTGTTGTGCTGGAGATAAGCTTTCCAGTACTTCTGCACCGATTGCCCGCTCCCGTACATTTTTCGTAAATTCTTTGACTACCTGTAAATTAACGTCGGCTTCTAAGAGAGCCAAGCGGATTTCCCGCATCATTTCTTTTACATCTGCTTCAGAAATTTTTCCTTTTCTCCGCAGTTTGCTCATTGCCTG
The DNA here is from genome assembly GCF_001050095.1 of Enterococcus massiliensis. Lineage (NCBI taxonomy): Bacteria > Bacillati > Bacillota > Bacilli > Lactobacillales > Enterococcaceae > Enterococcus > Enterococcus massiliensis. Next base: position 694,217 of record NZ_CVRN01000007.1, on the reverse strand, counting down.
CTGGAGGCGTTCTGTTAAATTTTCAAATGCCATCTCTATTCATTCCTTTATTCATCAATTTCTTGGATCTGTTTTACTAAATCAGCTAAGATTTCATCTTTTGGATAATGTGTCACAGCATACTCTGTCAATTGATCCAACACTTCACCCCGCACGATATAATCAGAAAACAAATGAAGTTTCTTTTCGTAATCCTCCAAAATTTTCTCCGTACGTTTGATGTTGTCATAGACTGCCTGACGACTAACGCCGTATTCTTCGGCGATTTCTCCTAATGAAAAATCATCGGCATAATAAAGTTCCATATAATTCATTTGTTTTTCCGTCAATAATGTAGAATAAAACTCAAAGAGGGCGTTCATGCGGTTCGTTTTTTCGATTTCCATCAACTTCCTCCATCATTTCCTGCCAATTTTCTTCTGAATAGACCTTGATTCCTTGCATAAGAAAGTAGGCCGTTGCTACGCCGACACCCGTTTTTTTCGTTCCCGAAAAGGTTCCGTCATAAATCATCTGACTGCCACAAGAGGGGCTGCGTTCTTTTAGAATGAGCTGAGTGACTGCGGCTTCTTGTAATCTTTGATAGGCTATACGGGCACCTTGCTTAAACATTTCCGTCACATTGGCGCCTTCTTTTGTCAAAACCTTCGCTTTGTCCTGCCAGACATCAAAGCCGTCACCGCCAACGATTTCTGCGGCCTCTCGTGGGATTGGTAGCCCTCCCAGTACTTCTGGACAAATTCTAATTGCCTGTCCTTCATCTACTAACCGGACCAAAGAAGGAATTTTTTGCGTTCCACCATCATAACGACAGAAGACACCGCCTAAGCAGGCACTGATTCCAATCATGAAAAACGCCTCCTTCTCTTGATGTTAGACCGATGTTTATTATAGCATTTATTTTGCATCGGCAATAGTACCAAAACCTAATAGTATGCTAAAATGAAAGTACAAATTTAAGGATTTTTAAGGAGCAGCAAATGAAAAACGTATTAATTGTTGACGATGAACCCTCAATCATTCGGCTTTTGACCTTCAATCTCGAAAAAGAGGGCTATCAAGTGACCGCTGTGTTGGACGGTCAAGAAGGATTGGACCAAGCTTTGACGGGTGCTTTTGATTTTATTATTTTAGATGTCATGCTGCCCTCCATTGACGGCATGGAAATCACAAAAAAATTACGTCAGGAAAAAATTGAGACACCGATTCTGCTGCTGACGGCAAAAGATGACACCATCGATCGAATTCTCGGATTAGAGATCGGTGCCGATGATTATTTAACCAAACCTTTCAGTCCTAGAGAAGTCACTGCGCGAATGAAAGCGATCAACCGCCGATTAAAACCACGGGAAACAAAAGAAACCCTTCCCGAAGAAAATCAACTTTTGCAAATTGGTGAGATTCAAGCCGACTTGACCAACTATCAAGTGTTTCTCCGAGGAGAGGCGATTTTTCTTACACCAAAAGAATTTGAACTGCTGGTCTATTTTATGAAGCGTAAGGATCGAGTCATTGATCGAGACACCTTACTGGATCGTATTTGGAAATTTGATTTTACCGGTCAAAGCCGCATCGTCGATGTTCATGTTAGTCATCTGCGGGAAAAAATCGAAAAAGATCCAAAAAATCCTGATTATCTCCTAACGATCCGCGGCTTCGGATATAAATTTCAGGAGCCGAAAGAATGAGAAAAAAAATCGATCTGCTCCTCTGGTTTGGGTTGTTACTGCTGATTTTTTTTGGTGCATGGCGGTTAATCAGTAATTTTTATCAGCAGCAAGTGTTAAATCAGCAGGAACAATACCTTGAAAAAAAAGGAAATCTGTTGATTCGTCTTTCAGATGGCGGCAGCGACCAACAGGAGCTGGAGGTTTTAGCAGAAAACTACATTGAAAACTCCGATGAGCGGGTCACTTTATTGGATAAAGACGGAACTATTATTTTTGACACCTTTGACTCCTCCTTATCCGGTACCCGCTCGGATCGTCCAGAAATCAAGGCCTTGCTGTCGGGAGGAAAACTGGGGATTTCCCTTCGTCACAGTCGAACGTTAGATCAGGAGTTACTGTATGTTGCCTTGCCTTTGACACAACAAAATCAGTCAATCGGTATGCTGCGCATTGCCGAAACCACCGCCGGCTTTTTGGCAGAGGCTGAAACGGTCAAACGCTCTATTTTAATCGTCTATTCGATTCTGTGTTTTTTGATTAGTCTATTGCTTTTTTATTTTTTGCGGCAACGAAATCGACCAATCGAAACCGTTTTACCGGTATTAAAAAAAATGATTGCACAGCCGAATCAAACGGAAATGATTTTGCAACCTTCACCAGAATGGGAAGAATTGTATCAGACGGTCAATCAGTTGAGCGAACAAATGAGTCAGACCTATCAGGCCTATACCGCAACGGAAAACCAACTGTACACATTGTTAAATGAACTAATGATCGGTGTTTTTATAATTGACGAACAGCATCAGTTGGTCATGATGAATCCTACAATGAAGGAACAGTTGGGGATTTTTCAAGAAATTGATCCGGCTACGAATTTTGCGGAACAAATCAAAGACACGCAATTGATCCAATTGATTTATCGGGTAAACGAAGAAACACCGATTCATGAAGAAGTCACCATCCATGAACCTAACGAACGAGTGCTGGATGTCAATTTGCGCATCTTCAATGAACAACGACAGCTTTTAGGAATCTCCTATGACCTTACCCGTGTTCGTCAATTGGAAAAAGTGCAACAAGATTTCGTCAGTAATGTTTCCCACGAATTGAAAACACCCGTGACCTCTCTGATCGGTTTCACTGAAACGTTATTGGATGGCGCCAAAGAAGACCCAGAAACACTAACAGAATTCTTGACGATTATGCAAAATGAAGCTCGTCGACTGGAACGTTTGATTCAAGAAATCATTCAGCTTTCTAAAGGACAACAGAAATTGCCTTATCCCACCGAAACGCTCCAATTAATGCCTTTGCTGCAACAATTGATTGGCAGCTATCAAAGCCTACTAAAGAAAAAAAAGGTAACGATCAGGATTGATGGCGATAGCCAAGCCCTTTGGCAAACGAAGCGGGAATTATTTTATCCTATCGTTAAAAACCTTGTGGAAAATGCAATCCATTATTCACCAAATGAGAGTCAAATCACTATTAGCTTTCGATTGAAGGATGGACTGACCCTCAACGTGCAGGACCAAGGAATTGGCATCGACAGCGACGATCAGGAACGAATCTTTGAACGCTTCTATCGCGTGGACAAAGCCCGCAGTCGCCACTCTGGGGGCACAGGGCTGGGGTTAGCTATCGTGAAAGAATACACGCAACGCTTGGGCGGAGATATTACGGTTGATAGCCATTTAGGTGTCGGTTCAACGTTTGTAGTTCATCTACCACCTTTAACAGAATAAAGAAAAACCCACAAAAGCCGAAAATTTGCTTTTGTGGGTTTTTCTTTGGACCCATTTTTATTTGAAAGCGCTCAATTATTTTTCTGAAAGTGGTTGATTGTTCCCGTAGCTGTGCTATGATAAATGCAGAAAGAACGGAGGAACATTTTTTATGAAAGATGCAGTAATCACGACAAAACATTCTCTACTGGACGGCGGCTGCAATGCCTGCGGCTTCGTTGAATGTACCACACATACGTTACAATACAACGGGCAAGAACTGCCTGTTTCTGATTTAGATGTCGAAAATCTGGTTGCCACAATCGTTCGTGCCAACCAATGGAAAGAATCCTACGAACCAGTTGGAATCGGTGACGATGCCGTTGTTTTCAAAAAAGAAATGCAAAAAGTAGCTGTGACCGAAAACGGCAAATTTTTGACCTATAAAAATACAACAGCAAATAAAAGTACTCTTGCTGAAAACAAACTTTGCGACGATCGTCTTTTTGACAAAGTCAATGAAGTGCTTGCCCTTTTCACTTTGCCACCTGTACAATTTTCATTTGCTGAATAATTGTGCGCTAGTCCAATTTAAAAACAGCCGGCAATGCTGTCTTCTTGTTTTTCTACAAACAAGAAAACAGGTCGCTGGCTGTTTTTTTATTTACTTAAAGGAATGCGCAATTCAACTTCTGCATCCATCGCATTGCCGTTTAATAATGCTTCAACCACAAAAGTATCGCCTTTGTACAGTTCAGGATGTTCTGGTAAGATTTCTCCAAAAAACTCACTGATAAGTTGATCGAATAGTTTCCGACTAGGACCACCTTTTCCCTTTAGTACAATATATTCTCCTGCAGGGATGATGCGTTCTTGCGCTTCAGGATCATTTGTTGTCGTGTTTGCTCCAGCAAAGTATTCCAAGACATCGCCTTTTGCTTCACTCAAGGCATAGCCGATTTTATCTGTGCTTTCTGCCATCAAAGCAGGAAATTTTCCACTTTTAGCAAGAGAAAAGAAGTGTTGGCTTTTCTTTTCGGAAACTTCTTTTACATTTTCCAATGTAGGTAATGGTAATGCTGCTGGATATCCTTTAATTGCGGTTTCTTTAAATACTTGAATTTCATATTGAGTCATTTGTTTTGCCTTCTTTCATTTGGTATGGGTATACTATACCTAATTAAATACGACAACTAGCTGTCATATATTTCAGAAAAGGAAAAAAATTATGCGTATCGAACGATTGATCAGCATGATCATGATTTTACTAAGAAAAGAACTTGTCTCCGCACAAGAATTTTCGGAGCTATTTGGTGTCTCCAAACGAACGATCATGCGGGATGTAGAAGCACTTAGTCTGGCCAATATTCCAATTTACTCCCAACGGGGCAGAAACGGCGGCATCGGTCTGCTGCCAAATTACAAGGTCGATAAAAAATTATTAACGGCGCAGGATATTCAACATTTGCTGATTGCCTTAGGAAGTGTCCAGCAACTGATTGAAAGTCCAGAAATCAAAGCGACCATCACCAAAATCCAAGCAATGCAAGAGGAACAGACCGCAACGGATGCTTTATCGATTCAATATACCAGCTGGCTGGGAACAACCTAATTAAAGCTCCTTGCAGAAAAATTAAATCACGCCATCACGGCTCATGTTTTAGTAACTTTTGATTACTTCGACCGAGAAGGGCAGCTCAGTCAGCGAACCATCGAACCTTATCATCTTACATATAAAGGGGAACGCTGGTATTTGCAAGCATATAGTCTTGAACGAGATGCTTTTCGAATCTTTCGCCTTTCTCGTATGACCAATGTTCAAATTAGTCAAAAAACGTTTGCTCCTCGCTTTTTTCAGGCTCGACCCCTTGATTTGCCCAATGAAGGAATCTATCCGGGATTTACGATTCTCACACTGCAAGCCCACCATCTGCTGCGGGATGTTTTAGTCGAACGTTTCGGTGAAGCAACGCTGAAACCAATCAATGAAGAAGAATTTCTGATTACCCTGCGTCTACCAAAAAACGAGGCCTCTTTTCGATTTTTGCTTTCTCTGGGCAGCCGTGCCAAAATCATTACCAGTGAAGACCTTTTTTTGACGGAATTTAAAAGCTATCTTCAAAACGTGGTCGCAAACTATATGTAAAACAGAGGCAGCGTCAGCTGCCTCTGTTTCTCTTTAATTTAATTCTGTGACTTCTCCATCAACGGAGCGCTCCACCTTCATCTCAGTAATCGGCAGATACCCTAATTCTTTGACCGGTCCTTGTTGGATTTCTTCTTCCAGCATATAGTCTAAAAATTTCTTGACGGCTTCTTCTGGCTCTCCTTTTGTATACATGTGCTCGTAAGACCAGATTTTCCACTCATTGGTTTGGATTGTTTCCGGGGTTGGTTCTACGCCGTCAACAGAAAGCGTCTGTAGAGAATCATCTAAATAGGACAATGCAAGATAGCTGATTGCTCCCGGTGTCTCAGCGACGATTTTACGAACAGTTCCTGAAGAATCCTGTTCCTGTGATTGAATTGTTTGCGCACCATCCAAGCCCCATTTCTCAAAGGTTGCCCGCGTGCCACTACCGGATGCCCGATTAATTACGGCAATCTCTTGATTTTTCCCACCGATTTCTTGCCAATTCGTGATTTTTCCGGTGAAAATATCAACCAGTTGCTGCTTTGTTATATTTTCTACGCCGTTTTCTTTGTTGGCGACTGGCGCCATGCCCACTACCGCTACTCGGTGGTCGAATAATTTATCCGCATCGATTCCGTCCCGTTCTTCTGCGAAAACATCAGAATTACCGATGGTTACAGCACCTTCTGCTACCTGACTTAATCCTGTTCCGCTACCGCCACCTTGTACAGAGATCGAATAATTGGGATTTTCTGCGGTAAAACTGGTTTGAGCAGCTTCCACTAAGGGTTGTAATGCCGTGGAACCTACTGCAACGATTTTTGTTGTTTCCTCACTGCCATTTGAACCCGAACTGCCGCAACCTGCTAAAATTATTCCTGTTAACGCTAAAAAGAAGCCGATTTTTTTCACTTTGTTTCTCTCCCCTCTTGATTACATTCTTAGTGTACCAAGGGGATGTAAACCTCCGATTGACTTGTTGTAAAGGTTTGGTGAAGGGATGTAAAGTTTGTGTAAATCCTTCGAGTGTTTAAATAACTTATTTTTATAAAAAAGTGCTACACTTAATAAAAAAATGAGGTGATATTTTATGTTAGAAATCCATTATATCGTCAGTGATCATGCGGAATCTATCAAAACCTACCCAAAGGCCAGTGATTTTGTTGCTGCGCAATACAAGGAAGTGCCTGATTTACAGGACAATTATCCTGTAACCAAGGTTCTTATTGATGGCAAGGAAGTCCTGTTAGAAAATAAAACCATCGGCGGACTTTTTGACTATTTAAATCGCTAAAAAAAGCAGAAATCTCCTATTTTTTCGGAGATTTCTGCTTTTTTTATTTTTGATTTTCAGGAGTTTGTAAATATTTCGCCAAGCGTTCCATCGCTTCTGTCAGATTTTCCATACTGGCAGCATAACTCAGACGAACATAGCCTTCTGCCTCTGGACCAAAAGCGATTCCCGGAATAAGCGCCAGCTGATTTTTTTCCGCTAAGTCGACGCAAAATGCCATTGAATCTTGAGTAAAGGACGCTGGAATTTTCGCAAAAATATAAAAAGCCCCGGATGGTTTGGCAACCTCAAAACCGAAGCCGGACATTTTTTCAAAAAGAAAATCCCGTCGCTTCCGATATTCCTCTCGCATCACTGCTGCATCGTTGATTCCTTGAATCAAAGCCTGAACCGCAGCTTTTTGTGAAATCGTCGAAGCCGCGGTCACCAAATATTGATGAACCTTGATGATTTCAGCAGTCAATTCTTTTGGTGCAAAAATGAAGCCAATCCGCCATCCAGTCATCGCATGAGATTTTGACAGGCCATTGATTAAAATCGTTTGCTCCGGTAAAAATTCGGCGATGGATACATGGGTTTGATCGTAGCTCAATTCACTATAAACTTCATCGCTCACAACAAAAACAGAATACTTTTTCAGTACTTCTGCTAAAGCTTGAACTTCTTCTCGGGAATAAGTTACCCCCGTTGGATTGCTTGGATAGTTTAAAATTACTGCTTTGACCTCATCCCCATGTTCTTGCAACGCTGCTTCCAAAACTTCTGGAGATAAAACAAAACCATTCTTACTGGTATCCATATAAACTGGCTGTGCATCAGCCAAAGTGATCACAGGTTCATAGCCAGGATAAATAGGTGCCGGCAGCAAAACCTTATCTCCTGGATTTAAAATTGCCAATAGCGAAGCAGAAATTGCTTCCGTAGCACCGATCGTCACTAAAACTTCAGATAACGGATCATAGCTTAAGCCGTATTTTTCCTTCAAAAAATGTGCTGCTGCCTGCCGAACATCAACTAGCCCCGACATACCCGTATAATGACTGAAGTTTTTTTCAATCGCATCAACCCCAGCTGCTTTGACATGCTCAGGTGTATTAAAATCTGGTTCCCCCAATGTCAGTTTAAGAATATCAGGAACACCAGAAACTTTTTCATCAAACTGACGGATCAAGGAAATATGGATGTTGTATACTTGTTTATTAAAACGTTGACTTAATTTATTCATAGTAATCAGCTCCTAGCTCTTATCCTACCATAAATTATCAGAAAAATTAATCATTTTTTAATCTAAAAAACAATCAAGAGGATTGTCGTCTGTATTGCAAACGAATTTAATTTATGTTAGCATTTATGTAAACAAAAATTAATCTCGTTTGGAGGAAAGCAAATGAAAACAGAAAAAGTGTATCAATCAACAGATTATTTGCAGGGATTTTTTACTGCCGATGATCGTTATGCCTGTTTGTACTGTGACCAAGTTTATGAGGAAGGGTTGATTTACACAGTAGAAGAACAGCCGATGACGGCAAAAAAAGCCATGGAATGCCATCTTGCTATGGCTCATAATGGCCCCTTAGCGGCACTTTTGGCACAGCCTCGGGAAATCAGCGGCTTAACAGAGAGCCAACAGGAAATAATCGCTCTTTTTTCGCAACAATTATCCGATGCGGTCATTGCTCAACGGCTGGGTATCTCCACCTCGACTGTGCGCAACCATCGCTTCAAGCTAAAAGAAAAAGAACGGCAGGCGCAAGTATTTTTAAGCATGATGCAACTGTTGCAGACAGATCATTACCTGCTTCCTCATATCGGTGCAAAAATGGTGGATGATCGCTATCAAATCACTGAAGCCGAAAAACAAAAAGTCCTAGCCAACTATCTGGATGAAAAGGGACGAATTTCACAATTTCCAAGTAAGGAAAAACGAAAAATCATCCTATTGACAGTGATTGCCCAACGGTTTGACCCTCAGAAAAATTATTCTGAGCCGGCTGTCAACGAAATCATCAAGCAATTTATGGATGATTTCGCCACGATTCGTCGCTATCTGATTGAGTACGGTTTTTTAAAGCGAACAAAAGATGGCAAAACCTATTGGGTAGCAACCGAATAATTTTTAGCGGTCGCTTCAAAAGTGAATCGCTAAAAACGACAGCTTTCCATTACGAAGGCTGTCGTTATTTTATCAATAATTAATAACAAAACTTGAGTTGTCTTTCATTCCAGCAATAGTTTCCTTAAATTTTTATCATCTACCAAAAGATTCCTTCAATAAGGTTGCTACTTTTATTTTTTGTCCCTAGAATAAGGGAAAGCAAGTACTTTGCAAAGTAGTCAGGAGGTGTAATGTGTCCAAAAAAATTATACGATTACCTATCGTACTTTTTTGTTTGCCGGTTGTATACTTCTCACTTGTCTTGGATAATCATTACCACTCAAGCATCGGATTTTTCATTTCGTTATTTTTTGCATTAGCGATCGGGTTTTATTCAAAAGCTGCCCACCAAATGAAATGGTGGCTGGCGGGAAACTTATTGAGTACCCTTTTATCTTTGTTATTGCAAGCCAATCATCCAGAATGGCATTTCTTTTATCAACCGTTTCATCCCACGATCCTAGTTTTTGGCTTGTCACTTTTATATTTGATTCCCCAAATCGTTGGTATCGTCTGGGCATCTTTTCTACGAATTTCTTTGCCTCAGTAATCTTCATACATAGAAAAAAAGGCGATCTGCCCAACGGATCGCCTTTTGCTTATTTATAAGCTAGATTTCTTTGAGAAAAATTTTTTTGATAATCAATTTATCAAACATGCTGGAAGTGCTGTCTTGTTCTCCAATCACTTCTGCAATCACCGTTTTGCCATTGTGTTTTTTTCGCAATTGATAGGCGATTTTTCCACTTTCTTTTAATTCAGTAACCATATCTACCACCCCGCCGAAACCGGTTTTGCGGGTAATAAAACCTAATGCTACCATTCGTTCATCTAAGTTTTTTGCAGAAATCGTAGCTCCTGTAACCAATGTATGGTGCATAACGGATAAAAATTCATCCAACCCATCGACTGTGGTCAACTCGTCTTCTACTTCCGGCCGATTATTTAATTCCTGTAATAATGTCTCGTATTGTTCTTGGGTCAGCATCACACCCGCTACTTTTTCACGATTAAACACATATACCGCAGTCCCAGCTTCCCGTGCTTGATTGAACACGTCCATTGGTGATTTTTTGACCTCAGTGATGGAAGTAGTGGGAACCTCTAACTTCTTCAGTTCCATTTGTCTTGCTCCTTTTGATGTCGTCATTTTTTCTAACGTATATTGTTCCACGAAATTTCTCCACGCAGAACACAGATTCTTGCTTCAACGTTCATATTATAGCATATCTGCCCCCGGGAACTATAGGCGAACAGGGAAATTTTCCCCGATTCTATTCGTAAACAGCAACTTTTTCGCAAAAAAAAGAGAAGATTTTCTCTCATCTTCTCTCTAAAAAATAATTATTCACTTTTTATTTTTAATGTCATGGCATTGATCGCAACAATCACCGTGCTTAAGGACATTAAAATTGCTCCTACTGCCGGATTCAAGATAATACCGATAGGTGCGAGAACACCGGCTGCCAGAGGAATCGCCAATATATTGTAGCCGGCACCCCACCAAAGATTTTGCACCATTTTTTTCCGGGTTTGTTTTGCCAAATCAAGAAAGTGAAGAATATCTTCGGGATTGCTGTTGGTCAAAACCACATCCGCAGAATCGATTGCCACGTCTGTTCCGGCACCAATTGCAATACCGACAGTAGCACGGGCTAAACTTGGGGCATCATTGATTCCATCTCCCACCATTGCGACCCGTTTTCCTTTAGCCGTCAGTTGACGAACGATTGCTTCCTTACCATCTGGAAGCAATTCTGCATGAAAATTTTCTAACCCAATATAGTTTGCAACCGCAGCGGCAGCTTTTTGGTTGTCTCCTGTCAACATAACTGGTTCAATGTTTCGTTCCTTCAAGGCTTGGATAAAGGCTTTTGCTTCCGGTTTGATTTGATCTCCTAAAGCAATTATCCCAATCAATTGTTGATCAATCAGCAAATAGCTGATGGTGTTGCCTTGTTCTTGATATTTTTTCGTCTTCTCCCCGTCAAGGGACAAGTTTTCTTCCTTCAAAGCTTTTTCATTGATGATTTTTACTTGGTGGCCTTCAACGGTTCCTTCCAATCCAACACCGGAAATATTTTTAATATTTTCCCCAGAGTAAATCGCAACTTCTTTTTCTTTGATGTATTTCATAATCCCGGTTGCGATTGGGTGATTGGCGGAAGCTTCCATTGCTCCGATATATTTTAACACTTCTTCTTGACTGTACTCTTTCGCCAAGACATCAACACCTGTGACAGAAAAGGTTCCTTGAGTCAAGGTTCCTGTTTTATCCAGCAAAATCATATCTAACTCATGAGCATACTCTAAAGCATTACGATTTTTCAACAACAAGCCATTTTTTGCCGCAATCGACGTAGATCTTGCTACAACGAGCGGAATTGCTAATCCCAGTGCATGGGGACAGGCAATAACAAAAACCGTTACCATGCGATCCAATGCCGTAGCCAAATCAGCCACGATCAGCCAAATAACAAATGCCAGAATACCGGCAATCAGTGCGACATAAAAGAGCCACTTGGCTACTTTATCAGCCAGTCCTTCTAATTTGGATTTTTCTGATTGCGCTTTGCGGACCATCTCCATCACTTTGGCGAGGTAGCCGCTTTCCCCTGTTCCAGTAACCTTGATTTGAATCGTACCATTGCCATTGACAGATCCACCAATGACCTTGGCACCTTCTGCTTTTACCACGCCCCGTGATTCACCAGTCACCGCTGATTCATCTACAGTCGTTGATCCTTTTTCAATAACTCCGTCCGTTGGCATCTTATCACCGGCACGAACGATCAATTGTTCCCCTACTTTAATTTCTTGCAGGGAAACTTTCTCTTCTCCGTCTTTTGTTAGACGTGTAACAGTATCCGGTAGTAATTCTGCTAATTTTTTCAACGCATCACTGGCATTCGACACGGCATTCATTTCGATCCAATGCCCCAGCAGCATGATAACGATCAACGTTGCCAGTTCCCAGAAAAAGTCCATGACGTGTTCTCCATGGAGAAAATGATTGGCAATAAATGCGTAAAGACTGTAAATATATGCCACCGAAATTCCCATTGCAATCAGCGTCATCATTGCGGGATTTTTTTGTTTCAGCTCCATTTTGGCGCCGCTCAGAAATGGTTGTCCGCCATAGATAAACAAAACCGTTGCCAAAATCAATACTACCCAATCAGAACCGGGAAAGGTAAATTGAAAAGGTAACTCAATGCCCATCATCGGCGATAAAATGACAATAGGAATTGCCAACACCAGAGAAAGCCAAAACTTTTGTTTAAAATTCCCCATGTGCATCGAGTGATCCATCCCACCCATGTCATGATCCATATGAGACATATGAGACATGTGGGACATGTCGTGGTGCTTATGATCCATCTGATGCATCTCATGGTCACTCATCTCATGGTTCCCCTTCTCGTGACTGCTGTGATGTTCCCTATTTTCTAGCTTATGCTCCTCATGATTATGCTCATGATGAGGCATTTCATGATTGTGGGGCATCTTCTTTTCTTCTTTCACCATCAACCCTTCTTTCTTTAAATTTTGGTACGATTTAAACTCAATGAATTTAATAAAACACTGACCGAACTAAAGGCCATGGCGCCACCGGCAACGATTGGATTCAAAAAACCCAATGCTGCAAAAGGAATACCAATCGTATTGTAAATAAATGCCCAGAAAAGATTTTGCTTGATTTTGCGAATCGTTGCTTTTGACAGTTTAATCATTTGGCTAAGGTAGGTCAAATCACTGTGAATCAATGTAACATCCGCCGTTTCCATCGCAATATCCGTTCCGCTGCCCATTGCAATCCCCACATCTGCTAAAGCCAAAGCAGGCGCATCATTGATACCATCTCCTACCATGCCGACGACTTCTCCAGCTTCTTGTAATAATGCAACTTTCGCCGATTTTTCTTCCGGCAAGACTTCTGCAAAAATATTTTCCGATGAAATTCCTACTTGCTGCCCAATGTATTGGGCGGCCTTTTGGTTGTCACCGGTCAGCATGTATACCTTGATACCAGCTGCATGTAATTGCTTGATTGCGGCTTGAGAGGTTTCTTTGATCTCATCTGCCACTGCTACTGCGGCAAGAATCACACTTTCATCCGCTAAAAACATGATTGTCTTTCCTTGTGCCGTCCATTGTTCTGCTGCTTGTTGTAAAGAATCAGAAATTTTTTGTGTCAAAAATCGACGGGTACCGATTTGATAAGTTCTTCCTTGAATCATTCCTTGGATTCCTTTACCGGGAATTGCTTGAAATTGTTCTACTTCCAACCTGTCAATAGCTACTGTGTAATCAAGAATCGCTTTTGCTAAAGGATGTTCCGATCCGGCTTCTAAACTAGCAAAAATTGCTGCCGCTTGGTCATTTTCTGTAAGAAAATCCGTTACCACTGGTTGTCCTATTGTTATCGTACCAGTTTTATCCAAGATGACGCTAGTAATATGCGAGGCGGTTTCCAATGCTTCTCCACCCTTAATCAAAATCCCATTCTTCGCACCTAAACCTGTTCCTACCATAATTGCAGTGGGAGTTGCTAAACCTAGGGCACAAGGACACGCAATGACCAATACAGCAACACTATGGATAACCGCCGTTTGCCAATCTCCGCTCAAGAAACCAGTCAAAAGCAATGTTATCGCTGCAACAATCAATACAACCGGCACAAAAATACCTGAGATACGATCGGCAATTTGTTGAATTGGTGCTTTTGATCCTTGTGCATCTTCCACCATGCGAATAATTCGTGCCAATACGGTTTCATTGCCGACTTTTAGTGCTCGAATTTTTAAATTTCCTGTCGTGTTGACAGTCCCGCCAAACACAGTAGAATCTTCCTTTTTTTCCACTGGCAGACTTTCTCCTGTCAGCATGCTTTCATCTACTGCAGTACTTCCTTCTAATACTTTACCATCGACGGGAATTTGTTCACCGGGACGGACGATAATTTCCATACCGGTTTCAATTAATTCAACCGGCAATTCTACTTCTTCTCCATTTTGAAACACCCGTGCCGTTTTTGCCTGTAGTTTCATCAATTGTTGGATTGCTTTGCTGGTTCTTGTTTTGGCAAGAATTTCTAAATATTTTCCTAATAAAATTAGAGCAATAATCATGCCGCTGCTTTCAAAATACAGTTCATGAACACGATCGGCAAAAAAGCCGTTATACACACTTAATACAAAAGCCGCCGTTGTCCCCATCGCTACCAATACATCCATGTTCGGGGCATTGGTTTTGATTGCGTGATACGCCCCCTTATAAAAACGAGCCCCAATCAAAAATTGGATAGGTGTAACCAAAACCAGTTGGACCAATGGCTGATGGAAAAACATCACCCATTCTTGATGATTACCCAACAGCATCGCCACCATTGAAACCATTAGAGGTGCTACTAAAATTAGGCTGACGATTACATCTCGTTTCATTTTAAAAAGATAGTTAGCTTTTTCTGCCGCTACTTGCTGCCGATGAGCTTCATCATCCAAGATCGCCCCATAACCAATACTTTCCACACTGGCAATTAAATTCTCTGCCGTGGTCTCCGCAAATTGAACTGTCGCTTTTTCAGTGGCAAGATTCACTGTCACCGCTTTTACTCCCGGCTGTGCGTTAAGCTCTTTTTCTACTCGTGCGGAACAGTTAGCACAGGTCATGCCGGTGATTACAAAGTTTTGAACTTTTGTTTCACTCATTTATAGCACCTCTGTTGGGTATCCGACTTCGGTGATCTTGTCTGCGATTTGTTGTCCCGAGATTTGTGCTTCATCAAATTTCACAGTTCCGGCATTTTTCTTCAGCTGTATCTTCACCTTTTGAATTCCGGGTAATTCCTTGATACCATTTTCTACCTTTGCGACACAATGTTCACAGTTCATTCCTTTAATTGCAAATGTTTGTTTCATAAAAAATCTCTCCCTTTGAATTATTTTTTTTAATGATGGGCTTTGCAGTTACACTGCCCGGGAATACAGTTACAGATGATTTCAGGAACGGCTTCTTTTTTCGCTAGAACTTCTTGAATTTTGTCAATATCTTCTTGCGTTAACGCTGCTTCTGAAATCAAATCAGCGATCGTTCCTCCCACTCGTTTTGCACAGATATGGGAAAATAATGTTTCTGTGGCACTCCGCACGGTTTCTGCTTCACCGACTGTTGGATGATAAATAAATTTTTTCCCTTCCGTTTCTGTCCAAACAGCTTCTTTTTTTACCAGACGTCCCAGCAATGTTTTAACCGTCGCCAGTTTCCAATCCATCGTCGCTGAAAGCAGATGATCGATTTCTTGGGCCGAAGCTGCACCCAATGTCCACAATACCCGCATGATCTCCCATTCGGAATCGCTAATTTTGATTGGTTCACTACTTGTGATCATAGAATCCTTCCTTTCTTCCAATGAATGGAACAAACTTTCCCTTCAATTTATTAAAGGTAAAATCATTTTTGTTTACAAATGTAATCGACCTAACAAAATGAAGTTTACACTTGTAATCGAAAACTGTCAACCCAAAAGACAAAAAAAGACTCCTGATTTCTCAGGAGCCGAATTTCTTACTTGTTAAAATACCACATGATACGTGGTTTTTGAATAAAATGGTTGCTCAGGGCGCAACACGATGTTTCCAAATTGCGGGTATTTTTCCGTACCAGGAACTTCTTGCGGTTCGATGGCAATTCCTCCATGATCCACCATTTCCCCATGTTTCATCGATGTGCCGGCTTCAGAGGACCCCGTCGTATAGATGACCACTGCCGATGCGGTCGTTTGAATTTCCAGTCGAACTTTTTCGTCGGGACTCGTCAAAACTAAATCATTAGCAGCTTCATGATCTAAAAGGAACGGGTCATCTAAATAGGTGTTCCCAATTTTACGGCCAGCAACAAAATCAAATTTGGTTCCAGCCACATCAACTTTTTTCCCTGTCGTTGTCACATCCGGATTGGTTTCAGCAACCTGTTTGGCACCTACTTGCAAGGTATGCTCATTGATTGAATTGGCAGGTGAACCGGTTAAATTGTAATAGCCATGATTGGTAGGATTATATATTGTTGGTTTATCCGTTGTCGCAACATATTCAATTTGGTAGTTATTGTCATTATCCAAGCGATACGTGATTTTAGACGTAACATTTCCAGGAAATCCATCTTTTCCATCTGGATAGGTCAAGCTAAAAACCACCCCCACATTGTCTGCTTCTTCAAAAGGTTCTGCAGACCACATTTGTGTATCATAGCCTTCAAAACCGCCATGAAGCGTATTCCCGCCATCGTTATCCGGAGTCTGATAGGTTTTTCCATCAATCGTATATGCCGCGCCTGCGATTCTGCCGGCTACTGGACCGATAGTTGCTGCATAATAGCGAGCCTTTTTATGTTCCTCGATGGTTTTGAAACCCACCAATAAATCTCGTTCCTGTCCTTCAACTGGGACGATCCATTCTAACGCCCGTGCCCCTTGCGGACTGATCGCTAGTTTCACCCCATGAGTATTTTCAATCAAAAAATAGGTTCCATAGGTTTCATTTGTTTGCTTTTTTACACGTACCATTTTTACACCTTCCTCATAAAAAATAAAGCCTTTTCATTACTAGTATAGACGTACCGGAAAGTCTCGTCAATTGTATAGTAAAATTTAGTAAATATTTTCCCAACAAAAAAAACGAAACCCATGAAGAGCTTCGTTTCTAAATGACTGGGGTAGCTGGATTCGAACCAACGCATGAGGGAGTCAAAGTCCCTTGCCTTACCGCTTGGCTATACCCCAATGGTGGAGGAGAGTGGATTCGAACCACTGAACCCGAAGGAACGGATTTACAGTCCGTCGCGTTTAGCCACTTCGCTACTCCTCCAAAAAGGTTTCTTAAAAAACCTGACTACGTTATGATACAAAAAAACCTATGAGTTTGCAAGTGATAATTTCAATTTTTTTTACAATTTTTTTAATCGTGCAAATTGTGTTGCAAAATAATTGCTTCGACTGCTGCATCAAAGTTTTTATAGGAACCTAAGTCTTCTTCCCCTAGAAAACTTTCAAATTCTTTTGCACTAACTGTCAATACTTCACCAATCATTTTTTTACCAATAATCAATTGTGTGACTTCATATTCTTTGCCTTTGATCGTTTTTTTTGTTTCTTCCAAACGAACTTCAATATCTTTGTTTTTCTTTGACATGTCCTCACCTCGTCTTCATCTTTTTTCTGTCAGGATGACCCTTGCTTATTTTATCATATTTCACAGAAATTAACAGGTTTTCCGTTAGTAAACCAAAAAAGGCCAGTTGACGACTAGCACTGCCTCTAGTGTCAACTGGTCTTTTTTATTTATGACCGCTCGTCAATACTGCATCTACTACAAGATAACCGGCGTTTGTCAAAATTTCTCGTACCCGGTCAACTTCACGGCTTTCCACTTGGATTTCCACGATCGTTGATAGCGCCATGCGATTGACGACAATCGTCAAAATACTTAAATCATGATCTGTTAGAACTTTTGCCAGCTCCGCCAACACACCTTTGTGATCTTCGGTGATTTGAAGGGTCACACGAGTTCCTCCGTCATTATAACCGGTGATTTTCAAAAAGGCATCAAAAATATCATTGTTGGTAATCATTCCAACGACCCGATCTTCATCAACTACCGGTAATACACCAATGTTGTTTTCCCGCATCTCAAAAATAGCATCTTCCAGTAACGCATTCGGCGGAATCGTCTGAACATTTTTTTCCATTACATCGCCGACGGTGGTTTTGTTTAACAGGTAATTTACTTCATACACACTTAGGCTCGTCGCTTTTGAAGGCATCGCTGCAGAAATAATTCCTTCGGTGATTAATCCCACCAACCGCTCGTCCTTCAAGACTGGTAATCGGTGGATATCATGCTGCTTCATTAAATCGACCGCATCAAAAATCGGTGTTTCTGGATGAACAACAACCAAGTCTTTCGACATAAAATCACTTACACTCATCTTTTACCCTCCCAAATAAGCTTTCTTCACTGCTTCACTAGCTAAAAGTTCTTGCCCCGTTCCTTCTAAAACAACTTTCCCTGTTTCCAAAACGTAGCCGCGATCCGCAATGGACAGTGCCATTTTTGCATTTTGTTCAATCAGTAAAATCGTTGTACCTTGCTGTTGAATTTCTTGAACGATGGAAAAGATTTCTTTGATAAAAATTGGTGCCAACCCCATAGATGGTTCATCCAGTAAAAGAAGTCGGGGTTTTGACATCAATGCCCGTCCCATTGCCAACATTTGTTGTTCCCCACCGGATAAAGTAGAAGCGTCTTGGGTTCTTCTTTCCTTCAAGACGGGAAATTTTTCAAATACCTGTTCATAATCCTGCTTAACTTCTTTATCTTTCCGTAAAAAAGCACCCATCTCTAAATTTTCTTGAACGGTCAGTCCGGAAAATACGTGGCGACCCTCTGGTACCTGAGATAAGCCTTCCGCAACAATCTTTTGCGGAGCTTCTTTGACAATGTTTTTTTCTTCAAATAAAATCGTTCCATTGGAAGGACGAATCAAACCGGAGATCGTTCGTAAAATCGTTGTCTTGCCAGCACCATTTGCACCGATTAGCGAAACGATTTCGCCTTTTTTTACTTCAAAGGAAACGTCATGCACCGCCTGGATCATCCCATAATGAACCGATAAATTTTCAACCTTTAGCATTACATTTCGCCTCCCAGATACGCTTCGATTACTCGCGGATTTGATTTGATGGCCTCTGGATCACCTTCTGCAATCACTTGTCCATATTCCAGTACATAGATTCGCTCACAGACTTCCATAACCAGACTCATGTCATGTTCAATCAATAAAATCGTCAATTGAAAATCTTGTTGAATCTTACGGATCAATTCGGTTAATTCTGCGGTTTCTTGTGGATTCATGCCGGCTGCCGGTTCGTCAAGAAACAATACTTTAGGTTCCGTTGCCAATGCCCGCACGATTTCTAAGCGACGCTGTTCCCCATAAGGCATATTTTTTGCCAATGTATCGGCTTTTTTTTCCAATCCAAAAATTGCCAACAGCTCCAATGCCTTTTGATGCAATTTTTCTTCATTTTTATAAAATTTTGGCAAACGAAAAATACTTGTGAAAAAGTTGACCTGATGTTTGCCGTTCATGGCGATCAACACATTTTCCATCACAGTCAATTCTTTGAACAAACGAATATTTTGAAACGTACGGCTCATACCTTTTTCAGCTACACGATACGGCTTGATCCCATTCAATCGTTCCATTGTTCCTTGATGATCCAGCAACACATCACCTTCACTGGGTTCATAAACACCCGTCAAAAGATTGAAAAGAGTGGTTTTCCCCGCACCATTTGGACCGATCAAGCCCACAAGTTCATTGGTTTCTAAATACATGCTGACATGGGAGACAGCTGCAAGTCCACCAAAGTTTTTTGTCAAATTTTTAACGTCCAACAGAGGCATCTGAATCATCTCCTCTCTTAAATTTATTCATTATCCGTTTCACAGAGAATTCCCAAGTGCCTAATAGCCCACCTGGTTTAAAAATCATAATGATGACTAACGCTAAGGCATAAATAATCATTCGTAAAACACCGAAGTCTTGCAGGAACATATTCAAAATTCCCAACACGACAGCCGAAACAACAGCTCCCGTAGTACTGCCCATTCCGCCGAAGACGACGATAATCAAAATATCGATTGATTTCATAAAACCATAATCTTTTGGAAAAACTGATTGTTGAAATCCGGCAAACAAGGTACCGGCAATACTAGCGGTGACAGCGCCGACGACAAACGCTACTACTTTGTATTTCGTCGTGTTGACACCCATTGATTCCGCAGCAATTTCATCTTCACGAACCGCTAATGTCGCCCGACCCGGCCCACTATGAACAAAGTTAGCTACCACGATAATCGTTAGGACGGTAAAGAGATACACCATTTCCCAACTTGTAAAAGGCAAAATCCCAAAAATTCCAGCGGCACCTTTTGTGAGATCCGACATGTTGACAATCAAGATTCGGATAATTTCCGCAATTCCCAATGTCGCTATCGCAAGATAATCGCCTTTTAAGCGCAGGGTGGGAATCCCGACCACTACCGCAACGATACCAGAAATCACCGTCCCCACCAGCATTCCTGAGAAAAAGCCAAGATAGGTTGGATTATTGATTGCCATAATCGCCCCGGAATAGGCACCGATCGCCATAAATCCCGCATGACCTAAAGAAAACTGCCCAGAAAATCCGATAATCAAGTTCAATCCAACAGCTAAAATGATATTAATTCCGATATTCACGATGATTCGATTCGTAAACAGCGTGATAATTCCACCATTATAAAGAGCCAATAAAACGCCATAGATCAGCAGCGCAACCGCCAACCAACCTAAATTATATTTCAGATTTTTTTTCATGGTTGACACCTACACTTTCTCTTTGATATTTTTCCCTAAAATACCGGCCGGACGAATCAGCAGAATCAAAATCAAAACGATATAAACAATAGCATCTTTAAAGTCGGAAAAGCCAAGAGCTGTCGCAATCGTTTCAATCAGTCCAATGACAAAGCCCCCAAGCGCAGCACCAGGAATAATTCCAATTCCTCCCAGAACCGCCGCTACGAAGGATTTCAGCCCGGGAACAACTCCCATCAATGGATCAATTGAATTGTAGTAAAGTCCAATCAGCATACCGCCAGCTGCCGCCAGCGCTGAACCTAGTGCAAAGGTAAAGGAAATTGTTCGATTCACATTGATGCCCATCAATTGCGCTGCATCCGGATCAACACTCACTGCCCGCATCGCTTTTCCCATCCGAGTTTTTTTGACGATGACTTGTAGTAAAATCATTAAAAACAACGAGATAAATAAAATCAATAATTGAATATTGCTCACTTCGATAAAGCCTAATTGATAGGTCTTTCGTTCAATCACTTGCGGAAAAGAGCGTGTGTTAGCGGAAAAAAAGTACGTCATGACATTTTGCAACAAAAAAGAAACACCGATTGCTGTGATCAATGCCGAGATCCGCGTCGATTTTCGCAAGGGACGATAGGCCAAAAATTCAATGGTCACACCTAAAATTCCGCAGACAATCATAGAAAGAATCAAGGCTGGAAAAAAGCCCAACTTTAATTGATTGATCAAAAAGTAGCCAATAAAACTCCCAATCATATACACTTCGCCATGCGCAAAGTTGATTAATTTGATAATCCCGTAAACCATTGTATAGCCTAGTGCCAACAAAGCATAAATACTTCCCAAAAACAATCCATTGATTAATTGTTGGATCATTGTTTCCATTTCATCACATCCACCCTATCTGTTTTGTAAAAAAGGTGGAGCTGCCTCCACCTTTTCTCAGTTCATTTGTTTTGTTCATTACTAATCCAACGTTACTGCTTCAGCAGAAGTTTCTTTTCCTTCCGTCATACCCAAAACGACCGCTGCTTTTTCTGGATTGTGGTTTTCGTCCATTGAGATATTCCCGGTAACACCAACGAAGTCTTTCAATTCAGCAAGTCCAGTCGTAATTTTGTCTGAATCAGCAGAATCTTGATCTTCCATTGCTTGTTTCAGCATATAAACCGCGTCATAGGCCAAGGCAGAAAATTGCGAAGGTTCTTCATTGTATTTTTCTTTGAAGGCTTTGATAAAAGGTTCCACTTTGTCTGTTGCTGGGGCTTTGGTTGAGAAGTGGGCGGTATAATAAACATCCGTCACATTTTCAGCACCGGCAATTTCAACAAGTTTCGCATCCCCAAAACCATCGGCTCCGATGATTGGTTGGGTGATACCCATTTCCCGAGCTTGTTTGATGATCAGACCATCTTCTGCATAATAACCTGGAACAAACAAAACATTAAAGTCTTCTTTTTTAATTTTTGTCAGAACTGCTTGGAAATCTTTGTCGCCAGCGGTAAAGTTTTCTTCCATTACAATATCGCCGGTATATTCTTCTTTAAATGCTTTTGACAACCCAGTTGCATAATCGCTGGAATTATCTCCTAAAATAACTGCTTTATCAGCTTTCATAGTATCGTTAGCATATTTTGCCAAGATTTTTCCTTGGAAGCTATCTTGGAAACAAGAACGGAAGCCATATTTTTGTACCTCATCACCAGAAAGTGTGATGGAATCATCCGTTCCAGATGGTGTAATTAACGGCACCTGTGCATCTGTAGCACTTGGCAGCGCCGATTTTGTGGCACCGGAAGTCGCAGGTCCAATCATTGCGACAACTTTACTATTCGTTGTAAGATTTGCCGCAACGGTTCCAGCTTCGTTATTATCTGATTTGTTGTCTTTTTCAACAATTTCTAATTTCTTTCCTAATACCCCGCCATCCGCATTGATGGTCTCAACGGCAAGATCGATTCCTTGTTTTTCAGCACTGCCATACGCAGCAACCGAACCTGACAATTCCAAGTTCACGCCGATTTTAATCGTGTCACCTTCTTGTTTGTTTCCGCCGCCTGATCCGCCAGCGCTATTATCTGCTTTTGGTGCAGCGCTACAAGCACTTAATAAAAAAGCCGCCGCCAAAAATACCAATTTCTTTTTCATAAAAATCAACCTCCCATTTCTCCCTTGAATATGTTAACCAATATACTGAAAATTTTCGGAAAAGTCAATGAATTTTCAGAATATTTATTTTTTTCTGAATAGCACAAAAGATTAGGTTACACTAATGATATTATCATCAACAGCACATTTATACAAACAAAAAACAGTTGTCGCAGATTTCTCTGAAACAACTGTTCCTTTGTTACGCTTCTCCTTGTTGACGGGCATAGAAGTTGGCCGCCGCTCCTACAAGATTGGCATCATTGCGGTATTCGCAAAGAAGAATTTCCGGTACAAAATCTTTCAAGCCCTGTTCCTCTAATTTTTTTAACATCCGTTGATTGATTTCATCTACGAGGCCTTCCTTGGCGCTGACACCTCCGCCTAAAATAATTACTTCCGGATCAAAAGCAAACTGGATACTGAACAAGCCCTGAGTCAAATAATCATAAAATCGATTGACCTCTTCTTGAGCAACCAGATCTCCCTGCTCAGCTAAATCAAAAACATCCTTACCACTCTTAGCTGTTCGTTCAAGTCCCATGCGATCACAATAGCGCCAAGCCATTTGAACTGCAGTTCCTAATTTTGAAAAAGTTTTGCCGTTATCAAGATACATCAGCCCAAATTCTCCACCATATAAATGGGCACCTTTAGTAATTTGTCCTTTAGTAAACAAAGCACCCCCTACTCCAGTTCCAATTACGACAAAGGCGACATTTTGATAATCTTTGCCCGCTCCGTTATAAAATTCCGCCATTCCGGCACAGTTGGCATCATTTTCAATCGTCACTGGTAAACGGAACAAACCAGCCAACTCATCAAAAATATTGAACCCATGAATATAAGGAATCGCACTGATGCCATCAATTCGTTGCAAATCAACGTTCACCACACCTGGTGCAGAGATACCGACACCTGTAATTTTTTCCGTGGCTTGTTCCTGCACTTCCTTTAATTTTTCTTTCATTTCATCCCATGTGGCAGGAGTTGGAAATTGGTCGACACGACTCAATTTCTCCCCAGTCCAATAACCATATTTTACTGCTGATCCTCCAAAATCAAATACCAAAATTCCCATAATAAAAAAACCCTCTCTTTTTTAGTAAGCGGTTACGCTTGATTGTCAAAAAAATTTCAAAGTTTCCGTGATAAAATCACTTGATTTCGCAATCGTTCCCCATTTTCGTAAATTGGTTCAGAATAATGAGTGACAAAATAATCTTGAATAATTGCTTTTTGCTGAAACTTTTTCTTCCTATAAAGATGCAGTGCTGGTGACGACAAGTCACCTGTTTTGATAAGAACCTCTTTTAATGGTGCTTGCTTGCGCATCTGTTGAAAGCTTGCCTCCAACAATTTGCCACCGATCCCTTTTCCCTCGTGGTCTGAAGCTACTGACAGATTTAAAATCTCCCATTCCGACCTTTCTTGAAAAACAATGATCCCAATAATCTTCGTTTCTGCATAAACCAAGATCTGGCTGTCAGAAAGATAGCCTTCGACCATTCCCCGATCAGGATCGGCCTCCAGCAGCAACGCCCAAGGAAGTTCCTCAGAATCCTTCAATCTTCGAATCATTTTTTCTCCCTTTAAATCATTTCTTTCTTTTATAAGTATAAACCGGTTGAATTTTATCACTGGTATTACGCTTTAGTGTAAATTTTGTGGGTACATAATCGATTCCGCCTTTGACAAATGGATGGCAACGAAGGATTCGTGCTATCCCCATCAAACTGCCCTTTAGCCCACCATGAACCCTGAGCGCCTGAAGTGTATAACCGGAACAGGTGGGATAGTAACGGCATCTAGGAGGAAACAGTGGCGAAATAAAGCGCTGATAGCCTCGTACCAATAAAATCAAAAAGCCTGTCATTTCTTCCCTTCTTTCAAAAAAACTATACCTTGTTTTCTAAAGAGAAACAAGTCCTAAACACGTTCCTTCTGAAATTCTAAACAAAAAAAGCCTCAGCTTTTAACTGAGACTTTCATCCTTTTGATTGTTAGCTCAAAATGGTTACTGTCACTTGGCGACGACCCCAGGAGTTACACTCTGCGGCTGTTGGAAAGTGGACATCAATAATATTTCCTTGAATCGCTGAACCAGTATCTACCGCATAAGCTTCCCCATAGCCTTCCACATAAAGACGAGTCCCTAAAGGAATTACGCTGGGATCTACTGCAACCGCCATTGGATTTTCTAGTAGATTTTGTCCCGTTGCTGTTACGGTTCCTCCGCCTAAAGCATCCGCCGGGTCAGAACTGTACGCAGTTGATTCCATAACCATTGTTTGACCACTTGGTTGGCTTTCTTCTGCCGCTGCTTCCTCGGCAGCCTTTGCTTCTTCCGCGGCCTGTTCTTTTGCGGCCTGTTCTGCTTTTTCCTTCGCAGCTTTTTCGGCTGCGGCTTTTTCTTTCGCTGCCTTTTCCTTTGCAGCTTTTTCTTTTGCCGCTTTTTCAGCTGCGGCTTTTTCTTTTGCTGCAATATCAGCTTTCACTGCAGCCACGGCTTCGCCATTTGCAGTCAACGCCAGTAAAGAGCTGGATAATTCTTTTGCAGAATCATTTGATACAATCTCTGTATCAATGGTTGTTTTTTCATCTTGGGTTTCAGCAGCGTATACCGGTAAAATATTTCCGATTGCTAATACGGCTGCAGTCATCATAACAGGAATTAAACGTGTCTTCATAGTTAATATTTTCCTCCTAATTTCGTACGAGATGTATCTTAGCATGGAAGAAACAGTCGTAGGTTACGAGGATATTAAGGCTCATTAACACAAATGATGAAACCCTTTTCTAAAATGTCATAAAAGAAATATTCTCAGTGCTCTTTCATGAAAATGAGAATCGTACCATAAACAAAAAGCATTATAACAGGAAAAAAACAAAAAAAATTAAAAATAAAGAAGATTATTATTCAACGACGAAACAATTCAAAAAAGGAAAATTTAGACCAATATTGACCTTCATTTTCTAAAAAATCCCTTTAAAAACGCCAATATTACATATTTTTTACAAATAAGTCAGAAGAATAAAACGATTTCTTCACAAAAAGAGCCAGACAGTAAAACTGTCTAGCCCTTTCAAAGGATAAAATTATTTCATAAAGTCAAGAATGTGCGTCCATAATTGCGGATTGAAGACCTTCAGGGGCATTCCATCACCGATGACGCCATAGCCAATCATCGTACCGACAATAAAAAGAATAAATGCCAGCAAAATGACAAGAAATATCTTGATCAACGTTGTTAAGACATACCGATTCGTCCTCATTCATGCACTTCCCTTATGCGTTTGTAACTGGAGCTTTGGCAGATGTTCCTTCCACAGCGACCCGTTCCACATTCGCACCTAATTTTTCTAATTTTTCATGGAATTTGTAGTAACCACGATCAAGGTATTTCAAATTACGAACTCGAGTTATTCCTGTTGAACGTAGCCCTAATAAAATCAACGCTGCTGCTGCGCGTAAATCTGTTGCATACACCAATGCGCCTTGCAACGCATGTCCGCCTTCGATTACTGCAATATTTCCATCGATTTTCACATGGGCATTCATTCTACGCATTTCTTCCAGATGTTGGAAACGATTTTCGAAGACTGTTTCTGTCACGATGCTCGTTCCTTCAGCCAACATTTGGATTGCAGTCATTTGTGCCTGCATGTCTGTTGGAAAACCTGGATGCGGCATCGTCTTCACATCAGTAGGTTTGATATGCTTCGGACCGATTACCCGCAAACCTTCTTCTTCCTCAATGATTTGCGCACCCATTTCAGATAATTTCGAAATCAATGGACGGTTGTGTTCAGAGATACCATCTTGAATCAAGATATTTCCTTCCGTCATCGCCGCTGCAACCATGAAGGTTCCTGCTTCAATTCGATCTTGAACGATAGAGTGGGTTACTGAATGAAGATGATCGACACCTTCGATTCGCATTTTTTCTGTCCCTGCACCATATACTCGTGCACCCATTTTATTTAAGATATTAGCCAAGTCAACGATTTCTGGTTCGCGAGCCACGTTTTCAATGACTGTCGTTCCTTTTGCTTTGACAGCTGCCATCATAATATTTTGCGTTGCACCAACACTTGGAAAATCCAAATAAATCATATTTCCAACTAATTCATCGGCAATTGCTTCGATATAACCATCTTTTTGGATAATCTTTGCACCCAACGCCTGGAATCCTTTTAAATGCAAGTCAATCGGACGTTTACCAATGGCACATCCTCCTGGCATTGCAACCTTCGCATGACCATTACGAGCCAACAATGGCCCCATAACTACGATAGAGGCCCGCATTTGACTAACCAGTTCATAAGGAGCTTCTACACTTAATGACCGTGAAGCATCAACAGTCACTCGATTTTTTTCTTCATCAAAAAAAACATCCGCATTTAGGTGATGAATAACTTCATTCATCGTTAAAACATCGGATAAAATAGGGACATTATCTAAAGTTGTAACGCCTTCTTCAGCCAGCAACGTTGCAGCCAAAATCGGCAAAACGGCATTTTTCGCACCTTCGATTTTTACTGTTCCTCGTAGTTGATTCCCGCCTTGAACAATAATTTCTTCCATTAAAATTCCCTCCAGAATATGCTCTGAGCGAATTATTTCACTCAAAATCTTTTTTATTATACCACAATTACCAACGAAAAGGACCCTTTTTAATCGATTACTGAATCATCAAAAAGAGATTTCTGACTAACGCCATCAGCTCCAAAAAAAAGGAACTTGCGCCATACCCAAGTGCAATAGCGATAAACACAAGGACCATCCGAATTTGTGTGGTATACAGCGGTTTAAAAAATGTCTCGATCCGCAATGAACGTAAAGACCAAAAAGCGAGATAAATAAATGCGAGATGACTAACGATTCGAACGATTGCATCGATTCCATAAACTTGCATTTTCTGTCTCCTTTTTCAAAAAATTTACGATAGATAAATAATAACATAAAATACGAATTAAAAAAAATACTTTTCACTTTTTCAGTCTTTAAACGGTTTTTTAAAAGTCTTTTTTGAAGAAAAACCCGAGATTCCGCGTTTTATTCAAAAAAAAAGCTTTCTAATTATTGGAATCTATCATTTTTTTATAATCTTTTCCCTCCTAGAGTAAAAATTGTTATAATAAAAAGGCACCTAAAGTGAAAGGAACTGAGTTTATGGAATTGACAAATCAAGATTTTCAGTTATTTGATCGTGAAACTTTTGCTTTCAAACAATTGAAACTTACCTATACAGAAGCTGAGATTGAACAGCTGAAAAATGAGTATAAAACGGTCTGGGATAAATGGAAGGAGGTCAATTTGGCCAGTAAGGAATTACTGACTGTCGAATTGGGAAAACCAAAAATCGAAAGTTGGACGAATGGTTGGAATTTGCGGAATCATTTCTGGTGTGCATTACGTGGCGCCGATCGACTCAAACAAGCCCCTTGTCTTGCTGTTCTTTTGAATAAAAAGAACCTGCAAATCTATTTAATGTATCAGCATTATAAGAGTGATGAAAAGCAACTCTCAAAAAAACGCTACAATCAGCTTTTAGAAGAATTAACTGATTGGAGTAAAACGATTGATGAAACAACTTATTTTATTTGGTCCAATGAAGAGTCTGAATTAAACGATCATCTTCCCTTAGCCGATTACCTTGCTTTGACACAGCGGCAACAAAAATTTACCCAAGGATTGGAAGCATCCACTTTCCAACTAGGTGTGCAACTTCCCGCTGGTGAAATCAAAAACGTCGAACAGAAAATTGCAACCTATTTAACAGAGTTGTACCCTCTTTACCAAAAATTAGTCGATTAAAATCGCAAAAAGCCTACTCACGAAAGGAAATCCCTTAGTGAGTAGGCTTTTTTAGAAATCAGCCGTGTTTTGAAACATTGATCCGATTGATTGCGCGGTGCAATGCGACTGTCGCCCGTCGTAATTGGTCGACATCTTCAACTTGCTTGGCTTCTTCAATCAGTTTTTCTGCACGTTGTTTTGCTCGTTCAGCACGAGGTACATCAATGTCCCGTTCTCGTTCGGCACTATCAGCAATAATGGAAACGATATTGTCTCGAACTTCCATAATGCCGCCATTCACTGCAATCCAGTCTACGTGCGTATCAGAATCTGTTCGCTTGACACGAACTTCATCGATTTTCAAAGGCACGATGATTGGTGCGTGTTTTGCCATGATCCCAATCTCACCGTTAGAGGTATTCGCCACAACGATTTTTGCATGGTGATCATAAACGAGTCCAGCCGGAGTTACCACATTAACTGTCAAATAGTTATCCATGGGGCACCCCTTTCTAGTAACCTAATTTCTTAGCTTTTTCAGCCGCTTCTTCGATTCGTCCTACATTTCGGAAGGCTTCTTCTGGAAGATCATCATATTTACCGTCTAAAATAGCTTTAAATCCTTTGATTGTATCGGCAACCGGAACATAAGAGCCCGGTAATCCGGTAAATTCTTCAGCCACATGGAAGTTTTGTGAAAGGAAGAATTGAATTCTCCGCGCACGAGCAACCAATGTTTTTTCTTCATCGGATAATTCGTCCATCCCTAAAATAGCGATGATGTCTTGTAATTCACGATAGCGTTGCAGTACGTGCTGTACTTCTGTCGCTACTTGATAATGCAATTCTCCAACAATTTCCGGAGCCAAAGCACCTGAAGAAGATGCCAATGGATCAACCGCAGGATAAATCCCGATTTCAGTTAATTTACGTTCCAAGTTGGTTGTTGCATCCAAATGGGCAAAAGCCGTTGCCGGTGCAGGGTCCGTATAGTCATCGGCAGGAACATAAATTGCTTGAATGGATGTAATGGAACCTTTTTTCGTTGAAGTAATCCGTTCTTGCAGTTGCCCCATTTCAGTTGCCAGCGTTGGTTGATACCCAACGGCAGATGGCATCCGACCTAGCAATGCAGAAACTTCTGAACCAGCTTGAGTAAAACGGAAAATATTATCAATAAAGAGCAGCACATCTTGGCCTTCTACATCACGGAAATATTCCGCAATCGTCAAGCCGGTCAACGCAACCCGCATCCGGGCACCAGGTGGCTCATTCATTTGTCCGAACACCATGGCGGTTTTTTCGATAACGCCGGATTCTTTCATTTCAAAGTAAAGGTCATTTCCTTCACGAGTTCGTTCCCCAACACCGGTAAACACGGAGATACCACCATGTTCTTGCGCGATATTGTGGATTAATTCTTGGATCAAAACGGTTTTACCAACACCAGCACCACCGAACAAACCAACTTTCCCACCTTTTAGATAAGGAGCAAGTAAATCAATGACCTTGATTCCTGTTTCTAAAATTTCGGTACTTGTGCTCAATTCGTCAAAATCTGGCGCTTTTTTGTGGATTCCGCTGCGTTTTGCATCTTCAGGAAATGGTTCTTCCAAATCGATCGTATTTCCTAAAACATTGAATACACGACCTAGAGTCTCTTTCCCAACTGGTACAGAAATCGAACTACCTGTGTCGATGACTTCCGTTCCCCGTTGCAAGCCGTCTGTCGATTCCATAGCGATAGTTCGGATGACACCATCGCCAAGTTCCAAGGCAGCTTCTAAAACGACTTTTGTTTTTTGTTCGTCATTCTTGTAAACAACTAATGCGTTGTTAATATCTGGTAAGGATTGATCTAACGAGAATTCCACGTCAACAACGGGACCGATTACTTGAACAATCTTGCCTGAACTCATTTGTTTTCCTCCATTCATTCTCGAAATTATTCTAGTGCGGAGGCACCGCCGACAATTTCGGTAATTTCTTGGGTAATTGCCCCTTGACGTGCGCGATTATAAGAAATCGTCAAATCATCAATAATATTTTTTGCATTATCTGTTGCTGTTTTCATTGCGGTCATTCCAGCAGCATGTTCTGCAGTTTTTGCATCAACGATCGCCCCATAGATCAAACTTTCCGCATATTGTGGAAGTAATTGGTCTAAGATGTCCTCTTTCGAAGGTTCAAACATATATTCTTGCTCATAGGTTTGTGCTTCTTCTGGATCTAAATCAGTGATGGGCAGCATTTTTTCTACCCGAAACTGACTGGTCAATGAGTTGATGTGGTGATTGTAACAAACATACAATTCATCAAAAACTTCATTTTGATACATTGTTGTTGCCATTGTCACGATTTTACGTACTTCTTCAAAGCTAGGCTGATCCGAAAGATTCCGCAATTCATAAGCAAGATTGACGCCTCGCGTTTTGAAAAAATCTGCACCTGTTCCGCCAATTGCGATCATGACATACTCATCTGGAGATTTATGGTCATCTGCCAGCATCGTCATCATTTGTTTCAAGATCGAGCTGTTATAACCGCCTACTAATCCTCCATCGGATGTAATCACGATATAACCAGTCTTTTGAACCGGACGACTGATCAGCATGCTGTTGAAATCAAGACCTTCTTTATTCGTTTCCTTATTGATGTCAGTGATTTGACTGGCAGTTAAATGGGTTACGACTTCCCGGACTTTTGAAGCATACACCTGAAATTGCTTCGAGTGAGCTTCTGATTTCGTCAATTTTGCAGCAGAGACCATTTGCATGGCGTTGGTGATTTGACTGGTCTTCTTAGTAGAAGCAATGCGTTGCTTGATTTCATTTAGAGAAGCACCCATGTTTATTCACCTCTTTACGAATGTTCGATTGTTGACATTTTTTCCTGTGCAGAAGAGGTATTCGCATTTGATGCCATAAAGATTTCTTTTGCTTCTTTGATGGCTGCATCGATGGTTTCTTCTGCTGGTAAATCTTTGGTTTCACGAATCGTTTCGAAAATATTTGGATGGTTGGCATCTAAATATTCAAAAAGTGATTCTTCAAAATCCAAAATACTTCCCACTGGAATACTGTCAATAAATCCATGTGTCAGTGCATACAAAATGATGACTTGTTTTTCAACAGCAAGTGGTGCATGCAATTTTTGTTTTAAAATTTCTACTGTTCGACGTCCACGATTTAATTTGGCTTGCGTTGCAGCATCCAAATCAGAACCAAACTGTGTGAAGGCTTCTAGTTCACGATAGCTGGCTAAGTCCAAACGCAATGTACCGGCAACTTTTTTCATTGCTTTGATTTGCGCGGAGCCCCCTACACGTGAAACGGACAATCCAGCATCTACGGCAGGTCGAACACCTGAATAGAACAAATCACTTTCTAAGAAAATTTGTCCATCTGTAATAGAAATTACGTTGGTTGGAATATAGGCAGAAATGTCTCCTGCTTGTGTTTCAACAAATGGCAAGGCAGTCATTGAACCACCGCCTAATTCATCACTCAATTTTGCAGCACGCTCCAATAGACGAGAATGCAGATAGAAAACATCCCCTGGATATGCTTCACGACCTGGTGGCCGACGTAACAGCAACGAAAGTTCACGATAAGCGACCGCTTGTTTTGACAAGTCATCAAAGACAATTAAGACATGCTTGCCGTTATACATAAATTCTTCACCCATTGCAGTACCTGCATATGGAGCGATATAAAGTAACGGTGCTGGTTGAGATGCCCCGGCAGCGACCACGATCGTATAATCCATTGCACCAAATTTGCGCAATGTTTCGACTTGTGCCCGAACCGTTGAATCCTTTTGACCGATTGCAACATAAATACAAATCATATTTTGACCTTTTTGGTTGATGATTGTATCTACAGCAATCGACGTTTTCCCGGTTTTCCGGTCACCGATGACTAACTCCCGTTGTCCACGACCGATTGGTACAAGGGCATCAATGGCTTTCAGCCCAGTTTGCATTGGTTCAGAAACGGATTTCCGTTGCATAACGCCTGGTGCTGAAGCTTCCACTGGACGTGATTTGTCCGTATTGATTGCTCCTAATCCATCAATAGGTTGTCCTAATGGATTAACGACTCGTCCAATCATCGCTTCCCCAACAGGAACTTCCATGATTTTTCCAGTTCGTTTTACTTTATCACCTTCACGAATGGTTTCAAAATCTCCAAGGATAATGATCCCGACATCGTTTGTTTCTAAGTTTTGTGCCATACCGTAAGAACCGTTTGAGAATTCAAGCAGTTCTCCACTCATGGCATTTTCAAGACCGTGAGCCCGAGCAATACCGTCTCCGACATAGGTCACGGTACCGATTTCTTCAACTGTTAATTCGCTTTGAAAATTTTTGATTTGTTCTTTGATCAAGGCACTGATTTCTTCAGCTTTGATGGCCATTCGATTCACCTCTTTACATATCTATTGTTTGCGTAATTGGGTGCGCAAACCTTCCAAACGGTTTCTGATGCTGCCATCAATGACTTGATGGTTTGCCTCAACGATCACACCGCCGATTATTTCTGGATCAACACGCTCCGTCAACTCCGCTTTTTCATAACCAAGACGCTGAGCGATTTTCACCGCTACTTGCGCTTTTTGCTTCTCAGTTAATTTTACGGCAGTCGTGATGGTTCCTGAGATCACATTTTTTGCTTCGTTATACCGACGCTCATATTCATCGATAATCAAGATAAGATCATCCATGCGATTGTAGCGGTAAACGACTTCGAGAAAATTCTTAACGATCCCATTGTATTCTTGAAGGATTTGCTCCATGATCGTACGTTTACTAGTTAAATCCAAACGGACATCACTCAGAATATTACCCAGATCCGGAATTTCTTGAAAAACATTGCGTAACGATACAAGTTCTTGATAAACAGTTTCTGACTGCTGTTCTTCGACCGCCAGTTCAAACAGCGCTCTGCCATAACGTTTACCAACTGTGAATTTATCTAGTTTCATTAGATGATCCTAGACTTTCAATGTATTGATTGATTAAAGATTCATGCATTTCAGGAGAAAGCTCTTTGTTTAATATTTTTTCAGCTATTTGCAAAGAAAGCGTCGTAACGTCGTCTTTCACCGCATTTAAAGCTGTTTCTTTTTCCAAAGAGATATCGGATTTTGCCTTTTCTTTTAGGCGGATCACTTCGTCTTTGGTTTCATTTAAAATATTTTGACGGCTCAATTCTCCACTATCTTTCGCGTTTTTGATGATTTCAGCGGCTTCTGAACGAGAACTCATCAATTGTGTCTGACGCTTCTCTTCAAGTTTAGCAGCATTAATCCGCGATTCTTCTGCTGAATCTAAATCATTGGCGATCTTATCTTCTCTTTTTTTCATTAAATCGGCTATTGCACTCCAAGCGAAGTGTTTCAACAGCGCGAGTAAAATAACGAAAGCTCCACTTACAGTGATTATATTACCAAGCATTGTATTTTGGACTTCCGCAAGTACCAGCTGATTTAGCATAAGCGTATCTCCTTGTTCATATTCAGGTAGGAAATTTTTTCAAATTTCTTTCCATTTTCACGCCGTATATCATTCCACTAGACTTCTTAAAAAAAAGTGGAACTGACATCCTTGTTCATATTCAGGTAGGAAATTTTTTCAAAATCCCTTCCACATTCCAGACGCCCTATCTCATTCCATTAAACATCATGGAAAAAGGGGGACTGACATCCTGTTCATACTTTCAGTGAAAATTGTTTTTCTTCAAAATTGTCTGTCTCAAGAATCATGCAAAAAAGCAGAACACGGATATCAAACAGTTCTGCCTCTCTTCTTAATTAACGGAAGACTAGAAGTAAAGCAACAACCACACCTAGAATAGGAACAGCTTCGACTAGCGCTACACCGATAAACATAGTTGAACGTAATTGTGTTGCCATTTCTGGTTGGCGTGCCATAGATTCAATCGTTTTAGAAATAACTTTTCCGTTACCATAACCTGCCCCGATTGCTGCTCCGACGATTGCGATACTTGCTGCGATAAAATTCATAATTTTTTTCCTCCTAATTGTAAGTCCTAGTTTATTCTTCTGCCTCAATCTTATGGCTCATAAATACCATAGATAAAGTGACGAACACGTATGCCTGAATGGCACCAATAAATAATGAGAAACCGATCCAAATCATTTCAAGAGGGATAACGAAAGGTAAAGAAATCCATCCGACTTGGTTCATCATACTTGCGATCAGGCCTAATAAAACCTCACCCGCAAAAATATTACCATAGAGACGCAATCCTAATGTGATTACGTTTGTGAATTCTTCGATAATTTTGATAGGCAGTAAAAAACTGACCGGCTTAAAATAAGAATTCGTAATATACCCTTTTAATCCAAATTTCTTTACCCCAAAGTAATGCGTTAAAGAGATCATTATCAATGCAAGAGTAAGTGTTACAAATGGATCAGCAGTTGGGCTTTTCCAAAAAGTGATCTCATCACGAGTCACGATTTTTGTCACAAGTCCAATTTCATTGGCAACAAAAACAAACAGGAACATAGTCAATGAAAGCAAGTGAAAGTTGTTGACTTCATTTCCGGGTAAGTTATCAGAAAGAATCCCGCGGACAAAGTCGATCACCCATTCAATAAAATTCTGTTTGCCTTTTGGTTTGAGCTGTAGATTTCTCGTACAGGCAAAAACTAAGACGAATACGATAATACACGTGATTGCTACCATCAAGGTCACCGTACCGTCAAACCAAATTGGACCAATATGAAACATTAGTGATTTGTCTTCCAATATTTCTCACCTCTTTTCCCACAAGTTCCAGAGACTTCTGGTTAATAATTGCTGTAATGCCAGTAGGTTGATAACCAATCGGTATCATACCACCACCACTGAAAAATTTCAAAACATTTTCAGCAAAAATTAGACAAATTTGCTCATTTGAATAATAGCATTTTCAAATAGGTATAATAAGAAAAGATAATGTATCCTCTTTCCTGAAATTGGAAGTTGATATACAAGTATCTTCTGAGTAAATGCTATCAAAAATCATCAACTTTAGAAAGCAATAACCATCAGATTTGAAAAAAACATTATAAGAATTCTATGAGAAATTTTTGAGGGCACGTTTGATCTGTCTTTCTTGATCTTTTCGTTTCAGCGTTTCCCGCTTGTCATATTGTTTCTTCCCTTTTGCTAACCCGATCAAAACTTTGGCATACCCGTCTTTGATATACACCTTCAAGGGAACGATCGTCATACCGTTGCTTTGTGTTTCTCCCACTAGCCGGGCAATCTGCTTTTTGTGAAGCAATAATTTCCGTGTGCGGAGTGGATCATGATTAAAAATATTCCCCTGTTCATAAGGGCTGATATGCACATTTGATAAAAAAGCTTCTCCATTACGAATCCGAACGAAACCGTCTTTTAAATTGATTCGGCTATTACGAATCGATTTGATTTCTGTTCCCTGCAAAACGATTCCGGCTTCCATCGTATCAACGATAGTATAGTCATGGCGTGCTTTTTTATTTTGCGCAATCAATTTTCCTTCACCTTTTGGCATAGGTCTACCTCCAGTTATTTACCTTTTTTCTTGATGCCTTTATAAAATGGCTTCTTCTTTTTCTTTCCTTTGATACTTCCTTTTGCGCCGCCACGGTTCTTATTATAAGAGCGTTCTTTTTTCTCATCACTGCCTACTTTACGCCGTTTTGGTTTTTTACGGGCTTGCTGAATTGGTTCGACTTCTTCAGCGGACAACAACTCAAAATCGATTTCCCGTGTTTCCGGATCAGCTTTCACGACTTTGACTCGTACTTTTTGCCCAATTTTAAAGGTCAAACCCGTTCGTTCTCCTACCAAGGCCAAATGATTTTCAATAAAGTGGAAGTAATCCTGCTTCAGTGC
This sequence comes from Enterococcus massiliensis, assembly GCF_001050095.1. Lineage (NCBI taxonomy): Bacteria > Bacillati > Bacillota > Bacilli > Lactobacillales > Enterococcaceae > Enterococcus > Enterococcus massiliensis. The sequence continues at coordinate 657,971 of NZ_CVRN01000007.1, read as the reverse complement.
ATTGATATGAATCATACCCTCAATAGTATTTGGCAGCTCGATAAAAATACCAAATTTCACGACGGAACTAATGATTCCATCGTACTCTTCATCAATATGATCCGCCATGAATTCGGCTTTTTTCATACTGTCAACTTCACGTTCCGCCTCAACTGCCCGACGTTCCATTTGAGAACTATGCACAGCAATATCCGGCAATTTTTCTGCCCATTGTTGCTGATTTTCTTCTGAGGAATCCTCTGTATAGGAACGAATCAAGCGATGAACAATCAAATCTGGGTATCGGCGAATTGGGGAAGTAAAATGCGTATAATATTCCGCCGCCAATCCGTAGTGCCCGTAATTTTCTTCGGAGTATTTGGCTTGTTGCATGCTCCGCAATAGCATGGTATTGATCACCGGTGATTCCGGCTTATCTGCAACATCTTCCACTACCTTTTGCAGATCCTTAGGTGTGATTGACCCTTTGGACTGTTTGACGACTAAACCGACTGCAGCGGCAAAATCGAAAAAGCGACGCAATTTGTCTTCTTTTGGTTCCTCGTGAATACGATAAATAAAGGGAAATTTTTGTTTGGAAAAATGTTGCGCCACTGTTTCGTTGGCTGCCAGCATAAAGGATTCAATCATCCGCTCTCCAATACCTCGTTCACGAAGAAGGATATCTAAAGGATGCCCTTTCTCATCAACCAAAACTTTTGCTTCACGATCTTCAAATGAGACAGCTCCGCGATTGGTCCGCATTGTCTCTAAAATCTGATGCAATTCTGCCATTGTTTCAAACATTGTTGTTAATTTTGCGTAGCGGGTTCGAGTTTCTTCTTTTCCTGCAAGAATCTCATTAACTGCCGTATAGGTCATCCGTTCTGCTGTTTGAATGATACTTTGGAAAATATCATAGGAAACGATTTTTCCGGCAGCATCAATCTCCATCTCACAGCTCATTGTCAGCCGAGGAACATGGGGATTCAACGAACAGATGCCATTAGAAAGCCGTTGCGGCAACATAGGGATTACACGGTCCGTCAGATAGACACTGGTTCCCCGTTCGAATGCTTCGCCATCCAACTTGCTGTCAGGAGTCACATAATAAGAAACATCCGCAATATGGACGCCTAGAAAATAATTGCCGTTTTCTAATTTGCGCACCGTAACCGCATCATCCAGATCCTTTGCATCTTCACCATCAATGGTAACGATTTGTTGATTCCGCAAATCTCGACGTTCTGGAAAATCAGCTGGATCAATTTGATCGGCGACTTGATCAGCTTCTGTCAAAACTTCTTCCGGAAATTGAGTAGGGATTCCATTGGCTACAACGATAGACAAGATATCCATTCCAGGATCATTTTTGTGTCCGATTACTCGTTTGACGATACCTTCTAAACTAGTAGCATACCCTTTTTCCGGATAATGAGAAATCTCCACAATCACAATGTTGCCGTCTACAGGGCGGACGCCTTCTGCTGCAACGTACACACTTAAGTGACTGATTTTTTTATCCTTGGGAACTACTACCCCATACAAATCGGTTTCCTTGATTTCATCTTCTGGAAACAGGGTAAATTCACCAACGACTTGTGTCATACTCCGTTGTCGAATCTCCACAACTTTTCCTTCCGCTCCCCGATCTCCAAAAGGATCTGATGGCTTCATGATATCAATTGCGACAGTATCCCCATCCATTGCGTAACCCGTTGCTTCTTTAGGAATATAAATATCCTCTTCCTCTGGATCGACCGTTACAAAGCCAAAGCCTCGTTCATTTCCTCGGAAAATCCCTTCGACTAAAATTTGTTTCTGCGGTAATTTGATTTTTCCCTTTTTAGTAAATACGAGAGTTTTTTCTCTTTCCATTTGGGCAATTGTCTGCACTAAGGCTTTAAAATCTTCCCCTTTTTGTAACTGCAGTCCTTCAGCGATTTCTTCAGCTGAAAAACTTTTTTTACTGTTTTCTTCAATAAACAGCAAAATTTTTTCTTTAATATTCTTCACTAATTTCCCTCATTCCAAGCGAGTGCTTCGATAAAGTCCAGTACATCTCGCTCAAAGTTTTTATGTACGGGATCGACAGTGATTACATGTCCACTGTTAGGGTACCATTTCAAGGTCAATTTGGTTTGCAGGAGTTGCTGAGCGGTTTGAAAGACCGTTTTCGGATCAATCATCTCGTCTTTCCCCCCCTGTGCCAAGAAAACCGGGCTATTCGTATTGACCAACTGACTTCCTGTTTGCTCACCAAATGCTTCGATGGTAGTTAATTGCTGTGCTACACCGGATTTTATTGTTGCCAGTTTGTCTGCCAATTGCGCTTCTGTAAGCTGACTATACTTGTACACTTGCTGTGCATAAGTCACAAAACTTTCCGGTACCGTATTGTTTGTTTTTAAGACTGGCGAACAAAACGCCCCACCACCAATAATTGCACGATCTTTTGTCGTCAATGCCTGCATCGCAAAAATTCCGCCCATAGATAAACCGAACACAGCAATTTGCTGATGTCCTTTCTCCTTTAAAAACGCAAGAGCTTCTAGTACATTTTCCCACCAGATCTCCGGTGATTCTTGTAAAATATCTAGCGGTTCCAGCGTACCATGTCCTTTAAACATCGGTGAATAGACCGTATACTCGTGTTTTTCTAAGAAGCGATGCAGCATCCGCACATCATTTGGGCTGCCTGAATACGCATGCAGCAGTAAAACTGCTCGTGGCCCTTTTTCACTAAAAAGTGTTTTTGGTAAATTTTGTTTTACTCCCATTTGTTCCACCTCGCAACCCCAATTTTACCATACTTTTGCTAAAGCACTCAGCTTCTCGCATTTAAGGATTTTTTTGCATAAAAAAAGTGAAGCACAAGTCAATCGTTCTGTTGATTTGTGCTTCACCTATTGGTTTTATTCTCAGAAATGAACCTCTTGCTCATCCTGACTTCTTCTCTGATTAATGAGAAGATAGATACACTAATACAAAAAGTAAAATCAACCATACAGCACCCATGATTGCTGTTGAGCGTTGCATCACGGCTTCAAATCCCCGTGCTTTTTGCTTGCCAAACAACTGATCTGCACCGCCGGTAAAAGCACTTGCTGCGCTATTTTGTTTGCTTGGTTGCATCATGATCGCAATGACCATTAGAATAGATAAAACAATTACTACTCCGACAATTAAATTATACACAAAACTGTCCTCCTCAATTTTAGAAGTCATCCTTTATAAGATAGCATACTCTTGCTTTTTTTTCCATAGAAAGATGTCTTTCAAAAAAGCCTGTTGACAAGGATCAACAGACTCACTACATGTTTTTATCGTTTATTTTCGCAAAACATCCTGATACTCGCTTTTTTCGGAGAATTCTTTTTTGGCAAACGGACACAGCGGTATGATTTTCAGACCATCGCGACGTGCTTTATCGACACCACTGCGAACTAATTTTTCCGCCAGTTTTTGCCCGCGATAGGTTGGATCAACAAAGGTGTGATCGATGATCATGATTTCTTCTCCTGCATCTGCCCAGGTCATTTCACCGATTTCTTCCCCTTCGTCATTGTACAAAGCAAACCGATTTTTTTCTTCTTTGATTTCCATTACTTTTCGTCCCTTCGAATATATTTGAGCGCTCCTGTTGGACAGGTATTAATAACCTGAACCGCATGATCTGCAATCCCATTATCCGGAATGATCCACGGACGGCGGCCTACTTCAAATATTTCTGGATTTCCACGAACACAATTTCCTACGTGGGCACAAATCTCTTTATTGTAATAGATATCTACGGTTTCGCCAGAGTATTTGCGATACCCTTCTGCTAATAACGTCTCTTCTGTTACTTCAACCGAGCCGATTTTATTTCCCTCCATCACCCAGCGCCTCCTCACTTTTGCCTACATTTTAACAGTAACTTTCAAAAGTGACAACTAATTGTTCCAAGGACAGTTGCTAGAACAATTAAATCGATGGATAGCGATTATTTCGCTGTCTTATCAAGAGATTTCTAAATAATCAGTGATAAAATCTTCGATGGTTTGCCAGTATTCTTCCGGATACAATTCTTTTGCTTGTAAATGACCTGCGTTATCAAAAATCTTCAAGATTTTTTCTCCCGCGGTGGCCTCCATCAAGGTTGCGGTTTCTTTTACCGGTACAAACTGATCTGTTGCCCCTTGTAAAAATAAAACCGGCAAATGATTGCTACCCAATTGTCGTGTTACAGATGCTTGTCGCAAGGAATAACCGGCTATTTTTTTGGCATAGCTGTTGGCAAGAACCATGAAACGCTTCACGGGATATTTGGTCAAGCGTTGCAGCATCCAATAAAATTCGCTGTAAACAGAAGTATAGCTGCTGTCGGCAATCAACCCTTTCACATTTCCCGGCAGCTTTTCTCCGCTAGCCATCAAAACCGCTGCAGCTCCCATAGAACCGCCATGCAGTAAAATGTCCGCCTCCGGTTCTTTGGTCAAAACTTGCTGAATCCATTCAATCAAATCCAAACGATCCAGCCAACCTAACCCAATGATTTCTCCTTGACTTTGACCGTGAGCACGCAAATCCGGTACTAACACGCTATACCCTTTCTGATAATAATAAGCGGCAACATCCGACATATCTTGAAAGCCATTGCTGCGATACCCATGAACACAGATTACCCAAGTTTTCGACGGTTGTACAAAAGCCTTGGCTTTCAATTCCAGATCATCAGCTGTTGTGCAACGCCATGTTTTTCCCAAAAGCCAAAACGCCTCCTCTTGCGGAGTAAACTCTCCAGCTTGCCAGTCTGGATTCAATAAGTGATGCCCTTCTTCTAAATACCACTGATTTTGCCGTTGAAGAACAGCATCTGTAAAAAAACGTGCCCAATGACGCAAATAAAATCTTGCCGCCACAAACAGCACGAGAATTAGTCCAACAATAATAAGTACTATCATCCACATGATCCTTCATCCCTTCGCCTTTCTATTTCAGTTTAGCATTTTCTTTCAAGTTCCGGCAATTAATCCTGTGAATGTTTGAAATAAGTTAATTTTTTTGAAATACGATATACTTGTAATAAGAACGTTTCCAAAAAGTCTACTTACTTTGAGTAAGAATATTTGAACAAACGATTTTTTAGGATTACAATGGCACCATAAAAATCATGAAAGAAGTGATCATTTATGTCAAAAATCAATGCAAGTGTCGCAATGGTCAAAGTTATGGCAGATTGGGGAATCGATCATATTTATGGTATTCCTGGAGGCTCCTTTAACTCAACGATGGACGCACTTTATGAAGAACGCCAAGCAGTGAAATATATCCAAGTTCGCCATGAAGAAGCCGGCGCTCTCGCTGCTGCGGCAGATGCAAAATTAACCGGCAAAATCGGGGCAGTATTTGGTTCAGCTGGTCCCGGTGCAACGCATTTGATCAACGGTCTGTATGACGCTCAAATGGACAGCGTTCCTGTTTTAGCATTATTAGGACAAGTTCCTTCGACTTCAATGAACTACAATGCGTTTCAAGAACTAAATGAAAATCCAATGTTTGCAGATGTCAGCATTTATAACCGAACCGTGATGACACCGGAAAGTCTGCCTCATGTTATTGACGAAGCCATCAAAGCTGCCTATGAACAAAAAGGTGTCGCTGTCGTAACTATTCCTGTGGATTATGGTTTTGCAGCCATCGAGGATACCTTTATTTCTACTGCCCATACGCATCAAACAGGTCTGCCAATGCCAACAGAAGAACAACTAGCAAAAGTTCTGCCTTTGATCAAGGAAGCGAAACAACCCGTGCTTTATATTGGACAAGGCTTACGGGGACATTTCGAAACCGTCAAAAATTTCTCTGAACACTTTAGTATGCCGGTAGCCTCCGCAGTTTTAGGAAAAGGAATCGTACCAGAATCCTATGAAAACTTTTTAGGTTTTGCGGCTCGGGTAGCGACAAAACCCGCCAATGAAGCGTTGGCAGTCGCGGACTTGATTTTATTCGTCGGTAGTAATTTTCCCTTCGGTACTTATTTCTTTAATCCTGAAGCAAAATTCGTACAAATTGATATCGATGGATCAAAATTTGGCCGCCGTCATCCAGTAGATGTTGCAGTTTTAGGTGATGCCGCTACGGCACTTGAGCACTTGATTGCAAACGGTGACCCGCGTCCGGCGGATCATTGGCTGCAAGCCAATCAGGAAAATATCAAAAACTGGCATCAATGGCGTCATAGTTTTTACGACGACGATCGTGCTCCTTTACGTCCAGAACCAGTTTTCAAAGAAATCAATCGAATCGCTGAAGAAGATGCAGTTTTCGTTGTCGATGTCGGCAATGTTACCTTAAGTTCTGTGCGTCATTTGGAAATGAATGGCAAACAAGCCTTTACGACTTCTGGCTGGTTCGCTACGATGGGTTATGGTGTTCCTGGCGGAATCGCAGCCCAATTAAGCTATCCTGATCGCCAAGTCTTTACAATCTCCGGTGATGGCGGATTTGCAATGAACATGCAAGACATAATCACTCAAGTAAAATACAATTTGCCTATCATCAACATCGTTTTGACGAACGATTCATTAGGTTTCATTGAAGCCGAACAAGAAGACACAAATAAAGCCTATTTTGGCGTACTTTTACAAGATGCTGACTTTGGTAAAGTCGGTGAAGCATTAGGTGCAAAAGGCTTTACGATTACTTCTTACGATCAACTGGCACCTGCTTTTGAAGCAGCGAAAAATTCTGATCGTCCTGTCGTTATCGACGTGAAAATCGCCGATGATCGTCCATTGCCTGTTGAAGCACTGGAATTAGATCCCGAAAAATTCAGTTCCGAAGAAATCAAAAAATTCCAAGAACGCTATGAAGTGACCGACATGCCCAGTTTGACAGAGTTGCTTCACTAAAAGAGAAAAAAAGTCTATGCGATTCAAGCTCGCATAGACTTTTTGTTTACTCAAAAACTTGATTGACATCCTCCAACATAATTTCAAGAGACTCTAACCCGCTGCCTGACAGATACCAAACTTGGGGATCAAGATTGATCACCTTTCCATTTTTACCGGCATTCGTTTGTTGCACCAGTTGGTTTTCAACAAGCTGACTTTCACTCGTATCTCCACCGATTGCTTTGGTGCGGTCGATCACAAAAAGAATATCAGGATTTTTTTCCAACAGGTATTCATAGGAAACACTTTGTCCATGGGTAGAGGCTTCGATGTTATCATCTGCTGTTGGAAACCCGAATGTGTCGTGAATAATACCAAATCGTGAACCCATTCCATAAGCAGATAAACTGCCTTCATTTACTAAAACAATTAAGGCTTTCTCCTCAGTTACTTCTGCCTGTTCTTTTGTTTTTGTAATTTTTTGTGAAAGTTCAGTGATTTTTTCTTCTGCTAGTTCTTTTTTATCAAAAATTTCTCCGATTGTTAAAATATTATTCTGGATTGACTGCCAAGTATCCGTTGCATCTACACTTAAAAACAGCGTAGGAGCGATGGCGGACAATTCCTTTTCAAAATCCTTCTGGCGACCGGAAATGATGATTAGATCCGGTTGCATCTGATTGATTTTTTCCAAGTCCGGTTCTTTTATCCCACCAGCAGAATCTACCGTTTGATAGGCTTCTAGATAATCCGGCATGTTCGTTGTCGCCGCACCGATGATTCGATCTCCTACACCCAAAGCATCCATCGTATCAATAGCGCTATTGTCAAAAACAACTACTTTTTTTGGGTTCAGGGGAACAGTGGTCTCTCCTTCGGCAGCCGTCACTGTTATTTCTGCTGGTTTGGCGGCGACACTTTCTTTTGCCCCCTGACTCCCGCAAGCAGTCAAAGCAAAGGCGGCCGCGATTAAACTTCCTACTATCATTTTTTTCATTTTTTTCCTCCTATTGAAAGTACATGCAAAAGCGTTTCCCTTCGATTTCACAAATTTTTATTTTCATTCCGTAAAGCCGATTAATGATTTCCGGCTGAATGATTTCCGTGGTTGACCCTGAGGCAAAAAGTTTTCCTTCCTTCAATGCCACAATATGATCGGCAAATCCGGCAGCAAAATTGATGTCATGTAAAACGATTACTACGGTTTTCTTTTCCTTTTGAACCAAATCTTTCAGTAAATGCATCATTTGGTTGGCGTGATTCAGATCCAAATTATTCAGCGGTTCATCAAATAAAATATACTCAGTATCCTGAGCCAAAATCATCGCAATGTACACCCGTTGAAGTTGTCCGCCAGATAGCGTATGGATTGATTGTTCTGCCATTTCCTGCAAAGACATTTGCTGGATGGCCTGTTGAATAATCTGCTGATCATTTTCAGTCAATTTCCCACGACTATAAGGATACCGTCCAAATGCCACCAGTTCTCGAACCGTGATATTCAGCTGAATGCCATTGCTCTGCTTTAGAATTGCCAACTTTTTTGCCAACTCTTTTGATCGCCAAGTTCGTAATTCTCCATGATCCAAATAAATTTCTCCACTTGATTGTGGTTGGATACGACTGACAAGGGAAAGAAAGGTACTTTTTCCAGCACCATTTGGACCGATGAATGCCACCAGTTGCTCTTGAGGAATTTCTAAATCAATCTCCTGCAAGACCATTTTTCCCTGATATTTTTTTGAAAGTCCTTCTGTTGAAATCATCCACGTTTCCTTTCTGACAAAATTTTTCCGATAAAGAAAATTCCACCGATAAATTGAATAATGGTACTAATAGTCGTTGTCCATTGAAATACTTGCTCCACCAAAAATTGTCCGCCAATCAAGAGAATACTGCCAATCAGAAAACCGCCAATAAAAAGCTGGCGATGATGAAACGTTTGAAAAACTTGATAGCTGAGGGTAGCAACAATAAAACCAAGAAAAATGGTGGGGCCAACTAATGCAGTGGCTGTTCCGGTCATTACAGCGACCCCCAACAAGCACCACTTTTGAAAGGCCGCCAAAGAAATTCCCAGATTCACGGCATGATCTCTTCCCAAGTGCAGAACATCTAGTTCAGGTGAGACCAGCCAAAAGAACAGACTACAGCCAAAAATCAACACTGCTGCCATGAGCAAATGTTGACTAGGAACATTGCTGAAGCTGGCAAAAAGGCGTCCCTGCAGCAAATCGTATTCATTCGGGTCCATAATCACTTGTAAAAAGCTGCTGATACTGGAAAAAAAAGTTCCCGCAATCATTCCCACCATTAATAATAAAAACAATTCCCCTGAATGCTTGTCCATAAAAAAACCAATAAATAAAACACTGAGCACTGCCATAATTCCGATGTTCACTAAAAACAAGCTCGTCGTTTCCTGACTTAACATTGTGACACCGCCTACAAAAAAGAACAACAACGTTTGAATCATGACATAAAGGTTGTCCAGTCCCAAAATCCCTGGGGTCAAAAATTGATTTCTCGTTAGTGTCTGAAAAACAATGGTACTAATCGAAGAAACCACAGCCACTAATAAAAAAGCGGTAATCTTTTTTCCCCGTAAACGCAGGGCAAACGCCCAATTTCCATAAGTCTGGTAGGTCAGATAAAATAAAATCAACACTAACAGAATCAGAAACAACCACACCATTTTATTTTTCAACCAGCGATTCATTTACGTTTCCTCCAAAGCAATAAGAATATGAATAATCCACCACCTAGAACTCCCACCACGACACTTACTGGAACTTCATAAGGCGGGATAATGATTCGCGCTAAAATATCACAGAATACAAGAAAAATACTACCCGTGATGGCTGTCATACCTAACGTGCTTTTTAAATGATCTCCATAGAATAGGGAAACCAGATTCGGAACCACCACACCAAGAAATGGAATATTTCCCACCATGATTAAAACAGCGCTGCTCCCTAAAGCAACCAAAGCAAAAATTCCCCATTGCAACACTTGGTAATTCATTCCTAAATTTTTTGCCGTTGTTTCTCCCAAACCTGCAATCGTTATCTGGTATCCAAAATAATAAAGAAGAAGGAAAACCGGAATCGTCACATACAACAACTCATAACTCCCCTGCATGACAGTGGAAAAATTTCCCTGCATCCAGGAAGAAACATTTTGCACCAATTGAAATTGATAGGCAAAAAAAGTAGCAATCGAACCAATGATATTGCCAAACATTACTCCGGTCAGAGGGAGAATCATTTGATCGCCTTTCGGCAGCCAACACCGCAATCCCAGAAATAATAAAACGCCGGCGTAAGCAAAAAGAAAAGCCACCGAAGAACGAAGCAAAATAGAATGATTGGGTAAAAAGAGCATCACCAATAGAATTCCCAAACGGGCGCTATCCATCATACCAATCGTATTTGCTGATACAAAACGATTTTGCATCATATGTTGCATGATCATTCCACATACCCCTAATGTTCCTCCCGCTAGCACCAAACTAATGGTTCGAGGTATGCGTGTTTGCATAAGCAAAAACCATTCTATTTCATTTCCTGCAAGAATATCTGCGAACGTCACTTCATGGACACCGATAAACAGTGAAACGAAAAACAATACCACCAAAACGAGAAAACTGATTTTTTTCATAGTCACTGCCTTTTCTTTTTTAATTGAGAATGATTATCACTCTCGTCACCTTAGTTTATGTTAAAAAAACAAATAATTCAACAGGATTTTGAATTAAAATTGATAAATTTGCTAATAATAGCCATTAACAGTTTCTCTTTCATAAGATGCATCCAATTATAATAACTAACCATCATCTTTTTGACACAAAAAAAGCTTCTCTTTTTTCTGATAACAGTAAAAGAAGAAGCTTTTAGATTTATTCACTCAAAAATAATTATTTATTTTTCAAGTTGTAGAAAGATTTCAAACCTTTGTATTCTGCAACGTCACCCAATTGGTCTTCGATACGTAATAATTGATTGTATTTTGCAATACGGTCAGTACTACCTGTGATTTTTTTCTTCTATATACTCTCTATACTCCCTTCTGATTCGGCAGTTGCATCATTGACGATCGTAAAATCAGCGGCATTTTTTGAAGCCAGATCAATAAAAACACGTTGCAGTTCTTCAGAGACTGCACCATTGATCAATAATTTCCCATCAGGATGTTGCTTGATCTTTTCGACCAAATTCTGTTGATCTTGTTTATTACGCATCTCTCCTACGGCCATACTCACACAGCAACGCTCCCGAAATGTTCCCAAGTATTTTCTCTGCTCCTCTGGATTGATTCGTGGCGAGAGCCATAACGTCCTTTATCTAAGTGCTGCTGCACTTCATCTTTTGCCAATCTATTCACTTCCTTATGAATAAGTTTTTTCTTTAAAATCAGTATGTCAAAAAAGAAAAAAACTTACTGACACTTTGCCAAGCTAATAAGAAATCCCTTTCACAGAAAAACTATCCAAAAACCATTGTACTTTTATTTGGATTATCTTATAGTTGAAGATGGTTTAAAAAAATTTTTATCAAAAGCCCGTCAATAAACGGGCTTTTGTCGTATTTTCAAAAAGGAGTGTTTTACAATCAAGCGTTATAAAAATTTGTTACAACAAGAGTTTCACCATTATTCAAAGGACAAACTGCAAAAAGATCTATTGGCTGGATTGACGGTCGCTGCTGTCGCATTGCCGTTAGCGTTAGCCTTTGGTGTTTCCAGCGGCGCAGATGCTGCAGCTGGAATGATCACAGCTATCATTGCTGGTGTTGTGATTGGCAGTTTGTCTGGCGGATTTTATCAAATCTCTGGTCCGACTGGTGCCATGGCCGCCATTTTGATGGGGATCATCGCCGCACAAGGGCTCGCAGGCGTATTAGTCGCCACCTTCATTGCTGGAATCCTGTTATTGCTTTCAGGCTTATTCAAACTAGGTACACTTACTTCCTTTATTCCTTCGCCGGTTATCACAGGCTTTACTTCAGGAATCGCCATTATTATCGCACTAGGACAAATCGATAACTTTTTAGGTACGACCTCTGTCGGCGAGACAGCTATCGCAAAATTGCTGAGTTATAAAACAGATTTTACACCGCATTTACCTACTTTATTATTAGGACTGATCATCTTATTCATATTGATCTTTTATCCCAAAAAATGGAACCAAGTTTTACCAGCTTCCCTTGCAGCAATTATTCTAGCGACTATCGCTGCCTTCATTTTTAAATTACCCGTAGCAAAAGTGGGCAAGATCCCCACCTCATTGCTGACAAATGAACGACTGAATTTTGCTGCAATCGATCTTCCCTTGATCAAGCAATTATTTTTGCCCGCAGTCAGTATCGCGATGTTAGGAATGATTGAAAGTCTGCTCTGCGGTGCTTCAGCCGGACGAATGACCGGAAAAGATCTTGACAGCAACCAAGAATTAATTGCTCAAGGAATCGGCAATATTATTTTGCCTTTTTTTGGCGGAATTCCCGCAACGGCAGCAATTGCACGAACTAGCGTAGCTATCAAATCAGGTGCCCAAACACGATTGGCTGGAATTTTTCACGCACTCTTCTTATTTTTATCCATGATTATTTTTGCTCCAGTTATGTCACAGATACCGATGGCCGCACTTGCCAGCGTCTTGCTTATCACAAGCTGGCGGATGCATGAATGGTCCACGATCAAAACGATGATTCGCCAAAAAAATCGAACCGCGCTGTTGTTGTTTTCTGTTACGATGTTGAGTACGATCGTTTTTGATTTAAGTATCGCGATTGTTATCGGCATTATTTTCAGCTGCATTTTCTTTATCGCTAAAAGTGCAAAAATCTCGATCATCACAGAAGAGATCGATTGGCAAAGAATTAATTTGCCACCTTCTACTGTCGGTTCTGATTGGGCGGTTATCTATATTACTGGACCATTATTCTTCATGTCTACCAATCAATTAAAACAAGAACTCGATCAAGTCGTAGATAAAGAAGGCCTCATCTTTTCACTTCGCGGTGTACCTAGTATCGACTTGACCGCGTTAGATACTTTTGCTGATTACTTTTCAATCGCTGCGTTGCACGATCAAAAATTAGTCTTTACTTCGATGCAGCCAGAAGTAGAAAAACAATTCCAACAACTTTGGCAAAAAAATACGGATCGTCCTATCCAACATCCAACCGTTGCTCATGCACTTCATGCATTGCATCAAGAATATTAGATCCTAAGAGCTTGGGACATAAGTCCCAAGCTCTTTTTTGATATATTCTCTTACGTTATCAGCTGTGGTCAAATCGAATTACTCATCCTCTGTAAAGAAATCCAAATCAATTGCATGTACTTCAATAATTTGCTTAACGTCTACCCACTTTATGGCGAATCATTTCTTTGGCTAATCTTTCACCATCTATTAGCATAATTTTAGCTAGTTTCAAATTATTAACGTATTCTTTTGCCTCATTAGAAAATTTAGCTGTTGTAATAAATACACCTTGATTTAAGCCTTCATATTTATCATCCATTGCACCTTTAAACTTTTGGATTTCAGGACGTCCAACTGTCCTTGTAGGATTCCAACGTTTTGCTTGAACATAAATATTATGAAAGCCTAATGGATCTTCATTGATGATCCCATCAATACCGCCATCACCACTTTTGGCTGTCAATAAACTACCATCACCATACCCCATTGCATTTAGTAGCTTCAGCACAATTTTTTCGAAATAAAAGGGAGAGTTTTCAAGAATTTTCGCAAGAATATCTTCTCTGAGTTCTGCATCAATTAACGCTACTTTGCTGATAATTGCTTCTTCAGGAGTTTCCTCATCGTTGCTTGGATCTTCTGTATCAGCATTTCCACGCGACTTATTCTTAAATTTTCTAAAGGATTCAAACTGCATTAACTTCTTATTATCAACAAAATCCTCTTTCAGCAAATTATAACCCACATCAGTAATACGATAAATTCCACGACTAGGGCTTACAACAGCTCCCGCCTGTTTTAAATAAGATAACGACCAGCCTAATCGATTATTGAACTGAATGATTCCCGATTCAAGCCGAAAATTTATTTGTTCTTGAGTTAAGTTCAATACATTTGCAACTTCTATTCTAATTTCTTTGATAACTTTTGGCGATCCATCAGCTAATACTTGTAAAGTATATAGATACAATTCTTCATATGTCGGTAAATTCACTACTATCTACTCCTCCAAAACGATAAGAAACCAGAACTTCTGCTTTCTTACAAAACAATATAAGTAAATCACGGTTCAAAAACATCAATGTTCTGACGTTTTTGAATCCTGGCGGCTATAACTATCTTTACTGGGAAACCTATATTTACCACATTGAACAGATCAATTTATGAAATTCTATTCAACATATGTCCTTCAAATAATATTATTTTTTCTATTTTTTTTGCCTTAAATGTTTCAAATTCGTAATAGATTGTAAAATAATTTTCTTTATTTTTATTGGTTAATAACGCTAAGAAGAAGGCTTGCTTTCCATGCGAAACAGATGCAATAGAAGTTACAGTCTCTGCTTCCATGCTCCATTGTTCTAGATCTGCTAAATTTTTGATTTCCTTTCCATCGGGCAGGACTATGGACAGGTGACTTGTTGAGTCTAATTGTAATTCCGTTAGATTCTTTGTTAACAGATTAATTGAATACGTTTCAATAAATTTATTCTTTGGCGAATTATTACAATTACTATTAGTAATAATTTTCAAATTTTTTCCTCCATTCTGCTTTTGTTACCTACATAGTATCATATTTCAATTTTATGGCTACCTACCGACCTTTTACACTTATCAATTCTCAATAGCCTCCCTCATTTTGACACAAAAAAACCTGCGAGAATTTCTTCTCACAGGCTTTTTCAATCAAGTAAACAAGCGTAATGGCTTATTTATTTTTCAAGTTGTAGAAAGATTTCAAACCTTTGTATTCTGCAACTTCACCAAGTTGGTCTTCGATACGTAGTAATTGATTGTATTTAGCAATACGGTCAGTACGTGAAAGAGAACCCGTTTTGATTTGTCCAGCATTTGTTGCAACAGCGATATCAGAGATGGTTGAATCTTCTGTTTCACCAGAACGGTGAGAAACAACAGCAGTATAGCCAGCTTCTTTCGCCATTTCGATAGCGTTGAAAGTTTCTGTTAAAGTACCGATTTGGTTTACTTTGATCAGAATTGAGTTTGCAACGCCCATGTCGATTGCTTTAGCTAATTTTTCAGTGTTTGTAACGAATAAATCGTCACCAACTAATTGAACTTTGTCGCCTAAAGCTTCGGTTAATTTCTTCGTACCTTCCCAGTCGTTTTCGTCTAATCCGTCTTCGATTGAGATGATTGGGTATTTAGCAACTAAATCTTTGTAAAGTTGGATCATTTCTTCCGTTGTTTTTTCGCCTTCGCCTGAATCAGCTAAAACGTAAACACCTTTTTCTTTGTCGTAGAATTCTGAAGAAGCAGCATCCATAGCAAGAACAACGTCTTTACCAGGTACATAGCCAGCTTTTTCGATAGCTTCGATGATTACTTCGAAACCTTCTTCGTTTGAACCTAAGTTAGGAGCGAAACCACCTTCGTCACCAACTGAAGTAGCTAGACCTTTAGATTTCAAGATTGCAGCTAAAGCGTGGAATACTTCTGCACCCATACGCAAAGCTTCTTTGAATGTTGGTGCGCCGACAGGCATGATCATGAATTCTTGGAAGTCGATAGAGTTGTCAGCATGTGAACCACCGTTGATGATGTTCATCATTGGAGTTGGTAATACTTTTGTATTGAATCCGCCTAAATAATGATACAAAGGAATTTCTAAATAGTCTGCAGCAGCGCGAGCAACCGCAATAGAAACGCCAAGAATAGCATTTGCGCCTAATTTACCTTTGTTAGGAGTGCCGTCTAAAGCGATCATTGCTTTGTCGATAGCCATTTGGTCACGAACATCGTAGCCGATAACAGCTTCTGCGATGATATTGTTTACGTTTTCGACAGCTTTCGTTACACCTTTTCCGCCATAACGAGCTTTGTCGCCGTCACGCAATTCAACTGCTTCGTATTCACCAGTTGAAGCTCCAGAAGGAACCATTCCGCGACCAAAAGCACCTGATTCAGTATAAACTTCTACTTCGATTGTTGGGTTACCACGGGAATCAAGGACTTCGCGTGCGTAAACATCAGTAATAATTGACATGTTTGTTTCTCTCCTTTGGGTTTGTTTTATCTAAAGGGATTCACCCTTACGAACAATTTTAGTTAACTTTCGTTGTTTCTGCAAATAGAAACCCTTTTATCTTAGCAAGTACTCAGATTATTTTACAGCATCTAATAAAGCTAGGAATGAATCTGGTTGCAAGCCTGCTCCGCCGACTAATGCACCGTCGACATTTTCTTTTGCCATATATTCAGCAATATTTTCAGGTTTTACTGAACCGCCGTATTGGATACGTACTTTGTCAGCAACTTCCTTGCCATAAAGTTTTTCAACTGTTTGGCGAACAACGCCACAGATTGTGTCTGCAATTGTTGCATCAGCAGATTTGCCAGTACCGATTGCCCAGATTGGTTCATAAGCGATCACCATGCTGGCAACTTGTTCAGCAGAAAGATCTGCCAAACCGCCAGTGATTTGTGCTTCAATCCATTCTGCAGTTTTGCCTGCTTCATACGTTTCTAATGTTTCGCCACAACAAAGAATTGGCAACATACCATTTGCAAAAATTGCTTTTGCTTTTTTGTTGATGTCTTCATCTGTTTCGTGGAAATATTCCCGACGTTCAGAGTGACCGATAATCACATATTGGATGCCAAGATCTGCCAACGCAGCAGGTGAAGTTTCACCAGTGTAAGCACCAGCATTTTCCCAGAAACAGTTTTGTGCTGAGATTTGTAATTCAGTTCCTTTAGCTGCTTCTGCTAATTCTTGTAGGAATAAAGCAGGTGCACCAATAACGGAATCCACTTTGTCATTTCCAGGAATTTTTGTTTTGACTGCTTCTGCAAATTCTTTTGCTTCTGCTGCAGTTTTGTTCATTTTCCAGTTACCGGCAATGATTGGTTTACGCATAATTTGCACTCCTTTTTTTACACACCATTTAGGCAGCCTGTAATCAGGCTACCTAAATAGAATCGTTTTATTTATCGTTAATTGCTGCAAGTCCAGGTAATACTTTACCTTCAAGTAATTCTAAGCTTGCTCCGCCACCTGTTGAGATGTGAGTAAATTTATCCGCAAAACCAAGTTGTTCTGCTGCTGCTGCTGAGTCGCCGCCGCCAATGATGGTCGTTGCGCCTTCAAGGTTAGCGATGGCTTCACAAACACCAATCGTGCCGTTTGCAAAGTTAGACATTTCGAACACACCCATAGGTCCGTTCCAAACAACTGTTTTAGCGCCTTTTAATGTATCCGCAAATAATTTCACAGAAGCTGGACCGATGTCTAAAGCCATCACGTCATCAGCGATATCTCCTTCAATTACTTCTGTTGGGACATCATTTGAAAATTCTGTTGCACAAACGTTGTCAATTGGTAAAACAAGTTTGTCGCCAGCTTTTTCAATCAAGCTTTTAGCTAATTCGATTTTATCTGATTCAACCAATGATTTACCGATTTTGATACCTTTTGCTGCGTAGAATGTATAGGTCATTCCACCACCGATAAGAATCTTATCTGCTTTAGGAATCAAGTTTTCGATTACGCCGATTTTGTCAGAAACTTTTGCTCCGCCAAGAATTGCGATCATTGGACGTTTTGGATTTTCAACTGCTTCACCGATGAATTTAATTTCTTTTTCCATCAAGAAACCGGCAACTGTTGGGATACCGGTTGAAGCAATCCCTACGTTTGATGCATGGGCACGGTGAGCTGTTCCGAACGCATCATTAACAAATACGTCGCCTAAAGAAGCCCAGTATTTTCCTAAATCTGCATCGTTTTTGCTTTCTTTTTTGCCATCAACATCTTCAAAACGGGTATTTTCAAAGACAACAACATCGCCGTCTTTCATATCAGCAATTGCTGCTTCCAATTTTGCACCACGAGTTTCAGGAACGAAGGTTACTTCTTTGCCTAGCAATTCGCCTAAACGTTTTGCCACAGGAGCCAAAGATTTACCTGCTTTGTCTTCTTCAGTTTTCACACGGCCTAAGTGTGAGAACAGAATTGCTTTTCCGCCTTGTTCAAGAACATAGTTGATTGTTGGTAATGCAGCTTTGATACGAGTATCATCACCAATCACGCCATCTTTCAAAGGAACATTGAAGTCAACACGGACAAGGACTTTTTTATCTTTTAAATCGATATCTTGAACTGTTTTTTTCGCCATGGATGTTTTCCTCCCAAAAAGTAGATTACTCAAATTTTCATAAAAAAAGCGGAGAAGCGCGTCGCTTCCCCGCTTTCATCGTGCAATGTTTGGTTCTACAGTTGTACGTGAATCTTATAATTTTGCGAAGTATTCTAAGGTACGTACTAATTGTGCTGTGTAAGACATTTCGTTGTCATACCAAGCAACAGTCTTAACAAGTTGTTTGCCGCCGACTGAAAGAACTTTTGTTTGTGTTTCGTCAAACAATGAACCGTAAGTCATGCCAACGATATCAGATGAAACAATTGCATCTGTATTGTAGCCGTATGATTCGTTTGAAGCTTCTTTCATTGCTGCATTTACTTCGTCTGCTGTTACGTCTTTTTCAAGAACAGTAACTAATTCAGTTAATGAACCAGTTGCAACAGGAACACGTTGAGCTGCTCCGTCTAATTTACCGTTCAAGTCAGGGATTACTAAGCCGATAGCTTTAGCAGCACCAGTTGTGTTAGGTACGATGTTTGCTGCAGCTGCACGGGCACGACGGAAATCGCCTTTAGGATGAGGTCCATCAAGAGTCATTTGGTCACCTGTGTAAGCATGGATTGTTGTCATCAAGCCTTCAACGATACCAAATTTGTCGTTCAAAGTTTTAGCCATAGGAGCTAAACAGTTAGTAGTACATGAAGCACCTGAGATAACTGTTTCTTTACCAGTTAATGTTTCATGGTTCACGTTATAAACGATTGTTGGAACGTCATTTCCACCAGGAGCAGAGATAACGACACGTTTTGCGCCAGCTTTTAAGTGTAATTCAGCTTTTTCTTTTGAAGTGAAGAATCCAGTACATTCAAGAACGATGTCAACACCTAGTTCGCCCCATGGTAATTCTTCAGGGTTGCGGTTAGCTAAAACCTTAACTTCGTTGCCGTTAACGTTAAATGAACCTTCGTGAACTTCAACAGTACCGTTGAAACGTCCTTGTGTTGTATCATATTTTAACAAGTGAGCCAACATGTTAGCATCTGTTAAATCATTGATTGCTACAACTTCGATTCCATCTACATCTTGGATACGACGGAATGCTAAGCGTCCGATACGTCCGAATCCATTAATACCTACTTTAACTGTCATTTAAGATTTCCTCCTTATGAAAATCAAAAAAATTTTTATTTTTAAAGGGTTGCCCCTTTTAAAATCTCATTAGCAGCAGCTTCATCTGTGATGAGCCACGTTTGTTTTGGTGCATTTTTCATATAGGCATGAATCGCTTTGGCTTTACTCTTTCCGCCAGCGACTGCCAAAATAATGGGAATATGCTGTAAATCCTTCAACTGCAATCCGATTCGAGGAACCTTATAAACGATTTTTCCCGATTCATCGAAAAAGTAGCCGAATGATTCTCCCACTGCGTTATTTTGTTTGAGCATCAAAATCTCGCTCTCAGTCATCTTTCGACGCGCCGCCATGTGCAACGCCCGTCCAATACTATGAATAACACAATTTGCCTTGCTTATCAAGTTTAAGACTTCAATGATCAAGGGTTCTTGCAACAAAGAATCATAGGTTGCTGAACTTAATTGTTCAGGAACGTATAGTGCGCGGTGATCCCCGTTTGTCTGCATCGCCATCACAGCACTTACTGAGTTGGCCTGCACGGTAACTGCTTCACCAATTCCACCGCGAGCAGGAACAAATAAATTGTGCCGTTGCTTGCTTTCAAGGTTCGTCAAACTTTCTGCGACCGTCGCCATCGTGGTACCGCCCATTACAGCAATAATATTTCTGCCTTCTGGAAGCAGCAGTTCTAACGATTCATTCAGCAAATCGCCAAATTTCGTCACCACTTTATTTTGCTGGTCACTGTCACCTGAAGCAATCAGACAACGCTCATTACCAAAATAATCTGCCAACCGTTTTTCCAGTTGGTGCATCCCAAACAGTTGATCCATCACTTTATTCAGCGAAGCATAAACTTCTTCGCCTTTTTTCGTTAAGGTCATTCCGCTTTTGGATGAATCGATTAATTGGAGTTTTTTTAACAGATCCGTCTCGGTTCGTAAGACTCGCTCGGTCAATTCCAGACTTTCCGCCAAATTTCGTCGGCCAATCGGTTGCATCCAATAGATATTGCGCAGAATTTTGAATCGTTCCTGCAACACCGATAAGATGTCTGGAGCAACTGCTTCAATCATTTTTAATTCATCAAGCATGAGAAACTCCTCCGTGGGACTTTTTTTGTCCGTCATAGACTTAAACCGACCCGTCCAATGTAAAAAAAATTGAACATTTGTTAAAATCAATCTCACACAGGTAATAGTATCACTTTACCGGGTATTACGCAACTGAAAAACTTCTCGCTTTCTGAAAACAAAAACACCACAGCGCAATTTTTACTCCGTGGTGTATCGTAAATCATTTTCTGAAAAAAATCAATCAAATCTTTTCCTTTTTGATGAACTAGGGATTCCAAGGGCATCACGATACTTGGCAACCGTACGCCGCGAGATGGCGATTGCTTCTTTTTCCAGCAGTTCAACTAATTTTTGATCAGACAAGGGCTTGCGTTTGTCTTCCTCTCCTACCAAGGTCTTTAAGCGTTGTTTTACCGTTGCGGTGGATAAATCTTCCCCGGTTTCTGATTGATTAGTTGCTTTCTGACTAAAAAAGGTTTTTAATTCAAACACACCAAATTCCGTTTCGAGATATTTTCCGTTAACGGCCCGACTGACGGTTGATTCATGAATCGCAAGCTCTTCAGCAACCTCTTTTAAAATTAGCGGTTTGATGGGACGTTTTTCATCAAAGAAAAAATCCTGCTGATGACGGATGATGGCTTCCCCCACGCGTAAAATCGTGTCGCCTCGTTGCTGAATGGTTTTTTGCAGCCATTCAAAATCCTGTTGCTTTTCTTTTAAATACTTGAGAACTTCCGGTTCTTTATTTTTAGCCATCTGATCAAAATAATGCTGTTGGAATTTGACTTCCGGCATTCCTTGACGATTCGAAGTCAAGCGAAGCTGTCCATCTTTTATCTTCACTGATAGATCTGGAATGATGTACAAGCCTTCTGTCGATCCAAACGCCGCCCCCGGTGTGGGAGTCAAAGTTTGAATATAATCAAAAACTTGTTGGACTTCTTGCAACGTGATGGCAAAATGCTTGGCGATCAGCTCCCATTTCCGATGAACCAATTCTTCAAAAGATTCTTCCAGCATAATATACGCCAGTTCCGGCGCATAATCGTCCCGTTCAATCTGCAACATCAAGCATTCCCGCAAATCTCTGGCACCAACGCCAGCAGGATCAAGCTGTTGAATCAAAGTCAACGCATCCAGCATTTGAATACTCGTTGCTCCGGTTTTTTCTTGCGCTTCTTCCAACGAAAGTTTCAAATAACCATTTAAATCAATATGCTCGATTAAAAAAAGGACCAATGTTCGCAAATAGGTATCACGATAATTGAGATGCACTTGATCCAGTAAATATTCAAATAAAGAAATCGTCGTATCTGGAATTTGACTGAGGTATTCCATCTCTTTTCCCGTTGAGGATCGTGGCTTGGAATAGTTCATTGTATAATTCGGCTGAGAAATTTCAATCAATGGATTTTCCAAGGCTTCGGCCTCGACAAACTCGGTCAACTCATCAATAGAAAACTGCAAAACCTGAATAGACTGCTGTAATCTCTGGGTCATCGCCAGTTTTTGTGTCTGTTTTTGCTGTTGTGAAAAACTTTGTTCAAATTTCATTGATTTTCCCCTTGTAATTTCTCTTAAAATTCGATAAACTAATATTCGTTCGATGCGTCCTTAGTGTAGTGGATATCACGTAAGATTCCGGTTCTTGAGACGGGGGTTCGATTCCCTCAGGACGCGTACCATTTATCTGGATGAACTGGCAGACACTTTTCAATTGAAGAGTGTCTTTTTTTTTGACAATTACTTAATTCATCCAATTTTGTCCTGCTTGACAGTTAGTTGCTTTCTTCATTATAAACAAATTCAGTCAAAAAAACACCCTGCAATAGTCTTACTGCTATCCCAGGGGTCGCTTTCATACTTATCCGTTTTCTTCAGCACCATGAAAAAAAGAATAGCTCTCGCTACTCTTCTTCCTCATCATCAAAATCATCTTCGTCGTCATCATCAATGATCGTCAAATCTTCTTCGATGTTGCCTGGCACTTCTTCTTCGTCATCCGTATCTTCGTCTGCGCCGATTTCTTGCAAATCAGAATTGTATGCCGCGATTTCTTCATCTTCGTCATCGTCGTCATCGTACAATTCTTTATCATCTTCATCATCTACTAAATCAGTATCTTCTGGATCATCATCATTGTAGTCGATGGCATCGTCATCACCACTGATAAACGCATTGACTTTTTTCCGTTTGCGTTTGCGGGGAGTATCTTCGTCTTCTTCATCGATACCATGATTGACTTCTTCATCGATAGAATCGATCGCGTACCATGAACGTAAGCCCCAGCGATTGTCTCCTAGAGAAATAAAACTGCCATCAATATTTAAATCAGTATAAAATTGTGCCAATGAATCACGAATAACACTATCTGATTTTCCCAGATAGGTTTGGATTTGATTGACCAAATCTGAAAATTCCATGACATCGCCACGTTGTTCTAAAATTGCGTGAGCAACTTCAATCATAGACAATTCGTCTTTATTGACACCTTCAAAAACATTAATTTCCAATTAGGACACGTCCTTTCACAGTCTACGCTTAATCATACAAAAATGTTGTCGAAAATGCAATTTTTTCTTTAAAAATCATGCAGTAAAATCCAAAGAAATTTGATATTCCCCAATTTTTTCATCTGCCATGAAAAGATCATAGGCAACAAAAACGGTTCCCGCAGTTGGCCGATCCTTCAAACTGACGTGCAGATCCTTTGTGAAGGTGCTGAAAAACATCATCCCATAAGGCGTTTTATAGCTGGTTTCCATTTTTTCCCGATAAACGAATTTCAACCGCATCCGCATTTCTCCAGCTCGTGTTAATTGAACAGCCCCATCCGGCATTATTTTGATTGTCACCGGTACTTCCTCGTTGTCTTGTACTTCTTTGTACCGAATATAAAGGGTGTCTCCCATTCTCACCATTTGTCCTTGCAGATCAAAAAGAAAATCCTGCACTTCGCCTTTTTGCCGAACCTTCGTTGCTAACTTAATCGAAATCGGCAAACCATTTGTTACATCCATTTTTTTGGCTCCTTTTACATTTTATCCATTTATAGTTATTGTTCACAGTTTTTACTCGTTTGTCAAACGTTGCGTCTAAGGACAGGTTGATTACTACTTTTTTCCATTTTTCGTATATAATAGGGAAGATAAAGTGAAGGAGTTTTTTTATGAAGCCGATTTTGATCGATCAAGCACCGTATCCTCATGACCAAGCCTACCTGCCTTTTGCCCTGACCGACCTTTTGATTGACAGCGCCAGTCGTACCCACCAATCTTATTTTCATTTTTGGCAGTTGGAACATACTATGATTCTTGGTATGAAGGATACCCGTGTAGAAAATTTAGCCGCTGGTCTTGCCACACTGCAACAACAAGGTTATCCACCTGTCGTACGCAATTCCGGCGGTCTCGGTGTCGTTGCGGATGATGGCATTTTAAATATTTCACTGATCCTTTTCAATCATGAAAAAAAATGGACCACCGAGGCGGCTTATGAAGAAATGTTTGCGTTGATTCAGCAAGCCTTGCCAGAACTAACGATTGAAGCACGTGAAATCAGCGATTCTTATTGTCCCGGTACCTATGATTTTAGTGTGAATGGACAAAAAATCGCCGGTACAGCCCAACGTAGAATCAAAGACGGCATTGCGATCATGATGTATCTGAGTGTCAATGGAGATCAAATCCAGCGGGGGGAACTCGTTCGGGCGTTTTACTTGGCAAGCTTGCCGACTTCTTTTGGTGAAAATGGCTATCCCCCCGTTCGACCAACCAGCATGACGACAGTTGCTGCCTGTTTAGGAAAACCAACTACTGTTGAAGAATTGAAACAGCGTTTTTTATCTGCACTGCAAATCACTGCTTCCGCCTATGATTCTCAAAAATGGGTCAAAGAATCAAATTTGACAGAGGATTACGCTGATAAAATCACTCGAATGATCCAACGAAATGAAGTGATTAAAGCGACATTGAACAACGCATAAATTGCAGTGACATACCTCAACCTATGACAGAACTTTTCTCAAAAAATTTTATTGATTAAAGCTAATTCCACTTTTTCCAAGTACTCGAGTGGAATGGAGATAGAGAGTGAGAAACTAACGCCATTTTCTTAACAGCAAATAGAGTACATCAGTACAAACAAGGAGCGAACCCATGACGATACCTTATAAATACCAACATCTGCCGATCGAAAAAGTTTTTCGTGACCCGGTCCATAATTATATCCATGTGCAACATCAAGTGATTTTAGATTTAATCAATTCAAAGGAAGTCCAACGCTTGCGACGAATCAAACAGTTAGGAACGACTTCTTATACCTTTCACAGTGCCGAACACAGCCGTTTCTCCCATTCGTTAGGAGTCTACGAGATTTCCCGACGCATTTGTGACATTTTTCAGCGAAATTTTTCTCAGGAAAAAATTGGCACCGGTGGTTGGGATGACCGGGAGCGATTGGTCACTTTGTGTGCGGCATTGCTTCACGATGTTGGTCACGGTGCTTTTTCTCATACCTTTGAACATATTTTTCAAACCAATCATGAAGCAATCACAGTTGAAATTATCACGTCACCAGAAACGGAAGTCTATCAAATCTTAAACCGTGTCGAAGCAGGTTTTCCGGAAAAGGTTGCCAGCGTCATCACCAAAACCTATCCCAATCCTCAAGTGGTTCAAATGATTTCCAGCCAAATCGATGCGGACCGGATGGATTATTTGTTGCGGGATGCTTATTTTACCGGAACTGAGTATGGTACCTTTGACTTGACCCGGATTTTGCGGGTAATTCGTCCTTATGAAGGCGGCATCGCGTTTGCAATGAACGGAATGCATGCTGTGGAAGATTACATCGTCAGTCGCTACCAAATGTATGTACAAGTCTACTTTCACTCAGTTTCCCGAAGTATGGAAGTGTTATTGGAGCACCTGCTGAATCGCGCCCATGAGCTGTATCAGGAATCCCCAGAAATTTTTGAATTGCATTCTCAACTGCTGCTGCCCTTTTTAAAACAGTGTTTCTCTCTGGAAGATTATTTAAAATTAGATGACGGTGTGCTGTCCACCTATTTTATTCAGTGGAGCGAAGAAAGCGATCCTGTTTTAAGTGATTTAGCTAAACGTTGGTTGAACCGAAAACCATTAAAATCTGCCCTGTTTTCTGGCGATAGTCAACTGCCCTTAATTGAAAAATTGCAACAGCTGGTCGAACGAGTCGGTTTCAATCCGAAATATTATACCGCAATCAATTCCAGCTATGATTTGCCTTACGATTTTTATCGTCCGGAATTAGGAAAACACCGCACGCAAATCGAACTGCAGCAAAAAGACGGAACATTGGTGGAGCTTTCCAAAATCAGTCAATTAGTGGCTGCCTTGGCAGGACAAGAACAAGTGGATCAACGCTTCTATTTTCCAAAAGAAATGGTTGACCCCATCTCGCAAGACAACTATGATTTGTTTAGTGATACCTACCAAGAATTTGCCCGTCATATTCATAATGGCGCTTTGGTGGAAACAACCCTTTAGGAGGATTTTATGTCAATCAAATTAGTTGCCATCGACATTGATGGTACCCTGGTCACAAGCAACCGTGAATTAACACAACAAGTTACAGAAACTTTGCAGGAAGCGCATCGTCAAGGAATAAAAATCGTTTTATGTACTGGCAGACCTTTGCCAGGCGTGGAGCCGGAGTTAGAAGCCTTGGGACTTACCGGTAAAGAAGATTACGTCATCACCTACAACGGCTCTCTAGTACAAGCGGTTCAATCCGAGCAAGTAATCTCTGCCTATGAATTGACTTATGAAGATTATTTGGAAATCGAGATGATGGCGCGAAAAGTCGGTGTTCATCTTCATGTTTCCGGTAAGGATGCCATCTACACTGCCAATCGTGATTTAAGTCCTTATACGATTTACGAATCCTTTTTAGTCAACATGCCGGTAAAATACCGCACGCAGGAAGAAATGAATCAAAACATCGAAATGATAAAAATGATGATGATTGATGAACCGGAAATTTTGGATGCTGCGATTGCTAAACTTCCTGACAGCTTCCGCCAACAATATACCGTTGTGAAAAGCGCCCCCTTTTATTTAGAGGTGTTGAACAAAAAAGCCAGCAAAGGTGCGGCATTAGCTAGCTTAGCGGCTCATTTAAATTTGCAATCTGAAGAAATCATGGCAATTGGTGACAATGAAAATGATTTAACAATGATCGAATACGCCGGAACCGGTGTAGCAATGAAAAATGCGATTCCCATGATTAAGGAAGCCGCTGATTATATTACCATCGGTACCAACGACGAAAACGGTGTTGCCGAAGCAATCAAAAAATTTGTGCTTCGCTAAACCAACTTTCTCTAGAAACAAAAAAAACGGGCGAGCCCATTTTTCTTTTGAAAAATGCAACTCACCTGTTTTTTTGTTTCAACCATTGCTGAACAGCCCACCGATGACTCCCCCGTTTTAACAGCAACATCGCATCATCGATACTATGCCATGAAATGTTATTCGTCGTTTCTGTAGGTTCAGCTACCTTTTCCCAAGACGTGACTGCATAAAAATAACCCGGATGATGATAATACGTATCTCGGTGACTAGAATAAAAATATTCGATGGCTTCTCCTAAATAGGAACCAATCGTTACGGTGAAGCCCAATTCCTCCAACATCTCCCGATTAATTGCCATCTCGTGTGATTCCCCGGCTTCAATTTCTCCACCTGGCAAGAAGAATGCGCCATTTGGTGCTTGCACCAAAACCAGCTCATTCTCGTTTTCAATTACAACATATGCCCCAAAGCGCGCTTTATAGGGTTTATCCTTTTCTTTTTTTCCAAAAATTGGTTGCTTCATCATTGCCTCCACATTGTGTATGCTTTATTTTACTCAATCCAATAGAAATCCACAAGTATTTCGTCAGAATATTCACAACAGGGTCTTTTTTTTCAAAAAAAGCGTAACCCTTACGAATACACAGGGTCTATGATAAGATAAATGCAGAAAAGAAAGGATGATGACTATGAAAATGGCACACACATGTGTTCGAGTAAAAAATTTGGAGGCTTCGTTGGATTTCTATCAACAAGCATTTGGTTTTGAAGAAACCCGTCGCCGAGATTTCCCAGAAAATAAATTTACGCTGGTTTACCTGTCATTGCCAAACGATCCCTATGAATTGGAATTAACCTACAACTATGACCATGCAGCATATGATTTAGGTGATGGTTATGGACATATTGCGATTGCTGTCAGCGATTTAGAAAAACTGCATCAAGAACAAAAAGAAAAAAGTTACAACGTTACTGATTTAAAAGGTCTACCCGGTACCGCTCCTTCTTATTACTTCATCGTTGATCCCGATGGCTACAAAATTGAAGTGATTCGGGAAAAATAAGCACTCGATTGGAGAATTATCCTATGAAACCAATTATTGGAATTGCCGGTAGCGATCAGCAGCTAACGGAGCCTGATGCCCACTGGATTGCCTATACACCTCGAAGTTTTGTCGAAGGTATCCAGCAGGCTGGCGGTCTGCCCTTCGTCTTGCCGGTTGGTAATCCGCAAGATGCCGCAGAGTACGTGGCAAGAATTGATAAACTTTTATTAGCCGGAGGTCATGACGTAGCTCCTGTGTTTTACCATCAGTTGCCTCATCAAAAACTAGGCGCTGTTTATCCGTTAAGAGATCGATTTGAACTGGCATTGATTCAAGAAGCCGTTAACCAAAAAAAACCGATTCTAGGTATTTGTCGCGGCATGCAGGTATTGAACGTTGCTTTTGGCGGAACCCTTTATCAGGATCTTTCTTTAAAAGAAGGAACGATCAAACATGTTCAAGCACCTACTCCGTTTCATATTCCGACACATCCAGTTCGTATTGAAGCAACAAGTCAACTGGCAAAAATCGTTGGCACAGACTATCAAGTCAATTCTTTCCATCATCAAATGATCGATCATCTTGCGGATGAATTTCGTATCATTGCAACTGCACCAGATGGCGTCGTGGAGGGCATTGAAAGTAAGCATCAAAAAATCATGGGACTGCAATGGCATCCCGAACTTACTCGAACCACGATTGCCAGTGAGCAAAAAATAATTGAATTTTTCGTCAGCGACTACTAAAAATGTCTAGCCTCCAAATTACGGGGCTAGACATTTTTGCTTGGTTTGATTCTCAGATGAATCTTTAGCGTTCGTTTTTCATTAAGGAGAAGGATTGCTTCAAGGCAGACCACACGCCGTTCTCATTGTAGATCAGCACATTTGATTTATACATTCTTGCAGAAGCCAGCATCATTACCAGTGTTGTTGCTGCTAAAATCAAAACAGAAATCACTGCCCCACCAGTTGTTACGGTATCATTCGCTAAACGAATCGGCATAGTGTAAGAAGACAAGAAGGGAATATACGAAGAGACCCGAATTACGATATTATTCGGATCAGCCGCTCCCAAAATCAAGCCTAACATGTAGCCTGCCAAAGAAAGATAGGTTACAGGCAAAATCGCTTTTGCTGTATCTTCTGCTTTATTGACCAATGAGCCGCATAAAGCTGCCAACACCGCATAAATCAAGATACCCAGCAGAACGAACAAAATGGTGAAGAAAAGAAACGGTCCGAATAAATCCCCCAATGAGAAATTGTCTAAATATTGTTTAACGATCGCCATATTCTTGATTCGGGAATAACTGATACCACCGATCAATCCATACAACGCAATTTGTGTGATAGCGACAAGCAGTACACCAGTCAATTTACCGTAAAAATGAGTTTGAGCTTTTGTACTGGACAAGATTACTTCCATAATTCGTGTCCCTTTTTCTGAAGCAATTTCTTGCGCGATAATCTGCGCATAAGTAATGATAAAAACAAACAACACGATTGTTCCTACATAGCTGACGATGTATTGAGCAAAGCTATTGTCCTCACCGGTTTCCATTTTACCGTCACTGTCGAAACTTACTTTTTGTTTCTCAAAGACAGCCGGCTGCGCCAAACTCGCCACTTGTTCTGATGATAACCCCAAGGCTTGTGCCCGAGCAGAGCTTTGCAAGTTGGATAAGGTTTGCTGAATAATCATTTCTGTCGACTGACCTAAAGAAGATTCACTGAATAAAGTCCCCTTCACTTCGTCTTCTTCCACAGCCAAAACCAGATAGGCATCTACTTTTTCTGATTTCAATTGTGATTGGGCTTTTTCCTCTGAATCGAATGCTTTAAACTGATAATCCTCCGTCTTGCTTTGCGCAAAGGCTTCTGCGACTTGCGGTTCGTCAGAATACACACCAATCGTCTT
The DNA here is from genome assembly GCF_001050095.1 of Enterococcus massiliensis. Classification (NCBI taxonomy): domain Bacteria; kingdom Bacillati; phylum Bacillota; class Bacilli; order Lactobacillales; family Enterococcaceae; genus Enterococcus; species Enterococcus massiliensis. The sequence goes on along the minus strand of NZ_CVRN01000007.1, from coordinate 628,287 downwards.
GATATCTTCTGCCTGTCCGGCAAATAATCCCGCCAAGTAAATCACACCGATGGCAATAAAGGGAATCAAGATCATGATTAGAAAGGAAATCGATTTGACATTTTTCTTGTAGACATCTGATGCAATGATCCAAAATTTATTCATGATCGGCACCTGCTTTCCATTTAAAGATTTCTTCCAGTGTTGGTGGTTGTTGATTAAACATTGGAATGTATCCATTTTGTGTTGCTCGAACAAAGATTTCTTTCCCGGCATCTGGGTCAGTCAATGTAATTTCCAAACTGCCGTCTTCCCGTGTTTTCGCTTCATAGACCCCTTCGACTTGTTGAACGTCCTCCAGTGCTAAGCCTGACTCCAAAAAGACTTTTGTTCGCCCAAAGGATTCTCGAATTTCATGTACTTTACCATTAAGAACGGTTCTGCCATCCTTTAACATAATAAGATGGTCACAAATTTTTTCCACATTGTCCATATTATGGCTAGAAAAGATGACGCAGGAACCCTTTTCCTTCAGTTCAATAATACCGTTTTTCAATAACTCGGCATTGACCGGGTCAAGTCCACTGAAAGGTTCATCTAAAATAACTAATTTTGGTTCGTGGATCAGCGTTGCAATCAATTGCACCTTTTGCTGATTTCCTTTTGACAAGGATTTGACCTTATCGTTTTTTTTTCCTTTCACTTGGAATTTTTCCATCCATTCATCAATTTTTGGTTCGATTTCCTGTTTGGTTTTCCCTCGTAACCGGGCAAAATAAATCAACTGTTCCTGAATGGAAACTTTTGGATAAAGTCCCCGTTCTTCTGGAAGATAGCCAATAATATTGTATTCTTTTGCACTTAAAGGCTGTCCATTCCATAGAACCTCGCCCCGGTCTGCTTTTAAAAAATCTAAAATCAACCGAAACGTGGTTGTTTTTCCGGCACCATTTTGACCAATCAGTCCCATAATTTGCCCATCTTGGATTGAAAAGGACAAATCATCTACCGCTGTGTATTCGCCAAAAGTTTTGACTAAATGTTTCACTTCTAACATCTTTCTTTCCTCCCAATCAATAAAAATTTCCCACGGCAAAGCCGATAATCCCGCCGATTACACCGCCAATTCCCATTAAAACCAGCATATCTCTGCCCAAACGTTGGCGCTTTGCCAGACGCTCCGGTTGGTGAAAAAATGCCGCACGGTTGCGATACTGTATCTGCATAAATAACATGGCAACGCCATAACTGAATGGATAAAGTAGTAGAACACCACCAATAATCATCAGGTATTCTCCCCATCCCCAGTCAAACAGATTTTTTCCAATCAAACTGCCAAGCAACAGGAGCGTTCCTATCAGTGCTACCCAAAAGGATTGTCGCAATAGCCAGCGCCACTCTGCAAAAATGCGTTCCTGATAACTTTTTTGATCTGAAAAAATCAGGGGTGTTCCCGGATCAGCCATAAAATAAAAATATTTGTGACGATAACTACTGATTGCTTTCCACCCACTTGCTTCATAAAATTCCAAGTACTCTGCTACTTCCGCTGGTTTTCCCGTAAAAAAATCAACGGCAAATAATTTTTCTGCCGGCTCACAAGCTTGAAAACTTAAAATACCCAGACGGTTCATCTTCAAAAATTGCCAACCCTGCCGCTTTTTTTCTTGCAGCCGTAGCATTTCTTTTTCGGGATAAAATCCCACATTTAAACTAATGCTGTACTTTCTTTTCATTTGGTTCCCCTTCAATCTTTGCCAGCAGTCCCACACCGGCTTCGTAAAACAACCGCCGTCGTTCAACTTCATGTTTCAGGCTTTTTATTCCCTTTTCAGTGATTTGATAAATTTTTTTACGGTCTGAACTTTCTTCCAACAGAATCAATTGATTTTTTTGCAGTTTTTTCAAAATCGTATACATGCTTGCTGGACCAATTTCAAATGCTCCATTTGTCAATTCGCTGATTTCCTTCATGATTGCATAGCCATGCTGCGGTTTAAGCAATGCCAACAAAATCAAATACGTCGAATCTGTTAATGACTCCTCCATTGCTACTCCTCCTCACAGACTATATCACCAAACGATATATCACATAATGATATAGTAAGCGTTGTCTCTTTTTTTGTCAATAAAAAAATACAAGTTGAAGCAGGGAAAATCCACGCTTCAGCTTGTATAGAAGATACTTTTTTATTTATAAATTTTGACAGGTGTATTGTATGGAATGTTGTAGTAAAACCATTTTGCATCAGGCACCGATAGTCGAATACATCCGTGAGAAGCTCGCTGCCCTAATTTTGCGCCCTCAATGGGATTAAAAGCAGCCGTTGTTCCTGGATAGGCAATCGGAACCGTATGGAACAAATACACCCCATGTTGATGGTAGGAACGGTAATAGGCACCGCCAGAACCGCCAAACCAGAAAGAACTTCCTTTTTCCTGTTGAATCTGGAAATTTCCATAAGGTGTTGGATTATTCCAAAGCCCGGTAGAACACAACATTGTATAAATTGTTTTAGAACCGGAACGGATGTAGACCCGCTGCTTGCTGACAGAAACTTGGATATTCAAATTATTTACCTTCAAAGATGGGTACCGGCCGCCTGTCGTATGCAACCAAAAATTATTTTGGACACTGTAGGTTTGATTGGATTTGATCCAGCCTAAATTTCCTCCCGGTAAAACCAAATAAAGATAGGTACCATTGTTGGTTTTGGCTTCTTTGATTGCCCGGGCCATGTATCCTTTGTAAGTTGCCTTTTTCCCTAACAAACGACTGTAAGGATCAGCATTAGCGAGAAAATTTCCGCTGCCATTTGAAATTTTTACAAAACGATTAATGGTCTTTTGTGAATAAATGACATTCGGTGTCGTAAAGGCACCAGAATTGCCGTAGCCAACCCATTTTCCAGCAGTAGTGTAGAGCGAATAATAGGTTGCTCCATTAAAGTGGCGGTACTTGCCTTTGACTTGTAAAATTTGATTGTAATAACTGGTCGTGTTGCTGCGTTTTTGCCATGAGAAATTTTGCCACAGGGTATAATTCTTTTTGGCGACTCGAACCTTTCGTGTTTCCTTTTGCCAAATTCCGCCGCCATTATTTGCGACTGTGGCTGCTTTGGCATTCAAGTACCCGACCCATTTTCCTTTGTTGTTATACAAAGAATAATAGACTGATCCGTTTGAATGACCGTACTTTCCTTTTGCCAAAAGTGTTTGTCCCGCAAAATTAGCGGTTTTGTTGCGTTTCACTTTCCAATTAAAGTTGCCCCAAATCGTGTAATTTTTATTAGTAATGGTCACATATTTTCCATAACTTTGATAGGTGCCCTGTGCTTGTGTTGTTGCCTTTACTCCGGCGGCATTTATATATCCCAGCCATTTTCCCTTCATGTCATAAAGAGAATAGTAACGTGCCCCGTTATAGTGTTGGTAACGCCCTTTTATTTTCACGGTCTTTCCAAAAAAGGTCGAACTGATTCCACGTTTTTTCTGCCAGCCAAAATCATTCCACAGGGTATAATTTTTACTGGTGATTGTTGCATATTGATTTTCTTTATAAAAAATTCCCTGTTGTCCACTACTTGCAGTCGTACCATTGGCGTTTAGATACCCGACAAACGTTCCGTTGTTCAGATAAAGTGCTAGGTAGTTGGCCCCATTTGTGTGGTGGAAAACTTCTCCCATGCGTAAGGTCCGTTGATAATACGAATCACTTTTGCCTAATTCTTTTGAAAAACTCGGATCTTGCCATCGGGAATAGCCTTTTTTCGTTAATGATACATAGCGATTAACCGTTTCATATGTTCCTGATAAAAAACGAACATCTGCTTTCTTGACCCAACCGATTGCTTGATTCTTTTGGTTAGAAACAGCGACAAAATCCCCTTCAGTCGTTTGCGCAATCATTGTTGTTTTGATTAGCTGTCCTGTTGGTAAGACACTGGTTGTTGGCGACAAAATCGTAGCCTGAGCAGTGTAAACTGTAACTTTTGATTGAACGGGTTGCAAATACTGCCGGTCATTTTTCTGTGAAGTGATTGTGATTTCAGCAACTTCAGCCGGCGCTGTTTCTGTTATAGCCGGTTTTATTGTTGATTCCTGCACCTCACTTGAACTGGTTGAACTGGATTCCTCTGAAGTTTCGGAAGTTAAAGAAGAACTAGTTGAACTGACTTGACTGCTGGTTGTCTCAGAAACAATTGAAGTATCTGTTGTCGTTAAAGACTCAATGGTTTCTGCAGAGCCTACAACTTGTAACCCGCTACTCAAAAATAATATTCCACAAAAAAACACAAAAAATTTCTTTTTCATTTGAATCACCCCTTTTTCATTTTCCCACACTTAATTATAACATGTGGTTTTTCATTTCAACAAACAGGAACTGATTCAATGACAAAGAAAAAATAAAAAAATAACCATCAAAAGATCCTTTACAAGATCTCTTGATGGTTTTATTTTTACATTTTTTATGCGTGGGCTGCGATCAATTGTTTCAATTGGTCTTTTGTATGAACACCGACGACTTTTTCTACAACTTCGCCGTCTTTTTTCAATAACAAGGTTGGAATACTCATGATTCCAAAAGATGCGGGTGTTTCTGGATTTTCGTCTACATCCATTTTTACGATTCGGAATTCATCTTCATCGTATTCTTCCGCTAATTGTTCTAATATTGGTGCTTGCATGCGACAAGGACCACACCATGTTGCCCAAAAATCGATCAACACTAACCCCTTATCTGTTTCTTCAGAAAAAGTTTTATCTGTAATTGCTTTTGCCATTTTTTCTGGCCTCCTCTTTATTATCTGAATCAATTATAGCATTGACCTTTTTTTCTTCCTAATTTCTTGCTTACAAATAGTAAGACTACTTAAAGGTCACAATAGTTGCTCCGTTCCCGCCTTGATTTGCTGGAGCAAATTCAAATTTCTTCACGCTGGAATGGTTTTTCAAATATTCGGTGATTCCTTGACGCAAGGCTCCGGTTCCCTTTCCGTGAACGATCGTCACCTGTGGATATCCTGCCAAAATGGCAGCATCCAAATATTGATCGACTTCGTTTAGCGCTTCTTCATACCGCTTGCCTCTCAAATCTAATTGATTGGGAACTGGGGCACTGCTTGCTGAACGGACGGAATTTACGATGCGTTGAACGGGTTCTTTTGCTGGTGCAACAGACTGAAGATCGGTTTCCGGCAACGTCATTTTTAAAATTCCCAATTGTACTTGCCATTGTTCGCCTTTTTTTTGCAACAGGATGCCCCGCTGTCCGTAAGAGGTGACGAGGACTTCATCTCCAGCTTTTAATTTCTTAGCTTGTTTGGCTTTTTGCAGTACTTTATTTTTCTTCAACTGCTCTTCTTGATGGAGATTACCTAATTTTGTCCGTACATCGATCAGCTCATGTTCTTTTACTTTTGTCTGACCGCCAGCCAGCTGCATTTTTCGCAGATCAGAGATAATTTTCTCGGCTTCTTCTTTGGCTTGTTCCACGATTTCATTGGCTTTTTCCCGTGCTTTTTTCATTTCAGTTTCTCTTTCATCAAAGAAAAAGCTGTAAGCCTCTTTTAAATCTCCGTGGAGTTTTTGCGCCTCCTCCACATAGTGACGAACTTCTAAATACTCTGTTTCCGTCATTTTGCGGCGATTTTCCAAATCTGCAATCATTTCATTCAAGTCTTGGCTTTCACCGTCCATGATTTGTCGGGCTTCATCAATGATATTTTGAGGCAGACCCAACCGCTTCGAAATCTCAAAGGCATTGCTTCGTCCCGGAACACCAATCAGCAAACGATAGGTAGGACTCAATGTATCCACATCAAATTCCATGCTGGCATTGATGGTATTCGCCCGATTATATCCATAAACTTTCAGTTCCGGATAATGGGTAGTCGCCATCACATAGGCAGATTTTGCACCTAATTCATCTAAAATTGAAATCGCCAGCGCTGCACCTTCTTGCGGGTCGGTTCCTGCGCCAAGCTCATCAAAAAGTACTAGGCTGTGGGCATCAACTTTTTCCAAAACGTTAACAATCGTGGTCATATGGGAAGAAAAAGTCGACAGACTTTGTTCGATGGACTGTTCATCCCCGATATCTGCAAAAATTTCTGTAAAAATTCCCATCTGGCTTTCTTCATCCGCTGGGATGGGCAAACCAGCCTGTCCCATTAATTGCAGCAAGCCCAAGGTCTTCAGGGTGATTGTTTTCCCACCGGTATTTGGTCCGGTAATCACGACTGCCTGGTACTCCTTACCAATCGTGATATCATTTGCCACAACCTTTTCACTGTCAATCAGTGGATGGCGGGCGTGCTTGAAAACCACGTGATTTTCCGGACTGATTTGCGGAACAACTCCTTGGACTTCTTTGGCAAAACGGGCTTTGGCATTCATAAAATCTAATTTTCCCAACACATAGGCATTGTGCAAAATATCCTTGCGGTGAGGAACCAACGCTGCGGAAAGTTCTGCTAAAATCCGTTCGATTTCTGACCGCTCAGCGATTTGATGCTGTCGCAGTCGGTTATTTGCCTCCACGATTTGTTTTGGCTCAATAAAAAGCGTTTGTCCGGAAGAACTTTGGTCGTGGACCACACCTCCAAAAACACTTCGGTATTCTTGTTTTACAGGAATAACATACCGATCATTTCGCATGGTCACAATCGTGTCGCTTAAATAGCGGGCATTTTTTCCACGAATGATTCCGTCCAATTGTTCTCGGATCGTTTGTTCGCTGCGACGGATGTTTTGGCGAATACTCCGCAGTTCAGGAGAAGCATCGTCTGTCACATAGCCGTCTTCATCAATCGCTTCCTTTAATCGACGATTCAAGTCAGGAATCGTAATCAGTTGTTCTGCCCATTCATACAAACGCAAAAAATCAATCTCGCTGTCTTCTAGATCATTGATAAATCGCTTGATTTCACTAGTTGTCGACAGTACTCGGGAAACCTGTGCCAATTCGATACCGTTCAAATCGGCACCGATTTCGATTCGCTTCATTTGCGGGCGGATATTTTCAATTTTGGGAATCGGAATTCCCCCACGCAACCGTTGAACCTTTATTCCATCTTCTGTTTCCTGCAGCCAAGAGGTGATTACCGACTCTTCGCTGACTGGCTGAAGTTGTGCCAACTCTTCTTTTCCTTGAGAAGTTGCCAAATATTGTGCCACGAGTTGTTTGACTTTATCAAACTCCATAACACTAAGAATTCGATGATTCATTTTTTCACCTACTTTTCATTCATTCAAAAAAGGCCAGATTAAATAGCTAGTAGCTCAATCTGGTCCTTTCTACATTTACGCTAAAATATTTGTTACCCAAAGCTTTTCAAAAAACCAAGATAAAAATGGTGAATGTTCTACCATTGTACGGGCTGTTACACTCTTTCGAAAGACATTTTGGATGGTCGCTAATGGAACCATCGACAACACATACAAAATCAAAAAGATAACCGTGTAAGCTAGCAACACGTTCAAAACACCACTTAACAACCAGTCATTTGCCGGCAATAACCGTCTAAATCGTAAGTTGTTAAAGAAAATTCCAATAAACTTTGTGATCAGCCAACAGATAAAAAAGACCACTAAAAAAGCAATCGCTGCATAATAAGCCTTATCTAAATCCAGTGCAGTCGTCTGATCGAAGAAAACCATTTTAGAATCTTCGGTAACTGATGGGTAAGGAATGTATAGCTCCAGCTTCTCCGCCAGATCTTTGTAAAAGACATTTGCGAGAATCATGGAGAAAACAAAACCAATCGTATACACAATCTGTAACGGTGCACCACGGCGACCGCCAACATAAAATGAAATAATTAAGATAAGAAGGAGGATCAATCCAAACATTCTTGATTCCTTTCTGCTATTCCTGCGTAGCTTTTTCTTGAATATCCCGCTTGCGCTGTTCATTCAAAATTTGTTGCGCTTCAACATGATTTTTGATTTCTACATCTTGCCGACCAGTACGATCCAGAACATCTCGAGCTTCTGCTTCAATCGCTTCAATTCGTTTGATTCGATTTTCCAATTCGGTGGATTTAATCGCCTGCTTATGTAATTCTTGGCTTTTTTTCTGAAGTTTCAAGAGTTCTTCTTGTTTTTTTAGCTGATCGGAGATCGCATTGACCGCCAATAAAATAGCCGCTTGCTCCGTATCAATTTGGGGAGACATGGCTCTGATTTCATTCAATTGTTCGTTGACCAACTTCGTAACAGTATCCATATGACGATTGCTTTCACGTCCGATGATGGTATATGTTTGGTTGGCAATCACCGCTTTGTAACGCTTTTTTTCTGTTGCCACGGGAATCAATTCCTTCCTAGTTTTACCAGCATTCCTAAATATAACACGCAGACAGCCGTTTCACTTTTCGCAAACTCTTATTTATTATAAGCGAAAAACAAGAGAATTTCTACGGCTAGTCCAAATTATCCCTCACGTTTTTTTCAATCTATGGTAAAATTTACATCAGAGAAAAAAGACAGGATGAAGAAAATGAGCCACGTAGTATTAAAAGTTTCCAAAATAAAGATCACTGAAATGAAACATGCCTATCAAAACGATCTGCTGTCAAAGCAAGTCCCTTATACGGATTTCATTGCCAAAAAAAACGGTACGACCATTACTGCCTACACTTCCGGCAAAGTCATGTTCCAAGGTCCACAAGCCGAGCAAGAAGCCGCTCGCTGGGGAAGCGTTTCAGAAAAAAAGACTCCTACAACAACTGTTCTACCAAAAGATTTTGCGCAAAAAAGCATCATCGGCAGCGACGAAGTGGGCAATGGAAGTTATTTTGGTCCGTTGGTCGTCTGTGCTGTTTATGCTGAACAACCCGTTTTACCAGCTTTACAAAAACTAGGAGTCAAAGATTCAAAGATGCTGACGGATGTTCAAATTCGAAATCTGGCACCTAAAATCAAGGAGCTAGTTCCCTATCAACAACTGATTGTTGATCCCAAGAAATACAATGCGATTCAACCCACCTACAATGCTGTTCGTATGAAGGTTGCATTGCATAATCAGGCAATTTATTTACTGCAACAAAAAATCGCTCCTAAACAGCCGGAAGCGATCCTGATCGATCAATTTACAAACGAAAAAAATTATCGGAACTATTTACGAACTGAAAAAAATCAAGTGACCGAGAAACTTTTTTTCATTACCAAAGGCGAGCAATACCATTTGGCTGTGGCTGCTGCCTCGATTCTTTGTCGAGCAGCCTTTTTGGACGCTCTAGAACAGGCTTCAACTGAAGTTGGTATTCCTTTGCCTTCAGGTGCTGGTGCAAAATCCGATGTCATTGCCGCAAAAATATTAACAAAAGGCGGACTGGCGCTTTTGACCAATTATGCCAAACTACATTTTGCCAATACGCAAAAAGCTTTGAAATTAGCTGGAATGGAATAAAAAAATTTGGTCAAAACCAACTAATCATAAAATTGATCGAGTACTCTTCATTCAACGCTCAACGATAAACCTCTGGCAATATAAATTGGTGATTTTCTTCAAAAAGTAAACCAATCTGTAACAATAAATCTTCCCGACCTTTCGACGCCATAAACTGAATCCCCATCGGCAAACCTTCTGCTGTAACGAATGTTGGCAAGCTGATGGCGGGATGTCCGGTGAGATTGGCAAGCTGAGTGTAGGGAGTGATCACTAAACTTTTTTCAAACATTTCATGGATCAAGCGATCCAATTGCTCCTTTGAAAATTCTGCGGAATGATGCAGTCGTTCACGGATGTCATCGCTTTGCAAATCCGCCAAAATTTCTGGGGCTGGGTGCGCAGTAGTAGGCGTCAGAAATAAATCATAGGAAGCGAAAAGCTGCTCCATTTTGTAGGCAGATTGATCCCATAAATGCAATCCATTAATGAATTCAGCAGCTTGAATATACTTTCCATATTGATAAATTCCCCAAGTCATTAACTCCATGTCTTCTTTTTCAACAGGACGTCCAATTCCTTCTGAAATTTCAGCAAACATCGCCGCCGTTTCACCGCCGTACATCAGATAATAACTGTCGATCAGTGCTCTGCCATCCAGCGGGTACTTGATTTCAGTTACTTCATGTCCTGCCTCGCTTAAAAAAGCCACTGCCTGTTTTACCGCCTCTTGCCCACTTGATGCCACGTCACTACCAACTGGGGATTCTGTTGTAAAGGCAATCCGTAATTTTGAATTAGACGCTGCTTTGTGGTGGTGCCATTCTTCTCGCACCGCTTGATAAGGAGCAACTTTTTCGACCCCTTCTCGCAGTCCGTAAAAAAGACGTTCCGTATCTCTCATTGAAATAGTTACCGCAAAATTAATAGCTGCTCCTTGCCACCCCCGCCAATTATTTGGTCCAGTGGGTATGGCTCCGCGTGTCGGTTTTAAGCCAATCAAGCCACAAAATGCGGCTGGGATTCGAATTGAACCGCCGCCATCACTGGCTCCGGCCATCGGAAAAATTCCTGCTGCAACCGCCGCTGCCGCACCTCCACTTGATCCCCCCGGCGAATGTGTTAACTTCCAAGGATTTCTTGTCGGTCCATAAAGCTCGGGATCAGTGATATTTTTAAATCCAAATTCCGGTGCATTTGTTTGACCAAGAGGAATCAATCCGCATTTTTCCAACTGACGAACAAAATTATCCGTTCGTTTTCCCCGACGCTGACGCAACACACGCGAACTGGAATTCGCCAACCAGCCCTGCTTTTCCTGTCCTAGCATCTTCAATGGAATTGGCAGTCCGGAAAACAATGAATCCGTCGTTTGTCTTGAATGAAATTCCCTGATTGCCTGTCCTTCATCAAACGTAATAAACGCATTCAACGCTTTTTGTTTTTCTACCTTTTGTGCAATGTCCTTCACCAATTCTTCAAAACTGACCTTCTTTTTTGCTAACTGCTCTGACCAATAGATACCATCTTTCATCTTGATCCCTCCTTAGCACTTTTCTTATTCATAGCATAGCTCAAATTTTTCTACAACCCATCTGCTTGATGGGAAGCGAATAACACACGTCACTTTTGAATTATTCCCCATTTTATGGCAAAATACTAACGAAACTCATGGGAGGAATAGGAATGAAAAAAATTGCCATTATTGGCGGAGGCATTATCGGTTTGACCCTCGCTAATTATTTGGATACGAATAAATTCTCAATCACCCTTTTTGACGAGCCCACTGGTCAGGCAACAGGCGCAAGTGCCGGTATCATTTCCCCTTGGCTGTCAAAACGGAGAAATAAAAAATGGTATCGTCTGGCTCAAGACGGCGCAGCTTTTTTTCCAAAATTGATTGCAGATATGCAGTTGGATGAAAAAATCTATCAACAAACCGGCACCCTTCTTTTGCGAGATACTGCGGAGTTGGAAACTGTTGCGCAACTTGCTGAAGAAAGAAAAGCTGGGGCACCTGAAATCGGGGATATCCAATTATTAACGGCAGCAGAAACTCAAGCATCCTTACCACTCTTAAACAAAATTCCCTCACTAAAAATTTCTGGTGGTGGAAAATTGGATGGCAAGGCTTATCTGCAACATTTGACTCGGCGAGCAAAAGCAAAAAATATCACGATTATTTCGGCGACAGCCAATCTTCGTCAGATAGAAACCGGCTGGCAAGTTCTCACGGATCAGCCATTGGATTTTGATTTAGTTGCTTTAACTCCCGGACCACGATTAAAACAACTACTGGCACCACTAGGATTTCACGTTGATCTTCGACCACAAAAAGGCCAGTTAGTCGTTTTTGAAACAAATTTCAAGGAAAGCGGCAACTGGCCAGTGGCAATGTTAGATGGGGAAGCAGATTTGATTCCATTTATGGATGGTACTATTTTATTGGGGGCTACCCATGAAAATGACGCTGGTTGGGATTTGCAGCCCACCAATGAAGCTTATTTACAACTGACGGAAAATAGTCGGCACTTCTTCCATGCACCAGATGAATTATTTTCCCACTTTAAAAAAATACAAGTAGGTACCCGTGCTTACACGGCAGATTTTGCACCATTTTTCGGACCACTGGAAACAGCCCCTTCTCTTGCGGTTGCCAGTGGCTTAGGCTCCTCCGGCCTAACAACCGGACCTTATATCGGTTATCTTTTAGCAGAATATTTCAACACTGGTCAGCTTCAAACCACCCCTTACGAAAAATCCTTGGATACCTATATCCAGTAGTGAATGACATTCCCACTGATCACCACAACATTAAACGACAAATAAGCTGAAACCCATTAACCGGATTTCAGCTTGTTTGGCACCTATTTTTTATTCGGTTCCTCAATCAAGTACCCATCTTCCATACGATACACCCGATCACTCCATTGAATCATGCGAGCATCATGGGTGACCATAACCGTAGCTTTTTCGTTTTCATGGGCTTCCTTGACCAACAGCTTGACCACCTCATAAGCATGATCTGTATCCAAGCTGGCAGTGGGTTCATCTGCCAAAATCAAACTGGGCTCGTTGAACAGTGCTCGGCCAATCGCCACTCGTTGTCTTTCCCCACCGGATAAATCCCGAGGAAACTTCTCTTTTAAATCATAAATATCTAACGAACGCAAAATACTTTCCACACGTTGGTCTTCTTTTTTTCTCTTCTCCACTTTATCGACTAAATAAAATTGCTCCTTTACCTTTAAAAAAGGAATCAAATTGGAACTTTGCAGAATAAAACCGATTTCTTTAAAACGTAGGTTAGAACGCTGTTTGTCCGGTAATTTAGAAAAGTTCGTATCATTAATAAAAATTTCTCCAGAAGTCGGATTTTGCAGTCCGCCGGCAATCGTTAGAAAGGTGCTCTTCCCTGAACCAGATGGCCCAATGATACTGACAAACTCCCCTTGCTTCACAGTAAAATCAATGCCCTTTAGCGCTGTGATTTCCGTATGACCTTTTCCAAATGTTTTGACAATATTTTTCATTACCAGAATATCTTTCATCACTTTTTACCCTCCGATTGCCGTAATAGGATCAACTTTTGCAACTGTTCGAATAGAAAACAGCCCGCCGATAATTGCTACTAACAACAAAATACCGCTGTATAATAACCACTGACCGCCCATGACCGCAAAAGGCATGGCATCAGGCAGGACAAAGCTTGTTCCATAAGCGAGGACAAAGGCAATCGCCACACCCAGCACGCCCACGATAAAGGATTGACTGATGATGGATTTCGCAATGAATTTATTGCTGATTCCCTGTGCTTTCATCACACCAAAAATAGCCGTCTTTTGCAAAGTGATTACATACATAAAAATCCCTACTACCGCAGCAACAACGAAAAATAAAAAGTAAATCATTGCACCAAGAGTCAGATTTTGTGCGGAATACCCCGGTAAGTTTTCAATGAAGTCAGTGGTTGTCAGTTTTTCCAGTTTTGTTTCACTGTCAGCATTGATTTTACCATTTTTCGATTGCAGCACGATGCCATTGATTGGCTTAGCATCCTCAGATAAAAATTGCTGTTTACTGAATTTCAACTTAGTCCAGGTATCTAATGACGTATAGGCAACCGGTGTGACTGCGTAATAAGTCTCGGGGAAAATACCTGTGATGGTTAATTTCTCCGATGAACTGCCGATTTCAACCACATCTCCAACTTTAAATCCTTTATCCGCTAAATTCTTTGAGATAATAATTTCATTTTCTTGATTGAAACCTTTTCCTTTGGTAATTTCTGGGAGCAAAAAAGCATCTTCCGATGTCCCGAACACGGAAATATTGATTTTTTCTTTTCCCTTGGTAATGGCTCCGCTATATAAACCGATAGGTGCTTTTTTTGTTCCTTCAACTGCCGCTAAATCACTTCTTGTCAATTGTGAGGCAGCAAAGGTTTTATTTGCATCCTCAGATAGAACAATTTCTTGAGCATCCCAATCAATAATTACCTTTTTCACTTCTTCTGCCAATCCACTAGCCAAGCCGGATAACATAAAAACCACATAGGCAATTAAAAACATGATACCGATTACTAAACCATAACGCAGCTTTGCATAGCGCATTTCTTTGATTGCTAAAAACATAACCTTCTCCTCCAACATATAAACTATTTCTCAGGTGACACTTTGTCACTCGATTTATTCTAAACTAAAATTCTCTCTTTGTCACAAAAAGAAGCTTGAAAAATTTTTATTTTCCTGCAACCTTTTGCTGCTTTCTATGCTCTAAATTTTTAAAACCTCCAGCGAGAAAACTTTCCCCGCTGGAGGTTTTAAAATTACCGCTCTGAAATACTTCCTTTGGTTGGAGAAAAAGCATCCGTAATTGCATCTACATAATACATGCGACGCAAGGTACTTGATAACACCATTTTTATGACGGATTGCAGTTTTTCTGCCTTATTAAGAGAATCCCCCTTCTTTTGTTTATCCCTTACCCTGTATAACCCAAACAAACCTCATGATAAGGAAACCAGTTCTCTGTTAAAACCACCTTGTCTTTATTCACTTCGTCTAAATGATGCATAAGAAACTGATCCAATTTATTTTGCTTGAAATATTTTTTTAAGTGTATCTTGGGTTGCACTCTTTTCTGATGCTGATCCACTTCTAAGAATCCAGCGATTTCATCATCTGATAAAATCAGGTAAAAACTTCTATCTAACAGCACATCTTCTTTTGAGAATATTGGGGCTTCACTCTGGTAAATTGATAAATTATATTGATTATCTTCCTTTACAAATGATTCACAAAAGATTATTTGACTAGTTTTCTTTATGATCGACAGTTCCTTTTTTTCTATCTTTTTCAATAGAATACTTTTCATGTTCCTCACTCCTATTTTTTTATCAGTTAACTGGTGTGTCATATCTTACAACCTTTTTGTTGCAAATGCAACATTTATTCGTTTTTCTTTTACAATTCAGCTAGTAAGTGGTACTATATACCAGTAGTAAGTAACACTTATTAGTGGGAAAATAAAGAGTCGAGGTGCGTTCTCTGGAAAATCTAACGGAAATGTTGAAAGGTGTGTTAGAAGGCTGTGTGCTGGAAATCATCAGTCAAGAGGAAACTTACGGCTATGGTATCACGCGTCAGCTCAATGATCTAGGGTTCACTGATGTCGTAGAAGGCACTGTCTATACGATTTTAGTGCGCTTGGAAAAAAATAAATTTGTTGCTGTCGAAAAAAGACCATCTGGAATTGGACCACCAAGAAAGTTTTATACCCTTACGGACACGGGGCAGGAAAAATTAACCACGTTCTGGGAAAAATGGAATTTTTTAAGCACACGAATTACTACTCTCAAGGAGATGAAAAAATATGGCAAATAAAATTATCAAAAACAGTTTAGACGTCATGGAAAAAGGACTGGAATCCCTAAAAAATATAAAGAAGGACAAAAAAGAATACCGAGAATTTTTAGCCCGAGTTAAAACTCTGCCTGAAGAATATCACTTTGTTTACGAAAAAATCTCTCACTACATGTGGGGAAATTTTGGCGGCGGTGATGGCTATGATTTAATGGCGATTCAAACAGATTTATTGGAATTATTTGAAGCAAGTGTGGCAGAAGGAAAGAAAGTGTTGGAAGTTACTGGTGAAGATGTAGCAGAATTTAGTGATGAACTGCTGCGAAATGCCAGAACATTGACGGAAAATCAACGGGAAAAACTCAACCGCAGCGTACAAAAAAAAATCAATAAAAAATAAATTGAAGTAAAAAAGTGAGACACATGTCTTGCTTTTTTTTATCCTTTTAATTCCTTTAATTTCCTAATTATCATTATTTTTTTCATTTTATTTCATTTTCACTAGATATATGTTACTATTTAGGAAACAAAAGGAAAGTAGTGAGAACTATGAAGGACATTTTAGGAAAAAACAAGAAATTTCTGATTATCACCTTTATGCTGGTTGGACTTACGACGGTGACAAATTTGGTCATGCCGCTTGTATTACAGGGAACGCAGGCAGAAAACGTCGGTCACTTCTCAAAAATTGTGGGAACGATTTTTGCTGGATTAAGCGGTTCTTTTCTTTTACAACTGTTTCTTTTGATCTACCGTCAAAATTACGCAGCTCATATGAATACCCGCTTTCTTTCTGAATTGATCAAAAAAATGTATCAAATGAAAGTAGCAGAATATGTTCGTCTGGAACCAACTTATCTTCTTAATCGTTGCTTCACGGCAGTCGATGCTCTTTATCTTTTTGTCACTTCTTCATTAAGCGATTTAGCTGGCAGTATTCTAATGTTAGGTGCGGTTTTGATCTTTGCCTATTTTATCCATTGGTTGATTTTTATTCTTTTACTATTTTTGATTCCGTTAAATTATTTTGGGTATCGTTTGATTAATAGGAAATTACAGGAAAAGATGCTGAAGATGCAGCTGCAATCCGCTACGGTGAATAAAGATTTGGTGGTCACCTTGAACAATGTTGATTACGTGAAACAATTTGCCGATTTCTCTTCGTTAGAAAAAATTTTTCACCAAGACCTATTAGCAAGTTATCAAACGCTTGCGGATACAAATAAATTTGCACAAGGTAGCAGCGCAACACTACAATTTATCAATCAGCTTTGCCAAAATGGTCTTTATTTATTTGTTACCTATGATATTTTTAATGAGCAGTTGCCTTTTTCCAGTATTCTGTTACTTGGCATCCTGCTCCCGCTCTTTTTTTCCGCCCTTAGCCAATTATCAAAAATAAATATCGATAAGAAAACCTTAGACACCAGTCAACTGTTTATCACAGAACAATTACAAGAAAACTGCGAGCATGAAGGTGCAACCGCAATTACTGGTATTCAAGAACTCCGATTTGAAACACCTCGTTTTTCTCGGAAAGAAATTTTTTCCTATCCATTATCAGAAAAACTGGTACCTGGAGACGTCGTTTATTTAAAAGGAATTTCTGGAAGTGGAAAATCCTCCCTGTTAAAACTGCTGCTAGGATTTTATGAAGCGGAAGGAATCACAATCAATGGCATTCCCATCAATGACATTAAAAAAAGTTCTCTGCGGCAACACATTTGCTACGTTTCACAGCAGGTCACGATTCTTTCACGAAGCTTAGAAGAAAATATCGGCTGGGGGCGAAAATTAACGCTGGAAGAAAAGCAACGAATCGAAGAGTCGGAGATATTGGCACCTATTTTAAAAACCAAGAACTGGCAGACGATTCTTAGAGAAAACGGAGAAAATCTTTCTGGCGGGGAAAGACAGCGCATTGCCCTTGCTCGGCTTTTGCTTTTACACGCAGATGTCTATATTCTTGATGAGGCAACTAGTAGTATCGACCAGGAATCAACTCAAAAAATTTTGGAAATGCTTTTTAAAAAGACAAATCAGGCAATTTTCATTTATACTAGTCATGATGAATTAAATCAACGGTTTGCAACAAAAATTATTCAATTATAACGGAGGAAGTCCATGAATGAAGAATACATTTATACCGTAGAAGATATTGCAAAAAAATTAGAAGTCACCCCTCGAACAATCCGTAATTATTTAAAATCAGAGATGCTTAGAGGAAAAAAAATAGGCGGAAAATGGCGATTTTCTGAAAAAGAATTGCTGGCCTTCAACTCTGTTGATACCGATGATCCCCATGCGCTTTTTTTCAATCAAAAACCCATTGAAACACAAGCTATGTTAGTGATTGCCTATGTTTTCGACACCACCGAACAGCTAGCTAAAACAAAAAGTCTTCTTCTGGCAGAATTTGATGCCGTCTATTCGGGAAATCAGCGCAGTTTTTATTTTCAAAAAAAAGACGATCATCATGCAGAATTCACATTGATCGGCCCTTTTCCCTATATTTTGCGTTTTGGCGGATGGATCGAAAAACAACTGAATTAATTGTTTGTCTGCGAGCCCTTTTGAAAAATTCCGTTTTTCAGCCATTGGGTTCGAAAAGCGTATTCCTGAAGCAAACGTTCCTTTGACCATTGGTAGACAAAATAATCACTTAATAAATCAATCACGATTTCCATTGTAAACCGTAAAAAAGACATGGCTTCCTCCCGGGAGGAAAATTGAAAGGCGTTTTTAATCAAAATTTGCTGCCACTGCTGATTGAGTCCTCGCATTTGCGCCGCAATTTCAGGATTGTATGTGCGGGGCAGCTTTTCTCCCAAAACCAGAAGTTTCATCCCACGATAAGTATCTGACTGCTTCTCCAATTGTAAAAAATTTAGTAAAAAGCGTTGGATTCCTTCGAAAAATAAATCTTCTTCACCATGAATATCAGCCACGATTTTTTCATGAAGAATTAAGGCGGTATCATCTAATAAGTAATGATACAGGTCATCTAAATCAGTAAAATATTTATAAAAAGTTCCCCGAGAAACCTTTAATGCTTGGATGATATCGGCAACCTTGACCTGATTTAAACTTTTGTCTTCAAATTCCCGTAAACAAACGGATAAAATCTGCTGTCTTCTTTCTTCTGAAAAATTCAAAAAAGTAAGATTTGGCATTCTTTTGCTCCTTTGCTCTCTTAGTTACTTGTACTATAGCATGGAGGTGACAGCTTGTCATTTAAGAACCTGAAAAAACCTCTCTTTGAAAAGCTCAGGCTTTCAAAGAGAGGTTTGATTTTTCTTAAGCTGCAAGAGGCTTGATTTTTACAAATTGTCCCTCTTCCGATTCCAGAATTTTTACGATTTCATGGTAACAAATCATTTCGCTCTTTTCTTCGATTTCCAACAAAAGAACCTCGTATCCTGTCATCGGCATCCCTACCACCAGATTCTTAGTTTTCAGGTGAAGTTGCATGATTTCCAGCATTTGTAGCGACAATTTTTTTAACTCCTGTGGTTTCTTATTCTGTCGCCATTGTTCTTTTTGAAATAGTTGCAGACCGCCAAATAATATGGCATTTTTGACCGTTGCTTCTTGAATGACTTTCTTCATGTAGGTCTCCTCCATCAGACAAGCTGCTGGATCGTGACAGGTTTTTCTGCATGAACAGTCACTGTTAATTTTGGTGTGTAATTTTTTGAAATTTCGTTTAACCGATTCGCCTCTTCTTGTGAGCAATCCACATAAAAGATAATCCCATCATAGTGTTCCTCAAAACGTTGCAGGAAGGCTTCCGCTTGTGACAACCATTGTTTTTTAGCCAAATTATCATAAAAAATAACTTGTTTATTGCGTAATTGTGTCTGCGGCAATTGATTGCCAAAGCCCACAACTGCAATTTTATCTCCTGTATGGTGCCGCTTGATATGTTCCCAAACCTGTGTGATTTTTCGTTCGTTTCCTTCAATAATAAACATGCTAAATCTCCTCTTTCTAAAATGATCAATTTGATTTAGTAGGCAGCAATAGCCTGACTAAAAAGGATTCTCCATGCATGGCTATCACCCCCTTTGATTAAAAAATAACAAACGGTATCAACTACATTGTAACAGGTTAAAAAATTAAAGCAAATGCTGCTACAAAAAAAGAATTTTCTTTTTTCTTGTCCATTTTTCCTCAGATACTGCTAAAATAGAGGTATCACAAACAAATGAGGCCACAAAATGAATTTTCAAACAATCCAATCAATCTATCCCGAAAGTACCTTGAATCTGCTACCAAGTGAAGACCAAGGCATTGTTAGTTTTCCTGTTAGCGAAGGATTCGCCTGGATTAAACGGACTGAGCTCGGTTTAAAGGAAGAACAGCTGTTGCAGGCACTGTTGCCGCAAAAAAAAGCTACCAGTCCGGCAATTCAGCACCAATGGTATCGTATTCTTTTCAAGGACGAACCAGCTGCCAAAGAAACGACTCTCCGAGTAATTCAATTACAGCTAAAACCTAATACCGGTTTTTTGAAAAAAGAATGGCAAAACGAAATCAGAGACATGTTCCCAGCTTTACTGGACTGCTTCTTTTTAGACGACACTCATGTCTTTATCGTGGAAGAAAAAAAAGATACCAACTATACTGCCGAAGAAATTTTCGGACTATTTCAAGCTTTAGACAGCGATTTTGATGTCTACTCGCAAATTTTTGTTGGTGCTTTTCACAAAAATATTCTTGCTATTTATGAAAATTTCCAAGAAGAACGCAAGATTTTCCAAAAACAATTAACGATTGCCGGTACTCAAAAAGAATTTCCCTTCACCCAATCAGCAATCGCCTATCTCGTAGAAGACACCATCAAAGAAAACTTTTTTATGCGCTCTTTTTATGAAGAATGGTTCGTTGATGACATGTCGACAATTTTGCAAAGCCTTTGGCATAATCAAGGAAATGTCAGTTCTACCTCAAAAGAAATGTTTTTGCACCGCAATACGCTTCTTTACCGCTTGGATAAATTCCAAGAGGAAACCAAGTTGGATGTGAAAAATATGGACGATCTGATGTTTTGTCATCTATTGATCTCCTGCTTTGGGACGAAACGATTGTAATAAACACCACCGATATTCCTTTGAAAAAGAGAACTGCCATCCAGTAATCTCTGCAATAATATGAAATCGCTTATACATTTTAATCGGATGAGGAAGGGAATCCTATGACAGAAAAAGAAAAATCTTATGCTGGTTTATTGTATCAACCCAGTGACCCTGAACTTGTTTCAGACCGCGATACCACAGTAAAAAAACTTTATGACTACAACCATCTCCATCCTCTTGACCGTGATGCCCGAAAAACAGCCATTCATGAACTATTGGGCAGTGTTGGAAAGAATTGTGTGATTGAACAGCCGCTTTTTTGCACGTACGGCTATAACACTACGGTTGGTGACAATTTTTTCTTAAATGTGAATTGCAAATTGATGGATAGTGGAAAAATTACGATTGGAAACAATGTCTTTATCGCACCGAATGTTTCTATCGTAACTGAAGAACATTCAATGAATGTTGATGAAAGAATCGCCGGCCTAGAATACGCCCATCCGGTCAATATTGGTGACAATGTCTGGATTTGCACCGGCGCAGTTATCTTACCTGGCGTAACAATTGGCGCAAACAGTGTGATTGGTTCAGGCAGTATTGTTACAAAAGATATTCCAGCAAATAGTTTAGCTGTTGGCAATCCCTGCAAAGTCATTCGTGAATTAATAAATGACAAATAAATCCTGTTAAAAAAGATTCTGCAAAACATAACAAGCCACTAAAGCTAGATTTTTCACTCTAGCTTTAGTGGCTTGTTTTCATTCTTTTTGCTTTTATCTGTGATTCCTTAACTTATCGCTGCAATTCATGGCAGATTTTTTTAGTTGCCGGATAAATTTCACGATAAATTTCATAAAGGTCTTTGTAGCGTGCTACATTTTCTGCAATTGGTTGAACAGCCGGCTGATAGCCAATAAACTGCTTGCCGCAATCGGAAAGAGAGTCATACCAACCAAGACCCACAGCAGCCAACATCGCCGCTCCAAGTCCTGGTCCTTGTTCGGCAGTCAGGCACAGAATTTCCGCATTAAAGATGTCTGCTTGCATTTGTAACCAGTCAGGATTTTTAGCACCTCCACCAACTGAAACGATTCTCTTAAAGGACTTACCGGCAACTTCTTCCATAAGAACTTGAGAATCCTTTAAAGAAAAAGTAATTCCTTCCAATACTGCTCGGGCAAAATGGTTCAATGTGTGATTTGTGTCTATTCCGATAAAACTTCCTCGAATTTTACCATCCACATGGGGCGTCCGTTCCCCTACGATATACGGAGTGAATAGTAATCCTTCCGCACCGGGAGCTATTTCCTGAAGACCGGCTAATAATTCATCAAAAGATTGTTCGGGGGCAAAGGTTTCTTTGAACCAAGTCAAACTATGACCGGCTGCCAATGTTACGCCCATTGAATAAAGCTGATCTTTTAACGCATGATTGAATAAATGAAGCTTTCCCTGATAATTTGGTTGCGCAGATTCTTCCAAAGAAAGAAAAACTCCTGAAGTCCCAATACTTGCCATAGCAGTTTTCGCATCAAAAATGCCCGCTCCTAACGCACCACAGGCATTGTCAGCACCACCGGCGAACACTTGAACTTCCTGAGAAAACCCAAATTTTTCTTTTATCTCTTGGCGAAGGATACCTGTCTTGCCGGTTGACTCAATCAATTCCGGCAAATAATTATCAGGAATAGCAAACTTTTCTAAAATCGGTGTCGCCCACGTTTTTTTTGCCTCATCCAGCAATAACGTGCCCGCTGCATCAGAGTAATCCATATGTTTGGTACCTGTCAGATAAAAACCTAAATAATCTTTAGGTAACAAAATGTGACGTACTTGCTGCCAAACTTCCGGCTCATTTTGCTGCAGCCACAAAATTTTCGGCAGTGTAAAACCTTCTAGGGCAATATTTTTCGTGAGTGTCAACATTTCCTCCCCAAAAGAAGCCATGATTTCTTGACACTGTTTCGTTGTTCGCACATCATTCCACAAAATCGATGGACGCAACACTTCATCTTGTTCATCCAAAACTACCAAGCTGTGCATCTGTCCCGAAAAACTAATCCCCGCCAATTCTTCAGTAAAATCGACGACCGTTTCTTTCAACTCGAATAAAACTTTTTCACAGGCTTCGATCCATTCTTGCGGGTTTTGTTCGCTATACCCGGCCTTAGGATGTAATAAAGGGTAATCCCCCACTGCAGAAGCAATGACTTCCCCTTTTTCGTTGACCACCAATCCCTTCAACGAACTCGTGCCCAAATCGATTCCAACTACGTAAGACATGCTCCACCTCCAATTTTGATGGAATTTCTAATTAAAAAAATGATTCCCATCAACGTTTTTAAACCAAATAATCATTCAAACGTGATTTCACATATTCTAAATGGTTGGATTCATTCGTGATATCATCATGTTCCAGTGCATATTCTGTCAAAGATTCCAAGTTTTCTTCATTAGCGACGATTTTGGCGCCGATGCCTTCTTGGTAGCTAGCATAGCGTTTTTCCTTGATTTCATCGAAGAATCGTTCTTCTTTCAGAGCAGCTGCTGCTTTTAGTCCACGAGCAAAAGTATCCATACCTGCGATATGTGCTAAAAACAAATCATCCATTTCAAATGACGTACGGCGAACTTTTGAATCGAAATTGATCCCGCCAGGTGCGATGCCGCCATTTTCTAAAATTTCATACATAGCCAAAGTGGTGTCGTAAATATTTGTTGGAAATTCATCAGTATCCCATCCTAATAGCACGTCTCCTTGGTTAGCATCGATAGAACCTAACGCATCATAACAGCGGGCTACATTCAACTCATGTTCAAAAGTATGACCCGCTAAGGTTGCATGATTGGCTTCGAGATTTAATTTGAAATCATTTTCCAAGCCGTATTTTTGAATGAATGCCATCGTTGTCGCAGCATCAAAATCGTATTGGTGTTTGCTTGGTTCCATTGGTTTTGGTTCTAGTAAAAATTGAGGTTTATGACCGATTTTTTCACCATAAGCAATCGCCATTTTGAATAGACGTGCAATGTTGTCCTGTTCAAATTTCATATCGGTATTTAATAAAGATTCATATCCTTCACGGCCGCCCCAGAAAACATAATTTTGTCCGCCAAGTTTTTTACTGATGTCCAAGCCTTTTTTGACTTGTGCTGCTGCATAGGCAAAAACTTCTGCGTTGTTTGAGGACGCTGCCCCATTGACAAAACGTGGATGAGAAAACATATTTGCTGTATTCCAAAGCAATTTCGTTCCGGTTTGTTCCATTTTTTCTTTGATTAAATCGGTAATTTCATCAATATTTTGGAAAAATTCTTCCAAAGAATCTCCTTCTGGTGCAATATCAATATCATGGAAACAGAAATATTCCACATTTAATTTTGTCAAAATTTCAAAGAAAGCTTCTACCCGATTTTTTGCTGTTTCCATCGGTGTTTCACCAAACCATGTCCGTTGATTGACCGGACTGCCGAATGGATCAGAACCATCTTGGGTCATAGTATGCCAATAAGCCACCGCAAAACGCAGCTGTTCTTTCATGGTTTTCCCCATCACGATTTCGTCAGGATTGTAATGTCGGAAGGCGAATGGATTTTTGGTTTTAACACCCTCATATTGGATTTTTTCTACATTTGGAAAATAACTCATGTCTGTTTCCTCCTTAAATTTTTCTTGCCTTTAGTTTGTTAGTACGATAAACTAACTTACAAGAAGAATATTAAACGAAACAAAAATGTTTGTCAAGCGCTTTCAAAAAAATATTTTGATAAACTATACATAATTAGGCAATCATTTTTTTACGATGTCCTTTACTATTGGAGGGTTATTATGATTTCAACAAAATACACCATTCGTGAGCACAATGAAGCGAATATTCTCAATACCATCATTAGGAAAAAAGAAATTTCTCGAGCAGAAGTCGCCCAACAAACCGGTTTGAACAAAGCCTCGGTTTCTGCTATCACCAAAAAATTATTAGACGATCAATTAATTTTCGAAACACGGGTCGGTGATGCTTCAAATGTAGGTGGTCGGAAACCCATCATGCTGACTTTTAATCGAAAATCTTCCTTGGTCATCGCCTTTGACCTTGGCTATAATTACATTGAAGGAATGTTGGCATTTATTGACGGCACGGTTGTCGATACCATTTCTAAACGCCGGATAACAGTTACAGCGGCAACGATTTTTAATGAAATGAAGCAGATCATTGATCATTTTATCGAGATTCAGCCCCCTACTCCCCATGGAATCGTCGGTCTGACTGCGGCTATTCATGGATTGGTGAAGCAAGAAAAAATTATTTTTACACCCTATTATGATTTGGATCAAAGTACGTTTATCGAAGAGCTGCAAAAAAACTATGACTTCCCTATTTTTATTCAAAATGAAGCAAATTTGGCAGCATTGGGAGAATATACTTTTACCTCTCAATACCAAAATCTAGTGAGTATCAGCGTCCATAGCGGGATTGGTGCGGGAATCGTCACCAGCGGGAAATTGCAGCAAGGAAAACACGGACAAGCCGGTGAAATTGGTCATTCCATTCTTTATCCTAACGGGCGGGAATGTCCTTGTGGCAATCACGGTTGTTTGGAACAGTATGCTTCCAACAAAGTTACCTACGATCAATTTGGCAAACTGAAAAATCTGGATTACGTGAATTCAGAAATTCTATTACGTTATGTAGAAAAACAAGATGCCGAGGCATTGGCGGCAATCCAGCAAAATGCAGCCCTTTTGAGTGTCGGTATTAATAATATTATCATGATGTACGACCCCGAAATCGTTGTAATCAACAGCTCTCTTTATCGGCGAATTCCTCAAATGGTAAATTTAGTTACCGAAGAATTAAAAAGCCGTTTTTCAGAATCTGTGATTATTCGAAATACATTGTTGGAAGACAAAGCGACTCTATATGGTGCCTTTGCTGTCTCGGCCCAAAATTTTTTAAATATCCAGAAACTGAAGTTGATTTAACCTAAAACAACCTCCAATTGTTAGATTTTTGACCAAACAATTGGAGGTTGTTTCATTTTTTTATAGTTAATTTCCTTTTGCTAAACTTTCTTTGTGTTGGGCTTTGATTGCTGCCAAAAGTTCTGGGTCTTGCAAAAGATCAAGCGCTGTATTTGCCAATAATTCAGCTGCAATCGCAATCGACGCCAAACCTTTTTCACTGCGGGCTGCGGCTTTAAACTCTTCGGAATGCCCTGCAATATAGTCGTCTGAAATGGAAACAGTCGGTTGGATGGTTGGGATAACCTGGCTGACGTTTCCAACATCAGATGAACCTAAACTTGCTCGTTCAGAAGTATCGATTTCATCCGATGGGACGCCGGCTGCTTGTGCATGATTGAAAAAGACTTCATCAAATAACGGTGTGACGATCACATCATCTACTGCATTTTGAAATAGACCAAATTCATAAGAAGTTCCCGTTGCCAATGCCGCCCCTTTTACAATGTTCTCTACCTTTTGGTACACTTCATCCAAGGTTTTGCGATTTGCCGCCCGTAGATAAAAACGTCCCGCAGCATATTCGGGAACGACATTGGCTGCGACTCCACCATCCGTGATAATTCCATGGATATTGACGTCTTTTGGCAGATGCAGGCGCAACCCATTGATTCCGTTGAATACTTGAAGCAAGGCTTCCAGCGCATTGATTCCTTTTTCAGGCGCTGCCGCTGCATGGGAAGCTTTGCCGTAGAATTTGATATCTACCGGATCATTTGCCAAAGATTTCGTGGTTTTGCTGTAACGATAGGCCGGATGAATGCAAAGAGCTGCATCGACATCATTGAAAAAACCTTCTCGCACAAAGCTGCCCTTTGCTGAGCCGTTTTCCCCGCCTTCTTCTCCCGGTGTACCATACACTCGAATCTCACCACCGATTTCATCAATGACTTGCTTCAATCCACTGGCTGCTAAAACAGAGTAGGTTCCAAATAAATTGTGTCCGCAGGCATGGCCGATTCCCGGTAAGGCATCAAATTCTGCAAGAAATGCAAGCGTGGGACCATCTTTTGCAGAAACATAGCGGGCATCAAACCCGGTACGGTGACCGGCAACCTCTTTAGTGACCGTAAAGCCTTCTTTTTCCAATTGTTGGATTAAGGCATCTGAGGAATAAAATTCATAATTGCTGACTTCCGGATGGTCGTGGATATCTAAAGCAAGTGCTTGATATTCTGGTAAACGTTGATCAATAAATTCTTTGATAGTTGCTTCAATAGTTGTAGTTGTCATAATAAATTCCTCCAATTTTTATTTACGGCCAAAGGTTTCCCAAGCTGGGATACTGGAGCCTTTTGATGTTTCTTCAATCACTTTTTCGGTTTCTTTTGTTTGGTACGCGTCAACGACTTTTTGATACACTTCGTTGTCTTTATCTTCCTTGCGGGCAACGATAATGTTCACATACGGTTTTGAATTGTCATCCACTGGTTCCAAGAAAATCGCATCTTCCGTCGGTGTAAATCCGGCATCCACTGCTACACCACTGTTGATCACAGAAATATCCACATCTGACAACGCACGGGCAGTTTGGGCGGCATCTAATTCAGAAATATCAAGATTCAATTTATTTTCCATGATATCCGAAACGGTCGGTGCTTGCGCTTTTGCCGGATCAACAGTAATCAAACCCGCTGTTTGCAGCAACAATAATGCTCGCCCCCCATTTGTAACATCATTCGGAATCGCAACTTTTGCCCCCTCTTTCAGCTCTTTAACATCTTTGATTTTTTCAGAATAAATACCTAATGGCGCATTAACGGTATTCCCGATGGAAACCAGATCCGTGCCATGTTCTTCATTGTAATTATCTAAAAAGAATTGATGTTGAAAAGAATTCAAATCAATGGATCCGTCTGCCAAAGCAGCATTTGGTTGATTGTAATCTGTGAATTTCACATATTCCAAGTTGATACCTTCTTCTTTCAATCGATCTTTCACATCATCCCAAACATCGGTATCGGCACCGATCACTCCTAATTTCACGGTTGTTTCTTTGTTTTTATCTGAAGCTTCTGAGGCTTTCCCCTGATTACTGCATCCTGCGGCTACCACCAAGAATGCTGCCGCTGCTAAAGCGATTTTAAGATATTTTTTCATTTTACTTCCTCCAATTAATGACTGATTTTTTTAATGATACGATTACTTACAAATTGACTAATAAAAACGAGAATTAAAATCAAGAGCGTAGCAACGATGGTGACATCCGTTTGAAAACGATTATAGCCTCTTGAAATTGCCAGATTGCCTAACCCGCCGGCACCAACTGCCCCAGCCATAGTAGTCAACCCGATAACATTAATGATTGTCAAAGCAGAAACCCGGACGATTCCCGGCAATCCTTCGATTAAATAAACCCGGAAAATAATTCCCGCCGGACTGGTTCCCATCGCTTGGGCGGCTTCAATCACCCCAGGATCAACTTCCAACAAGGCATTTTCGATTTGTCGGGCGAAGAAAGGAACTACGCCAACAATCAGTGGCACTAGCGCCGCTTTTTCCCCAATCGTAGTGCCGACAATAAATCGCGTGATCAATGCCAACAGTGACAGCAAAATAATAAAGGGAATCGATCGAACGATATTGATTGCTTTATCTAAAATTTCGTATACCGGACGATTTTGCAGAATTCCCTTTGGTCGGGTAACAACTAAAATCACTCCCAACAAGATACCGAAAACGCCGGCAATCAAAGCGGTCCAAACAGACATGAAGAGCGTTTGTTTCGTGGCTTCAATAAATTCATCGGTGATGCCAATGACATTGGGAAAATATTTTTCAAGAATCGTTTCCATCAGTGGTACCCTCCTTCAACTGCGATTAATTGTTCTTCTGGTTGCTTCAAAATATTCGTGTAAACTCCTTGTTTTTTCAAATAATTCAAGGCTTGTTGCCGCTGTGTGCTTTCGCCAGCCAGTGTGACAATCAAACTGCCTAATGGAACATTTTGTAAAATCTCTACGTTGCCATATAAAATATTCGTCGTTACTTGGTAGCGGCTGTAAAGTTGAGCAATCAGCGGTTCATTGGTTTGATCGCCAACATAAGCGAGTTCCACCAGCCATTCATTTTCATTCAACGAGGCAAACTTAGGATTTCCCAGAATCGTTTCCAGTGCCTGATCGATATGAGTTGCTGTTCGAATGAATTCACGGGTCAGCGCTTTTTGCGGCCGGCTGAAAATTTGGATGCTGTTACCTTGTTCAATAATTTCGCCCTCTTCCATCACCGCTACTTTATTACAAATTTCCTTGACCACTTGCATTTCATGAGTAATCAAAACAATTGTCAACCCAAGACGTTGATTCAATTCCTTTAAGAGCGCCAAAATTTGCAGCGTGGTTTTAGGGTCCAGCGCGCTGGTGGCTTCATCACAAAGTAAAATCTCTGGATCATTGGCCAATGCCCGGGCAATGGCGACCCGTTGTTTTTGCCCCCCGGATAACTGGTTGGGATACGCCAGAGTTTTATCCGACAACCCCACCAGCTCCAATAGCTCCGCAACTTTTTGATGACGTTCCTGTTTCGATTTTCCAGAATATTTTAAAGAAAAATCAACGTTATCAAAAATTGTGCGACTGTTCATCAAATTGAAATGTTGAAAAATCATGCCGATTGCCTTGCGTTTTTCCCGCAGTTGTTTGGCAGATAATTCTGTTAAGTTGGTACCATTAATGATTACCTCCCCATTGGTTGGTCGTTGCAATAAATTGATTACCCGCACCAAGGTACTTTTTCCAGCGCCGGAATAACCAACGATACCATAGACATCACCTTTATCGATTTTAACGTCCACATCTTTTACTGCTTGAATCTGTTCACCCTTTTGTTGAAAAGTGACAGTAATATTTTTTAGTTCAATCATTTTTTCTCCTCCGATTCCATATTTTTTCTAGAGGCAACACATTCGTTTCATGTCTGTCATTCCTCCCAACAAAAAAAAGCATCCTCAAATCAGCGAAAAAATCACTGACTTGAGGACGCTTTTTTGCGTGTTACCACCTCATTTTGACCTGCATTCACATACAGCTCCTCTTCGAGTACAAACATACTCTAGCGCTGTATCGGGCGCAGCCGTCATCGTCTCACATTCTCTGCTCGGGATGATTCACTCCATGACCATTTTCCAAAAATGCCCTTTTGCTTCTTCTCAGCGTTCGAAGCTCTCTGTTGAAAAGTTTCTTTTTGTACTTATCATTTCTTCGTGATGAAGGATATAAAAAAAGCCCTTTTACCGGTCTTGACCAGTAAAAGGACGAATAATCGTGTTACCACCTTTTGTTCGGAAGATACTTCTTCCCTTGACCCGACTTCTTTTCTTTCAAAGAGATCGGTGTTTCTTTTAACGGTGAAACCTCCGAGACTGCCTACTTATCGACACTCTACCCTCCAAGGCCATGTTCAGCTTTTTCGACCTGACGTTTCACACCAACCAACGTCTCTCTTCAACGCGTCCAAGCTTACTTTCCTTTTCATCGGGAACAAATTTCTTATTGACGTTAATTTACAGTAGTTTTTAATCGATGTCAACTCTTTTTCTGATTTTTTTTGAAATGCCAGAAAATCTTCTCTGAAAAAAAGAGTATCTTGTTTTTATTCGGCAATGATTTTTACATCAAAGGGCGCTAACTCAATGGTGCCGCTAAGGGCTGTTTCCGTCAGCAACTCTTTACCGGCAGTTGGTACGGTTACTGTAACAGGTTCGTTTTTATGATTCAGCAGAAAATGATAGGTTTGATTTTCTTTTACTCGGGTCTTCCATTCAATTCCTTCTGGTAAATCAAATGTTTCAATCGGCAACTCTTTTAATAGTTCATCAAATAATCGTTTCATTCCAGTTTCAGACAGCATCGTTCCCACATAATAGGCCATACCGGACCCCTTTTGATTACGGGTGATTACGGGGGTGTCAGCATAGAATTCTCCTTTACCGTAATTTGCCAACACTTCTGCTGTATTAGGATGAATAATGTCACACAGCATCCGACAATCGCTAACAGTGCCATCATTGAAAACAACCTGAGTCGTCTTTTCTGGTGGCAAAGCATCAAATTCTTCTACCCAAATACCTAAAGTTTCTTTTAATGGTCCCGGATATCCGCCAAGATGCACATTATCGGTTTCATCGACTAAACCACTCATCATTGTCGTCACAAAATGTCCACCGTTATTGACATAAGCATCGATTTTTTGTGCTTGTTCCTGATTGATCATATACAGACAAGGAGCGATTAATAGATCATATTTTTCAAAATCGCCATTGATGGAAACCATGTCAACATCAATGTTGCGGGCAAATAATTCTTGGTAGTAATGATGAATCTGATCGACATATTGTAGCTCGATCGTGGGACCACTGGTGTATTCCAGTCCCCAGTAATTCGACCAGTCAAAAATAATTCCCACTTTTGCCGGTGTCACAGCATCTAATAATGTATCCCCTAATTTTTCCAATTCCTGCCCTAACTCAGCAGTTTCTCGAAACACACGGGTATGTTCGTTACCAACATGTTCAATCACAGCTCCGTGAAATTTTTCGCACGCCCCCACGGATCGCCGCAACTGGAAGAATTGAATCGTATCTGCCCCGTGAGCTACCGCTTGATAACTCATATTTTTCATTTGTCCCGGACGTTTTAAGGAATTATAAGGCTGCCAATTTTGTTGACTTGGTGTTTGTTCCATCAACATAAAGGATTGACCGTCTTTTAGTCCCCGCATCAAATCATGGCGCATTGCTGTCAAACTGATCGGGGTATCGTAACTTGGGTAGTTGTCCCAGGAAACAATATCCATTTCCTTTGCCCATTTGAAGTAATCCAAATCTTTAAAGGTTCCCATCAAGTTGGTCGTAATTGCTGTATTAGGATCGTGTTGTTTGATTGCTGCTTTTTCATCGGTAAAATTTCGTAAAATTGAATCCGACATAAAGCGCCGGTAATCGATAGAAAGCCCGGCAAAAGCAGTTTTTTCTGTACCGATTGCATCGCCTAGTGCGTTAGGAACCACGACATCTTCCCATGAGTAAAGTGTGTGTCCCCAAAATGCCATATTCCAAGCTTTATTTAATGCCTCGATTGTATGGTATTTTTTCTTCAGCCAAACACGAAATTCTTTGGCACAATTTTCGCAATAGCAGTTGCCACCATACTCATTCGAAATATGCCAACAAACTACATTTTCCAAATGGCCGTAGCGTTCGCCTAATTTTCCCGCCAGCTTGGCACTGAATTTTCGGAAGGTTGGGCTGTTAGGACAGGCATTGTGCCGTTGACCAAACTTGTGGGCACGTCCTTCAAAGTCCGTCCGATTAACATCCGGGTAGCGACGACTCATCCATGCAGGCAGTGCCGCTGTAGAAGTTGCCAAAACGATTTGATACTTGTGCTTGGTAAGCATTTCAACAATTTTATCCAGTGTAGAAAAATCATAGGTTTCTTCATCAGGCTGTAATTGTGCCCATGAAAAAACGTTAATTGTTGCCGAGTTGATTTTTGCTAAATTCAGGATGCGCATGTCCTCCACCCAGATTTCTTCCGGCCATTGCTCTGGATTGTAGTCTCCGCCAAATAACATGTTTTTAAAAAATGCCATTACTTTTTCCTCCTTCAAAGTGAAAATAGAAAGCCTTTTCTTTTGTCTTCATTCTATCACGGTAAAATGGTAAAATAATCATAGAATCATCTTCAATTCTATAAAAATATGAAACTAAAGCAGGTGGTACCATGCGTTATACTTTTAGTCGAAAAGATTCCGGCCTTCCGTTGTTTGTCGATAGTGTCGGAATTCAATGGGATCAAGACCCTATCACTCGTCCACAAGGATATCCGTATATTCATTGGCTCCATACCCAAGAAGGCGCTGGAGAGGTGAGTGTTGACGGGAAAAGTTTTATTTTAGAAAAAAATAAGAGTATCTTAATCAATCGGTCGGTCCCCCATACGTATGTGCCGACAACCGAAAAATGGTTGACTGCCTATTTTACCTTTGGCGGTGCATTGGCAGCAGAAATTTTGACACTGCTGGGAATCGGTGACTATCTTCTGCTCAATGAGCCACTGCCGGAATTGAATCATTTTATCGAACATCTGGCAAAAGAAATTGATGTGGATGATCCCGCAGCTCCATTAAAAACCTCCGGAATGATTTATTCTTTTTTGATGCTGATCAAAGAAGTCACGGCAAACCAAACCCGCGGAAATAAATACGGCGAATTGATCCAGCCGGTGGTCCAGTATATGAACGATCATTTCGCTGAGACTATTCGCAATGAGGATTTAGCTAAGCTAGTGGGGTATAGTCCGCAATATTTATCAAAATTATTTAAAGAAACGTATCAACTTTCTCCTTATCAATATTTATTGGAGTTGCGTTTACGAAAAGCAAAGGAACTGTTGGCAAACGATGCCTTGCTGCCGATCCAGGAAATCAGCGAGCGTGTGGGCTTCAATGATGTCAGCTATTTTATCGCCGCCTTTAAACGCAGTGAACAAATGACTCCTAAAAATTTTCGTCGCTTCTATCAACAATAACTAAGCAAGGAACTCCCCCATTAAAGGCAGTTCCTTGCTTAGTTATTCGATGGAAAAACCATACCCGCGAATATGTTCCTCCAAACGCTGCAAATAATCTTGCGCAATCGGACTGAGTTCTAATTGACGATGCTTTAGCCAGCCAATCGTGATGGAGTCATCGACTTCCAAAGGGATTGCGACGATTTTGTCATCGTTTAACTCACTGCTGATAATCCCGGAACTGATCGTATAGCCGTTCAACCCCACCATCAAATTAAAAATCGTCGCCCGATCACTGACTTTAATGTTCATCTTGTGGTCCAGCGTACTGAGAATTTCCTCAGCAAAGTAAAAAGAATTAACCTCCCCTTGCTCGTAAGAAAGATAGGGATACTCTTCTAAATCGGTCAAATTGACCGATTTTTTTTGAGTCAGAGGATTTTCCCGACTGACAAATACATGGGGCAATGCCGTAAATAGCGGGGTAAATTCCAGATTTTTTTCTTTAAAGAGCTTTTGCATCACCTGCCGATTAAAAGTATTGAGGTACAAAATACCGATTTCACTTTTAAAACTGGTCAAATCGTCTAAAATATTCTGAGTTTCTGTTTCCCGTAACGTAAACTGATACTCCTCTGTATTAACCTGCCGAATCAATTCCACAAAAGCATGCACCACAAAAGCATAGTGCTGAGCTGAAACAGAAAAGACTTGTTTTCGCGGCGTTTTCTGCTTATATTTTTCCTCCATAAGATTTACCTGATCCAGAATCTGCCGGGCATAGATCATAAATTCTCGTCCCTCATCCGTCAGAGTAACCCCCATTTTATTTCGCAAAAGCAGTTGAATGCCCATCTCATTTTCCAATTCTTTTACGGCATTGGATAAGCTGGGTTGTGTTAAATACAATTCTTTTGCCGCTTCATTGATGGAGCCTCGGGCAACGATTTTTTCTAAATAAGCTAGCTGTTGAATTCGCATGCTGTGACCTCCTGCAATTTTTCTATAGTTTACACCAAGTTATAGTTTAAAACTATAACCAATGATTAGTTTTTTCAGTTATCCATAAAAAGTAAAAAGTGATAGTTTAGTCACTAACAACAAAAGGGGGCTTTTTTATGACAACAACCATCATCGGATTCCCGCGGATTGGGGAACACCGTGAATTAAAATTTCAAACAGAAAAATATTTTCGTTCGGAACTTTCAGAAGAAGAATTACAAACCAGTGCCGCTGCTTTACGGGAAAAACATTGGAAACTGGTCCATGCCAGCGGAGTCGACAGCGTACCCAGCAATGATTTTTCTTTTTATGATACGACCTTGGACACGGCTTTTTTGCTAAATATTTTACCTGAAGAAATTCAACACATCGATTTATCAGGGCTTGATAAATATTTTGCACTGGCTCGGGGATACCAAGGAGAAAAAGGCGATATCAAAGCTTGGCCGATGAAAAAATGGTTCAATACCAACTACCATTACATCGTTCCTAAATTTGAAAAAAACACAGAAATCAGCGTAGTCGGCAAGAAAATTTTTGATGAATTCCTAGAAGCAAAAGAACTGGGTATTCACACACGTCCTGTTCCTTTGGGGCCTTTCACTTTGCTACAGATCAGTGATTTTGCACCCGAAACCCAACCGGAAGATTTTGTGCCGTCTTTGATTGCTGCCTATCAGGAAATTTTTGCAACATTAGCGAATCTGGGGGCCGGTTGGCTGCAATTGGACGAACCGGCTTTAGTCAAAGACATTTCTTCTGAAGAGTGGGCGTTATTCCAAGCCCTCTATGTTCCTTTGTTGCAACAAAAAAATGGCCTGAAGATTTTGGCTCAAACCTATTTCGGTGATGTTCGGGATGTTTATTCCTCGTTGGTTCAGCTTGATTTTGATGGAATCGGTTTGGATTTTGTGGAAGGAATCAAAAATTTAGAACTGGTTGCCAACGGATTTCCTGCCGAAAAAATCTTATTTGCCGGTATTGTCAATGGAAAAAATATTTGGCGGAATCACTACGAAAAAACACTGGCACTTTTACAGAAACTGCCTGCTGAAAATGTGGTTCTAACAACCTCGTGCTCGTTGTTACACGTGCCTTTTTCTACAGAAAATGAAACATTTCCGACCACAATTCTTGACCACTTTGCTTTTGCAAAGGAAAAGTTAACGGAATTAACGGAATTGGCTGCGATTTTTTTCAACAAAGAAACTGCACTACTTGCTGAAAATCAGCAACTTTTTGCTAAAAATCGAACCAACAAAAATCATAAACTAGCAGAGAAAATTACTGCTTTATCTGCTGCTGATTTCACCCGTCAACCAGCTTTCTCTGATCGTGAACAGCTACAAAAGGTCGTTTTTGATTTGCCTCTACTGCCAACAACAACGATTGGGTCCTTCCCACAAACACGAGAAGTCAAACAAACTCGGGCAAAATACAACCGTCACGAAATCTCAGATACAGACTACGACCATTTTCTGGCAACACAAATAGATGACTGGTTGAACTGGCAGGAATCGATTGGTTTAGACGTTTTAGTTCACGGAGAATTTGAACGAAATGACATGGTGGAATATTTTGGACAGAATCTTTCCGGCTACCTCTTTAGCCAAAATGGTTGGGTCCAATCCTATGGAACCCGTGGTGTGAAACCTCCAATTATCTGGGGAGATGTCGTGCGGGAAAACCCGATCACGGTAAAATGGTCCACCTATGCCCAAAAACAAACGACCAAAATTGTCAAAGGCATGCTGACAGGACCCGTTACGATTTTGAATTGGTCTTTTCCACGAGAAGATATTTCGTTAAAAGAGTCTACTTTGCAAATCGCACTGGCAATCCAAGAAGAAGTCTTAGACCTTGAAGCCAACGGTATCCGAGTAATTCAAATTGATGAAGCAGCACTTCGAGAAAAATTGCCTTTACGAAAAACCGACTGGTATTCTGAATATCTGGATTGGGCAATCCCTGCCTTTCGTTTGGTTCATAGTCAAGTGCAGCCCACCACGCAAATCCATACCCATATGTGTTATAGCGAATTTACGGATATTATTTCGGCAATTGACCAAATGGATGCCGATGTGATTTCTTTTGAAGCTTCCCGTTCAAACTTATCTATTTTAGATGAATTGAACGCACAAAACTTTCAAACGCAAGTGGGACCAGGTGTTTACGACATCCATTCTCCACGGGTTCCTTCCACAGATGAAATTCTGCAAACAATCCATGCAATTTTAGCTAAAGTACCAAAAGAAAAACTTTGGATCAACCCAGACTGTGGCTTAAAAACTCGGGGCATTCCTGAAACTCGTGAAAGTTTGACGAATTTGACCGCAGCTGCAAAACTTGTGCGAGAGGAGCTTTAATATGAGTCAAGAGCAGAACGGAGGTGGCCCTTCCTTTTCCTTTGAAGTTTTTCCGCCAAATACCCAAACCGGTACGGAGAAAATTTTTGATACTTTGAATCAGTTACAGGATCTCGCACCGGATTTCATCAGTGTAACCTGTAGCAACAATCAAAAAAATATCGAAACCACTACCCTCAAGTTGGCCGGCTATATTACGAATCAGCTGGATATCCCAACGATTGCACATCTACCGGCTGCCTATTTATCCAAGGAGCAGGTGGATGTGATTTTAGAAAAGTTGCAACTCTTAGGCGTTCGGCGACTGTTGGCACTGCGAGGAGATATCTTTCCTGACATGCCACCAAAAACTGATTTTCATTTTGCCAGCGATTTAATCGCATATATAAAAAAACAAGCCCCGCAATTTGAAATCAGCGGTGCTTGTTATCCGGAAATCCATCCAGATTCTGCTAGTCGAGTGGCAGATGTTAAAAATCTAAAAAAGAAAACAGACGCCGGATGCAACCAACTGATTACTCAGCTTTTTTTTGACAACGAACTTTTTTATCGCTTCCAAGAACATTGTGATTTAGCAGATATCGATGTACCGATTCTCGCCGGAGTCATGCCTATTATTAACCGCAACCAAGCCTTGCGTCTGATCAAAACCAGCGAAGCCAAATTGCCTCGAAAATTTTTGGCCATATTAGAAAAATATGAACACAATCCCCTTGCATTACGAGATGCCGGCATCGCATATGCCATCGATCAAATTATTGATTTAGTCACTCAAAATGCCGCAGGAATCCACCTGTATACGATGAACAATGCGGATACCGCCCGCTCAATTTATCAAGCAACTCGGTCGTTGTTTCAGGGAGTTGGGGTGTAAAATGCAAATCGACCATCTGCTCTTATCTGGAAAAGGATAAGGGAAAATGGTCGGTTTTTGGGTTGGGAGCATTCAAAACAGCATAGCTCTAAAACGATTATTCTCTTTATCTTGAAGATTTTAAAGTTTTGGAAGCATTCAAAACAGCATAGCTCTAAAACTGAATTAAGACTTTTATTGCATTCGAATCGGTTTTGGAAGCATTCAAAACAGCATAGCTCTAAAACTACTTATAATATACGCTAGTTGTTTTTGATGTTTTGGAAGCATTCAAAACAGCATAGCTCTAAAACAATGGATGGCGATATGTACCGCAGAGATTTGTTTTGGAAGCATTCAAAACAGCATAGCTCTAAAACAATGATTACACCATCAACCTCTTTGGATAGGTTTTGGAAGCATTCAAAACAGCATAGCTCTAAAACATCGAATTTGCATAACTCGCTAACGTGGCTGTTTTGGAAGCATTCAAAACAGCATAGCTCTAAAACGTTCTGGTGTTGTGGTTGGTATTAACGAGGTTTTGGAAGCATTCAAAACAGCATAGCTCTAAAACAAGTTATTTGCAACAAAAGCGTGAGTCACAGTTTTGGAAGCATTCAAAACAGCATAGCTCTAAAACGAATCTGCTCTTTCTGCCATTCCGTCAGATGTTTTGGAAGCATTCAAAACAGCATAGCTCTAAAACCATGCACTGATAGCTGATGTAGCTCATTGGGTTTTGGAAGCATTCAAAACAGCATAGCTCTAAAACTAAATTTTCAAAAGGTTCTACGCCAAAAGGGTTTTGGAAGCATTCAAAACAGCATAGCTCTAAAACACCCTCACAACTTAGATAATTGATGGTATCGTTTTGGAAGCATTCAAAACAGCATAGCTCTAAAACATGTGAACACGTTGCAGCCTATTGCGCTCAGTTTTGGAAGCATTCAAAACAGCATAGCTCTAAAACGTGGGATAATCAAAAAATAGTAACTGAAAAGTTTTGGAAGCATTCAAAACAGCATAGCTCTAAAACGCGCAAGTGGGAAAGTGCAAGAGTCTTTGAGTTTTGGAAGCATTCAAAACAGCATAGCTCTAAAACTCACAACAAACGAGAAATCATTGATTGGCCGTTTTGGAAGCATTCAAAACAGCATAGCTCTAAAACACGATATGCGTTTTGACTATGAAAATCATAGTTTTGGAAGCATTCAAAACAGCATAGCTCTAAAACACGCCTCTGCTATTTTCTTAGGTATCTGATGTTTTGGAAGCATTCAAAACAGCATAGCTCTAAAACTTGATTGTAAAGCAATCGTTTTCTAGTATCGTTTTGGAAGCATTCAAAACAGCATAGCTCTAAAACAGCCGCTGTCAATAACCGCGATTGCATCTGGTTTTGGAAGCATTCAAAACAGCATAGCTCTAAAACTGCCTTTGTCAACTCTTTGAATTACACCTTGTTTTGGAAGCATTCAAAACAGCATAGCTCTAAAACTGAGCAATATCAACTACGTGACGATTACGAGTTTTGGAAGCATTCAAAACAGCATAGCTCTAAAACTATTGTGATGGAGTATGAGGATTTTTATACGTTTTGGAAGCATTCAAAACAGCATAGCTCTAAAACAGCAGTTTCAGTGATCGCTAATCGCTCAGCGTTTTGGAAGCATTCAAAACAGCATAGCTCTAAAACAAAGTACAGCTATCAAATGTAATTGACGAAGTTTTGGAAGCATTCAAAACAGCATAGCTCTAAAACTTCCACATGCTAACAAAAGCGTCTTTCAAAGTTTTGGAAGCATTCAAAACAGCATAGCTCTAAAACCTTGGGCTAATATCAAAGAGTTTTTCACAAGTTTTGGAAGCATTCAAAACAGCATAGCTCTAAAACTTGCTTATAGGAAATTACGTTCATTCTCATGTTTTGGAAGCATTCAAAACAGCATAGCTCTAAAACTCTTCAACAATAATTCAAAAGTATGGTCAAGTTTTGGAAGCATTCAAAACAGCATAGCTCTAAAACATTGGTAATAAAGCCGCTTGAATTTCATTTGTTTTGGAAGCATTCAAAACAGCATAGCTCTAAAACTAGTAAACTGCGTTTGGTAGTAGTCATTCTGTTTTGGAAGCATTCAAAACAGCATAGCTCTAAAACTCAATCTCAATAGCACACTCCCATGCACCTGTTTTGGAAGCATTCAAAACAGCATAGCTCTAAAACCTCGCAGAAGTTTTTTGCTTCTGAAAAATTTCGTAATCGCACTACTCGTCCATAGCAAGACTTCAGTTCTGAATGCTTCTATATCAATGTTTAATCAGTATTTTATTTTCAAAGAACACACTTTCATTATACCATGTTTTCGATATGCAAAAAATAATCCTTATCTAAAATATATTGAGGTAGTCCCCTTATTTCCCTTGGCTCTAAAAATAAAACTTCTGCATTATACAACGAGATATAATTATTTAATTCTGCTCTCTCTTTTTCAGTAAGATACGAACCGACATTAATCAAGACCAATAATTTTTTCTTAGAAAGATACTTGAAAATCTGAATAATCTCAATGAGTTTTTCAAATATCGTATCGCTGATTGTTTCAATACAAATACCTAGTGCTTTGAATAGTTCCAGCACTGTAATCTCGTCCTCTTCTAAATCAAGATCATGCTCCAGCAACTCATAACCAATTAATTCACTGATAGTGGCGGTCAATTTATTGATCATCGATTTTACTTCTGGTTTTTCATTTAGCTGATCCTCTAAATCTGAATAAATTAATTTCAACGTGGCGGCTGAATTAATATCATAGCCCAATATATCCGTGATAATCATCAACTCACTTGGTTTAACTGTACGCTGTTTTTCATCAAATAATTTCAAATCACTTTCACCATCATACTGATAGAAAAGTTTGATCAAATGAGAAAAAACTTGTACATCCTCTACGACAAAATAAGTAGATCCTGTCAGTTCTATGGGATTATCTAATAGTGTAAAATTAACTTTCATCATAACTTTCTCCTAAAAAAACAATTCTAGTATCTGAATTCCCTACGGATTTCTCTTGTTCTCCACTTAGATAAAGCATTCTAGAAAACTGTTTTTCTGTTACTGTTAGTACCGTGATCAACCCTTTTTTAGGATTATTTTGTTTCAGACGGGCAACCATCGCTTTATTTGCTGTACCATTCAGAAGAATTTTACTGTAAACAGAAAACTGATGCATAATGAACCCTTCGCTCAGTAAGAATTTCCGAAAACGGCGATAGGCTTTTCTTTCATCAGCTGTTTCTGTTGGCATATCAAACATTAAGATTAGTCTCATATATCGATAACTCATATCCTGAATTCTGGAATCCTTTCCGTTTCTTCATTCAAAACTTTCACCACTTTTTTCGTATAATCACTGGCAATATTTGTTAGGTACATTTCTTTGTTATTGTAAGTATATGTTGCCGTAAATAAATCAAAAAGAGCACGCTTGATTGTTACAAACGGATTGTTGCGATTAGCATAAACAATCTGATCCACAAGCAGACGAAAAGGCTCCATCAAATCACTTGCTAAATTGAAATCATTGAATTGATTAGCATGTTTCAAGCCGAACTGTGTCATACAACCTGATTTAACGATTTCTCGAGCAAATATACTCATTAAAAGCGTGTATCCATAATTTAGTCCTGCATTGATTGCATTATCCGTTTCTCGAGTGAACTCATTTCCAAATAGTGTATTAAAATAAATTCGAGCAGCATGTCCTTCTCGATTACTTGGATCAAAGATCTCTAAAGTTTCGTGTAATTTTAGTAATGCTTTCGATTTTTCATCATATCCTTGATACTTCAAAAACTGACTTTGATTCAAAATTTTTTGTGAGATAATTTCTGTCCAAACGACAGATTTCCGATCCATAGACCAGGAAATCTGCCGAGGTAATTGCAGACTACTATCGTGACGACCATAAAAAGGAAACAATTTTCCAATGGGCAAGCGCTTATCATCGCAAAAAAGGACAAGAATGTTTTCATCCACCAATCGTTTGATAAGCATCGTTGTTAGTGTAATATCCGTTGTTTCTAGTAAAAGCACATCTATTTCTGACAAATGAATCATCTCGTGTTGATCAGAAGATTTAAAAATCAGATGGTTATTTTTGTAAGATAGTTTTGAATGTGTATTAATAACAACCGTCCGCCATCCCAT
Organism: Enterococcus massiliensis; assembly: GCF_001050095.1. Classification (NCBI taxonomy): domain Bacteria; kingdom Bacillati; phylum Bacillota; class Bacilli; order Lactobacillales; family Enterococcaceae; genus Enterococcus; species Enterococcus massiliensis. The sequence continues at coordinate 587,004 of NZ_CVRN01000007.1, read as the reverse complement.
TTAGTCACCTAGTCTCCTCCGAGTTTCATATAAACCGGTAATAGATTGATTGATAATCGTTGCTTCTAATAGTTCATTTACACTTGTATAGCGTTTACGAGGAATTGTCTCCCCGAAAAACTTAAAGTCTGCTGGGGCTCCAAAAGCATTCAATTGCATCAGATCAACAAATGATTGAGCAATCTCTTTGACTTCCGAATCCATATTTTTAGCATACAAACTGAGGATCTTTTCCAAATTTTTATCAACAAGAGTATATTTCTCAGCAAAATCTTTTACATGCGCCATTATCTCTGAGAATCCGCTTTGATGTTCTGTAACATACTTCAAACTATCCGGTTTCTCATTGCAATGCTTGGCATGATATAAAAAAGTAACAAGATGGGCAGGTAAAACCATTTGATTTCCTTTTTGTGCCTCTTTTGCACTAGCAAGTAGTCGACGGCGGCCATCATCAAATTCATACAAAGAATATTTAGGTAACTTCATGCAAATTTGAGGATTTTGATATCCTTTATTTTTCAAAAATTCACGTTCATTCTTTTCAAAAGCTGCTCGTTCCATAATAGTAATTCCGACAATTGTTTTTACAAGTTTCCGAGTCTTGCCTTTTTCATAACGAATGACCACCGAATAAGCAACATTAGGGCTATCAAAACCACCATACTTTGTAGTATCCCATTCTTTTTTTCGTGAAATAAGTTTGTCAGAATCTCCTTTTGGTAAAATAGACTCTTTTGAAAAACCACCTTTTTGTATCTCCACTTTCTTCACAATATTCATCTGCCGATAATTCATTACTTTCTTGACTGTCACAATCTTCTTTTGATTCCAAAGAATCTCACCATTCTCATCAATAATCACTTTGTCTGATTTTGAAAATTCCATAAGATTCGAGTAAAACTGCTTCTTAGCAGTCGCTTTATTCTCCTTAAAGGCATTGAATCGGTGGAATTCCCCATAAACGAATTCAGGTTCGAGTTGTGGATAGATTTTAAGCAATGCAGTTGCCACTACCCCATTCAAATAGGCATCATGTGCATGATGGTAATCGTTAATCTCACGAATTTTATAAATACCGTAATTTTTCCGAAATTGGCTTGTTAGAGCAGATTTCAGGGTGATAATTCTTACTTTACGAATCAGATTGCCTTCTTCATCTTTTTCAGAATTAAAGCGCTGATGCAAAATCCGCGCAACATTTTTGGTAATTTGGCGTGTCTCCACCAACTGACGATGAATGAATCCTGCTTTATCATCCTCCGAAAGCCCACCACTTTCTGCTTTTACCAAATTATCGAATTTTTTCTTACTAATTAAGCCAGAACGATAGAGGCTTTCCCAGAAAGCTCTCATTTTCTTAACAACTTCCTTACTAGGAACATCATCTAATTTCCCTCTGTTCTTAGAAGAACTAACTAGCACACGATTATCCAAAGAATTATCTACAATAAAACTTTGAGGAATAATATGATCGATATCATAGGTAGAAAGTTTGTGGATGTCCAACTCTTCATTTGTATACATATCTTTTCCATTTTGTAAATAATACAGATACAGCCGATCTTTTTGCAATGCTTTATTGTCGACCGGATGTTTTTTTAGAATCTCACTATCCAAATCATCGATTGCTTTTTCTAAATTTTTTAATCGTGGGCGAGAATTTCTTCTACCGTTAGCAGTCGTTTGATTTTCACGTGCCATCTCCACTACGATATTCGTTGGGGCATAGCCCATGATTTCTACCAGTTCATCCACGATTTTCAGACTTTGAAAAATTCCCTTTTTGATTGCTGGACTCCCGGCAAGATTCTGAACAATTTCAATTAAGCTCTCCTCTGAATTAGCTTTTAATTGTTCTTTTTCTATTTCTTCTTTGAAAGTCAAGCGATTATCATTAATCAACTGCATGAAGTTCCGATTAATATTTTTTTTCGGTGCATCATCATTGATTAAATAATCTAGAATAGTCTTATTTGATTGTTTATCATGGATACCGTTAATAAGTTTTGCTGATAGACGTCCCCAGCCAGTATAGTGCCTCCGTTCCAAATCTTTTATCGTTTTTTCACTTAAACGATCCGAAAATTTACTCAACTGTTCTCGAAGCATTTTTCGATCCTCAAAAATCGTCAATATCTTTACAATTTCTTCAAACATCGGTTCGTTTGCTGGATCATCAAGTACTTTAGGATCAATCTTTAGCTTGAGAAAATCATGATATGTGTTAAAACTTGCATTAAATTTATTTTCTATCCCATCAATTATTACGTCATCAAGATTATATTCATTGCGCAAAAAATTGCTTAAATCTTTTTTGGTTACTTTCCGGTGCTGCTTGAATAAATCGATGAAAATTCTTTCTTTTTCCTCACTTGAAAAATTCTGTACCTTCCCTTGTTCATCCTTATACGTTACTTTCGTCAATTCATTATAAACAGTATATTTTTCGTAGAGCATGCTGTGCTTTGGCAAGACCTTCTCTGATGGTAAATACAAATCAAAGTTAGTCATACGTTCAATAAATAATTCTGCCGATTTACTTAAATCAACAACTTCTGCCAAGTTCCAAGGTCTGATTGGTTCGTCTGATTTTCTTGATAACCAGGAAAATCTACTGTTGCCATTGGCTAATGGTCCCACATAGTAAGGAATTCTAAATGTCAGTAAATCTACAAAATTTGAGAATTTTTCTTGTAAAAAAGGATAATACATTGCTTGATGATGCAAAATGGCTTTTAGTTCTTCCAAATGAATCTGGTGCGGGATAATCCCATTATCAAAAGTCCGTTGCTTTCTCAAAAAATCCTCATTTTCAATTTTTTTAAGAAAATATTCTGCTCCATCTATTTTTTCAATCAAATTCGTGATATATTTGTAAAACTTTTCTTGTGACGTTTTCTTGCTATTGTCAATATACCCTGCATAACCATCCGTATTCTTATCATTAAAAATTTCATGGTATTTTTCTGGCAAATTTTTTCGAATAAATTCTTTGAATAATTTCAAATCAGTTTTATGATCCTCGTATCGTTTTATCATGCTGGCAGATAATTTTGCCTTGGTAGAATTATCCGTTACCGTCAATATCCCTGATAACTCTACTGCATTATAGACATTTTTTGCAGCTTCAAAAACATCAGCGTATTCATCGCCAATTTCGCCTAAAAGAGCTTCTAAGGATTCATCATATTCTTCTTTAGAAAATTGTAATTTAGCATCCTCTTCAAGCTCAAACGTTTTTTTGAAATTCCCTTGATTTCCGACAATCATTTTTAAAAACTGATCAAAGGTTCCATTCCTTTTTTCATCTGGAAATAAGGCTAACACGCCTTCTGCCTTTTTAGCCCGAGAGACTTTATCCGCAAAAATAGAACCAATACTGATTGTTTCATCTACCGGATTAAAGGTTTGATTGTATTTCTGAAGGAATGTTTTAAATGTTTCTTCAGTAGATGTATTTTCTGTGCTTAATCGTCCCTCAATCAAAAAATGTCCCCGATATTTAATGATATGAGCCAATGCTAAATAAACAAGCCGTAAATCAGCTTTTTCCTCAGCGTCTGCTAATTCTTTCCGTAAATGATAAATCGTCGCATAATTTTTATGATAGGCAACTTCTTCTTCAATTGTGCCAAAAATAGGATGACGTTCGCTTAGTTTATCCTCCTCTATCAAAAAACTTTCATCTAATCGATTAAAAAAATTAGGATCTATTCGATTCATTTCCTCTTGGAAAAATGTTTGCAGGTAACTAATCCGCTGGCGCCGTCTGAAATAACGCCGACGCGTCGTTCTTTTTAGTCGCGTATCCTTTGCAGTCATCCCTTCATCAAAAAGGTCAACGCCCCAGAAATTTTTCTTTAAATAGTTTTTCTCCGTATTTCCATATACCTTCATTTTTCGTCTAACTAAATCAAGATCCTCTTGAAGAACCGCCCAGCCAACGCTATTCGTTCCGATATCTAATCCAATCGTATACTCTTTACCCACTTCTCTTCCTCCTATACATGTTACCGCTTTCTTTTTTGTGATAACTTAATTAATACGATTCATTCCTAATTACCATGTTTATGCATCTTTTGTTAAAAAGACGATGATTTTTATTGCATATTTTTTTTAATTTGCTATAATCAGTTTGTTGGAAGTTTTCAAAACAACATAGCAAGTTAAAATAAGGCTTTGTCCGTTATCAACTTTTCAAGTGGCGCTGTTCTCGGCGCTTTTTTTGTACCTAAATTCGTTGATAATCGTTGTGGAGATAACAAGCAAACCAAAATAACGTTTTTTATTTAACGTTAGTATTATACCATATTCTATTCAGCAGTTGTCGGAAATTATTCAATATTTCCCGTTAATATGAATATTGATTCCACAAAAAAAGACCTTCCTCCGAAAAGGAAAGTCTTTTTTAATTTCAAAAATGAAATTATTCTGCAGCGTTTGCGTCTTTGAGACCGTATTGAGAGCTGGATTGCTTTCTGGTGGTTCTTTTCAGGCAGAAAACAGCTTAGATACGGGATTTTCAAGAAATAGAAAAACTAATAGAGCTCAGTAAAATTTGATTGAGAAGGTCAAAAGTATGGTCAAAAAAATACTCGCCAATATCAATATATTAAAATTTTGAACTTATGAACTGAGATTTTTAGCCTGCCCGACTCCAAAAGAATGTTGCTTTATATTTTCACAAACTATCGAAAAATGTGTCCAAGGTACTGTCGTGAAACAAACCTGTAATGGATAAAGTGTGTTTAGCAGTCGACAAATGAGAAAACGAGACGTCTTGCTATAGGAAATTTACATATCTTCTTTAATATATCTGAGGTTTCAGGATGACCAGTGGGTTTCAAATAGCACATTGAACTGATATTTTTAGTCATACAAAGTTTAAATTGGCTATACTGCTTTTCAAACTACCTATTTTATACTTATAGTAACAAGCTCTCTAAACTAGCTCTACTCAATAATTCAAGAGATTTTTTCAATTCTTATACTAGCCACTCTTCTAGTGTTATTTCCCGATTGATAATAATCTTAAAGTGTTTTGAAAAGTTTTCAAATGTTCGCAAAATAATTCCGAAAAGATAACGAACAACAACATATAACATAGACTTGTTCATTTTACAGATAACTGACAAAACTTACCGCTAACGCTTTATAGTAAGTTTGGTTGAATTCTTCAATCAAAATCTCAATAATCTGATATACTTGTCACCTAAATAGTTAGACTTATAGTGTTAACAAACGCAACATCCGCTCACTCCCATCGCTAAACGGATTAATCTCAATCTTGTAAAGATCGTGATTGGCATTGGTCGTCCGAATCTTCAATTAGATCATGTGTCAATATACTGGTGCTAATACAAAACGAACTCGTTCGCTTAACTATGATTATTTAAAACAAATAATTTAATCCATTAAATATCTAGCTTTATTTCTTAGATGTCCAATAATATGGACGTAATTTTTTCGGAAAGCACTAGCCTTTGATAATATTCTTGAATATCTGAAATGGTATTAGCTCTATTAATTTCTATGTAGCTCAACCCATCTACCTTAATTTCTCCAATGATTCCGGAATTATCATAGATTATCTTGGGCCATTCACAATCTGTATGTGAATGCTTAGACAATTTAGCAATACTTTTTCCTGCACTTAGTGTGAATATTGAAGCGCCAGCAGTAATATCTAAATTATTAATTCCAAAAGCTAGTGCACTCATTTTATTAGTAATTATCTCGGTGTCCTTCCAAGAAGATGGGTGTGTATCAAAAGCTCTTTCAGTTCTTCCAACAACTAAATAATCTTTATCGAAGCTACTATTAAATTTGCTAATTACTTCAATTAATTCTTTAGGATACAACTTAATCCATGTTATAACTCTATCAAAGTCACAATACATTATTAGTTGATCTATTTTTGTTTCGGATATAGCAAACTTCAGAGCATTTCGTCTTGCATCAGCGGCACCTTTTTTCCTAATAACTTTAACATTTGAATAATTATTGGTACAAATATCAGTAATTGTTTTATCCGTTTTATCGCTAATACATATATATGTTTCTTCAAATATTTCATTAATTATAGGAGCATATAGCCTGATATCATTGATTAATTTCATATATGGATCATGAATTGTAGTTATTAGTATCATATTCTCTCCTTTTTTATTAGATATCATTCCAGTAATTGATATATGGTTTCAATTTACATAAAATATCTATTCTATCCTCAATCCCTTTTATACTAGTAGTAACATCGTCGTCTTCTTTATCTTTGTCATAGTAATATTCTCTATTTGTGATTACCTCACTACTACATTTAGAATTTTTCAGAATAGAGGTCTCGTTATTATCAATATATTTACCCGTTCCGTGCGATCTATATTTTTTTCTGATTTTAAAAAAACCAAATAAGAATGTGTACTAGTTTCACCACCAATGAGAAGTGGATAATTCCTCTTATTAGTGATTTGTAGTCCTCTAGTATGATAAATTTTACTATCTCTTTTACTAATTGAACTATGAGTCAAATCACTTATCAACTTAAAATTAACCTTTTTATTCAAAATATCATTTAAAAAGCTATTTAGAATACTCGAACTTACTTGTCTCGATGCATATGCGTAATTAATCATAAAGTTAACAAAGTCCAAATAACTTTTGCCCATTTCAGATTCATAGTCTAAAAAGAACAATTGCTTTTTTATGTCAGGTTCATTGTATATTCCATGTTTAAGAGTATTTAGAATCGAACTTTCTAAATATTTACCTGAAATAACTTTTTTTTCCAACTAATGTTCCTAGATGGATAATAATTATTACTTGTTTTTTTTAACTGGAACTCCATTTAAAACAAAATCATCATCAGCATATCGGAATTCTAAAAATGGACTTCCTGTAAGCGCAAAATTATTTATAAACTCTTCCTTTTCATTCTGGCTAAGTTCCTCATGAATATTATTACTAAATAGTGGTATATCTTCACGAGCTAATGTTAAATCGTCAATTTCGTCTAGACTATTAATGCCATATTTCTAAAGTTGTTCAAAGTCGATAGTTTGTAGCCTCTTTTTTCTTATTCTATTGTACAATCCATTCTCATCAACTAACTCATTAAGGACATTATTTTTATAATCTATAAGATCATTTATGTGTATTACCTAGAAAACTAATATGACCTGATATAGATTAAATCGCTTTACATCAATATTTTAGATAAAAGTAAAATCCCGATAATTGTTAATAAAACTTGTTCGAGAAGGTCAAAAGTATGGTCAAAAGCGAAAAAAAGCAGACTATCCCTATCAGATAGTCTGCTAAACGTTGATTTAACAATGTTTTGATTATTCCGCAGCGTTTGCGTCTTTGAGACCGTATTTTTTGTTGAAACGGTCGACACGGCCATCTGCTTGGGTAAATTTTTGACGTCCAGTATAGAATGGATGTGAGTCAGAAGTTACTTCGACACGTACCAATGGATAAGTGTTTCCGTCTTCCCATTCAACAGTTTCTTGAGAGTTCTTAGTAGAACCTGACAAGAATTTGAAGCCTGTTGTTGAATCCATAAATACGACTGGATGATAATTTGGATGGATTTCTTGTTTCATGATTTTTTTCGCTCCTTTGCCCTGGTTCATTTGCTGCGCCAGAGTTATTTGTCAATTTACAACAGTAACATAGTATCATGTTTGCTGAGAAGTTGCAATTATCTTTTCGGATTTCTTTTTGGTGCTTTTTTTCCAAAAGAAACTTCTTGAAAAGCAGAAAACAACTGTTCGTTACTTTTGGTTTTCTTTAAAAATTGAACAAACTGCTCAGTGTATTCCAATGAATCACCACTCATATTATTCCGCAATTTCCAGGTTTCTTCCAATTGTTCGGCCGTCATCAATAGTTCTTCTTTTCGAGTTCCGGACTTTTTGATATCAATCGCCGGGAAGATTCGTCGTTCCGAGAGATCACGAGAAAGATGCAATTCCATATTCCCCGTTCCTTTGAATTCTTCATAAATCACGTCATCCATTCGACTGCCGGTATCCACTAAAGCTGTCGCCAAAATCGTCAGACTGCCACCTTCTTCGATATTCCGAGCAGCACCGAAAAATTTCTTAGGTTTATACAAAGCAGCCGGATCGATTCCACCGCTCAGTGTTCGACCGCTTGGCGGTACAACTAAATTGTAGGCACGGGCCAAACGAGTGATACTGTCCATGAGAATAACGACGTCCCGCTTATCTTCAACTAAACGCATTGCACGTTCTAAAACCAATTCCGACACTCGAGTATGGTTGCTTGGCTGCAAGTCAAAGGTAGAAGATACCACATCTCCTTTGACACTACGTTCCAAATCAGTCACTTCTTCTGGTCGTTCATCAATCAACAAGACAATCAGTTCAACCTCCGGAAAATTATCCGTGATACCGTTGGCGATTTCCTTTAAGACACTGGTTTTTCCGGCTTTTGGCGGCGCTACAATCAGGCCCCGCTGACCAAATCCTACTGGTGCAAAAATATCGATCATTCGGGTAGCCAAACGCCCCGGCGTTGTTTCCAAAGTCAAATGACGGTTTGGATATAAAGGTGTAAGGGCTGGAAAATGGGGCCGTTCTTTGGCTTCTTCAGGATCTTTGCCATTCACGCTTTCAACGTGCATCAAACCATAATAACGTTCGGATTCTTTTGGTGGTCGAGCTTTTCCGGCGACTTTATCACCATTACGCAAACTGAATCGACGAATCTGGGAGGAAGAAATATAAATATCTTCCGCACTCGGTCCATAATTGATTGGCCGCAAAAAGCCGTACCCATCTTGCCCAACAATGTCTAAAATCCCTTCCATGTAAAAGAAGCCCTGCTTCTCCGCTTGCGCCCGAATAACCGCCAACGCCAATTCTTTTTTATTCATTTGACTGTAATAAGGAATTTTAAATTCTTTGGCATAGGTGTAGATTTCTTTTAGCGTACTGTTTTCCAGTTCCGCCATTGTTAAGTAGTCGCTCATAGTTGCTCCTTCATTTCAATATCTGCACCTAATGCAGTCAGTTTCTCGATGATATGATCGTATCCCCGCAAAATATATTCAACATTTGTGATGGTCGTTGTTCCTTCTGCCATCAAACCGGCGATAACTAAACACGCCCCTGCTCGTAAATCCGAAGCCACGACTTCTGCACCGTGCAGCTTGCTGGGACCGTTGATAATCACCATGTTGCCTTCTACCTGGGCATTCGCACCCATTCGCACAAGTTCTGGGATATGATTGGTTCGTTTGGCATAAATCGTATCGATCACTTCGGAAGTTCCGGCAGCTTTCAATAGAAGTGGAGTGATTGGTTGTTGCAGATCTGTCGCAAAGCCGGGATAAGGATAGGTTTTAAGGTTGGTAGGTTTCAATTCTTGAACGGGAAAAACTTCAATGGTGTCTTCGCTGATTTCCATCGGTACACCGATTTCTTCTAATTTGGCGATATAGCTTTCTAAATGTTCATAAATAACATTGTTGACCTTGATGCCTGCGCCCATCGCTGCGGCTAAAGACAGATAGGTTCCGGCTTCGATTCGATCAGGAATAATCGAGTGACGGCAGCCGTGGAGTTCACTGACGCCTTCGATACGAATCTCATTTGTACCAGCACCGCGAATTTTAGCACCCATATTGTTCAAAAGTGTTGCAACATCAATAATTTCTGGTTCACGAGCGGCATTTTCGATGACTGTTTTTCCTTCTGCCTTGACCGCCGCCAACATCACATTAATTGTTGCGCCGATTGAGACCATATCTAAGAAAATCCGATCCCCTTTTAATTTGTCAGAACGCAGATAAATCGCACCATGTTCGTTTGCCACAGAAGCACCCAATGCTTCAAAACCTTTAAAATGCAAATCAATAGGCCGTGGTCCTAAATAACATCCGCCAGGCAATCCAACGACAGCTTCGCCGAATTTTCCTAACAACGCGCCCATAAAATAATAAGAAGCCCGTAAGCTGTTGATTTTTCCGCTAGGCATAGGAATTGAAACGATTCCTCGTGGGTCGATTTCTAATTGATTATCTGCAAAATGTGTTTTTACGCCCATGATTTCTAAAATTTCAATCAAAGAGTGAACGTCTTGAATATCGGGAACACCTTCTAGAATCACCGGTGAATCAGCAAGAATCGCTGCCGGAATCAAGGCAACTGCACTATTTTTGGCACCGCTAATCGTTACCTCACCTTTTAGAGGCCGACCGCCGCGAATAATAATTTTTTTCATATATTCTCCTTTTGAAAACTTATGTACCACGACAATTTTAACATACCCCAATTAAAGAAAAAAGAGACAACCCTTTCCTGCAAATTTCTTTAGCAAAAATGGCTGTCTTTCCTTCAATTGATGAAAAAAAACGGCACGGATTTCTCCGCACCGTTGATTGATACTTAATTAAGCTTTGTTTGCTGAACCGAACCAGTCGATATGTTCTTCAGCATCTTTAACGATTGCAGCAACACCTGGTGCCAACAATTTACGAGGGTCAAAGCCTTTTCCTTCTTTATCTTTGCCAGCTTCGATGTATTCACGAGTTGCTTTAGCAAATGATAATTGGAATTCTGTATTTACGTTAACTTTTGAGATACCCATTGAGATAGCTTTTTGGATTTGTTCTTTAGGAATTCCTGATCCGCCGTGTAATACTAAAGGAACATCAGAACCTACAGCGTCAGCAATTGCTTGTAAATGGTCAAATGCTAGACCTTTCCAGTTTTCTGGGTAAACGCCGTGGATGTTACCAATACCACATGCTAGGTAATCGATACCTGTAGCAACCATTTGTACACATTCGTCAACGTCAGCTAATTCGCCAGCACCGATGATGCCGTCTTCTTCTCCGCCGATTGAACCAACTTCACATTCAACAGAAATACCTTTAGCGTGAGCTTTTTCAACAACGTCTTTAGCCAATTTCAAGTTTTCTTCAAATGGAAGATGAGAACCATCAAACATGATTGAAGTATAGCCAACTTCGATACATTCTAAAGCAGCTTCATAGTCACCATGGTCTAAGTGGATTGCAACTGGTACAGTGATACCCATTGAATCAACTAAGTTTGTGATGATATCTTTAGCAACTTTGTATCCGCCCATGTATTTTGCAGCGCCCATTGAAGTTTGAATAAGAACTGGTGCTTTTTTAGCTTCTGCGGCTTTTAGAATTGCTTGGGTCCATTCTAAGTTGTTTGTGTTAAATCCACCAACTGCATATCCGCCTTTACGTGCAGCTTTTAAGAATTCTGCTCCTGATACTACTGGCATAAAAAATTCCTCCTAAGTTTTTGATAAACTTTATTTGTTAAGCAAGCTTAACCAACGCTTCCATTTTAGCAAACATTTGCCTACTTTGCTACTAAAAAGATGAAATTTGACTTTCAATAATTGACTGAACGAATTAAAATATCAGACCTTTTCATTTTATTTTCTGAAAAGATTTCAGTCTTCTCTAGTTATTTATCTGTTTTTCTACGGGTTAAGATAACATCCATTTGAAACTGTTTCAGCCATTTTTCACGAATTTTTTCATGTGAGAATGCTGCTCCTCCTTAAAAATGGAAAGAGCAAGTCTCCTTTTTGAAAAATCTACGCTTCATGTTCAGTCAAAGCTGCGCCAACAAACGCCTTGATCAATTTTTGGGGACGATTTGGACGAGAAATCAATTCTGGATGGAATTGGCAGCCGACGAAGAATTTTTTCTCTGGTAATTCAATGATTTCCACTAAGCGATTGTCTGGTGAAACACCGGAGAATACCAATCCGTGGGCTTCAAACATTTGACGGTAGTTGTTGTTGAATTCATACCGGTGACGGTGACGTTCCTGTACGACTTCTTCTTCATCATAAGCAGTTGCCGTCACTGTGCCTTTTTTCACTTTACATGGGTACAGACCCAAGCGTAAAGTTCCACCAAGATTTTCGACATTTTCCTGATCCGCCATTAAATCAATGATATTGTTTGGTGTATTTTGATCTGTTTCAGCAGAGTTGGCATCTTCTAAACCAACCACATTTCGCGCAAATTCCACACAGGCCATTTGCATACCTAGGCAGATACCTAAGAATGGTACATCATTTTCCCGAGCATATTTGATGGCTTCGATTTTCCCTTCGATTCCGCGATCGCCAAAACCGCCGGGAACTAAAATTCCATCCGCATCCTTCAGTAAGGCATGTACATTATCTGCCGTCACTTCTTGGGCTTTCACCCAGTCGATTTCGATATCTGAATCATAGGCAAATCCTGAATGCTTCAAAGCTTCAACAACAGAGATATAAGCATCAGGTAGTTCAACATATTTTCCTACCAATGCGATTTTTGTTTTCTTCTTCAAATGTAAAACCCGTTCTTCTAATGCTCGCCATTCTGTCATGTCTGCTTGTGGAACATCTAATTTCAAATGGTCACAAACGATTTGATCCATTCCTTGCGCTTGCAGTGCCAATGGAATCGAATAAAGGGTTTCTACGTCACGGGATTCAATTACAGCTTCCGGTGCAACGTCACAAAATTGTGCCAATTTATTTTTGATACTTTGAGAAACTGGTAATTCTGTCCGTACCACCAAGATATTTGGTTGAATACCTAAACTGCGTAATTCCTTCACACTGTGTTGGGTAGGTTTTGTTTTCATTTCACCGGCTGCTCGCAAATAAGGAATCAAGGTGGTGTGAATATACATCACATTGTCCGCACCGACATCTGCCTTCATTTGACGCAACGCTTCTAAAAATGGCAACGATTCGATATCACCAACGGTTCCACCGACTTCGGTGATAATGATATCTGAATCCGTCATTTTAGCTGCCCGCATGATTTTTTCTTTGATTTCATTTGTGATATGCGGAATAACTTGGACAGTTGCCCCTAAGTATTCGCCTTTTCGTTCCTTGCGTAAAACTTCCGAATAAATTTTTCCGGTGGTGACATTTGAATATTTGTTCAAATTGATATCAATGAATCGTTCATAATGTCCTAGATCCAAATCGGTTTCCGCACCATCGTCTGTCACAAAAACTTCTCCGTGTTGGTATGGACTCATGGTTCCAGGATCGACATTGATGTATGGGTCAAACTTTTGGATTGTCACTTTCAATCCGCGGTTTTTTAGCAAACGTCCTAGTGAAGCTGCCACGATCCCTTTACCGATCGATGAAACGACGCCACCTGTTACAAAAATATATTTTGTCATAAATTGAAAAACTCCTTCTACATTTTTTCGCAGGAAAAGGTGCTGTAAAAAAGAAAGAAGCTCCCTATCCATAAATGAATAGGGAGCATAATATCCAGACCTTTTGCCCCTTTTTTCAAGGGTGCCCAAGCAGAATAATACAATCCCCGTATGAAAATGTCAAGAAAATAATGTCAATCCTTTCAGCATTTTCATAAAAAACCGCTGAGCAAATCGACTCAGCGGTACACTTTTTTTCAAGGAGGATCAGTATAATTCTAAATATTGTTCTCTTTCCCATTCAGAAACAGTTTGGCGGAAGGATGCCCATTCCAGCCGTTTTGCTTCTACAAAATTAGCAAAAATATGTTTGCCTAATGCATCCACCATCACAGGATCTTTGCGCAATTCTTTGATTGCGTTATGGATTGTGGAAGGAAGGTCTTTGATTTGAGCCGCTTCACGTTCTGCTTCATTCATCACATAAATGTTGCGGTCCACTGCTGGTGGCGGCGTGATTTCATTGCGGATACCGTCTAAGCCGGCTTGCAGCAAGACAGCCATTGCCAAATAAGGGTTAGCAGAAGGATCGACTGAACGTAATTCCAAACGAGTAGACAAACCACGAGATTCTGGCACGCGGATTAATGGGGAGCGGTTGCGTCCTGACCATGCCACATAAACAGGCGCTTCATATCCCGGAACCAAACGTTTGTAAGAATTGACGATTGGGTTGCAGACAGCTGTGTATGCCCGTGCATGTTCAATCAAGCCGCCCAAGAAATAGTAGGCTGTTTGGCTTAACTGCATGTCCCCTTTTTCATCATAAAAAACATTTTCGTCTCCTTTAAACAGAGACATGTTGCAATGCATTCCTGAGCCATTGATACCAAATAATGGTTTTGGCATGAAGGTCGCATGCAGACCATGTTTGCGGGCAATCGTTTTAACGACTAATTTGAAGGTTTGAATATTGTCACAGGCTTCAATCACATCGGCATATTTAAAGTCGATTTCATGTTGTCCTGGTGCAACTTCATGGTGGGAAGCTTCTACTTCAAAGCCAAGCTTTTCTAATTCCAGCACGATATCCCGACGACAGTTTTCGCCAAGGTCTGTCGGAGCAAAATCGAAATAACCGCCTTTGTCGTTTAGATCCATGGTGATTTCGCCATCTTCATCTAATTTAAATAAGAAAAATTCAGGTTCTGGCCCAAGGTTAAAGGAAGTAAAACCAAGTGCTTTCATGTCTGACAACGCACGTTTTAAATTGCCGCGAGGATCACCAGCAAATGGTTTTCCTTCTGGATTATAAATATCACAGATCAAGCGGGCAACCTTGCCATGTTCGCTTTCCCATGGAAAAATCATCCATGTGGTCAAATCAGGATAAAGATACATATCACTTTCTTCGATTCGAACAAATCCTTCAATGGATGAACCGTCAAACATCATTTTATCATCTAAAACTTTGTCTAATTGACTCACTGGTACTTCTACGTTTTTGATTGTTCCCATGATATCCGTAAACATGAGTCGTAAAAAGCGAACATTCTCCTCTTCTACGATTCGTCTGATATCTTCCTTTGTATTTTGCGTTTTTGGCATGGTATCCCTTCCCCTTCATTTTTCAGCTTTCGCTTTTTTACATCCGCGGTCCTTTTTGTTGAAACGGACTTTGCGGTGTCAGTCCGCCTTGTGAAAGCAGCTCATCATAGAATATTCGGCGTACATCTTCGTCAGTCAACGATTTTGCTTCCTCAGAAACTTCTTGTAGCTTCATTTGGTACACATGTTTAATCCCCGCCATATTCAACCCTTCAGAGAGATAGTCTTTGATTTCCAACAAGATATCGATATCATTTAATGAATACATTCGGCGATTGCCTTCGCTTCTCTCCGGATGAATCAAATCCTGTTCTTCATAATATCGAATTTGACGCGCCGTCAAATCAGTTAATTTCATCACCGTACCAATTGGAAACACAGACATTGAGCGGCGTAACTCTTTTTCCCGCATAATTTCTCTCCTCTCATGATAGACTTGCTTTTGAACTTGTGATAACTATACCAATTCAAAAAAAAGCTGTCAATAGTTTTATGTAAGAAAAACTGACATGAGCGATTTTTTTATTAAAAATAATTCCGACAACAAAAAAAGAGCCCTCCGCAGAAGACTCTTCTAGTTATTTCACTTGATGATACACAGCATTCACTGCATTCGCCACAGCAATTTTGACATGTTCATAGGTCAAACCTCCCTGAACGTACAGAGAATAAGGTTCCCGTAAAGGTCCATCGGCACTCAATTCAATGCTGGCTCCTTGAACAAAGGTTCCGGCAGCCATGATGATATCATCTTCATAGCCGGGCATATAGGAAGGAATTGGGGCAACGAAGGCATCAATTGGTGAAAACTTTTGAATC
Source organism: Enterococcus massiliensis (assembly GCF_001050095.1). Taxonomy (NCBI): domain Bacteria; kingdom Bacillati; phylum Bacillota; class Bacilli; order Lactobacillales; family Enterococcaceae; genus Enterococcus; species Enterococcus massiliensis. The sequence goes on along the minus strand of NZ_CVRN01000007.1, from coordinate 571,374 downwards.
GCCTGAGCAAAAGTGACCATCGCCTCTTTTTTCTCTAATTCCACCAATTGAATCAAATCCGTGCGGGCTTCATCCCATTTCGGAGAGGATTCAACCCCATATTCTGCTAAGAGAGCGGCAGTAAAAACAGCGCCTTGGATGGCTTGGCTGACGACATGAGGGGCTAAAAAGAAACCCTGTAGCATTTCATGGACATTTCCTAACATCGCTCCACCTTCTGCCCCGACTCCGGGTGTGGTCATGCGATACGCACATCGTTCGATCAATTCTTTTCGTCCAACCAAATAGCCGCCGGTTTTTGCGATGCCTCCGCCGGGATTTTTGATTAAAGAGCCTGCCATAATATCCGCCCCCACCTGCGTAGGTTCTTGCAACTCTGCAAACTCTCCATAACAATTATCGACAAAAATAACGACTTCTGGTGCAATTTGATGAACGAAGTCACACATTTCTTTAATTTTTTCAATTGTAAAAGAAGGACGCGCGGCATAGCCTCGAGACCGTTGGATAGCCACGACTTTGGTTTTTTGGGTAATTTTCTTTTCGATACCATCAAAATCCACTGCCCCGTTTTCCAGCAAATCTACTTGCTCGTAGCCGATTTGATATTCTTTCATTGATCCGATTCCGTTTCCAGTCAGACCAATTACTTCTAGCAGTGTGTCATAGGGTGTACCGGTGATATAGAGCAGCTCATCTCCCGGACGCAAGATGCCAAACAAAGCTGTCGCAATGGCGTGGGTTCCAGAAACGATTTGAGGACGAACCAGGGCAGCTTCTCCACCAAAAGTTTCTGCGTAGACCGCTTCTAACGCATCCCGTCCGAGATCATCATTTCCATAGCCCGTGGAAGGCAAAAAGTGTGTTTCAGACACGTGGTGGTTTCGAAACGCCGCCAATACTTTCCCTTGATTTTCTAAAGCAACTCCGCGAATTTCTTTTAAACGATCGTCAATCTTTTGATCGACTGCCGCTATTTTTCTCACCAATTCTGCATCCAACTCATCTGTCCAGCTCATTCGTCATTCTCCTTATAATAAAAGAATCTGGTAAAGCAAATCCTTTTACTACATATTTTTGCATTTTTTCGTCAAAATCTTCTTTCAAAACTAAGGTTTCTCGTTTGGTGCGACTCAAAAGATTCCCTTCCTCTTGTCCTAAAGCAACGGTGTAGGGGGTTAAAATTTCCATTAACTGAAGTTTTACCGCATCCGTCAAATCGGTTTTGCCTCGACTGCTTTTTGCTGAAATCAGTACATTCGGAAAAAGTGTAGGAACAAAATCTTCCGAAAGCTGATCGGCCTTGTTGTAAACTGTCAACAAAGGCAATTGTTCTAAGTTTAATTCTTTCAATAATTTTATAACGGTCTGTTCCTGTTGAAGGCGATCTTCTGCGCTGGCATCTACCACATGCAGCAACAGATCCATGGATTGACTCTCCTCCAATGTAGAATGAAAGGCATCAATCAACTGAGTAGGTAGATCTTGAATAAAGCCAACTGTATCCGTCAGGGTAACCTCTAATCCTTCTGGTAGTCGCCATTTTTTGGTCAACGGATCAAGAGTGGCAAAGAGTTGGTCCTGTTCGTAGGTTTCTGCTTGAGTCAAAACATTTAAGATTGTTGATTTTCCGGCATTCGTGTACCCTAATAAACCAATTTGAATCGTTTGTCCCGCTTTGCGTTTTTGCCGCGTTCGTTCACGGTGGGCTTCTACCTGTTTCAATTCACGTTTGATGACAGTGATTTTGTTTCTGATGTGCCGACGATCCGTCTCCAACTTCGTTTCACCAGGACCACGAGTTCCGATACCGCCACCTAATCGAGACAAACTTTTTCCTTGTCCAACTAACCGAGGCAATAAGTAATCCAACTGTGCCAGTTCCACTTGCAGCTTGCCTTCTTTGGATCGCGCCCGCAAAGCAAAAATATCCAATATCAACTGCACCCGATCAATGACCGGCAACCCGATTTCTTCACCGATCAGCTGACTTTGTCGGGGTGTCAATTCGTGATTAAAAATAATCAAATCTGCTTCATGAGCATCTGCCAAATTTTTTAATTCCTGTAATTTGCCTTTGCCGATTACTGTTTGTCGATCGACTTGAGGGCGTTTTTGAATCAGAGAGAAAACCACTTCTCCATGAGCCGTCTTGGTCAAGCTTTTCAGCTCAGTCATTGATTCATCGAAATTTTTCCAGGTTTCTTCTGTTTCAACACCGACTAAGATTACACGTTCTTCTGTCATTTCTTTTCCTCCAGCCATTCTGCGACTTCTTTTTCTAAGGAACTTTTTAATGCAGGTTCTTCGATTAAATCCACCCAAACCGGCGTCATTCGATTACGAAACCAGGTCAATTGGCGCTTGGCATAGCGGCGGGAATGCAGTTTAATTTCCTCAGCAACTTCCTCCAATGTTCCCCTACCAGAAAAATATGGAAAGAATTCCTGATAGCCAATGCCTTTTGCTGCTTGAACCTCGGGAAAATCTCGTAATCTTTCCGCTTCTTGAATCAACCCGGTCGTCATCATCAGGTCTACCCGCTGATTGATTCGTTGATACAATCGTTCCCGTTTAGTGGTCAGTCCAATCAAAAAATAATCATAAAGTTTAGGAGGGGGCGTTTCCTGCGTGATACTTTTCCCAGTCAGCTCCAATACCTCAAGTGCTCGGATTACTTTCCGCTGATTGTTGGCGTGAATTTTTTCTGCAGCAACTGGATCTTTTTCCTGTAAAAGCATCCATAATTGCTGATTGCCGTTTTTTTCGGCATAACGGATATATTTTTCCCGTACAGCAGTATCGGCTTCTTTTTCAGTTCCAAGTTGATAATCATGCAACAATGCTTGAATGTACAGCCCAGTTCCACCAACAACGATTGGCAAATGTCCTCGTGCAGTGATTTCCTCGATTTTTTTTCGACCTTCTTGTTGAAATTCAGCGACAGAATAAGTCTCCTGTATTTGCCGAATATCAATCAAATGATGTGGTACTCCCGCCATTTCTTCCTGACTAACTTTGGCGGTACCGATATCTAATCCCTGATAAATCTGCATCGAATCCCCGCTGATGATTTCTCCATCGAATTTTTTTGCCAATTCAATACTTAAAGCAGTCTTGCCGACAGCCGTTGGTCCTACAATTACTAACACTTTTTTCATTTGGTCTTTCCTCGTCGATAGGCCTGCTGAATTGCTTGTGCTTTTTCAGGGAAATTGGTAATGATTCCTCTTACTCCTAATTTCAAGCAATTTAAAATCGCCTCTTCTTTGTCCAATGTCCACGGGCGAATCGCCAACGGATAGTCTGCAATTTCGTTTTGATGGGTTAAAAGCCAGTCATATTTGGGATGAATTCCTTCAATGTATTCCCGACGTACAGCCAATTCTGGTTTCTTTTCAGATTCTCCCATAATCAAATCAAGCTGTGTCTCCGGCTCCAAACGATGAATAATATCCAAGGAGTTGACATTGAAACTGCAATACCAATGCTCAAAGGGCCACTCTTGGCTTTGAATCAATTGAGAGGTTCTTTCTTCAATATCTGGATAATGGTAATTGTCTGTTTTTAATTCAATCGTTAAAACGCCACGATAATTGCGCATCAATAAAAGATCCAATACTTCTCTTAATGTAGGGACCTTCGTTGCTTGGTATTTCGCATTGAACCAACTTCCCGCATTCAATCGTTTGATTTCTTCCAATGTTTTTTCACGAATGAATCCTTTGCCGTTTGTGGTGCGGTCGACTTCTTCATCATGCATGACGATTAACTGACCGTCTTTTGATAAATGAACGTCCAATTCAATCACATCGGCGCCTACACGGACCGCCTCAGCAAATGCCGGCAATGTGTTTTCAGGTCGATTTCCGCTACTACCGCGGTGGGCAACGATTTGTGCCATGGTCCTCACTCCAATCCTTCTTATTGTATCATGGAACGAAAAGGAAGAAAGAGAAAAAAGCTCCTCTTTGTCTTCATTATTCGACAAAAAAAGTACAACGTCTTCTGTCACCTCAATAGGATTCAGATTATCGTTGTACAATTGGTTTACGAAAAATAGGTCAATGTTTCGCCAGAAATCGTCTTTAATTGATTTTTCCGTTCATTAATCAGTTCAGTCAAATCGTCCGTAAAATGCTCCAAAATGACCCGTCCACCTTTATAGGCGTACCCACCGATTTTCATGGTCTCATCCGGTGATAAAATCACCTTTCGTTGGGCGATTTTTTTGAAGAATTCTTCTAAAATATAATTTGGCAAATAAAAATTGTTTTGTGCAGCAAATGATTGCAAATAGGCAAAGTCATCAATCGTGATATAGCAATCATCAAAGCCGTCAAAACTGACGTATTCATCCATTAAAACAGCTCTTTTTTGAAGAATCTCGTTGATTTTTTTATTTAATTGGATTAGGGTCTCGATTTCTTTTACTTTGTGTTCCAACTGGCGGCGGCGTTGCTCTTTACGCTCATCATAGCGAATGCGCAAATTAAAGGCAATGGCGACGACTAACGCCCCCGTCAACACACCGATAAAACCAGAAACTGCAACTGCGATCATGAAGTCACTCCTCGTTCGTTTTAATGTAATAAATTTTCTTTTAGAAAATTTAGTTTTATTTTCACGCCGTATACCATCCCACTAGTTTTCTTGGAGATAGTGAGACTGGCATCCTCGTTTGTTTTAATGTATTAACTTTTCTTGGTAGGAAATTTTGTTTTATTCTCTCCCGCTATTTTCATACCTCTTGGACTCTTAATAAAAGTGGAACTGATATCTTCTTTTGAGAGGAGATGTACGCTATTTATTTTAGCATAAGATGCTTTCCATTTGATACCTAAAAGGCAAAGTTTTCTATTTGACCTTTATTGACCTTACGTGTATACTTTCTTTTAGATGTTGGAAATATTTTGTGGTACACTTAATTCGCAAAACATCTTATACACCCACTAACTAATTACAATTTTACCATGTATTTTAAAGGAGGAACCTGAATTATGAACTTAATTCCTACAGTTATCGAACAATCATCTCGCGGCGAAAGAGCCTACGATATTTACTCCCGCCTATTGAAGGACCGCATCATTATGTTGAGCGGACAAGTTACAGACGATTTAGCAAATTCAATCATTGCGCAACTTTTATTCTTGGATGCGCAGGATTCTGAAAAAGATATCTATTTGTATATCAACTCTCCCGGCGGCAGCGTGACTGCTGGTTTGGCGATTTTTGATACCATGAATTTTATCAAAGCCGATGTTCAAACCATCGTTTTAGGAATGGCAGCTTCCATGGGTTCATTCTTGTTGACGGCTGGCGCTAAAGGCAAACGTTTTGCCTTGCCAAATGCTGAAATCATGATCCACCAACCTCTTGGCGGTGCGCAAGGACAAGCAACTGAAATTGAAATTGCTGCTCGTCATATTTTACAAACCCGTGACCGCTTAAACCGTATCTTGGCTGAACGTACCGGTCAACCCCTGGACGTTATCGAACGAGATACCGATCGCGACAACTTCATGACAGCAGAACAAGCAAAAGAGTATGGTTTGATCGACGAAATCATGGAATCAAGCAATAACTTAGCTTAAATCTCAGAAGACGACCCATTTGTGGTCGTTTTTTTCTATTTCTCGCAAAAAAAAAAATCCTTCCAAACAAAAAAGACGGTTTCCTTTGAAAGAGACCATCTTTTTTTGTTTGGAAAACTACTTGAAACTTTCTTTGGCGAGAATAATTTTGCCAGCGGGCGGATGACCTTCCATTTTTTCATGGGCAAGAATCACACTCGCTAATTCAAAAGGCAGCACTTCTGCGATTTCGATTTCTAACTGTCCTTTTTCATAGGCAGCTAGCAAAGCGGTGAAGGCTTCTTGATCCGAATACTCTTTTGATGGACCAAAATGGAGATATTTGCCTTTTTTTACCCGCTGTTCCTCAGTAGGCAACGTGTTCAGCGCGACATATGTGCCGTTTTCCTTCATGATTCTTACTCCTGCCTCGATGCCACGACTGCCTTTTGTCGCATCAATAACGACATCTGCTTGGTTTTCAAAAATTGTCCCTGGATCTTCTTGATCGTAGGCAGCAAAACCATCAACCTGCCATTGACGCACATGGTCCTCATTATGTTTTGATGCACTAGTCAACACCCGATGCCCTTTTTGTTTCAATAATTGGACCAACAACGACCCGACACCGCCAGATGCCCCTTCTACCATAACGACATCCTCCGAATGCAGAGACAGCAAATGAAATAAGATGTTATAAGCGGTAATTCCAGTCGTCACCATGCCGGCAGCTTCCTGCCAAGACATTTCGTCCGGCAGTTTGGCAGCCTTATGAGCGGGTAAACTGATTTCTTCCCCGTAAGCACCACCGATTGGATGAAGAACGACGCGATCACCAACCCGCAAATTAGTTACATTTTCAGCTACCTCGGTCACGATTCCCCCGCCATCATTTCCCAACACGTAAGGAAATTTCAATGATCGAAAGTCTTGCATTTTCCCTTGACGAAGAGAGACATCGTAAGGATTAATGGCAAATGCTTTGATAGCTACGCGAATATGGTTGCCAGTCAATTCTTTAGGGGTTGCCTCAATTTCTTCAAATACCTCCCTAGCTGGTCCGTAATCCTTGATTGCAAATCGTTTCAATTGAATCACTCCTATTCTTATATCACTTCTTGTAAAAAGCCCCGTTTTGCTAAAAACGGTTACAGTTCCTCTTCTATAGTATAATCAAACCACGAGCAATCGCCTATTTTATTGTTTCAAAAAAAGAAAACGGCCCCTAAGAACCGTTTTCTAACATGTACTTATTTTTATTCTTCCAAAGATGCTTCTTCGGCAAACTGGCTTTGGTACAAGCGACTATAAAATCCGCCCTGTGCCAGCAAGCTTTCATGGGTCCCTTGTTCTAAAATCGCTCCTTGATTCATTACCAAAATCAGATCAGCGTCACGAATCGTTGACAAACGATGGGCAATCACAAAGCTGGTACGCCCTTTCATCACTCGATCCATCGCTTTTTGAATCAAAGCTTCCAAACGTGTGTCCACGGAGCTTGTTGCCTCATCCAAAATCAAGATTTTCGGATCAGAGATCACTGCTCGAGCAATCGTCAGTAGTTGTTTTTGCCCCAAGGAAACATTATCCCCTTCTGAGTTGATGGCCATTTCATATCCATCAGGCATTGTTCGAATAAAATGATCGACATTGGCGGTTTTTGCCGCATCAACGACTTCATAATCCGTCGCATCTAGTTTTCCAAAACGAATATTGTCCCCAATCGTTCCCTCATAAAGCCATGCGTCTTGTAGAACCATCCCAAAAATTGAGCGAACAGCACTGCGGCTCATTTTTTTCGTATCGACACCATCGATTTTAATGGCTCCCTCATTTACATCATAAAAACGCATCAATAAATTGATCAATGTGGTTTTCCCAGCACCGGTTGGTCCAACAATTGCCACTGTTTGCCCCGCTTTAACAGTAAAATTCAAATCCTTAATCAATGGTTTCCGTGGATCGTAACTAAAACCAACATGATCAAAAACAACTTCTCCCTGAATTTCTGCCGGCAGAGTTTGATCGACTTCGTTCATCGGTTCTTCCGGTTCATCAAGAATCTCAAACACTCGTTTTGCAGAAGCAGAAGCACTTTGTAGAATCGAAGACAATTGAGTGATATTACCCATTGGCTGACTCACTTGCCAAATGTATTGGATAAAAGCTTGCAGTTGTCCAACAACGATCACGCCGCCGATCACATAATAGCTTCCTAAAATCGCCATAGCAATATAGGTTGCATAAGCAGTTAATTGTACTAAAGGCATCATCAATCCCGAAATAAACGCCGCCCGAAAGCCGTAATGTTTCAAGGTATGGTTCACTTTTTTAAAGCCCGTCAGCGTCTGTTCCTCACGACCATAAACCTTCAGCACACTGAACCCAGTCATGTTTTCTTGAACGTAACCGTTCAAATCGCCTAATGAATTTTGCATTCCTTGGAAATATTTTTGAGAAATTTTCACGATTCCTCGGGAAATTAACAAGGAAGCTGGAATCATAATGATTGCGATCAACGCCATAATGGAATTGATATAAAACATCATACCAATCGACATGATGATTGCCAAAAAGGCATTGACGATCCCAATCAGTGCTTGTTGCATCGCACCGCTGACAGCATCCACGTCATTGGTTACCCGTGAAAGAATATTTCCTTGTTGGTTGCGGTCAAAATAAGATACCGGCAAACGATTGATTTTTTCATCAATATCCCGTCGCAAATCCCGCATCGCTTGTTGAACGACATTGGAGATTAAGACCCCCGCCAACAATTGGGTCACACAGTAACCGATACCGACTGCAGCAATCCAAATCAAACAGCGGATAATATAAGGAAAATTCAATTCTTCCCCCGCTGCAACATTTTTTGTAATCTCTGTTGTCGGCAAACCGGTAACGTAAGGGAGTGCTGTATTGAAAACTACAGTCAAAACCGTAAAAATCATTACTAAAATAAAGGTTGTTCGATAGGGCTTAATATAGTGGGCCAGTCGTTTCAAAGAAGAAAATGATTTCATCGTGCCAACTCCTCCTCTGACAATTGTGATGCGGCAATATCGTAATACACCGGACAAGTCGCCAATAATTCTTGATGGGTGCCCATACCGACAACATCCCCTTCATTTAAGACAATGATCTTATCTGCGTGCATGATTGTTCCCACCCGTTGAGCAACGATTAAAACGGTCGATTCTGTTGTTTCCTGTTTCAATCGTGCCCGTAATTTGGCATCAGTTTGATAATCCAATGCTGAAAAACTGTCATCAAATATATAAATCTCCGGCTGCCGGATAATTGCCCGAGCAATCGCCAATCGTTGTTTTTGTCCACCAGAAAAATTGGTGCCTCCTTCTGAAAGGTGTGCATCGAAACCATCAGGTGTTTGGGCAATAAACTCTGCGGCTTGAGCGATTTCTGCCGCACGTTCCATTTCTGCTTGAGTAGCATCTTCTTTTCCGTAACGCATATTTTCAGCAATCGTTCCGGTAAAGAGCAGTGCTTTTTGTGGAATATAGCCGATTTTTTGCCGTAATGCCGACAATCGAAACTGACGAACGTCCACACCGTCGACCAGTACTTCCCCCTCGCTCACATCATAAAAGCGGGGAATCAATTGGATTAAGGTCGATTTTCCACTACCGGTACTACCAATAAAGGCCACTGTTTCTCCCGGTTTTGCAGTAAAACTGACATTTCGAATCACAGGACTTTCTGCATGTCCCGGATAAGCAAAAGTCACGTTTTTAAATTCAAGGTAGCCTTTTTCTTTTGTTTCTGTCACTGCGTCTTCTTTTTCTACGATATCTGGTATTGCATCCAATGCTTCTTGAATCCGTCCCGCCGATACCGCCGCTCTAGGGTACATCATAAAGACAGAAGCAAACAGCATAAAGGAAAAGAGTGCATGAAAAATATACTCGATAAACGCAATTAAATCACCGACAAACAGCTCGCCATTGTTGATTTGGATACTTCCTTGCCAAATAATCAGAACCATGACTAAATTGAACAAAAAGAAAAACCCGGGCTGTGCTACTGCCATTAGTTTAAACAAACTTTTCGAACTGGAGGTATAGGCATCATTCACTTTGCCAAAACGTTTTTCTTCAAAGCGTTCGTTGACAAACGCACGAATGACCCGCAAGCCGGAAAGATTTTCTCGTAAAATACCGTTGATCTTATCCAAATTTTTCTGTTGCTTAGTGGAAAGCGGTTCGGAAATTCGAGCAATCGCAACGACTGCAATCAACAGCAAGGGCAAAGCCAGCAAGACATACATTCCCAATCTGGTACTGGTACGCATCACCATGTACAGGCTGACCACAAACATCATTGGTGTCATAAATCCTGTTCGCAAAATATTTTGCATAAAAAGCATGATTTGATAGGCATCATTGGTCACCCGGGTAATCAATGAGGATACACCGATTGCTTCATATTCATGGTGTGAATAATTTTGGATTCGTTCAAACAAATCATCCCGAATATCTGCAACGATATTGGTAGTGATTCGAGAGGTAAAATACCCCAATAAAATATTCATAATAATGCCGACGATTGTGATACCAATCATCAATAGACCCATTTTTTTAATATACTCCATGTCGTTGTTGCGGATCCCAACATCGATCATGCGCGCTAAAATCGTGGGTAATCCCAATTCGATCAAAATAAAGCCAAACACACAAATAAAATCAAAAAATAACAGCTTTTTATAGCGCATTGTGTAATGCCACATTAATTTCAAGCAAAGCCCTCCTTTTTTCGCATTACTTTTAATATAGCACAGGAGTTTTCGCAAGAGAACCACATCCCGCGATAAAAACCAAATTCCGGTAGATTTTCCTTTTCAATTGATCCACTTTCTATACTTCTTACTTCTTTTATGCTAAAATAATGATAATTAGGTATCTTTGTATACCAAACGAACGGTTGAATTTTTGTAAAAACATTCGGAAAGCAATGACGAGGCTTTCTCTTTTTGCTCACGACCTAGTCTGTAAAAAGTATTGAAAGAAAAACGAGGGGTCCCCCTTGCATTTTGTTGTGCCGCCGTTTAACTAAAAACAGTTCTGTAAAAAGCAGAAGAAGGAGAATTTTTTATGATCTATAAAGTATTTTACCAAGAAACAAAAACCCGTAACCCAAAACGGGAACAAACACAATCCCTTTATATCGATGCAGTCGATGAAGTTGCTGCTCGTCAACAAGTGGAAGAAAATACCCCATATAACATCGAGTACATTCAAGCTTTAGAAGGAAGTCATCTAGAGTACGAAAAAGAAAACACTGATTTCAAATTAACGGAGTTTTAAGATGAAAGTTTCTCTTAAAAACAATGAAACCGGCGTTTTTGGCGTCGGCGGTTTAGGTGAGATTGGGAAAAACTGTTATGGGGTTCAATTCCAAGACGAAATTATCATCATTGATGCCGGAATCAAATTTCCGGAAGATGAACTGCTTGGGATTGACTATGTCATTCCTGATTACAGCTATATCGTACAAAATTTGGCAAAAGTAAAAGCTTTGGTCATCACCCATGGTCATGAAGACCATATCGGTGGTATTCCTTATCTTTTACGTCAAGCCAACATTCCGATTTATGCCGGTCCTTTAGCGCTGGCATTGATTACAAATAAATTAGAAGAACACGGCTTGTTACGAGACGCAACCTTGCATGAGATCCACGAAGACACAGTGATCCGTTTCCGTAAAACATCCGTCAGCTTTTTCCGTACCACCCACAGTATCCCGGATGCCTTAGGAGTGGTCGTAAAAACACCTTCTGGCAATATCGTTGCGACCGGAGATTTCAAATATGATTTCACTCCAGTGGGAGAACCGGCCAATCTGCATAAAATGGCACGAATCGGTGAAGAAGGTGTGCTTTGTCTGCTTTCTGACAGTACTAATGCCGAAATTCCAACGTTTACCAAATCTGAAAAAACGATTGGTGCTTCTATTTTAAAGATTTTTGAAAAAATTGAAGGTCGGATCATTTTTGCCAGTTTTGCTTCGAATATTTTCCGATTGCAACAAGCAGCGGATGCCGCAGTAGCAACCGGTCGAAAAATTGCTGTTTTTGGTCGAAGCATGGAAAATGCCATTGTAAACGGACAAAAATTAGGCTATATCAAAGTTCCAGATGGGACGTTCATTGATGCCCATGAAATCAATCGCTTACCAGCAAATGAAACAATGATTTTATGTACCGGTTCTCAAGGGGAACCAATGGCTGCTTTGAGTCGAATTGCAAACGGAACCCATCGCCAAATCCAGATTCAACCTGATGATACCGTCATTTTTTCCAGCTCTCCGATTCCCGGCAATACTACCAGTGTCAATCATTTGATTAACTTGCTGTTAGAAGCCGGTGCGGATGTGATTCATGGAAAATTAAACAACGTCCATACTTCTGGCCATGGTGGACAAGAAGAACAAAAATTGATGCTTCGGCTCATGAAACCCAAATTCTTTATGCCGGTCCATGGAGAATTTCGGATGTTGAAGATTCATACCCAGCTTGCCCAAGACACCGGTGTACCAAAAGAAAATTGTTTCTTGATGGACAATGGCGATATTCTTGCGCTGACTGCTGACAGTGCTCGCTTAGCCGGTCATTTCAATGCCAATGATGTCTACATCGACGGCAGCGGAATCGGTGATATCGGGAATGTTGTTTTGCGGGATCGTCGGATACTTTCTGAAGAAGGTTTGGTCCTTGCTGTGGCAACCATCGACATGGCGAAAAAAGAAGTCTTGGCTGGTCCGGATATTTTATCTCGCGGGTTTGTTTACATGCGTGAATCCGGTGATATGATTAACGAAGGCCAAACAATTTTGTTTAAAGCATTGCGAGAAGCTTTGAACCAACCAAACTGCAATGAACACAAACTAAGAGAAGCAATGTCTTCGGCGTTGCAACCCTTCTTATTTGAAAAAACGGAACGTCATCCAATGATCCTATCCATGATCATGTCTCCGGATGAACAATAAACAGCTGAGGTCCCCGGATGATTTTTGACGGAGGCCTCTCTTTTTTTATTAGAAAGGACGGTTTCCATGACGCAAACCCGAGAAGAATTTATCAATGAACTGGTAGATGAACTGATTAAACGTAAAGGTAAAAAAGTAAAACGCAAAACCAGTCACTTAAAAGAAAAGCGAAAATTTGCTACTCGCCAAGCTGCCGTCGCTTACGAAAAAAAGTGGCGTCTCCGGTACGAAACAGTCCTCAACGATGAACTGGATCGTTTATTGAAAAGTTATCCCTCACCTTTTAAATAACACTGTTTCTTTAAGTCGTTAATTATCCAAAAAGGAACGTTTTCAATCATAACCCTTAATTTATTTGAATATTTTTGATACAAATAATGGTTTTTAAAAATTATCTTCGTGTTTTTTGTGGTATTATGATAACATAATCTTATTTTTTCAGGAGGATATTGTCATGGTACGCACGAAGAAAATCTACCGCCAGCATTTATTACAGGGTGCCTTTCAGCTGATTGTAGAGCAAGGTTTTGAACAATTTCACGCCCGTAACATCGCCAAAAAAATGGCCTGTTCCACGCAACCGATCTATCGTGAATTCCAGACGCTGCAGGAATACAAGCAAGCGGCAAGTACCTATATCCTTGAAAAAGTAGAACAAGCGATTCAGCTTTCTGAAACCACGACGCTTTCGGAACTAACAGAAAATATCTGCAGTTATGCACAGCAGGTCCCAAAAGAATTTCAGCGTTTTTTCCTGATGGATGATTGCTGCCGCAATGAAATCAAACAGGTTCTACGCCAACACTTTCAACAGCTTGCCCCGACAGAAGACTTTGAAACTTTCTGGTATTATACCCTAGGCAAAGCTGCGGTCAAAAGCTTTGAAAAAATCCCTAAAGTGCTCGCTAAATAATTAAGAAAAAAAGCATGACAATTCAGCAAATTGCTGATGTCATGCTTTTTATATACAGTCAACTACGCTTTAACAACGTTTGTTGCTTGTGGTCCGCGGTCAGATTCTTCTACGTCGAAAGTCACTGCTTGACCTTCTTCTAACGTTTTGAAGCCATCTCCTTGGATTGCAGAGAAATGTACGAATACATCGCTGCCGTTTTCACGAGAAATAAAGCCAAAACCTTTTTCTGCGTTAAACCATTTTACTGTTCCATTTTCCATAATAAAAAACCTCCTCGTGCAAAAGCACTTGATTGATTGTAACATTGCTCGCGTACGATAGAGGTGTAACTGCTGTTTCAACTTCTATTCCCAAACAAAATTACATAAATAGTTTACACTCTTATGGGGATTTTTGCAAGCTGTTACATTTTATCAAAAAAACCTTCTTCCCGTAAACTAATGTATTTATCATGTCCGGTGATAATATGATCCAATAAATCAATCCCCATCATATCTCCGCATTCCTTCAACCGACGAGTAAAAGCCAAATCATTTTCAGAAGGTTTGGGATTTCCGCTGGGATGATTGTGGACAACAATCAAACGGGCGGCACTAAAACGCACTGCCACTCGAAAAATTTCTCTCGGGTGGGCAATGCTTTGATTCAGCGATCCCTTGAACAGCGTTTGCTTTTGAATGATTTCATTTTTAGTATTCAAATACAAACAGATAAAATGTTCCTGCTGATAATCTTTTAATTCCTCGATTAGACGAAAAGCCAAATCAAAACTTGAGCGAACTTTGCCTAATTTTGGTTGCAGTGAGCGCTGAATCCGCTGCCCCAGTTCCATCGTTGCCTGCAATTCAATGGCCTTAATCTGACCAATGCCGCGAATCGCCATCAATTCCTCCAAGCTAGCTGCCTTTAAATCATAAAGACTTGGAAATTCTCCCAAAATATTTCCCGCTACCTCCATCACATTATCGGATTTACTACCGGTACGCAGTAAAATTGCCAACAACTCTTGATTGGAAAGAGCCTCCGGACCATAATCCAATAACCGTTCTCGGGGCAGTGAACTTTGCGGAATCATCCGTTTTGCTTCCATAAAAAAACTCCTTTACGCTTTCTGATAATAAATACGCAAAGGAGGTCAAAAATTGATGAAATTAATTATAGAAGCGTTGCAAAAATGACGGCACTTCTACTAATGAATCTAAAACTGCTACAGTCTTTTGTTTTAATTCTTCATCCGGCAATAGCAGATCCGGTACCATAATCACCGGAATTCCCGCAGCATGGGCGGCTAAAATACCATTTTGAGAATCCTCCAAAATAACCAAGCGTTCTTTCGGCAGTTGCAGACGCTGTTGCGCGACTTCAAAAATTTCCGGATCAGGTTTTGCTCGCACAACATCTTCAAAGGATATGATTTCCGTAAATTCATGACTTAGATTTGAAACTGCCAATAATCGATCGATTACTTCCCGTTGATTGCTAGAGGCAACCACACGGGGAAGACCGGCATC
Organism: Enterococcus massiliensis; assembly: GCF_001050095.1. Taxonomy (NCBI): domain Bacteria; kingdom Bacillati; phylum Bacillota; class Bacilli; order Lactobacillales; family Enterococcaceae; genus Enterococcus; species Enterococcus massiliensis. The sequence goes on along the minus strand of NZ_CVRN01000007.1, from coordinate 556,372 downwards.
ATCCAATGCACGCAGCAATTCCCGTACCCCCGGTTTTAAACTGGCTTGTCCCGCCTCAAACATTTCAAGCGTTTTACGGTACGATTGTTCAATAAATTGTTGGACATATTCCGTACCAAAGGTTTCATCAAACAACCGATGATACCCTTCCCATACCTCCTCGTCTGACACCCCAAGAAATCGTAGATACAATGCTTTGTCGTAAGGAATCTTCAACTCATCTGCAACGATTTGTGTTGCTTCGTAATAAATCATTTCCGTGTCAAAAATCAATCCGTCCATGTCAAAAATGACACCTGCTAATCTATTCATTGATCTCTCCCATTTCCAGTAATAATTTTCGCACATCTGAAACAAAATACAATGATCCAGTAATCAACAATAAATCTTCACTGGTCATTTTTTCTAAAATTTCTGCTAAACCAAATTGCCACAGGGAAACGATTGATACCCGCTCATTATTTGGCACAACAAAATTATCATTGAGGGAGATTGCCTTGGGATGGTCAAAGGTTGTCAGATAAATCTTCGCCTTCGGAATTTCCAAAAGAAGATCCAGCATCTCCTGTACATTTTTTGTCGTAATGGCAGAAAACAGAATACTGATTTGATAGTCTTTAAACTCTTTTTTCATGGTCTCCACGAGTCTCTTGACTGCGTGAACATTATGGGCACCGTCAATCATAATCAGTGGTTCTTGACTCAAACGCTCCATTCGCGCCGGCCATTTTGCGCGTTTCAGTCCATTCACAATGTCTTTGTTTTTCAGCGGCAATTGTTTCATTTCACAAAAAAGTTCAAACAACTGAATCGCCAATGCCGCATTTTCCGGCTGATGAGAACCAACAAGAGGAATACTTAAATTGGGCCGTTTTCCCAGCTTGCTTGAATACGTGAACACTTCTCCCCATTCTTCATCCGGATGTAAGTAGTTAACGTGATAGGCTTCACCTAACGAATAAATTGGCGCATTTTCTCGCTGTGCTTTTTGAGTGATGACTTCAAGAGCCGCTTCCGGAATATTCCCAGTGACTACGGGGACATTCTTTTTGATGATTCCTGCCTTTTGTGCAGCAATTTCTTCAATCGTATCTCCCAGCATGTCCATATGATCCATTCCGATTGTTGTAATCCCGGTTAAAAAAGGGGCCACAACATTGGTAGAATCCAACAAACCGCCGATGCCCACTTCGACGACTGCTACATCTACTTTTTTCTCCAGAAAATAATCGAAAGCCATTGCTGTAATCAATTCAAATTCTGTAATATCACCCAATCCGGCATTTTGATTGATATCTTCCACAAAAGGTTGATATTTATTGACATAACGGACCAAATCTTCATTTGAAATATCTGAGCTATTAAGTTCAATCCGATCATTAAAGCGAATAATAAAAGGCGATGTAAAGGTTCCCACGGTCAGCCCGGTTTCTTCTAACATACTGCGTAAATAGCTAACCGTTGATCCTTTGCCGTTCGTTCCCGCAATATGAATCACCGTTAATTTTTTTTCTGGATGTCCTACTCGATCCAATAACGCATTAACCCGCTCCAAACCCGGACGGGGACCATTCATTAGCCGATTGTGAATCCAGGTCACCGCTTCCTCTCCAGTTTTGACCATTTACTCACCCCATTTTCTTTTTGTAGTTTTATTATAACAAACTTCCGATTAAAAGCAGTAAAAACCAGACTCAAAAAACCAAGAGCGCTCGTCTCTTGGTTTCCTAATTAATCAAAATGAATCGTACGATACCATGCTTCCTGATGGTGTTGGTAGGCTTGAGGATTGCCACCTGTCAGAGCAAAGCCACTGACTGCGATCACTCCACCAATGGCTACCAATGCAAACCCGATTTTCCATAACCGCTTAAAATTCATAACTTGGCACCTCGTCTTTCCCACGTCTTAGTAAAAATTGAAAAGATTTTCGTGTGAGTTTAAGAATACCGACTCCTACTTGATAGGTGAAGAGAAAAGAAAGCAGGCCGACACCTATAAATGCCACACCGATTCCAAATTGTGTTAAAAAGAGAAACAAGCCATCTTGTAACGCAAAGAAACTCGTTAAAACGGAAAAAACGCCTCCTAAAATCCCCGCTATGAAAAATGAACCGGAGATCATCACCGGCAGCCACAACAAAATGTAGCCGGTAAAGACTAAACTCAAGACTACTAAAAGCAGACTTCCCCAAAGTGGAAAGCCTAAAACTAACAGCGTTCCTGTCAACCAATTCATTTTTCGTTTTGGACGACTGTTTTTAAACCCGGACTGTCGCAAAATTTCTTCCGGATCCTCCAGCATCAAAACTGCTTCATACTCACTGTAGCCTTTTGCAACCAGTCCTTCGATGATTTCGTCATACCGATTTAAAATAATTGCTTTTTCCTGCGAGTCAACATCGTCCGGCAATAATCGCAACAACTCCGCTAAAAATAATTTCTTGTCCATCCCTGAATCCTCCTTTACTTCTCCACTATACGAGAAAAAGAGCGCAGACACATCCGACCAAAGGCTGAAAAAAAGGAGCGAGACCCTCGTCTCACTCCTAGTAAACTAGCCTTCAATTGTTCGTAATTGTTGGATTCGTTCTTGAACTGCTTGTTGTTTTTCAAGGTAATCTTTTTCTTTTTCACGTTCCTGATCGACAACCTCTGCTGGTGCACTAGCAACAAAGCGTTCATTTGCTAATTTTCCTTGTACTCGTTTAACTTCTTTGTTCCACTTATCCAATTCTTTTTCCAGCCGAGTAATTTCTTCTTCGATGTTGATTAATCCGGCTAACGGCAAATAAATTTTTGCGCCGGTCAAAACAGCAGACATTGCTAATTCTGGCGCTTCCACCTTTTCTGAAATTACCAACTCTTCTGGATTGCAGAAACGTTCGATATAGTTTTTATTTTCAACCAAGAATTGATCAATTTCTTTATCTGTCGTATGGATTAGCAGAGTGATCGGTTTTGATAATGGTGTATTGACTTCTGAACGGATATTGCGGACCGAACGAATCAATTCCTTCAATACTTCCATCCCTTTTGCCGCTTTTTCATCAGTAAATTCTGCATGAACCACTGGATATTCCGCAACCACCAATGAGGTTCCTTGATGAGGCAGTTTGCTCCAGATTTCTTCCGTCACAAAAGGCATAATCGGATGAAGCAGCCGTAAAATTTGATCTAGCGTGTAAACCAAGATGCTTTTGTTGGTTTGTTTTGCTGCATCCTCTTCTCCATACAATATTTCTTTACTCATTTCAATATACCAGTCACAAAAATCATCCCAGATGAAGTTGTACAATTGACGACCCGCTTCACCAAATTCAAAACGGTCAAACAATTCAGTGACTTTTTCTACGGTTTCATTCAAACGAGTCAAAATCCAGCGATCGGCCACGGTTTTTTCACCAGATAAATCAATTTCGTCGTAGGTCATATCTTCCACATTCATCAAAACAAAACGAGAAGCATTCCAGATTTTATTGATAAAGTTCCAAGCGGCGTCCATTTTTTCATAAATAAAGCGTACGTCTTGTCCCGGTGCAGAACCATTTGACAAGAACCAGCGCAACGCATCAGCACCATATTTTTCGATGACTTCCATCGGATCGATCCCATTACCTAAGGATTTACTCATCTTCCGACCTTGTTCATCCCGAATCAAGCCGTGAATCAAAACATTTTGGAAAGGACGTTCCCCGGTAAATTCCAAACTTTGGAACATCATTCGGCTAACCCAGAAGAAAATAATATCGTATCCTGTCACTAATGTGCTGGTTGGGAAGTAGCGTTGATAGTCTTCGCTAGTCGTATCCGGCCAGCCCATCGTTGAGAAAGGCCACAAAGCAGAGCTGAACCATGTATCCAACACATCAGGGTCTTGCACCCAATTTTCTTTGTCCGCAGGAGCTTCCATGCCAACGTACATTTCGCCGGTTTCTTTATGATACCAAGCGGGGATTTGATGTCCCCACCATAATTGACGAGAAATAACCCAATCGTGGACATTTTCCATCCACCGCAAAAAGGTTTGGTTAAACCGTGGTGGAAAGAATTCTACTGCGTTATCCGTTTCTTGATTTGCCATCGCTTGTTCTGCCAAAGGAGCCATCTTAACAAACCATTGGGTAGAAAGTCTTGGTTCAACGACTACCCCGGTTCGTTCCGAGTGACCAACGCTGTGGATCATGGTTTCAATTTTGACTAATCGTCCCAGTTCCTTCAAGTCAGCAACAATAGCTTTACGAGCGGCGAAGCGATCCATACCGGTATATTTACCAGCTAGTTCGTTCATCTTGCCGTCTTCTTCCATTACATTGACCCGTGGCAAATCATGGCGATTACCGACCTCAAAGTCATTCGGATCATGAGCAGGCGTGATTTTTACAACACCTGTACCAAAATCCATATCCACATATGCATCCGCAATGATTGGAATTTCTTTGTCTACCAATGGCAAAATGACTGTTTTTCCAATCAGCTCTTGGTACCGGACATCGTCAGGGTGAACCGCTACTGCCGTATCTCCCAACATTGTTTCTGGACGTGTCGTCGCAATTTCAACTTCGCCACTGCCATCTGACAAGGGGTAGGTCATGTGGTAAAAGGCACCCTCAATATCTTTATGGATAACCTCAATATCAGAAAGGGCCGTCCGTGCTTGCGGATCCCAGTTGATAATATATTCCCCACGATAGATCAGTCCTTTTTCAAAAAGGGTTACAAACACTTTGCGAACTGCTTCGGACAATCCATCATCCAAAGTGAAACGTTCTCGGCTATAATCAAGGGAAAGTCCCATCTTTGCCCATTGTTCCCGAATATGTCCTGCGTATTCCTCTTTCCATTCCCACACTTGGTCAACAAATTTTTCCCGACCAAGATCGTAACGGGAGATGCCTTGTTCCCGTAATTTTTCTTCTACTTTTGCTTGTGTGGCGATTCCCGCATGGTCCATTCCCGGTAACCATAAGGTGTCAAAGCCCTGCATCCGTTTTTGACGGATCAGCATATCTTGTAACGTCGTATCCCATGCGTGTCCTAAATGCAATTTCCCGGTAACATTTGGTGGGGGGATCACGATTGAATAAGGTTTTGCTTTTTTGTCGCCACTTGGTTTAAACAGATCTTGGTCCAGCCATTGTTGATAACGACCAGTTTCTACCTCTTGAGGATTGTACTTGGTCGATAAATTTTTTTCTGTCATCTCAATTCCTCCTGTGTTCTCATTGTAAAAAAATATCCTTGCGGCAAGCCGCTAAAAAAAATAAAAAAGTCCTAAAATGCTTTCGCATCTTAGGACGTAAATTACGCGGTACCACCTAAATTGCAGCAAATTTTGCTGCCTCTTATCTGGTGTGTTAACGATCACCACTCGTTTGATCCTACTGCCTTCAGATCAAAGACTCCCAAGCTACCTTCACTAAGTCTAACGTAAAAGTCTTTCAGCAAGCGACTTTCTCTCTTGAACGAGTTCTTAGCTACTCCTCTTGTTCTTCATCATGGTTTATTCTACAATGAAGTTTTTTGAAAGTCAATCAGATTAGGGCATTTGCTGCGGCAAGCGCCTGCTCATAGTTTGGTTCTTGCGAGATTTCTTGGCTGATTTCTTGGTACTGAACCACACCCTTCGAATCCAATACAAAAATTGCTCGCGCCAAATGACCAAATTCAGGAATCCATAATCCATAGGCATCGCCAAATGAATGGTCCGTGTCGTGCAACATCAACATATCAACACCTTCTTGCCCACACCACGCTGCTTGCTGCTCTTTTGTATTATTGGAAATCGTCACAAAATGAATTGCCGAAATTTTGCTGGCTTCTTGATTGAAGCGTTTTGTCTGCAAGGCACAAACCCGAGTATCAATGTCAGGGATGACACTCAAAATCGTTGGTTTTCCTTTAAAATCAGGTAATGAATGACTTTTTTCCTGCAAGTCCGGCAACTGAAAAAAAGGTGCCTGTTCTCCAACTTGCGGCTGTTTGCCGGGAACCTTGTACATCGTTCCTTTTCGCGATACTTCTAAAGACACTGTAATTCCTCCTATGATTGCTTACTTCACACTGGATAGTCAGCCTATTACTTTGGGTATCTTTACAGTATAGTAGACAAAAATCAAAACAACAAAAAAATTGCCTAGCGGGTTGCTTCGCCTTGATAATTCTGATCGAAAAAAATCAACGTCTGTAATTCTGTCGTCAAATCAATGTATTGTACATGAACATTGGCTGGTACTTCCACACGATCAGGTGCAAAATTTAAAATAGCCGTGATGCCGGCTGCTACAATCTGATCAATCGCCCACTGGGAATAGTGGCTCGGCACGGTGGAGATTGCAACTGTCAATTCTTTTTCTTTCACAACCGCCGCCAAATTACGAACATCCTGTACTACATGTCCATCGATTTCTTTCCCAATGATTTCAGGATTACTATCAAAGACGCTGACGATCGTTAAATTTTCATTGCGGCGAAAATTATTATTAGCTAAGGCTTTTCCCAAATTACCAAAACCGATCAATGCGATCCGTTTTTCATCATTTGTATCTAAAATACTATTAAAAACTTCGATCAAATAGCTGACTTCATAGCCGTATCCGCTGCGGCCCAACTCTCCTAAATGAGAAAAATCCCGGCGAATCGTCGCAGAAGGAATCTGGGTGAGCTCACTGAATTCTTTCGATTTGATACGGGTTACCTCTGCATTTTTTAACATTTTTAAATACCGGAGATACAAAGGCAGCCGTTTTGCTGTCGCTTTGGGAATCGTTCTTAATTTTGTTTCTTCAACCATAACGGAACTCCTTTGTTAATTATTTCACATAATAAGTTTAGCATGAGATACCCTAGTCTGCAAGCGTTTTTAGCTCAAAATGAAAAACAATCGCCAAATAATTTTTGACGATTGCTCATTCATTCTATTTATTTTCAAAAGGCAGATAAATCAAAGTAATTCTTCAAATTCTGCAGTTTGACTGCCTTCGATGCGGTCAATTTTCAAGTTTTCCAATGCACGAAGCATCATCCCTTCGATATCCAAGCGTTCTTCGTATTCCTGCACTTTATCCAAGCGAGGGCGTGTTTTTGGTTGAGGGGGAGCAAAAATCGTACAGCAGTCTTCAAAGGGTTGGATCGCCAATTCAAAAGTATCGATGCGTTCCGCAATTTCGATGATTTCCAATTTATCCATCGTGACTACCGGCCGAATAATTGGTGTCGTAGTTACCTCATTGATTGCTACCATACTTTGTAGAGTTTGTGAGGCTACTTGCCCCAAGGACTCGCCATTGATGATGACCAAGCCCTTACGCATCTCACGAATCGCATCCGTTAAGCGGAGCATCATTCGTCGAGTCAGCGTCATCCAATACCCTTGTGGCACGTGGCGTTTGATTTCTTCTTGCACTTCAGTGAAAGGTACTTCGATAAATTGAATACTGCCCACATATGGAACCAATTTTTCAGTCAAATCCTTGGCTTTTTTCAACGCCTGCTCACTGGTATAAGGAGGGCTAGCAAAATGGACGGCTTCGATTTCTACGCCCCGTTTCATCGCCAAGTACCCCGCCACCGGTGAATCGATGCCACCTGAAAGCATCAGCATGCCACGACCGCTGGTTCCAACTGGTAAACCGCCAGCACCTTTGATCGTTTCATAAGAAAGATAGGCACCATCCAAACGAATCTCTACTCGTAAATTGATTGTTGGTTTTTTCATTTGAACTTGAATCTCAGGAAAAAGATCAAATACTGCATTCCCTAAAACTTGATTCAACTCATTGCTGTCTAGCTCAAAATCATGGTCGCTACGTTTTGCCGTAATTTTAAACGTTTCCTTTCCAGTATAGATTTCCTGCATCACTTCTTGCACAGCTTCTTTCAAAGCCGGAACCGTTTTAGCGACTTGGATACTAGGAGAAAAATTTTGGATACCGAAAACTTTTTGCAATTTAGGAATGATTTCATCACTATCAGCGCCATTCAAAAGCAGGTGCATGCGATCTCGTTCAGCATGGATTTTTACTGCTGGAAAATCCGACAGTGTCCGGCGAACATTTTCTGCCAACTGCATAATAAAACTGCGGCGATTTTTTCCTTTGGTGGATAGTTCACCATAACGAACCATAATTTCTGTATATTTCACGTGATAGACTCCCTTAGGTATTAAATTTTCACTACATATATCCTCCCACTTGCTTTTTTAGTCAAAGTGGAACGACCATCCTTTTTTTTGGACTATTCTTCTTAGTTGATTTTAGAAAATTTTTGGTAGAGTTGATTGAAAATAATCAGGAATTGCTCAACCTCTGCCATCGTATTGCTTTCATCTAAGCTGATGCGGACGGCTGATGTGGCAAGGGCATTGGGTACATGCATGGCATGCAGGGTACTGCTTGCCATCTTCTTTCGGCTGGAGCAAGCGCTTGTTGTAGAAAGGTAAATCTGTTTCTCTTCGAACGCATGCACCATTACTTCCCCACGAATACCTTTAAGGGCGAAACATAAAATATGGGGAGCAAAATTTTCTTCCTCAGAAAAAATCGTTACTTTATCATATGCTGCCAAAGCAGTACGCAAATAAGTTTTCAAAAGCTGCACATGTTGAGGCCGTTCTGCTTTTTTTTCTAAAGAAAGGCGCAATGCTTTTGCCATTGCGACGATGCCCGGCACATTTTCCGTTCCACTGCGATGATTTTGTTCCTGACCGCCACCCGTCAACAACGGAGCGATTTTCCGACCTTTTCGCCAGTAAATAAAACCGACTCCTCGCGGTCCGTGAAATTTGTGAGCAGAAAACGTTGCGAAATCCACTCGATCGGTCAGCCATTTTTCTTGGGGAACTTTGGTGATTGCCTGTACGGCATCCACATGAAAATGAATCTTAGGATGATTCTTCAATACTTCACTGATTTCCCTGATTGGTTGAATCGAACCGATCTCATTATTGACTGCCATAATTGAAACTAAAATTGTTTCTGAACAAATCAGTTTTTCTAATGCGGCAACATCTACGAATCCAGCGGCATCTACCGGTGCAATACTGATATCAAAACCAAGCTCTTGCAATTGTGCCGCAGTTTCTGAGACAGCCGGATGCTCAATACTAGAAATAATCATGTGGCGTCCGTAGGTTTGCTTTTCAATTGCGGTTCCTTTTACTACCCAGTTGTCCCCTTCTGTCCCACCGGAAGTAAACCAAATCTCCCCAGGTGCAACAGAAAGCAATTCTGCAATTTGCTTGCGGGCCTGCTGAAGCAGACGATCTGCCTGACTGCCTAAATCATGTAAACTCGATGGATTACCAATGATCCGTTGGCTGGTTTTTACATATGTATCAAGTGCCTGTGGAAAAATGGGCGTTGTTGCACTATTATCAAAATAAATCATGAAAAAATCCCTCTCTTTTGGAAATTCTTACCCATTATATACGCTGTGTCGCTTCCTTTCAAGGTACAGCTTTTTGTAAGCGATTTTCTTTTTATTCCATAAAAAAACTTGAAACACTCAAAGGAATGTTTCAAGTTCTGCATTTATACTAAATCACGGTTATTGAAGTAGAAACTTTCGATACGTTTGAAAGCACCGGGTTCTACCCGTTCCAGGGAAGCGCCGATTTCATCCAATGCTTCTTGGTAACGATAGTCTTTCGTAAACAGTTGAAGACTCTTGTCAATGGACGCCTTGATTTCTGGATGGGAATGGCGGTAACGATTGGCGTATTGCATCATTTGTTCCGTCAACGCTGCGGCATCCACAAGGTCATGGGTTTTTTCATCCAACAATTCTAAGTCTTCGTTACAAATATCAACCAGTTTGTTGACTTCTTCCATGTTGATTCGGATTTTATTCAAGGCTTTGCTTAATTCTTCTACACGATCCGTCGCTACAAAGAAGAATTCCAAATAATCTCCCGGCAAGCCAGGCAAGCGTTGTTTTTCCACGAAACGTTTTAAGTTGCGTAATTTGAATTCATATTGTTCCACTTTTTCCTGCGCAGCTTTTTCTCCCTTACGCAAGTCATGAAGAGAATCATCGATCTCTACCTGTTGGTTTTCAATGTCATCCAAAATCTTGTAAGCATCTTTGTAGAAAGATTGAACCTCTGAAAAAGGAATTTCGTGATGGGCCATCATCGGCTCGATCTCGCCATTGCGTTTTGCCAACTCATCAATTTCAGATTGGAAACCACGTACCCGGCCTAGCTCATTATGATTCAACGTATAGCTTTGTGCGGTGTGATCCAACTCGATCAATAGCTGACGATTATTTTTCGTTGCATGTTGGATATAATCTGTAATGACTTGTCGATTTTTAAGTACATATTTTTTCGAATCAATTTCCCGTTCCATTACCGTATAAAGAGAATCAATGGCACTTGAAGTATCCCGGTTAGCGACTTCTACTGCGTCGATCTCGGTCTTTTCCAAATCCTTCATGGAATTTTCCACTCGTTTTTTCACGCGATTGATTTCATCTTGGAAATTTTCTTCTGGGAACACGTAATGATCTGCCAACAAGCGTTTGTAGCCATCTTGAATTTCTTTTAACTGATCTGGGAAAGTTTTGTTCAGTTCTTCGTAAGCGGTTGGGATACGTTTGATTACATCATCCAACTCGTAAGTATGTTTTTCTGCTTTTTCCAGGACTTCTCTTGCTTCTACCGGGTCACCGGAGGTATTCAGTGTGACAAACTGTGTAAATTCGATTTCGATGTTTTTGATTTGTTTTTGTAATTCTGAATAGGCTGGACCGTATTCGTCACCATTTTCCCGTAACCCTTTTTTCAGGTCTTCGTAGATATCCAACGCTTTTTGGACTTCAAGGGAGTTGCGTTCTTCGCTTTCCCGTAGTTCCTTCAGACCGGCACGGATTTCTTCGACTTCTTTTTCCATGTGATCCATCGTTGCCTCTGCATCACCGATTGCCGTTTTCGCTTTAAGGAAGCGGAAGGTTTCATTTAAACTCTCAACTTCAAAAATTTGGCTTTCTAATTCAGCGAAATCACTGGTGGAGATATCCGTCCACTTTTGGTTCCATTCTCGAAAGGTATTCTGACTTTGTCCAACCAGATGCATTTTCTTTACATCATCGACTTCTTCGATCACTGGCAGATCAAACAGTTCTTCCTTTCGTTTCTCCAAAACTTTGAGGCGTTCCTCATTTTTCTTGCGCATGAAAAAACTAATCGAGTAGAGCACTGCCGCCACAACTATGACAGCAATTACGATTCCGATGATAACATTACTTCCCATTTAAAGTTCCTCCGCTTTCGAATATACAATGTTTGAAGCCTTAAAATAACTTTGGCTATGCTTATCTAATTGAAATTCTGCTTTTCTTCGCCTGTTTTCAACAAAAGGCATCTACGCTAGATTATATCACAAACCTATGTGGCAATCACTACGTAACGGAAAAAAACTTTTGACTTTTTTCATTGGGGGATTTTCATAAAACGACCTGATTACCAAGGTCTCTTTCTCCTTACTTTCCGTCATTTTTCAATTTATTTTTCATTTATTCTCTGAAAACTTGCTTTTTTTCTCATTTTTTTGTAATCTATATGAAATATAAAATCGAGGCGATAAGATGAAAGTAGCAAAATTTGGAGGCAGTTCACTGGCTTCTAGTGAACAGGTAAAAAAAGTAGTAGCAATCATCAAAGACGATCCCGAACGCAAATTCATCGTGGTTTCTGCGCCGGGAAAACGATCAGGCAAGGATACGAAAGTGACGGATCTGCTGATTCAATTATATAATGAAAAAATAGCGGGAAAAAATCTGGATGTACTATTGCAACTGATTTTTGATCGCTACAAAGAAATCGGTCAGGCATTTAATCTGTCCGAAGAAACGTTGAAAAAAATCTGGCAGGACCTGATGGCGTTAAAAACACTGGAAACCACAGATAATCCCCATCTCTATGATACGATTTTAGCAAGTGGTGAAGACAACAACGCTAAGCTGATTGCCGGAATTTTACAAGCGCAAGGCATTGCGGCACGCTATGTCAATCCGCAGGCTTTAGGCATTTTAGTTACTGATGAACCGGGGAACGCCCGTATCCTGCTGAAGGCTTACGAAAAAATCAATCAGTGGGCAACCTCTGAAGAAGTATTAGTCATTCCAGGATTTTTTGGCTATACCGAAGCAGGCAAAGTGTGTACTTTTTCCCGTGGCGGCTCTGATATCACAGGCTCAATCGTCGCTTCCGGGGTCAAAGCAGACCTCTACGAAAACTTTACTGATGTCGATGGTATCTACTCTGCCCATCCAGGATTTGTCTACCATCCTGAACTGATTAAAGAATTGACCTATCGGGAAATGCGGGAATTGGCTTATGCCGGCTTCACAGTTTTTCATGATGAAGCGCTCATGCCATCTTACCGGGCTAAAATTCCGGTAGTTATCAAAAATACCAATAATCCGATGGCTCCCGGAACAAAAATCACCAACCAACGGGATCGCCATGAAAAACCGGTGGTAGGAATCGCCAGCGATGAAGGATTTACGATGATTTATATCAACAAATACTTGATGAATAGAGAAATCGGTTTTACCCGCCGTATTTTGACGATCTTTGAAGATTTTGGTTTGGGTTACGAGCATATGCCTTCTGGAATTGATGATATTTCCATCGTTTTACGGGCGAATCAATTAACACCAGCAATTGAAGAAGAATTGCTGCGTACCATTGCCTATGAAATTGATCCTGATGAACTGCGAATCACCCATGACTTATCTATGATTATGGTCGTTGGTGAAGGAATGCGGCAACGGGTGGGGATCACTGCCGAAAGCACCGCTGCTCTTGCCCGCAAAAAAATCAACTTAGAAATGATCAACCAAGGTTCTTCTGAAGTTAGCATCATGTTTGGTATTCATAAGGATCAGGAAAAACTAGCTATTCGAACGTTGTATTATACCTTTTTCGATTAAAAAAATGGTCAGAAAAAACGAATTACTCGTTTTCTGACCATTTTTTTTGTTGCTCGATGGCTTTTCTAATCCGTGCTTCGGGGGCATGCTTTTCTCCCCAGTCCGCAGGTTTCAGCACTTTATTTGTTTCTGGATCATAGTGGGGCTTCCCGTCAGGAAAAAGTTTTGCCATGTTGGCTTCATGAACGATCGCCATGATCGGTTCCGGGTCCACGCCCAACAAGGAAAAGGAGCCATAAGTCAGATACAGCAAATCCGTTAACGCATCGACTTGCTCCACTAACGAATCTTCACTAGGCTTTCCTTTGGCAACAATTTTTGCCTGTCCATGATCAATCGCCTGATGGAGTGCTGCAACACCATCATTAAATACCTGCGAATCATTTCTACTGGCGGCATACAAAAATTCCACAAGCTCTTCGATTTTAAAGGCTGCTCGATGTCCTGCTTCTTCAGCTGAAAAAGCAGTTGGGTGTTGCGGCTTTCTAGGATCAAAAATATGGTGGAATTCTTCTGTCATTTCAAAGGGTTTCAATGGATCGTCTCCTATTCAATTACTTGGTAGTGACGCAACGCTTTCGCAATGCCATCTTGGTTGTTCGTATCTGTTACGTACACCGCTGTTTCTTTAACGATGGGCTGGGCATTTCCCATCGCAATTCCCACGCCCACGCCTTGCAGCATTTCAATATCATTCATGTGGTCGCCAAAGGCCATGGACTCAGAAACAGCAATACCGTGATGCTCCAAAAAGGCATGGATACCACGAATTTTAGAGCCGCCCTTTGGTACAATATCCACCGAATAGGGATTAGAACGCTGGAAGTCACACATTGTAAATTGCTGGATCAATTTTTCCGTTTCTCCCTGCACGCTTAGCATCATACATTGATAAATCGGTTGTTTCAAAATCGCCATTTTTTTATAATGGTTTTTGCTTTTGTAGAAGCTCAATTTTTGCAATGTCTGTTTTAAAATGGCTACCGGAAAATGCCGCGGCAAAAAGCGAATCATTTTTTTCCCTGCCATCGATTGACTCAACATCATCGTCCGACTGCCATCGATTTGATCCCGTGCTCCAAACATAATTTGGCGGCTATGGATATCTGCATAGTGAACGATTTGCCGCAAAGTCTCTTGTTGAAAGGCTTGTGCATGGATCGTTTCCTCTTTTGTATAAACCAATTGTCCGTTATAAGTCACGTACATATCTAATGGCAAGTCATTGAGCAACTCTGTGATTTTTACCGGACCCCGACCCGTAGCGACTCCGACAAAAATTCCCTTTGCCCGCGCTTGTTGAATGGCTTTTTTAGTACTTTCCAAAACTTCTCCCCGGCTGGAAAGCAAGGTACCGTCAATATCAAAAAAAATAGCTTTTATCATTGTTCTCCTCAAAATAAATCCAATTGACCTGGATTCAATCCTTGATAGGTCAAATTCATCCGTTCATTTAATTCCATCGCATTTTCTGCCGCATCGCCGCCTGCATTGTTGTTAAAAATCACTACCACATTTTGGGAATCCTCCGCCACTTTTTCAATCGTTGCCTGCAATTCTGCCAATTCAGTCTGTGAGTAATGATACAACGTTCGTTTGCTCTGAGCATCCGGACCTTTCGCCTGCCAGCCAACATCATTTCTTCCATGAAAACGGCAGAGTGTAAATGCAGAATTGGTGACAAAGGCATCCAACGGAACCGTAGTAGACAATTTTTTTGGTTCATCGATCACCGCCAGTGAAAACTGCTGGCTTGACATAAATTGTCGTGTTTTTTCAAGATAGCGGGGCTCATACCAAGAGTAATCCCGAAACTCAATAGCAAGGGACAGGTTTGGAAAGAGTTGCCGTAGCATTCGCAGATGCGCTACACTTTCTTTGGTACATTTAAATGTTGCCGGAAATTGGGCAAGAGCACAAAAAAGACGGTCACTGTCAATCATCGGTGCTAGATTTGTCAAAAATTCCTCTGCCATATCCTGCATCGTTTTTCCTTCCGGCAATTCGTCTTGGCAAGTCAAGCTGCTGGGAAGTTTCATAATAAATTGAAAGTTTTCGGGAATTTGAGTCAACCAATTCTCCACTACTGATTTTTTAGGAACAAAATAATAACTGGTATCTAATTCTACCACTGGTAAATGGCTGGCGTACTCAAACAACGTACTTTTCTTTTTTCCGGTCAAAAATTCGTGTTCATCAAATCGGGTCAAACCAACTCTGATCATCGTTCATTCATCACACCTATTTTTTTTCTTATTAAGATAGTATACAATAATTTTAGGAAAACAGTAAAGATTTGATTGGAGGAACATCACATGACCCGCATACTCATTTTACATACCGGCGGCACCATTGCCATGAAAGAAAATACCTTAACTGGAAAAGTCAGCCCTGATGTTGTCAACCCGTTGATGGATGCCAAAATTGACCTGCCTGACACAGCAGAAGTTATCGTGGAGGATATTTTTAATCTTCCTAGTCCTCACATTCAGCCTAGTCATATGCTGCAACTAAAGGAACGAATCCAGCTTGCTAAACTTGCCGGAATCGATGCTGTGGTGATCACTCATGGAACAGATACTTTAGAAGAAACGGCTTTTTTCTTGGATACTACAATCGGCAATCTGCTGCCGATTGTCGTGACCGGTGCCATGCGCTCCAGCAATGAGTTAGGCAGTGATGGGTTGTACAATTTTGAAAGTGCTGTTCGGGTGGCTCTTGCACCGGAAGCAATCGGCAAAGGGGTTCTAGTCGTGATGAATGATGAAATCCACTCTGCCCGCTACGTGACAAAAACTCATACGACAAACGTGGCAACCTTTCGTACGCCAACGTTGGGACCTATCGGTTTGGTGACCAAAAATCGAATTATTTTTTTACAGGAATTATTACCCACGGTTCATTGGGATGTTGATACCGTGGAGGGCATTATTCCCATCGTCAAAGCCTATGCCGGAATGGACGGGGAATTATTTGAGGCGCTGGCTCAAAATCAAATTGATGGGTTAGTCATCGAGGCCTTGGGTGCTGGCAATCTGCCGCCGCAAACCTTGCCGCCCCTGCAAAAATTATTGGAACAAAACATTCCCATTGTATTAGTTTCCCGCTGTTTCAATGGCATTGCAGAACCTGTTTACGATTATGAAGGCGGAGGGAAAGATCTTCAAGAACGAGGAATTATTTTTTGCAGTGGGATCAATTCACAAAAAGCCCGGCTCAAATTATTGATTGCCAAAAATCGTCAATTGACATCAGAGGCCCTCATTACTTTCATGGCTGATTAATCATCCGCCTTTTTCATAAAACAAAGCACGCTCCCTTGGCAAGGAAAGCGTGCTTTATTTTATTTTTTCCATGTGATGACAGCTTCACAATAGGTTTGTTCTCCCATTCGAATATTGTGTCGGGTTTCTACTTGTCCATCCGCTAATGAAATAACTTCAAAATGACTTTCAATCTCATGGCCATACTCAACTTCTTTATCAAAACGGACATTGACTTCTTGTGGCACATGAGCGCTGAGAAATTCATAGCCTAATACATCGATCATCCAATTAAAATACATCGCATTGTTGACGTGCTGATTGCTGTCGATATCGTAGAAACGAACCCGATAGGTCAAACTTTTTCCCGTTTCAATTGCCGGAATTTTCGGATACCGTTTGATTCGTTTAATTTTTTCACTTTCATAAGGCGCAATGATTTCTTCAGGAACACTGCTCATTTTGCGATTTTCAATATCCATCAAAACGAAAACTGATTCCATTTTCACCAGTTCATTGCCCTCTTGATCCTGCAGCCAAAAATTTCGGTAACAAAAGTACTTGTTGTAGGCGGTGGCTTCTGTCGTGACAAGAATCGTTTCCCCTACGCGAGGCAATCGAGTAATCGTCATCAGGTAATTCGTGATGACCCAAGTCAGCCCGAAAGAACGGACGAACGCCGAATCCCGCTCCAAAAATGCACTTTGCTCTTCGGAAGTCTTGATTGCCACACCGATCATTGCCGGAAAGGTCATGGTTTGGTTCACGTCACATTCATAATAAGCGACTTCATGCTGGTTCGTGTATTTTGCCAAAATTTGCCTCCTAAAATCCAATAGATTTTGCTCTAATACCTTTAAGTATAGCAGAAACTGCAGGAATCGTCCCTGCAAAAAAGAAGAATCAGTTTCCCGATTCTTCTTTTTGCACTTCTTTTGTTATGCTAATGCGCCCATAGGATCCCAAGGTGCTAAAACTTGTGGATCTGCGTCAAAAGCGGCTTGTTGTTCCGGAGTCAGAAAGTCTTTGCGAACAACGATTTGGTAGGTAAATTCATCCATCCACGCATCGCTCATGACAAAGAAGCCGTTGTCACCAACTTTTTCTCCCCAGCTGTTTTCAACTTTCCATTTGGTTGATTGGCCTTCTACCAAATCAACACCCGTCAATACCATCGCATGGGTCATCAAACTTTCGCCAAAATCTAGGCGTTGCGCTTTGGTCATGGTAAAGTCGACATCAAACAACTCATTCATGGAATAAGCATCCAGTGACATGATTCCTGAATCCCGCGTCGAAGATTGACCGACATCACAGCCAAACCAGACAGATTCCCCTTGTTCCAACTGCGCAATCGCTAATTTTTTGAAGGTTGCCATATCCACATTCAAATAACGAACGTCTTTCCCACCCACAACATTTCCTAACATTTCGACCGTGTAAGAACGGTTAAATGGTTTGTCTGCAGTCGGTGCATTGATGATGCTGACATAGTTGTCTAAATCCACATCTACATATTTTTTGTAAAAGGTTTGTGGTGTCAGAGCTTGATCCAGATGGTAATTTTTTTCTTCGTCACGGTATTCAAAATCAAAGCTTTCTGGTGGTGTGCCTAAAGAAATGGCTAGAAAATCATACACATCTTGAAGCATTTTCCCTTTTTCTGCTTGGATTTCTCCCGCTGTTTTTCCATCTGCTACAAGTTGGCGCAATGCGACAGCATCTTTCCGCAATTTTTTATTTAAAAAGGTGTTCAAATCCCGTGAATTTGACGAATTGCTGCTTTCTGGCATTGCCGTTTTAGGAACGACCCCGTATTTTTCAAAAATCGAGACCATCATGTCCCATTGTCCACCGTCTTGTTGAGGGGTTTGCAGCAAGAAGGCAACCTTCCGGCTTGTTACGTCTTCCTTTGCAGTTGCTAAAATATTTTCATAAAAGTAATTGGCTTTTTCGTATTTATCCCAGAAGAAGGTATAATTTTGAGAAAGTTCAAAATCCTTCAATTGGAAAGTGTTCAACATTTTATGACGGAAGGTGTTTAACGCAGCAAACATCCAGCAACGACCGGATTGTTTTTGGTTGGCAACTTTCCCAGTCGCTACATCCACAGAAAAAACCGGAACATTATTGACCTGTGCGCTGACATTTTCCGCAGAAGCCTTGATTCCATTTTTTACCACTGTGCGTTGTAGTGCCAAGTGTTTCTTATTTGCTGCAAAATCTGCAGCAAAGTTTGTAGTCATTTCTTTTGAAATTTCAGACATTTTTTTCATCCTTTCACGTACTAATCTTCCTCATTTTACTCCTCAAAGCCGTGGAAAACAAGATTTGCGGAAATATTCAGAAAATTATTTTCTATTCATGAAAGAAGATCAGCTATCGGGTGCTGTCATAGTCAGCCAATCCACCAACGCATCCAGTTTTGTTTGAAGCCGTTGATACGCCTTCGCCATTTTCCCTGAGGACAAAACAATCGTCAAAAGAACACTTCCAAGAAAAAGTCCGCATAATCCCAGCAATGTCAACTTGGTTTCTTCGATGGCCAACGCGCGCAATCCTTTGATGAAAAAGCCCTGCAAAAGATACACCAGCAACGTATTGGCTCCCCACCTTGTCAAAATGAGCTGTTTGCGGGGAACCAGCGCCAGCACCCCATAGGTTCCGATCAATCCCAACGCCAGCATCAGCATTCGTACCGCACTTCCCAACAAAGGCGAAGCCAAAAATTCTTCGTAAGGTTTCGAACCAAAAACCATGTATTTATTCAAATATTCAATGTTACGGATAAAAAGAAAAATGAAAAACAATCCGGCGATTCCTAAAAGACGATGACTTCCCCGTCTAATGTTATCCACCTGTTCTTTTGTCACATAATGTCCAATCACAAAGAAAGGCAAAAACGCAAAAGTTCGCTGCAACGTCAAATCTCGAGACATGAAAGGCAGATACCCACTTAACAAACTCAAAATAAAGCTGAAGGTGATACCAACTTCCGGTCGGAGATATTGAAAAAGATACAAGGACAACTGCCAGAAAAATAAACTAAGCAGAAACCACAGCGACCATTGGGGAACCAGCAGCTCCCACGAAAATTCCCGCTGTAAACCGATCAGAGAATAATAAGCGGAATAAATCAACTGGAACAAAATATAAGGCAATACCAATTTTTTGAATAATTTTTTGATATTTCCCGGACGATTAAAATTTTTAGTAAAGAAGCCGGCAATCAAAATAAAGGCCGGCATATGAAATGTAAAAATGAAATAATAAAGATCTGTATAAAAAGGATGGTCTTCAATAAATGGCTGCAACAGATGGGTAAAGACCACCAGAATCATCAAAAAAAATTTTGCATTATCAAAATAAGGTTCTCTATTTTGTTTCTTCATGAGGGAAACTCCTTTCGAGCCTTGATGTTTCACTTATTTTCCTAAAAAAAGCTTACTCTCTATTTTAAAATAACATTATTTCCATCCCATTACAGCTACTTAACAAATAGTCATCGATTGCTTTTATGTATCGGTTGTATTAATATATATAATACAAAGAGGTGAAGAATATGTTGTTAGAAATCGATAGTCGCTCCGAGGAACCGATTTATCGGCAAATCAGCGATCAAATCATTTTGGGAATCGCCCGTGGTGATTTACAGGTGAATGAACAGCTCCCCTCCGTTCGTCAATTAGCCGACGAATTAGGTGTCAACATGATGACCATCGCCAAAGCCTACACCTTTTTAAAAGAAGCCGGTTACCTGATTACGGATCGTCGTAAAGGGACCACCGTTCGGCTCCCAGAAAACTATCGGGAAGAGACTCAGCAGGACTATCAAAACCAGTTGGCGGTCCTTTTAGCTCAAGCCGTTTTACATCATCGCTCCGAGAAACAAATTTTAGCAGACGTTCAATATTATCTAAAAGAATTCACCGAAGGAAGGGACTAGCATGCGTATATTTTTAGTCGGCATTTTTATCATTATTCATGTTGTAATGGCACTTTCACTGCGTTTAGCAGGCACACCGCATAATCACGTCTTGTTGGAAAATACCTTAGCACCCCATCACTTAAATGCACCGGAAGTCGTAGCAATCGCGAAGGAGTACAAACTCCGGCTGCTGCAAATTGCCATTGGTCTGAGTATTTTCAGTTTTTTGATGTTACTGCCAAAATACGAAGCCTTCGTAATGACCCTGCTTTGGGTAAATTTGCTGCTACTTTCAGTGTATTATATTTGCGAAATTCTGTACATTCGCAAGCTGCATCGGCTGATCGTTGAAAAAAATTGGCAACTACCTATTGAACCGATTCTTATTGACACCCAGCTCATTCAAACAAAAAATAAAAAACTCGTCTCTTGGCTTTGGTTCCTGCCCTCCCTGGCCCTGTTGATAATTGGCAGTGTACTGACCCTGCAAAAAGATTCTCTCACCACATGGCCTTTATTGTTCAGTACTGCGCTCATTTGGCTGCTATTTATTATTTTCTGGTACTCTCTTTCTCGTTTATCCGTTCGTCCGATGACGAATGACCAAAAAATCAACCGGCAATACAACGATCTGACAAAACATTACTGGTCTCTTTTGACAGTGACCGGTGCTTACATGATTCTTCCGATCCTCTATTTGCCTTTATTCCGTCTGGATATTTCTGGGTGGGCAGGAAAACTGTGGGTCGGTGCTGGGCTTTTTATCTTGATTGCAAGTGCTTTTGCCAGTATCGGCTTTTTACTGCGATTACGTCAAAAACAAGATCAACTGCTAAGTCAGATTCCAGATTACCGCTATATGGGGGAAGATCAGTACTGGCGGTATGGCGTCTACATCAATCCTAATGACACTCGTTTGTTTTTACCGGACCGGATTGGAATGAATATGTCTGTCAATCTTGGCCGTCCTGTTGGTAAACTGATTATGGGAGCGGTTGGACTTTTGCTAGTGGGTGTGATGGTAGCAATCTTATCCACATCTTATCTCTACGACTTTACTGCCGATCCTTTTAAGTTTTCACTAGAAGAAAACCAGGTGGAATTAACTGCTCCTTTAGCCATTTCTTCTACTATTCCAGTAGAGAAAATTGAATCCGTCACATTGATTGACCATATAAACGGAGCGGTCGTTCGTACCAATGGCTATGGCACGGAAAATTATTCAGTGGGACATTTTCAAGTGGATGGCAAATCGGCGAATTTCTATCTCTCCATGCAATCTAAGCCCATTCTACTAATCAAAACCAAAAAAACCGATTATTATTACACCAACAAGAATCCCGAATTGACCAAAGAAGCTTACGAAAAACTACGATAAAAGCACTCCTCTCAAAAAAAGAAAGAGCCTTCTGGTGAGCAGAAACTTGCTACAGCGACAATAAATAGGAGACGCCAAAAAACGGCGTCTCCTATTTATTATTTAACTCCGGCAGTAGGACTCGAACCTACGACATCATGATTAACAGTCATGCGCTACTACCAACTGAGCTATGCCGGAAGAATGTACCCATATAATACCAACTCTTTAATTTTTTGGCAATCGTTTTCCATTTCGTTTGATGATTTTTTTGTTTCCTTCAAAAAATTGATTCTTCTCACCAATTTTCCATTGACAAACGGAACAGTATCAAGTATTCTATATCTTGTGTTAAATAACAGGCCGCTTTAGCTCAGCTGGTAGAGCGCATCCATGGTAAGGATGAGGTCGTCGGTTCAAGCCCGACAAGTGGCTTAAAAATTTCTTTGAAAAAACGCTGAACCTGACCACGGTTTCAGCGTTTTTTCGTACATAAAATTCAAACGAAAGAAGGATTTCTTATATTTATTCGTCCTAGTATCCCAACAGATAAGCCACTGCTACAAAAAATTTTTTACGACAGTCGAAAAGCGGCCTTTTTTTGGGAAGACTCCGCCAAGTACCAATTAACGGATTTCGACCAAAGCACACAAGAAGAACTAGTACTTGTCGCCCAAGACCAGGAAAAAATCTGCGGCTTTATTTCCCTCTACCTTCCAGAAAATTTTATCCACAATTTTTTTGTCGCACCTGAAGCAACCGGTCAGCATATTGGCAAACAATTATTGACAGCCGGACTTGCTCGGCTTGAGCGACCGGCTCGATTAAAATGTGTTTCCAAAAATCAATTGGCTTTAGCTTTCTATTTGAAAAATGGTTGGGAAAAAGAATGGGAGACCATCGCCCCAGAGAATTATTGGAATTTAATTTACACCAAAGAAAAATAATCTGCCAATGCTTGTGGCGTAGCAAATAATTTTTCTGCTCCTGCTGCCGCTAATTCCTCTTGACTGCCAAAACCATACAAAACGCCAGCGGTCGCCAATCCGTTTGCCTTTCCTCCCAGAATATCATGTTTACGGTCGCCAATCATCACGGCGGCTTCTTTGTCGATTGCCACCGTCTCCAGCGCATACGCTAACACATCTGCCTTAGCCGCTCGTTTCCCTTCCATATCTGCACCATAAATGCCTGTAAAATACTTTTCAAATCCCAGCACTGCTAAAATTTCTTCCGCAAAGTGCTCCGGTTTGGAGGTAGCAAGATACAGTGTTTTTGTTTCCGACAACTTAGCCAAAGCTTCTGGAATCCCCTCGTAAACCACGATTTGCTTGATACCCTCTTTTGCATAGTTTTCCCGATAATACCTGACTGCTAGTTCCAATTGTTTATCCGACAATCCAATCTTTTTAAAAGAATCCGCTAAGGGCGGTCCGATAAATGACCGCAGTTGTTCCTCCTCTAAAGTTGGTCCGTTGATTTTAGCCAATGAATAGCGAATGGAGGAAAAAATTCCCTGACTCGAATCAATCAAGGTGCCATCCAAATCAAAAAATAAACATTCTTTCACGCATTTCTCTCCTTTTTATTTCTTCCAAATTTATTTTCAATTCCTACTATACACTAAAATCTACAAAACAAAATAATTGCGGAAAAAAATGAAATCCGATATACTTACTTTTAGTAAGAAATATAAAAGTGAAATTTATTGGAGGCCAAATTTATGGATACACAAATTAGAGGATTACACCACGTTACCGCAATGACATCAAGTGCAGAAAAAATCTATCGTTTCTTCACGGATCTTTTAGGCTTACGTTTAATCAAAAAAACCGTCAACCAAGACGATATTGAAACTTACCATTTATACTTTACCGATGATTTAGGTTCAGCCGGTACCGATATGACCTTTTTCGACTTTCCTGGCATTCCTAAAGGGACAAAGGGAACAAATTCGATTTCCCGTAACTCTTTCCGCGTAAAAAACGATGCTGCACTAGATTATTGGGTGGATCGTTTTAATCAAAATAATGTCGATCACGGTGAAATTCAAGAACGTTTCGGCAAAAAATATCTGGAATTTGAAGATTTTGACAACCAACGCTACCAATTGATTTCTGACGAAAAAAATCAAGGTGTTGCTGCCGGTACTCCTTGGAAAAATTCCAATGTTCCTGCCGAATCAGCAATCATTGGCTTAGGCCCAGCTTTTGTTACCGTTCAAAACTTTGAACACATGCAACTTGTTTTGGTCAATGTACTAGGCTTCAAATTAGTTGACGCAGAAGGCAGCTTCCATCTTTTTGAAATCGGTGAAGGCGGAAACGGCGCAAGCATCATCGTTGAACATCGGACAGATTTGCCGCTTGCCGGTGAAGGCTTTGGAAATGTCCACCACTTGGCTTTACGGGTAGCTGATAAAGAAGCCCTTGAATGGTGGATTGATCGCATCAACCAGCTTGAATTCCCTAATTCCGGCTACACAGAGCGTTTCTACTTTGCTTCTGAATACTTTATGGCAGCACCGCAAGTTTTATTTGAATTAGCAACAGATGGTCCCGGTTTCCTAGAAGACGAAACCTATGAAGCTGCCGGAGAAATTTTATCCTTGCCAACATTCTTAGAACCAAAACGCAAAGAAATCGAGGATTACGTTCGCCCATTCGACACTTCAGATGCAAATAAAAAACGTCAATAATCATTTTTCTAAGCACCTACAAAAATAAAAAAACTGGGCATCCATTTGTGATTCCCAGTTTTTCTCTTACTAAAACGGAGGATTTCATGCTACATTACCAAGCAAACCAACTTACCCAAAAACAAAATTATAAATTCTTGACCGGAACAGTAGCCCCACGCCCAATCGCCTGGATTACTACAAAAAACAACCAGACGGATGTAATCAATGCTGCACCCTTCAGCTACTTTACAGTTGTTGCCAGCAAACACCCCCTTGTCTCCCTCTCCATCAATCGTAAAGAGGGGAAAACCAAAGATACTGCCAATAATCTTTTGGAAAATGGTGAAGGGGTCATTCATTTAGTTACCCCTTCCGTTCTTCATGATATGAACCAAACCGCCGCAACGCTTGCTCCGGCAGAAAGCGAACTGGCTCTGATTGACCAAACACTCGTGGATAGCCAGCAGGTAGCTGTTCCCGGATTTGAAGAACCATTGATTCGAATGGAAGTAAAACTGCATCAATACGTTCCTATTATTGTTGACGAAACTACCATCAGTGACCTTTTTATTCTTGAAGTGACAGACTACTACTTCAATGAAACAATTTTCGATGAGGAAAAAGAATATATTTTAACAGAAAAATTACAGCCAATTTCTCGGCTCGCCGGCAATTTCTATGGCCATCTTGGAAAAACAGAAGAAATTTCTCGTCCACAATAAAAAGAACAGGGGAGCGAAACTTGCCTCTCTGTTCTTTCTTTTTATTTTCCACTTATTTCCGCAAATCAACGATTGGTACAAAGTTATCCAGGACACCACCAGGGCTTCCCAATTTCAAGACTTGTAATCGCTGATCCACAGTAAAAATCATTTCTTCTGCCATGTATAGCTTTGAATATTCCTTGATGTAGATCTTCCCGATTTCACTAGCTATTGCTGCCTCGTAATCACTCAAATCTTGTTCTTCTGATAGGACCAATAAGCGAAAACTGGTATCTAATGAGCAAACACCCATCTTAGAATACTTTCCAACGCCGTCATCCAGATCCAATACAATGACTGCTTTTTCTGAAAGAAATGGCGCCAACTTTTCTTTTGCCTCTTTGCTGAATTGAATATTCATCAAATTACCTCCCTACAACAATCTTGTTGGACTGATCGTAACACAGACCAGCTTTTTTCTACCAACAATCTGTTTGAAGATTCTTCAGAGCACAAAAAAAAAGAGATAGCCTGTGCTATCTCGAAATTACTCCGGCAGTAGGACTCGAACCTACGACATCATGATTAACAGTCATGCGCTACTACCAACTGAGCTATGCCGGAATAAACCAGCGTGGCGACGTCCTACTCTCACAAGGGGCAACCCCTCACTACAATCGGCGCTAAGAAGCTTAACTTCTGTGTTCGGCATGGTTACAGGTGTATCCTTCCTGCTATCGCCACCACACTATTTTTTTCTGAGTAAGTCTTGCTCACTCAAAACTGGATTTGAAGTAATTCCTCAAAACTCTTCCGAGTTTCTTTTGGTTAAGTCCTCGATCGATTAGTATCAGTCCGCTCCAACCATCACTGGTCTTCCACTTCTGACCTATCTACCTGATCTTCTCTCAGGGATCTTACTTTCTTTTAGAAATGGGAAATCTCATCTTGAGGTGGGCTTCACACTTAGATGCTTTCAGCGTTTATCCCTTCCCTACATAGCTACCCAGCGATGCCTCTGGCGAGACAACTGGTACACCAGCGGTAAGTCCATCCCGGTCCTCTCGTACTAAGGACAGCTCCTCTCAAATTTCCAACGCCCGCGACGGATAGGGACCGAACTGTCTCACGACGTTCTGAACCCAGCTCGCGTGCCGCTTTAATGGGCGAACAGCCCAACCCTTGGGACCGACTACAGCCCCAGGATGCGACGAGCCGACATCGAGGTGCCAAACCTCCCCGTCGATGTGGACTCTTGGGGGAGATAAGCCTGTTATCCCCAGGGTAGCTTTTATCCGTTGAGCGATGGCCCTTCCATGCGGAACCACCGGATCACTAAGCCCGACTTTCGTCCCTGCTCGACTTGTAAGTCTCGCAGTCAAGCTCCCTTCTGCCTTTACACTCTGCGAATGATTTCCAACCATTCTGAGGGAACCTTTGGGCGCCTCCGTTACTCTTTAGGAGGCGACCGCCCCAGTCAAACTGCCCATCTGACACTGTCTCCCACCACGCTTAGTGGTGCGGGTTAGAGTGGCCATAACGCAGGGGTAGTATCCCACCAGCGCCTCCATCGAAACTAGCGTTCCGACTTCTACGGCTCCTACCTATCCTGTACATGCGGTACAGACACTCAATATCAAACTACAGTAAAGCTCCATGGGGTCTTTCCGTCCTGTCGCGGGTAACCTGCATCTTCACAGGTACTAAAATTTCACCGAGTCTCTCGTTGAGACAGTGCCCAAATCGTTACGCCTTTCGTGCGGGTCGGAACTTACCCGACAAGGAATTTCGCTACCTTAGGACCGTTATAGTTACGGCCGCCGTTTACTGGGGCTTCAATTCGTACCTTCGCTTACGCTAAGCACTCCTCTTAACCTTCCAGCACCGGGCAGGCGTCAGCCCCTATACGTCATCTTTCGATTTTGCAGAGACCTGTGTTTTTGATAAACAGTCGCTTGGGCCTATTCACTGCGGCTGCTCGTTAGAGCAGCACCCCTTCTCCCGAAGTTACGGGGTCATTTTGCCGAGTTCCTTAACGAGAGTTCTCTCGCTCACCTTAGGATTCTCTCCTCGACTACCTGTGTCGGTTTGCGGTACGGGCCGTTCAATTCTCACTAGAAGCTTTTCTTGGCAGTGTGACATCAGAAGCTTCGGTACTTAAATTTCCCTCCTCATCACAGCTTGTCCTTAACAAGAGTAAGCATTTCACTCACCCTCAGACTCACTGCTTGAACAGACATATCCATCAGTCTGCACTTCTTAGCCTCCTGCGTCCCTCCATTGCTCAAACAAATTCAACGGGTACAGGAATATCAACCTGTTGTCCATCGCCTACGCCTTTCGGCCTCGGCTTAGGTCCCGACTAACCCTGGGCGGACGAGCCTTCCCCAGGAAACCTTAGTCATTCGGTGGACAGGATTCTCACCTGTCTTTCGCTACTCATACCGGCATTCTCACTTCTAAGCGCTCCAGCAGTCCTCACGATCTGCCTTCAACGCCCTTAGAACGCTCTCCTACCATTGTACCTATTGGTACAATCCACAGCTTCGGTAGTATGTTTAGCCCCGGTACATTTTCGGCGCAGGGTCACTCGACTAGTGAGCTATTACGCACTCTTTAAATGGTGGCTGCTTCTGAGCCAACATCCTAGTTGTCTGTGCAACCCCACATCCTTTTCCACTTAACATACATTTTGGGACCTTAGCTGGTGGTCTGGGCTGTTTCCCTTTCGACTATGGATCTTATCACTCACAGTCTGACTCCCGGATATGAATGTATGGCATTCGGAGTTTATCTGAATTCGGTAACCCGAGATGGGCCCCTAGTCCAAACAGTGCTCTACCTCCATCATTCTTACTTTCCGAGGCTAGCCCTAAAGCTATTTCGGAGAGAACCAGCTATCTCCAAGTTCGTTTGGAATTTCTCCGCTACCCACACCTCATCCCCGCACTTTTCAACGTACGTGGGTTCGGTCCTCCAGTGCGTTTTACCGCACCTTCAACCTGGACATGGGTAGATCACATGGTTTCGGGTCTACGACTACATACTCATTCGCCCTATTCAGACTCGCTTTCGCTGCGGCTCCGTTTCTTCCACTTAACCTCGCATGCAATCGTAACTCGCCGGTTCATTCTACAAAAGGCACGCTATCACCCATTAACGGGCTCTAACTTGTTGTAGGCACACGGTTTCAGGTTCTATTTCACTCCCCTTCCGGGGTGCTTTTCACCTTTCCCTCACGGTACTGGTTCACTATCGGTCACTAGGGAGTATTTAGCCTTGGGAGATGGTCCTCCCGGATTCCGACGGAATTCCTCGTGTTCCGCCGTACTCAGGATCCTCCTAGGTGCTGTCCAAATTTCGTCTACGGGGTTTTTACCCTCTTTGACGGACTTTTCCAAGTCCTTCGACTATCTGAACGAACTACCAGATCGGAGTCCTACAACCCCAAGATGCAAGCATCTTGGTTTGGGCTTTTCCCGTTTCGCTCGCCGCTACTCAGGGAATCGAATTTTCTTTCTCTTCCTGCAGGTACTTAGATGTTTCAGTTCTCTGCGTCTACCTCGATTAGGCTATGTATTCACCTAATCGTAACATCCTATCAAAGATGCTGGGTTTCCCCATTCGGAAATCTCTGGATCATAGCTTACTTACAGCTCCCCAAAGCATATCGGAGTTAGTCCCGTCCTTCATCGGCTCCTAGTGCCAAGGCATCCACCGTGCGCCCTTATTCACTTAACCTTACAACCTTACGGTTGGGTTTTGAGTCGTTTCTCTAGCGATAGAGGCGTCCTCAAGATAAAGCTTTGAAAAAACTTTCTTAAAAAACTCTTTTCAACGCGGTGTTCTCGGTTTGTTTTGATTCTTTACTTCAATTATCCAGTTTTCAATGAGCAAAATTCTTTTGTTTGAGAGTGTAAACCTCTCAAAACTGAACAAAGGCAAACGAATGTGTAAGTCTTCCGAATATTTTCCTTAGAAAGGAGGTGATCCAGCCGCACCTTCCGATACGGCTACCTTGTTACGACTTCACCCCAATCATCTATCCCACCTTAGGCGGCTGGCTCCAAAAAGGTTACCTCACCGACTTCGGGTGTTACAAACTCTCGTGGTGTGACGGGCGGTGTGTACAAGGNGTAAACCTCTCAAAACTGAACAAAGGCAAACGAATGTGTAAGTCTTCCGAATATTTTCCTTAGAAAGGAGGTGATCCAGCCGCACCTTCCGATACGGCTACCTTGTTACGACTTCACCCCAATCATCTATCCCACCTTAGGCGGCTGGCTCCAAAAAGGTTACCTCACCGACTTCGGGTGTTACAAACTCTCGTGGTGTGACGGGCGGTGTGTACAAGGCCCGGGAACGTATTCACCGCGGCGTGCTGATCCGCGATTACTAGCGATTCCGGCTTCATGTAGGCGAGTTGCAGCCTACAATCCGAACTGAGAGAAGCTTTAAGAGATTAGCTTAGCCTCGCGACTTCGCAACTCGTTGTACTTCCCATTGTAGCACGTGTGTAGCCCAGGTCATAAGGGGCATGATGATTTGACGTCATCCCCACCTTCCTCCGGTTTGTCACCGGCAGTCTCGCTAGAGTGCCCAACTAAATGATGGCAACTAACAATAAGGGTTGCGCTCGTTGCGGGACTTAACCCAACATCTCACGACACGAGCTGACGACAACCATGCACCACCTGTCACTTTGTCCCCGAAGGGAAAGCTCTATCTCTAGAGTGGTCAAAGGATGTCAAGACCTGGTAAGGTTCTTCGCGTTGCTTCGAATTAAACCACATGCTCCACCGCTTGTGCGGGCCCCCGTCAATTCCTTTGAGTTTCAACCTTGCGGTCGTACTCCCCAGGCGGAGTGCTTAATGCGTTAGCTGCAGCACTGAAGGGCGGAAACCCTCCAACACTTAGCACTCATCGTTTACGGCGTGGACTACCAGGGTATCTAATCCTGTTTGCTCCCCACGCTTTCGAGCCTCAGCGTCAGTTACAGACCAGAGAGCCGCCTTCGCCACTGGTGTTCCTCCATATATCTACGCATTTCACCGCTACACATGGAATTCCACTCTCCTCTTCTGCACTCAAGTCTCCCAGTTTCCAATGACCCTCCCCGGTTAAGCCGGGGGCTTTCACATCAGACTTAAGAAACCGCCTGCGCTCGCTTTACGCCCAATAAATCCGGACAACGCTTGCCACCTACGTATTACCGCGGCTGCTGGCACGTAGTTAGCCGTGGCTTTCTGGTTAGATACCGTCAAGGGATGAACATTCTCTTCTCATCCTTGTTCTTCTCTAACAACAGAGTTTTACGATCCGAAAACCTTCTTCACTCACGCGGCGTTGCTCGGTCAGACTTTCGTCCATTGCCGAAGATTCCCTACTGCTGCCTCCCGTAGGAGTCTGGGCCGTGTCTCAGTCCCAGTGTGGCCGATCACCCTCTCAGGTCGGCTATGCATCGTGGCCTTGGTGAGCCGTTACCTCACCAACTAGCTAATGCACCGCGGGTCCATCCATCAGTGACGCAAAAGCGCCTTTCAACGAAAGACCATGTGATCCTTCGTATTATGCAGTATTAGCACCTGTTTCCAAGTGTTATCCTCCGCTGATGGGCAGGTTACCCACGTGTTACTCACCCGTTCGCCACTCTTTTTCTTTCGGTGAGATAAATCTCGGTGAAAGAAAAAGCGTTCGACTTGCATGTATTAGGCACGCCGCCAGCGTTCGTCCTGAGCCAGGATCAAACTCTCATAATAAAGTTTAAACACGATCTTGCGATCGTTAAGCTCATTTGTTTTGCTAGCTTATTGCTTGCATGTTTCTGTTGCTTCTACTAAAAGAAGCACCTTACACATTTTGGTTCGTTTGCTTGCTTTGTTCAGTTTTCAAAGGTCTACTGCGTTGTTTCAGCAACTTTTAAATCATATCAGATTGACAAGTGATTGTCAACTAAAAGTTTGAAGTTTTTTTCGTTTGAACAAAGTGTTTAAAACGAATTTTCTTCAGCTGCTTAACAGCGACTTTGTTATTTTAGCAATCTGTTTGCCGTCTGTCAATCACTTTTTTAAGTTTTTTCCAAACTTTTTTAATTGCTGTTCTCAAGCGTTGTTTCTCTCTTGCGAACATGTAATAATATACCAAGCATTCGCTTCTAAGTCAACCAAAAGATTGTTGTTCTATCAACATTTTTAAGAATCCGTTTGTAATAGAAAATAATGGTTTTTTTATTCGTTTTATTCTTTTTTATTCCGATGATTTTGTTGTTTTCAAAATAAACGTTCGTGTTTTTTCTATATGGAAGAATCATTCGCTGTTTATAAATCGGAAGTATCGCATCAAAAATGGCTTTAAGTGTCTACTTTTGCTTTTTTTTGATACTATTAAGCTGTGAAGAAGGAAAAGTTGACATTATATAGTAGGAGGAATTTATTTATGAAAATATTAGTTGCTGATGATGACAAGGAAATTGTTGAACTACTGAGCATTTATATCCACAACGAGGGCTATGAAGTGGTAAAAGCTTATGATGGCAAAGAGGCTCTTTCGAAGATTCGCACGACGCCGGATATTGAATTACTGATTTTAGATATTATGATGCCGGAAAAAGATGGGATGCAAGTAGTGAAGGAACTACGGAAAGAGTCGCAGATTCCAATTATTATGTTGACTGCCAAAACTACTGACATGGATAAAATCAAAGGCTTGGTGGCTGGAGCAGATGATTATGTGACGAAGCCCTTCAATCCTTTAGAGGTAATGGCCAGAGTCAAATCTTTGTTGCGCCGAACCAGCATGCAGGTCAAACCAGAACAACCAGATGTATTGGAGGTCAGCTCCCTGATTATCAACAAAGATTCCCACGAAGTCAAAACGGTGGAGGGTAAAGAGATCCAACTGACAGCGTTGGAGTTTGGCATTTTGTATCTCCTAGCCTCTCATCCTAATCGGGTCTTTAGTGCCGACGAAATTTTTGAACGGGTTTGGAAACAAGAAAGTGTGGTTTCTGCCAAAACCGTCATGGTACACGTCAGTCATTTGCGAGATAAAATCGAGGAAGCGACGGATGGCGAAAAGGTCATTCAAACTGTGTGGGGGGTCGGCTACAAGATAGATGCAAAATAAAACCGAAAAAAAGAAACATATCACGTTGACCTCAAAGGAAATCAGCGAGTTATTTGCAGAAGGAATCGTAACGATTATTTTATTGTTACTATTAAATGTCGCCGTTTTGGTGGTACTCTCTTCTGTCATCAACAGCTCCCCTTCATTGACAGATGCTATTTGGGATTCAAAAAATATTTTTGCCAGCCGCTTGGATTCTGACATTTTTTGGAATGGCCGCAATTTTATTTTGCCGCTTTTTCTGATTCTTGATGTGGCGGTTTTGTATTGGCGATTGATTCGCCGGTATCGGCAAATGCAGCTGCGGCATATTATCAGCGAGCTGCACTACATCGCTAACGGCAATTACGATCACCGCATTCCCTTTGAACTACGGGGAGACTTGAATCGGGTTGTTTCCAGTATCAATGGGCTGGTAGACAGTACGGTGGCTGCAATCGAAGATGAGCGGCGAATCGAAAAATCTAAGGATGAGTTGATTACAAATGTCAGTCATGATATTCGTACCCCTTTGACTTCGATCATCGGATATTTGGGGCTGATCGAGGATCGGCAGTATCATTCAGAAGAAGATTTGCTGAAATATACCCACACCGCTTACGTCAAAGCCAAGCAAATGAAGTCGCTGGTGGAGGATCTTTTTGAATACACGAAGGTTCGGCAACCAAGTGTCCCTATCAACATGACCAGTTTTGATATGGTTCAACTGGTGGAACAACTTGCTGTGGATTTTGAACTGGAAGCCAGTAAAAAAGGTGTGCAGATTCAGACGGTGGCTGATGCTCCGCAATTGATCATGGATGGTGATACGGAAAAACTGGTGCGGGTCTTTAACAATTTACTGACCAATGCCCTGAAATACGGCAAAGGTGCCACACAAATCATCATTGAAGTGGAAAAAGCCGGAACAGAAGCTGTGCTGGTGGTTAAAAACAATGGGGAAATGATTCCGAAATATGCGCTGGATTCGTTGTTTGACCGATTCTATCGGGTGGAGGAATCCCGCAATCAGGAAACTGGCGGCACCGGTTTAGGGCTGGCGATCTCCCAAAGTATTGTCGCCTTGCACGGCGGCTATATCTATGCAAAATCTACGCCCCAGTGGACTTCCTTTATCATCCATCTACCTATCAAGCGCAATAGCGCAATGGCAAAAAAGGAATAGTTGACGAAGGAGATTTTTTTCGTTATTCTTAGTACAAACAAAAGAGCTAAAATACAGAGAACCTAGTACAAATCTTCTTTTTTTCAGAGAGCTGATGGGTAGTGCAAATCAGTAAGGGGCGATTTGGAATCCACTTCTCAATGGGTCTTTCGAAAGAAGGAACGTTTGACTTATGTTACAAGTCTTCAAGGGCAACAGAAATGTTGAACTTGGGTGGCAACGCGATCGTTACTTCGTCCCAAGCATAGCTTTGGGGCGGAGTTTTTTTTATTTATAATTTATAGGGGGAACGAAAATGTTAGATGTAAAAATGATTCGGCAAAATTTTGAAGAGGTAAAAACGAAATTAAGTACACGAGGCGTACCGGCAGAAATTTTGACCCGCTTTTTGACATTGGATGAAAAACGCCGTCAATTGCTGGTTCAATCGGAAGATTTAAAAAAATACCGCAATGACGTTTCTGCAGAAATCGCACAATTGAAACGGACGAAGCAAGATGCAGCAGATAAAATCACTGAAATGAAGGAAGTCGGGACGAAAATCAAAGCCTTCGACGAGGAAATCGCCGCAATTGATGAAGAACTGCGAACGATCACGACCACTTTGCCAAATTTGCCGGCTGATTCTGTACCTGTTGGGGCAGACGAAGAGGACAACGTGGAAGTCCGCCGCTGGGAAACACCCCGAACCTTTGATTTTGAACCAAAACCACACTGGGATATCGCAGAAAAATTAGGTATTCTCGATTTTGAACGGGGAGCAAAGGTTTCCGGCAGTCGTTTCGTTTATTACCGCGGTCTTGGTGCACGTCTAGAACGTGCTTTATACAACTTTATGCTGGATCAACACATCTACGAACACGGCTACACTGAAATGATGACACCATACATCGTTAACAGCAATGCTATGTTTGGGACAGGACAATTTCCAAAATTCAAAGAAGATGTCTTTCAATTAGAAAATTCAGATTTGACATTGATCCCTACGGCGGAAGTTCCTTTGACAAACTTTTACAACGGTGAAATTTTAGATGGCAAAGAGCTGCCAATCTCTGTGACCGCCTTGAGCCCTTCTTTCCGTTCAGAAGCCGGTAGTGCCGGTCGGGATACCCGTGGTCTGATTCGTTTGCATCAATTCAACAAAGTAGAAATGGTCAAATTCAGTGATGAAGACCATTCTTATGAAGAATTAGAAAAAATGACCAACAATGCTGAAGACATTTTGCAAAAATTACATTTGCCTTATCGGGTTGTCGCTCTTTCAACCGGAGACATGGGCTTTTCTGCCGCAAAAACCTACGATCTTGAAGTCTGGATTCCTGCGCAAGACACCTATCGGGAAATCAGCTCTTGTTCTAACTGTGAAGACTTCCAAGCACGACGCGCCATGATCCGTTACCGGGATGCTGATGGAAAAATTCATTACGCCCATACCTTGAATGGCTCTGGATTAGCCGTTGGTCGGACAGTGGCAGCTGTGTTGGAAAACTACCAAAATGCAGATGGCAGCGTCACGGTACCGGATGTTTTAGTTCCTTACATGGGCGGCGTCACGGTCATCAAATAATAACGATCGTTAATTTAATTTTTTGTTTGTCTCTTGGGCTTGAAGGAATGTTACAAAGATGTTACAATGCCGTTACAGTTAATAATTTCTATTGTTTTACGGAGGTCTCTAAATGAGTGAAAATCAGCACTATTCGACCCGTAGCCAGCGCCATAGCCAACAGCCGAAAAAAAGTAACACTGGAAAAAATATTTTTACGATTATCAGTATTTTATTTGTAGCTCTCGTCCTTGTTGGCGGCTATTCGATTTTTTCAATGAAGCAGCATCAAGCCCAGGCGATGGAACACTTTACCGACAGCGCCAAAAGCTTGTTGGCAGATATTCAAGAAGAACGGGATCAAAGCGGATTAGCGAATAAGAAAACCGTTAAAGGAAACGAACAGGTCAAATTGGTGATCTACACCCCACAAAATGACAGTCCGATTCCTGATGCAGATAAAAAATTAACCGCACTTGCCAATCAAATCAAAAAACAGGTCAAAGCAGATGAAATGGCGGTTCTTGTCAGCAAAGTTGCTGTCAAGCATGTGACCGATCAATTGGATACCTACCAATTAGTGGCGGAGCATTATCGGTGGAACGAAAAAGAAAATACCTTTAAACAAGCCAAAGGTCTTAGCGAAGCCCCAGTTTATGTCTCACAAAAAACCGGTAAGGCGGTTGCCATCAAAGATGTTATCCCTTCCGAAGCAGATCTTTTGGGTATTCAGCAAGTGATCCAACAAAAAATTCTGGATGCTTCAAAGGAAAAAGGAATGATCGACAAGGTTTTGACTATGCCTCGGATCAGTTTTGATAATGAGATCACTTATACACCAGAAAATCTGACGATCTCCTTGCCAAAAAATGACACGGGAACATCGACCATCACCTTGGCTTACAAAGATATTGCAGCTTATGTCAATACGCAGCTGGTGGATCCGGCAACAGTGAAAGATGCCTTGCCGGTCATCGATCCAAAGAAAAAATATATTGCACTGACATTTGATGACGGGCCAAATGGTGTGACGACACCAAAATTATTAGATATTCTGAAGGAAAAAAATGCTAAGGCGACCTTCTTCATGCTGGGTGAAAATGTGTCTGCCAATCAAGAATTGGTAAAACGTGTCCACGAGGAAGGCCATGAAGTTGCCAGTCATTCCTATTCCCATCCTCAGTTGACGACTTTAAATGCCAAACAGGTCCAAGAAGAAGTTCGCAAGACCGACAAGGCGATTTTTGAAGCCAGCGGAATATTGCCACGAAATATTCGCCCTCCTTATGGCGCAATTGATGGAGCAACCGCAAAAACGATCGGCAAGCCGATCATTCAATGGGATATTGATTCTGAAGACTGGAAATCCAAAAACGCAGCGATCATTACGCCACGGGTGACAGGCAGTGCCTATAACGGGGCCATGATCCTGATGCATGATATCCACTCTGAAACGATTGCGGCAGTTCCCGGCATCATCGATACCCTGCAAGCACAGGGGTATGAATTTGTCACTATCGATACTTTATTGGCGGGCAAACAAAAACCTCTCCATCAATACTTCGGTATGACAGACGAACGTTATGTTGAATAAGAAAAGGCTAAGAGTTGCGGAAATTCCGCAGCCCTTAGCCTTTTTTGAATAATTGCTGAAGTTGTTAAAAAATAATGTTTTCTTTGATAATCTCCAGATTCTTGATCCAGATACGCCGATTTTTTACTGCGATGGCACCCATTTCTTTTAATTGCTGCATCATTCGATTGACAGAGCTGGCCGCTGCGATACCGCAAAAACGAGCGATTTCCTCATTGGTGACGACAAAATCGATCAAAATTCCTTTTCCCTCCACATCAACGCCGAACATATCGTAGAGTTCATAGATCTGTGCGCAGACTGCCCCAAATTTGCCGTTCATCAGCATCTGCTGCATTTTTTTCATAGAATGGAGCAAACGCAGCCGGTAATAATCTTTAACGTAATTTTGCAGCTCCAGATTACTGTTGATGTGTTTCCAAAATTCCACCCGGTCGATGCGATAAAGCTCGGCTTTTTCTGATTCCACCCGAATATTGAAGGGGGCATCGATAAATTGGGAATACTCGTCTTTTAACAAGGAGACGATTTCAAGGCCGTTGATGTATTCAATGTTGAATTCCCGTCCATCCTTTGAGATCACGCTGGTCTTGATTACCCCGCTCTTCAAAATATAGACATGCTTGTCCTGTAATCCTTCATAAATCAGATATTTCTTCTTTTCCTTCACAATGATCGGAAATGAGTGTTCATTCAGATAGTCACTTAAGACCTTACTATCCATTTTTTGGTGCACTCCCTTTTTCTAATAAACAACTTTTTCTCAACCTATAATAACAGATGTACTCATAAGATACACTAATAATTATTTCTGAAAATTTACAAAAAATAGTAACAAATGTTGTTGATTTAGGTTTCTTCCTTTTGTCATTACCGAAAAAAAACAGCAAAGTCGCATTTTTTTTGGTTTCTGTCTTGGTATAGTGACACTCGTAAAGAAAAAAGAAAAGAGGTTTTTACTATGGAACAATGGACAGAATTATTAATTGACCGGCTAGAAGCTGCCTACCGGGCACGTTTTGACCGGGAAGCTGCGTTGGTTTTCCTCAACGATGCCTACCAAGAATATTTGCTTTTGCGAACACAACCCCTAACAGAGGAGAAAGAACAGCGAGAAATCTTGGCACGCTTCATGGAAACTCGGGATTTGTTTATTCGTCAGCTGGTGGATCGCTACCCTTCAAACTATGCCGATGTGGAACAAAAAATCCAACAACTGAAAAACGTTTGTCAGGAAGAAACTGCAACGGTCGATTTTGATATGCGTCTGCACCCAGCCTTTTAACAAGAAACTAAAACTTATTGGAGTGAATGATCCGTAATGGAAGAAAAATTATTTAATAAAGGATTTATTAGTATCACTGTTATCAATTTTATCGTCTTTTTGGTTTATTATCTTTTGATGGTCATCATCGCCGTTATCGCACAAGATCATCTTGGAGCTACCCCCGGACAAGCCGGACTTGCTTCTGGGATTTACATTATCGGCACTTTGCTTGCCCGGCTTTATGTTGGGAAGAAACTGGAATTATTCGGTCGTAAAGCCGTCTTGCGTTTTGGTGCGGTATTTTACCTGCTGACCACCCTTGCTTATTTTTATATGCCAACCATTGCTATTTTGTATCTGGTACGTTTCTTAAACGGATTTGCTTATGGAACGGTATCCACTGCAACGAATGCGATTGTTACCGCCTATATCCCAGAATCCAAAAACGGCGAAGGCATCAACTATTACGGATTAAGTACCAGTTTAGCAGCAGCCATCGGACCTTTCCTTGGTATGGTTTTGCTGAATACCACCAATTTTTATTTCATTATTCTTTTCTCCGTTCTTTTGATCTTATTTACCACCATTGGTTGTTTCATGATGCCGGTAAAAAATATTACCTTATCTGAAGAACATCGGGCATTATTGAATAAATGGTCTTTAGACAGCTTTATCGAATACAAGGTCTTGTTTATTTCCTTTATCGCCTTTTTGATTGGCTTGGCTTATTCAAGTGTGTTGGCTTTTCTTTCTTCCTACGCACAAGTCATCCATTTAGTAACAGCCAGCTCCTTCTTCTTCGTGGTCTATGCTACAGTCATTACCTTTACCAGACCATTGTCCGGCAGAATTTTTGATGCCAAGGGAGAAAATTATGTCATGTATCCCAGCTATCTCTTTTTATCTTTAGGGTTGATCGTGTTGAGCTTTACTTCTGCTAGCTGGATGCTACTGCTGGCTGGTGCCTTTATCGGTTTAGGTTACGGTACTTTCATGTCAAATGGACAAGCGATTTGTTTGAAAAAGGTCAACAGCCATCGGATTGGGATCGCTCTTTCCACGTATTTCATCGGTTTGGATCTGGGCTTAGGTGTTGGTCCTTACCTTATGGGTGAATTACGCAGCTTCCTATCATTTTCCGGATTGTATCTATTTTCAGCGATCATTCCAATTCTTTGCACGGTTTTATATGCTATTTTTTATAAAAAAACCGTCAGCACCAAAGAAAAAAGCGAAGCCGTATCGGAGTCTGTCGCTGAATAATTAGACGGAAACTTCTTTCCTTTTTATCGAAAATTGATTTGTACCATCAAAAAACCCCCACAGCAACTGCTGCGGGGGTTTTGTTAGATTCTCAGTTTTTAAGATTCAACGGAATAGTTTGGTGCTTCTTTGGTGATTTGTACGTCATGAGGATGGGATTCCTTCAAGCCGTTGCCGCTCATTTGGATAAATTGTGCATTTTCCCGCAATTGCTCCAAATTGGCTGCACCCACATAACCCATACCGGATTTCAACCCACCGGTCATTTGGAAAATGATGTCTGAGACACTGCCTTTATAGGCAACTCGTCCTTCAATTCCTTCTGGGACCAATTTATTGGCTTCGTTAACGCCTCCTTGGAAATAACGGTCGCTGGAGCCTTTTTCCATTGCGCCTAACGAACCCATTCCTCGGTATGTTTTAAAACGACGACCTTGATAGATTTCAAATTCACCCGGGGATTCGTCTGTTCCTGCCAACATACTGCCTAACATAACTGCATGTCCACCGGCTGCCAAAGCTTTGACAATATCACCGGAATACTTGATTCCGCCGTCTGCGATGATTGATTTGCCATATTGACGGGCCACAGAAGCTGCATCATAAATCGCAGTTAATTGGGGAACACCCACACCGGCTACTACCCGTGTCGTACAAATTGACCCAGGTCCGATTCCCACTTTGACAACATCGACAC
This sequence comes from Enterococcus massiliensis, assembly GCF_001050095.1. NCBI lineage: Bacteria > Bacillati > Bacillota > Bacilli > Lactobacillales > Enterococcaceae > Enterococcus > Enterococcus massiliensis. The sequence continues at coordinate 516,847 of NZ_CVRN01000007.1, read as the reverse complement.
CGACATCATAAAGGGCTTTGGTTGCTTCTGCTGTCGCCACATTTCCAGCGATCAACGTTGCTTGTGGGAAGGTTTCGCGAATTTCTTTGATTTTACGAATCACTCCGGCACTGTGACCGTGAGCTGTATCGATCACGATGGCATCTGCTCCAGCATCCAGCAAGGCTTGCGCCCGTTCAAAGGTGTCACTGGTTACGCCAACTGCCGCCGCTACTAACAAACGACCATGTTCATCTTTGGCCGCATTAGGAAATTTGATGACTTTTTCAATATCTTTGATGGTAATCAAGCCGCTTAAGCGGTTATTTTCATCCACGATTGGCAATTTTTCGATTTTATGTTTCTGTAAAATATTTTCCGCATCCGCTAATTTTGTACCAACAGGCGCCGTTACTAATTCATCTTTGGTCATGACTTCTGCGATAGGAATTCGATAATCCGTCACGAAACGCATGTCACGGTTGGTGATGATTCCGACTAATTTGCGGTTTTCCATCGTTTCAACGATTGGCACCCCGCTGATTCGGTATTTTGCCATCAAGTGCTCCGCATCCGCCACCAAATGTTCCGGCGTCAAAAAGAAAGGATCAATGATTACGCCGCTTTCCGAACGTTTCACTTTTCGCACTTCGTCAGCTTGCGCAGCGATGCTCATATTTTTATGGATGACACCCAGCCCACCTTGACGAGCCATGGCAATCGCCATTTTACTGTCCGTTACGGTATCCATACTGGCGCTGATGATTGGGATATTCAATCGAATGTTTTTGGCTAACTGCACTTGCATACTTACCTCGTTTGGCAAAACATGACTTTCTGCCGGAATCAGCAAGACATCATCAAAAGTTAAACCTTTTTTCGCGAATTTTGTTTCCCAGTTGGACATTTCCGTACCACTCCTCAAATTTAATTTTATTTATGAAATTAACAGAAAAAATCAGACAAGTCAAACAATCAAAATAAATTCTCATTTTATTGGCAAAAAAAGTAGGATTTATTAAGAATTGCCGCTGTCTTTTAAGATTTCCAGAAAGGCGGTGCCATATTTTTCCAGTTTGTTTTGACCGACCCCTTTGATCTGCAAAAAATCCAATGTTGTTTGGGGTTGTTTTTCTGCCAGCTCCTGCAACGTTTTATCAGAAAAAATCACGTACGGTGGCAGATTTTGTGCCTGCGCCAATTCGGTTCGCAACCGTCGCAGTTGTTCGAACAATTCTGTATTTTCCACAATCGTTTTGACCGTCGTTTGTTTGCGAGTAACTTTCTGTTTGCCCAGCAGGACTTCGACACCGGTTGCAGAGACCTTCAACATGGGAAACTGTCCTTCCGTTGGTGTTAAAAAACCGGCAGCAGTCAAATAATCAATCAGTTGAACCACTTCTTTTTGACTCCAGTCCTTCATCAAACCATATGTGGGCAGTCTTTCAAAATGCCACTGGCTGATTTTTTGATCCTTTGAGCCGGTCAATACTTTTCCTACAAGAGATTTCCCAAAACGCTCCCCCATCCGTTTGACACAAGACAGAACTTTTTGTGCTTCGATGGTGATATCTGTTACTTCCCGCTCATCCAAACAATTGCTGCAACGGCCGCAATCGGGACCGTCCTCGCCAAAATAGCGCAGGATATAACGTTGCAGGCAGATTTGCGAATGGGCATACTGGCTCATTTCCCGCAATTTTAAATATTCGTTTTGTTTGTAATCAATCGCCATTTCCGACTGATCAATAAAGAATTGCTGAATCTGCAAATCATGAGGAGCAAACAATAAGATTGCTTCACTGGGCAAGCCATCTCGACCGGCACGACCCGCCTCCTGATAATAAGATTCCAAATTACCGGGAACCTGCGCATGGATCACAAACCGGACATTGCTCTTATTGATTCCCATCCCAAAAGCATTGGTGGCCACCATGACCTGAATACGATCAAAAAGAAAATCTTCTTGGTTTTGAGAACGTTCCTGCTCGTTCATGCCGCCATGGTATTTGCCAACCGCAATTTTTTTGCTTTTTAATAAGTGATACAGTCGTTCGACTTCTTTCCGGGTGCTGGCATAGATAATGCCGGCTTGCTCCCGATTCACCCGCAGATATTCCAGCAGATAGGTATCTTTTTGTTCCTTAATCACTTGAAAAGCCAGATTTTCTCGGGCAAAGCCGGTCATCACTTTATTTTCTGGGGGAATCTGCAACCGTTGCAAAATATCTTCCGCAACTTGCGGAGTCGCCGTGGCCGTCAGTGCTACTACCACCGGGCGCTGATCAAACTGCTGAATCGTTTCCGCCAATTTCAAATAACTGGGGCGAAAATCATGCCCCCACTGTGAAATACAATGGGCTTCATCTACCGCTAGCAATTCAATCGGCACATGCCGCAGCAGTTGTTGAAATTCATAAGATTCCAATCGTTCCGGGGCGACATACAGCAATTTGATCTTGCCGTCCACGGCTAAACGCAGCCGTTCATTCATTTCCGGTACACTCAAGGTGCTGTTGATAAACGCTGCCGGAATTCCCATATCGTTCAATGCATCCACTTGATCCTTCATTAAAGAAATCAAGGGGGAAATAACCAAGGTCAAGCCCTCTAAAACCAGTGCCGGCAATTGATAGCAAACCGATTTTCCGCCACCTGTTGGCATAATGCCCAACACGTTTTGATGATGTAAAATTTGATCGATGATTGCTGTTTGTCCCGGACGAAAGGCATCATAGCCGAATTTTTCTTTTAATAATGTTGTTAATTCCAAATCATCCCATCCTTTGGTTCTATTATACGCAAAAAAAGGAAAGAACCCACCTCTCCATTGATTTTCTTTTCAAAACGGATTCGTGAGGTTCTTTCACCTATCAAAAAAACGTCGAAAATTTTCGACGTTAGTTTCTTGGCACGGATAGGCTGCCAACGATGTGGTATTTTTTCTTTAAATAGTAACGCAAACCAAAGGCTGCGGCACCGATGACGATTGTAATGATTGGATCGAGAACCGGATTGATGGCTTTTGGCAACAAAGGCGAACTGCTGAAAACAATAATCCATAATAAGAAGGATGGTACCAGCAATAAGATGGTCTTCCATAATTTTGGTCGTTGACTCTTGTCAGCACCTTTGCGTTCATACTGATAGATGTATTTGTACATCAGGTAGAAGACCCAACCGCCGACCATAGCGGCAAGCAAGAGTGCCAGCATTCCGTAAGATTGACCTTGACCTTTGGCGATAAAGGACATCAGACCGATCATGACGGAGAAAAGTCCCAATAATAACAGGGTATTATCCAGCCACATCAAAACCGGAGAAGATTCCTCTTTTTCGGCAGGTGCACTTAGAATAGCTTCGGTTCGTTCAGAGACAGTACCGAACAATTGGCGGGCAGTTTTGCCCCCTTTTTGTTCTTTTACTAAAACCGGCAGCATTTCATGCAGCGCAATCGTTTTTTCTTCTTCAGAAAGATTGGCAGCATCCAAAGATTTTTTCAAATCAAAGATGTATTGTTGGTTACGTTTTGTTAGTTCTTTTTCTAATTCACGATTTTCTGAAACATATGTGCGCAGAGTTTCTGGCTCCATTTGTTATTCTCCCTTCGCTCTTGACATTTCCAGAGGCAATTTTACCATACCATTTCCTCGTATGATAGTGTTTTTAGACATTAAAACGAAACAACATGACATCTCCGTCTTGCACTTCGTAGTCTTTTCCTTCTAAACGGACCCGTCCTGCTTCTTTGGCGGCGTGCATTGTGCCATATTTGTCAAGATCTTCAAAGGAAACCGTTTCAGCTCGGATAAAGCCCCGTTCAAAATCGGTATGGATAATACCGGCAGCTTGTGGTGCCTTCATTCCTTTGCGGAAGGTCCAAGCCCGAACTTCTTGTTCTCCGGCAGTAAAATAGGTTGCCAAGCCCAATAAATCGTAGGCTGCCCGAATCAATTGATCCAACCCAGATTCTTCGATGCCCATCGCTTCAAGAAAATCAGCTTTGTCTTCATCATCCAATTCAGCGATTTCTTCTTCTGCACGGGCGCAAACAGCGATGACTTCTGCATTTTCAGTCGCAGCAAAATTGCGGACTTCCTGTACATAATGGTTGTTGTCGGCATCAGCTACTTCGTCTTCTGCCACGTTTGCCACGTAAAGGACGGGTTTGCTGGTCAATAGGAATAGCCCTTTAACGATTTTTTGTTGCTCATCGGTAAATTCCACACTGCGGGCGGATTTTCCGGCTTCTAATGCAACTTTGATTTTTTCCAAAACAGCCAATTCGGCAACGGCTTCTTTGTCTTTGGTTTTCGCAACTTTTGCTACGCGATCGTAACGTTTGGTGATGGATTCTAAATCAGCCAAAATCAACTCCAAATTGATGGTGTCAATGTCGTCTAAGGGATCGACACGTCCTTCTACGTGAGTGATGTTTTCATCATCAAAACAGCGAACCACGTGACAAATCGCATCCACTTGGCGGATATGACTAAGGAATTTGTTTCCCAAGCCTTCCCCTTTGCTGGCACCTTTGACGATTCCCGCAATATCAGTAAATTCAAAGGTTGTAGGAACTGTTTTTTTCGGATGCACCAGCTCAGTCAGGCGTTGCAAGCGCCAGTCTGGTACTTCTACCATTCCCACATTGGGATCGATCGTTGCAAAAGGATAATTTGCTGCTTCTGCTCCTGCTTTTGTGATTGCGTTAAATAAAGTTGATTTTCCAACGTTAGGCAAGCCAACGATTCCGGCGGTTAATGCCATGATTTCCTTCACACTTTCTTTTCTAGAATTTTTTTCATTTTCTTTTCAAAATCGCGACGGGTCAACATTACGATGTGGCCGCAATTGGTACATTTTATTTTAATGTCTGCCCCCATGCGGATGATTTCCCAGCGATTGGCTTGGCAAGCATGGGGTTTTTTCATTTCTACAATATCACCTAAATCATACATTAAAACACCTTCTTGTTCATAGTGAGGTAGAAATTTTTTCTGAAATTTCTTCCGTTTTTCACGACGCATATCATTCCACTAGACTACTTGATAAAAGTGGAACTGACATTCTTGTTCATAGTAAGATAGAAATTTTTTCTGAAATTTCTTCCGTTTTTCACGACGCATATCATTCCACTAGATTACTTGATAAAAGTGGAACTGACATTCTTGTTCATAGTAAGGTAGAAATTTTTTTTGATGTTTCTTCCGATTTCACGACGCATATCATTCTACTAGATTACTTGATAAAAGTGGAACTGACATTCTTGTTTATAGTCACACTATCAGGCTTCGTCAAAGTGGATATCCAAAATATCCAGGATGCGGGTCAGGTCATTTTGCGAAAGGTATTCGATCTCGATTTTTCCTTTGCCGTCTTTTTCTTGGATTTCGACACTTGTACCGAATTTATCCATCAAACGGTCTTCGCTTTCCCGTAAATAATAAGGTTTGACTTTGGCGATTCGCGGCGTTTTCTTTTCTTCTTTGGCTTCGTTCATTTGTCCCACTAGCTGTTCTAGTTGACGGACAGTCAGGTTTTCCTTCACACAACGATTGGCAAGCTTCAGGATTTGATCTTTTTTCTTCAAACCTAACAGGGTACGGGCTTGTCCCATCGATAGTCGTTCATCTTGAACCATTTCCTTGACCAGCTTCGGTAAAGTCAACAGTCGCAGATAATTGGCGATGTAAGGGCGACTTTTCCCTAAACGTTCGGCTACTTCTGCTTGGGTCAGCTTGAGATTTTTCATCAACATGTCGTAAGCCTCAGCTTCTTCCAAAGGATTCAAATCTTCCCGCTGCAAATTTTCTAAAACAGCGACTTGCATCATCGCTTCTTCGTCAAACTCACGAATAATTGCCGGAATCGTTTCTTTGACCGCCAATTTTGATGCCCGGAAACGACGTTCACCTGCGATGATTTCATAGCCCTTCACTGCTGATTTGCGCACGATGATTGGCTGAAAAACCCCAGATTGGGCAATGGACGCTGCTAATTCCTGTAACGAGGCTTCGTCAAATGTTTTTCGTGGTTGATAGGGGTTGGGACGCAATTCATTCAGCGGAATCTCAACAACTGCTTCTTTTTTGACATCCACATCTTCCAAGTTGGCAAAATCCTGAAACAATGCATCGATGCCGCGACCTAAGCCCTTGCCTTTATTTTTCACGAGCTAACACTTCCTTTGCTAGAGCTTGATACACTTCAGCACCTTTTGACCGCAAATCATAATCAACAATCGACAACCCATGACTTGGCGCTTCTGACAAACGGACATTTCTTGGGATGATTGTGTCATAAACTTTTTCTTGGAAATAGCGGCGAACTTCCTCCACTACCTCTGCCCCTAAATTCGTGCGGGCATCATACATCGTCAATAAAACCCCTTCGATTTTCAACGTTGGGTTAAAATGTTTTTGCACTAAACGCACCGTATTCAGTAATTGGCTCAAACCTTCCAGCGCATAATATTCACATTGAACAGGAATCAAAATCGAATCACTGGCTGTAAACGCATTGATTGTCAAATGTCCCAATGAAGGCGGGCAATCGATAAATACAAAATCATATTCGTCTCTGACTTCTTCCAATGCTGTTTTTAACCGTGATTCCCGCGCCATCATGGAAGTCAATTCAATTTCGGCACCGGCTAATTGGATCGTTGCCGGTACGATGTCTAAATTTTCGCGAGAACTTGGTAAAATCGCATGCTTGATTGGTTCTTCGTTAACCAACACATCATACACGTCTTTCACGACATCTGGTTTACGAATACCCACACCGCTTGTTGCATTGCCTTGCGCATCGATATCCACAAGCAGGATTTTTTTGCCGGCATAAGCCAGACAAGCGCCAAGATTCACGGTAGTCGTCGTTTTACCGACCCCGCCTTTTTGATTTGCGACAGAAATAATTCTTCCCATCAAGTTTCCTCCTATTAGTTGGTCAAATGGATCAGAAAAACACTCTCATCTTCTGGTCTTGCCGGAAAAATTTTTACGGCATTATTTGATTGGTTGTTTATTGGGCAGCCCCGGTTTGCGGGGATATTTTTTAGGTGTTTCTTTTTTCTTTTCGATCACAATGATATGGCGCTCGTCACCGGTAATCGGCAGCGGAATCGCCCGTTCCTCGATAAACTTGCCGCCAAGCAGCGCAATCGCCGGTTTGGCTTCAGTTAATTCTTCGTCGCTTTTTGCGGCTTTCAGGGCAAAAAAGGTGCCGTTTTTCTTCACCAAGGGCAGACATAATTCTGCCAATACATTCAAACGAGCCACTGCACGGGCCGTCACGTAGTCAAAAGTTTCGCGAAACTGCTTGTTTTGACCGAATGTTTCTCCCCGATCATGATACAGATGAACATTTTCTAAGCCTAATTCCTGTACCAAATGGGTTAAAAAGGTGATCCGCTTGTTCAGGGAATCTACGATCGTAACCGATAGTTGCGGAAAAACGATTTTCAAAGGAATACTTGGAAACCCTGCTCCGGCACCCACATCGCACAAGGCGACTTCTTTCGTGAAATCCGCCGTCAGCGCCAACGTCAAGGAATCGTAAAAATGTTTGAGATAGACTTCTTTTTGCTCCGTGATAGCGGTAAGATTCATTTTTTCGTTCCATTCGACTAACAGCTCAAAGTAGCGGTGAAACTGCGCCATTTGCTTGTCGCTTAAAATGATCTGCTGCTGCAGCAATTGTTGCTGAAATTCTTCAGGTAACATCTCGTTTTCCTCTCTTTTTTGTGAAACAAATATTTGTTTCACGACTTCCTCTACTTTAACGCAAATGGGCTGTTTCTGCAATGGTTTGTGGGAAAATTTACTAAGAGCAGTTGAAGAACTGGCGGAACTTATTGAATAACTCCTTATAATTCTTAGATGTAAAAGCGACTATGAAACAGCCCACTTCTTTTCATTAACTGAGCTAGCATACTTTTGCATACTAGCCAGTTGAAAATGAACAAAAAAATCAACAAGGCAGGGAACATTTCTCTCTACTTTGTTGATTTATTTTATTCTAACCCTTCCATCACTTGAGACGTATCTAAAGCATAAAGAATACTCTTTCCATTGTTTTCACCTTGATAGGTGAGTTGGAGCGCTCCTTCTTCAAAGAATCGACTTGTTGCCACTGCCACACCTTCATTAACAAACAGCTCCAAGCTAGAACCATCAATGTACATTTGTAAATGAAAAAGTTCTGTTGTCAGCTTTATCTTGCGTGATTCCAATTGACCACTCACCCAATTTCTTCTTGTTAAAGAAAGGATTCGCTGTTCTTTTTCATACTTTATCTGCGTTTCATTTTTTATTTTGAAAGCAAAATCCTCAGCACCTTCTGGAAAATCTAAGAGAATTTCATAAGTCAGTTGGTCCACACTTATTTGCCAATCTTTTTGCAATGAAAATGACTTCTTCTGTGAGCGAAGCTGCTGCAATTCTTTAATTGGTTGTTGGATGAATTGATTTTCTTTTGTTGAGAGAATTCTGGGGATCGTCAATCCATGCATCCAGCCAAGAGCATTTGTTGGAAGATTTTTTTCTGCCTCTTCCATCATAGGACCCATCCAGCCAAAAAGGATTCGACTGCCATTTCTTTCAAATGTCTGGGGAGCATAAAATTCAAACCCCCAATCTATTTCATTGAACTGCGCATCTACAAGTTTATATTTTTCCTTTTCTTTTGTGACTTTAAGATAGCCGGTTTGATATAGATTGTGAAAACGGTACTCTTCCGCTTCAAATCCCTGAGGTGAAAAAATCAGAAACTCTTGTTCACCAATCGTTATCAAATCTGGGCATTCCCACATGTACCCACGTTGTGAAAGCTGGGAAATTTCCTCCTCCGAGAAAAGACTTCCCAATGCTTCCCACGTGTATAAATCTTCTGATTGATAAAGGAGACAATCTCCTAATCGAGTTTGTTTCTGGGCACCAAGAATCAATAGATAGCGTTGTTTTTTTCTATCAAACCAAACTTTTGGGTCCCGTACATGGCGTGTATACCCCTCTGGATGAGGTAAGATTGGTCCTCTTTTTTCAAAATGAAAACCATCCTCTGAAGTAGCTAAACATTGATAACTAGATCTTGTTTTGTCTTCATTAATGACATTTCCTGTGTAAAAAACATGCAGAACTCCATCTTTTTCAATCGCCGATCCCGAGTAGATTCCATCTTTATCATACCATTCAGAAGGCTCTAACGCTGCAGAATGCCGCCTCCAATGGACCAAATCCATTGAAGTAAGATGTCCCCATGATTTATTGTCATGGGTCAGTCCGGTCTGATTCCATTGATGAAACAAATGAAAGACTCCTTTAAACTCACATAGTCCATTGGGATCATTTAACAGACCATGTAAAGGAGCGATATGAAAAGCTAATTCGTAGGCTGCTTTTCCTACTTTTGTACTAAGCAACATCTAAAACTTTGCTTTCTGCTAAAATTTCTTTATCGGCAGTAACCATTTCCTTCGTGATCCCAAAAAGATAAGTTAAGATAAAGCCAGAACCGATAGACAGTACGTTTACGAACAAGTATGGTAGCAATTGCCCATTAAGATAAAGCAAGGTTCCAGGAATAACCGTCACGGACATGCCTGTTCCTGCAAGTTGCATCAAACTTGCTGCAAATCCTCCAATTGCTCCACCAATCAGACCCATGATAAATGGTCGAACGTAACGTAGGTTCACCCCGAAAATTGCCGGTTCAGTGATTCCTAGAAAAGCAGATAACGCAGATGGGAATGCTAATGCTTTTAATTTTTTCGAATCTGTTTTTATTCCTACTGCAAGAGTCGCTCCTCCTTGTGCTGCGATTGCACAAGTGATGATTGCGTTAAATGGGTTATTTCCTAGATTTGCTAATAATTGAACTTCTAAGAAATTAAAGATATGGTGGACACCTGTTACAACGATTAATTGATTAGCAAAACCGATGATCAAACCAGCCAGTCCAAATGGTAAATCTAAAATAACTTCTGTTGCAGTCAAAACTACGGTTTCCATAGAATGGAAAATCGGTCCGATTGCTAGTAAAGACAAAATACTCATCACTAACAGTGTTAGAAATGGTGTGAAAAGTAAATCAAATGTATCTGGGATTACTCTACGGAGACGCCGTTCTAATTTTGCTCCCAAAATTCCCGCAATGAAAGCCGGTAAAACCGTTCCTTGATAACCAACGATTGGAATGAAGCCAAAGAACATCAACGGGGTTGCATCACCTGCAGCAACAGCATAAGCATTCGGTAAAGCCGGATTCACTAACATCAATCCTAAAACGATTCCGATAATCGGACTTCCACCAAACACTTTAAAGGTGGACCAAGCTACTAATGCTGGTAAAAAAGCAAAAGCCGTATCAGTTAATACTTGTGTATACAGTAAAAAATGAGGATCAATCGCATCTGGTGTCGTTCCGAAAATAGATAATACTTCTGGTTGAGTCAAAAGCCCACGTAATCCCATGAAAAGCCCTGTAGCGACCAATACAGGAATGATGGGTACAAATACATCTCCAAATGTGCGAAGCATGCGCATGAAAGGATTTCCTGTTTTATTTACTTCATTTTTCAAATTATCTTTAGAACTTTCTGCTACTCCCAGACCAATGACTTCCTCATAAATCTTATTAACTGTTCCTGTACCAAAAATAATTTGATATTGACCGGAATTGAAAAAGGTCCCTTTGACTTTTTCAATCGATTCAACTTTTTCTTTATCAATTTTCTTTTCATCGTTGACCATGATTCTTAATCGTGTTGCACAATGAGCAACCTTTTGGATATTTTCCTGACCGCCCACGGCTTGGATTACTTCTTTTGCAATTTCTCGGTTGTTCAAATTTAACTCCTCCTTATGAGAGACCGTTCCCACATTCTTTTTAAAAGAATCCCACAAACAGCCATTATGTGGGAACGGTCTCATATGATGATATTAGCGTATCATGAAAGCCTATTCATTGTCAACGGTTTTTTTGAATGCGCTGTCTCTAAATAAAACAGACGTTTCAATCATCGTTTCTTTAGGAATTTCTTGTCCTTGAATTTTTTGATACAGCCTGTCAGCAGCCACTTCCCCTACTTCTTTATAATGAAAATCAACTGTCGTTAAACTTGGCAATAGGTATTCACCAAACCCATATCCCCCAAATCCAGTAATAGACACTGTTTCTCCCACCGGAAGTGCCAGTTCATGGGCAGCTTTAATCAATCCTAACGCCATATTATCTGTAGCTGCAATATATAAAGCTTTTGCCTCTTTCTTCATCAATTCTAACCCAAGTCGATACGTGTCTTCTGCACGAAAAGTAGAATGGATTATTTTTACCGAGATACCAGCTTTTTTAAAGGTATCTAATACCCCTGCCTTTCGTTCTATACCTACTGAAATATCTTTTTCTGATACACCGATGTAGACCACATTTTCAAGAGGACTCGCTAAAAGTGCAGTTGCCAACTTTTTCCCAGCTAAATAATTATCATGGTTAACGGAATAGACTTCTTTATGCGATTGACCAACAAAAATAACCGGAATCGGAATCTGATGGACTGTATTTAGATGTTCTTTACTGATTTCTGTCGCAATTAAAATAATCCCAGCAACTTTATTTTGTACCAAATAATTAAGGCTTTCTATTTCTCCTTTTTCTTCAAGATCGGTGTTGGAAATCAAAATTTGGTAGCCTGCTGCTCGTGCCTGCCGGTCGATTCCTTCCAACATTGCCATGACTGAAAGAGAATCAATCCGAGGAATGATTACTCCGATAAATTTACTTTTCTCCGCTTTAAGGTTGCGGGCAAACTCATTTGGTGAAAAATTATATTTATCAATTATTTTTTTTATTTTTTCTGCAGAGTTCTGACTCACGTAGCCCTTATTCAGGTACCGGGACACTGTACTTTTAGAGACGCCTGCTTCAGCTGCAATTTGCTTGATAGTAACCATCTTTTTTCTCCTAAATCATAATCTATGTTTTATTTCATTCAGTGTAACAGAAAGCAATTTAAGAAACAAAAATTACAAAAAAACATTACAATAAAAAGAACAGGAAGCATTACGCCCCCTGTCTCCTTATTTTCTCTTCACCCGCTGAACAAATTGTTCTAACGCTTGCAAATCATACAACTGCTGATTACATGCTTGGCTGTCGACACAAATATAGTTGCCTTTTTTCGTATAGGTGCCGTCGCCGCTTTCTTTGGTGGTTGCTAAAAATAGCGCCACCGTCGCGGTGTGGTTGCAAATGCTGCAAATATTTTTCAAATGATTCGGCGACAAATGACCAGAAACACCGGTCAACTGATCCTCTTGATAAAGTAGGATGAATTTCTTTTGACTGCCAGGATCATTCCAACCAATGTATGAATTTTCCCGCAGATCCATGCTCTCCCAGTCAGGGATTTTTAGTTTCTTGGTTTTGCGAAATACTTTTTCCACTTGCTTGTTGGAAGGTGGGGCAAAAGGAATCACATGTTCCTTTATTTCCTCAAAAAAGCGTTCTGCCCGAGCTTTCGTCAAGGTCGTGTCTAAAATAAATGGCGAGAGTTTCCTAAAAATTTCTGATGTTTCTCCAAGAATTTGTTGGATCTTTTCGATCGTCAATGCCTGCATCGTTTGTACCGTCTTCGGATCGTTAACGGATTGATAGGTATTGATCAGATGATCGACTTGTTTTTGGACGGCAAAATAATCATTGGGTTTTATTGTTGGTTGCATTGTTTTTCCTTTCTTCAAACCAGTGATACTTTGAAGAAATGCACCAAAGTATCACACTACCAGGCGACACTTTTTGGTGCAGAGGATACGAAACGTATCACATGACCACCCCCCTAAAATAATTTATCTCCTCGTTTTTTCTACAAAGGTGATAATAGCCAGTTTTTGAAAAAAATGCAACAAAAAACGTATCTTCAAGAAAAGATACGTCATCTGTTACTTATTATTTATTGCTATCTGCAGCATTCCAAATTTGTTTTAACGCAGGCACATTTCCCAGCTCTGTCATATTAGTCGGTAAAATCACCGTGTTGCCATTGTTTTCTACCACATGTTTAAAAGCTTCAATTCCAAGATAAGCCAGCATTTGATCGTTGAGTTGACTGTCTTGGATAGCCTGATTGATTTCTTTGATCCGTTGTTTTTCTGCTTCTGTGACGATACGGATACGTTCCGCTTCTGCTTGCGCATCAATATGAATACGTTCTGCCCGTGCAGTGGCATCGATTTTGGTTTGCTTCGACCGAGCAGCAGCATCGATCTCCATTTCAGAGGCTTTGGCTTCTGATTCCAAAATGACTGATTGCTTGCGGCCTTCAGAAATCGTGATTTGTGATTCTTTATCCCGACTGGCGGTAATCAATTTATTCATAGAATTAACGATTTCATCAGAAACGGAAATTTCCCCAATGTTAATCCGATCAATTGACAGCCCATAACCCGCCGTAATATCCCGAACACTTTCGTACAGTGCCACGTTGATTTCTTCCGTACCATTCAGCACTTCATTCAAATCCATCTTCCCGATAATGCCACGCAGATTAGACTGACAATCTTGAATCATTGAGAGTACAGAATTTTGGTTATCATAAACAAATGCCCGCACATCGGTTACATGGTATTTAATTGCTTCGTCGATTTCAACGATAACATTATCCTTAGTAATAACACTTTGCGGATCGATTTGAATCGGAATCTGTTTCAAAGAAACCCGTCTTTTGACGTTGTATAAAACCGGAATCAAAAAATGCAATCCTGGTTCCAAAGATTTCACGTATTTCCCAAAACTTTCAACAACTTTGACTTCTCCCTGTTCCACGATAACTACCATCTGTGAAGCCAAAAAAACGACTAAGATAATAACTAAAATCAAGATAATAATACTAAAAATTGCCAATGTAATTCACATCACTTTCCATAAGATAGTTGTTCACCTGTACCAACAATTGATTTGCGTCATATGCGACGACTTCCAACATCACTCCTACATCCGGAATTCCAGCAACTACCTTGTAATCATACCAGCTGCCGTACACTCGAACGATACCGGTATACGTTCCTGTCGTTGTCCGAAAACATTTGCCTAATGTCTTTTCCATCTGATAATCTACCACGACTGCGCCTCCACAAGTAACGATTTATCCGCATTATAGCAGAAAAAACACCCGCTATGTGAAATTTCACGCAAGAAGGAGGGTTTCCTCAAAATGTTTCACATGAAACATAAAAAAGGAAAGATGGATGCAAAATTTTGCATCCATCTTTCCTTTCCTATTAACCCAATTCTACGCTGTCTTTTCCACTAATTGTGGGACGGCTTTTTTGTTGTAGTTGATCAATCGCATAGCATTGAAGATAACCACTAAAATACTTGCTTCGTGGACAAACATTCCGCTTGCCATATAGATGAAGCCAGCCATTAGTCCAATCAGTAAGAAGGCAACTACGCTGATAGCAATGATCACATTTTCCCGTGTGTTCAATACGGTTTTCTTCGATAATTTGTAGGCATGAACCAATGCGGAAAAACTTGATTGCATCAAGACAACATCGGAGGTTTCAATAGCAACATCAGTTCCGCTGCCCATAGCAATTCCGATATCGGCAGTTGCCAATGAAGGCGAATCATTGATACCGTCACCGACAAAAGCAACCCGACGACCTTCTTTTTGGAATTGTTTAACGAATCCAACCTTTTGATCTGGCAGTAATTCAGCATGAACTTCATCAATACCTAATTTATTTGCGACATATTCGGCGGTAACTTGATTGTCACCCGTCAGCATAACCAAATGTTTGGCACCAGCGGCTTTAAGGTTGGCTAATTCTTCCGCAACTTCCGGACGAACGATATCGGAGATACCGATAATCAATTGAATCTTGCTGTCGATGGCTACGATTACGATTGAGCTGCCGGTTTGTTGCAAAGCAACCAAATCTTTTTGTTGTTGGCTGGTCAATGAGACATGGTGGGTTTCCATTAATTTAGCATTTCCGGCACAAACGGTATGACCGTCGATTTTTGCGGTGATCCCTTGTCCTTTAATGGTTTGGTTGTCGCTGATCGACAAGTCATGATACGCAATTTTCTTGTCGTCGGCGTAGCTCATGATGGCCCGACCTAAAGGATGATCCGAAAGAGTTTCAATTTTGGCAGTTAAGCCAATAAATTTTTGTTCCTCTGAGCCATAGCTTTTGATTGCCGAAACGGAAGTCGTTCCTTTTGTCAATGTTCCTGTTTTATCAAAGACAAACGTATCGATTTTTGAGAAAGTATCCATGGCTTCCCCACCCTTGACCAAAATACCGCGTTTTGCGCCATTACCGATCCCGGCAACGTTGGAGACTGGTGCGCCGATAACCAATGCACCTGGGCAGCCTAATACTAAGACTGTGATGGCTAATTTAAAATCACGGGTGAAAAGAAAGACAGCTAAAGCAATCAGTAGGACTGCAGGCGTGTAAAATTGTGAAAAACGATCAATAAATTTTTCTGCATGAGATTTTGTATCTTGGGCATCTTCTACCAATTCGATGATTTTTGCAAAAGTAGTATCGTCCCCAACTTTAGTGGCTTTGATTTTCAAAAAGCCGTCACTTAAAATAGTTCCTGAAAAAACTTCATCAGATAATTGTTTCGTCACTTCTTTTGATTCACCGGTTACAGCCGCTTCATCCGCGTACCCTTTTCCTTCAACAACGACCCCATCAACAGGAATCGCACCGCCGGTCTTGACCAGAACGATGTCTCCTTCTTCTACATCATCGATCTCAACTTCTTCTGTCGTACCATCCGCTTGCACAATCAAAGCAGTCGTTGGTGCCATTTCAGTCAACGATTTGATTGATTCACGGGTTTTTGACAAAGTTTTTTGTTCCAAGAAATTCCCGAACAAGAATAAGAAAGTAACGATGGCTGATTCATTGTATTCTCCGATAATAAACGCCCCGACTACCGCGATGGTTACCAACAGTTCAATACTGATAACTTTTGCCTTCAATGCTTGAAAGGCGTGAATTGCAATTGGGATGACAGCGATAATTGATGCCAATGCCAATGCAAGTTTATACAGTAGCATCACCCCGGCAAATTTTCCAACAAAACCTACGACAATCAACGCAGCGGTAATCCATGTAATATGGTTACTGTGGTCTTGAATCCATTTTTGAAATTTCATTTTTTACTCCTCCATCACTCATTTGATGTACCTAGTGTACGTCCAAATAAGCAGAAAGAAATTGATGGCTGTCAAGTTTTCAAAAAATTTGCACAAAAAAACTCCCGCAAAAAGCGAGAGTGATAAACGGAAAGTAACTTAATTTCTCCAAAGAGGGTTGTGAATCAATTATTGTTTCTTCGAAAATCTAATCTGTGATAATTCATTTTCTCTGGAATGACACCTCGTACCCCACCAGCAGGATTCTCTGTATCATCCTTCTATCTAGGAATCAGGTGACAATGAAAAATCGTCTGTCCAGCGACTCCTCCACAATTCAATCCAATATTATATCCTTGTGGAGAATATTGGAAATCTAACACTTTTTTTGCTTCTAACAACAATTCGCTCATATTTTTTCGCTCTTGTGGAGACAGTTGAAAAAAATTTATCCTATGCACTTTAGGGATGATTAATAGATGCCCTAAAGAAACAGGCTTCTTATCATAAAACACAATACAAGTTTCATTCTCTAAAATTACCGAAATTATTGCGGTACAAAAAATACAATCTCACACTTTATCTCACCCATTCATAATTAAAATTTTCAGTAAGTTTTCCCATTTACTCTACTAATTTTTTATCTGATAAAATAATCATACCACCCTAAAAAACGATTACAATCCGTTTATTTCCTATTTTCTAGGTCTTCTTCCCATGCTATACTTCAAGTAATTAATCTATCACAGATAAATCAGATTAGAACGAATGCACGATTTTTTAATAAAAGTTGGGAGACGGGTGATTTCTTGCTTAGTGTATGTTATTTGTTCGGTCAAGCTGCAAAAAGTCTTTTACGAACAAAAGGGATAGTCAGTATTGGAATACTAACAACTTTATTAACTTTTTTTTCCTTTCTTGCTGTTAACGCCAGTTTGTTTCTAAACCATTGGCATGGGGTGATGGTAACAGATTTACAATCAGAAATAGGCTTCGCCCAAACAGCACCCTTGTTGGCATCCACTATTTTTAAAGGAATGGCGTTTATACTCGCTGCAGCTTTATTGTTTGCGACTGTAGGTTATTTGCGACGAACCTTTCTACAATTAGCAATCATGGAAAAGGAAGAATTTTTTACGATGTATCTTCTTGGTCAAAGCATTCCCAGAATCGGTATTGAATTCGGATTGCAGGCTGTTTATGCCACAGTATTTTTCTTTAGTATCGGCATAGGTTGTGCAAATTTTTTGTTTCATCGTTTCTTGATGGATGCTGAAAAGTCGGGACTTTTCGCGAATATTATCCCTACTTTCTCTCCTTCTTGGTATAGCTATTTTCTTTTAGTTTTTACAAGTCTGCTTTATATTTTTGCTAGAACCTTTTTAGCTGTAAAAAAACAATTCAATAAAAATACCAAAGAATAATTTTCCACACAAAAACAGCCGGCTGGTTAGACCGACTGCTCTAAAGGGAAGAAATGAAAAAAAGTTTGGGTTATTGGGTTGAATAGACTATAACCGGTGCAGCTTAAAACAAACTTAATGCTATGAGCATAATTTTTATTTTTGTCGGTCTTTTTTCCAATCTTCCCGAGTCAAACGTGTAAAATGTTCTGTACGGGTGGTCGCCAACAATGGCACCGGAATATCAGAAACCGTGTGGGCGTATGTAAAACCAGCCTTTTCCTGTACTCGTTTTGATTTTTCATTGCCTTCATAATAGCCGCACCACATCACAGGAATTGCCAATTCTTCAAAGCCATAGCGTAGAATTTCTGTCATTGCTTCCGGCATCAGCCCCTTCCCCCAAAAGGGAACCCCCAGCCAGTAACCAATTTCTGCATCTGAAGAAGCCATAAAAGGCTGCCGTGCTTGTTCCTCATTTGTCATAATACCAATACTTCCGATTACTTCTTCCGGTGCTTCCCTCAAGGCAAGAGCAAAGGTCAGCGGATCAGATAACACTGTTTCAATAATCTCTCGACTATTTTCCACGCTTATATGAGGCGGCCAGCCTGCCATCGGACCCACACGATTATCTGATGCTAGTTCAAATAATTTTTCTCCATCCGCAGTCGTCCATGGTCGTAAAATCATTCGCTTAGTTTGTAACGCCATTTTTCTTCCTCTTTTCTAATACTATTGAACTTATTGTAGCATAATTTCTTTTTTCTACACCATTTTTAAAAAAGCCCACACAAAAACAGCCGGCTGGTTAGACCGACTGCTCTAAAGGGAAGAAATGAAAAAAGTTTGGATTATTGGGTTGAATAGACTATAACCGGAGCAACTTAAAACAAGCTTAACCGATTTTATTTTTCTTCAATCGTAAAAACCGGTGCATCAGCAGTCAGTTTTTGTGAACTCCCGGAAATACTGAAATAGTTTTCCATCAACCGCTGCATTTCATCCATTGCTTGATTTGCCCGCTGTGCTTGTTCTTCGTTGATGGCTTCAATGACCAACAATGCTTCAGTCGTGTCGTCCGTCAACATGGTTCGTTGGGCTTCCCGCCAATTCAAACAGCGGCACACCGCGCCTTTTTCATCATAATAAATAATTTCTTCTGGCAACGCCGGCGCATCCACTTCTGCTCCTAAAGGCAAAAAAGTTTCCCCACCGATGGCTTTGCCTAAATGCAGGTCACCGGCGATTTTTTTCAGATCTTCCCCGCCACAAGGTACGGCATATTTCAAAGAAATACTGTTGTAAATATCCACCAGCGGATTGATTGGTGAAAATTCATGTCCTTGGTTGACCCGCTTCAAGAGAGCTTCGATGGAGGAACGGGCACCTTTTTTTGTTTTAAATTGACTGAATGCTTGCCGCCATTGTGCAACAACAGGATTTTGGCTGAAGGTTTCTTCTGTCAAAAAATGTTGCGCTTCTTTGGCACCGTTTTTCAATAGTTCTTCAAAATATGCGTGATTTTCTGGCTGATTTTTTACTCCTTTAAGATGCAGGACGTTGACTTGCGCATCGGGAAAAAGTGTCCAAAATTCTGGTTCTACACTAACTTTCATAGGGATTCCTCCTCGATATTTTTTGTCATAATCCAATCTGTCTGTTTGTCATCACCCATATAAAAGGAATGAGCACCAACTTTGGCAAAGCCCATTACCTGATAAAAAGCCTTTGCTGCTTCATTGTGCTCCCACACCCCAAGCCAAACTGTCTGATTGCCTTTGCTCTTTGCCAACTGAATCGCCTGTTTCAGCAAATAACGTCCTAATCCCTGCCTTTTAAAAGACGTGCGAATATAAATCCGTTCTACTTCCAAAGCATTCGCGGCAATCGATTCTGTTTGCGCTGTTCCTGTGTTTATTTTTAAATACCCCGCCAACTGTTCCTCAAAAAAAAGAAAATAAAATTCTGAATCCATCTGTTGCAATTCTTCTGTGAGTTTTGCCGAATCGTAGGCTTGCTCTAGATAATCTTGTAGATCTTTGGCAGTATTATATGCGCCAAACGTATCTGTGAAAGTTTCGATACTAAGTTGTTGCAGAGTCGCTAAATCCTCTAATGTACATTTTTTTAGTTGTGTCGTCATTCTTTTGCCTCTTTTCAATACACTCGTTTATACCCTTTTTTTACCTCGTTCCAATCGGTATCAATATTTTTTCTGACCTTTTCCAAAGTTGCGGCAAAATTTGCCACCTCTTCAGGAGTCAGCCCAGACAAAGCCCGTTGATTGGAATAGGCGTTTTCTTTAAGAATCAGCGGAGCAGTCGCTTTGCCTTTAGCGGTGGGAAAAAGTCGTTTGATTTTACGGTTTTTTTCGTCTTCCCGCTTTTCGATAAAGCCATTTTTCTCCAATTTTTGAATCGCTCGGGCAGTGGTGGTCCGGTCTACTTTGATCCGTTCCGCCAATTTATCTTGAATGATTCCCGGATCTTCAAAAATTCGCACCAAATATAAATACTGTCCTCTTGTCAAATCAAATTCTTTGAATTCGATATTGGCGATTGAATCCAAAGCACGGGCAATTACACCGATATCTCTCAAAACTTCCGTCATTCAGATCCCCTCTTCCTTGTAGAAATAATATACAACCTTTTTATTGCATTTGCAACAAAAATATATACAAAAAAACCAGTCGGCTGGTTAGACCGACTGGTTTCTAAAGGGAAGAAATGAAAATGAAAAAGTTTTGGTTATTGGGGTTGAATAGAATATAACGCCGGTGGCTTAACTGAGGCTTAAGAATTTTTAGTGTCGTTTTTTTTCTAATTCTTTCGCCAGTTCTTTTTGTTCTTCGCTAAAGAAATTCGTTGTGCCAAGATTTTCACCCGTCATATCAATGACCCCATTTGCCGCCATCCCGCCTTTATTCAAACCTCCAAGACCCGTATCCACCATCCTATTCCAACCTTTGAGAGGATCTTTGCCTTCTGCCCGCAACTTTGCATTTTTTATCCGCAATTCTTCAGCCTTCTCACGTTTTTGTTCAGCCAACTGCTTTTTCATTTCCTCCAACATTTTGATGACCTCCCTAATTTTAGTTGAATTTTTTTCAAAAGCTCCACGCATTCTTTATAAGTTATTTTTTTGCATTATACAACAAATTCCCACAAATGACAGCCTTTTCAAAACCACTTACTATTAAAAGGCTTAGTGAAATCGCGCCCATCGATTTTTTTGATAGGTGATAATCGCAGAGATACCCGCCACAATCAAGGAAAAATACCCCAATGGAATACAGAAAAATGCGGGTTCGATCAGATACCCCTGTGCATCTACCCGTGAGCCTACTACCGCCGCAACCAAAAAGAAAATGAAGCCAAGTACAGTAAATGTTTTCGTCAACGTATACTTTTTCATACCAATCCCTCCTGTAACAAAAGTACCAGAAAAGAATTAAGAAAAAGTTGAGATGACAAAAATGTTCGTTGGCGATTGTGCAGGTATTAAAAGTGAGGCGTTTCTGCTAAAAAAGATTAGAATCCATTCATCCTGATTTCCAATCTAAAATTATTGCTCATGATAACCAGAAGAGAAAAAGTCCGTATAGCATAAAATAACAAAGGTCACTGATTATCCATGATTTTTTCCCACGGGTTGCTTTGGGAACGAAGTACAAGTCAATCGCAGATAATATCAAGATAACTATAGAAAATGCAATGAGTTGCGAAAAGTTAAAAATGAAAAAAATAGCTGCTATTAGAACAATTGCAATGATAATTGTGATTACATAAATTTTTTGCAGATTCTTGGGTAGTTTATCATAATTACCTAACATAAAAACCCTCCATTATCGAACAATTATTAGTTGTCTAAATAATAGCTAAATCATTGTTATTACGCAAATGAAAGCACTTAATAAAATTAAAGTTTTCCTACCGAAAAAAGAGATAAAATCAGTAATATCAAAGCAGAAAAATAGAGAATACTCCCGACAGTTTTGCCCGTTTCCTTTGCTTCTTCTCCTGGTGGACTAAAGATATTGCCCGCCATCAACCGCAACCACTTGCCCTGCTTGAATTTTTTTCCGACTATTTTGTTGCCGACCAACATCAGATTTCTGTGTGGATTGTTAACTGCGTTCTTTCCCCAACCAGTAGCAAATTCTTCCCAAGTTAACACAGGATCTTCAAAATAAGGACCATCAAATTCCATCCATTTCAAATCCGCCTTTGGTCCATAACTGACTTCCCATAGCGGTTTTAAATCCTCAGTGCCTACTTTCTTTAGCCAAATTTTTTCCATAGTAGCTCCTTCTCTTTGTTAATGTTATTCTACTATAGATTTTCATATTTTCGATAGTTCAATTTTCTTGAAAACAAAAAACTCATCTTTAAAAGGACACAACAGTTACCTGCGAACTTTTAAAGATGAGTTTGTTTATCTTATATAAAATAGGATTGGTAGTCACTTTTAAATGTTTCACATGAAACATCGACATTTCTTACCCTCAAGCCGTTTCCTTCGATACCTTCGCTATCTTCCCTTGTTCGATATACACCATCAAAATACTTAGATCAGCGGGGTTTACGCCGCTGATTCGGCTAGCTTGAGCGATGGTTTCGGGTTGGATCTTTTGTAGTTTTTGTTTGGCTTCTGTCGCTAAGCCGTTGATGGCAGCGTAGTCGATGTTTTCAGGAATTTTTTTGGCTTCCATTCGTTTCAACTTTTCAACTTTTTCCATGGCTTTTTTAATGTAGCCTTCATATTTGATTTGAATTTCGACTTGTTCGACTTCTTTGTGGGTCAATTCATCGTTTTCAGGAACAAATTGTATCAATTCTTGGTAGCTGATTTCTGGTCGGCGCAAAAATTCATTAGCCAACACACCGTCTTTCAGCGGGGCAGATCCTTTGGCTTCAAGAAAAGCTTGAACCTCCGGCGTTGGTTTGATTCGAATGGTTGCTAGACGAGCAATTTCTGCTTCCACAGCGGCTTTTTTCTTCAAATACGTTTGATATTGCGGTTCTCTGACTAACCCGATTCGATGCCCCATTTCTGTTAGACGTAAATCAGCATTGTCATGGCGCAAAATCAAGCGATATTCTGCACGGGAAGTCAATAAACGATACGGTTCATTGGTTCCTTTCGTCACCAAGTCATCAATCATCACACCGATGTAGCCATCGCTGCGCTTTAAAATCATTGGGTCTTTGCCTTGTACCTTCAAACCGGCGTTGATTCCGGCAATCAGACCTTGTCCAGCCGCTTCTTCATAGCCGCTGGTACCATTGGTTTGTCCAGCAGTATAAAGATTTTCAATCAATTTGGTTTCTAATGTTGGGCGTAATTGATGAGGAACCACGACATCATATTCGATGGCATAACCGGTTCGCATCATTTCTACTTTTTCCAATCCGGCGATTGACCGCAACATTTCCACTTGAACATCCTCCGGCATCGAGGTAGAAAGTCCTTGCACATATACTTCTTCCGTATTCAAGCCTTCTGGTTCTAAAAATAACTGATGGCGGGGTTTATCTGCAAAACGGACGATCTTGTCTTCGATGGAAGGGCAGTATCTAGCGCCTACTCCTTCAACGATACCGGTAAACATTGGTGCCCGATGCAAATTGGCTTGGATGATTTCATGGGTTTTTTGCCCGGTATAAGTCAACCAGCAAGGCTCTTGATCGGTTTTGTAGGCACTGTCTGGAGTGCTGTAACTAAAATGATTAGGTTCTTTGTCACCTGGCTGAATCTCGGTCACGCTGTAATCGATCGAGCTGGATTTTACCCGTGGTGGCGTACCCGTTTTGAAACGGGCAATCTCAAAGCCCAATTCCTTCAAACTATTGGCTAAACCAACAGATGGTTGTGAATTATTGGGACCGGAAGAATATTTCAATTCTCCGATAATGATTTCTCCCCGCAAAGCGGTTCCTGCAGTGATTACCACCGCTTTTGCTCCATAACGAGCACCGGTATTGGTGATGACCCCTTTACAGACACCTTCTTCTACGATTAGCTTTTCTGCCATTCCTTGACGTAGCGTCAAATTTTCTTCTTTTTCAATCGTATGTTTCATTTCTGTTGCGTAGGCATGCTTGTCCGCTTGTGCCCGCAATGCGCGAACCGCTGGACCTTTTCCGGTATTCAGCATCCGCATTTGGATATAGGTCTTGTCGATATTTTTACCCATTTCGCCGCCAAGGGCATCGATTTCCCGTACGACGACTCCTTTGGCTGGACCACCGACTGACGGATTGCAGGGCATGAACGCCACCATATCCAAATTGATCGTTAACAGCAAGGTCTTGTTGCCCATGCGCGCATTTGCCAGTGCTGCTTCTGAACCGGCATGTCCAGCACCGACAACGATGACATCATAGGTTTCTGCTTGATATTCCATAAATTTCTTTTGCTCCTTTTTTGGGTGAACTGTTTTATCGTTTTTTGCGACTATTTTCCTAAACAAAATTGACTGAATAATTGGGTAATCAACTCGTCTTGTACACTATCCCCGACGATTTCTCCCAAATAATCCCAACAACGGGTCATGTCGATCTGCACCAAGTCCACCGGCATTCCCAGAGCAATTCCGCTGCTGACTTCACCAAGAGCTTGACTGGCTTTTTCCAGCAATGCGATATGACGTGTGTTGGAAACATAAGAAGCATCCTTATCCCCGGTCTGTCCGGCAAAAAATAACGAAGCGATGGCTTGCTCTAATTGATCTAAGCCAGTATTTTCAATAACGGAAATGGTCAAGATCGTATCTGATTCTGTATATTTAGCCAATTCCGCAGCATCTAGCTGACTTGGCAAATCGGTTTTATTCAGCAAAATAATGCGTTTGCTTGCTTGCGTCAGTGTCAGTAATTCTCGATCTTCTTTGGTCAGTGCCTCGCTTTGATTCAAGACCAATAAAACCAGATCTGCCTCCTTCAAGGCTTTTTTGCTGCGTTCCACTCCGATTTTTTCCACTTGATCTTGTGTCTCACGAATGCCTGCCGTATCCACCAGTTTCAATGGCACACCGCGAACATTAACGTATTCTTCGATGACATCACGGGTCGTTCCTTCAATATCCGTGACGATTGCCTTTTCTTCCTTTAAAAGTAAATTCAATAAACTTGATTTTCCGACGTTCGGTCGACCAATAATAGCTGTGCTGAGTCCCTCCCGCAAAATTTTTCCTTGTTGAGCGGTCACTAATAATTCCTGAATTTGTCCTTGAACTTGAGTTGCTTTTTCCTGTAATAGTTTAGTGGTCAGTTCCTCCACATCATCATATTCGGGATAGTCGATATTTACTTCAACTTGTGCCAAAGTTTCCAGAATTTCCTGCCGCAAAGCTCGAATCAAATGAGAAAGATTGCCATCCAATTGATTCAACGCCAAATTCATTGCTTTATCGGTCTTTGCTCGAATCAGATCCATCACCGCTTCTGCCTGTGACAGGTCGACACGACCATTTAAAAAGGCCCGCTTGGTAAATTCTCCCGGTTCGGCTAACCGAGCACCCTGCCGCAATAAGAGCTGCAACATTTGATTCACCACAACGATTCCGCCGTGACAATTAATCTCAACCACATCTTCTCGCGTAAAGGTTTTGGGTGCCCGCATCACGGAAACCATCACTTCATCTAAAAGCTGGTCATTTTGCGGATCAACGATATGTCCATAATGAATCGTATGCGTTGCCACGTCTTGCAGGTGTTTGCTGCCAGAACGATAGACCTCACCGGCAATCTTGATGGCATCCTCTCCGCTTAAACGTACGATGCTGATAGCACCTTCTCCCGGCGGTGTCGAAATTGCGGCGATCGTATCAAATTCTTTCGTAATTTCAGCCATTTTCTTCTCCTTCGCACAAAAAAAGTGCCTACTCCACCCTTTGAGAAAACAGGGTAGACTCTGCACTTTGACTGCTTGTCTGATTAAATTCTGGTCATAGATTAGCATAATTTCAAGGGTTATGCAAGTTTGTCGAAAAAAATTGCATCATTCTTTATTTCTTAGTTTATTCCTTTATTATAGAAGCTTTCTGTATCCTTATGTACAACAATCAGCTTTTGCAGTCAAACTGACGGAAACAAAAGCTGATTGTTTCTTTACTTTATTGGCTTCCTATTTCCCCACCATATGAGGATTGGTTCGCCGTTGATTTAACAAAAATCCAGTAAAAATAGTCAAAATTGGTGCCAGTAATGGGAAAAATGCAAAAGGCAGGTACTGAACCGCACCAACTTTCAACGTGCCCATAATAAAGGTTCCACTGACTCCCCACGGAATCAGGGCGTTAACTGTCGCTCCCGCATCCGCGATGGTTCGGGACAGATATTTCCCCTCCAGACCGGTTTCTTCAAAAGAATGCTTGAACGTTTCTCCCGGCAAAATAATCGACAAATATTGTTCACCGACGATCACATTGATACCGATACTGCTGATGGCAGTAAACCCAATCAAACGAGAAGGACGATCCATCGCTTTTTTTAATTTATCAATAAGTGTCGCCACGATTTGATATTCCAACAACAAACCACCTAAAGCCAGCGCCAAAAGAATCAAACTGACGGAACTGAGCATGCTGACGATACCACCACGGGAAAACAACGCATCCAGCTTGGCATCTGACGTATGGGCGATAAATCCATTCATCAAAATATTGGCTGTTTTAGTAACCGTGAGTTGCGGATTGTGAATAAAAGATAATACCACCGCTGAAGTCGATCCCAACAACAATGTAGGAATTGCGGGAATTTTTTTGATTGCTCCAAAAAATAAAATCAACAGTGGAATCATCGTCCATGGTGAAATCCAGAAATTAGTCTGAATCGTGTGGATCATCTGATCTACACTTGCCAAATTGGCTGTATGGCTAGTATGTCCTAAGACTATATAAAGGACCACACTCAAAAGAAACGCTGGCAAATCAGTAAACCGCATATTTGCGATATGTTCAAATAAATTGACGTGACCGATTCCGGCAGCCAAGTTGGTGGTATCTGACAATGGAGAAACATTATTTCCTAAAAAAGCACCGGAAACAATCGCTCCTGCTGTCAGCGCATCATTGAACCCCAGAATGTGTCCAATCCCCAAAAAAGCAATGCCGATGGTAGAAATCGTTGTAAAGGAGCTGCCGACAGTGACGCCCACAATTCCGCAAACAACAAAGACTGTTGGGATAAAGAAACGCACAGAGATCAATTGAAAACCGTAGACCATAATCGTTGGGATCGTTCCAGCTAAAATCCAAGAAGCTACTAACACACCGATTAACATAAAGATAATGATGGGAATGATTCCCGGCGTGATTCCTTTCGTAATTCCCCCATGAATCTCATCCCAACTATATCCGCGAAACCGTCCGTAAAATAACAACAACATGAAAACGACCAAAATCGGGATATGGGGAGTCAGATGAAAGCCGATAATAGAAATACCTAGTATAGCCAGCATTAAGAAAAGCAAAATAACGCTCTCTTTGATGGTATGATTCTTTTTCAATTTGATGTCCTCCTTCCATTGAAAACGACAAGGTCGCTGAACTTTTTTCAAGCAGGACCTTGTCGTATTTTTTTAGTGACTATGAGAAACCTTTGAGTAATCCTCTGTCGATTTTTCTACATCGGATTGCCAAGACTGTTTCTTGAAGCCATTGATTATCAATGGAATAACGAACATCACGATGGCAATGATCGCAACCAGTAAAGCATTTTGTAGTGTCGCTGTGCCTAACGTTGCAAAAGCGACTACCACGATTGAAAAGAGCAGCATACAGCTGACGATCCACGCCATCGTATTGCCGGTTTTACCGATACGATAAGGACGAGCCAAATCTGGTTGTTGACGGCGCATTTCCAGTAATGAAATGGCAATCAAAACATACACGATACAATAAATGATGGTGGTGGCATTGGTCAATGTCAGAAAAACTTCGCTGACATCATCCATTACTCCATAAAGCAGTGCAAACAACGAAATTACAACAGATTGCGTCAATACGACATTTTTTGATACGCCATATTTGTTTTCTTTATGAAAGCCGAATTTAGGTGGTAAAAAGCCTTCTCGTGCCACTTGGATGATGGTTTTTGATGGACCTGTGACCCATGCAGAGAGTTGTAGCAAAACACCAAGAAAGACCATGAAACTAAAAATATTGCCGATAATCGTTGGCAAACCTAAAATTTTACAATAAATCAAGATGGGTTGCGTAATATTTGCTAGTTCCATTTTGCCATTTGGTACGACATTTGCTACTAGCAAAGCATTGATTACATTCAACAATACCAAACCGATTAAAGCGGCAAAAACGCCCTTCGTGTAGTTTTTCGTGGAATCTTTTAATCTTGGCATATAGACCGAGCTCATTTCGATTCCGACAAAAATAAAGGTGATACCGGCTAAATATTTCAATGAATCCATATGTTGCAAATCTGGAAGAACCTTCGACCAAGAAAATGCACCAAGATAACCGTTAGAAACCAGACCTACTTTAAATGCAGAGAACAGACCGAGAATAAACATTACTGCAACTGGAATATAAACCCCCAGCCAAACACCAATATTCCCGCCGACTTTTGCCATATCAAATTTTAAATTCAGTACTGTAATAATCCAATAAATAACTAGAATACTTGCTAAAACAAACCAATGATTGTTTCCAAGTTCTTGGTTGCCGATTGTATTGCCCAGCAAAGGGCCTAATGTTGAAGCGACCATGACCATTCCGGGGAACATTTGCACCCAAAGCAACCATGCAACAACAAATCCCCATTTGCTGCCTAATGCTGTTTTCACCCACAATTGTGGACCGCCTTCTTGTGGCAGCATTGTAGAAAGTTCGCCGGAAATCATGGAGATAGGACCAGCAAAAAATAACACAGCAAAAATAGAGTAGAAAATCAATGTCCACCCGACTGCTGCGAGAGTCGGTATACTGCGGACTGTTGCACATAAGGCCATCGTTAACCCGATAAAGGTACCTAGACCGATTTTATTGATAGATGATTGACTCACTGTTGACATCCTCCTAGAAAATAGGAGGCTGCAGCCAGTGAAGAAAAACTGGTTGCAGCCTCGAATTAGTTATTTTACAGCTAATAATTCGTCTGCGTAAATTTTTTCCAGTTTTTCTTGAAGAGCCGCTTTGATTTTGCCGGCGTATTCCTCAAAATTTTCGGCTTGGTTCATGTAAGGTGTCATCACGCTGGCCCGTAAAACCGTTACTTTGCCGGCGCGCTTCCATTCTGCATCTGAAAAACCAAGCTGATTCACAAATTTCAATGGGCTATCGCCATAATCAGGAATCGCAAAATCAGTATGTGAAGTCAAAAATTCATTGCCATAAATACTTCCTTTGACGTAGGAAGAATAATCATAGATATCATGATTTAGTTTGTTCATCGCTTCTAAATCGTCCACGCCTTTTTCTTTAAAGACATAATCCACCATGTTGAAATCAGGATACGTCAACGGATGAACTTCGATTTCTTTATCCCCAACTGTAAAGGACAGGTTATTCAAGAAATTGAAGAAACGATGTGCGCCTTCGATGGAAGCTCCCATCAGTTTGCCATACCCATGAATGTTCAATGGCAATACATGATGCGCCGCCCAAACGCTGGCAGCCGTTGCACCGGCTTTTGATCCTTCCAAAATATAGGCACCTAAAAGAGCAGGAATGTCTGCGCCTTTTTCAAAGACATAGGTTGCAAAATACGAAATAACATCCCGCATCCGGATATCTTGAATCACGATACCACCGGCTGAATAAGGAACGTACCCCATTTTATGGGGATCGATTGTTACAGATTCTGCTTCTTCAATGGCTTTGTAGGCTTCATATACTTCTTTCAAGATATAATTTTTATTTTCAGTGAAGACGCCATTTTGATAATGAACATCTTTTAATTCTTCAAATGGGATAAAGTCATTGTTTTCATCCAAGAAAATTGCCCGACCATAGCCGCCGTATGCTGCATCAACATGCAAATAGAAGTAAAGTCCTTCTTTTTCAAGAGCATGGCGCAAAGCAACAATTTTGTCGATGCCGTCAATGGCCCCTTCTTCGGTAGAACCAACCACACCAACCACACCTAAAATCGGTGTTTTTTCTGCGGTCAGTTGACGGATGATTCGTTCCAGCTCATGGATATCCATCCGGTAATTGTGATCCACAGGAACCGGAATGACTTGATCTAATCCAACACCGATAATATCGGCGGCCTTCAACCAAGAATAGTGCTTGGTTTGTGGAACCAGCCATTTTCCTAATTTTTCTAAATGTTTGCCGCTGCGGGCAGAATGAGCTTTGATCTCATCGATTTTTTCTGGAACAGAATCCAATAAATCCATGATTTTTCTGGTAGGCATATTCAGCAATTCCCAATCGCTTTTGCCAGAAACAAGTTCTGGTGCGACTTCTTTCATCGCAAGCGGTAAGGATTTGATATTGCGGGCGTACCATAAGCCTTCTAAATTGGCTAATGAACCATCGGCAACGATGTGTCCCCAACCATTTTTGTAGCTCATCAAATGAGCAAATTCATGGCCGACTTCTTCTTCCATTTGACTCGTTGCAGGAGAAGATTCGTAAGCGACGTTGTTCCCGTTCCATAGCATCGCGAAGTTGTATGCTAGTAACGATGGCATCAAGGTTTCTGAATTCATGTGTCCCCAGTAACGCCCTGCATTATGCCATGGAACTGAGTGCGTCCGCATCCGCATGGAAATTTCGGATAGAACGTCTTTCATTTGGTTCACAGTGTTTTCGTAACTCTTTGAACTTTTTTCCTCTGGTGTGATGATGGGCATATCTTGTGGCATGTAATTTTGACGCCATCCGAGATGCTCATCCACCAATTCATTCAACAAAGCTTTATAGAGTTGGCCGTTCTCAGCTTTGTCACCAATGAATAGTGCGTGCAAGTTTAGATCATTTGACTTATCAGTCATAATGAACCCCTCCTAAAAAAATATTTTAAATTTTGTCGTTGCCTAGATTACACCTGTTATGGAGGACTGTAAACCAAAATCCGAA
The DNA here is from genome assembly GCF_001050095.1 of Enterococcus massiliensis. Taxonomy (NCBI): domain Bacteria; kingdom Bacillati; phylum Bacillota; class Bacilli; order Lactobacillales; family Enterococcaceae; genus Enterococcus; species Enterococcus massiliensis. The sequence continues at coordinate 486,255 of NZ_CVRN01000007.1, read as the reverse complement.
CATTAATCTCATTATATTTTAATTTTAAGCTATTTTCTCAATTGTACCTACAATTATGAAAAATTAAAAAGGGAGGAAATTTGCAGATGCAAATTTCCTCCCAAGTTTGTATTAACGACGATCGCCGCTCTTTTTTTAGGATGGGTTCCTATATGGGAATTCTTTCATTCTCTCCCAGTTTCTCATGGGAAAAAATTACTAAATTCTAATCCACTACTTCGGCCAAAAAGTAGTTTTTCTTTCCTTTACGGATGACCACAAACTTTCCATCAAAGTGTTCTGATGGATCGATGACAAAATCTAAATCGGCAATACGATCGCCGTTAATACTAATAGCTCCGTTTGAAACATCTTCTCGTGCTTGACGTTTCGATGGTTCGATCTTCGTAGCGACTAAAAGCTCCACGATGTTTTCTGGTGTGCTGGAGATGTCAACTTTTGGCATTTTGCCAAAACCTTGCGCGATTTCTTGCGCATTCAACTCTTTGATATCCCCTGAGAACAAAGCTTTCGTGATTTTTTGAGCTTCTTGCAAGTCTTCTTCACTATGGACAAAACGAGTGACTTCTTCTGCCAAACGTCGTTGTGCTTCCCGTTTTTCAGGGGCAGTTTCGACTTTTTTCGCTAACTCATTGATTTCTTCTTGAGACAGGAAGGTAAAGAATTTCAAGTATTTCACAACATCCCGGTCATCTTGGTTCAACCAGAATTGGTAAAATTCAAAAGGTGATGTCTTGTTGGCATCCAGCCAAACCGCACCGCCGGCAGTTTTGCCGAATTTTGTGCCGTCTGCTTTTAACATTAATGGAATCGTCAATCCAAAAGCTTCTGCTTCTGGGCCTTCGATTTTTCGAATCAAGTCCAAGCCGGCGGTAATATTCCCCCATTGATCTGCGCCACCGATTTGCAGTTGGACGTCAAAGGTCTTATGCAAATGTAAAAAGTCGATGGATTGCAGGATTTGGTAAGTAAATTCTGTAAAGGAAATACCGACTTCTAACCGGCTGGCAACGATATCTTTTGCCAACATCGTATTGACGTTGAAGCTTTTTCCGTAATCTCGTAAAAATTCCAACAAGGAGATTTTTGACAACCAATCGTAATTGTTAACGAAGCTGATTGTCGCATCTTTCCCAAATAATTTGCGCATTTGAGCAGTCAGTGCATCAACATTGTGTTGGACTTGTTCCATGGTTTGCAACACCCGTTCGGTCTTTCGTCCGCTGGGATCGCCAATCGTTCCGGTTCCTCCACCAATCAAAATATACGGATGGTGGCCCGCCAATTGAAATCTTTTCATCATCATGAACGGGATCAAATGCCCGATATGCATGGAATCGCCTGTTGGATCAACACCACAATAAAGTGAAATGCTCTTTTCGTTAACGAGCTTGCGAAGACCTTCTTCATTGGTTTGTTGATTGATGGCATCACGCCATGTTAATTCATCAATAATATTCATTTTATTGACCTCCATCTTTTTTTTGAAAGCAGAAACCTGCTAACTGACAAGTAGTGATTGTGGTGATTACCGGAAAATAAAAAAAATCCCTTAGCTGTTTTCAGCTAAGGGACGATTCTACGTGGTACCACCCAAATTCGTATGCACATGCATACCTCAAACATATAACGCTGTCGCGTGGCATTTTTGCCATAGACTCGCAAAATGTACTTCGTTTTAAAGCATGTGCTAGTTCGCAGCCCCACTAGTTCTCTGAAACATTGGCTTTATCCCTACTTCGTTTTGGTCATTGTCGTTTTCAATAATTACTATACCAGTATCATAGGACCCAACTTTTTCTTTGTCAACCGTAAATTTTTTAAATTTTCATTTCTCCTTGGGATTTTTTGAATAAAAATACTACTCTAACAAGGAGAAAAGCCGTTAAAAAAATTTTTTCGTTTGTTATGATTTTATTAAAATAACAAATTACCAAATAGCTGAGGGCATAAAAAGGACATTGAGAAAACTCAATGTCCTTTTTATCAGACTGCTGCTACAGTTTCAAATTGTGAATTGTAAAGGGAAGCATAGTAGCCGCCTTTTTCGAGCAATTCTTCGTGGGTTCCTTGTTCTTTGATATCTCCGTCTTGCATGTAGAGAATCTTATCGGCATCTTTGATGGTGGACAACCGGTGAGCGATGACAAAGGAGGTTCTTCCTTGCATCAGGTTGTTCATTGCCGCTTGGATCAATTCTTCCGTACGGGTATCAACAGAAGATGTTGCTTCATCCAAAATCAAAATGGGTTTGTCTGCCAAAATCGCCCGGGCGATGGTCAGCAATTGTTTTTGTCCTTGAGAGATGTTGGAGGATTCTTCGTTCAACACCATGTTATAGCCACCAGGTAACGTCTTGATAAAGTGATCCACATGGGCTGCTTTTGCCGCCGCGTAAACTTCTTCATCCGTCGCATCCAAACGACCATACCGCAGATTATCCATGATTGTTCCTTTGAACAACCAAGTGTCCTGCAAGACCATTCCGATATTTTCCCGTAAGTCAGCACGGTTAAATTTGCGGATATCATGACCATCAATTTCGATTGCACCAGAATTCACGTCATAAAAACGCATCAACAGTTTCACCATCGTTGTTTTTCCGGCACCTGTCGGACCAACGATTGCAACGGTTTGTCCTGGGTCCACATGGGAAGTAAAGTCATTGATGATGATTTTATCCGGTGTATAGCCGAAATGAACGTGATCGAAATCTACCATTCCTTTGGCTTTCCCGATCTTCACTGGGTTTTCAACCGTTTGATCTTCTTCCTCTTCTTCCAAGAATTCAAAGACCCGTTCTGCTGCTGCTGCCATGGATTGCAGCATATTAGAAACTTGTGCCAATTGTGCGATTGGTTGTGTCAAATTCCGCACATATTGGATAAAGGCTTGGATATCTCCGACTGTGATCGTGCCATTGTAAGCCAAGACTCCACCGATAATCGCTACTGCCACGTAACCTAAATTACCGACAAAGTTCATGATTGGCTGCATCAAACCAGACAGAAATTGGGATTTCCATGCCGATTTGAACAAAACATCATTTTGCGCTTTAAAATCTTGCAGCGCATTTTCTTCATCATTGAATAAACGGACGATATTGTGTCCGCCGATTGTTTCTTCCACCTGCCCATTAATAACACCTAAGTATTCTTGTTGGGTTTGGAAATGCTTTTGTGATCTCTTGACAACAAACGCAATTAACAGAATCGAAAGAGGTACAATCAATACAGCAATCCCTGTCATCGGTACTGAGATCGACAACATCATTACGATAACTCCAATCACAGTAAAGACAGAAGTAATCAGTTGGGTGATGGATTGATTCAAGCTTTGTCCCAGTGTATCTACGTCATTGGTGATCCGTGACAGGACATCTCCCACCGTCCGGCTTTCGAAATAATTCATTGGCATCCGATTGATTTTTTCTGAAATTTCTTTCCGCATCCGGTACGTAATTTTTTGGGAAACGGTGGACATAATCCATCCTTGAATAATCCCAAAAAGTGATGCAACAAGATACAAACCTAGCATAAATAACAGAATGCCACCGATTTTTTCAAAATCAATGCCGCCGGTTCCTTGATATTTTTCAAGCAATCCGTTGAACAATTCAGTAATTGCCCGGGATAAAATTTTCGGTCCCCAAATATTGAAGATCGTTGACGCGATCGCAAAGACGATAACGAAAAAGACCGCGATTTTATAAGCGCCGATATACGACACTAATTTTTTCAATGTTCCTTTGAAGTCTTTGGCTTTTTGCCCGCCGCCCATATGACCGCCAGGACCGCCGAAACCGCCGCCGCGAGGGCGATTGTTTGTTTTTTCACTCATTGTTTTCGCTCCTCCCTATTCAGCTTCTTCTATGCCTAATTCTGAATTGCTCAATTGTGATTGAGCGATTTCTTGATAGACATGGGATGTTTTGATCAGTTCTTCGTGGGTTCCTTGTGCGACTGCACGTCCTTCTTCCAACACGATAATATTGTCAGCATGAAGAATCGTTGAAATCTTTTGTGCAACAATGATTTGTGTTGCTCCGTGAATATTTTCAGACAAAGCTTTTCGCAGTGCCACGTCGGTTTTATTATCCAAAGCAGAGAAGGAATCATCAAAAATCAAGATTTTTGGATTCTTCGCTAATGCCCGTGCAATGGAAAGCCGTTGTTTCTGTCCACCGGAAACATTTGAACCACCTTGTGAAATAGCACGTTCATAGCCGGTTTCGTTGCCATTGATAAACTCTGTTGCTTGGGCAATTTCCGCCGCTTTTTTCATTTGTTCATCAGAGATTTCTGCATCACCAAATTTGATATTGGATTCGATATCCCCAGAAAATAAGATTCCTTTTTGTGGGACAAACCCAATCAGTTCATGCAATTTATGCAAGGATAAGTCGCGAATGTCGATTCCATCGATGGTGATTCGTCCACCTGTCACATCGAATAAACGAGGAATCAAGTTGATGACTGTTGATTTTCCTGAACCAGTAGATCCGATGATTGCGGTAGTTTCTCCCGGTTTAGCGGTGAAATTGATATGATGAAGCACATCTTCGTCCGCATCGCTATAACGGAATTCAACGCCTTCAAATTTCACTTCTCCCTTAAACTCAACGTCATTGTCTTTCACAGTTGGTTTGTCTGTAATGCTAGGTTCAGTTTTCAATACTTCATCCACCCGTCCAGCAGCAACATTGGCACGAGGCAAAATGATTGAGACCATTGAAAGCATCATAAAGGCCATGACAATTAACATTGTATAGGTAATGAAGGCCATCATATCACCGACTTGCAGTTGACCATCGTTCATGTTGTGACCACCGACCCAAACGATCAATACAGAGATACCATTCATCAATAACATCATGACTGGCATCATGATTGACATTGCCCGGTTGACAAACAATTGGGTCTTCATCAAATCTGTATTGGCATTGTCAAACCGTTTTTCTTCAAATTTTTCCCGTGAAAAGGCGCGGATAACAGAAAGTCCGGTCAAAATTTCCCGTGAAACCAAGTTCACTCGGTCCACTAAATTTTGCAGGGCTTTGAATTTCGGCATGGTGAAGGCTAACAAAGTCACGACTAAAAATAAAACTGCCCCCACTGCAACGCCAACGATCCAGCCCATGCCGGTTCCCGTTTTGGCTACTTGATACACACCGCCGATTCCTAAGATTGGTGCATATAAAACCATCCGGATAATCATCACAATCCCCATCTGGATTTGTTGGATATCATTGGTGTTTCGGGTAATCAAGGAAGCAGGCGAGAATTTTTCCATTTCATTATTGGAAAATTGCAACGTCCGTTCGTATTGTGCGACCCGTAAATTTCTACCGACAGATGCGGCTACCATAGAAGCAATCCATCCAACAATTACTGCGGCTGCCGCAGATAAGAAAGTCAAACCGACCATTTTACCACCGGTTTTGATCATGTAATTGGTTTGGATTTGTTGGGTGTCCATCTTCAAGGCTTTGTATTCTGCCAGAACGAATTGGATCCCAACGGTTTTCATGGAATCTTCTCCAAGATCCCCCATGGCTTTTTGTGTTGCTTTTCGAGCAGCAATGACTTTGTCCGGCATTGCATCAGCAGCTGTTTTCGCTTCTTCTGCGACTTCTTGTGCCTGTGTACCTTTTTCTTGGGCTTGCGCGGCTAAATCTTGTGCTTCTTGACTTTTTGCCTGTGCCTCAGCAGCAGTTTGTGCGGCCACTTGCGGGTCGGTTGCGCTGGCAGCCTCGGTTCCAAGTTTTTGAGCTTCTTCTCCGGCAGTTTTCGCTTGTTCACCGAGAGTTTTTGCTTCTTCTCCTAATTTTTCTGCTTCTGTTCCTTGTTCACTGAGTTTGGTATACGCCTCAATGATTGCCTTTGCTTCTGTACTTTCTTCCCCTTTTGTTTGGGAAGCAGCCAACATCATCATCGGCAGTTCAAAAATTTTAGAAAGTTTTTCTTTCGTTACCCCGTCTTGAAGATCCAAGGTATAAATTTTTCCGTCTTTTGAAAGTTTGTAGTTTTCTTCAATTGTTTTCTTTTCCGCAGCAGTCATAAACATTTCGACTGCTTGAAGGGATTCTTTGCGGATTTTTTTCGGTGTCGCTGTTTCGATCCCTCCTTGTTGAATACCGACATCAACGATATCAGAGGTTAGATTTGGTAAATTCAAATCACTGTTTGCCTGCACGATTAACAGGACAAGCACGGCGAGAATGGCATACCAGTATTTGCCAAGATGTTTAAAGATCTTCATTTAGGTGTCACTTCCTCTTTCTGTTTCATTGTGCATTTCGTGGGAGTATTTCATAAATTTCACGATCAATTCGAGAAATTTCTCGGTATCGTCTTTTCCCATTTTTTGAAAGACACAAACGATTTTTTCTTGCATTTTTTTCTTTTCAGCTTCAGCGGCTTCCTCGCCTGATTTGGTTAGCGTCACTTGGATTCGGCGACGATCATCCGGGTCCATTGTGCGCTGGATCTTCCCTTTTTTCTCAAGGCTTCCCAATAAAGCGGCGATTCTTGCGCTAGAAACATTTAACGCACCAGCCAAATGTTTAGGACTGACGGCCCGATTTTCATGACCAAGATACTTGATCACAACCGTTTCACCACGATTGCTTTTTTCCATCTCACTGAATGCACCATGACGGTTTCGCACCATCAACTGCTCTAATTTTCGTTGCGCTTCCTCAGCGTAGGACATGATTTTCCTCCTTCACGATTAATTAACACTATTAATCACTAACACTATTAATCACTAACACTATTAGTGAATTTCGCTTTGCTATAATAAGCCTATTTTTTTCTGATGTCAACCGATTAAAACCGTGATTTCGCTTACAGTTTTACTTTTTTTATTCCACCCTTCTATGGATGAAAAAATTCCCTTAGCGTGTGATAAAGATACCTTTTTCCTTTTGCAGATTTCGATGCTATACTGACAAAAAAAGAACCGTTTACAAAGAAATTGTTTCTTTTACCTCAAAATCAAAACAAGCCGGGTTCCTCCATCAAACAGGAGAAACTCGGCTTGTTTTTGATCAAAATGACAAACGCAACGTCTTTCACTTTGATAAGAATGATTTCTAGTAAAATATACTTGGTTTCGTAAACGTTGTCAATCGCTTTTTAAAAAGGGATACGTCCTTTTTAGTAATGTTTTTTTACGGGCTCGACAACGAGGTACCGGTAAGGTTCATCCCCTTCTGAATGGGTCTTGACTTGATCGTCATGACTCAAAACAGAATGGATTTGCTTGCGTTCAAAAGCCGGCATCGGTTCGAGGAAAACAGGACGTCCGGTTCGTTTGACCTTGTCTGCTGTCCGTTCAGCCAACCGTTGCAAAATTGCTTGCCGCTTTTGACGGTAATCCCCTACATTGACTACTACTGAAAGTTTATTTTCAGCAATACGATGGATGAAAACCTGTGCCAAATATTGTAAAGCATTTAGCATCTTGCCATGTTTTCCAATCAGAATCCCTTGTTTTTGCGTTTCTAGATGGAAAATGATCAATCCGTCTGCTCGCTCCATTTTGACTAACGCCGGTGCTTGCAGTTCTTTGGTGATATTGGTCAGATAAAGCGCCAATTCTGTCAAAGCAGCTTCATCGCCAAGTTCACTTACCTCGGCTTCAGAGACAGGAGCTGGAGCAATCGGTGCTTCTTCTCTTGCAACGGCTGTCACGGTATCCACAACAGCCTCGCTGATTTCTTCACTGACGGTTGGTTCGAGGGAAACACGGGCATCTTTTTTGCCCATTCCCAAAAATCCTTTTTTTCCTTCTTCTAAAACCTCGATGGATGCTTCTTCTTGCGTAAGTCCTAATGCGGCTAACCCTTTTTGGATTGCTTCTTCCACAGTTGTCCCTTCATAGATCGGCATCTGTTTGACCTCCCTTACTATTTTTTACGTTTTTTCTTCGGTGTCATCGCTTTTTGCAACGCCCGTTCCCGTTCACGAATTTTACGAGCTTCTTCTTCCCGTTCTTTGCGGATCTTGAATGGGTTGTTAATCAAAAGTGTTTGAACGACTTGGAAGGCGTTGGACACTACCCAGTACAAGGACAACCCGCTGGCTAAATTGACACCCATTACCAAGATCATGACCGGCATCACAAAGTTCATGATTTTCATGCTTGGGTTCGCATCGATTTGGCTCATGCTGGACAAGTAAGTACTTGCAAAGGTAAAGATCGCTGCCAGAATCGGCAAGATAAACGTTGGATCAGATTCCCCAAGGTTCAACCATAAGAAATGGCCTTGACGCAATTCCGGTACCCGTTGAATCGATTGCCACAACGCCATCAAGATTGGCATTTGAACCAGCAATGGCAGACACCCGGCATAAGGATTAACATTGTTTTCCGCATACAGCCGTTGTGTTTCTTCCTTTAACTTATTTTGAGTCTCAACATCTTTTGACGCATATTGTTTTTGCAGCGCTTTTAATTTGGGTTGCAATTCTTGCGTCTTGCGCATGCTCTTCGTTTGAAAATGCATCAATGGTAATAAAATGATTCGGATGATCAAGGTGAATAAGATGATCCCGATTCCGGCATTCCCAAAAGATAAGCCTTTAATCGCTTGGGCAAAAGTATAAACAATGTAGCGATCCCAAACTCCCGTACTTTCTGCACTGACATTTCCCGTTCCGCAGGCGGATAGGAAAAGAACCAGTCCTAGCAGACTTGCTAATAAGATAAGCTGTTTTCTCTTCACGAAACAAATTCCCCTTTACTTCTTTATTTAGTTTTTAAAATTTTTGCGAGTTTCAAGACATGTTCCAGATTTGTATAGACTTCCTTGCTATCCAGCTCGCTGATCGCTGGTCGAGCAATGACGATGAAATCAATCTCAGGCACTATTTTTTCCCGCATGTCATACAGGCAAGCGCGAATTTTTCGTTTCACGGCATTTCGTGTCACGGCATTGCCGATTTTTTTTCCTACCGAAAGCCCCACGCGAAAATGCGCTTGTTCAGGCTTATCCAAGCGATAGACCACAAACTTGCGATTGGCAAAAGATGCGCCGTTTTGAAAAACTGTTTGAAAATCACTTTCCTTTTTTACTCGATAGGACTTTCTCATTTCGCTTCCTTCATTTCTCTCTCATTTACCCACTCAACAATAATACCATATCTGCGCCGCTTACTTCATCCTTTTAAAGGAAAAAAGGGCATAAAAAAAACCACTGTGGTTTCAGTGGTTTACGCTGCAAGAACTTTTCTTCCTTTACGACGACGGCTTGCTAAAACACGACGACCGTTTTTAGTACTCATACGTTTTCGGAATCCATGAACTTTTTGACGTTTACGTTTATTTGGTTGGTAAGTTCTTTTCATTACTTCCACCTCCATCAAGATGATCTATCTAGATACTAGACATACTTTGATAGTATAACGAGAACTTATCTATTTTGTCAATAAGAAAACGTGAATTCTTCCGTCGGACAACCAAAGAAATTATCCACATTTTTACTGCCAGCTTGGGAAAATTTGTGGATGCCTTTCAAAGATGTCAACAGCTTTTCAGGATTTTTCCGGAAGTTTTCAACAATTACACAGCCCTAAATAAGTTTTCAACATTTTTTTATTACACTGTGGACAACTTGCTAGAAAACGCCTAATATCGGGCTTTATAATTCACATTCGCTTGTGGATTACTTTTGGACAATAGCAAAGAATCCCCAAAAACTTTTTTTGTGTGGATAACTTTATTGCCTTCCGTGGATAACTTTTATTTTTTTATGCACAGCTGTGGAAAAGATAAAAAACTTTTTTTCTGCCTTTGGCTTTTTTTTTCGTTAATCTGTGGAAAACTTTGCTAATCCATGCTAAATTAGTACTAGTATTCTAAATTGAACCTAGGAGGACATTCTATGTCATCTCTTAAAAGCATATGGGAGGAACTTCAAAACACCTTTCGAAAGGAACTCAATCCACAAAGCTATGAAGTGTGGATCGAGACGGTCAAACCGATTTCTTTTGAAAACAATCAATTGGTGATTGAAGTCCCTACAGATGTCCACAAGACATATTGGAAGAAAAATTTGGCGTCAAAAATCGTGGAAACAAGTTTTATGCTGTACGGCAAAGAAATTATTCCTACCTTTGTAACCCCGGAAGAGGCCCAACAGCTAACCCCGGTGAAAAAAACCGAAGAACCAAAAGAAGTCAGCAAACCAAATGCCATGCTCAATCCCAAGTACACCTTTGACACATTTGTTATCGGGAAAGGCAATCAGATGGCTCATGCAGCAGCTTTAGTGGTAGCGGAAGAACCCGGTTCGATCTATAATCCGCTCTTTTTTTATGGCGGCGTTGGTCTAGGAAAAACCCATTTGATGCATGCCATCGGACATCAAATGCTGCTAAACCGCCCCGATGCAAAAATCAAATATGTCAGCAGTGAAAATTTCACGAATGACTTCATCAACTCCATTCAAAAGAATAAAATGGAGGATTTTCGCAACGAATACCGCAGTGTCGATTTACTTTTAGTGGATGATATCCAGTTTTTAGTCAGCAAAGAAGGCACTCAGGAGGAGTTCTTCTATACATTTGAAGAATTGTACAAAAACAATAAACAGATCGTCCTGACCAGTGACCGGTTGCCTCATGAAATCCCAACCTTGCCGGAACGATTGGTTTCCCGCTTTGCGTGGGGGTTGTCAGTAGACATCACACCACCGGATTTGGAAACTCGAATCGCTATTTTGCGGAAAAAAGCCGAAGCAGAACGGTTGGAAATTCCCGATGATACGTTGAGTTACATCGCCGGGCAAATCGATTCCAACATTCGTGAATTAGAAGGGGCGTTGGTCCGAGTGCAGGCCTTTGCTACCATGAATAATTCCGATATCACCACCAGTTTGGCGGCAGAAGCCCTAAAAGCATTGAAGTCCAATCATGGCTTGGCACAGGTTTCTATTTTGCAAATTCAAGAAGAAGTGGCAAAATATTATCATATCCAATTAAAAGATTTAAAAGGGAAAAAACGGGTCAAAACTATTGTTGTTCCCCGACAAATCGCCATGTATCTCTCTCGGGAGCTGACGGACCATTCCTTGCCGAAAATCGGCGCAGAATTTGGTGGAAAGGATCACACCACTGTCATCCATGCCCACGAAAAAATCGAAAAATTAGTTGCCAGCGATGAAACCATAAAGACCGAAATCGGCGAAATCAAAAATCTGCTGATTCATTAGCATGTGGATAAAAGCGGCAGAATCCCAAAAGTTATCCACACGTTATACACATGGGGAAAACTGGACTGTCCGCACTTTTTCTGAGTTATCCACTGTTTAAACAGCCCTACTACTACTATTATCTTTAATTATCTATTAATAGATAAAGCACCACCGAACAAACAAGAAAAATCCAGACAATAAACCGAACCAAAATCCATGCCTGTTTTTCTAGATAATCCAACGAAATAGACCTAACAAAAAAAGTTAATACAATAAACCGAATAAGGATGTCAGTTCCACTTTTCCAAGTATTCTAGTGGAATGATATACGGTGCGAAAATAAACTTAAATTTTCTTTTAGAAAATTTAATACACTAAAATGAGCAAGGAGAGTCATCTATGAAAGTCACCCTAAATCGTGCGTCATTTATACAAGAATTACAAACTGTTCAACGGGCAATTTCTTCTAAAACTACGATCCCCATTTTGACAGGCGTAAAAATCGTGTTAACCAGTGAAGGATTGACCTTGACCGGCAGCAATGCCGATATCTCGATTGAAACCTTTTTATCAGTGGAAAATGAAAAAGCCCAAATGCAGATCGAGGAAACGGGAGCTGTTGTATTACAGGCACGTTTCTTTAGCGAAATCATCAGACGATTACCAGAAGACACCTTTTCGATGGAAGTGTTAGAAAATAATCTCGTTGCCATCAACTCTGGAAAAGCCAACTTTACCGTCAACGGTTTGGATGCCGACAGTTATCCACATTTGCCAGTTGTCGAAAGTCAAAATCAAATGAAGATTCCGGTACATGTCTTGAACCAACTGATCAATGAAACGGTTTTTGCAGTGTCTCAACACGAAAGTCGTCCCATTTTGACTGGGGTCCATTTTGTTTTAGACAATCAAAAATTATTAGCTGTTGCGACAGACTCTCATCGTTTAAGCCAACGAGTGATTCCTATCGAGCAGGCAGCCAGTGATTTCAATATCGTGATCCCTGGCAAGAGCCTGATCGAATTATCCCGTTCATTGAGCGATGAAGAAGAAATTGTGGAAATCAGCATTATGGAAAACCAAGTTCTGTTCAAAACCGAAAATATGCTGTTTTATTCTCGCTTGTTAGAAGGCAATTATCCTGATACCAATCGTTTGATTCCAGCCAGCTTCAATACCGAAATCGAATTTTCCGTGCCAAAACTATTGGCTGCTATCGAACGGGCGTCATTGCTGTCTCATGAAGGCCGCAACAATATTGTTCGTTTGTCTATCCGCAACGATGCAGTAACTCTTTACGGAAATTCACCAGAAATCGGGAAAGTAGAAGAAGCGCTGAATTACGAAAAAGTAACCGGCGAACCATTGGATATTTCCTTCAATCCAGATTACATGAAAGCTGCATTGCGGGCATTTGGCGATATGAGTATCACCGTCAAGTTCATCTCTGCAATCCGTCCTTTCACTTTGGAACCAACGGAAGGCGAAGCAGCCTTTATCCAACTGATTACTCCGGTTCGCACCAACTAAGAGATGTTTAGAAAGTGAAAATCCTCAGAAATTTTACAGAATAGAATCAATCACAGAAAACGGGCTTAAAATCGATTTTGAGCCCGTTTATTTATTTTTGTTAAAAAAACTCGATTTGGAACAAAACTTCTTAGAAAGAAAATAAACAAGATAAATTTGTTTTTCCCCCTAAAAAAAGGTATAATAAAGCCATATGTCTGCCATAGAATTGAGGGATGAAAATGAAAGAGAAAATCTTTTTGGAAACAGATTATATGACATTGGGGCAGGTGCTCAAAGAAGTCAGTGTCATCAGCAGTGGCGGACAAGCAAAATGGTATCTGGCAGAAAATACCGTATTTGTTGACGGAGAGCCGGAAAATCGCCGCGGTCGAAAACTTTATGCCGGTATGATGATCGAGATACCTGATGCAGGTACTTTTTTTATGACTAAAAAGGAACAACCCCATGAGGCTGACTGATCTCCATTTAAAAAATTACCGAAATTACTCAGAACTCTCTCTTTCTTTTTCCAAAAATCTCACTCTTTTTTTGGGAGAAAACGCACAGGGAAAAACCAATTTATTGGAAAGTATCTATGTATTGGCCATGACCCGCAGTCATCGGACGAATAATGAGCAGGAATTAATCCAATGGGGCAATGAATTTGCGCATATTCAAGGAACGGTGACAAAAAATACCAGCAAGATTCCATTAGAGATCACACTTTCGAAAAAAGGTCGGAAAACGAAAGTTAATCACATGGAACAAAAAAAGCTCAGCAGTTATGTGGGGCAGATGAACGTGATTTTGTTTGCGCCGGAGGATCTGTCGTTGGTCAAGGGCAGTCCGCAGGTGCGGCGAAAATTTTTGGACATGGAAATCGGGCAGATTGATCCTATCTATCTCTACGATCTGGTCCAGTACCAGCATGTACTGAAGCAGCGGAATCAATACCTAAAACAAATGCTGAACAAAGCCGATCCTCTGTATCTGGATATCTTATCCGAGCAGCTGGTGGCATTTGGCAGCAAGGTGCTTTTAGGACGAGCAAAATTTGTCAAACGTTTAGAGTACTGGGCAAATGAGCTGCATCATAAAATCAGCCATGAAAAAGAGACTCTGACGATCGATTATGTTTCAAGTATTCCATTTCACTCTTCAAATTTGGAAGAAATCCAAGCAGCTTTTACCCAAGAGTTGAAAAAAAGCCGAGAAAAAGAACGGCTGCGTTTATCTACGTTGGCAGGTCCTCATCGAGATGATCTGCATTTTGCAATCAATGGCAAAGACGTCCAAACCTATGGCTCTCAAGGACAACAGCGAACGACAGCCTTGAGCGTCAAACTGGCAGAAATCGATTTGATGAAGGAGGAGACCGGCGAATATCCAATTCTTTTATTGGACGATGTCATGAGTGAATTGGATGACACACGGCAGCTCCATCTCTTAGAAACCATTGAAGGCAAAGTCCAGACCTTCTTGACTACCACGACGTTGGAACATGTGAAAAATAAAATGACTGTTGAACCGGAAATTTTTTACGTTCAGCAAGGCGAATTAAAAGGAGAAGAAAACTAGATGACAGAAGAAGAAAAAAGTTTAGTCGAACGCGCCAAAGAATATGATGCCAGTCAGATCCAAGTGTTGGAAGGACTGGAAGCCGTTCGGAAACGTCCCGGTATGTATATCGGTTCGACTAGCTCTGAAGGATTGCACCACCTTGTTTGGGAAATCGTCGATAACTCCATCGATGAAGCGCTGGCAGGTTTTGCGACGAAGATTCAAGTCGTTGTGGAAGAAGACAACAGCGTCACCGTTGTTGATGATGGCCGGGGAATTCCTGTCGGCATCCAAGCCAAGACGGGACGTCCCGCAGTGGAAACTGTCTTTACGATTCTACATGCCGGCGGAAAATTCGGCGGTGGCGGCTATAAAGTTTCCGGTGGGCTGCACGGGGTAGGTTCCTCCGTTGTCAACGCCTTGTCGACAACACTAGATGTCAAAGTGTTTAAAGACGGCAAGATTTATTTCCAAGAATACCATCGGGGTGCTGTCGTAGATGATTTGAAAATCATCGGAGAAACCGATCAACACGGAACGGCGGTCCATTTTGTTCCGGATCCGGAAATTTTTACAGAAACCGTTGAATTTGATTTTGACAAACTAGCTACTCGGATTCGTGAATTAGCTTTCTTGAATCGTGGCTTGCATATCTCTATTGAAGACCGTCGTGGGGAACCGGTATTGAAAGAATACCATTTTGATGGCGGAATCAAGAGCTACGTGGAACATTTGAATGCCAACAAGAATGTATTGTTTCCTGAACCGATCTATGTTGAAGGGGAACAGCAAGACATTACGGTTGAAGTGTCGCTACAATACACAGACAGCTACCACACGAACCTGTTGAGCTTTGCCAACAATATCCATACCTACGAAGGCGGAACCCATGAGTTCGGCTTTAAAACAGCGCTGACACGGGTCATTAATGATTATGCCCGCAAACAAAAGCTGATGAAGGAAAATGATGAAAATCTGACGGGAGAAGATGTCCGCGAAGGCATGACTGCCGTGGTTTCCATCAAACACCCTGATCCTCAGTTTGAAGGTCAGACCAAAACCAAATTAGGCAACTCAGAAGTCCGGACGGTTACCGATCGTTTGTTTTCAGAGCATTTTACTAAATTCTTGATGGAAAATCCGACGATTGGTCGTCAAGTCGTTGAAAAAGGGATGCTGGCTTCCAAAGCCCGACTAGCTGCCAAACGAGCACGGGAAGTGACCCGACGAAAAGGTGCGCTTGAAATCAGCAATCTCCCTGGAAAACTGGCAGACTGTTCCAGCAACGATCCGGAAAAATGCGAATTGTTCATCGTCGAAGGAGATTCCGCCGGTGGTTCTGCAAAACAAGGACGAAATCGGGAATTCCAAGCGATTTTACCAATCCGCGGAAAAATCTTAAATGTTGAAAAAGCAACGATGGATAAAATTTTAGCCAATGAAGAAATCCGTTCTCTTTTCACAGCAATGGGAACCGGCTTTGGTTCCGATTTTGATGTCTCCAAAGCCCGTTACCACAAATTAGTGATTATGACGGATGCCGATGTCGATGGCGCCCATATCCGGACCTTGCTATTGACGTTGTTCTATCGTTACATGCGTCCAATCGTGGAAGCAGGGTACGTTTATATCGCCCAACCACCATTGTATGGCGTAAAACAAGGAAAAAATATCACCTACGTTCAACCTGGAAAACGTGCAGAAGAAGAGTTGCAGGAAGTGATTCAATCCTTGCCGGCAACACCAAAACCTAACGTACAACGGTACAAAGGTCTAGGAGAAATGGACGACCACCAATTATGGGAAACCACAATGGACCCTGATAATCGCTTGATGCTGAGAGTCAGCGTGGATGATGCTATCGAAGCCGATCAAATCTTTGAAATGTTAATGGGAGACCGGGTAGAACCTCGCCGTGCGTTTATCGAAGAAAATGCCCATTACGTGAAAAATCTTGATATCTAGATGAAGGATGTCAGCTCCACTTGTGTAAGTATTTTGTGGAATGATAGACGGCATGAAAATCGGTGGAAATTTAAAAGAAATTTCTTACCTTGACATAAATAAGGAGGAAAATCGTGAGCGAAGCAAAGAAAAATATCCATGATGTAAATTTAACCAGCGAAATGAAAGAGTCCTTCATCGACTATGCCATGAGTGTAATTGTTGCTCGGGCCCTTCCAGATGTCCGCGACGGCTTAAAACCAGTCCATCGGCGAATCCTTTACGGGATGAACGAATTAGGTGTAACACCGGATAAACCCCATAAAAAATCAGCCCGGATTGTCGGAGATGTTATGGGGAAATACCATCCCCACGGCGACAGTGCCATCTATGAATCAATGGTGCGGATGGCACAACCCTTTAGTTACCGTTACATGCTAGTAGACGGCCACGGAAATTTCGGCTCTGTCGATGGTGACGGTGCTGCGGCGATGCGGTATACGGAAGCCCGCATGAGCAAATTAGCGTTAGAGATGTTGCGGGATATCAATAAAAATACTGTAGGCTTTATCAGCAACTATGATGATACCGAAAGAGAACCAGAAGTTTTACCGGCACGTTTTCCTAACTTGCTGGTAAATGGAACTACCGGGATCGCAGTAGGGATGGCGACCAACATTCCTCCACATAACTTGAATGAAGTCATTGCAGCGATTGATTTGTTGATGGAAAACCCAGAAGTGACCAACAGCGAATTGATGGAAGTTTTACCAGGACCAGATTTTCCAACAGGGGGTCTTGTCATGGGAAAATCCGGCATTCGTCGGGCCTATGAAACTGGAAAAGGATCAATCACGATCCGCGGTCGGGTAGAAATCACCGAGATGCCTAACGGAAAAGAACGAATTTTGGTGACAGAACTGCCTTACATGGTCAACAAAGCCAAGCTGATTGAACGAATCTCAGAACTTCATCGCGACAAACGGATCGAAGGAATCACGGATCTACGGGACGAATCTTCTCGGGAAGGCATGCGGATCGTCATTGACGTTCGGCGGGATGTCAGTTCTTCGGTTATTTTGAATAATTTATATAAAATGACGTCATTGCAAACCTCTTTTGGCTTCAATATGTTGGCCATCGAAAAAGGTGTGCCAAAGATTCTCAGCTTAAAACAAATCTTGGAAAATTATGTCGAACACCAACGGGAAGTTGTGACTCGTCGGACAGAATTTGACAAAAATAAAGCTGAAGCCAGAGCGCATATTTTAGAAGGTTTGCGGATTGCTTTGGATCACATTGATGAAATTATTGCGATTATTCGCGGATCAAAATCAGATGATGTGGCCAAAACCACGATGATGGACCGCTTCAAGCTGTCAGATCGACAAGCGCAAGCGATTTTAGACATGCGTTTACGCCGATTGACCGGTTTGGAACGGGAAAAAATCGAAAATGAATACCAAGATTTACTGACTTTAATTGCTGATTTGAAGGAAATTTTAGCAAATCCAGAGCGGGTTTCTGAAATCATCCGAACAGAATTAGGTGAAATTGCCAACCGTTTCGGAGATAAACGCCGGACGGAATTGTTGGTAGGTGAAGTGTTGAGTTTGGAAGACGAGGACTTGATCGAAGAAGAAGAAATCGTGATTACCTTGACCAACAACGGCTACATCAAACGTTTGGCAAAAAGTGAATTTCGGGCGCAACGCCGTGGCGGCCGCGGAATTCAGGGGATGGGCATTCACGATGAAGACTTTGTGAAGACGCTGGTTTCTTGTTCCACCCATGATACGTTGTTATTCTTTACCAATAAAGGAAAAGTTTATCGGGCGAAGGGCTATGAAATTCCAGAATATGGTCGGACAGCTAAAGGAATCCCAGTAATCAATCTATTGGGAATCGACTCCAGTGAAAAGATCCAAACGATTATTTCCGTTGACGGTTCACCAAAAGATGGTCGCTATCTCTTCTTTACGACACTATTGGGTGTAGTTAAGCGGACTTCAGTAACGGCATTTGCCAATATTCGCAGCAATGGACTGATTGCTATCGGGTTGAAGGAAGGCGATGAGTTAGTCAACGTCTTGGAAACAAATGGTGAAAATGTCATCATCATTGGTACGCATAACGGTTATTCCGTTACCTTCAAGGAAGAAGCCGTCCGAGATATGGGACGGACTGCAGCAGGTGTTCGCGGAATTCGTTTACGTGAAGAGGATTATGTCGTTGGTGCAGCTGTTATTACTCCTGATCGGGAAGTACTGGTCATTACCGAAAACGGCTATGGCAAACGAACCGGCGGCGATCAATACCCAATCAAAGGTCGGGGAGGCAAAGGGATCAAGACTGCCAATATCACGACGAAAAATGGTCCACTGGCTGGTCTGACGACGGTAAACGGAGAAGAAGATATTTTACTGATCACCAATCGTGGTGTAATCATTCGTTTCAATGTTGCGACAGTCTCGCAAACCGGACGGGCAACCTTAGGGGTTCGTTTGATGAAGATGGAAGACAATGCCAAGGTAGTTACCATGGCAGCCGTTGATCCAGAAGCGATTGAAGAGGAAGCAGAAAGTGTTGACCCAGAATAAGAAAGTAGACCGCCTAGTTTGTAGGTGGTCTTTTTTCTAAAGCGAGACGTAAAAAAGGAAATGTGGATAAATAAAACCGTCAAAAGTTTTCCCCAGTGGATAACTTTTGACGGTTTCTTTTTACTTTTTTCACAAATTCGTTTGACATTTTGCGCTTTTTTTTCGTTATAGAGGTAAAGGGATCGGAGGGAAAAAGATGCGTTATTATTTGGATACGAAAATTGAACTCTTGTTTCAAAATGGGCGGGGACAGCTCTTTAAGCAGGGAATGAACGATGTCATCAAAGGACCAACAGAAGAAGCGCTGCACCGCTGGACTGAACTTTGTCAGCGATTGATGCCGTCAGAATTTGCAGCTGTTGCAGTTATTGAAACCACACGAAAAATACAAAAACTGGCAAAAGAGGAGGATTATTTAGAAAAAGTGAAGCTGCGAAATTTCAGAAGGGAGGGAGATGCTCGAAAAAAGCTGTCCTTAACTTTTTTGGATGGCAACAATCGTCCCCACACCTTTATGCCGATTGCCTGTCGAGAGGATCTGACCGAAGCAGAGGTGCGGGAGATTATGACAGAGATGACGAAAGTGAAACTTTTTGAAAAAGAAGGCGTTCGTCGGTTTTGCTATATGGAAAGCGCCAAGTATGTGGAGCAAGAAGAACAAATTCTTTTTGAAATAAAAGATTTGAAAAAAGATTCGACGGAAAAAGGCGTATTTAAAACTAGAGGAGAGAAAAACAGCAGCTAAAAATTCAGAAAAGCCGCAATTCTTTTACGAAAAAAGCCTGGAGAATCAGCGATTCTTTGCTTGCCTTTTAGGAACTTTTCCTGTATAATTTGACTTTGTGAGTAGTCTTTTATGACAGCTCTCCTTGCTCTTAGGGAATTCTAAGGGCCAAAGTCCATAGGGAGGTGAAAATCAATGGAAAACACGAAGTATGAAATCTTATACATCATTCGTCCTAACATTGATGAGGAAGCAAAATCTGCTTTGATCGAACGTTTCGATACAATCTTGAAAGATAACGGAGCTGAAGTTATCGAATCAAAAGATTGGGAAAAACGCCGTCTAGCGTATGAAATGAATGGATTCCGTGAAGGCATCTATCACATCGTAAAAGTTTCTTCTCCATCAAGTGCAGGTGCAATCAATGAATTTGATCGTCTTGCAAAAATCAACGACGATATTCTTCGTCACATGATTGTTAAAGAAGAAGAATAAAAATGTTTCACGTGAAACAAATTTTAACGATGAGGAGATGAATCGATTTGATCAATAATGTCGTATTAGTTGGACGATTGACTAAAGATCCTGATTTACGTTACACTGCCAGCGGATCGGCGGTAGCTACTTTCACACTTGCTGTAAATCGCAACTTCACAAACCAAAGCGGTGAACGTGAAGCTGATTTTATCAACTGTGTCATTTGGCGCAAACCAGCCGAAACAATGGCGAATTATGCACGCAAAGGTACTCTGCTGGGAGTTACCGGACGGATTCAAACCCGTTCTTATGAAAACCAACAAGGTCAGCGGGTCTATGTAACGGAAGTTGTTGCTGAAAACTTTCAATTATTAGAATCACGTTCAGCATCTGAACAACGTCGTACAGATGGTGGCGGGTATTCCAATAATTCTTTCAACAATACCAATACAAGTTCTAACTCGAACGCTAACTCCAATTCATTTGGTAATCAAAATCAATCATCTCAACCATCAACCGGAATGCCGAATTTCGATCGTGATACTTCTGATCCATTTGGAACAGATTCTTCGATCGACATTTCAGACGATGATTTACCATTCTAGTATTTTTAGTTGATAGGAGGGAAACAGAATGGCACAACAAAGAAGAGGCGGACGTAAACGTCGTAAAGTTGATTATCTTGCAGCAAATCATATTGAACATGTTGACTATAAAAATGTTCAATTATTGGAACGTTTTATTTCAGAACGTGGAAAGATTTTGCCACGTCGGGTTACTGGTACCGGCGCTAAAAACCAACGTAAATTAACTATTGCGATCAAACGCGCACGTATCATGGGCTTACTACCATTTGTAGGCGAAGAATAATTAGAATTTCAAAGATGGAACAAAAGTCAATTGATTTTTGTTTCATCTTTTTTATGTTATTTAAATGATGGGTTTTCGCGAAAATGTTTCACGTGAAACATCCTAAATCGCATTCACAGGCAAGTTATGATAAAATAAAAGAGATGAAATGAGTTGTAGTGAGGAGTTATCTATGAAAAAAGAAGTTTTTGGGAAACTTGCTTTGCTTTGTTGTCTCTTGCAGGTCCTGAGTCTCCTGTTTCTCAATAAATGGCTGGCAGTTGGCATCGTGATTGTTGCCAATCTTTTTCTTTTTCAAATGCACATTCGTTTGCGCCGATGGCATCAAATCAGTGAGCAGGAGAGTATCCGAATGTCTGCCAGAGTTGCGCAGGAAAACTCCAAATATTTATCTGAGAAATCACCTTCCTTGATCTTTATCTATGATGAGCATCAGCAGGTAGAATGGATGAACCAAAATGCGCTGCAACTGCTGCACAAGTACAGCAAGTCTGTTTGGCAGGACTATTTGGTCAATTTGCTGAATCACAATAAGGAACAGGGCTTGCTGCATTTACCAGATGATGTATATACCTATTCCATGGATCGGAAAAAAGGAATTCTTTTTCTATACAATGTCACGGATCAGGAACGGGCAAAGAAGAAACAATTGGCAATTCGTCCGGGAATCGGAATTATTTCGGTAGATAATTATACCGACGTCGTGGATAAAATGGATGATAAGGAAGTTTCTTACTTGAATTCCCTGATTACCACGGTTATTTCTGATTGGATCAACGAATATCAGATTTTTTATAAACGCCTGAATGCGGAACGTTATTTTTTTGTAGCCCACAATGAAGACATCGATAAAATGGCACAGGATGAATTTTCTTTGATGGAGCGAATCCGCAAAGCCACGGAAGAACAGGCACCACCATTGACCATCAGTATTGGTGTAGCGTATGGTTCAGAATCGCTGGTGAAAATTGGGGAAGTTGCCCAAAATAATTTGGATATGGCATTGGTGCGTGGGGGAGATCAAACCGTTCTCAAAGAAGCGTTGGACGAAGCCAAACCGAAATTTTTCGGCGGCAATACTGCCGGTACCGCAAAGAGAACGCGCGTTCGCTCTCGTGCCATGAGTACGGCGCTGAAAAATATTATCAATGAAAACAATGACATCTATATTATGGGTCACCGTTTTCCAGATATGGATGCAATCGGTTCGGCTTTTGGGGTTGCTTGTTTGGCGGACTTTCAAGGCAAGACCAATTATATTGTGATTGAAGAAAATGAGCTGATTCCTGATGTGGAACGTTGTCTGGAGGAAATCCATAAACATGAAGAGCTGGAAGCCAAGCTGATTACGGTACAACAGGCGATGGGGCAAATCACCAAGGATAGTTTGCTGATTATGGTGGATTACCACAAGCCTTCTCTTTCGATTTCGCAACCTCTTTACGAGCAATTTGAAAAGGTCGTGATTATCGATCATCATCGACGAGGGGATGAATTTCCGTCGAAACCGTTATTGACCTATATTGAATCTTCCGCATCTTCTGCCTCGGAATTAGTCAGCGAATTGATCCAATACGAGAGCAATAGTCAGAAGAAACTTGATAAAATAACAGCAACACTCCTGCTTTCAGGAATGATTGTGGACACGAAAAGCTTTGCGGTACGAACCAGCAGCCGAACCTTTGACGTTGCCAGTTATTTAAAAGACAGCGGAGCAGATGGTGCAATCGTCCAGTACATGTTAAGTACCGATCTAACGTCCTTCTTGGAAATCAGTGAGATGGTGGCAAGCAGTGAATTTATTACCACCAGTATCGTGGTTGCCTGCGGATCGGAAGAAAAGCTGTACGACAGTGTTACCGCCGCAAAAACAGCAGATACGCTGCTTTCAATGAATGGCGTGGAAGCTGCGTTTGTCATCACGAAACGTGAGGACGGCAAAGTGGGAATCAGCGCCCGCAGCAGTGGCAAAGTCAATGTCCAAAAACTTATGGAAACACTAGGGGGCGGCGGACATTTTACCAACGCAGCGACACAAATTTCCGGAAAAAAGATTAACGAAGTGAAAACAATGTTATATAATGAATTAAAAGAGTACCAAGTGAAAGAGGGGACCACGGAATGAAAGTAATTTTTATTGAAGATGTCAAAGGCAAAGGCAAAAAAGGCGACATCAAAGAAGTACCAACCGGATATGCGCAAAACTATTTGCTGAAAAATCATCTGGCAAAAGAAGCGACATCGGAAAGTCTTGCGGAAATGAAGGGCAAGAAAAAAGCCCAAGAAAAACATGAATCAGAAATTTTGGCAGAAGCCAATCAATTGAAGGCCTTTATTGAAAAAGAAGAAACAGTGGTAGAAATCAAAGCAAAGGCAGGAGAAGACGGCCGTCTTTTTGGCTCAATTCCTTCAAAACAAATCGCAGAAGGTCTGAAAAAGCAATACGATGTTAAAATTGACAAACGTAAACTCGAATTGGCGAATCCCATTCGGACACTAGGCTATACAAAAGTTCCAATCAAGCTACATCCTGAAGTATCAGCGACCCTGAAAGTCCATGTGGCAGAATAAGTAACCAAGTGAAAACAACAGCTTACAGGCTCAGAAGTTTCCTTCTGGGCCTATATTGTGCTTTCCTAAAATATCTTGTAGAATTAGTAGACCGAAATGATTTTAAAAAACTGATTTTTCCTAGCAACGCAAACCTGCCAGTTCCACTAATGTATAGTATCTAGTGGAATGGGGATAGAGCATGGGAAACAGACTAAATTTTCTGTAAAGAAAATTTAATACTTTAAAACGAATAAGGATGCCAGTTCCACTAATGTATAGTATCTAGTGGAATGGGGATAGGGCATGAGAAACAGACTAAATTTTCTGTAAAGAAAATTTAATACTTTAAAACGAATAAGGAGAACACAATGGTAGAATGGCAAGATCGGATGCCGCCGCAAGACATTGAAGCAGAACAAGCTGTCTTGGGAGCAATT
The DNA here is from genome assembly GCF_001050095.1 of Enterococcus massiliensis. NCBI lineage: Bacteria > Bacillati > Bacillota > Bacilli > Lactobacillales > Enterococcaceae > Enterococcus > Enterococcus massiliensis. The sequence continues at coordinate 462,378 of NZ_CVRN01000007.1, read as the reverse complement.
TTTCTTGAACCAGATGAATTGATCAATGCGATGGAAGTCGTTGAAGCCAAAGACTTCTATCAAAGACGGCATCAAATCATTTTTCAAGGAATGATCAATTTAAGCGACCGCAATGAAGCGATCGATGTAGTGACATTAAAGGCGGAAGTCGAAAAAAGCAATGCGCTGGAGGATATCGGTGGTGTCAGTTATTTGGTGGAGTTGAGCCAGACAACGCCTTACGCCGGCAGTATCGGCTTTTATGCGAAAATTGTCAGCGACAAGGCACTTTTGCGTAATCTGATCCAAGCAGCCAATCAAATCGTTACAGAAGGATTTGAACAAAGCGGTGATATTTCCGCTATCGTTGAAAATGCAGAGAAACGGATTTTAGAGGTTTCCGAGCGCCGCAACAGCAATGGGTTCCAAATGATTGCAGATGTACTAACACAAGCCATCGAAAACATCGATCAGTTGGCACAAAATAATGAAGAAATCACGGGACTACCCACCGGCTACCCAGCATTAGATAAAATGACAGCAGGATTGCAGGAAGAAGAATTGATTATCCTTGCTGCCCGACCAGCTGTCGGAAAAACAGCTTTTGCTTTGAATATTGCGCAAAATATCGGTACAAAAACCGATCGTTCCGTGGCTATTTTTAGTTTGGAAATGGGGGCAGAGTCCTTGGTACGGCGGATGCTTTGTGCGGAAGGATCGATTGAAGCCAGCCATTTGCGTACTGGACAATTGACGGAAGAAGAATGGCGTAATTTGATTATTGCCATGGGAAGTTTATCCAAGGCCAATATTTATATCGATGATACTCCCGGAATCAAAATCTCAGAGATTCGTGCCCGTTGTCGCCGATTAGCCCAAGAAAAGAAAAATCTTGGACTGATTTTAATCGATTATTTGCAGTTGATTGAAGGAACGGGTCGGGAAAACCGCCAACAAGAAGTTTCCGAGATTTCCCGGCAACTAAAAAAATTAGCCAAAGAATTAAAAGTACCTGTCATCGCCTTGTCCCAGCTTTCACGGGGTGTGGAGCAACGGCAGGACAAACGCCCCGTGTTGAGTGATATCCGTGAATCCGGATCAATCGAGCAGGATGCGGATATCGTTGCCTTTTTGTATCGGGAGGATTACTACCAACGAGACGGGGAAGAGGACGCCCCTGAAGAAGCCCACAACGACAATATCGTTGAAGTCATTATTGAAAAAAACCGGAGCGGGGCACGGGGGACGGTAGAATTGTTATTTATCAAGGAGTACAACAAATTCTCCTCCTTGTCACCAAGAGAAGAATTTTGAGCTAAAAGCAGAAGGTTGCGGCCTTCTGCTTTTTTTCTGCAATTTTTTTGATTATTCATGAAAAAAAGGTTTTTTTGACTCAATCTAAAATAATGTTCGTGTTTTACTAGATTAATTAATAAAATTAAAATGAATATTCGATTATTAGTTGCCTTAGGGGAGGATTATTGATACAATAATTCAGGATCAAGAAGAAAGAATGAGGTGTTCGAATGTCATCAGTAGTTGTAGTAGGAACACAATGGGGCGACGAAGGCAAAGGAAAAATCACAGACTTTTTAAGTGAAAATGCAGAAGTGATCGCTCGTTACCAAGGAGGAGACAATGCCGGACATACCATCAAATTCGACGGTGTGACCTATAAATTGCATTTGATTCCGTCCGGGATATTTTACAAAGATAAAATCAGCGTAATCGGAAACGGTGTTGTGGTTAATCCGAAATCCCTCGTGACCGAATTGAACTATTTGAAAGAACACAAGGTGCAAACCGACAATCTGCGGATTTCTGATCGGGCGCATGTTATCTTGCCTTACCATATCAAATTGGATCAATTACAAGAAGATGCGAAGGGCGACAATAAAATCGGTACCACCATCAAAGGGATCGGACCTGCGTATATGGATAAAGCCGCTCGTGTGGGGATTCGGATTGCCGATTTATTAGATAAAGAAATTTTTGAAGAACGGTTACGGATCAATTTGGAAGAAAAAAATCGTCAATTCGTGAAAATGTTTGATTCAGAACCAATCACTTTTGAAGAAATTTTTGAAGAATATTATGAATATGGTCAACAAATCAAAAAATATGTCACCGATACTTCAGTTATTTTAAATGATGCTCTTGATGCAGGTAAACGGGTGTTATTTGAAGGCGCGCAAGGGGTAATGCTGGATATCGATCAAGGAACCTATCCATTTGTGACCTCCTCCAATCCGGTAGCCGGCGGGGTAACCATCGGCAGCGGCGTTGGTCCATCAAAAATCAATAAAGTTGTTGGCGTCTGCAAAGCCTACACATCACGAGTGGGGGATGGTCCATTTCCGACTGAATTATTTGATGAAACCGGCGAACGCATTCGGGAAGTCGGCCGCGAATACGGGACAACAACAGGACGTCCCCGTCGTGTCGGCTGGTTTGATTCCGTGGTAATGCGCCATTCAAAACGAGTTTCCGGGATCACTAATCTGTCATTGAATTCGATTGATGTCCTGAGCGGATTAGAAACTGTTAAAATTTGTACGGCTTATGAACTTGACGGGGAATTAATTTATCATTACCCAGCAAGTTTGAAGGAATTGAAACGGTGCAAACCAGTCTACGAAGAACTTCCTGGCTGGAGTGAAGATATCACCAGCTGTAAAACACTAAGTGAATTGCCAGAAAATGCCCGTAATTATGTACGACGGGTGTCCGAATTAGTCGGTGTACGCATCTCGACTTTCTCTGTTGGACCCGACCGTACTCAAACCAATATTTTGGAAAGTGTCTGGGCACAAATCTAAGCAGCAATAAATCGATCAAAAAGAGATGCTGATTCCGTAAAAAAAACGGTGTCAGCGACTCTTTTTGTTTTTTTATTGCTATTCTATGATAAAATGGGAATAGATTTAAGTGGATACAACTTCACCGAGAAGGTTTCGTGAAGGAGAGACAAATGCGAAAATCAAACTAAATTTTCTAAAAGGAAAATGGATCACCAAAATAGGAGGCATCGTTATGTACCAAATCATTACTGACTCATGCTGCGACATTCCTTTTCAACAGTTGGAAGAAGTCGGGGTTGCTTATATTCCCATGCTGATTGAAATGGATGGACAAGAATATGTAGACGATCTTGGTAAGACCTTTGATTACGAACAATTTCTTGAAAAAATAAAAGCCAATCACCAAGCAACGACAACACAGATCAATGTCGGTCGCTACGTGGAATTTTTCCGTCCTTATGTGGAACAACAAACACCGATTTTGTATTTGGCATTTTCTTCTGGAATGAGCGGTTCTTATAATAGCGCCTTGCAAGCAGTCGCTTTGCTGAAAGAAGACTACCCGGAAGTACAGATTACTGTCGTTGACACATTGGCGGCTTGTGCCGGTGAGGGACTGCTGGTCATGGAAGCACAAAAACGCCAAGCTCAAGGCAAAACTTTGGAAGAAGTAGCGCAATGGGTCGAAAAAAACAAAATGAACCTGCAATCATGGGTAACCGTGGATGATTTGAAACATTTGGAACGAGGCGGACGTATCTCAAAAACCGCAGCGGCAGTCGGCGGGTTATTGAATGTCAAACCGATCATTCATGTGGATGCTACGGGGCATTTAAAAAACGTGGACAAAGTGCGGGGAAGGAACAAATCCTTGCAGAAAGTGGCGGACGAAACCATCAATCGCATCGCTTCTAAAGAAGATCAAATCATTTATATCGCCTATTCTGGAGATCGCCCAAGTGCTGAAAAAGTGGCAGATCTGCTAAAACAAAAAATAACCATCAAAGAATTGAAGCTGCTGCCGATGGGACCAACCATCGCCAGTCATACTGGCTACGGCTGTATCGCTGTCTTTTCCTTTGGTGAAACACGAGTGGATTAAAAACACCGTTTGATTTTCATTACGAAAATCAAACGGTGTTTTGCTCTATTGAAAATCACGCATAAAGTGCGGCAACGCGATCCTGTACGTCTTTACTTTCCAAAAATTCATCATAGGTAGTATCCATCCGGTCAACCACACCTTTATTGGAAACGGCGATCACGCGATTTGCCAAGGTTTGGATGAATTGGTGGTCATGGGAAGCGAAAAGCAGTGAGCCGGTAAAGGCCATCAAACCGTCATTCAGCGCAGTGATGGATTCCAAATCCAAGTGATTGGTCGGATCATCTAAAACCAGCACATTAGCTTTTGAAAGCATGATTTTTGACAACATACAACGGACTTTTTCTCCACCGGAAAGGACATTGACTGGTTTCAAGACATCTTCACCGGAAAAGAGCATCCGTCCTAAGAAGCTGCGTAGGAACGTATTGTCGTCTTCTTCCTTCGCTGCATATTGCCGCAACCAATCCAGAATCGTCATTTCGTTGGCGAACTCCTTGCTGGTATCTTTAGGCAGGTAGGCTTGGCTAGTAGTAACCCCCCAGCGAACGCTGCCGGTATCCGGCGTCAATTCCCCCATGATAACCTTAAACAAGGTGGTGGTCACGATATCGTTGTCTGCCACGAAGGCCACTTTGTCTTCTTTGTTCAGGGTAAAGGAAATATTATCTAAAATTTTCTTGCCGTCAATTGTGACACTGACATTTTCTACTTGCAGTAAATCATTACCGATTTCCCGTTCCGGTTTGAAGCCGACAAAAGGATAGCGGCGGGAAGAAGGCTGGATGTCGTCCAATGTGATTTTTTCCAGCATTTTTTTCCGTGAGGTCGCTTGTTTTGATTTCGACGCATTCGCACTGAAGCGAGCGATAAAGTCTTGCAATTCTTTGATTTGTTCTTCTTTTTTCGCATTTTGTTGGGATTGCAGTTTTGTTGCTAACTGACTGGATTCCAACCAGAAATCATAATTGCCGACATATAATTTGATTTTACTGAAATCAAGGTCAGCCATGTGGGTACAAACTTTGTTTAGAAAATGGCGGTCATGGGAAACCACGATCACGGTATTTTCAAAATCAATCAAAAAGTCTTCCAGCCAATTGATGGATTGGATATCCAATCCATTGGTAGGTTCATCCAGTAGCAAAACATCCGGCTTGCCAAACAGTGCCTGTGCCAACAATACTTTCACTTTTTGTCCCGCAGTCAATTCACTCATTTGCAAATGATGAAGCTCTTCCGGAATGTTTAATCCTTGCAGCATAACTGCAGCTTCCGGTTCCGCTTCCCAGCCGTTCAATTCCGCAAACTCACCTTCTAATTCCGCTGCCTTGATACCGTCTTCGTCTGTAAATTCTTCTTTCATGTAGATGGCATCTTTTTCTTTCATCACGTCATAAAGCCGTTTGTGTCCCATAATAACGGTCTCGATTACGGAATAATCTTCAAAGTCAAAATGATTTTGCTTTAAAACTGCCATTCGTTCGTCCGGACCAATTGTAACATTTCCGGTAGAAGGTTGGATTTCGCCAGATAGTACTTTTAAAAAGGTCGATTTTCCGGCGCCGTTTGCACCAATCAAGCCGTAGCAGTTGCCAGGGATAAATTTAATGTTCACATCATCAAAAAGTTTACGATCAGAAAACTGTAAACTTACGTCACTTACTGTAATCAATGGGTATCCTCACTTTTTCTTATTATTGTCAAGTCTTATAGCATTATAGCGGGGAAAATGGGAAGTTTCAACAAACTTTAAGTAAATTCACATTTTCTGAAGAAATCACCAGATCCTGTTTTTTCAAAAGGTCCAGAGAAAAAGAGCAGAAAAATAAATATCAAACCATTAAAAATTTTGTTTGACAAATAAATTTATTAGGCTTACCATAAAAATAGAAAATTATCATAGCGATAGTAGGCGATTGTGCTATTTTGAAGGCGGAATCATTGTCAAAAAGTGGTCTGCCAAACTATGATAAAGGAGAAGAATAGTTTTGGAGGGTGAGTAATGATCGATTGGATTTTGAGTTTGGCACCATGGCAGCAAGCCTTGGTGGGGACAGGATTTACCTATTTTATGACAGCTTTAGGCGCGGGATTGGTTTTTTTCTTTAAAACCATCAAGCGGGATGTATTGAACATGATGTTGGGTTTTGCTTCAGGAATCATGATTGCAGCAAGTTTTTGGTCCTTATTAGATCCGGCGATCAGTCGTGCGGCTGAGAATGGGGATATTCCTTGGCTGGTGGTCAGTATCGGTTTTGGTGCTGGGGGATTATTTTTGTATGTGGCGGATAAAACGTTGCCCCATATGCACTTTGGTCCGAACAAAGAAAGAGAAGGACTGCCCAGTCATTTAAAACGAACGGTGTTATTGGTATTTTCAATTACGTTGCACAATATTCCGGAAGGGTTGGCAGTTGGTGTGGCCTTTGGTGCGGCGGTAAACGCCCCTAATCCGCAAACCGCCGTTTTAGCGGCGATTTCGGTGGCATTAGGTATCGGTATCCAAAACTTCCCAGAAGGCGCTGCTGTCTCGATTCCTTTGCGGCAAGAAGGCTTAAGCCGTCGAAAATCCTTTATGTACGGTCAGGCTTCCGGAATCGTTGAGCCGATTGCCGGCGTTATCGGTGCAATCTTGGTGACCAAAATGACACCGATTCTGCCTTATGCTTTGGCTTTTGCAGCCGGTGCAATGATTTATGTCGTCGTGGAAGAGCTGATTCCAGAAGCACAGCAAACCACTTCGAGCAAACGCCATTTTGCAGTCTTTGGCACGATGCTGGGCTTTATGGTGATGATGATTTTGGATGTAGCGTTAGGGTAGGGAAAACAAAAAAATCAGTCGATGTTCTATCGACTGATTTTTTTATTTCGGGGAAGAATCTCAATTTTTAATACCGGCGAGACGTGTTGCGATTACTCAACCAGCGAAGAATGAAGTAGACGATTGCCACAGGAATCCCAATTTTGAAGACTAGCCAAATAAGAGAACCGGCAAGACCTAAAACGATTTTTAATAAAAAACTGGCAACGACTAAAAAGCCGACGAATGCTAAAACTTTATAAAGCGTGGATTGATTACTCATAGTATTCTCCTCATTTCCTTTTTTTTAAGAATAACAAAAAAAGCGAAGACTGCCATCGGTCTAGGGAAGTATTCTGGTTTCCCGATTTGTCAGACTTTGGTATGATAAGAAAAAAAGAAAGGGCTGAAAAAATGAAGTTAGTTGTAGGCAATCAGCGTTGGCAGAGGGCGGCTAGTTGTTACATAAGGCTGCAGGTGTTCGTGTTGGAACAAAAAATTCCACTGGAAGAAGAATTTGATGCCCATGATTTAGATGAAACAATCTATGCGGTTTTGTATGACGAAAACAAACCAGCCGCAACCGGTCGTTTTTTGCAGGAAGGAACAACTGCTCGGCTGACCCGGATTGCGACCTTGCCGGAATACCGCAAACAGCATTTAGGCAGCCAAATTATTGAGGCGCTAGAAGTCTATGCGTTGTCCCAAGGATTAAAAAAAGCAAGTATTCATGCTGATTTAACAGCTTTGCCTTTCTATCAAAAGTTGGGGTATGTGCCTTACGGCGAGGTGTATTTAGAAGACGGCGTTCCTTGCCAAAGTTTGGAAAAAGAGTTTTAAAAAAAGACCGGAAAGTTGGCTACACTAGCCAAACTTTCTGGTCTTTTTCCTATTTTCTAACTTGTCCTTCGCCATAAATAATGTATTTTGTGGAGGTTAGAGCTTCCAGCCCCATAGGACCACGGGCGTGGAGTTTTTGGGTGGAGATGCCGATCTCAGCGCCAAAGCCAAAGACGAACCCATCCGTAAAGCGGGTGGAGGCATTGACATAGACAGCCGCAGCATCGACTTCTTTCAGAAATTTTTGGGAAGCAGAGTAGTTCTCGGTGATAATCGCTTCGGAGTGCTTCGTGTTGTATTTATTGATATGTGCGATTGCTTCCTCCACGGAATCAACAACTTTCACTGCGAGAATGTAATCCAAAAATTCGGTTTCCCAGTCGGCTTCTGTTGCGGGAACGGCTTGTTTTAAATAAGCCAGGGCTTTTTCGTCAGCCCGTAGTTCAACTTGTTTTTCTGTTAAAGCCGCTTCGATTTGTGGTAAAAATTCGGCGGCAACCGCTTGATGAATCAACAAGGTTTCAGCGGCATTGCAGACAGATGGTCGCTGGGTTTTGGCGTTGACGATAATATCGATCGCCATAGCTAGTTGGGCATCTTTGTCAATATACACATGATTGTTGCCGGTGCCTGTTTCAATAACCGGAACAGTAGCCGTTTCTTTGACTCGACGGATCAGCCCTGCGCCACCGCGGGGGATCAACACATCCAAGTAATCCGTCAAGCCCATCATTTCGTTGGCGACCTTATGGGAAGTGTCGTCGACAAATTGGATGGCATAAGGATTCTCTTTTTGGGCAGCCAGGCTTTCCTGCAAAATCTCCACCAGAACCTGATTGGAATGGAACGCTTCTTTTCCTCCACGTAAAATTACGGCGTTGCCGGTTTTAAAACAAAGAGAGGCAGCATCAGTCGTGACGTTTGGTCGGGATTCATAGATAATACCGATTACCCCAAGAGGAACTTTTTGTTGTCCGATCATCAAACCGTCGACATTTTTCCACATTTTGTTGACTTCACCAATAGGATCGGGCAACTGGGCTACTTGTCGGATGCCTTCTGCCATTGCGGCGATGCGTTCATCTGTTAAACGCAGTCGGTCTTTCATCGTTTCTTTGATACCATTTTGATCGGCAACGGCTAAATCTTTGGCGTTGGCAGCTAGGATTTTTTTTGTATTGGCTTCTAAATCAGCTGCCATTTGCAACAAGAGCTGATTTTTCTTTGGAGTATCCATCAAACTTAATTGATAGGCACTTTCTTTGGCTTGGGCGCCTAAAACTGCTAATTGCGTCATTCCTATTCCTCCTTGAATAAAGTACCGAGTTCTTTGCCGGCTAAAAGATCAAAAATAATCGCGGGTTGCTTGCCGTTGGCTAAAATCATAGCTTGATGATTTTCTAAAATTCGTTGGGCGGCTTTTAATTTGCTGTGCATACCACCGGTTCCAAATTGGCTGCCTTTGCCCCCCGCTTGATCCATCAAGGTCTCATTGATGGAAGAAATGCGAGGGTACAGTTTAGCAGCAGCGTTTTTGCTGGGATTGTCTGAATAAAAACCGTCGATATCTGAAAGCATGATTAGCAAATCGGCTTTTAGAATTTGCGCAACGATGGCAGAAAGCTGATCGTTGTCGCCAAATTTGGTCAAGTGATCCATTTCATCAATCGACACAGTATCATTTTCATTAATAATCGGAATCACACCCATGTAAAGCAGTTGCTCGAGTGTATTAATCACATTTTTGCGGCTTTCAGGATATTCGACGATATCGCGAGTCAGCAAAACTTGTGCGGTTTGTTGGCTGTAACTGGCAAAACGCTGAGTGTAGATATTCATCAGTTCTACCTGTCCGACGGCGGCTACGGCTTGCTGTTCGGGAATGGCTGCCGGTCGTGTCCCAATATGTAATTTGTTCATGCCGACTCCAATGGCACCAGAAGAAACCAAAATAATTTCTTTTCCTTGATTTTTCAAATCGGCCAAAACAAACGCCAGTTGGTCGATCCCCGACAAATTGATATTCCCATTTGGATAAATCAATGAACTGGTTCCGATTTTAACTACGATTCGCCGTGCTTCTTTTAAAAATTCCCGCATCTTTCCACCTCAAACTGATAGCTGTATTGTTTTTACTATTGTACTAGCTTTTGCCTTTTTTTTCATCTTTATTGTCATGTTAAAAAAAAGGTAGTAAAATCGAGGGATTTTTGGCAAAAATAACCGCACATTATTTTTGCAAATGGTTTGATCGAAAAATTGCCAAGAATAGCAAGTCTGCCCGTTAATCTATCCAATAGAACGTAACTAAAGACCGCTAGTCTCGCACCTTAGCGGTCCTTTGGCTGTACTTTAAGCACTTCTTATTGCTTGTCTAGTCCAACATATTTCCCCTATTTCTGCAACTTGACAAGTGATGAACCTCCCACCTTTCTCATCATGTAAAAATCTCTCAAAATTTTTCCAATAGGATCTGCGTAGTTACTTTCAGATTGTCGACTTGCCTGCTATCGTGGTTTTTTACGGGGATTTTTTCTTTTCCCGGCATTCGTGAAGAAATTATGTAAATTTACAGAATAATTGGCATAAATCCCATAATCAGTGGTGAATTGTGTTAAAATTACACTAGGAAATTTTAGGAGGAACCCATGAAAAAACGAGGCTTTGAAATACTTACCACCTATCAAGAGACGGAGATCACTTTGCCTAAACGGGCAACGCATCACGCAGCGGGCTATGACTTTGAAGCTGCCGCAGAAACAGTGATTCCCAGCATTTGGAAATCAGGAGTTATGGATGCTGCTAAACTGTTGCTGGGGGATCGGGAAAATCTTCAGAAAAAAATCAAACCCGTGTTAGTACCCACAGGGATCAAAGCATATATGGGAGAAGACGAATTTTTGCAACTTGCCAATCGTTCCAGCAATCCCTTGAAGCGTTTTTTGCTTTTAGCAAATGGCGTGGGAGTCATTGATAGCGATTATTATAATAATCCAGACAACGAAGGACACATCATGTTCCAATTTCTTAATTTTGGTTTGACGGATGTGACCATCAAAAAAGGGGAACGAATCGGGCAAGGAATCTTTCTACCTTTTCTAAAAGCAGACCAAGATGAAACGACGACGCAGCGCCAAGGCGGCTTTGGTTCATCCGATAAATAACTGAACAAAGCGGGAGGCTGAAAATGGCAAAAAAAGCGAAAGTCCAGTTTGTTTGTCAAAATTGCGGCTATGTTTCCCCAAAATATTTAGGAAAATGCCCCAATTGCGGCAGCTGGAATTCCATGGTGGAAGAAATCACTCAGGATACGACAGATCGCCGGGTACGGACAACGATCACCGGACAAAAAATGCAACCCACCAAAATCGCAGATGTCGTACCGAAACGAGAACCACGGGTGGAAACAAAATTAGCGGAACTAAATCGCGTATTGGGAGGCGGTGTGGTTCCCGGCTCACTGATTTTGATTGGCGGTGATCCCGGTATCGGAAAATCAACGTTGCTGCTACAAGTATCACAGCAATTAGCAGAGATCGGCGGCAAGGTGCTTTATGTATCGGGAGAAGAAAGCGCAGAACAAATCAAAATGCGGGCGCAACGGTTAGGTTCAATTGATACCGAATTTTATTTGTACGCAGAAACAGATATGCACGACATCAGTCGAGCTATTGAAAATATTCGTCCAGATTATGTCATCATTGACTCTATCCAAACCATGACCCAACCGGATATCACCAGTGTGGCGGGCAGTGTCAGTCAGGTACGGGAAACAACAGCAGAACTGCTGAAAATCGCCAAGACCAACGGCATCGCGATTTTTATTGTTGGTCATGTGACCAAAGAAGGGTCAATTGCTGGACCGCGAATGTTAGAGCATATGGTGGATACGGTTTTGTATTTTGAAGGAGAAAAGCACCACAGTTTCCGAATTTTGCGAGCGGTCAAAAACCGTTTTGGGTCCACTAATGAGATTGGTATTTTCGAAATGCAGGAAAATGGTCTGCGAGAAGTGGCAAATCCCTCCCAAGTCTTTCTGGAAGAACGATTGGAAGGGGCGACGGGATCAGCAATCGTGGTAGCAATGGAAGGCAGCCGCCCGATTCTGGTGGAGATTCAAGCGTTAGTCACGCCGACGATGTTCGGCAATGCCAAGCGCACCACCACCGGATTGGATTTTAATCGGGTCTCCCTGATTATGGCAGTATTGGAAAAACGTGCCGGTTTGCTGCTGCAAAATCAGGATGCGTATTTGAAAGCTGCCGGCGGAGTCAAACTGAATGAACCGGCGATTGATTTAGCCATTGCCGTCAGTATTGCCTCCAGTTACAAGGAAAAAGGGACCAGTCCCACCGAATGCTTCATTGGTGAAATCGGTCTGACCGGTGAAATCCGCCGCGTGAATGCCATCGAACAGCGGGTCAAAGAAGTACAAAAACTAGGCTTTACCAAAGTGTATTTACCGAAAAATAATCTGGTGGGCTGGCAGCCGCCAAAGGGAATCGAAGTTGTCGGAGTCACTACATTATCGGAGACCTTGAAGAAAGTTTTTCGTTGATAAAAAAGAAAAGGAAGACGATTTTACGTGTTCCTTTTCAAAAATAGGAGGAATGACCATGCAGAAACGTGTCATTGTAATTTTAATGGTCGTTGCCGGAGCAAGCTTAGGAATCTCTTTGTTTCCATTGGCTTGGCAGGCAATCGATCAGGCAAGTAATCAATGGCTGAACAATCCATTTACCAACAGTTTGTTAGGCGCACTTATTTTCTTTTTATTTTCTTTAGTGTTGGCAAAATATGTTTCAGCCGGAATCAAAAAAATCGAGGAAAAGTTAAGCGAGCTGAGTTTGACTTATTTACTTTTCGGAGCGGCCGGAGCAATCATCGGTCTGACGATCAGTGTAATCATCTCCATGGCGCTTTATAATATTCAAATTCCCTTTATCAACAGTGTAGTACCGATTATCCTGATGATATTGTTCGGCTATTTGGGTTTTCGAATCGGAACGACCCGCATTGATGAATGGAAGAAAATTTTTGCTCCGCGCAACAAAAAAAGCGAAGGCAGCGAACAAGTACTGGAACGTAAAGCGGAAGATTCTTTTCGACGGTATAAGATTTTAGACACCAGCGTCATCATCGACGGGCGTATCTACGACATCGCCAAAACCGGCTTTTTAGAAGGAACGATCTTGATCCCCAATTTTGTTTTGTACGAACTGCAATATATTGCAGATTCTGGTGACAGCTTGAAACGGGTTCGCGGGCGCCGAGGGCTGGATATTTTAAATGCGTTGCAAAAAGAAGATGGGATTTCCGTTGAAATGTACGATGGAGATTTTGAAGAAATCAATGAAGTTGACAGTAAGCTGATCAAGCTGGCAAAATTATTGGATGGGGTGGTCGTCACAAACGACTACAACTTAAATAAAGTTTCTGAGTTTCAAAATGTGCCGGTCCTGAACATCAATGAATTGGCTAATGCAGTCAAACCAGTGGTTATTCCTGGGGAAGCAATGGAAGTTCTGGTAGTCAAAGCCGGAACAGAGCGCCAACAAGGCGTCGCTTATCTGGATGACGGCACGATGGTCGTGGTGGAAGACGGACAGCACTATATGAATGAACGAATCAAAGTAATCGTCACCAGCGCCTTGCAAACGGCTGCTGGTCGCATGATTTTTGCAAAACCGGCCCATTCTGGTCGGGGGATTGATAATAAAAAAGAGGCAAACGGCTGATCCAGTCGTTTTGCCGGTTGTTCTAGTTTTGCTGGTCGGTTGGCTTTACTAATTGGCTTATTGATTGTACAATTCTAGCTGAAGATTGTATTTTCTGACGGTTAAAAAATCGCCTGAAATGCGGATTGCTGTACAATAGATTCTGAGCAGTCAGTTTGAAGGATTGTTATTGGAAATTAGTGTCGGCAGTCTCAAAAAGACATCAAAGGAAGAGGAAAAAAGATGACAAAAGTACGTGTACGTTATGCACCAAGCCCCACCGGACATCTACACATTGGAAATGCGCGAACCGCTCTATTCAATTATTTATTTGCCCGTCATAATGATGGAGAGTTTATCATCCGCATCGAGGATACGGATTTAAAACGCAATATTGCGGATGGCGAAAAGAGCCAATTAGAGAATTTGACTTGGTTAGGGATGGATTGGGATGAATCCCCTCAAAATCCTGGGAAATACGGACCTTACCGTCAATCGGAACGTAAAGACATCTATCAACCATTGATCGATCAACTCTTAGCAAGCAATCGGGCATACAAATGCTACTGTACCGAAGAAGAATTAGAAGCCGAACGGGAAACCCAACGAGCACATGGCGAAATGCCTCATTATGGCGGAAAATGTGCCTTCTTGACACCAGAAGAACAAGCGGAAAAAGAAGCGCAAGGACTAGAAGCAGTGATTCGTTTCCGAGTGCCTAAAAATACGGAATACAAATTCCACGATATGGTCAAAGGAGAAATCGTTTTTGAATCCGACAATGTCGGCGGCGATTTTGTTATCCAAAAGCGCGACGGAATGCCAACCTATAATTTTGCCGTAGCTGTGGACGACCATTTGATGAAAATCACGCATGTTTTGCGAGGAGACGACCATATCGCCAACACGCCAAAACAATTGATGATCTATGAAGCCTTTGGTTGGACACCGCCTGAATTTGGGCATATGACTTTAATCATCAACAGTGAAACCGGGAAAAAATTAAGCAAACGGGATGAATCAATTCTGCAATTTATTGAACAATACCGGGAACTTGGCTATTTGCCAGAAGCAATGTTCAACTTCATCGCATTGTTGGGCTGGTCTCCAGTCGGCGAAGAAGAAATCTTCACCCAAAAAGAATTGGTGGAAATGTTTGATCCAAATCGGTTAAGCAAATCACCAGCAGCATTTGATGCGAAGAAATTGGAATGGGTCAACAACCATTACATCAAAGCGATGGATCTGGATGCATTGACGGAAATGTGCCTGCCTTATTTAGCAGCAGAAGGACGAGTAGAAGCAAATCCGACTTCTGAAAAACGAGAATGGGTGAAAAAACTTGTTTCACTGTACCAACCACAAATGAGTTATGCAGCAGAAATCGTTGAAGTTTCCGACCTGTTCTTCAATGAACATCCAGTATTGGACGAGGAAGCGAAGGAAGTTTTAGCCGGTGAAACCGTGCCGACTGTTCTAGACGCATTTAAAGAAAAATTGGAAAAAATGACGGTCGTGGATGCACCAACCGTGAAAGCAGCCATCAAGGAAGTTCAAAAAGAAACCGGGATCAAAGGAAAAAATCTCTTTATGCCGATTCGTGTGGCGGTTTCCGGACAAATGCACGGACCAGAATTGCCAACAACGATTGAATTACTAGGAAAAGAAAAAGCGTTGGATCATTTGAATAAAGCATTATAACAAACACGAGGAACAGACGAAGTACCAAAAAAACTGATTTCAGAGAGATTGCGGTTGCTGGAAGTGATCATCAGGTTTTGGGAAATGCATCTGGGAGTGGAGTCGGCGGAAGTTGGCTACGGGTCATGAACGTTACTCATTTTAAGCTAGCTGTCTTGGCTAGAAACAAAAGTGGAACCACGCATACAGGCGTCTTTTGAATAAGGAGACTTATTTGAAGGGCGCTTGTTTTATTTTATACGAAAGTAGCTGTGCGCTTTTTTAATACATAGGCTGATTGTATCGGTAGAAGTTTTTCGAAACAGCAAGGAGTCAGAAAAAATCGTTTAAAGGAAGGAGAGAGCTTATGGGGTGGATGAACCGTGCGATTGCATCGGCGAAGCGCAATGATCCGGCGGCGCGGTCAACGCTGGAAATCCTGTTGACTTATCCCGGTGTTCACGCGCTATTTTGGCATCGTTGGTCGCATTTTTTGTATCGCCATCACTGGTTTTTGTTGGCAAAGCTCAATGCACAATTCTGGCGTTTCTTAACGGGAATCGAGATTCATCCCGGGGCGCAGATTGGTCAAGGTGTTTTTATTGATCACGGCATGGGAGTGGTGATTGGTGAAACGGCGGTGGTAGAAGACGATGTGGTTTTATTTCATGGTGTGACCTTAGGAGGAACCGGCAAGCATACCGGCAAACGCCATCCCACTGTGAAAAAAGGAGCGATGCTCTCTACCAATGTGCAGATATTAGGTCCGGTAACCATCGGAGAATACGCTAAAATCGGGGCAAGCGCGGTTGTTTTGGAGGACATTCCGGCTGGGGCGACCGCCGTGGGTATTCCGGCAAAAGTAGTCAGAATCAATGGAAAGAAGGTTTCAAAATGATTAAAGTGTACAATACCTTATCAAGAGAAAAAGAAGAATTTCAACCAATCGAAGCCAATAAGGTGCGCATGTATGTCTGCGGACCAACTGTTTATAATTATATCCATATCGGCAATGCCCGCAGTTCTATCGCCTTTGATACCATCCGCCGGTATTTTGAATATCGGGGCTATCAGGTGGATTATGTATCGAATTTTACTGATGTGGATGACAAAATCATTCGCGCTGCGAAGGAATTGGGGATCACAGCGCCGGAAGTTGCTGATCGCTTTATTCAAGCTTTTGAGGAAGACACCCACGCCTTGAACGTCAAGCCCGCAACGTTGCATCCGCGAGTGATGGATCATATGAAAGAAATCGTTGCCTTTATTCAAGCGCTGATCGAAAAAGACTATGCCTATGTAGCTGAAGGGGATGTGTATTACCACACCCGGAAATTTGCAGATTACGGAAAATTAAGTGACCAATCCATCGATGAATTGGAAGTTGGTGCCAGTCAACGAACCGGGGAAGAACAAGCCATCAAAGAAGATCCGTTAGATTTTGCTTTATGGAAAGCTGCCAAACCGGGAGAAATTTCGTGGGCGGCACCTTGGGGGGAAGGTCGTCCCGGCTGGCACATCGAATGCTCCGTGATGGCTACCCAACATCTGGGGGAAACGATTGACATTCACGGCGGAGGACAGGATTTGGAATTTCCCCATCATGAAAACGAAATTGCTCAAAGTGAAGCCAAAACTGGTAAAAAATTTGCTAATTATTGGATGCACAACGGCTACGTTACGATTGGTGAAAACGATGAAAAAATGAGCAAATCTCTAGGGAATTTTGTCACCGTCCATGAACTGATCCAAACCGTCGATCCACAAGTGCTGCGCTTTTTCATGGCGACGACCCAATACCGCCGTCCGATTCGTTATAGCGAAACCACATTGAAAGAAGCTGCCACCAATCTGCAACGGTTGCGAATCACTGTAGAAAATGCGGCCTTTCGTCAACAAAGTGCAGACAGCTCTCGACCAGAAGATGAACAAAAACTGGCGGAATTGGCAGAATTGGAACAGCGCTTCACGACGGAGATGGACGATGATTTCAATGCGGCAAACGGAATCACTGTGGTTTATGAATTGGCAAAATGGTTGAATACCTATAATGAAGGGGCTGTGTCGGAAAAAATCCTGAACGCTGCTTTGGAAAAATTAAATGCATGGTTGGCAGTTTTTGGAATTTATTTTACTGCGGATGAGTTGTTGGATAGTGAAGTGGAAGCCTTGATCGCTGAACGCAATCAAGCCCGCAAAGACCGAAATTTCCAACGCAGCGATGAAATCCGCGACCAGTTTAAAGAACAGGGAATTGTGTTGGAAGATACCCCACAAGGCACCCGATGGAGACGAGAGAAATGAAAGATTACAAACAATTGAACGGGTTGGCGCTGGCGTATGTCGGAGATGCAATTTATGAAGTCTATATTCGGGATTATTTGATCGATCAAGGACAAACAAGACCGAATCAACTGCATAAACTGGCGACCCATTATGTTTCGGCAAAGGCACAGGCGGCACTGATCCATGCCATGCAGGAGGAAAACATTCTGACGGAAGAAGAGGAACTCTTTTATCGTCGGGGCCGCAACAGCAAAAGCTACACCAGTGCAAAAAATGCGGACATCACCACGTACCGCATTTCCACCGGTTTTGAGGCGTTGATGGGCTACCTGCATTTATCAAAACAAACTGTGCGCCTAGAAGAATTGATCGACTGGTGCATCAAGAAAGTGAGGGATATGGATGAAAAAGCAAAATAAATTTGAAAAAAAACGCCCTAATCAAAACAAACCGTTGAAGCATCGCGGGCCGCAACATGCTGAAAAGTCCACAAAAGAAGAGACCACCGAGCTTTCCGAAAATTTTGTTTTTGGTTTCCATGCGGTGACGGAAGCGCTGAAACAACAGCGGGGGAATAAATTGTTTCTTCTAGAAGATGGCAGGGGAGAAAAATTTGAACAATTAAAAGAACTGGCACGGGAACTTTCTGTACCGGTCAAATGGGTGCCAAAGCAAAAACTTGAAACGATGAGTGATCGTGGTGTGCATCAAGGCATGGTTTTAGCCATCACCCCGTATGAATATCTTTCATTGGATGAATTGTTGGCAAAAACAAACACGGAGGATCATACCCCTTTTTATTTGATTTTGGATAATTTGGAAGACCCCCATAATTTTGGTTCGATTTTACGGACTGCGGATGCCAGTGGTGTGGATGGTGTCATTATTCCGAAACATCGAGCAGTGGGCATCACCCCCATCGTGGTCAAAACCTCAACAGGTGCAGTAGAGCATGTGCCGGTTGCACGGGTAACCAATCTTGCTCAAAGTATCAAGCAATTAAAGGAAGCCGGATTTTGGATTTTTGGCACCGGTATGTCCGGCACGAATTACCAACAATGGCAGGCAAAAGGCTCGATTGCATTGATTATCGGTAATGAAGGCAAAGGCATGAGTGCCGGTCTGCAAAAAGAAGTCGATGAATTGCTGACGATCCCGATGGTGGGACATGTCCAAAGTTTGAACGCCAGTGTGGCGGCGGGGCTTTTGATGTATGAGGCCTTTCGTCAAAGAAGTGTGACCGAATGAAGAAACAGCTATTACTTGTTGACGGCTACAATATGATTGGAGCCTGGCCGGAATTGATTGTTTTGAAGAAGCAGGAAAAACTGGAAGATGCTCGAGAAAAGCTGTTGGAGATGCTTTCTAATTTCTCAAAATACGAAGGCTTGGAAATCATCGTGGTTTTTGATGCTCAATTTGTGCCGGGAATCACGCAACGCTTTACCAAGTATCAGCTGCAAGTCGTTTTTACAGAAGAAGGCGAAACAGCGGACAGCTATATTGAACGAGTTGCAGGGGAGTTAAATACGCCATTGACTCAAGTGACGGTAGCTACCAGTGACTTGGCAGAACAGTGGGTGGTTTTCTCTCAAGGGGCGTTGCGCACGTCTGCCAGAGAATTGTACAAAGCTATCCAAAAAACCCAAGAAGCGATTCTGCGTCATCGAGAAGACATCAAGTTCAGTAACTTTCGCCGCAATTCCCCGTGGACAGCAGATCAATTGACGGAATTGGAAGGGAAGTTAAAGGAACTCACCACAGATAAAAAGCAACCAAAAAAATGAAAAAATAAAAATTTCCCCTTTGCTATGCTCCTCTTGTAGAACTGACAAGGAGGAGTTTTTTTATGTTGTGGCAAGAAGCAAAAGCGGGCAATGAAGCGGCTTTTTTAGAGTTATTCCATCAATATCGCCCAGTAATCTATCGGGTTCAGGGGATTTATTCTTTGCAGGATTTTGATCAGGAGGATTGGCTGCAAGTGGGGCGTATCGTGTTACAGGAAAGTATCGAGAAATTTCAAGAACTTCGAGGAGCGACATTCGGCGTTTTTTTTCGCCGGAATTTTGAAAATCGGATCAAAAGCTATTTGCGTTACCAACACGCTTTAAAACGGCGAAGCAATCTCAATGCGGTTTCTCTTGAGGAAAAAATCGCCTATGACGGACCAGACTTTTTGAATGACGGCATGAATGTTGCCGATAATCTAAATATAAAATTGATGGTGGAAGAGGCAATGGATCAGGAATTTGTCTTATTTTCCCAATTGGAACGAGAGGTGCTGACGGCCTATTTTCAAGGGAAAGGTTTCAATGAAATTGCCGCAGAAAACGAGTTGTCTTTGAATAAAGTGCGGTGTGCCTATGACCGTTCGAAAGCCAAACTACTTAAATATATTCACGAATGGAACTAGAAAGCGTTTTTAATCCTCATGTTATTTCAAAAAGCTATTGAATTGTGATTTATCTTATGTTACACTTGAAATTTTCTGATAATTGTGTTATAATTGCTTTCGAGGTGAATGCGATGCCAACAACTTTAGCTTCAATCAAGAAAGACCTGGAATGTCGGATCGGCAGCGAAATCATGTTAGTTGCCCAAACTGGTCGGAAACGTCAAACTGAACGACGAGGCGTTTTGACTGAAACGTATCCATCAGTATTCGTCGTCGATTTAGATCAAGAAGAGAATTCATTTGAACGAGTTTCTTACAGCTATTCAGATGTTTTAACACGCACCGTAGAAATCGAATTTTTATCAGAAGCAATTTAAAAGTAAGAGTTTCCGCTTTTCATCAAAAAGCAGAGACTCTTTTTTCAACCAAAGAATCGGAGGAAGAGTCATGGAATATATCGTAAAAACATTTGATGAGCTGACCACAATGGAATTTTATCGTCTGGCAAAGGAACGGGTAGCCGTTTTTGTTGTGGAACAAGCGTGTCCTTACCAAGAAATCGACGAGATTGATCCACAGGCGATCCATACCTATTTGCAAGCTGACGACGGAGAAATTTTAGCCTACACGCGAATCTATCAAGAAGGATCAGCCGTTCATTTTGGGCGGGTTTTAGTCCATGAAAACCATCGAAAAGAGGGATTAGGGAAAAAAATCGTTGAAAAAACCTTACAGGTCATCGCCGAACGTTTTCCCAATCAACCGGTTGTTGTTGGGGCGCAAGCCTATTTGACGGATTTTTATGGCAGCTTTGGTTTTCAAGCAATTTCCGACGTGTATTTGGAAGACGATATCCCTCATATTGATATGGAGAAATAAAAAAAGTGATGCTCTTTTCAGAGGGCATCACTTTTTCTATTCCGAAAAATTCAAAACAAATCCTGCTGGTTGCGATTTTCTGAAGTTTGGACGTTTTCTTTTAACAAATCGCGGATTTCCGCTAAATAATCTTCCGCAGTCGGAACAGTGGTTTCTTCCACCACTTCTTTTTTGTGAAGATTTTTGGCATGGTTGACTGCTCGAACGATTAGGAACAGGACTAATCCGGTGATCAAAAATGTAATAATAGCACTAACAACATCACCAAATTTAAAAACAACTCCCTTGTGAACTTCCCAATCTAAAATTGACAATGCGCCATTTAAGTCATCTGTTCCGATGAAAATCGAAACCACCAACCCGATCAGCGGCGTAATTAAGCCATCAACGATTTGTTTGACGATCCCGGTAAAGGCACTCCCGATAACGACCCCAACTGCCAAATCCAAGACGTCTCCTTGCATGATAAACTGTTTGAATTCTTTGATCATGATATCCTCCTAGTATGAATATGGTAAAGTTTCACGACTAATCTACAATTCAGTATAACGAATGTTGTAGATCTTTTGAAGTAATTTGACTAAAAACAGTGGAATGTATCCTGACAAGCAGCTGTGCTATAATTGACCATGACTTGAAACTACAGAAAAGAGGAATTTCGATGGCGCTACAATTGCAAAATGGCATCAATCTTCATGTACTTCCAACCCAAAAATATAAGACGATTCGTCTGTATCTGCGTTTTTCTGCCCGCCTTGAAAAAAAAGCGGCAGCTGCCCGCACGTTGCTGACGAGTCTTTTAGAGACCAACAGTAAAAATTATCCCACCCAAACTGCATTAAGCAGCCGGTTAGCGGAGTTATACGGCGCAAGTTTTGGCGCAAATGTCGGTAAGAAAGGCAATTTGCATCAAGTCAATATCGGTATGACGATCGTTAACGGTGATTACCTGCAAGACGATCAGGTTTTTCCCCAAGCGATGGCTTTTTTAAAAGAGATTTTATTTTTCCCCAATGTTTCGGAGGGTGCTTTTGACGAAGAGACTTTTCAAATTGAAAAAGACAATTTATTGGCTTACTTAAACAGTATTCGAGAAGACAAGCAGACCTATGCTTCCTTGAAACTGCAACAGTTATTTTTTGCCAATGATTCGGATCAAAAAACGCCAAGCTTTGGCTGGGTCGAAGATTTAGAAACCTTGACTGCCAGTGATCTTTACCAGACCTATCAAGATATGTTGACGAAGGATCAGATTGATCTGTTTGTTGTAGGAGATATCACGGAAGCGGCTGTTTTGGCAGAAGTCCGTCAGTTCCCTTTTGCGACGACGGAACGGGTCCATCCGGAGATTTTTTATCAGCAGGAAGAAACGGTTATTTCAGAAAAAGTCGAACGCGAACCAATCATTCAGGCAAAATTGAATCTCGGTTATCGTATGCCTATTTATTATGACCAACCACAGCGTTTTGCTTTGATGGTTTTCAATGGTCTGTTTGGCGGCTTTCCCCATTCTAAGCTGTTCATGAATGTACGGGAAAAAGCGAGTCTTGCTTATTACGCTTCCAGCAGTTTTGATTCTTTTCGAGGATTTGTCTCCGTGCAAACTGGAATCGATGGACAAAATCGGGAAAAGGTGTTGGGTTTGATTCATGAACAATTAGTCAGTTTAATCAAAGGCGAGATTACCGATGATGAACTGGCACAAACCAAAGCCATGTTAAAAAATCAGTTTTTGTTGTCTTTAGACAATCCACAAGCCTTAATCGAAGTTAATTATTTGGATACTTGGCTGCCACAAACGCAACTGGATGAAGCGCATTTTTTACGGCAGTTAGCAGCAGTAACCAAAGAAGAGGTGCAAAAAGTCGCCCGTGAACTGACATTGCAGGCAGTATTCTTTTTGGATGGGGAGAATGAGCATGAATAAAAAAAGTTACCGACAAATAAACGAAACACTGTATACCGAAGTTTTACCCAATGGCTTGACGGTTTATTTATTGCCCAAAGCTGATTTTCATAAAACATATGGGCTTTTCAGCACAAATTACGGTTCCATTGACAACGAATTTGTTCCCAATGGCGGCACGGAATTTGTGCGGGTTCCTGACGGGATCGCCCATTTTCTGGAACATAAATTATTTGAAAAAGAGACAGGAGATGTCTTTCAAGATTTTGGCAAACAAGGAGCCTCTGCCAATGCCTTCACCAGTTTTACAAAAACCAGTTATTTGTTTTCTGCAACAGAGAAAATCAAAGAAAATTTGGTAACCCTGCTGAATTTTGTACAGGAACCGTACTTTACCAAGGCAACAGTGGACAAAGAAAAAGGCATTATTGGTCAAGAAATCCAAATGTATGAGGACGATCCGAATTGGCGGCAATTTTTCGGAATCATCGGTAATTTGTACCCCAAACATCCTTTACACATTGATATTGCCGGTACTGTAGACAGCATCGCTGAAATTACGGCAGAAGATCTGTATCTTTGCTACCGTACCTTTTACCATCCTAGCAATATGACGTTGTTTGTGGTGGGGAATATCGATCCGGAAGAAATGATGACTTGGATTAAAGAAAATCAAGCAGACAAAGAATTTCCAGAAGCTCAACCGATTAAACGTAACTTTCCAACAGAAACCTTAGCAGATATTCGAGAAAGCAGTTCGTTGAAAATGCCGGTGACCCGACAAAAAGCAGTTTTAGGCATCAAGGGCGAAGAAGCACTGCTTCCCCAAGAAGGACGGGAACTACTGAGATTCAAAACAGCAATGGAGCTGTTGTTCCAGTTGTTATTGGGAAACACGTCGCAAAATTACTTGCGGTTGTATACCGATGGCGTGATTGATGATACCTTTGATTTTGAGTACAATTTGGATCGCGGGTTTCATTTTGCAGATTTTGCCGGTGACACAGAAGACTCGACAGTCTTTTTCCAAGCAATCACGGCAATTTTATTAGGATACCAAAAAGACCCTGAACTCACCGAAGAAAACCTGACGCTTTTGAAGAAAAAGATGTTAGGGAAATATTTCCAATCTCTGAACTCATTGGAATATATCGCCAATCAATTTACGCAAAATCTTTTTGGTGAGACCACCTTGTTTGACGTGCCGGAGATCATTCAATCCATCACTTTAGCAGATGTTTTTGCTGCGGGAGACCAGTTGATTAAAAAAGAAGCTTTGAGCCACTTTACCATTCAACCGGAAAGTGAGTGAAAAAAATGAGAACCGCATTAGTCATGGGGGCCAGCGGAGACATCGGCGAAGCTGTTTGTCGGCGATTGGCAGCAGATGGTTGGTCCTTGTATTGTCATTATTATCAACACGAGGAAAAAGTATTAAATTTTGTTAGCGACTTGCAAGAAGCCTATCCTCATCAAGATTTTTTTATGGTATCCTTAGATATGTTGGATAATCGAAAAATCCCGCCATTTTTACAGGCATTGTTTCAAGTTGACGGGATCGTTTTCGCTTCAGGGTATACGAAATACGGATTACTGACAGAACACACACCAGAAGATATCAGCGGGTTATGGAAGATTCATATGGAAACCCCGCTATTATTGATTAAAGCCCTGCAAGAAAAATTGCAGCGATCACAAAATTCCCGCATCGTTTTTATTGGATCGGTTTACGGCATTGCCGGCAGCAGCATGGAGACGGTTTACAGCGCAGTCAAAGGTGCCCAGCAAAGTTTCGTCAAAGCCTATGGGAAAGAAGTGGCGACTTTGGGAATCACCGTGAACTGTATCGCTCCGGGAGCCGTTGCCACACAGATGAATCATTCCTGGACCGAAACCGAAATGAACGGGTTGAAACAAGATATTCCGCTGGGGAGACTGGCGTTAACAAAGGAGATTGCAGCCGCCGTAAGTTATTTATTTTCCGAAGATGCACAGTATACGACGGGAATTACCTTACCGATAACTGGAGGCTGGTTGTACTAAACAGACTGGAGAAGATGAGCGAGTGGCCAATGAAGCAACCACAATTGGACAAAGATTACGGCAAGCCCGTTTGAACAAAAATATATCCTTAGATGAATTGCAGCAGATTACCAAAATTCAAAAAAGATACTTGGAAGCAATTGAAAGAGACGAACTGGATCAATTGCCGGGGACTTTTTATGTGCGAGCCTTCGTGCGGCAATACGCCGCTGCGGTAGGTGAGAATGGCGACAAGTTGGTTGCTGTTCTGGATGGCAAAGCCTCCCTTGAACCGCCGTTGCCAAAACGGCCGCAGCCGGAAACGGTGCAAGGTTCCCGCAAAGCACTTCATGAAGAAGAACCAGAAAGTCGGTTCAAAAAATTACTGCCGGTGATTTTGATGGGAATCGTTGCGTTGCTAATCGTGGGCTTTGTCGCCTATATGACGTGGCAGGACCGCAATGCTGCGCCGATGATTACTGAATCCTCTATCACAGTAGATGGTTCAGTTGCAGAAACTTCCAGTAGCACCACGGTTTCCAGTACCAAAGAAAGCAGCACGGAAACCCAAGAAAGCACCACCGAATCTTCAGAAGAAAAGAAAATGTCGATCAAAATGGACAGCAACACACAGGCAGAAGCCAATATGACAATCCGTGATGCTGAAAGTCCATTGAAATTAACCTTTACCGGAACTACGGGACCATGCTGGGTCGGTGTGATGGTCAATGGCGGCTATGTTTATCAGTATACTTTGCAAGCCGGTGAGACCCAAGAGACGACATTGCCGGAAAATGCACAAAATGCGACCATCGTGTTGGGTGCCAGTGGGAATTTGACGATCAAGGCGAATGAGGAAGACCTTGATTTTACTGACCCGAATTTGGCGGCATTGCGTAAAAATATCAATCTGACCCTTCAATACCAAGAAGCGACTGAATAAACAGGCTTTTTTAGCCGTATTGATGGAAATAAAAACAATCCTGTTCTTCCTATAAAAGAACAGAGAGGAGAAACGTTGCGTGAATTTACCAAATAAATTAACTGTTGTTCGAATTTTTATGATTCCGATTTTTATTCTAGTTTTAGCAATTCCCTTTGATTGGGGTGTAGTGACTGCCGGGGATGTCTCACTACCGGTCACCCATCTTGTGGCAGCGATTATTTTCGCTGTTGCCAGTATCACCGATTGGTTGGACGGAAAAATTGCCCGTTCCCGTGGATTGGTTACTAATTTTGGAAAATTTGCCGATCCATTGGCAGATAAAATGTTAGTGATGACGGCGTTCATTTTATTAGTTGAATTGGACAAAGCACCGGGTTGGGTTGTAGCCATCATCATTTGTCGGGAGTTGGCGGTCACGGGCTTGCGGCTGTTGTTGGTGGAGCATGGAGAAGTCATGGCTGCTGCTTGGCCGGGGAAAGTCAAGACAGCAACACAAATGGTAGCCATTATTTTATTGTTCATCAATAATCTGCCTTTCCAATTGATGGGCTTACCATTAGACCAAATCATGCTGTATGCCTGCTTAGTCTTTACGATTTATTCAGGAATTGATTATTTCGCCAAAAATACCGCTGTTTTTAAGGGTTCCATGTAAGAAGATCAAAAAGTTCAGATTTTTTCTGGACTTTTTTGTTTTAAAGAAAAAAGGTTGCGTATATATTTGTAGAATGTCAGTGTCACTTCCATCCAGTATGCTGGTGGAATGAAGAGAAAAAAAGTGATAGGAAGGCGTCTTGTATGAAAGCAGAAATTATTGCAGTTGGAACAGAAATTTTATTAGGACAAGTAGTGAACACCAATGCGACTTTTTTATCTGAAGAGTTGGCAGATTTAGGAATCGAAGTCTATTATCATAGCGTCGTGGGAGATAATCGGCAACGGTTGGAGGCTCTGTTGAAAATGGCAGACCAGCGGAGTGATCTCGTCATTCTTTGTGGCGGTTTGGGACCGACGGATGATGATTTGACAAAAGTGGTCGTGGCTGAACACGTGGGTCAGAAATTGGTTCGTAATGAGGCGGGTTATCAGCAGCTTGTCGCTTTTTTTCAGAAACTTGATCGGGAAATGACTGCCAACAATCTAAGACAGATTTTAGTTTTTGAAGAAGGACAGGTTTTTCCAAATGATACTGGCTTGGCACTGGGAATTTTTTATGAAGGGACGACCGACTATTTGCTATTGCCGGGTCCACCAAGCGAGCTGCAGCCAATGTTTTTGCGGTATGTCAAACCGATGTTTCAAACCTATCATCAACAAGACCAACAGCTCTATTCTCGCGTGTTGCGGTTTTACGGAATTGGTGAATCCAATTTAGTAACAACATTGGTGGATTTGATCGAAACGCAAACCAATCCAACGATTGCCCCTTATGCCAAAACAAATGAAGTGACCTTGCGCTTGACTGCCAAAGCATCGGAAGAAGCTGTTGCGGCGTTGCAATTGGATCAAGTGGAAAAGAAAATCATGGATCGGGTCGGTGATTATTTTTATGGCTACGGCGAAGAAAATTCATTGGCAGCTGTTGTGGTAGCGTTGTTGAAGGAGCAAAATCGCAGCATCACAGCAGCGGAGAGTTTGACAGCTGGACTTTTTCAGGCGACCTTGGGAAATATTGCCGGTGTTTCATCTGTTTTTCCCGGCGGTTTTGTTACCTATTCAGCAACAACGAAGCAGGAGTTTTTAGGAATTTCGCCTGAACTGATTGAACAATTTGGTACCGTCAGCCAAGAATGTGCAGAACAAATGGCACAAAAAGCTCGACAAAAAGCCAACACGGATTATGCATTGGCCTTCACCGGAGTCGCTGGACCAGAGGAACTGGAAGGACAGCCGGCAGGAACAGTTTGGCTGGCGCTGGCAACACCACAAGGCATCAGCAGCCGAAAGTATCGCTTTACCCGCGATCGCAGTCATATCCGCCACAGCGCAGTTATGGCGGGACTGGATCTTTTACGACGAGAATTGTTAAAAGAAAAATAAAAATGCGAAAATATGTTCGCTTTTTCTTGCTTTTTCTCTAAAGAAAAGCTATGATAATGGTACGAAAGCAAGCAACATTGGCGCAAATTTTAAGGAGGAAAATCAATTTGGCAGATGCACGTAAAGCAGCGTTGGATGCTGCGTTAAAGAAGATAGAAAAAAGTTATGGTAAAGGTGCCATCATGAAACTGGGAGAAAAAATCGACCAACAGATTTCGACTATTCCTAGTGGTTCATTGGCACTAGATGTAGCATTAGGCGTAGGCGGGTATCCTCGTGGACGGATCGTTGAAGTGTACGGTCCTGAAAGTTCAGGGAAAACGACAGTTGCCCTGCATGCAATCGCTGAAGTTCAAAAACAAGGCGGTACCGCAGCTTTTATTGATGCAGAAAATGCACTTGATCCCCAATATGCACAAAAATTGGGTGTTAATATTGATGACCTTCTCCTTTCTCAACCGGATACAGGTGAACAAGGCTTGGAAATCGCCGATGCACTTGTTTCCAGTGGTGCGGTTGATATTGTTGTCATTGACTCCGTTGCGGCGCTTGTTCCCCGAGCTGAAATCGATGGTGAAATGGGAGATGCTCACGTTGGGCTACAAGCTCGTTTGATGTCACAGGCCCTGCGTAAATTGTCTGGTTCCATCAATAAAACCAAAACAATTGCGATCTTTATCAATCAAATTCGTGAAAAAGTCGGTATCATGTTCGGGAATCCTGAAACAACTCCCGGCGGTCGGGCATTGAAATTCTACGCTACGATTCGTTTAGAAGTTCGTCGTGCAGAACAATTAAAATCCGGCACAGATATTATCGGAAACCGGACGAAAATCAAAGTCGTTAAAAACAAAGTTGCACCGCCATTTAAAATTGCGGAAGTCGACGTTATGTACGGGTTAGGTATTTCCCAAGAAGGCGAATTGCTGGATATGGCTGCAGAACAGGATATCGTTGAAAAAAGCGGTTCATGGTATTCCTACAAAGAAGAACGCATCGGACAAGGTCGAGAAAATGCAAAGAATTACATGCGGGAACATCCTGACATGATGAAAGAAGTTTCTACCAGAGTTCGTGAAGCTTATGGTATTGGCGACGGCACTACAGTTGTAGAAGAAGTCGAAGAACAGGAAGAATTGCCGTTAGATTAAGATTAAAGTCGTTATCTCTTAGGAGATGACGGCTTTTTTTCTAAATGTGGCAGGATTGGCTTTCCTACCCATGATGGTTTAATGGTTTGAAAAAGTCAACGAATAAATTTCGGCGAAATCAGTCAAGCAGTACGATGCATGATAAACTGCTCATACATTCTGCATTATCTGCAATAAAAGTTGACAGTGCTTACTACAAACATTAGAATAAAGTTGTGTGTAAACACACCTATGCAAGTAGGCATATTGATAATTACTGATAACTGTTTATCAAAAAACTACAGAATAATTTTAATAAGATAGTATGGAGGTGTATCTAATGGTACCTAATATTCTCCTCGCTATCATCGGTTTAATTGTTGGTCTTGGATCAGGGTACTTCGTGGCAAAATCTCGTCATGATAAAGAGATTGAAGGCGCTAAAAATTCAGCAACCGGAATTTTGAACAGTGCGAAAAAAGAAGCGGAAACTCTGAGAAAAGAAACATTGTTAGAAGCTAAGGAAGAAAATCAGAAGTATCGGTCAGAAATTGAAAGTGAGTTGAAAGAGAGCAAACTTGAATTAAAATCACAAGAAAATCGCTTGCTTCAAAGAGAGCAGTTACTTGATCGTAAGGACGACTCTATTGAAAAGCGTGAGCACTCACTGGAAGAAAAAGAAGATAAACTTAGTGCGAAACAGCAATTAATTGACGAGCGAGAAAAAGAAGTCGAGAAATTAATTGAAGGACAACAGCAAGAACTTGAACGCATCGCTGCCTTGTCTCGAGATGAAGCAAAAGAAGTCATCATGAAGTCAACGGAAGAAGAATTGAACCACGAATTGACAATTATGGTGAAGGAATCAGAACAACGGGCAAAAGAAGAAGCAGATCGCAAAGCAAAAAATCTGCTGTCTCTTGCTATCCAACGTTGTGCAGCTGATCAGGTATCTGAAACGACGGTCTCTGTGGTTTCCCTGCCAAATGATGAAATGAAGGGACGGATTATCGGACGTGAAGGACGAAACATCCGGACACTGGAAACATTGACAGGTATCGACTTGATCATTGACGATACGCCAGAAGCAGTCGTACTTTCCGGATTTGATCCGATTCGTCGGGAAATTGCGCGAATGACTTTGGAAAAGCTGATCCAAGATGGACGAATCCATCCAGCACGTATCGAAGAAATGGTCGAAAAATCTCGTAAGGAAATGGATGAACGGATTCGTGAATATGGGGAAGAAGCTGCTTTTGAAGTGGGCGCTCATACGTTGCATCCAGATTTAATCAAGATTTTGGGACGTTTGCATTTCCGAACAAGCTACGGTCAAAATGTCTTGAATCACTCGTTGGAAGTTGCCAAATTGTCTGGCGTTTTAGCTGCTGAATTAGGAGAAGACATCCAATTGGCAAAACGCGCCGGCTTACTGCATGACATCGGGAAGGCCTTGGATCATGAAATCGAGGGTTCTCACGTTGAAATCGGGGCAGAATTGGCAGCAAAATACAAAGAAAATCCTGTGGTCATCAATGCGATTGCTTCTCACCATGGTGATGTCGAAGCAACTTCCGTCATCTCTGTGTTGGTTGCCGCAGCCGATGCCTTATCCGCTGCACGGCCAGGTGCCCGCAGCGAATCATTGGAAAATTACATTCGCCGTTTGGAAAGTTTGGAAAACATCTCCAACAGTTTTGCCGGTGTCGAATCCAGTTTTGCTGTTCAAGCAGGACGGGAAGTTCGGGTCATGGTCAAACCAGAAGAGATTTCCGATTTGGATGCTGTGCGCTTAGTTCGTGACATCCGCAAGAAAATTGAAGATGACTTGGATTATCCAGGACATATCAAAGTAACCGTCATCCGGGAAACCCGTGCGACAGATTACGCAAAATAAGCTGAAACGACTTTGCTGAATAGGCAGAGTCGTTTTTTTCTGTTTCTTTCTTTAAAAAAGCGGGTTTATTAGTTTCTAGTAGCAAATTTTCTTCTTTTAGGCTACCATTATTTTATAGTGTGAAGACATCAGTGCGACTATTTCCAAGAAGTCTAGTGGAATGATATACGGTGTGAGAATAAAATGAAATTTTCTACAAGAAAATTTAATACATTATAAAACGAACAAGGATGTCAGTTCCACTTATTCCAAGAAGTCTAGTGGAATGATATACGGCGTGAGAAACAACCGAAATTTTCTGCAGGAAAATTTAATACATTAAAACGAACAAGGATGTCAGTTCCACTTATTCTAAGAAGTCTAGTGGAATGATATACGGCGTGAGAATAAAACGAAATTTTCTACAAGAAAATTTAATACATTAAAACGAACAAGGAGGAACACATCATGCGAAGCGTTGTCCAAAAGGGCCTTCAATGGGTCAAAGCCCATAGTTTCCTCTTGCGATTGATTTTTTTCGGATCAATTATTCTTTTTGTCAGCAATCAAGTGATCAATATCGCCCACGGAATGAGTTGGGATGATGTCTTAACGACAATGGATGAGCAAAATAACAGTACCTTAGTGCTAATGGGGATTATTGGTTTGGTGGGAATCATTCCGATGCTGGGGTATGATTGGGTGACAATCCAAACATTGGAGACACTCGGCAAGCCCAAAATGCCACGAAAAGATTGGCTGATAGCGGCGTGGACGACCAATACCATTAATAATCTAGCTGGTTTTGGCGGAATTATCGGGGCCAGTTTGCGGGCGAATTTTTACGGAAAAGGAATCGATCGCAAAAAAATCTTGGCGACAGTCTCAAAAATCGCTTTGTTCATGCTAAGCGGCTTGTCGATCTGGGCGTTATTTTTACTCGTCGCTTTGTTTACTTTTCATGGGGATGCCTTTTATCAAAAATATTGGATCTGGTTGCTTGGCGGCAGTCTGTACGCCCCTTCTTTACTGATTTTTAGTTATTTACGGCGAAAGAAATTATTTGCTGAATTGTATCCAAAAGGAGTATTGACCCTTTTGGCAACTTCGTTCACCCAATGGCTATCTGCGTTGGCGGTTTTTTTAAGTATCGGTTATTTGATGGAGCTGCCGATTTCGCTGGTGGATGTGGCGCCGATGTTCTTGATTGCGACCCTAATTGGGATGCTGACGATGGTTCCCGGGGGAATGGGAACCTTTGATGTTTTGATGATTTTAGGGATGAGCCAAATCGGGTTGTCTCAAGATCAGACGGTCGTTTGGTTGCTGTATTATCGCTTGTTTTATTATTTAGTGCCGTTTTTAAGCGGTGTGATTCTCTTCTTGACCCAAACCAGTGTAAAGCTGAATCGTTTCTTTGACAATCTGCCACGAATATTTTTGCAGCGGATTGCCCATATCGTAGTCGTTGTGGCGGTGTATTTTGCAGGAATTATGATGGTTCTACTTTCAACGGTGACCAATCTGTCCAATATCAGTCGCTTTTTTGAGTTTATTCTGCCCTTTTCCTTTAATTTTTTGGACCAAACCTTAAATCTGCTGATTGGATTCTTATTGTTAGGTTTGGCACGGGCACTGTTTGCAAAAGTCAAACGGGCGTATTTTCCTACGATTGCCTTGTTATTGTTTGGAATCATCAACACGATTTCCCGCACACGATCGTTACGATTGATGGTGGTTTATCTGTTGATTTTAGCTACTGTTTGGCTGGCTCGGCATGAATTTTATCGGGAAAAATTTGTTTACTCATGGGGAGCAAAAATCTTTGACGGCTGCTTGTTTGGCTGCTTGTTTATTGTCTATGCAGTTGCCGGGTATCACAGTGGTCAGTGGTGGAACAATCAAATCTTAGGAGATAATTTCTTTTTGTTCCCGTCAGATGATGTCTGGTTCTCCGGATTATTGGGCGTAGCGATTTCTTTGATGACGTTGTTGGGATTGCAGCAGTACTTGGCTTTTACAGAAAAAAAACTGGGCACCTCATGGGATGAAAAACGCTTTGCAGCATTGATTCAGCGTTTTGGCGGCACTCGCTCCAGTCATCGGTTATTTTTACCAGGGTATCAGTATTATTATTATCAAAAAGATGGACAGGATGAATTGGTTTTCGGGTATCAAATTAAAGGAAACCGTTGCTTTGTCTTAGGTCGACCCATCGGAAATGAAAAGCTCTGGGGAGAAGCAACCTTGGCCTTTATCTCAGAAGCGGATTTGCTGGGGTATCAGTTGGCTTTTTATCGAATCAGTCAACGCTACGCTGTTTTGCTCCATGATTTGGGTTTCCAATTTACTAAAATCGGGGAAAGTGCCACAGTATCTTTGCGGGATAAATCCTTTGATAGCAGCAAATCTTTTGAACGGCAGGAGTATCATTTTACGTATTATGAACAGTTGCCAGAAGAACTGGTGGCAGATGTTCAGCGGGTCTCTGAGGAATGGTTGAAGGGCAATAAGGAAAAATTCTTTGGCAGTGGTCGGTTTACTAAGGAGTATTTATTGAAAAGTCCGATTGGAATTCTTCGCAAAAAAACACAGGTGGTTGGTTTTATTACCCAACAGCCTATTGATCGTAATTGGGTTTCCTATGATTTGCTGAGGATGCTGCCGGAAGAACCCCCGGAATTAGCCAATTATCTGGTAGTGAATATGCTGAAAGAATGGCAGGCGCAAGGTTATGAACTGGCTGATTTGGGAATGGCACCTTTTGCCCATGTCGGAGATGGTCCTTTTGCTTCCATTGAAGAACGGATCATGAATGTGATCTACAATTACGGGACATTTTACGGATTTCAACGAAATGTTGCTGGTAAACAACGGTATGTGGAGGATTGGGAGAGTTGCTATTTTGCCTATGTGAAGGGCGGAAATTTCTATCTTGCTTCCTTGCAGTTGTTGTTGCTGATTGGAAAAGGAAAAAACAAGGGACCAACACTTGTGGAAGATGTTATGTTGGATGTATAAAAAAGGTATCTGCACGTGAGCTGTGCAGATACCTTTTTTAGGCTTTTCTCCGTCGGGCAAAATCAACGAAACGGAATTTATCCAGCCGATGGATCGACTCGGTGTATTCAAAACAACGGGTGTCTTCCAGATAAACCAGACCGCGAACGACAACGACATGCTGATCCTCCGGCAATAAATCCATCAAATCACGAATCTCTTTGGTCACAGGATCAACGGTCACTTCTTTTTGCGCATAAGCGATTTCCAGGCCTAAATCATTTTCAAAATAATGATAGATGGAATCCTGGGCTTTTTTTTCCGGCAAGTCGGTGATAATCCGAGCATCTAAATAATCAATATCCAAAATCACGACTTCGCCATCAATTTTTCGCTGCCGAACCAATTTCCACGCTTCGGAAGCCACGGGCCAATCCGTGGTTTGATGAAGTTTGGGTGAAACGGCGACTTTCTTGATTTCCACGACCTTGGTTTCATTGTGGATGTTTTGGGCATTTTGCAGCTCCTTGAAACTGGTCAATCCGGAAATTGGGAAATCAAAACGGTTGAGATCCAGCACAATAGAACCTTTTCCCTGCTGTTTTTGGATATAGCCGGCATTTCGCAGCAGATTCAAGGCTTTGCGAACTGTTTCACGTGAAACACCATAAATCTTGATTAGTTGATTTTCGCTGGGAAGCAGCGTTTGGGGAGGATATTCCTTTGCCAAAATCTTTTGTTCCAAATCAAGAAATATTTCTCTAAATTTATTCATGGATTTCATCCTCCCTTTTTTCTTTAAAGCGTTGTTTAGCGTTGGATAAGTTCAGCAATGGTCAATTCTGACAATTCGTGAACCGTCAAATCTGCACCGTGTAATGGTTCGCCAGATAAAACACCGACAGCGGTCATTCCGCAGGCTTTGATGCCATCAATCCCAGCTTGGGCATCTTCAAAACCGATTGCTTCTTCTGGTTGGATATTCAATAATTCGGCCGCTTTAACAAAAATTTCCGGATCGGGTTTGCCTTTTGTCAAGGTTGCTGGATCAACGATGCCGTCAAACAAATCGCTGACACCTAATTTTTCTAAAATAAATGGCGCATTTTTAGAAGCCGAAGCAATCGCACAAGGCACCCCTTGATTGTGGGCAGCGTCTAAAAATTCTTTCACTCCCGGTAACAAATCGGCAGGCGTCAAGTCTTGTAGTAATTCCACATAATGGGTATTTTTTTTCGCTGCTAATGCTTCTTTTTCTTCCAATGTAAACGCATTTTCTTTTCCGCCATGAACCAAAATTCGTTCTAGGGAATCCATGCGGCTGATGCCTTTTAGTTGTTCATTGAATTTTAAATCAACCGTGATGCCAATTTCAGTACCTAAATCCCGCCAAGCAACAAAATGAAATTTGGCTGTATCGGTGATGACACCGTCTAAATCAAAAATAAATCCTTTTTTCATGTCAAAACACTCCTTGTTCATCTTTTAATGGAATAAATATCCTAACGGCTTTTAGTAAGCAATCGTTTGGGTTTCATTTGGTTTTAGTGTAACAGATTTTTTGCCTACTGTAATCGTTTCTTCGCAATTTGCGGTAATCGTCAGACTTTGGTGGGTAACAGCTACCTGATAATCTACTCCGCGAATCGTGATAGCAAAACGAATTTTTTGCCATGCATCTGGTAGGTTAGGGTGGAAATGAATTTTTTCTCGACGGATATCCAAACCGGCAAAGGTCGTCAACGGAATAAACAAAGTGGCGGCCATCACGCCGGCATGAATTCCTTCTGCCGTAGTTCCTCCTTGGATATCACGATAATCAGAATACAGCGCTTCTTGATAAAGTTGCCAAGCCAACTGCTGATCATTTACCATGGCCGCTAATTGGGCGTGAACCACCCGAGACAGCGTTGAACCGTGACTGGTGCGTTGTAGGTAGTAATGCAGATTTTTTTCTACATAATCTTCCGGTAAGTGATAATCCAGATCCGTCAAAATATCGGCAACCTGTGCTTTGGAAAAATTATAAAAAATCATCAAGCTGTCCGCCTGTTTGGCAACTTTATAGGCATCTGCGGATTCGCCTTCTGCATTCAAAATCCGATCCATCCGATAAATATTGCCATATTTTTCTTTGTAGTAGCTCCAGTTGACTTCCTTCAAATCAAAATAACCATCAAATTGCGCAATAATTCCTTCATCGTTGATGGTCAATGCCAGTTGATTTTTGATTTTCTGCATTGCTGTCAACAGATGGTCATCAACGCCAGTTTTCGCCTGTGCTTCACGAAAATCTTCTGCGGGTAATTTTTGTTGTAATGTAGCCAATTCTTCAAAGAGCCAAACCACCATCATGTTGGTATAGGCATTGTTTTTCAACCCGCCTTTTGCTGCATGAGGGTAGCCTTCGTGAAATTCATCCGGGCCCATGACACCTTCGATAGAGTAGCGTTGCAAGTCTTCATCCCAAGTAGCGGCGCTTTGCCAAAAATGAGCAATCTCCAATAGCATTTCCGTTCCGTAATTTTTCATAAAGGCAATATCGCGAGTATTGTGCCAGTATTGCCACACATTGTAAGCAATCGCCAAGGAGACATGCCGTTGCAGTCGGCTGTGGTCTTCCTTCCATTCGCCACTGATGGGGTTCAAATGCAGTTTTTGAGATTGCTCGCTGCCCTCCAATCCGGATTGCCAAGGGAACATTGCTCCTTGATAACCGGCTTCAGCGGCTTCTTTTTTCGCCATTTCCAGTCGACGGTAACGATACAACAACAATTCTTTTGCCGTTTCAGGAAAATGGATGATATAAAAAGGAAAAATAAACAATTCATCCCAGAAAATATGCCCGCGATAGGCTTCCCCGTGCAATCCCCGTGCGGTCACAGAAGCATCCAGCTCCTTGTTGCCATTCGGGGAAGCCGAAGACAGCAGATGATAGGTATGGAGATTTAATAATTTTTGTGACATCAAATCCCCTTCAACAGTGATTGCG
Source organism: Enterococcus massiliensis (assembly GCF_001050095.1). Taxonomy (NCBI): domain Bacteria; kingdom Bacillati; phylum Bacillota; class Bacilli; order Lactobacillales; family Enterococcaceae; genus Enterococcus; species Enterococcus massiliensis. The sequence goes on along the minus strand of NZ_CVRN01000007.1, from coordinate 425,981 downwards.
GCTTTTTGCCAAAGCTGTTGCCATGCTTTTTGTGATTCGTGATAAAGCGTTGTAAAAGAAGGCAGTGGCGAAAAACCGGCAAAATCTGGGGGTGTTTGTCGGAATTGTTGGACATCCACGGTTTTTTCTAGGGAATACCAGTCCTTTTCATGGGCTGAAATCGTTAGATGTTGGGAAATTTTTTCTGTCTGCTCTTCATTGATAAGTTTCGTCAAATCCAAGGTATCACTGGCAAGTGCCGAAGTTTGTCGGATGGTGATACCGGACTGGTTTGTTCGGGCATCCAAGCGAGCGTATTGCTCATGCGCCTGCAACACATCAAGCGTCAAGTGATGACGGGTCAGGCTGCGGTAGCGGGCGACATTATAATTGAATACTCCACCATCTGCTTCGGATACCAAGGTGATTTCACCAGAAAAATTGATCGGCGAAAAGCGGTAAACCAGGCTATAGCGATGCACCTCTGCCATGCTGGCGATTTTTTTTGTCTGGATCGCGATTTTCTTTCCATTGTTTAACTGAATTTCACTCCAAGATTGAAATAACCCTGTTCGTAAATCTAGTTGGCGTTTCATCGTCAGTACTGTATTGTTTGCGATATCAACTGTTTCGCCGTCTACGATTAAATAAATTTTTTGCAAATTTGGTGCATTGACAAAATCTTCATTGTAAATCGTCTGTCCGGAAACCTCTGAAGCTGCGGTATTATACAAGCTGGCCAAATAGGTAGCAGGATAATTTTCTTCGGTGATGGTCATTTCCGGCGTTGTCCCCCGCAGACCCATAAAGCCGTTACCGACTGTCAACAAGGATTCCACAGAATATTCGTCCTTGCCGGGAGCGTACCCATGATAAGTTATCAGCCAAGGTAAATCTTCCCGTTGCTTTTCGGCATCCTTTGTATAAACGAAGGGTAGGTTCAGTGCTTCCGTCAATGTTTGAGCGGCTTCAAGAATCCGACCTTCCTGTGAAACCAAAATTTCTTTCTCAGCGTGGATTTCTCCACCATCAAAGGATCCCGATACCTGCTGCAAATAGGCTTCCACCTCTGTCAACGTGTCAAAAACAGCCGGCTGATCAACTCCAATGACCTGCCATTGCGGATCAAGATACGTGATTTGTACATTTTTCATTACGACACTCCTTTTTAACTTGTCTATACATGCAAGAATATTATAGCGGAGAATGTAAGCAATTACAATTAAAAATTATTGTTTTCTTATGTTTTTAAATAAAAACAGTAAAACATATCTGGTGAGAGAGTACAAGTGATAGTTATTTAACAAACTGTGAAAAAAATTTTTAAAATATTGATACAAACCTATTTTTCTTGTGAAAAGAAGATGTCTATGATTTCTTTAAAAAAAGAAAGTTTGAATTATTTTTGTAAAACGCTTGCATATATTTTGTTTACACGTTATTATTAATTTGTAAAATAGACATATATATACAAGTTGATATGAAAGGGGTTTTATCCATGGGTAAATATCAGGCGGATGTTGAAAAGCTGCTGAAGGACATCGGCGGCAAAGAAAACATCGCGGCAGTGACTCACTGCGCAACACGAATGCGGTTTGTACTAAACGATCCAGACAAAGCCGATGAGAAAGCAATTGAGGATATTCCAAGTGTAAAGGGAATGTTCACCAATGCGGGTCAGTTCCAAGTTATCATCGGGAATGATGTTCCAACGTTTTACAACGAATTCACGGCGGTTTCCGGTGTTGAAGGAGTTTCCAAGGAACAAAGCAAGTCTATTGCGAAAAAGAATCAAAATCCGATACAACGAGCAGTTGCAGTTTTAGCAGAAATTTTTACACCAATTATTCCAGCAATCATTGTCGGTGGGTTGATTTTAGGTTTTCGTAATGTATTAGAAGGTATCGATTTCGGGAACGGCACGATTGTTTCACAATCGGTTTTCTGGAATGGTGTCAATGATTTTCTATGGCTGCCGGGGGAAGCAATTTTCCACTTCTTGCCAGTCGGGATTACTTGGAGTGTGACTCGTAAAATGGGAACCACCCAAATACTGGGGATCATTTTAGGGATTACCTTGGTTTCACCACAATTATTGAATGCCTATGCGGTAGGAAGTACAGCGGCAGCAGATATTCCATTTTGGGATTTTGGTTTTGCGCAAATCGACAAGATCGGTTACCAAGCGCAAGTTATTCCGGCCATGCTGGCAGGATTTATGTTGGCTTATTTGGAAATTTTCTTCCGAAAACGGATTCCTGAAGCGGTTTCTATGATTTTTGTTCCGTTGTTTGCTTTGTTGCCTACGATTTTGGCGGCTCATGTGGTCTTAGGGCCATTCGGTTGGTGGCTAGGCAGCGGTATTTCCTTTGTCGTAAATACAGGATTGACGTCATCGGTCAGCTGGTTGTTCAGTGCACTGTTTGGGTTCTTATATGCACCGTTGGTTATCACGGGATTGCATCATATGACCAATGCCATTGATATGCAGTTGATTGCTGATTTTCAGTCAACCAATTTATGGCCAATGATCGCGCTATCCAATATTGCCCAAGGTTCGGCGGTGTTGGCAGTTTATTTCTTACACAAAGGCAATAAAAAAGAAGAACAAATTTCAATTCCAGCAACGATTTCTTGTTATCTGGGCGTTACAGAGCCTGCGATGTTCGGGATCAACTTAAAATACGTTTATCCTTTTATCGCTGCGATGATCGGTTCAGGTCTGGCTGGTATGTTCAGCAATCTGATGGGAGTTCGTGCCAATGCGATCGGTGTCGGTGGTTTGCCAGGGATTTTAGCTATCAATTTCAATATTGGCGGTGGCGGACTTGCCTTCTTGGTGGCGATGCTGATTGCGATTGTTGTACCGTTTATTTTGACTATCGTATTCCGTCGTCAAGGAATCTTTAATAAGATCGATCCTGTCGAAGAAGCTACTGGTAATCTTGCGCCTGAATTTGCTACAGCCGGTGTCAGCGTATCAAATGTTGCGACAGAAGAAGCTGTTAGTGCAACGCCAATAGCTACGACTGAAGAAAAATTATATGCACCAGTCGATGGTCAAGTCATCGCAATTGGGGAAGTTTCCGATCCTGTTTTCTCCCAAAAAATGATGGGTGACGGATTTGCGGTTCGACCAACAGCCAACGAGATTTATTCACCGGTTGCCGGAAAAGTGACCAGCGTGTTTGAAACGAAGCATGCGATTGGTCTTTTGACAAAAACCGGAGCAGAAGTCCTCGTGCACATGGGACTAGATACGGTTGAGTTAAAAGGAGCACCTTTTGATGTGAAGGTCAAAGAAGGGGATGAGGTCACACCAAATACCTTGTTGGCAATCATGGATGTCGCTGCTGTCAAAGCGGCTGGAAAAGGAACTGATGTATTGACGGTTCTTACTAATGCAGAGAAAGTCTCAAGTCTGACACTGACAAAAACCGGCGAAATCAAAGCCAAAGAACATGTCGGTGAAGCGGAGATGTTGTAAGTTGAAAAATCAAAAAATAGCCTAGCGAGATTATTTCGCTAGGCTATTTTTAACCTTCAAATAGAAGAAAATATTTCTGAAAAGTAGGCATTAATTCTTTTCTGGAGTGTTGGGCAAGTGATTCAATTCTTCTGCTGAAAAGAGTAACGTGCCAGTGTTTTTGGCTTCGTAAAAATTATTGGAAGCTGAGTCTCGTAGCTTTTTTTTGTTTTGGAGATAGATGTTTTTTCCTATATTGAGATCTGGATTTAGTTGAACTTCTCGTTGGCTCGGGATGACTATTTTACTCTTTTTATTGCTGCTAAAGAGAGTGTACTCACCAAATAACAGAAGTCCAATTCCCGTTTCATCCCTACCGTTTATTAAACCTGAACGTTTCGCCAACTTAACAAAGGGTTTAGTTGTTTCAAAATAAATAGTGTAGGAAACATCTGTTGGGAGGGTAATTCTTTCGTCAGTTATGTCTAAGGTAATTGTTTTTTCTGGTAGCACAGTTTTCTCAATTTTCGTGATGACAATATCATTGGCATCCAATAAGGCACCATCTACCCAAAAGATAAGAACAAGCACTGTAGTCAAGCTGATGGACAAAATACCTAAAAACAAGAGTAGTCTCTTCAACCATTTTTTCTTTTTAGTATCGAAAGTCAATTCACTGACCATTTCCTGATCATCCTTCAATAAATAATCTAATGGCAAATCAAAAAATTCACTAAGTTTGACTACCTGATCCAAGTCAGGATAGCTTTTGCCTGTTTCCCATTTCGAAACGAGTTGTCGCGTGACAAAAAATTGTTGGGCGAGCTGTTCTTGGGTCAAGTCATTTTCTTTCCGGTGTTCTTTGATAATTTTTCCGATGTTCATTTTCTTGTCTCCTCTACCAAATCTTTCTTGAGTATATCAAAAAAAAATTTCCTTGGTGGATTCCTCTCAAATCTGTGATGCAACGAATCGTAACATCCTGATTTATCAGTCTTTAACAAGTGGAAAGAAAAAGTGTCAAAAAAATCTGGAATGGGTGAATCTGTTGCTTTTTTCTTGTTCTTTCACTTAATAAGATGGATTAAGTAAAAAAATAAAAGGAAATCCATTATTAAAAGAGGAAAGAGAAGGAAGAATATATGAAACGTTTACCACTCATGGATTTGGCTCAATTTGTTGCCGCATTATTGGTTATTCTGATTCACTGCGGTCGGCTGGTCGAAAATGAAGTGCTGCATTTTGTTCTTAAAAGTCTTCTTGCAAGAATAGCAGTACCATTATTTTTAGTAATCAACGGCTATTTTTATCGAGAAAAACAAAAAAAGGATTCTAGCTACCCCAAAAGATATTTTTGGCGACAGCTGCAAGTCTATTTCTTATGGAGCTTGTTTTATCTGCCTTACGGGTGGCAAATTCTTCAGGAACAAAAAATTTCTTTTTTTTGGTACCCTGCAGCTTTCATCGTTGCGTTACTATATTTGGGTAGTTGTTACCATTTATGGTATTTTCCGACCCTTTTGATGGGGATTAAATGTAGCAGTTGGTTAACAAAACGTTATTCATATCCAGTCTTATTTTGTCTTGCCGGAAGTTTCTTTTTTCTTGGTAGTAGTGAAACCTACAGTGCCTATTTAACAGGTATCCCAGCTTTCCTCTACGAAAATTACCAAAAAATTTTTTTCACCACACGAAATGGGGTGTTTTTTGGTTTTATTTTCGTTTTGATGGGTTTTTTTCTAAGTGATTATCCACAACATTCTTTATTCACTCGGAAACCTGTTTTCAAGTTGGGGGCTAGCTTGATCTTATTTGCAATCGAGGGCAGTATTGTTTTTCACCAGCAAGGAACAGACAAAAATTTTTTCTTTGCTCTTATACCCATAAGTTTGTTGTTGGCTTCTCTTTTACGAAAGGACTGTTCTTTAAAACATACAAGGCGGTGGAAGGAGTACAGCAAAGGATTGTTTTTCTTGCACCCTTTCTTTTTAGAGATTATTCAAAAGACTGCTGCTATCGCAGATTTTCGGATTTCTGGTCTACAGTTGTTTTGTTTAACAGCGCTAATGACGTTACTCTTTTTAATTGGTAAAAAGCAAGGAGAAAAGGTTTTGAAGGGATTTTTTTTTGCCGAAAAAGACTCTTCGAAAAGTCAAAAAGTACCTTTTCGAAGAGTCTAAAGAAACTTATTCAATAGCTATATTATTCCCCGGTGCATCTTTATAACCGGCTTTTGGCAGGTTCAGGGTCAGTACGCCATTATCGAATTTGGCTTTGATGTTTTCGTCGTCGATGCCTTGCATAGTGAAGCTGCGTTGGTAGGAGCTGCTGGAACGTTCGCGACGCAAATAGCGACCGGCATCATCTTTTTCTTCTTTTTCAGAAGATTGAGTAGCGGTGATGGATAAAATATCGTTGACATAGCTGACTTTGATGTCTGTTTTTTCAACTCCCGGCAAGTCGGCCTTCACGATATAATGGTCGTCATATTCTTTGATGTCCGTGGAAATCTGCCGTTCCTGCCAGAAATTATTCATCAGCTTTCCGAACAAATCCTCTGCGTTGCCTAAATCTTTTAAATCTCTTGGAATCAAGTTTGCCATTAGATATCCCCACTTTCTTTTTTTTCTAGTATAATTGTAGAATGAAAGCGCCGTTTTTAGCAAATCAAACGATTGTTTTTTCGGTAAAAATGCAAGAGTCTTTCTATACTTTTACTTTCTGCTATGATAGAATACACAACGACTCTTTTCAGATGAGTAGGTGAGAAAATGGAGATAATCGAAAAAGCACCGGCAAAGATCAATCTGGGACTGGATGTTTTGTTCAAACGACCAGATGGGTACCACGAGTTGGCAATGGTGATGTCCAGCGTTGATTTGGCAGATCGGCTGACGATGGAAGAATTGCCGAATGACCAAATTATTGTAGAGACCAACAAAGCATTTTTACCTGTGGATCAGCGAAACAATGTCTACCAGGCGGCGGTCTTAGTTAAAAAACGCTATGGCATTAATAAGGGAATCAAAATTTCCATTAAAAAACAAATTCCTGTGGCGGCTGGTTTGGGCGGAGGCAGTTCCGATACAGCAGCAGCTCTGCGGGGCATGAACCGCTTATGGAATTTAGCCCTTTCGGATCAGGAATTGATTGAGCTGGGGATGGAAGTTGGGACGGATGTTCCTTATTGTCTTTACGGCAGAACCTCTGTTGTTGCCGGCAAGGGGGAAATCGTAACAGGAATTGATCCCATGCCTCAATGCTGGGTCGTTTTGGTGAAACCCCGGGTGAGTGTGTCTACCCGCACGATTTTTCCCGAGGTGGATGTAGATAAAATTCATCATCCGGATATTCCTAAGCTGACAGAAGCCATCCGCAACAATGACTACCAGCAGATGATTCGATATATGGGCAATGCGTTGGAGGATGTCACAATTCAGCGGCACCCTGTGATTCAAAAAATCAAGGATCGTATGATGAAATACGGGGCAGATGTGGCATTGATGAGCGGCAGCGGACCGACCGTTTTCGCTTTATGCCGTCAGCATTCTCGGGCACAACGAGTGTACAATGCGCTTAAAGGATTCTGCGATGAAGTGTATCTGGTACGAACGCTAAAGTAAAGAGCTTGATATAAGTTCACAAAAAACCATTATGGCTCTATACTTTTTGATGCTGATGAGATTCACCAATATCAAAAAGTATAGAGCCATAATATATTGTAAATCTGATGTGCCTACCTGCCTATCAAATGGAGATTCCAAATAATCTAGAAAACAAAATGAGAAACAGAGATTTGTTAAGAACTTTTGATTCTTATTTTATTTTTTTTCAGCTCGTTCCTTTATTATCAGTTTCAGATTGCTCAGTACAGAGATACCAATATCCATTTTTTAAAACAAACTATGTTGGTCTAAACTAGTTTATAGAAAATTAGTTTAGGCTATTTTTCTGTTAAATAATCTAGTGCAAAAGCTAAATCAACATCTTTTACTAAATGTTCCCGCGTGAAAGGAATACGAATATCCGGTACCACACCTTTACCCAGAAGACCGGCTCCCCGATCCACTCGTGAATGTTTACTTGTAGGATACATAATCGTAAATTCTGGATAGCTTTGCTCTACACAATTTGCATAATCATTAGCTCCTAATGTATTGCGGCCGATGATAGTCACTTTCTCTGACCGTTTACATGTTTCTACAAATTGATCTCCGGAAGAGCCGCAAGAGACATCTGTTAAAATCACGATTTTTTTTGGATAGGACTTTCCTTCAAAAGAATAATCAAAATCGTTGAATCGGGGAACCATTCCCATTCCCCGATGGTGCTCCCAAAAAATCTGTTCTTTTTTCAGAAATGGATGGAAGGTTTCAGGTAGTTGTTCTATGACTTCGTTTGTAAACAGCTCCTTTCGCAAATCATAGGAACGTTGGGTTACATTGAAAAAAAAAAAATCTGACGGTGCAACTAACTGGCTAATGGATCGATTTTTAGTGAAAAGATAAGGCAACAGCGGAAAATAATTTATATCCGATCCACCAAGATTAATTCGTACATCAATAATCAAGTGAGGAATGCTTGATAAGTCAGTTGTATTTTTTTTAAGTAATTCGATGATTGCTGAATCATCTGCAAAATCAGTTAATTTTAGATAACTGCACGTGTTAGATATTTTTTTATAGATAAATTCTGGGTTGTAGGAAAAGGGATGAACTTCTTTTACCAGTTGATAGGAAGAGCCATTCCTCACTGTTACTTCCTGTGCGTAATTTAGAATGAAGCGAAAGTCTTGACGCTCATGAATTGGATCAAGCAGGTCTTGAAAAGAATGAGAAACCTGTGAAATGGATTTGCCATCAATGGCAACGAGTTCACTTCCAATTGGCAGAGGAGAATTTTTTCCACAAGCTGTAACATAAAGAGAATTCTCAAACCGTCGAACAAGAAAATTATTCTCCCAAATTTGCTGTGTGTGATCTTTTATTGCCAAATGACGATCTTGAAAACTGAGTAAAAATTTTTCTGTTTCATAAAAGAATTCTTTATACGTAGCGCATTTTTCTATTTTTTTTAAATAGCGTCCCGCATTTGGCAACGATTGTCGCTGAAAACCGGCGTAATCCACATGAGTTAAGGAAATAATCTCCTTTGCATAATCTATATAATTTTGTACCATAATCACTACTCTTTTCTTTTTTTTAGTATTTTAAGTATAGAAAAGATATAATAAAATAATCGAATTTATTGCATAAATGCAAGGAGTATGAGAATGGATTTTGGAAAAACATTTAAACAAGTACGAATACAAAAGGGTCTAACTCTTCGGCAAGTCAGTGGAACTGCTATTTCAGAAAGCCAGCTTTCACGATTTGAGAATGGGAAAAGCATGCTGACAGCAGATCATTTTTTTAAATGTCTGGCAGCGGTCAATATTTCTGCCGGGGAGTTTCAAGCGTTGATGGAAAAAGAAGAAAATGCCCAGAAAACAGTGATCCAACGAACAATCCGACAACTAACAAATACCTTTCAATTTTCAAGGCTGCAGGAGATGGCTGAAGAATTGAAACAGGCCAGTCAATTTGAGGATGATTGGCAACACCATTCCTATTATTTGATTCAGGGAGTGTTATGGCTGAATCAAGAGCAATCGCCGAAAGATGAGACTGGTAAATCTTTTTATGGTCAAATGTATTTGGAACGCTATTTTTTTCAGATTCAAGAGTGGACTTTAATAGAAATTAACGATTATTTGCAGTTGTTCCCTCTGCTTTCTGTTGAGAGTGTTTGTATTCAATCCCAAACAATTTTAAGAAAAATTAAAACTTATCCGCAAAAAAGTGTCTATTTTCGGTTCTTACTGAGTCTTTTTTCCTACTATGTTTATCACGGAGAGATTACTTTGGCAGAAAAGATACAAGAAATTGTTGAAAAGGAATCTAAAAATAACGATTCTGTGATGGGGCAGATTTTAGTGATTTTCCATCAAGGTATCCTAGCGAAAATTATGGGTGATGAAAAACAGTGTGATCAGAAATTTGATACTGCTTTGTCATTATGCCGAATTTTAAAGCAAAATGAGCTGGCTAAAACCTTGCGGAGGCGTCGGAAACGCTGGAATGTCTACCCGGATTTTGTGGAGTTGGTTACAATGGTGGAGTTGTTTCAGGTGTAGGAGTATGTAGAGAAGACGAAATTAAAAAAGGGAGTAAATTTTAGAGATGAATGTGGTATTCTTGGAAGGAGTGAAGGAGTTACATCTTAATAAATAAAGTAATTAATACAGTTGTTGAAGGTGAATGAATGAAAGATTATTTGGAAACTTTTGCAGAGTGGTATCCACAATATTTGGGACATGTAAATTACCCTGTGTACACATCGAGAGTGTATTCGGTAAAAAAACGTGATGAGCTTTATGGAAAATTAACATTAGAGCAAAAGAATTTGATTGATGGTCATAGAAGATACAAAATACGATCTCTCTTTTTGAAAAACAATTACATGAGGGAAACAGAATGGGAATTTGAAACAATTAGAATTAATTTTGATTTTAATTCGAAAAATACTGCTTTACATGAAAAATTGAAATGTAAATGTGGGCGTCCCTTGAAATATCAATTTATCATCCGTTCAAAAAAAACCAAAAAAATGATTAAGTTAGGAATTAGTCATTTCTCAGATCACTTGAATATTCCTTTAGATGTAGCACGGGAGATACAAAAGGGCGTTAATAATGTAGATATTGCAATGGATCAATTATTGGAACTAGTGGATAGACAGATTCCATTTCCAGAAAATCTTTGGCAAAGATATTGTTACGCTTTTTATCGAAACAATCAATTAAGAGAACCAGTGTCATTAAATACTAAATTGGCAAAACGAACATTCGATTTTCGTAAAGCGAAAATGCCAATTTATGTATCAGATTATCAAGAATTGGAAAAAGAGATAAGAAAAGTTAGTCGCCAGTCTTTACAACTAACTGAAGATAATTTTTATAGAGAAAAAGTGGTTTATGAAAAATTTGTAGAGGACTTTATATTAGATTTAGATGGTAATAATCTATTCAATCCAGAATGTTTTTTAGCTAAAAATGCAAAAAAACTAAGTGAAAGAAACTCTAGTAAAATTAGAAAAAATTATTTTCACTCAGTTTTTAACGAACTAAGATCTTTATCTAGCGATAGTTTCAAAGCAGAGCGCAAATGGGGTCAGTTTTCAAAGTCATTTCATGTAAATCAGGTGGATCCCATTATTAATCAATTGATTTTTGATATGTATCAAAAGCATAAATTTTCGCCTAATTTCTTTTTGGGTCTTCCAAGATTAATAAGAAATGGATTAATAAAAGAGCGAAATGAGTATCTTCAAACACAACAAAAACAAAATAAAGTAATTGAATTAGAGAGAAAAAAAGAATTAGAGATTAAAAAGAAACAACAACGAGAACAATTGGAAATATACATCAATAATCTTCCAGAATCTTTTTTTGAGACATTTGCTGATCTCTTGAAAATAAAGAGTGTAGAGAATCGGAAAGTGATGATTAGATATTTTATATCTGATTATCACGGTTTAAATAGCATATTGGAAAAAATTATGCAAATAACTGACGAGTTTTGTGAAATATATAATTTTCAAGAAATTTTTCAAGAAATATCTCTCACATTCTCCAATAGATTAGCATCATATCATTCAAATGAAAAAGTAAATTTTGGACTGAAAAAAGTGGATAATTATAATTTTGAAGGAATCCATTATTTTGGGAACTATTTACATGAGGTATGGCGAAATATACCAAAAGAATATCAGAAAGATTCTCTCACATTCTTTTGCCAGTTAGCCAAAGAAAAAAATGATTTTTTAGCGGAGGCAAGTACTGCGTTAAAATTACCTGACTCAGATGAATTCTACATGTCTATCATAAAAGTGTTGAAAAATGAGGATAAAAAATCGGAGGATATACTTTGTGAAGAAATAGAATTTATCTTTGAACGATTCGAAGTTAGTGATTGGGAGCTGGCTTTTACTTTATTAGAGTCTTCATACGAGTATAAATCCGGAAATAGTTTTGAAGAAGCATTTAATAAAATTCCAACTGAATTTAGAAAGAGGTTAATGCTGTTTAAAAATCAGATGATTATATCTGATTTATAGATAGGCAAGAATCAAAAAATTTGTCTTAGAGTGCTTGTTAGTAAACTATAATATTGATATATAAGTAAAACATTGTTAAGTAAATTCTAACAATGTTTTACTATTTTATTGATGAAAGTTACAATATATCATCCCGTATATTGATAGCGTAAAATATTTTGTGTAAATAGAAGTTTAGGATAGGAAAAAAGAAAGTCCATTCTGTAAAATTAAAGTTACCACAACCGAAATTTTATAGGAGGACTTTCTCATGACTAATTTTACTACAGAAATAATGGAAACACTACTCAATAAAGGTGATTTGGATGATTTGTTTCGTCGTCACCTAGAATTGGCTATTAACGCTTTATTACAAGCTGAATTAACGGTATTTCTTGACTATGAAAAGTATGATAGAGCTGGATTTAATTCAGGTAATTCCCGTAATGGGAATTATTCGCGCTCTTTTAAAACAGAGTACGGTGAATTGAATTTAGTAATACCTAGAGATAGGAATGGAGACTTTTCTCAACAAACCTTACCTGCTTACAAAAGAACGAACGACTCTTTGGAAACGACTATTATTCAGCTATTTCAAAAAGGAATTACTATGTCCGAAATCTCTGATCTAATCGAAAAAATGTATGGTCATTATTACACACCACAAACTATTTCAAATATGAGTAAAATTGTGTCTGAAGATGTTTCAGCATTTAAAGAAAGAACTTTAGAAGCTAAATACTCAGTCATTTTTATGGATGCTACTCATATTCCCTTAAAAAGACAAAACGTATCAAAAGAAGCTGTCTATATAGTAATTGGTATCAGGTTGGATGGAACTAAAGAGGTTCTAGGATTTACTATAGCTCCAACTGAATCTGCTTATGTTTGGAAAGAGATACTTCAAGATCTAAAAGACCGTGGTTTAGAAGAGGTTTTATTAGTCGTAACAGATGGTTTAAGTGGTATTGACGATAGTATTCATAGTGTTTATCCAAATGCTCAATTTCAACAATGCTGTGTCCATGTCTCTAGAAATATTGCTCATAAAGTTCGCGTTAAGGATAGAAAAGAAATCTGCGATGACTTTAAAACCATTTATCAAGCGGCTTCAAAAGAAGAAGCGATTGTTCAAATAGCTTTTATGACAGATAAATGGAAAAAGCAGTATCCACGAGTCGTGAAATCACTCATGAATCCTGCTATATTAACTTTTTATAATTTTCCTCCATCAATTAGAAGAACTATTTATTCAACTAACTTGATTGAAGGATTTAACAAGCAACTAAAAAAATATACAAAGAGAAAAGAGCAATTTCCTAATGAAGAATCTCTGGAGAGATTCCTAGTTTCTCAATTCAATCAATATAACCAAAAGTTTTTAGGTAGAGTGCATAAAGGATTTAAGGAAATTCAAGATACATTAGAATCAATGTTTTAACTTAAATACTGGAATGGATTCTCCATTTACACATAATTCTTGACGCAACCCGTATATTAGTCAACCATAGAGATAAAGGTCATTGGTTTTTGGTTTGGAAATTAAAGTAATGTGATATTACTAGGATTTTTTCTATATTCGGAGGGTGTCATGTTAGTTTCTTTCTTAAAAACACTAGTAAAATAGTTGGGATCTTCAAACCCAGATTCTAAAGTAATATCAATTATTCTTAAATTAGTATTTAAAAGAAGATACTCTGCCTTCTTTATTCGCATCTGATTCAAGTAAGTAAAGAACGACATTCTAAAATTTTTTTTGAAAAAACGACAAAAATGTTCTTTGCTGAAGCCGATGTGTCTGCTGACATCATTTAGAGTAATTTTATTTTTGTAGTTCTCTTCCACATAGAGAACTATTTTTTTACATTTATACGAGTTTATTTCATTTTTATTATCAGTAGGCTCATCATATCTAAACAGTTTGTCCCCATTGATATATAAGTTTTTTAAAAAAAATAATATATTGGCCTTTAATGACAATTCGAAGAAAGGTTCCTTTAACGCAAATTCATCTATGATTTTTATCACATATTTTCTGAGGTTAGAAATGTTGGACAATTCATTTGTAGCATGCAAAATATGTTTAGATGGAATTTTTATTAAGGAATCAATATAGGATTGCTGAATCAAATCTGAAGAATGGCTTTCAATGAAAAAAGAATCAAAAACGATGGCAAAGAAAGCACATTGGTTTCCTTGATAATTTACAGCTCCGTGCAACTGATTTGGAGGAATGAATAAAATATCCCCCTCCTTAGCAATATAAGAATTTTCCTCTATTTTGACTTCCATAGTTCCTCTTGAAATATATAGAATTTCCATTTCTCTATGCCAATGGGTATGGATCATATTTTTTCTGTTTTCATCATGATTAGTAAAATGCACTGCGATGGGAAAAAGGCTATGTCCATGTTCTGTTATTTCTTTTAATGAGGTATCAATGTCTTTTTCACTTGGATTTGGTGTAAAGATATAGCTACTCATTTTATGATGACCTCTTTTCTTTAGAATATCAATATTGCAAGGTAAATAAGCTAAGATAACGATTACATATTAACATAAATATCAATATAATCAATTTGTTACTAAGTTTAATTAGGGGGAAAAGTCATGAAAAAAACTTTTTGGTTATCTGGAATTGCTTTAGCAAGTGTGTTGTTATTGGGAGGCTGTGGAAGTTCTGGTTCTAAGACTTCAGCTGATGGTAGTGTTACGTTAGAGGTTTTTAATATTAAAACAGAGACGGCAGAACAAATGGACGATTTAGTTACAAAATTTGAAGAAACACATGATGATATCAAAATTAATATGACTACTGTTGGAGGTGGAACAGATGCTACGGCAGCCTTGCAGTCTAAATTTTCTTCAGGAGATGAACCAGACGTATTCATGTTAGGTGGATTGGCTGATGCTCAAACATGGGAGCATAAATTGTATGATTTAGGAGATACCGAATTAGCAAAAAATGCTATTGACGGAACTTTAGAAGGAGCAACATTAAATGATACTGTTTTAGGTGTTCCTATGAATATTGAAGGTTACGGCTGGTTAGTAAATAAAGAAATATTTAAAAAAGCTGGAATAGATGTAACGTCTATTCAATCTTTCGCAGATTTTGAAAATGCGGTCAAAACAATTGATTCAAAAAAAGCTGACTTAGGTTTAGATGGTGTGTTTGCATTTAGTGGTGGTGAAACATGGGTTTCAAGTCAATTTAGTTCAAATTTTATCGCTCCAGAATTCAATAATAGTCTTAAAGAAACCTATGAAGCTAAAAAATTAGAATTAAGCTACGCTGATCAAATGAAGGAATATGCCGATTTAGCTATCGAATATAATGCACAACCACTAGAATCAATGGATTATAGTACGTCGGTGGAAGAATTATTTGCTGGTGGAAAAGTCGCTATCGTTCATCAAGGAAATTGGATTATTCCTACGTTGAATAGTTTAGATGAAAATTTTGCAAAAGAAAGATTATCTATTGTCCCAATGTTTGTTGATGATGGAGCAAAAGGGAAAATTGTCGCAGGACCAGCATGGTATTGGGCAGTGAATAAAGATAAGGATCAAGAAGTTATTGACGCATCAATTGAATTTCTAAATTGGATGTACACAGATGAAGAGGCAATGGATGCAATCATTAATGAATTTGATTTTATTCCTGCATATAAGAATTTTTCAAGTGAAGATATTACTGATCCTTTGTCTAATGAAGTTTATACCTATTTAAGTGAAGGAAATACGGTTCCTTGGGTACACAATTCTTATCCTGATGGCTATGGTCAAAATGTGTTTGGCGTTCAACTTCAAGCTTATGCTGCAGATCAGATTTCTTGGGAAGAATTTACAGCTACATTGAAAAAAACGTGGGATGACGAACGTAAATAAAAAATAATAAAGGGGAAGTTCCCCTTTATTATAGTTTAGGAGGAGACCAATGTTAACGAATCGCTCAAAATCATTTTGGTTATTATTAGCACCAGCTCTAATTTCCTTGGCGATTGTATTATTCATTCCATTGCTGACAGGGACCTACTATTCATTAACAGATTGGAATGGAAATACTGTTGGAAATATTATTGGATTTGACAACTACATTCGAGCTTTTCAAGATCAAGGATTTATTGATAGCTTAATTTTTACAGCAAAATTTTCAGTGGTCAGTATTTTGTTAATTAATGTTATTGCTTTATTGTTAGCTACACTCGTGACACAAAAACTAGGAAGATGGACAACTATTTTTCGTACAGTATTTTTTATGCCCAATCTTATTGGGGGAATTATTCTTGGTTTCATTTGGCAATTCATCTTCAATAAAGCATTCGAGAGTATAGCCGAGGTCACAGGAATTGATTTCTTTAATGGGTGGTTAAATACACCGGAAACTGGTTTCTGGGGACTGGTAATCTTATTTGTTTGGCAAATGAGCGGATATATGATGCTGATTTACATCTCATTTTTAAATAATATTCCAGAAGAAATTCTTGAAGCAGCGGATATGGATGGTGCTAACCCGATACAAGTTTTCGTAAGAATTAAGTTACCTATGCTTATGCCAGCATTTACTGTAACGTTATTCTTAACGCTTTCTAATGCATTTAAGATTTATGATCAAAATTTAGCTCTAACACAAGGTGGACCTTTTAACTCTACCCAAATGACTGCTATGAACATCTATAATGAAGCATTTTCTATGAGGAAAATGGGTTTTGCACAATCAAAAGCAATTATTTTCTTGGTCATTATTGTTGTTATTTCAATTATCCAAATCTCAGTAACACGTAAAAAGGAGATTAGTGCCTAATGAAAACTAACCAATCTTTTTCATTAAAAAGTGATATATCGAATCAACGGATAAAAGGAAAAAGACAAAGGAAAATAAAATTAAAAAAAGCTATGCTAATTGGCTCAGGCTTGCTCCTTTCTGTATTTTGGTTTTATCCATTCTTTTTAATTATTATCAATTCTTTTAAAACAAAGACAGAGATTTTTCAAAGTACGTTAACACTGCCTAAAGGAATTACTTTTGGAAATTACACGACTGCAATAGAACGATTAGATTTTGCCAGAAGTGCTGCAAATTCAATAATAATCACTGTTGGGTCATTAGTATTGATTGTGTTCGTATCGTCGATGGCGGCTTATGCTCTATCTAGAAATACTAGTAAGGTCAGTTCACTTATTTACTTTATTATCGCAATTGGACTTTTGATTCCTTTTCAAGGAATCATGATTCCTTTGATTTCTCTTTTTGGAAAAGTTAGCATGTTGAATCGACCAGGGTTAATGATCATGTATCTAGGGCTTGCAACAAGTATGTCGACCTTTCTATATTATGGTGCGCTGCGAGGCATTCCTAAATCTTTAGATGAAGCAGCAGTAATAGATGGGGCGAATACATTTCAAATTTATTGGAAAATCATCCTACCACTTTTAAAACCGACAACGGTTACCGTTATCGTTTTGAACTCCCTGTGGTTTTGGAATGATTATCTGTTGCCATCGTTGAGTGTTAATAAAGCAGGAATGTATACAATACCACTAAAAATGTTTTTCTTTTTCGGGGAATTCAATAAACAATGGCATTTAGCATTGGCAGCGTTAGTTATTGTTATTTTACCAATTATTATTTTGTTTGTTGTATTACAAAAGCATGTTGTTAAAGGAATATCAGATGGTGCAGTTAAGTAGGAGGATGAATAATGAAATTTACTAAAGGGTACTGGCTAACAAAAGAAGGATTTACTTTAAATTATCCTCAAGAAGTAATCGATTTTTGTAAGTCAGAGGATAGATTAGAACTATTTTTACCTTACAAAAAAGTAGAAAGACGTGGAGACACATTAAATGTAGGAATGACTACGCTACGATTTGAATCACCGCAAGAAGATGTAATTAAAGTTCGGCTGACACACCATGATAGAAATATTCACGAGCCAAACTTTTCAGTTCTAGAATCGGAGGTCCCGGTTATTATCAACACATCAGAAAATGATTATTTTTCATTTAAATCTGGTGCATTGGAAGCTAGGGTTCCTAGATCTGGTGATTTTAAAATCAATTTTTTGGGAAATGGAAATTTAATTACATCCTCAGAGTATAAGGCACAAGCAGAAGTGACTTCAATAGATGGAAAACATTATATGCGTGAGCAATTATCTCTAGATCCTTATGAATTTGTTTATGGAATGGGTGAAAGATTCACTCCATTTATAAAAAATGGGCAATCCGTAGATATCTGGAACGAAGATGGTGGAACTGGAAGTGAGCAAGCATATAAAAATATTCCATTTTATCTTACAAATAAAGGATACGGTGTTTTTGTCAATCATCCAGAAAAAGTTTCATTTGAAGTGGGTTCTGAAAATGTCTCTCGGACACAGTTTAGTGTTGAAGGAGAAACCTTAGAGTATTTTTTAATTTATGGCCCGGATATGAAGAGTGTGCTTAAAAAGTATACAGATTTGACCGGAAAACCAGCATTGCCACCGGCATGGTCATTTGGACTATGGTTATCAACTTCCTTTACTACAGATTATAGTGAAGAAACGGTAATGTATTTCATTGATGAAATGCAAAAACGAGAAATTCCTTTTGATGTATTCCACTTTGATTGTTTTTGGATGAAAGAATTTGAGTGGTGTGGGTTTGAATGGAATAAGGAATTATTTCCAGATCCACAAAAATTGTTGAAGAAAATTCATGACAAAGGTCTAAAAGTCTGTATGTGGATTAATCCTTATATTGGACAGAAAGCCAAAGTATACCAAGAATGTAAAGATAATGGCTATTTTATTAAATCTACAGATGGAAATGTCTGGCAATGGGATCTATGGCAAGCTGGACAAGGAATTATTGATTTCACTAATCCGGAGGCACGTAAATGGTACAAACAACAACTAAAAGAATTAATTGAACTGGGTGTGGATTCTTTTAAAACAGATTTTGGTGAACGAATTCCAATTGATGCAGTTTATTTTGATGGATCTGATCCTAAAAAAATGCACAATTACTACGCTTATCTTTACAATGAAGTTGTTTTTGAATTATTAGAAGAGTTAAAAGGAGAAGGGAATGCAGTCGTTTTTGCTCGTTCTGCTTCGGTAGGATCACAAAAATTTCCTGTTCATTGGGGAGGGGACAACCTTTCAGAGTATTCTTCTATGGCAGAATCGTTGCGTGGTGGACTATCATTTGTCCTCTCCGGATTTGGTTTTTGGAGCCACGACATCGGTGGATTTGAAGAGAGTGCTGAGAATGATCTATATAAACGTTGGACACAATTTGGATTACTTTCCACTCATAGCCGATATCATGGAAACATTGAGTATCGAGTTCCATGGAATTTTGGAGAAGAAGCAGCATTAGTTACGAAAAAATTCTCAAGATTAAAAAACTCTTTGATGCCATATATATATTCTCAAGCTGTTGAAACAGCAAGCACCGGTGTTCCAATGATGCGTCCGTTATTACTAGAATTTCCTGAAGATTATACGACTCATACAATCGATAAACAATATATGTTTGGAAAGAATTTGATGGTGGCGCCGATCTTTAATACGGAGGGTAAAGCTAAATTTTATCTTCCAGAAGGGATTTGGACTAATTACTTGGATAACACCACATTATCTGGAAATGAATGGTACAACGAAGTATATGATTATTTCAATTTGCCATTAATGGCGCGTCCAAACAGTCTAATCATTGAAGGAGATACCGTTAACACAGCTTCGTATGATTATTCCAAAAATTTAATCGTTCATGCATTTGAAATTACTCAGCCTGTTGTAGAATCCATTTACGATATTGATGGAAATTATGTTGGAAAAATTTTGATTACTCCTAATAAAGATAGTTATAAAGTAGAAGTAGAAAATCTCAAGAATGTAAAGATCATCTTTAGAAATAGGATGATAGAAGGCATGAAAAAACACGAACTTGGATCTGTAATGAAAGTTTAAAAATTATTTGTTTATCAACAATAGTGTTATTAATGAAAATCGTCAAAGCAATTAGAGCAGATTAATCTAAAAAAATTAGTGGAAAAGCACAAAATTCTAACATTCAGAATTTTGTGCTTTTCTGGTCTTTTGAAGCAGGTTCACGAGATTACTCCAGATAGAGTCCTATATTTTTATTCACCAATATTAAAAACATAGAGATAATTTTCTTTTTTATCCAGTAATTCTTTTCAAGCCTTCACATACCCATACCCGACACTTTGCAGTTCAACCAAATCTAGAACCCCAGCAGGGACGACAGTCACATTTTCAGGCAAGTCGTCCTTGCTGATTTTATTTGCTTTCATGGCGTTGTTACAGGCGTGAAATTGCACACTGTTAGTTTGAATAAAAGGAAGGTTTTTGTTCTCTAAATATCCTTTGATGGCGATGCCGTTGACCGAGACTACAATGGTAATGTCTGAAGATGCTTTCAGTAAATTTTTTACATTTTTTGATGTTTCGCTCCACTTTTCTAATTCATCGATATGGAAAACAACTTTCATAGGGTTCCACCTCGTTATTTTTTAATAATCATGTTAATGGCTTGTTCTAATTTTTCCGCTTGTTCTTTTGGATCTTTTTCAGGGTTTTCGAAACAGTTTTTTAGATTGTCTGCCACAATCATGCCCATAACCCGATCAATGCTGGAACGAACCGCGCTTAACTGGGTAATGACATCGATACACTCTTTTTCCTCTTCCATCATCTTTTGAATGCCGCGAATTTGTCCTTCTGTTCGCCGCAAACGATTGATGATTTTTTTTTGTTCTTCGGTCGTTGTCGCCATCGTCTCGCTCCTTCAAAATTAGTTAATTGAATTATACCTATCGAGGGTATATCCGTCAATGTTTTGACTTGATTAAAATTTTTTTCGATTAGGAGAGTTGACAAAGCCCATTTATTAAGTTTAAATATACCCTGCTAGGTATACAGCTTAAAAAGAATTTGCTTTTATTTTCTTATCAAAAAAAATTCATTTTATTTTTAATTTACAAATAAAACAGTCTAATTGCGTTCTTTTTCTTGTGGGATACCGATTTATTTATACCACTAGCGGTATATTTATTGTCAATCTTTTTAAAAAAACTCGAACAAACAAGGAGGAAACAGAGATGAAAATTATCATTGTCGGTGGTGTCGCCGGTGGGATGTCGGCTGCGACTCGGTTGCGCCGCTTGATGGAAGATGCGGAGATTATTGTTTTGGATAAGGGACCCTATGTGTCTTTTGCCAACTGCGGGTTGCCTTATCATGTGTCCGGTGAAATTGCGGAAAGAAATGAATTGCTGATTCAAACGCCGGAAACTTTACAGGCGCGTTTTAATTTGGATGTTCGACCGAATCATGAGGTAACCGTCATTTCACCAGAAGAACATACAGTTACTGTCAAAAGTGAAGCAGGTACAAAGGTCGAATCCTATGATAAATTAATTTTATCCCCAGGGGCAAAACCTTTTATCCCACCAATTAAAGGGTTGTCGGAAGCCTCGAATGTCCATACGTTGCGGAGTATTCCGGATCTAGATAGAATCATGGCAGGAATCACCGAAACAACGGAAAATGCTGTGGTGATTGGCGCTGGATTTATTGGTTTGGAAATGGCAGAAAGTTTACAAAAACGCGGTTTAAAAGTCACGATTGTTGAGTCAGCACCCTTTGTTTTATCAACCTTGGATGAAGAGATGGCAGCCTTTGTCAAAAATGAATTGCAGCAAAATGATGTTCGTGTCATTACGTCTCAAGCGGTGACAGCCTTTGAAGAGGCTGGTAAAAAAATTATTCTAGAAGATGGACAAGTTCTTTCCTCTGATCTTACGATTTTGTCTGTCGGTGTTCGACCGGAAAATCAATTAGCAGAGCAAGCTGGACTAGAAATTGGATTTCATGATGGAGTTGTTGTAGACGAGCACTACCAGACCAGTGCCCAAGACGTTTACGCGGTGGGGGATGCTATTGTGGTCAAACAGCAAATCACTGGCGAAGATGCGTTGATTTCCTTGGCTTCTCCAGCGAATCGCCAAGGTCGTCAGGTGGCGGATATCATTGCTGGGCTTCCTCGAAAAAATCAAGGAAGTATCGGAACTGCCATTGTTCGTACCTTCAATTTATCGGCAGCCTCAACTGGGTTGAGTGAATGCAGCGCAAAACAAGCAGGCTTTGATGTCTCTGTTGTTCATGTTTCCGGCAAAGATCATGCAAGTTATTATCCAGAGGCAACAGATATTTTATTGAAATTGGTGTTCAACGCCACGACCGGAGAAATCTATGGCGCTCAAGGTGTGGGAGAAAAAGGAGTGGACAAGCGAATTGACAGTTTAGCGACTGCCATCAAAGGTGGAATGACGATTGATATGCTGCCGGAATTAGAATTTACTTATGCGCCGCCCTTTGGTTCAGCAAAAGATCCGGTAAATATGTTTGGCTATGCCGCTTTGAATCTAGCAGAAGGTATCAGCGAATCGCTACAATGGCACGAGCTTACGCAAGAAGTAGCAGAGGGCAAAATTTTGTTGGATGTGAGAACGAAAGAAGAATGGCAAAATGGGCGATTCAAGCATTCCTACAACATTCCGTTACATGAGTTACGCTGCCGATTGTCGGAACTAGATCCTGCTAAAGAATATATTGTCAGTTGTCATAGCGGGATGCGCAGTTATTTAGCAGAAAGAGTATTAAAGCAGGCGGGGTTTCGTGCCAAAAGTTTGGACGGCGGCTTTGCCTTGTATCATATAATCAGACCGGAGGAAATTGAAAATGTATCGTTCAATCGGAATGCCTGAATTTTATCAAAAAACAAAACGTCAGTCTTTAGCAATCATCGATATTCGAGAAACCCATGAGTATCGCTTTGGACATGTACCACAAGCCGTCAATTTTCCTTTGAGTGAATTAGGATCAGCCTATGGAAAATTAGACACGGACAAGGAATATTACATCATTTGTCAAAGCGGCTCACGATCGACAATGGCCTGTAACTTTTTAGCGGCAAAAGGCTATCGTGTGGTGAATGTGATGGGTGGCACCTCCGCTTGGCTAGGTGGGTTGGAATAATTAGAAAACGATAAAACCAACGAGATAAGCCGAAAAAAAGTGGCGATTAGCAACCAAAATAACCGATTGTTCGTCGTCATTTATTAGTAACCTAAAAAAGTTTCACATGAAACAATTTAATCGGACTTTCCAAACAAATCTCTTTCAATTTTTTTAAAATATGGTATTCTTGACACGTACCAAAAAATTAAATAGAACGCGCTCGCAAAGGGGAGTCCATTTGGGCTGAGATTGAGGAAACTCTAAACCCTTCGTACCTGTTTCGATCATTCGAACGTAGGAATTGTGACGGAGATAGAAGTAGATGATGCTTCTCCTTTGTGAATTGTGACGGTTCTAAAAGGAGGAGTTTTTTTGTTATGAATAAATCAATCAGAATATGGGTGGAAGGAACGATTATTGCCGCTTTGGCGATGGTATTGTCGCTGATTCCACTGGATATCGGTGCTAGTTTTTCTATTTCGTTGGGGCAGATTCCCTTGACGATTTTTGCCCTGCGCCGAGGCTGGAAACCGGGGTTGGCGGCAGGAGCGATTTGGGGGCTATTGCATTTTCCGATGGGGAAGGTTTGGTACCTCAGCGTAATCCAAGTATTGATCGAATACCCTATAGCCTTTACCTTTGCTGGTTTGGCGGGATTGTATGCGGTGAAATTAAAACGGGAAATTGGCAAAGGCGATGGCAATAAAATAAAGCTTACTTTGATTCAAGGCGCCTTTGCGGGAGCTTTGGCACGTTATTTCTGGCATTTTGTTGCCGGTTGGGTCTTTTGGGGTTCCTACGCTCAGTGGGGAATGAAACCGTGGCTGTATTCGCTGGTCATGAACAGTGCTTCTGGTTTGGCAACAGCAGTGACCACAGCTGTTGTCGTTGTTCTCAGTTACACTCTTGCGCCACAATTATTTACGCCAAAAGCGACAAATTCTCTTTCCTCAAACTAAAAAAACGTTTCTTCAATTGACTTTGTCGTTGAAGAAACGTTTTTAGTTTGGCAAAAAAATAAGATCTTCGTCTTCATAATCGATTTTCCAAGTTCGTTTGACGCTATGATAGGTCAAGGTTGCGACCCGCATGTCTTCTAAGTATTGGCTTTCTTGTTTACGCAAGCCGGCGTCTTCTACGATGTAAATCGGAATTCGATACTCTTTGTCAATCAATTCTGTCTGATCGAAGCAAAAGAGGGTTCCTTCTTGAAACAAGCCTTTCAATTCCTTTAAGCGTTCAATCGAAAGCTTGTCAACAGAGGTTGCTTTGCGGAAAAAAGACCGTCGATCATTGATTCGTTCCAAAACAATCCGAGTCAGCTTGTCGGCCAAGATGCGATAAAATTCATCCAAATAGCGGTAATAAATCCGAGCTAAATCATCTTTGAGATCAAAGTAAACAAAATTATTTTGTAATTTATAAAAAAATGGGGAATGGAGGTGCGTCTTCATGTGACCAAAATACAACAATTCAGAAATTTCAAGAGGTGTCAGTTCCTTGATCATAGAACCGTCACTAAAATCGATCCATTTGATTTCTTCTTGCACCCGCCCGCGACTGATCGTCGTAAAAAAGTGATCAATTGCCTCACTGCCTCGCAAGACTTTCATACCGGTATGTGCTTCATATTCGCCATAGTCACTGGAGGGATCAAGCAGTAGGATATTCTTGGGTTGATGAACGATTCCGCGAGTGAAATCTGCGGTCGTAATTCCCCGTGACAAAACGGCGTTGCTGGTTGTGTCGATATGGACATAGACCATTTTTGTCATTTTCACCTACTCCTCCTTTTCACTGTGTGCTTTTATTTTACAACAAAGCCGCTATAAAAGCTTGTTTCTTTTCCTTTAAAATTTTATTACAAAAGGACAATTTTATGAAATTTTTCTTTTTTTGTTTTCATTTTTAATAAAAAAACAAATGATTGCTCCTTACTGGGAGAAACACGCTTAAGTAGGCTCTTAGTGGGAAAATATGATATAGTTAGCCTATCAAAAAAATGGAGCGTAAAAGGATGGCAAAGAAAAAAAAATCTCGTGTGAAAAATTGGCTGATCAATCTGCTTTTGGTTTTATTATTGGTCGTTGGTTTGGCACTGGTTTTCAGTAATCAGATCAAGAATTTTTTGATCAAGTCCAATGGAGAAAAGTATGCCGTTTCGGCGATGACGCAAAAAGAAGTGGAAAAAAATCTGGAGGCAGATGCGCCGTTTGATTTTGATGCGATCGAATCCGTTTCACCGGAAGCGGTCTTGCGGGCGCAATTCAGCAATAAACGGCTATCGGTGATTGGGGGAGTCGCTGTGCCGCGGGTCAAGGTCAATCTGCCAATTTTTAAAGGACTGTCGAATGAGGCGCTGTTGTGGGGAGCAGGTACTTTAGACCCTGCGCAAAAAATGGGAGAAGGCAACTACGCCCTTGCCAGTCACCGGGCATTGGAAGAAGGACTGCTGTTTCGCCCGTTGGAAGATGTCAAAGTCGGTGATATTTTTTATCTGACGGACTTGAGCAAGGTGTACACCTATAAAACCCAAATCAAAAAAACTGTCGCCCCAACAGCGGTGGAGTGGCTGGACATCATTCCCGGAAAAAAATTGGCAACATTGATTACTTGTAACGATGATACGGGCACCAATCGAATCGTTGTGCAGGGCGAATTACAAGAAATTACCCCCATTAATGAGGCGACCAAAGAAATGAAAGATGCCTTTAACTTAGAACAAAAAACCTATTGATTTGAATAACGGATGCGAATGAAACCTTTAAACAGTTTTCTTCGCATCTTTTTTCAGCTATCTGCTTTTTTGTTATACTGGAAAGGGGAGGGAATTTGATGATTATTGAACGAATTTATCCTTCAGAATTTATTGAATACCAAACAAATTTTCAGAAAAGTCAATTGGCGCTGCCTTTTTTTACGAGCCATTCTGCGGGACGGGCGGGCTTTTTACAGGCGGTCAAAGAGGGAACCGCTTGGCAAATCACCGTACAGCAGCATACCTTTTATTTAAGCGGCACCCTTCACGAAGAGGCATTGGTGGTGACCAATTTGTTGCAGCATCCGGCAGAAAAAGTGACTTGGCAGGAAACGTTTGACAGCATTGAAGTGTTTGCCAAAAAAAATTTCAGCAAACAAATCCAGTTGAAGGTCACAGTGGAAAAGACTTTGCAGCGTTGGTTAACGGTTTATGGCTATACCGTTGAAGGAAAAACACTCGTCAAACGTTGCCAGTATCATACTGCATTGGTTCTTGGCGGTGGGGTGCGCGGGGAGCTTATCAGATTGGCGTGTGGCAGGCATTAAAGGAACAAGGAGTTGCCATTCAATTGATTACCGGCACCTCTGTAGGGGCGCTGAATGGTGGATTGATTCTGCAAGGTGACAGTGAAGCGGCACGAAATCTTTGGTGGCAGATCAATACCGGCTCAGTGCTGCAATTTCCGGCGGCAGCGGCAGAAAGTCGCACCTTAGTGGCTTTGTTGAATCAGATTCGTTCATTGACTGCGACGGCTTTGCGGGAAAACGGAACAAGCACGGAGCCGTTAAGGCAGTTGATCCAGCAAAATTTTTCTCCAGAAAAAGACCAAGAACAAAAAATTCAGCTATACGTTTGTAGTACCCGATTGCCGGATTTTTTTGAGGTAGTGGTGCCCTTTGATTGGCAAAATTTGCCGGAAAGCTTGGATTGGCTGATTGCGTCGGCCTCTTTTTATCCGGCAATGAAGGCCAAGGAGATTGGCGGGCAACTATACATGGATGGCGGCTATCGGAATAATTTGCCGGTGGATGTGGCGCTTGCGCAAGGGGCAACGGAATGTATTCTGGTGGATGTGCAGGGACCGGGTTTTGTCAAAAAAACCACTGTCCCGCAATCTGTGGCAGTTATTGAACTGCATTCCCCATGGACGCTGGGCAGTTTTTTAGTGTTTGACGGGGATCGGTCCAAAAAAAATTATCAGTTAGGCTATTATGAGACCCAAAAGTATTTTGCGCGTTTTCAAGGCTACTGGTATACTTTTTTTAACGAAGAAAATCTGGAAAACGATTGGCAGCAGTTTTGCCAAAAAATCCGTAAAACGCAACCTCGACTGTGGCGCTTGATTAAAAGAAAAGAAACGTGGCAAAAAATGCGTAAGTTTTATCAGGGCAAGGTTACTTTTGAAACAGCCGGTCTGGCGCTGATGGAATGGATGGGTCTGCTGCTGTCTTTGGAGCCGGCACACGTTTATCGAAAAGCAGATTTTTGTCGGGCTTTGTTCACCGCTTTGGAAAAACAAGAGCCCCTTGAAGGTGTTTATTCGGTTCAAGAATGGCTGCGGATGTATCGGGAACGATTGATTGCTTGGTCAGAAGTCAATCAATTCATTTATTTTTACCGAATGTTCCGGGAACAAAGACAGGAGTTGCCGGTCCATTTATTGGAGCGGCTGCCGATTCCGCTGATTGCGGCAAGATTTTTGATGTATTTAGACGAAGGAGAATAAAACATGGCGCAAGAATTTAGTTACGAGATCGTAGAAGAAATCGCAGTTTTATCTGAGAATCCAAAAGGGTGGAGAAAAGAGCTGAATCTAGTCAGTTGGAACGGCCGTCCGCCAAAATTTGATTTGCGGGATTGGAGCCCGGAACATGAAAAGATGGGGAAAGGTGTCACCTTGAGCAACGAAGAATTTGATGCGTTGAAAAAAACAATTCAGGCAATGTAACGGTAAGCAGTCCTCTTCTTTAACCAACAGGAAAAGGGGAAATCTTTTAGTAAAAAATGAATACGAAGGAGCCTTGTCCATGAAAAGCATGACCGGTTTTGGTAAAGCAATCAGCGAATCGGACCAGTATCAAATCGAAGTAGAAATCAAAAGTGTCAACCACCGCTTTTTGGATATTCAGCTGCGCAGTCCTAAGCAACTGAACAGTTTTGAAGGAGCGATTCGGCAAAAGGTAAAGGAACATCTGCAAAGAGGACGGGTAGAAATTTACGTGACCCTGACCGAAAAAGGCGACACGGACAAAGAAATCCAAGTGCACTGGTCCTTGATCGAGCAACTGGTCAAAGAACTGCAGCAAGGCAGCAAAGAACGCTTTGGGGAAACGGATTTTTCACCGGCACGGTTGTTGGAAGAGTTGGCGGTGTTGCCGGATTTTGTCGAGGTCAAGCAAAAAAAGGCAGAAGATGAGTTGTTGGAATCGTTGGTTTTGCAGGCAATTGACCAAGCCTTGGCCGCAAATGTCCGCTCCCGCACAACGGAAGGGGAGCAATTACGGCAGGTGCTTGCGGCAAATGGTACCGAGTTGTCCAATCGATTAGCAGATTTAATGCAATTTTCAGCCGAATATGAAACGGATTTCCGAGGGCGATTTGAAAAGAAACTGCAGGAATATTTGGGAGAAAGTGTTGATCAGGAACGACTACTGACGGAAATGGTGTTACTGCTGGAACGCAGCGACATCCACGAAGAGATTGATCGTATGGCGATTCATTTGAAAAAATTTGCCGTTCTAGTCGCACAGGATATCCCGGTTGGCCGGGAGCTTGATTTTTTGATTCAAGAAATGAACCGAGAAATCAATACGATTGGTTCAAAATCCAGTCCGATTGAAATCAAAGAATTGGTCGTACAGATGAAAACAATCGTGGAAAAAATTCGTGAGCAAGTTCAAAATATTGAATAAAACCAGCTTTACTTTTATCAAAGAAGTTTAATGCGAAGAAAGAGGAGGAACAAAAAATGAAGTATTATGATGTGACATTTCAAGGATTAAGCGGTCGCGGAATCATCAAACGAACGGTTCCCTCTGAAAAAGATCCCTTTGATGCTTGGGAAGACGCCTGTGTGAAAATCACGGAGGATGAATTGCAGTTGCTGGTAAATGAGACGTATATCGTAGTCAAACGGCAATACCTTGCCCGTATTGATATCGAAGAAGTCAAAGACCCGATTGACGAAGCGATGGAGCGTAAAGACGAATTGACCAGTGTGATTAACGCCTTATCAAATATGGGTTTTTGATTATTGGTTGTTTGTCAAAAGATGGGAAGCTTGTTGGAAAAACAGGCTTCTCTCTTTTTGCCATTTTTTTAAAAGTGGCTTTTTGTGAGAAATACCGCTATAATAGTAAAGTAACTCTTGAAACTTACAGAAAAAAAGTGCAAAATAGACGTTAAGCAAATGATCAGTGAAAGGACGTCCCTATGTCAGACCGAGGTTTATTAATCGTATTATCCGGGCCTTCAGGTGTTGGAAAAGGCACTGTACGCAAAGCCATTTTTGAAAGCAAGGACAATGATTTTCACTATTCTGTTTCCATGACCACTCGCAAAATGCGAAAAGGGGAAGTAGAAGGTGTAGATTATTTTTTCCGTACAAGAGAAGAATTTGAAAAATTGATCGAATCAGGAGAGATGCTGGAGTACGCCGAGTATGTCGGTAATTACTATGGCACCCCGCTTTCCTATGTTCAAAAAACGCTGGATGACGGCAAAGATGTCTTTTTAGAAATCGAAGTCCAAGGCGCACAGCAAGTAAAAGAAAAAGTGCCGGATGGTGTGTTCATCTTTTTGACCCCACCAGATCTTCATGAATTGAAATCACGAATCGTCGGTCGGGGAACGGATGCACCGGATGTGATCGAAGAGCGCATGCAGGTGGCCAGAGAAGAAATCGAAATGATGGCGCTGTACGACTATGCCGTCGTTAATGACGAAGTACCAAAGGCTGTGGAACGAATCAAAAAGATCATTGAAAGCGAACATTATCGTGTTGATCGAGTAATCGGAAAATATATCAGAATGTTAAAGGAGATGTAGTCTTATGATGTTGAAACCTTCTATCGACTCATTGTTAAATCAAGTAAATTCCAAGTATTCCCTAGTAATCCTTGCCAGCAAACGAGCTCATGAATTAGATGCCGGCGGGCAAGCAACCTTGGACAGCTTCGATTCTGTTAAAAGTGTCGGACAAGCATTGGAAGAAATCGATGCAAGAACTGTTATCAGTGATCCTCATCCAGAAATCAAACGAGCACGTTTGAAAATGGAAAAGGAAGAAAAAGAAGCACAAAAAGATCGAAATCAAAAAGAACTGGAAGCACGGATTCGCGACGAACAAAAATTATAGACATTTTCAAGGTGAAAGCTGAAACTGGCTTTCATCTTTCTTTTTTGTGCAAAAAGGGAAATTAAGTTTTTATTTCAGCCGCGCCAAGCTACAGACAAAGGACCATTTCTCTAGTAAAATAGAGCAAGATACTTTGCGTGGACCAAGTTTTGGACGAGGAACAACTGCAAAAGCAAGAGTCAAAAAGCAAAGAAACATCACTAATTAACAAGGAGGGACCCATGCATGGAATTAGCGGAAGTCATTGTTGATGTACCAACGATGCAGACCGATCAACCATTTACCTATTACATTCCGGATGAACTAGCGGATGTCGTGACAGTGGGCATGCGTGTGGAAGTTCCATTTGGTAATGGCAATCGACATATTCAAGGCTTTGTAGTAAACAAAACCATCTCTGATCGTGTGGACTCGTTGAAACCCATCATTCGGGTTTTGGACTTGGCACCAGTTTTGAACACAGAGCTGTTGCAATTAGCCGATTATATGAAAGAAACGACATTTGCCTTTAAAATCACCTGCCTGCAAACGATGCTGCCTAGTGTTTTAAAGGCCTCTTATGAAAAGCAAATCGTTTTATTGGTGGAAGATAATGAAACAGCAAACTCTTTTTTTGGGGAAGAGAAGGTTATTTCGTGGTCAGCAGCAGAGGAAAAAGGTATTTTGCCGGCACTGATGCGCTTACGGGAAAAACAAATTGTTGATATCCAATATTTAGTCAAAAAGAAAAATAACGTCAAGACCAGACGAATGGTTCGCAGTTTGTTGGATCATAAAGAAGCGGCGGCTCATCAAACAACCTTGCGAAAAACCGCTGTTCGTCAGCATCAGTTGCTGACAGTTTTAGCGGAGCAAAAGGAATTACTTCCCGTCACCTTTTTTACGGAAGCTGGAATTTCGACCGCTCAATTAAATCAAGGACAAAAAAATCACTGGTTGGCATTTGAAGAAGTGGAAGAATACCGGGACCCCTTCAGCGACCATCAGTTTCAAAAAACGACAGCGTTACAACTAAATGCAGAACAAGAATACGCTGTTCAAGCGGTGCTGAGTGCTGAAGCACAAGGCGAAGCCAAAACTTTTTTGTTGGAAGGAATCACCGGTAGCGGAAAAACCGAGGTTTATCTGCAAACCATCGCTTCAGTATTGCAAAAAGGAAAGACGGCAATCATGCTGGTACCGGAAATCGCGTTGACGCCACAAATGGTTCACCGTTTCAAAAGTCGATTGGGAGATGCTGTTGCTGTTTTACACAGCGGTTTGTCGCAAGGAGAAAAGTATGATGAGTGGCGGAAAATTGAACGAGGAGAAGCCCAGGTTGTTGTGGGAGCTCGTTCAGCCGTTTTTGCTCCCCTAGAAAATATTGGTGTCATTATTGTGGATGAAGAGCATGAAGCTACCTACAAGCAGGAAGAAACCCCACGGTATCACGCGCGGGAATTAGCTATTTGGCGGGGAGATTACCATCATTGTCCCGTCATCTTGGGCAGTGCTACCCCATCATTGGAATCTCGGGCACGGGCGCAAAAAAAAGTCTACCAATTGTTAACTCTCACCCAGCGGGCAAATCCGGCAGCCAATCTTCCAACGGTTGAAGTGGTGGATATGCGGGAAGAATTTGCGAAGAAAAATACCAGCTCCTTTTCGCTGACGTTGAAGGAAAAAATCAACCAACGTTTGGCAAACCAAGAACAGGTGATCTTGCTATTGAATCGGCGAGGCTATTCTTCGTTTATCATGTGCCGGGATTGCGGCTTTGTTTTGCCTTGTCCGAACTGTGACATCTCGTTGACACTTCATATGGATACCAAGACCATGCGCTGTCACTATTGCGGGCACGAAGAACGAATTCCCCACCGCTGCCCAAATTGCGGCGAAGATCGGATTCGCTACTATGGAACCGGCACCCAAAAGGTGGAAGAAGAACTAAAAGATGTTTTTCCAACAGCAAGGATTTTGCGAATGGATGTCGATACGACTCGGCGCAAAGGCGCCCATGAGAAAATTTTAGCTGCTTTTGGTGAAAGAAAAGCCGATATTTTATTAGGTACTCAAATGATTGCGAAAGGATTGGATTTTCCGGAAGTGACTTTGGTGGGTGTCTTAAATGCAGACACCGCATTGAATCTGCCAGACTTTCGTTCCAGTGAACGGACATTCCAATTGTTGACGCAGGTGAGTGGTCGGGCAGGTCGCGCACAAAAGCCCGGTGAAGTAGTTATCCAGACTTTTAATCCAGAGCACTATGCAATCAAGCTGGCACAGGCTCAAGACTATGAAACTTTTTATCAGCAGGAAATGATCGTTCGTCATCGTGGCGGCTACCCGCCATTTTATTTCACGGTGAAACTTACCGCCAGTCATGAAGAAGAACAACAGGCGGCACAAAAGATGTTTCAAATCGCTCGGGAGATTCAGCAGACAGTTGGGAACCAAAGCATTCTGTTGGGACCAACTCCGGGAGCGATTCTGCGGGTGAAAAACCGCTACTACTACCAATTGATTATCAAGTACAAAAATGAACCCAAGCTAGCCCAAGCCTTGCAGAAGATTTTGACAGTCAGTCAGAAGGAACAACGACAAGGACTTTTGGTGACTATTGACAAAGAACCCCTACACTTTATTTAAAGGAGCAGTCCATGCGATACCCAATTATTCTTCAGCCGGATAAGCGGTTGAAGACCCCCTGTCAGCCAATTGAATCCATCACGGATGAGCTGGTAGATTTATTAGATGATCTTTATGAAACGATGGTGGCTCATGATGGTGTCGGCATTGCCGCACCTCAGATAGGAAAAACGATTCAAGTTGCTCTGGTGGAAGTCGAAGAAGGAGATTGTTTTGAACTAATCAATCCTCAAATCATTGAAAGCCACGGCACGACCATTGACGTAGAAGGCTGCCTGAGTATTCCCCATGTGTATGGAACCGTTGAGCGGGCAGCAGAGATCACTGTCCGTTATTACGATCGCGAAGGGGACGAGATGGAGGTCCAAGCCTTTGATTATTTGGCACGGGCGATGCAGCATGAAATCGATCATTTAAACGGAATTCTTTTTACGGAAAAAATGATCGACAAAATTCCTGAAAGTGAATTAGACCAATACATGGAGGAACATGAAAATGACTAAACTTGTATTTATGGGCACCCCCGCCTTTTCTGTACCGATTTTAGATGGTTTGGTGGCAGCGGGCTATGAAATTTTAGCGGTCGTTACCCAACCAGATCGTCCAGTCGGGCGCAAAAAAACCATCACACCGCCTCCCGTAAAAGAAGCGGCGTTAAGACACGGTATCCCAGTACTGCAGCCGGAAAAAATCTCCGGTTCACCGGAAATGGCGGAAATCGACCGCTTGCAGCCAGATCTAATCGTGACGGCAGCATTCGGACAATTTTTACCAGAAAAATTATTGCAGATCCCCCGCCTTGGTGCGATCAATGTTCATGCCTCTTTGCTGCCAAAATATCGTGGCGGGGCGCCAGTTCATTATGCCATCATCAATGGGGAAGAAAAAACTGGTGTGACAATCATGGAAATGATCAAAAAAATGGATGCCGGCGGAATTTATGCCCAAGCAGAAATTCCTATCAGTAAAACAGATGATGTGGGCTCAATGTTTGACAAATTAAGTCTCGTTGGTCGGGATCTTTTGTTGGAAACTTTGCCACAATTAATAGCCGGGAAACTGGAAAAAATCCCTCAAGAAGAAAGTCAGGTCACTTTCTCGCCAAATATCACTCGGGAACAAGAAGCCATTGATTGGCAAAAAACGGCACCCCAGATTGATCAGCAGGTTCGTGGGATGCGTCCGTGGCCGATTGCCTTTACTACTTTTGAAAATACCCGCTGGAAATTATGGCAAGTCACGCCTCTGGAAGAAACCACAGAAGCCGAAGCGGGAACGATTATCTATCGTGACAAAAAACAGCTTTGGATCGCCTGCGGGAAGCAGACGGTTTTAGCAATCAATGAGTTACAGCCAGCAGGAAAAGCCAAACAAACCATTCAGGCATTTTTAAATGGGGTAGGGCAAACCGCTACCGTCGGCAAGAAGGTAGGCGTTGTCAATGGCTAGAACCCCCAAAGTAAAACGTTCCGTTCGGTACACGGCATTGCAGATTTTAGAACGGGTGGAAAAAGGCGGCGCCTATTCCAATCTGCTAATCAATGAGGGCATCAAAAACGGTCGCTTGAATGAAAAAGATGGACGTTTATTGACAGAATTAGTCTACGGAACCATCAGCCGTCAGCTTTTATTGGATTTTTATTTAAAAAAATTTATCAAAGATGCAAAAAAAGTGGAGCCGTGGGTTCAACGTCTGCTGCGTCTATCTTTGTATCAAATGCTTTATCTGGATAAAGTGCCCAGCCATGCGATTTTAAATGAAGCAGTAGAAATCGCCAAAGCAAAAGGCAGTGTCGGGGTGAGCAAATTTATCAATGCTGTTTTACGAAATGTGCAGCGGCAGGGAGTCGCAGATATTTCTGAAATTTCTGACCCAATCCAACGCTTGGCGACAGAAATCAGTATGCCGAAATGCTTGACTCAAAAATTTGTGGCACAGCTGGGTGAAGAAGAAACCCGTCGTTTAGGTTTATCTTTATTTACCCCAAGTCATGTCAGTGCCCGAGTCGACCTGCGGAGAATTTCCAGAGAAGCGGTGTTGGAAAATTTGGCTGAAGAAGAAATCAACGCCAAAAACAGCGTGGTTTCTCCCTATGGCGTGGTTGCAGAAAAAGGCTATCTAGCAGGAAGTACTTTGTTTCATGAAGGATTGTTGACGGCACAAGATGAAAGCTCGATGCTGGTTGCCCCAGCTTTGCAATTGCAGCCTCACCACAAAGTATTGGACGCATGTGCGGCACCGGGAGGAAAAACAACCCATATTGCCACTTTTTTGGAACACGAACAGGGTGGAGAAGTAATTGCTTTGGATATTCACCAGCACAAGGTCCAATTGATTGAAGAAAATGCGCAACGTTTAGGTGTTGACGATGTAGTTGTAGGGGAAAAGATGGATGCACGGCAGGCCCATGAACAGTTCCCGCCGGAAAGTTTTGACCGGATTTTAGTGGATGCTCCTTGTTCTGGATTAGGGCTGATGCGCCGCAAACCGGATATTAAATACCATAAGAAACCGGAAGATTTTCTGCAGCTGCAAAAAATCCAACTGGCAATTTTGGCGAGTGTTTCCGGCACCTTGAAGAGGAACGGTATTTTGGTATATAGTACATGTACAGTAACAGAAGAAGAAAATCAGCAGGTAGTGGCTAAATTTTTGGCAGATCATCCTGAATTTGAGTCAATTCCTGTCGCTGTCAATGAGCTCGTTGGAGAGACACTTCAAGAAAATCTATTGACGATTTATCCGCAGCAATTTATGACGGACGGCTTTTTTATCAGCTGTCTTCGAAAAAAGTAACGAAAGGTGAACACAATGGAAATTCGATTTCGTAGTGATGTTGGTAAAAAGCGCAATACCAATCAAGATTACGCCGCCGTATTCAAAAATAAAGCTGGCTATACGTTGGCTTTGTTAGCGGACGGTATGGGTGGTCATTTGGCAGGGGATGTTGCTAGTAAACAAGCAGTCCACGAGTTAGGGGATGCTTGGGCACAGGGAAGCATTAAGGATTCTGATACCGCAGAAGAATGGCTGGTAGAAAAAATCCAAGCTGAAAATACCGCGATTTTTGAAAAAGGACAAGAAAATCCCCAAATGAATGGAATGGGCACTACTGTCGTAGCAGTTATTTTATTTGATGACCAGTTTACGTTAGGTCATGTCGGTGACAGCCGGGTCTATCTTTTCCGAGAGGGAGAATTGATCCAATTGACGGAAGATCATTCATTGGTCAACGAACTGGTGAAGTCTGGGGAGATTACCAAAGAAATGGCGGCAAATCATCCCCGTAGAAACGTATTGACCCGCTCTGTCGGCATGCCGGGAGAGGTCGAGGTAGATGTGGATACCCATTTCTTGGCAGTAGATGATTACCTGCTTTTGGCGTCAGATGGATTGACAAATATGGTCAGCGAGACAGAAATCACGGAGGTCTTGGCATCGGATTTAGTGCTGGATGAAAAAATCCAAGTGCTGATCGACAAAGCCAATGCAGTCGGTGGTGTCGACAATATTACGGTATTGTTGATTGAAATCGGAGGAGAACGCCCATGATTGAAATCGGCAAAAAACTAAGTGGACGATACCAAATTCTTGGAAATATCGGCAGTGGTGGAATGGCGAATGTTTATCTGGCCCACGATTTGATTTTGGATAGAGAAGTTGCAGTCAAGGTTTTGCGCTTTGACTTCCAAAATGATCAGACCGCGATTCGCCGTTTTCAACGAGAAGCGCTGGCAGCAACGGAGCTGGTCCACCCCAACATCGTCACGGTTTACGACGTTGGCGAAGAGGATGGAATGCAGTATCTTGTGATGGAATATGTCAAAGGAATGGATTTGAAACGCTATATTCAATCCCATTACCCGATTCCCTATTTAACCGTAGTAGAAATCATGCAGCAGATTTTGTCTGCAATTGCATTGGCTCATCAACACCGAATCATCCATCGGGATTTGAAGCCGCAAAATATTCTGATCAATGAAGACGGCGTGATCAAAATCGCCGATTTCGGGATTGCCATTGCACTCTCGGAAACCTCAATTACACAAACCAATACGATGTTGGGTTCAGTGCACTATCTTTCACCAGAGCAGGCACGGGGCAGTATGGCAACGAGTCAGTCGGATATCTATGCTATCGGAATCATTTTGTATGAAATGCTGACGGGAAATGTGCCATTTGATGGGGAATCCGCAGTGACCATCGCATTGAAGCATTTTCAAGAGGAAATTCCTTCTGTGAGAATGTATGATCCGAATATTCCTCAATCGTTGGAAAATGTTGTGTTGCATGCTACCGCCAAAGAACCGGCGGACCGCTATAAAAAAGCAGAAGAAATGAGTGCAGACTTAGATACCGTCTTGTCACCGGAACGATTGAATGAACCTCGTTGGCAGCCTCATGCAATGGCAGATGCTACACGAGTACTTACACCGATTTCTGATGAAATGCTCACGAAAGAACCGGAACCAAACATCGAAGAGCCACAAGAGAAACCATCGAAAGAATCAAAAAAACCAAAAAAACCGAAGAAGAAACGAAAATGGTTATTGGTTTTTCTCGTTCTATTGATTTTGGCATTAGCTGGCGGACTGGTAGCCTTTCTTTCCAGTGGTGGACAGCGGGAAATTGCTGTGCCGGATACAGTCGGTATTACTGAAGCAGCTGCACGGGAAAAACTGCGGGAAGTCGGCTTGACCCCGGCAACGGAAACCGAAGAAATTGCCAGTGATGAAGTTGCAGAAGGTCGAGTCGTCAAGACGGACCCAATCAGCGGGAATGTTGTGAAAAAAGGCACTGAAGTAACGATTTATTTGAGTTCCGGCAGTGAAACCATCGAAATGAAGGATTATGAGGACTGGACTTACGATGAGGCATTGACGGATTTAAAAAATCTGGATTTTCCTGAAAAGAACATCGAACCAAAATACGAATACAGTGATACAGTGGAAAAAGATAAAGTCATTCGCCAATCTCCAGAGGCCGGAGAAAAGGTGTCACCGAAAGAAGATTCGGTGACATTGGTCATCAGTCAAGGTGTAAAACCGGTGGAGATGCCGGACTTTGTCAGCCAAGTATACGGCTATTCGGATGCCGTTAGTGAGTTGACAACTTTGGGAATCGAAGAAGGGCAGATTCAGCAGGAGGAAGAATACAGCGATACGGTTGATGCAGGAATAATTATGGATCAATCACCTAATGCCGGCAGTGAAGTAATTCCGGGGCAAACGAAAATCACATTGACTGTGAGTCTTGGAAAAGAACCGCCAAAACCAATCAAAATGCCGGATTATGTTGGTTCTACGTATGAAAGCGCGGTAAGCAGTCTGGCTGCCAAGGGTATCTCAGACGATCAGATTACCCGCAAAGAAGAAGCCAGTGACAAAGTCGACGAAGGAAACATCATCAGTCAATCCCCTGATAAAAATGGCGAAGTCGTTATTGGCGATACGCAGATCATACTGACTGTCAGCAGCGGTTCCAATAAAGTCACGTTGGATGATATCAGTGGATATTCCAAGAGTGATGCTCGAACCTATTTGAGAGAGTTGGGTTTGAAATATACGGAATCGACCGAAGCAAGTTCAACTGTTGCCAAAGATCAAGTAATCCGAACAGAGCCGGCAAGCGGTTCTGTAGAAAAAGGATCCACAGTAAAAATTATTTATTCTTCAGGTTCGTAATAAAAAGTGAAGCAACAGTCGCATCAAGTGCGGTTGTTGCTTCACTTTTTTTGTTGAAGAATCACGGCTTCTGTTTTTTGTTCGCATGTTTTTGTTTTACAAAAGAAATGTAATCCAAAATGTCTTCCAGTTCTTCTTTTGTGGTATTTTCGTCGATTTGGCTGGCGATTTTTTTTTGCTTGTCAGAAAAGAAATCACTTGTTTGTTCTCGTCCCAACAAGTAATCAATGGACACGTCAAAATAGTCTGCTAAGGCAGTCAACGTTTCGCGGTCTGGGCTGCGATCTCCCCGTTCGTACCCCGAAATAGAAACCTTTGATACGTGGACGAGTTCTCCTAACTGCTGCTGTGTTCATTTTTTGATAGCTGGCAGTGAAAAGGATTTTTAGTCGATCAGTTTGCCTTTTCTTCTCCGATTGCCCAACGGACGTCGGCGGTAAAATTGACATTTAGCCAAAGCTTCCAATCAGCGGCGGCTGTCTCCACCAGTTGAAGAAGATTTTTTCGTAAATGATCCTGCTGAGTCACGGTATCCAAAAAGGAATCAGGCTGAATGATTACATCCAATTCAACGATCAATTGATTGCCGACTTTTGCAGTTCGTAAAAGGTAAGAGTCGATATCTTCTTTTTGTAGGCGGCTGTCGATCAGCTGGTGCAGTTTTTCCCGCAGAACTTTTTTTGGTGTAGCAGAAGTTAACTCCAAAATGGCTTTTTTCAGCTCTTGGATTGCTTTGAGGATAAAGGCAATAGTAATCAAGAGAGCAAAAATAGGGTCAATATACCTACCGATTGCAGACAGACCGACAAGGGAAAAAAGTTCAGACAAAAGAAAAGAGGAAAAAACTCCCAGACTAAAAAAGAAAGCAAAACGCCATTGTTCCATCTCTAATTTGAAAAAGGGATGGCTATTTTTTTGATTTTTGAAACGAGACCAAAAAGCAAAACAGTAGAGAGTTCCAAATAAGGAAAAAAATAAACCAACCGACAAATTAGCGGTAAGTGGGGGATGCAGCAGGGTATTGACCGCTCCCATGACACCGTAAAGCGAAATGACCAAAACAATGCTGTATTGGACAAAGATAATCAATGGCATCAAGGATTCCTTACCAAAAGGAAATTTGTCAAAATCTTGTTTCTCGATATATTTTGCAACGTAAAGTGTAATCAAGGACATGGCCACACCAATTAGCGTGTAACTACCATCTAAAAGCAAGACATTTGCCTGGGCGAGCAAGCCAAAGGCAAGGGCAAAGCTACCATATAAACTGCCAGCGACAATCGATTGCAGTAAAAATTTTTTGATGTTTTGTTTTTCAGACACGGGAACCTCTTTCTAAAAATGAATTAAATAACATATAACCATTTTGACATAGAAAAGGAAGCTTCGCAATATCTAAAATAGAATGAATAATCGGCTTTATTAAAAAACATAGTAAATAAAAATGATTTTGTTTTATAGAAGCTTCGGAAAGTTGTATTTATAGTAACCCTCCAAAGTTAGCTTTTTGGTCCAACTTTTTTTTGCGAGTCATTTCAACAACCTTTTTTATTTTACGGCTTCTGCCAAAAAGACAGATGCAGCTTGATTCATAAAGAGAGAATCATCCTGATGAAAAACATCGTATTGAATAGAGTGGAACCCAGTTGATTGCAGCTGGGTTTTTAATTCGTCCTGAGAAAAACCGTTATGAACTAGCGGATGCTGGATTGCTTCATTTTTTACAAAATCAACGATCAGCAAACGCCCGTTGTTTTCTAAAGTATCATAAAGTTTTTGTAAAATCTTCTTTGTGTCAGGAATATGAAGTAATACAAGAGAAACGAGAAGAATATCCGTTTTTACAGGACTGTTTTCTTTTGTTAGATCAATCGTTTGCGCTTGAACGTTAGGAAAACTTTGCTGTGCGAGCTTCTTTTTTGCAATGCTAGTCATCTTTTCGGAAGCATCTAAAAGCAGTAGTGAGTGGACTTGCTCTGTCAATTGTAATCCGACTAAGCCAGTCCCGCTGCCGTAGTCAATCATGGTTTTGTCTGTTGTTTCTTTCAAATTCTCTTTAACTTTTTTT
The DNA here is from genome assembly GCF_001050095.1 of Enterococcus massiliensis. NCBI lineage: Bacteria > Bacillati > Bacillota > Bacilli > Lactobacillales > Enterococcaceae > Enterococcus > Enterococcus massiliensis. The sequence continues at coordinate 385,862 of NZ_CVRN01000007.1, read as the reverse complement.
GCAATTACATTAGCGAGTGCAATTCTGTCAGGTGTATCGTAGTTTTCTGCTATGTGATCAAAAATGGATTGGGTCATGGTATAACTCCTATCTTGTTTTTATTTATAGGGTTAGGCAGTAAAATCGATGAAGTATTTGTATTCACTGCCGATATAATAACATTCTGTGTATTCATAGAAATGGTGATGCGCATCTGAAGTAAAACGACATCTTCTTAGAATGGGTGTACTGCTGCTGACTTTTAGAATACTTGAAATTTCTTTTGTTGGAAGAATTGCTTCTACAACTTCACTATTATTCGTGATATTTATTCCCAGTGAATTCAAGTATTCATAAAATGACTCTTTGTAATTATTGATATCTAATGAAAAGAACTCTTCATATTTGAAATAAGTAATAAAGTACCCAATAGGTTTATTTTTGATGCCACGTAATCTTTTTAGAATGATAATTTTTTCGCCCGGTGAAATTTTTAGAAAGTTAGCGATCGTATAATCAGCATGTGAAACGATAACATTCACTTTTAAGGTCTCAATGCGGATACCTAATTCCAGCATTTCTTTAGTAAAGCTTTTGACAATTGTATAATTTTGACTATCATCAAGCAATTTTCTATGTTTGACAAAAGTACCTACAGCTTTTTTTCGAGTCAACAGATTTTCTCGGACTAATTCTTCAACGGCTTTTCTTATAGTGATTCGACTAACATGAAAAACATCGCAAAGTTCAAATTCTGTAGGGATTTTTTTTCCTTCACTCCATTTTCCGATGCGAATATTATGTCGCATTTCTTCAGCAATTTGAATGTATAATGGTTCAGCTGTAGTTCTCATATGCCCTCCTAATGTTATGACATTAACTGAAAATGTAGACGTATCAAGGTTTAAAAATGTACACATAATACTGTTGTAAGCGATTTACAATAGTATTATACTATTGTCATAACAAAGATACAAGGAGAAAAATTATGTATAGATTACGTCCTAATGTAGAAGTACCAACATCTTTAGAAGTAACAATTGGAGAGAAAGCAATTTTTTCTGAATTATTGAAAATGGGGCATAGAAAACGAATCGCCATTGAAACCTATCCAGGAGTAGACAAAAAAATTTTTATTGACGAAATCCAAACACACTACTCGGAGTATAAAGTGATTGATACTGATAATTTGTTTCTTTCAAAACAAAAGATTTTTACAATTATTCAGGATGATTTGACAGAAGATCAGTCTTTTGGTCGCTTTTCCCACAAGGATTTTAATGAGTTTTTTGATTTCAAAAAAATTAAAGAGCACCCCTTTCTTCAGTCGATAGATGAAAACGTTATCGTAATAGGCGTGGGAGCAGCCGATATTATTCACTATGATACCCTTATTTATGCAGATATCACACGTTGGGAGGTTCAACTAAGATATAAAAAAGGATTAAACAATTGGATGGGCTACAGAGAAGAAGGCTTCTCTGAGAAGTTGAAACGAGCGTATTATTTTGATTGGCCTGCAGGTGATTATAGAAGAAGTTATTTGTTAGACAAGAGTGAATATTATATTGATGCCACAGTTAGCGACAGACCTAAGTTGATTAGAACAGAAGATTTAAGAACGGCGGTCTTAACATTTACCAAACAACCATTTCGCTTGGTTCCTTATTTTGATCCGGGAATTTGGGGTGGAGATTGGATGCAGGAAAAATTTTCTGTTGGTCAAGATAAAATAAATCTTGCTTGGAGTTTTGATGGTGTCCCAGAGGAAAATAGTATTATTGCTAATATCAATGGTGTCGAAGTTGAAATGCCGGCTCAGGTCTTAGTGAATATGTATCCCGAAAAATTATTGGGCAATCGAGTGTTCGGTAGATACGGACGAGATTTTCCTATTAGATTTGATTTCTTGGATACAATGAATGGGCAAAATTTAAGTTTACAGGTTCATCCGACAATTGATTATGCCTATAGAAAATTTGGTGCCAAGTATACTCAAGATGAAAGTTACTATATTTTGGATTGTAAAGACGATGCTTGTGTGTATCTTGGAGTGAAGGATCAAACGGAGAGAGATGAGTTGGTTGCTTCCCTTGAGGCAGCACAAGAATCAGGGAGTTTTGATACGGAAAAATTCGTAAACAAGTTTCCGGTGAAAAAGCATGACCATTTGTTGATTCCGGCGGGAACGGTTCATTCAAGCGGAAGAAACTGTGTCGTTTTAGAAATCAGCTCTACACCAAATCGTTTCACTTTTAAACTATGGGATTGGGGAAGAACGGATTTAGACGGAAAGCCACGACCAATTGCTATTGATCATGGAAAACATGTTATCAATGAAAAGTTCGATGAAACATTTGCAAGAAAAGAACTATTTAATGCAATCACCATACTTCATGAAGAAGAAACTTTTACAGAAGAAAAAACAGGATTGCATGAATTAGAAGCTATCGAAACCCGTCGGCTGACATTTGATAAACCAATCCTTCAGTCAACAGCTGGTAGTGTCAATATGCTTAATTTGGTTGAAGGAGAGCGGATCATCATCACCTCACCAAAAGATGATTTTAAACCGTTTGAAGTTTTTTACGGGGAAACGTTCATTATCCCAGAGGCAATCAAGGAATTTATTCTCACTCCAGATGACGAGAATAAACCTTGCAAGGTAATGAAAGCGTACATTAGATAGAGGATGATTAGATGAAAAAAGTATCAATTTGCCTGGATGTTGGGGGAACCTATATCAAAGGAGCTTTATTTTCAACCGAGTTTGAAAATAAATATACAGAAATCCATTATTATCCAGCAAAATCAGAATTATCGAAGGAAAAAATAGTAGAAAATTTTGAGTATGTATTTTCAGATTTGCTTTTTAATTATGATGAGAATGACTGGTATGTAGAAAAGATCGCAGTAGCATTTCCAGGCCCCTTTGATTACGAGAATGGGATCAGTTTGATTAAAGGACTAGGAAAGTTTGCTTCGTTGTACAAGATCAATTTATTACAGGAATTCAAAAAAATACAACAAAAAGAAGAAAACAGAAAAATTAAGCACGCAATGATTTTTTTCAAAAATGATGCCGAAGCCTTTGCTTTTGGTGAGAATCATTATTCTGGGGTAAAAAAAGGCGCCTATTTTACGCTAGGAACTGGGTTAGGTTCCACCTTTATTGAAAATAAAAAAGTTGTTGCTGGTACAAAAGGGATACCTGAAATAGGTATGATTTATAATCAGCCATTTAAAGATAGCATTATTGATGATTATGTGTCAGCCAGAGGGTTAAAGAAGATTATTCAGCATTACTATTTCAATAATTTGACTGGAGCTGAATTATTTAAACAAGCAGAGGAAGACACTTCTGCTGCTTTAGAAGTTTTTAATGATTTTGGAAGTACGGTCGGAGAAGCAATCTCACCCTTTGTTTCAAGCTTCTGTCCAGATGAAATAGTGCTTGGCGGACAAATAAGCAAAAGTTTCAATTATTTTAAAGACTCACTGATTCATGTACTAGAAAAAGAAAATCAAAAAATCACAGTGAGAATCAGCGAAGATACGACGTTAAGGACACTGGAAGGTTTGTTTATTTTAGATAAATAGGAGGAAAAGAAGGATGAAAAACTTTACTAAACTTATTGTAGGAGTTTTAGGTGTATTGGCTTTAGCAGGTTGTGGTAGTTCCAATAGCAGCAAAGATCAGGTTGAGTTGACCGTCTGGGGAGATGCCGATAACCAAGCTATACAGGAAGAATCATTTACAAAAATAAATGAAGAGTTCATGAAGAAGAATCCAGATATTAAAATAAATTATCAATATTCAGGTACTTTAGATTCAATCAATGTGGCTCTTCAATCAGATTCATTACCGGATTTATTTTGGGTACAAGGAAATAAATCAACAAAAATGGAAGAAATGGCAAAAGAAGGCTATATTTTACCAATTGAAGATCAAAACTATGATCGTTTCCCACAAGAATCGATCGACTATGCAACGGTAAATGGAAAAGTTTATAGTTCGCTACCTTCCTTTATTTCGTATGTTACTTTCTATTACAATGTGGATCTATTTAAGAAATATGATATCAAGGTACCGACCACATGGGATGAATTTGATGCAGCAGCACAAAAGCTTGCGGAAACGGAAGTTACACCGATTGCACTTGGCGGAAATGGCGACTTTGATCGTTATTGGTATATTCAAGCAACAGTGGCAGCCTTGGCAAATAAAGATATTCTTAGCATAGTAGATGATAAAACAACTGCTTCTTTTGAAGAGTTGAAACAAACGTTTGATAATTTCTATAACTATAGTAAAGAAGGTATCTTTGGGAAAGATTTTGTCTCCACAGATGGAAATGGTGCTAAATTATTGTTTACGAACGGAAAAGCAGCGATTATTCCTGATGGTACATGGAATAGTAAAGCTTACTTTGAAAGTGGTCTAAATGTGGATACCTTTATTTTACCGGGGACGGATGGAAAGACCTATGCACAAAGTGGACCAAACAACATCAATACGTATGCTATTTCTAAGAAGACGAAACACCCTAAAGAAGCAACTAAATATATTGAATTTTTGAATAGTAAAGAAGCACAACAAATCATTGAAGATGCTACCGGAGAAGTTCCATTGCTTGATGATATCGATCCTAAAGATGAAAAAGTTTCAAAAATGGCTTCTTTTGATGAGGTTGGGGAGAATATTTATCATCGGTTGTCGCAGGTTGCTACTGAAACATCAAAACCTCAAGACTTGTTATTGACTTCAATCTTACCTGATTTAATGCAAGGAAAAATTACTCCAGATCAAGCGGTTGAATTATTAAAAGCAGAATTAGAAAAATAAACGAGGATGAACGACTATGAAACAAAAAAGATCATATTTATGGTTTATTGCTCCGGGATTTCTATTTTATTGTCTCTTTGTAATTTATCCAATTATTTCAGCAGCAAAGATCAGTTTTTTCAGATGGAACGGCATCGGAAAACAAGTATTTGTTGGATTGAATAACTACAAAGAGCTATTTTCTAATCCCGTGCTTCTAAACCAACTAGTAAATGCTCTAAAAAATAGTTTGATCATCTTTATTCTGACTATTTTAATCATGATACCCTTACAGATAATATTTGCTTATATGATTTATTCCAAAACTAGAGGACACAATGTTTTACGGACAGTTCTTTTTTCGCCGCAGTTTATTTCAACGCCTGTAATAGTCTTTCTATTCACGTTGTTACTGGATTCTAATATTGGTTTGGTAAATGAATTTCTAAATAAGATTGGTTTGAGCTTCTTAGCTCAACCTTGGTTGGGAATGCCCAGTATCGGCATTTATGTGATATGGTTAATGATTTCATGGGCCGGTTTTGGTGTAGGAATGATGTATTTTATCGCTGCAATGAATATGGTTTCTGAAGATAGTATCGAGGCTGCTTATATGGAAGGAGCTGGATATTGGAGAAGACTTTGGCTAATTGTTATTCCTCAAATCAAAAATACAATTTTGAACTTAGGGTTGATTTCATATATAACTGCTATGACTATTTTCGATTATAGTTACATTTTGGGCGGTGTTTCTGGTGGTGTTGATGGAAGTGTTGATGTTGTAAGTCTATTCTTCTATCGGATTGCCTTTGGAGACAACAATCCTTTGGGCGGAAATCTGTCAGAAAATTCTATGGGGATGGGTACGACGATTGCAGTAGTGCTGTTCTTGATTATTTTTGTAGTAGCAACCTTGCAAATGTATTTTGTAATGAGAAAGGATGAAAAAAATGGTTAAACACAAAGGAGTAGTTGAAAAAATTGTCAATGGTGTCATGTGGTTGGCTTCTGCGTTTATCATTTTTATATTGGGATACCTTCTCTACAATTCATTCCGGAATAAAGCCAATTTTATGACCAACACGATAGGACTACCTAAAGGATTTACTATTCAAAACTATATTAAGTTATTTGTTAATGATCATTTTGAAAAATATTTCTTTAACAGTCTTATTATTCTGTTTTTTTCAGTCATCCTACTTGTGCTTCTTTCATCTTTTGTCGCATACGGATTGGGAAGATATAGATTTAAAGGAAATCGATTTTTACGTGTTTTCTTTCTTGTAGGTATGATGTTCCCAGTCCAGTTAGGGATAGTTCCAATCTTTTTATTAATTAAAAATGTTGGATTGATGGACTCATATACAAGTGTAATTTTAATTTTGGGAACAGCGATCAGCATGCCTGTTTTGATGTTGACAGAATTTTTCAGTAAATTACCCGATGAACTCTATGAAGCTGCTACATTAGATGGTGCTGGCGAGTTGAAGATTTTTTGGAAAATTATGTTTCCGATGGCACGACCAGTTGTTTTCTCTGTATGTATTATTAGTTCAGTAAACATATGGAATCAATTTTTTATACCACTGATATTTTTACAAACGGATACTAAGAAAACAGTCCCACTCTTAGTTGTTAAGTATACAAATAATCTGTTTAATAATATGGATAGTGCATTGGCAGCATCAGTATTATCAACGATTCCCATCTTGATTATATTCGTAATTTTTTCTAGAAAAGTTCTTTCTGGTTTTATGAACGGAGCAGTTAAAGGATAAATAAGAATGGAGAAAAAATAAAGCATGAGTAAAATTAAAAAGATTTATTGCATTCATCACAGTCACTTTGACTTAGGCTATACGCATCCTCAAGAATTAATATTGGAACATCAAGAAGACTATATTTCTCAAGCAATTGAGTTATGTGAAAAGTATAAAGAGGAAGAACATCCTTTTCGGTGGACGATAGAAGCAACTTTGCCATTAGTAAATTGGCTAGCAGATGCAACAATAAAAGAAATTAATCAAGTAAAACAATTGGTTAAGAACAATTTGCTTTCGATTACTGCATTGCCTATGCATACAACCCCACTCAATGATGCCTTTCAATTAAAAAAATTGCTGGAATATAAAAAAGTGGTGGAAGACAAACTGGATTGTAAAATTACTACTGCGATCAATCATGACATTAATGGACAGGCGTGGTCTTTTGCGGATATATTACTGGATTCGGGTGTAGACTTTTATTTGACGGGAGAAAACATTCACTTTGGAGGAATTCCGTTTTCGAGACCGAAAGAATTCTATTGGGAAGCACCAAGTGGAAGAAAATTACTTAGTTTTTTAGGAGAACATTACTCTCTTTTTAGTCAATTTATGGAAACTGATAAACGAGACGTTTCTCTTATGAAGAGTGGACTCGAAAAATATATCGATCACCTTGATAAAAAAAACTACCAAAAGGATTTTGTTATTTTAACCGCAACAAATCCACCACTATTAGACAACAATTCACCCGACTTTGGTCTATTTGATCTAATAACTGAATTTAATAAAACGGTAGAAGAGTATCAAATTGAATTTATTACACCGGAGATGCTCAAGAAATTCTTATCAAGAACTGATGAAATTGAATCTGTAAAAGGTGATTGGACAGACTTCTGGAATTTTGGGGCAGGAAGCACACCATATGAAGTCAAATATAGTAAAGTAGCAAATCAAAATATTAAAAAAGCTAATTTGTTTGAGGCTTTTTCTAATAAGGTGACCAATCATTATCAACGAGTAAAAAAATCCGCATTATTGAATGCGCTGATCTACAATGAACATACTTGGGGTGCTGCGAATTCAGTGACAGATTCTTTTTCGTTGCAAGCTGTTATCGGCAAAAATAAAAAAGCTGGTTATTGTTTTGATGCTTTATCTCAAAGTGCATACATTCTCAATAAAATAGTTGACCAATACCACCATGTAGAGGACCAAAACGAGGAAATCAAATTTATCACGGCGACAAATACATCCTCCCATGTACAAGTTCAAGAAGCTAAAATACCTCAATATTTACTAGATAATACACCATACCTATCCTCTTTCAAATCAAATATCTATTTACATGGTGAAAAGGAATCGGAATATTTGTATGGTCCTTCACTGAAATTAGCACCGTATGAAACGATTGCGATTCCAGTGGATGAATTTAAGAAAAAAAGCTTAAAGAAAGAAATGGTTATTTCAACAGCTGAATATCAAACAAATCACTATAAACTGGTTGTTGATGGAAAAACCGGCTCAATTAAAAGCTTGTTCTCTAAAGATCTCAAAGAAGAGTTAGTTGACTCTAGCAAATATGGATTTTTCGATCTTGTTGTAGAAACAATTGATGAGACGAAAAACAAAGCAGAAAGAGCAACATTTTTCCCACGAGACATTGAGTTGGCAAACTATTCAATCAGTGTATGGAACCACCAGTGGGAGGGGAAGAGAGCATCTTTTATTGGAAAGACACAAACCTTTGCTTATCAATCAGATGGGAAACTTGTTGTAGAAACAATCCAAGATGGAGCACATCCAAGCATATCTTGGGTGAAAAGAAAAATAACGCTTAACGATTTTGATGGAACTGTTAAAATAAGCATGCGTATCAAGAGAAATTCTTATAGTGAACCAGTAGCGCATTATTTAACAATTCCTACGACACTACAAAAGAATTGGCAAGCTGTGTTTGAATCAGCAGATACTTTATATGAATTAGATGATGAACAATTAGGTGCTGTGAGCAAAGATTGGGTAACAATTGGTAATAGTGCAGCCTTTTATGATAAAAATAAAGGATTATACTTTGCGAGTTCAGATGCCCCATTAATGCAAGTGAATGGATTTTCTTTTGGAAGAGAAAGCAAGAGTATTGATAGAACGACTCATCCGCTATTCTTGTCTTGGTTGTATAACAATTACTGGGATACTAATTTTTCTGCCACAGATGATAATGAAATCGAACATGATTTTATAATCAAACCATTTACTAAATATATCAAAACAGAACAAATAGAATTAGGGGATGCTGCAAGTAATCCGATAGAATATTCTTGGTCGTCTACAGACGAGATTCCTCAACTACCATTGGAAGTCGACTGTACAAATGTAAGTATTCTGTCAGTTGAAAAGACATCAGAAGATTCTATCCAATTATTTATCAAAAATTATTCCAATCAATTGGGTAGTTTGGCGTTGTCTAATGTAACGAATAAGGTCAGTGAAATCTTTAAAACTGATTTAGCAGGCGAAGTGACTGAAAAAATTGATCTTTCAGAGACAGTTAATTTAGACGTTGCTCCAAACAGTTTTGGTTATTTTGAAATTAAAATAAAAAACTAATTAAACACCCTTTCAAAAAAGGTAGTTCTGCCATTTACCCGCAGACCTATCTTTTTTGTTTCGACGAGATAAGAAAGTTTTCCTTTAGACGGGGGAATTCTTTCTTGAAACATTTCCTAAATGGCGAAAAATCAGTATAATAGGAGAGTGTCGAATAAAAATCAAAGGACTGTGATTCATGGATAACCAGTTGACAACAGAACTAAAAGAAAAGTTCGGCATCGTTTTTCACGATGTCAATTTATTGGAACAAGCCTTTACCCATTCATCTTATGTGAATGAGCATCGTCATTTGCAATTGTCAGATAACGAACGTTTAGAATTTTTAGGCGACGCAGTATTGGAATTATTGGTTTCGCAATATCTTTATCGCGAATTGCCGCTGCCGGAAGGAAAGTTGACAAAATTACGGGCAGCCATCGTTCGGGAAGAAAGTTTGTCGCAATTTGCGCGGGAATGCAATTTTGATTCGTATATCAAATTAGGCAAGGGAGAAGAAATTTCCGGTGGGCGCACACGTCCTTCCTTGTTATGTGATCTATTTGAATCTTTTCTAGGTGCATTGTACTTGGATCAAGATTTGGAAACCGTAAAAAAATTCCTGGAAGTCGTAGTTTTTCCTAAAGTTCAAGCAGGTGCTTTTTCACATGAGATGGATTACAAAACGCGGTTGCAAGAAGTTCTTCAAAAATCAGGGGATGTCGTGATTGATTATCGTTTAATCAAAGAAGATGGTCCTGCTCACGAACGAATTTTTGGGACAGAAGTTTATTGTGACGGGAAATTAATTGGTCAAGGCCAAGGAAAATCAAAGAAATTAGCGGAACAAGATGCTGCAGCAAATGCTCTGGCACATCTTGGGTAAGGAAAGGAGCAGGAAGCTTTCGTGTATTTAAAGCGAATTGAAATTGCCGGATTCAAATCTTTTGCGGATCGAACAGCCATTGATTTTGAAAATAGTGTTACAGCCGTCGTCGGTCCGAATGGTAGCGGAAAAAGCAATATCACGGAAGCGATTCGCTGGGTTTTAGGAGAGCAATCTGCTAAAAGTTTACGGGGAGGAAAAATGCCGGATATTATTTTTGCCGGCTCCGATTCCCGTAAGCCGCTGAATTTTGCGGAAGTGACTGTCATTTTAGATAATAGTGATCACTATTTGCCGATGGATTATACGGAGATCAGCGTGACCCGCCGATTACGTCGAACGGGAGAAAGTGATTTTTTTATCAACAAACAAAGCTGCCGATTAAAGGATATCCAAGATTTATTTATGGATTCAGGATTGGGCAAGGAATCCTTTTCGATTATTTCACAAGGAAAGGTCGAAGCAATTTTCAGCAGCAAACCAGAGGATCGGCGGGGAATTTTTGAAGAAGCCGCCGGAGTCTTGAAATATAAGCAACGAAAGAAAAAAGCGGAACAGAAGTTGTTTGAAACCGAAGACAATCTTAGTCGGGTGCAAGACATCATCTATGAGCTGGAAGAACAACTGGCACCGTTGGCAGAACAAAGCCGCTCAGCCAAGGAATTTCTGCGTTTAAAAGCAGCACTGACGAAGGTAGATGTTGCCTTTACGGTAACAGAAATCAAGGAAAGCAAGGCAGACTGGGAGCAGGCAACTGAGGCGCTGGCAACAGTGGATCAAGAGCTTGACCATCTTGCCGCTGTTTTGAAAACGGGGGAAGAACAGGTTCAAGTACAGCGACGGAAACGGACACAATTGGACGAATGGTTAGAGGAAGCCAATCAGCAGTTACTGCATTTAACCGAAGCATTAAAACAAGCAGAGGGACAGCGGGAAGTTCTCCTTGAACGGTCAAAGCATACACAAAAGAGTTCACAGGAATACCAAACCGCTTTGGCGGAAAATCAAGAGCGCTTTGACCAACTGTCTGAAAGCAAGACGACCTTAATCCATCAGATGTCGGAAAAAAATCGGGAATTTCAGTTACTAGAAGAACAAACGTTGCAGATGCAAACGGAATTTGAGAAGTATCAGAAATCGACGAAGGAAGTCATCGAAGAATTACGCGGGCAGTATGTAGAAAAAATGCAGGAACATGCGAATGTCGGTAATGAATTGAAGCATTTAGAACGACAATATTTGCAAGAAACTGCGAAAAATCAGCAGGCGGTAAAAAAACAAGAACAACTGACGGCAACAATCGAAGAATTCCGTCAACAACAGCAACAAACACAGACCGCATTGCAGTCGGCGAAACAAACCCTGAAGGAGCAGCGCAGTCGATACCTTCAACTACAGGAAGCTGCTAAACAGTCCCAACAGCAATTTGCTGAGGAACAAAAAAAGATGTATCAGCTGATGAGCCAGTTACAACAGGCACGGGGGAAACAAAAGAGCCTGCAGGAGATTCAGGAAAGTTATGCAGGCTTTTATCAAGGCGTTCGCTACGTTCTGAAACATAAAGAACAACTTACTGGAATCGTGGGGGCGGTCGCGGAATTGATTGAGGTACCCACTGCGTATACCACAGCCATCGAAACGGCACTGGGTGGTGCGGCACAGCATATCGTTGTTGAAAAAGAAGCGGATGCCCGTAACGGAATCACGTTTTTAAAACAGCAACGAGGGGGTCGAGCGACCTTTTTACCGATGACGACGATTCAATCTCGTAAAGTTTCTGCGGCAGTGGAAAATCAAGCTGCCAGTGTCGCCGGTTATCTGGGGGTTGCCAGTGACTTGGTGCAGGTGTCGGATGAATTGCGAAAAATCTGCGAAAATTTGTTGGGGAGTGTACTGATTGCCGAAGATTTAGCCAGTGCAAATGCTTTGGCAAGAGCTGTTCATTATCGCTATCGGGTGGTGTCTTTGGAAGGAGACGTCATGAATGCCGGCGGGTCGATGACCGGGGGAACCAATAAAAAAGGGCAGAGCAGTTTATTTACCCAAACTAACGAATTGCAGCTTTTGATCGAGCAGGTCGCTAGTTTTGAACAACGACTGCAAACGACAGAAAAACAAGTGCAGCGTTTTGAAAAAAAAGCCAAGGAAAACCAAACTCAGGTGGAAGTTTTGCGGACGACAGGTGAAACGGCCCGTCTGAAGGAACAAGAACTGGAAAATCAAGTCCAAAACGTGACCCATGAATTGGCACGACTGGAAAAAGAACAAGCGGCATTTGCGTTTGAAAATCGTGAAATCCAGCTCTTTTTAGCCGAATATGAGGAACAAAAGACTGATTATCTGCAACGGCAAAAAGAAGTAGAAGCACAGCGCGAAGCCATCAATCAAGAAATCCAGCAGCTTAGTGCGCAAGAAGATCTGATTGAAGAAAAACGATTGGAAACCAGTCAAAAATTAGCCAAACTACGTGCTGAAATGGCAGTTGCTAAAGAACAGATTGCTCATCTTCGCCAACAGTTGGAAAGCAACGAGGAACGTCTTGGGGAAACCGAACAGCGGGAGAAAGTCTTAAAAAGTCAACTGCAAGCCTTGACGATGGATGTTTCCAGTCATGAAGTGACGGAAGAATCGCTGGACAAACAAGTCCAATCACTTCGAGAAAAAAGGGACGAAATTCAAACAGAACTGACGCAACGGCAACAAGACCGGCGATTGATTCAAGTGAAAATCAGCGAGACAGACGAAGAAATTAGTCAACAACATCAACTGCAAAAGCAACTTTTGTCACAAAAAACGCAGGCGGAAGTGAAGAAAAGCCGTTCCGATGTTTTATTGGACAATCTGCTGCATTATTTACAAGAGGAATACAGTTTGACCTTTGAAGCTGCAGCTGCTGCCTATCCAAGCTATTCTTTAGCGGAAAAAGCAAGCATCAAACAGGACATTAAACAATTAAAACAGGAAATCGAAGGGTTGGGACCAGTCAATCTCAACGCCATTGAGCAGTATCAGCAGGTTGCCGAACGTCATGAATTTTTGACCAGTCAGCGGGACGATCTTGTAGCGGCAAAGGATCAATTGTTTGATACGATGTCGGAAATGGATGAGGAAGTTAAAATCCGCTTTGCAGAGGTTTTTGCTGGTATTCGTCAAAAGTTCAAGGAAGTTTTTCCCAATATGTTTGGCGGCGGTCGGGCAGAGCTGTTGTTGACCGATCCGACTGATTTGTTGAATACCGGTATTGAGATTGAAGCTCAGCCTCCAGGGAAAAAATTGCAGAATCTAAGTCTGCTTTCCGGTGGCGAACGAGCGTTGACGGCAATTGCTTTGCTGTTTTCAATTATTCAGGTACGTCCAGTTCCGTTTTGTGTCTTGGATGAAGTGGAAGCGGCACTGGATGAGGCCAATGTCAATCGGTTTGGTCGCTACCTCAGTGAGTTTCAAAATGACACGCAGTTTATCGTGGTAACTCACCGTAAAGGAACGATGGAAGCTGCAAATGTGTTGTACGGAGTGACGATGCAAGAGTCTGGGGTTTCCCGGATCGTTTCGGTTCGGTTGGAAGAAGTCAATGAAGGCGGAAAAATCCAGCAAAAGGGAGTAAGTTAATTGATTAAATTGATCGCTATCGATTTAGATGGCACTTTATTGAATAATGAGAAAAAAATATCGGAAAAAAATCGGCGAATCTTGGCCCAAGCTAAAGCGCGGGGAATCAAAGTCGTGATTTGTACCGGACGGCCATTGCGGGCGATTCGTCCTTATTTGGAAGAATTGAATTTAAAGGATGCCGGAGATTACAGCATCACCTTTAACGGCGGGCTTGTCCAAAAAAATGATACCGGTGAAGTAATGGAAAAAGCGGCACTGCAACTAGCGGATGTGCAGCATTTAATCACTTTAGCAGAAAAATTGGATCTGTCTTTGGATGTGTTGTCGGATGAAATCGTCTTGAATTTACCGACATCCACAAACCATCCATCGATTTACGGTTCACTGAATCCGTTGTTGGATTGTCGTCCGTGTGAAATCGCCGATTTAACGGAAAATCGACTGTATAACAAAGCAGTCATTGCCTATCACCAAGAATTTTTAGATGAACAGATCAAAAAAATTCCGGCAGCTTTTCGGGAAGCCTATGAAATCATCAAAACCCGAAACAATTTGTTGGAATTCATGCCAAAGGGAATCACCAAAGCCTATGGAATTGCTTTGTTGGCAAAAGATTTGGGCATTCAACAAGCCGAAGTAATGGCGATTGGGGATGAAGAAAATGACTTGCCGATGATCCAGTATGCCGGCATCGGAGTGGCGATGGATAATGCGGTGCCAATCGTGAAAGAAGCGGCAACAATCGTCACAGCTTCCAACGAAGCCGACGGAGTTGCTTTAGCTATTGAAAATTATGTACTGAATAAAGCAGAAGAAATTTTATCCTAAAATAGGAGGGGTCTCATGGGATTTTTTGACAAGATCAAAAAAGCTTTTACCGGCGAAACGACAGAATCGGTGGAAGAGCAAGATGCGGTTCAGGAAAAATACGACAAAGGACTGGAAAAAAGCCGAAAAACCTTTGGCGAACGAATGAATGAACTGTTTGCCAATTTTCGGACAGTCGATGAGGATTTTTTTGAAGAATTAGAAGAGACGTTGATTGGTGCGGATGTCGGTTTTGAGACAGCCATCAAAATCAGCGAATCATTGCGGCAAGAAGTCAAGCTGCGGAATGCTAAGAAACCGGGAGAAATCCAAAATGCAATCATTGAAAAACTGGTTGATTTATATGAAGCAGAAGGTGTGAATGAAGTAAACGACCTGAATCTGCAGCCAGAAGGATTGACGGTCATGCTGTTTGTTGGTGTCAATGGCGTAGGGAAAACGACCAGCATCGGGAAATTGGCCCATCAATACAAGCAGGAAGGCAAAAAAGTGTTGCTGGCAGCAGCCGATACGTTTCGTGCCGGTGCGATCGATCAGCTGGTGGTCTGGGGAGAACGGGCCGATGTAGAAGTTGTCCGTGGAAAAGCCGGCGGTGATCCGGCAGCCGTTGTTTTTGACGCAATCAAAAAAGCTCAGGCACAGCAGGCGGATGTTTTGCTGGTAGATACAGCGGGACGTTTGCAAAACAAAATCAATCTGATGAATGAACTAGAAAAAATCAAACGGGTGATCCAACGGGAAATTCCGGAAGCCCCCCATGAAGTTTTGCTGGTGTTAGACGCCACCACGGGACAAAATGCGATGGTTCAAGCAAAGCAGTTTAAAGAAACCACCGATGTTACTGGACTGGTTTTGACTAAATTGGACGGAACCGCAAAAGGCGGCATCGTGTTGGCGATTCGTAATGAATTGCATCTGCCGGTCAAATTAGTTGGTCTGGGAGAAGGAATCGACGATTTAGAACCTTTTGATCCCAATGAATTTGTCGTTGGGCTGTTTAAAGGATTGTTGCAAGACGAATAAGCAGGACACTTTCTTTTCCAAGACGATTTTTCGTTGTTTGGAGAAGGAGGTGTTTTTTCATACCATTGCTTTTTCTATCAAAACACTGGGTTGCTCCTTTTTATTTTATGGTAGAATGGGAACAACTTAGATAAAAAAATCTTGAGCAATTCCGTTTTGTTTCTCGTTTTTTTCCTCTATACTGTGAGGGAATGTTCCCTTTGCACAGAAAAAATGAGCAGCGGTGAGCAAAAGAAGTCAGCGAAGGATGCAAATATATGAATTATCAACAACTATTAAAAAATGAATTCGTCCAACCCTACCTGCTTCAAGCACGGTTTGGTGTAGAAAAGGAAAGTCAGCGAATCGATCTAGAGGGAAATTTGGCAACGACCGACCATCCGCAAATCTTGGGTAATCGTTCGTATCATCCGTATATCCAAACTGATTTTGCTGAAACACAAATGGAGCTGATTACTCCGGTCGCTACGTCTTCCAGCGAATTGATGCGCTGGTTGGCAGCAATCCATGATGTCGCCTATCGTTCTATGTCTGAGATGCTTTGGCCTTTGAGTATGCCGCCAGCATTGCCGGAAAAAGAAGAAGCAATTATTTTGGCAAAACTGGATGCTTTTGAAGACGTGTTGTATCGCCGATATCTGGCAAAAGAATATGGTCGGCGCAAGCAAATGGTCAGCGGCATCCACTTCAATTTTGAATTTGCCGAAAAGCTGATTATGGCGCTTTTTGACCAGCAGACAGAAATCAGCGAATGTGAAGCGTTTAAGACGGAGTTGTATTTACGGGTAACCCGTAATTATTTGCGTTATCGTTGGCTGATTACTTATTTATACGGCGCATCGCCGGTAAGTGAAGCCCGTTATTTCCTAAAGGATGGTCCCAAAGAACCTGTTCGCAGTATTCGCAGCAGTGAGTATGGGTATACCAATCATGAGAATGTACAAGTTTCTTACAGTAGTTTGCCGACCTATTTAGAAAATATCGCGCAAATGGTGGAAGAAGGCAAACTTTCGGAGGAAAAAGAATTTTATGCACCGGTTCGTTTGCGTGGGGGAAAAAAAGTTGCCGATTTGAAAGAGACCGGTATTCGCTATATTGAATTGCGAAACATCGACCTAAATCCCTTTGCCCCTTATGGAATCGACCAGGAGCAGGTAGATTTTCTACACATTTTTATGCTTTTCATGTTGTGGAAGGAAGAAGAAAAAACTGCCGATGAATGGGTTGCAGAAGGCAATGAAAGAAATAATCGCGTCGCATTGGAACATCCCGCTTCGGCGACTGAATATTTGGCAGAAGGGCAACAGATTCTTTCTGAGATGAAACAAATGGCAGCGGCACTGCATTTACCGTTGAAGGCTGATTTTTTCCAATTTATGGAGGAAGCCCTGCAAGACCCTAGTCAAACACTGGCGGCAGCTTTGTACCATGCCAGCCAAGAAACATCACAAACGGCAGTAGCCACCGCTTTAGCAAAGCAAAACCATGAAAATGCCTGGAAAAAACCTTATCAGCTGGCAGGATTTCGACAAATGGAATTGTCTACACAAATTTTTATGTTTGATGGGATTCAAAAGGGAGTTCTCGTGGAAGTTTTAGACGAACAGGATCAATTTTTGAAGTTGCAGTTTGCCGAGCATGTGGAATATGTCAAAAATGCCAATATGACTAGCAAGGATCGCTATGTCGTTCCATTGATGATGGCTAATAAAACGGTGACGAAAAAAGTGTTGGCACAAGCCGGTTTTCGAGTGCCGGAGGGAGAAGAGTTCACGGAGAAGCAAGAAGCTTTGCGGGCCTATCCCCGTTTTGCCAAGCAAGGGATCGTAGTGAAGCCAAAATCGACGAATTACGGTTTGGGAATTTCGATTTTCAAAGACGGAGTCAGTGAAGAAGATTATGAGACGGCGGTTGCGATTGCTTTTGCGGAAGACCGCGCAATTTTAGTGGAGGAATTTTTGCCGGGAACAGAGTATCGTTTCTTTGTTTTAGATGGCAAAGTTCAGGGAATTATGCTGCGGGTACCCGCCAATATTGTGGGGAACGGTAAGCAAACCATCGCGGAATTGGTGGCAGAAAAAAATCGGGATCCATTGCGGGGGACGAATCACCGGGCACCGCTGGAATTAATCAAATTAGGAGAAGTCGAGAAGCTGATGTTAAAAGCGCAAGGCTACACCCCAGAGAGCATACCGGAAAAAGAGGTCGTGGTCTATCTGCGGGAAAACTCCAATGTTTCTACGGGTGGAGATTCCATCGATGTCACCGACGAATTTTCTAACGATTACAAACAAATCGCTGTAGCCGCCGTCAACGCACTGGGGGCGAAAATCAGCGGTATCGACCTAGTGATCCCAGATAAAACCCGTCCGGCAAATGAAAAGCAGGCTTACGGAATTATCGAAGCCAACTTTAATCCGGCGATGCATATGCACGTGTATCCTTATGCCGGTAAAGGACAACGGTTAACGCTGAAGGTTCTGAATTTTCTCTTTCCAGAAATAAATTAAAAAAAATCCTTTGTTAGGCGCCATTTCCAACCGGCGACTGACAAAGGATTTTTTTAAAATTCAAAACTTTTGATTTCAATGGTTTGCTTGGTTTCTTCCACTTCCAGACCAGTCAAGGATTCCCACCACTGCTTCATTTCTTTTTCATAAGTAGTTGGAAAATCATTGACGATCGCCAATAGACTTTTATGATTCAGCTGGGCGTAAGAAAAATTCAAAGCAAGGTTGTATTTCAGCTCCGTCAACAAGCTGTAATATTGAAACATCAGGTAATTCATTTCTTCCGGGTCTTCTTCTTGCAAAACTTTTGGTGCGCGGTCAAGCATGAAACCGAAGCTGCGCATCATGAAAGTAATTCCGTCCAAATGCTCTGAATCGATAGTAGAAACGTCTTTCAAAATATCAATGTGAGTATCAAGCGCTTTCAACAATTCTTCTTTTAAAACCGTATAGCTGGGCATACAAATTCCTCCTGACATTAGTGAAACAATTTTTTCCAAAAACTTTCTTTGTCGGGGTCTTCCGGCTCCGTTTCCTTCACGGGTTCTTCTGGGTATTTTTTCTCCACATCGATCTCTGGTTCATTGACCGCTTCTTTGGCGGTGAGCAGTAAACCGAAAGAGTCGGGCTTGTTGTCCACGTCATTGACGATCGTAAACTTGGCTTGATGTTTGGTTGCTAATTGGATGTATTCTCCTTGTAGAGTAGCCGGGAGTTGTCCATTTAAAAGAATCGTGACATCTTGGTGTTTGTCCAATTCAAGCACCAATTTTTCTTGGTTTGTTTTCTTTTTCATTTCGGCGATGGTCATGCTAAGGTAGCAGCGTTCACGAAAAGTTCCCATGTATTTGTGCTGTTCTTCGGGTTTGACTAAAGGTGCGCCATACCGTCCCTTATCTAAATGCTGTTGCAACTGATCTTCAGCCATTTTCTTCCCCCTCTCATTCAGATACTTTATTATACCATGATTTCCATCGGAGTTTAATGACAGAAATAAGGGATGAGACGTGAGTTTTTTTCTGCTTTCAGTATAATGAAAGAAAAAGCCAAGAAGGAGATTTTCTTTTATGCAGCTATTTATCAACGGCAAAATTTATCAAGAAGAAGGTTTTGTTTCAGCGATGATGGTGGGAAACGGGAAAGTGATCTGGCTGGGAAATCAGCCGGAAGCTGCGGCAGATGAAGTAATTGATCTGCAAGGAAAAACGGTTTTACCGAGTTTTTGGGATATCCACACGCACCCCCTTTGGCTCAGTGAAACCTTAAACGGGGTAGCATGCACACCGCCGAATGTGACTAGTATCAAGGCAATGATCGCTGCCTTAAAAGAGGCTTCCCCCAATCAAAGTGGCTGGATTGAAGGCTGGGGATATGACGAATCAAAATTAGCCGAAGGACGTACGCCAACTCGCCACGATTTGGATCAAGTCTCCTTGACACAGCCGGTCTATGTGATGCGTTCTGACTGCCATTCTTGTGTCGTCAATTCTGCAGCATTGCAGTTGGCGGGAATCACACAGGAAACACCGGAGCCGATTGGAGGCAAGATTGGGCGGTTTGCAGACGGCACGCCCAATGGGGTCATGATTGAAAATGGTGCTAGTCAATTGATCAAAAAAGTCAAAAATCAGGAGACGTTTGAGGCGGCAGTTGCTCGTACCTTACAGTTGGGCAGCCATTACCGGCAGCGGGGAATTGGTGTGATTTCCGATATGATCAGTTTACGCCAGCCGTTTGATTACGGTGAGATTTATAGTGAGGCGTGTCGTCAAGGCCTGCCACAAACAGTTTATTTGTATTATTCCTGGGATGAGGTGAAAAACGGAAACCTGCCGCAAGCTACCCATCCTCAGGTTCATGTGGCAGGAATCAAACTTTTTATGGACGGCACGATTTCCAACCAAACTGCCCATATGAAGGAACCCTTTAAAAATTCAGAAACGACTGGTTTTACCATCAACACGAAGGAAGATTTACTTACTGCCTATGATTTTGCCAAAGCCAATCATTGCCAAATTGCGATTCATGCGATGGGAGATGCTTCTCTTCAGTTGATTTTAGATACGTTAGGAAAAAAAGAACCTTGGCTTGCGATTCCTTCCGTTCGAATTGAACATGCCACGCTATTATCCGATGAACTATTGGCAGCATTTGCCAACGCAAAAATGAATTTTGCCTTTGTCACACAAATTATTTTTTTGTATGCAGAATATGCGTCTTATTCTCAAAACTTAGACACCAAACGGTTGGAGGAAACGTATCGGTTAAAGAGTATGAAAAAAAGCGGCATTCCAACCGCACTTTCTTCCGATGCTCCGGCAACTGCATGGCTGGCGCCGGATGATGTATTGACGAGTTTAACTGCGGCAGTGACCCGCAAAGGAGCAAAGGGTGAAGACTTAAATCAGGAGGAGCGTCTCTCTTTACGAGAAGCTCTGGGACTTTATACAACGGCTGCGGCAGCAATTGTTCCGACAACGGCCACTGGACAGCTGACAGTCGGACAATCGGCGGATTTCATTGTCTTATCCGAAGATATTTTTGAAGAAGCGGCGGAAAAATGGCCGGCTCTAACAGTCGAAGCATTGTATTTACAAGGAAAGCAGGTGTGAAAATTTATGGAACAAGAAGAAAATAGGGCATTGGTTTTTGCAGAGCATCAGGAAATAGTGACACCACGTCTGCGCCTGCGTCCAGTAACATTGGCAGATGCCCAAGACATGTTTGCCTATGCCGGTGACGAAGAAACCACTCGTTTTGTTTTTTTGGCCCACCAAACGCTTGTAGACACGAGAAAAGCCATTGCTACGTATTTTATGGCGGCTCCTTTTGGCAAATATGGCATTGAAGAACCTGGTTCGGGAAAATTGATTGGGACGATTGATCTGCGGGTCCAAAAAAGTGCCGCCGAACTTGGCTATGTACTGAACAAAACCTATTGGGGAAAAGGCTACGTGCCGGAAGCGGCGCAAGTATTGTTGAAATTAGGCTTTGAAGAAATGAATCTGGCACGGATTTTTGCTTTGCGGGATGTTCGGAATCAGGCGTCCAAGCGGGTGATGGAAAAAATTGGGATGAAGCAAGAAGGAGTCCTTGCCTCTGCCGGAATCCGTAAAGGGGAAATTCTGGATGTGGCGATTCACGCCATCACCCACGAGCGTTGGATGCAACAAGCCATCGTTTAACAGAAGTTTTCTAAATTTTTATTTGTGAAAAAGCAAAGGAGGAAGCGTATGATTTTACATTTAAGCAAAGAAGTTCAGAAAAAACTGACTGATAAAAAACAAGCCGGTGATCGGCTCTTTCTTGATTTTGAAGATGGAGAAGGACCGTTTGCCGCAACGGCTATCACTTGTCGTTTGGATGTCAGCTTTCGTTTTTTACTGGTGGCGCAAGGACACAGCAGTGATACGGCCATCTATGACGAACGATTGACGACTGAGATTGGGGAAATTTATTTTAAGCATTCCGCAGAAAAATATTTGGAACCAGAAGTCGAAGCTGTTTTTAATTCTGCCTATGGAACGATTCAGCTTAAAGGAAAAAGTGGTGTATTGGCAGATAATGTTCCGATCATTTCCGTCGATCAGAAGTTTGCAGGCTGAAAAATGGGAAAACTTGCCGTAATCAGTGACCTGCATGTAGATATCAATCGCCTGACCACCGAAGATTTGGAAAAAATTGCTGGGGTCCTGCAGGCTGCTCAAACCACTCGGGTACATTTTGCCGGCGATACCGCCAATCACATTCATGCGGCATTGGCCGTATTTGATTTTTTTCAACAACACTGGCAGACGACCTTTAATTGGGGCAATCATGAAATGGCAGATCTCTCAGAAAGCGGGATCGAAGAATTTGACGATGCACGCTTTTTGAATTTTCGAACACTGCCTCTTTCTGAAAATACTGTTCTTTTAGGGATGAATGGCTGGTACGATTACCAGTATGCAACAAATTTGGACCCACAAAAGATTTTGCGAATGAAGCGATTGTATTGGTATGACCGTATGATTCAGCGAAAAGCCAGCGATCCTGAGATTACGCAACAAATCATCACGCAATTGCGACAATCCTTGGATCAGTTGTCTCAACAAAAGAAACAAATTATTTTGGCGACTCATTTTGTGCCGCGACGGGAATTTATCGTTTATCAAACCAATCCTAGTTTTTCACGGTGGAATGCCCTGAATGCTTTTCTGGGTTCAGAAGCTATCGGGGAAGTTTTGGACCACTATCCAAATGTAAAACAAGTGATTTTTGGGCATACTCATCGGCGTTTTGCCGACAAAACGATTAATGGGATTGAATACAGTTGTCGTCCCTTTGGCTATTTCTATGAATGGCAGCTGACCCGACAGTTTATGTCGGAATACCAGTTGATTGATCAGATAAATCCCTTGAAATTTCGCGGGATTATTCGACAAAACCAGCCGCTTTTTGATGCATACAAAGAACAACATCTGGTAGAAGAAATTCAGCAGGCAATCACCTTTGTCCCCTACTAAAAAAGGCGTGAAAATCCGCAGATTTTCACGCCTTTTTCTAGCTAAATTTTATAAGAAGAGTGCTTTATAAAATAGAATTGCAACGATGCTGGCTAAAATCGGCGCAACAACGGGTACCCATGAATAGCTCCATTGGGAATCGCCTTTATTTTTCAAAGGCAGTAAAGCGTGAACCAAACGAGGACCGAAGTCACGAGCTGGGTTCAATCCGGGGCCAGTTGGTCCACCTAAGGAAGCAACCAGTGTCCAAACCAAGAAACCTAAAGCAAAGTGGGCTGTTCCCAAATTGTCTTGGAAGAAAGGTGCTTTCGTGATTCCGATGGCACCAAGAAACAAAATAAATGAACCAACAAATTCATTAACGAATCCGTTGAGTTTTGAACCAACACTATTGATTGTCGAGAAAGTTCCCAAAATGTGTTGAGGATTTTCTGTTTGATCGTAATACGGTTTGTAGCAGGCAACAATAATTAATTGACCAACAATGGCACCAAGTAATTGTGCGATGATATAAGGAACAACTTCTGCCCAAGGGAACATACCGGCTACGGCTAAACCAATCGAAAAAGCGGGATTGATGTGGTTTCCACTGATCGAACCGAACATCATAGCTGGAATCATAACCCCACAGCCATACCCTACAGCAATCAGCATCCAGTCACTGCCATATCCTTTTGTGCCTTTCAAGTCTACGTTTGCTACTGCACCATTTCCTAACATAATTAACAGAGCAGTTCCGACAAATTCCGCTGCCAGACGAGTCATTAATGAATAATCCAAAATATACTTCCTCCTAATATTTTTTGTCAGTGATGCAGAGCAATGCAATCAGTGCAAATAGAAAAAATCAAATGATCGCTCGGAAAACACCAAACATTACTATGTAACCAAAATTTCTGAAAATTTTCAAGTAGAAATACATTAAAATTGCAAATTGTTTTTTGTGAAGGGAAAAGGTATAGTGGGAACAAAGAAAAAAGGAGGAAAAAAAGATGACATTTGAAGAAATTTTACCCCAACTAAAAAAGGGAGCAAAAATCATCCGGGAAGGCTGGGGTGGTTTTGAATTATACGTGACATTCGTTGCCGGGGATGAATTTGAAGGACATCCAGTAACACCGTATCTATTGATTAAAACCTCAGATGAAGGTTTTTCAAGTTTTGCACCGACAGTTTGTGACATTTTAGCAGAGGATTGGAAGATCGTGACCCCATGAAGCCAAACGAATTTACCGGAAAAGTCGTTTTCGTAACGGGAGCAGCTTCAGGCATTGGTTTGGCACAGGCAAAAGCTTTTCTAACTGCCGGAGGAATCATTTTTGGTGTGGATAAAAAACCACTGGGAGCCGAATTAAAGGAAGAATTCCCCGCCACCTCGTTTTTTCTAATGGGTGATCTTGAAGAAGCCGAATTTTGCCGACAAGCTGTTGCGCAATGTCTGGAAAAATTTGGTCGGATTGATATCTTACTGAATACCGCCGGCGTCTTGGACGATTACCGTCCGCTGATGGAAACCGACGAAACACTATGGCGTCATATTTTAGGAACAAACCTGGATAGCATGTTCCATTTAACAAAAGCCGTTTTGCCGACGATGCTTGCCCGAAAAAATGGGACGATCATTAACATGGCTTCTATTGCCAGTCTTGTGGCTGGTGGTGGCGGAATTGCCTACACAACCTCTAAACATGCGATTGCCGGATTTACCAAGCAATTAGCGCTGGATTACGCAGCCAGCGGTATTCACGTCGCTGCAATCGCTCCTGGTGCAATTCAAACACCGATGAATGCAGCGGATTTTGCCGGTGAAGGAAAGATGGCCAAATGGGTCGCCGACGAAACACCAGTCAAACGCTGGGCACAGCCGGAAGAGGTTGCCAATCTAACCTTATTTTTGGCTAGTGAACAGGCTAGCTACCTTCAGGGAAATATCCTGCCGATCGATGGCGGCTGGCTGTTAAAATAAAAGAAGAAAAAAACAGCGAAGCCAATCTTTTTTGACAATCTGCTCTTGCCAGATGCGGTTTTTTGATTAAGATAAAAGATAGCGGAAATTTCCGCACTGCGGCACTTCAATCCTTTGGTCGCAGTTATTACCAAGTCATTGACTTGTAAAGGAGTGTCGAAAAATGAATAATCATGAAGTACGTTCAGCTTCCCGCTGGACCACGAAAGAAACTGCTAAGATGGCGCTGGTTGCCAGTTTATATGTGGTAGTCACGGTTTTTCTGGCAGTCATCAGTTTTGGTGCTGTACAAATTCGCTTATCAGAAATGTTTAACTATCTGGCGTTGTATAATAAGCGGTACATTTGGGCAGTAACCGTTGGCGTGGCAATCGCCAACATCGCTTCACCCAATGGATTGATCGATGTCGTGGTAGGGAGTGTCTGCACGCTTTTTGTGCTGTTGTTTAATCAATGGCTGACAAAGCGGATGAAATCAATGAAAAATAAAATGGTGGTCACAGCGCTGGTTTTTGCTGTCTCTATGTTTACCGTTGCCGGTCAGTTGACTATTTTATACCAAGCACCATTTTTCTATAATTGGCTGATCATCGGTTTAGGGGAATTGGTCTCCATGACGATTGGCGGGGTCATCATTCATTTTATCGGCAAACGAATCGACTTAACGAAATAAAATGTCACAGCTCATTTCGATTGAAGGATGAGCTGTTTTTTGTTGTCTGAAAAAGAAAAGACGACTACAATGATGGAAAAAGTAAAAGAGGGATGTTTGTTGTTCACGGAAAAAAGTTTTGCAGTTTTTACTATTGACGGGTTGGAGCCAAGAATGGCTGCTATTCGTGCAGAAATCCAACCGGTTTTTCATTCATTACAGGCTGAATTTCAGCCGATAATCGAGGAACGGATTCAAAAAGAGCTGTTTCTTCATATTGCCCAGCATCGCCGCCGAAGCGTGTACCCACCGGAAAGTACCTTGTCAGCGTTGAGTCAAAAAAAGCGGGGCTATAAAATGGAGCCCCATTTCCAATTAGGCATTTGTGAAGAGTATGTTTTCATGTGGCTGTCCTTGATTGATCAGCCACCGCAAAAAAGTGAAATGGCGGAAAAAATGTTGACGCATCATGAGCTGTTTGAAGAACTGCCAAAAGATAGCATCCTTAGCCCAAACCATATGGAAAATGCTGTGCTGCCGCTGGAAAGTACAACCTTGGAAAAAACCTTACGGCGCTTGCGGGATGTGAAAAAAGGGGAATTTCAAGTAGGGCGTGTGCTTCTAAAAGACAGTGAGCTGTGGCAACATCCGGAAGAAGCCAAGGCTTATATGCTAGAGAGTTATCTTGCTTTAGTCCCTCTGTACAATTTGTTAATGCAGGTGTGAAAAGGTTTTGATTGTAGTGTTTATAGGATTTTGATAGAATAAGAAGCAGGAGTTGCTAATGCACTTCAAAAAGTTATTTTCAATCAGGAGGAAAGTTACATGAATAAAGCAGATTTAATCGCAGCAGTAGCAGAAAAATCCGGATTAACGAAAAAAGACGCGACCGCCGCTGTAGGAGCTGTTCTTGAAACAGTTGAAACTTCTTTAAAAAACGGTGAAAGTGTTCAAATCATGGGATTTGGAACGTTTGAAGTACGTGACCGTGCCGCAAGAAAAGGCCGTAATCCACAAACTGGGGAAGAAATCACCATTCCAGCTTCAAAAAATCCAGCTTTCAAACCAGGCAAACAATTAAAAGAATCAGTGAACTAAAAACAAAAACCTGAAACCTAGCGGACGAAAAAACGTCTTTGGTTTCAGGTTTTTTTATTTATTCAAACGAAGCAAATAGCTGCTTAAACGGTTGTGGATCATGATGCCGATTCCCCCGGCTGCTACAGCTTTGATCACTCCCGGCAGTAAGAAAGGTACCATTCCGGCATTAAATGCTCCCAGCCAATTCATTTCTGTACTGAGCTTTAACCAGAGGGTACCAAAAAGCAGAGTGACGAAAGCCCCAAGAATATTTCCCAAGAAGCCCCCAAGGTAGGAATAGTGCATTTTTTCCACGAGCCATCCTGTCAGCAAACCGTTAAAAATAAAGCCAATCAAAAACCCTCCCGTGGGTCCAAACAGCACACCGATTCCGGCAGTTCCTCCCGCAAAAACCGGCAAGCCCAAAAGTCCCAATAGTAAATAAATCAACACTGCCCAGGTTCCGTTTTTTGCGCCTAAAATTGTCACGGTCAACCCCACAGCAAATGTTTGCAGGGTCATGGGAATCAGACCGAATGGAATTGTTATTGGCGATAATGCTGCGATAATGCCCGCAAAAATTGCGGCAGTGAGTTGTTCCCGTAAAGTGAATTGCATAAGTAATCCTTCTTTCGTTAACTTTTATTTTTTAGTTAGTTGACGTTCGTTAACGAAATTATATTATTTGGTTTACGAAATGTAAAGTTTTTTTCGTGTTTTTTGTAAAAATCGGTAAAAGGCTTTTTTTCTTTTGGATGCTTTGGTTAAGAAATTTTTGAAGATGTACCAAGGGAAAACCAAAAGCGTTGTTCTCGGCTGTACCCACTATCCGTTTTTAGCGCCGGAAATCAAACAGTATTTTTCTGATGAAGTGATAATCCACAGGGGGTATCAAGAAGTGGGGAGTCATCTGGAAATTATTTTACGGGAGAGTAATCAGCACCAGAAGACCCTATCATTTTTGGTCTGACGGCTTTCTTGCTATACTTTTAGTAAGAGATGGAGCAGAAAGGGGTGGGGAAGTTGCTTTTGCTGTATCGTTTGCTTTTGTTTGTCAATACGGGGATCAGCGGTTTTTTCTTATTTGATTCCTCAATAAAAATGGCGCAACCGTCAACCTTTAGTGAAAGAGCGTATCAGATTCAAATCTTGTTGCTGGTGGTGATGCTCTGCTTGTTTGTGGCAGGTACAATCATGAAAAAAGCACTTTCCTCCCGGGTCCTTTGGGGGATCGCCTATGTGGTGCTTTCCTTTTGGACGACGGAGATT
Source organism: Enterococcus massiliensis (assembly GCF_001050095.1). Lineage (NCBI taxonomy): Bacteria > Bacillati > Bacillota > Bacilli > Lactobacillales > Enterococcaceae > Enterococcus > Enterococcus massiliensis. The sequence continues at coordinate 358,375 of NZ_CVRN01000007.1, read as the reverse complement.
ATTTTTCACTGGTGGCATTATCCGGAATTTTGGCAATCTTCGTTGGTCCAGACAGTATTTTTTATTGCTGAGGTGCTGGTTTTTGCGGTTCTATGTAAAAATGATTTTGAAAAAAATTTTTTGTTGTAACCGTTGAGAACTTTATGTAAAGATGCCGTTTTGGCAGTGTCTGGTCAAAGAGACCAAACACTAAAAAAATTAAGCCGTTTGTATTTGTTGCAAGACTTTACGGGAAATTGGTCCGACGATAAGTAATTGTAGCGGCAGTGCAACAATGACATTCATTTTCCAGGCGGTCAAGTATTGGCTGAAAAGCTGTTCGTTGAGTCCGTTTTCCATTAAAATTCCGAATAAAGACATACAAGTGACCATGCCTAAAATCATCAAGGTAGAAATCGTCAGGATTAAAATCAGCTTTTTTTCAGGATTAATCGGTAAAGAAAAAGCGATTTTTTTCGCCAGTCCACCGACAACGAAAACATCCAAAATAAAAGCGACGATAAAACCGGGAATCAAGCCGATAAGTAGCTCCGTTAGTGTCAATGAATCATGCAGCCAAAGATTATAGATACTCATTCCTAAAACCATGAGAAAGCACATCATCGTGGTAAAAATAATTCCTTCTTTTTTGTTTGTTGGCAAGTAAATTCCTCCTTCAATTTTTGTTGCGAAGGTTAGCCTAACATATTTTAGCGTTTCTCGTAAGTTTTTTTTGAAAAAATGCGATGAAAATTTTCTGTTTTTTATTTCAAGATAAAAAAAGAGCAGCCTCGAGAGGTTGCTCTTTTTTGAAAAGACGCTTATCTGTTGTAGAATTCAACGACAAGGGCTTCATCGATGTCTGGGTACATTTCGTCGCGTTCTGGTAAACGAGTCAATGAACCTTCTAATTTTTCATCATCAAAGCTGATAAACGCTGGACGTCCAACGATTGCTTCAACAGCATCTTTGATTGTTGAGATATTTTTTGATTTTTCACGAACGGAGATCACTTGACCCACTTCAACGTGGTATGAAGGGATATCCACACGTTTGCCATCAACTAAGATATGACCATGGTTGACTAATTGACGTGCTTGACGACGAGTTGTTGCAAGACCTAGACGGTAAACAATATTGTCTAAACGTTGTTCTAGGTAGATCATGAAGTTAACACCATGTTTTCCTTCTTTGACCTTGCTTGCTTTAACGAACAAGTTGTTGAATTGGCGTTCGTTCATTCCGTACATATGACGAAGTTTTTGTTTTTCAGCTAATTGCAAGCCGTATTCAGATTTTTTGCCACGGCTGTTTGGTCCGTGTTGACCTGGTGCGTAAGGGCGACGTGCTAGTTCTTTACCAGTTCCTGACAAAGAGATACCTAGACGACGGGATATTTTCCATGATGGTCCAGTATAACGAGACATTAAAGATTCCTCCAATAAAATAGTTTTGGAGTAAAATAATCCGATGAAAAATTCATATTCGTGCAGTCCGTTCTTCAATCTTCACCTTTGCAGCCGCGGTTACACAATTGAACCATTCTGGCAACGAACTGGTGACGAGTTATTATCTTTCTGCTGCATTATTTTACACAAATGGTAGTATACTTTATTTAGACAGCTTATGTCAAGGAAGGCAGCGGAAAAACGCTGGAAAATAAGCAATGGAGGAATGAGCATGGAGCAAGTAATCTTTCCGAAAAACGAAGAAAATGCTATAGCAATGGCACAATATATGAAAAACCGGTTTCTTTTTGCCGGTGTACCAAAACCGCAACGGGCATTCCTGCAAAAATCGCTTCTAACTGCCAGCAAAAATTGGTCGGTAGAGGACGTTTTGGTGGAGATCACGACCTATTATCAAAAAGAGGAACGGGAATACCAGTATTTGGCAATCGATTTGGCACAAAAAAATGTCCGTCGATTTTCCTTTGAGGAATTGGAAAAACTGCTTGTTTTGACTGCGCAAAAGGAATGGTGGGACAGTATCGATTCCTGGCGAAAATTTTTTGGTACCTGGGTCTTGCAGTATCCGGAAAAACTGGAAGCGGTTTTCTTGTTGTTTGATCAGCAACCAGACTTTTGGCTGCGGCGAATCGCTATCACATTGCAGTTGCAATTCAAGGAAAAAACTGACCGAGAGCTGTTGAAAAAAGCCATTGAGTATGATATGAATACAGAAGAGTTCTTTATTCAAAAAGCCATTGGATGGGCATTAAGAGAGTACAGCAAAACGAATCCTGAATGGGTCCGACAGGTGCTTTTGAACCAGCACTTCAGCAAGTTGGCGACTCGAGAAGCTAGTAAGTATCTATAGAATAAGAAAGTGAGACGACACAACCCTTATGAAACGAAAACTTTTTGCTTTTGATATTGATGGGACCCTTCTTGACAATGAGAAGCAACCGCTGGACAGCACGATGGAAGCACTGGAAGAACTGCGAAAAGCCGGGCATTTGGTGACAATAGCCACTGGTAGAAGTCGGTTTCACGCTAAAGATGTGATTCGCGATCTTGGATTTACCAATTATGTTTTATGTAACGGTGCCGCCGCTTTTTTGGATCATCAACAAATTTATAAGAATCTTTTAAACCGTTCTGAATTGGATCAATTCGTAGAAGAAGCCAATCAATTGGCAATCGATACCGCCTTTATCAGTATGGATGTTGCGAAACGTTCCACATCAATTAATGTAGAGGTTATGGACGAAGCGATGAAATCCTTTGGGGCGACATTACCGGAATTGGATCAATTATTCGTAGAAGATCAAGAGGTTTATCAGGCACTGGCTTTTTATAGCCGACAATACGAAGGTTATTTTGATCAAAAATATCAAAAATTACGCTTCATTCGTTGGCATGAAAATTGTGTTGATGTTGTGCCGAAAAACGGTTCAAAAGCGGCAACGATTTTAAATGTTGCTAATCGTCTAGGGATTGATAGAGAAGATGTTGTCGCATTCGGTGATGGATTAAACGACCGGGAAATGTTGCGAGAATCCGGCTTAGGGATTGCGATGGGCAATGCCACTGCAGAAGTGCAGGCAGAAGCGGATTTTGTCACGGCATCAAATGAACAAGACGGTATTTGGAAAGCACTGAAAGAATTACATTTGCTATAAACTACCCCGTTAAGTTTTGAGAGGAGCTGTTTCATGGATTTTGTAAAAGAGGACTTTGACTATTATCGTCGTTCCATTCAACTGATGTACCAAGGATATTATCGGTTGCGTTTGAGTTTGCTGGCAGTTTGCGGACTGTTGTTGGCTGTCTATTCAGCAATCACAAGAGATAGCTTGTTGATAAATGGTTTTTTGTTGCTGATACTCATCGCTTTATTCGTTTATCTGGTACTTCAAAGCCGTAAATTTGATGAAATCTACGACGCTTTTTTAAGAAAAAATCAACCGGCTCAAATTTATCAGTTGGTGGAGGATGAATACAGCTACACCGCAAAAGAAACCGGACAAGAGGAAATACACATCAAGAAAGCCAAAGTTCGCAATTTTCCTTCCAGAAACAAACAGTTCACGCTGATGGTGGGCTTTGAAAAAGCATTTTTCTCCTCCCAACCACTACAAATGGTTTATTATGACATGTTGGAATTAACCTACGAAGAAAGTTTTCGTTTAAAACGAAACGGCTACAGTCGGCTTCCCCGTTTCTTGCGGCGTTTTTCTTTGACAAATATCAAAGGATCAATCACCGATTTGTTTCGTTTTATTTTTGGGAATATTTTCTTATTGTTTTTAGTCTATCGCCTGATTCGCTATTTGCTTGCACTGTTACGGATGTGACGAAAGCAAACTTGCGAAAAGGAAGTTGTAAAAGCGTAGTCGGATAATAATCTGGCTAGGCTTTTTTTGTTGTGTGTGATACCGTTAAGGAAAAGAAAGAGCGGAGGAAACGAGATGAAGATTGCATTGATTGCCCATGACCGCAAAAAGGACATGATGGTCAAGCTGACGACAGCATATCGGGAAATTTTAGTGAAGCATGAATTGTTTGCCACGGGAACGACCGGAAAACGAATTGAAGAGGCAACCGGCTTGCCGGTTCATCGCTTCAAATCTGGTCCATTGGGAGGAGATCAGCAGATTGGCGCGATGATTTCAGAAGATGCACTGGACATGGTGATTTTTTTGCGGGACCCATTAGCGGCACAACCCCACGAACCAGATGTGACGGCACTGATCCGCCTGTCGGATGTGTATGAAATTCCCTTAGCTACGAATATTGGCACCGCAGAAATTTTATTACGGGGACTAGATGCTGGTTTTGCTGATTTTCGTGACATTGTACACGAGCTGGAAGAAAAGCCGATTTCTTTTTGAAAAAGAAGTCGTCTTCCATGCATAGGGTGATTATTTTAATTTTAGAAACGCATTTTTAGAATAGGGTGAAAATATGTCAGAATTATTAACCGATTTTTTACGTTATGCCAAAATCAATACTCGTTCCGATGAAACCTCAACTACGATTCCTACGACGCCTGGTCAAGTTGATCTAGCATTGCTGTTGAAGGATCAATTACTCGACTTGGGGTTGGAACAGGTTGCCTATCACCCGAAGAATAGTTTTACCATCGGGGTTTTGAGAGGTGATCCGAAAAAAACAGCGGTAGGTTTTATTGCCCATGTGGACACCGCAGATTTTTCTGCGGAAAATAGTCAACCGCAAGTCCATGAAAATTATGATGGGCAGGATGTTGTCCTGAATGAGGGCAAGCAGATTGTGTTATCGGTCACGGAATTTCCTAATTTGTTGGATTATGTAGGAGAAACGTTGATCACAACTGACGGCACGACTCTTTTAGGAGCAGATGATAAAGCCGGGATCGCCGAAATCATTGACGGAATTCGATTGTTAAAACAGGTTCCAGCTGCTGAAAGAGGTGATGTCTGGGTGGCATTCGGTCCAGATGAAGAAATCGGTCGAGGAGCAGATTTGTTTGATCCTGACGATTTTCCGGTGGCGTTTGCCTATACTTTAGACAGTGGACGCGTAGGGCATTTTGAATATGAAACCTTCAATGCGGCAAAAATCGAAATTTTTATTGATGGCACGAGTGTTCATCCCGGAACAGCCTACCAGCAAATGGTCAATGCCATCAAAATTGGGGAGCAAATCGATCAACAACTGCCTCAAGCAGAAGTTCCGGAAAAAACACGGGAATATCAGGGCTTTTATTTGCTGAATAAATTTATCGGGGATATCAGTCATGCAGAGCTCCACTATATTATTCGGGACCATGATCGGGAAAAATTTGAAGCCCGCAAGCAAAGGATTTTGCAAATCATTACCGAACTTAATGAAGAATTGCAGCAGGAACGGATTAGCTATCGTTTGTTTGACCAATACTACAACATGCGGGAAATTATTGATCAAGATCCCCGCAGTGTCACCTATGCCAAACAAGCGATGGAAAATTTAAAAATTCCCATCAAGATCACTCCTTTTCGCGGGGGGACAGACGGCTCGAAAATTTCCTATAAAGGAATCCCAACACCGAACTTATTTACAGGGGGCGAAAATTTCCATGGGCAATATGAGTTCATTACCTTGGAAGCTATGGAAAAAGCCCGAGATACGATTGTTGAAATCGTTCGCCTGGCGAGCGGAGGGAAATAAAAAGCAGGCAGAAAAGGAAAATTCCTTTCTGCCTGCCATTTTTATTTTTTGACAGTCGACTCTTTGACAAATTTAAAATGCAGCGTTTTTCGCTCCGGCATGTTTTCTTTGTGCTCCTGCACTGCGGCCTTCACGATTTTTTCGCGTTTCTTTTTGTATTCGTTGATGCGACGTGCCAAAACTTCCTCGTTACTTTTTTTCATGAAGAATCCCTCCAGTTAGTTCTGATAATGCTTACAATGTTATTCTATCATGCTTTTACAACGAAGAAAACCGCTTTGTTTGTGATGGAATACACGATTGTAAATAATTCCGTGTTATTCTATCCCGCCGAAACGATCCAACGGCCACAAAACGATTCGAGCGACACCTTCAATCTCCTCCTTAGAAATCGCACCAATGTAACGGCTATCAGTGGAATTGGTTCGATTGTCGCCTAAAACGAAATAACTGTCCGCGGGAACTTCAAAAACAAAGTCCTCGGTAAATGTTTCACGAGTGGTTAAAACTTCTTCACTTAATTTTGGATCAAGGTATTCTTCGGTGTATTTTTTTCCGTCAATTACCAGCTGATCTTTTTGAATTTCCACCGTTTCTCCCGGCAGACCGATTACTCGCTTGATGTAATTCCGATCCTCATTTGGTGCATCGAAAACCACAATGTCGAATCGTTGGATATTGTCAGTATTTTTGGACATCAACAAGCGTTCATTATTGATTAGTGTCGGCAGCATAGATTTTCCTTGGACGATAATTGGAGTAATGATATAGTGACGGATCAATAGAATAGCGACAACAAATAACGCAAGCAATCCGATTCTTTTCAAAAATCGCGCCATAAGCCTCCTCCTTTTCGTTTGTTAATCTTATTCTAACCAAAATTCAATAAACTAGATAGCAAAGTGTCTTTTCCTTTGAAAAAGGAGGCGGGCTTTTTTTTCCACCCAAAAACAACTATAATAAGGAAAGATGTCAAAAAGAGAAGAGGAAAAATTGTGCGGGTATTGTTTATTGGGGATGTTGTCGGTGCTCTTGGCCGCAAAACCATTACAGAATATGTACCAAAATTAAAAAAGAAATACCGTCCGCAAGTCACGATCTGCAATGGAGAAAATGCAGCTTCTGGTCGGGGAATCACCGGGAAAATCTATAAAAAATTTTTACAAGATGGAATCGATGTCGTCACGATGGGAAATCATACGTGGGACAATCGGGATATTTTTGAATTTATCGGAGAAGCGAAAAAAATGATTCGACCAGCCAATTTTCCTGAAGAAGTACCGGGAATGGGGATGGTTTTTGTCAAGGTCAATCAAGTAGAGCTTGCGGTGATCAACCTGCAGGCACGAACCTTTATGGTGGCGTTGGATGATCCCTTTAGAAAAATCGATGAGCTGTTGGCAACGGCACGGGAACGAACATCCTTGATTTTTGTTGATTTCCATGGGGAAACAACAAGTGAAAAACAAGCGATGAGTTGGTATCTTGATGGACGTGTTTCAGCCGTCGTCGGAACCCATACCCATGTGCAAACCAATGATGCTCGAATTTTACCGCAAGGAACCGCCTATTTGACAGATGCAGGCATGACCGGTCCTTATGATGGTATCTTAGGCATGAAACGAGAACCCGTGATTGAACGATTTTTGACGACGTTGCCTCAGCGGTTTGAAGTAGTGGAAAGCGGCCGAACCATTTTATCCGGTTGCCTGATTGATATTGATGAAAGAACAGGCAAAGCAACTGCAATCCATACGATTCAAATCAGTGACGATCGACCATTTGACGAATAAGCGAATAGGATGAAAGCCATGGATGCATTAGAACGGGAACCAGAAGTAAAAGCAGCCCTTGAACAGTTAACAGAATTACTAGCTGCTCACGAAACAATCCGATCTTTCAAGCGGATCAAAGAAAAAATCGAAAAAAATCAGCATTTGCAAGAGTTGGAAGAAAAAATTAAAACCGCACAAAAAAAGGCCGTCAATTTTGCTCATTATGGAAAACCAGAAGCAGAAAAAGCTGCTATTGCTGCGGCAAATCGCTACACAGCAGAGTTTGAGGAACAGCCGCTAGTGATTGCTTATCGGGAAAAATTGTTGGAAGCCAACGATCTGCTGCATTTTGTGACGGATTCGTTGCAAAGACAAGTAAATGAAACAATCGAGGAGGAAAAACCGAATGCCTCAAAAGACTAAAAATACGCCTATGATGGAACAGTATTTGGCAATCAAGGCACAGTACCAGGATGCATTCCTTTTTTACCGCTTAGGGGATTTTTATGAAATGTTTTACGAGGATGCTATCAAAGCCGCACAAATTTTGGAATTGACTTTGACCAGCCGCAACCGTAATGCCGACGACCCCATTCCCATGTGCGGAGTTCCTTACCATGCTGCCCAAGGATACGTGGATACGTTGATCGAACAAGGCTATAAAGTCGCAATCTGTGAACAAGTCGAAGATCCCAAAACGGCTAAAGGGATGGTTAAGCGAGAAGTCATTCAATTGGTGACCCCCGGAACCGTTATGGAAAGCAAGGGGCTTTCGGCTAAGGACAATAATTTTTTGACGGCGCTGACCTTTACCGGTAAAGACTACGGATTTGCTTATGTGGATTTGAGTACCGGTGAACTAAAAGCCACCGTTTTAAAAGATGAAGAAGCCATCATTAATGAAGCTTCTGCGCTGCAAACCAAAGAAATCGTTTTTGGCAGTGAAATTTCAGATGAGCTGAAAAAACAATTGAAGGATCGATTGAACGTGGTTTTCTCCACGCAGGAAACCATTGAGGAAAATGCAGAATTTCAATTTTTGACCAGTGAACTGACTAATTCAGTGGAAAAAGAAGTGGCGGGAAAACTGCTGTGCTATTTATCCATCACTCAAAAGCGTAGTTTGGCACATTTGCAAAAAGCTGTGGACTATCAACCAGATCATTTTTTGAAGATGGATTATTATTCGAAATTTAATTTAGAACTGAGCCAATCAATTCGTACCGGAAAAAAACACGGCACCTTATTGTGGCTGTTGGATGAAACTAAGACGGCAATGGGGGGACGTTTGCTGAAACAATGGTTGGATCGACCCTTGATTCAAAAACAAGCAATCCTTGCCCGACAAGCAATGGTCGCTTCTCTGCTGAATAGTTATTTTGAACGGGCTGACCTGCAGGAAAATTTGACCAAGGTTTATGATTTGGAGCGTTTAGCTGGACGTGTGGCCTTTGGAAACGTCAACGGGCGGGATTTGATCCAATTAAAAACCTCTCTGCTGCAAGTTCCGCTGATTCGCGAATTGCTGACTGGAATCAATCAAGGGGAATGGAATGACCTGCTGGTAGATTTGGAACCGATGGAAGATCTAGTCCAATTGATTGAAGGTGCCATCAATGAAGAGGCACCGTTGCAGATTACAGAAGGCAATGTTATCAAGGACGGGTTCAATGAAACGCTTGACCAATACCGTTTAGCGATGAGAAACGGCAAACAATGGTTGGCGGAATTAGAAGCCAAAGAACGAGCAGAAACCGGCATCCGTAATTTGAAGGTCGGCTTCAATCGGGTGTTTGGGTATTATATCGAGATCACGAAGGCCAATTTAGGCAATTTAGCAGAAGGCCGCTATGAACGAAAGCAAACTTTGGCAAATGCCGAACGTTTTATCACACCGGAACTGAAAAAATTGGAAACGCAAATTTTAGAGGCCGAAGAAAAATCAGTTGATTTGGAGTATCAATTATTCTTAGAGGTGCGGGAACAAATCAAGCAGGCTATCGAACGACTGCAAACCTTGGCAAAATCCCTCAGCGCGGTGGATGTTCTGCAAAGTTTTGCGATGATCGCCGAACGCTACCAATATGTACAACCGACTTTTGGCAAAGAGCTGAAAATTTTAGAAGGTCGCCATCCCGTTGTGGAAAAAGTTTTGGGGCATCAAGAATACATCCCAAATTCCATCACGATGGATCAAGAAACCCTGATTTTACTGATTACCGGTCCAAATATGTCAGGGAAAAGCACCTATATGCGGCAATTGGCATTGACTGTCATCATGGCGCAAATGGGGTGTTTCGTCCCCGCAGAAACGGCAAAGTTGCCGATTTTTGACCGGATTTTCACCCGTATTGGCGCCAGTGATGATTTAATCGCTGGACAAAGTACTTTTATGGTGGAGATGATGGAGGCCAATCAAGCTTTGCGTCATGCAACACCGAACAGTTTAATTTTATTTGATGAATTGGGACGGGGAACAGCAACCTATGATGGTATGGCGTTGGCGCAAGCCATTATTGAATATATCCATAAAGAAGTGAAAGCCAAGACCTTATTCTCTACTCATTATCATGAATTGACGGTTCTGGATGAAGCCTTGCCTCAACTGCGCAACATCCATGTGGGAGCAGTTGAAAAAGATGGCGATGTGGTTTTCCTTCATAAAATGATGGAAGGACCTGCGGATAAAAGTTATGGTATCCACGTGGCAAAAATTGCCGGATTGCCGACAAACTTGCTGGAACGAGCTGCAACAATCTTAAAGGGATTAGAAGCAGATACACCAGCTGTCCTGCAAGCTCCTCCTGCTGTCACTGAAGAAATCGAGCAGATGTCCTTATTTAGCGAAGTTTCTACCAGTGAATTAGGTGTGATTGATACGGTGAAAAAATTGAATTTATTAGAAATGACCCCAATGGAAGCATTGAATACATTGTACGAGTTGCAGAAACGGATTTAGAAAGAAGGCGTATCTATGGGAAAAATCCAAGAATTATCTGAACGTCTTGCCAATCAGATTGCTGCAGGGGAAGTGGTGGAGCGCCCCGCATCGGTGGTTAAAGAATTAGTGGAAAATGCGCTAGATGCCGGCAGTACCCAAATTGATATTCTAATTGAAGAAGCAGGTCTGCGTAAAATTCAGGTGACAGATAACGGTGAAGGAATCGCTGATGATGATGTGGTGAATGCATTTAAACGACATGCCACCAGCAAAATCCACAATCGGGATGATTTATTCCGGATACGAACACTGGGTTTTCGTGGCGAAGCCTTGCCAAGTATTGCTTCCGTATCCGAAGTGACCGTCGAAACAGCGGTGCAAGGAACGGAACAAGGAACCTTGCTGAAATTAAAAGGCGGTGCTGTTGAATCCCATACTCCTTCTGCTTTGCGGCAAGGAACCAAGATTACTGTGGAAAACTTATTTTTTAATACGCCAGCGCGTTTGAAATATGTTAAAACGGTTCAAACGGAATTGGCGAATATTGGGGATATCGTCAATCGGTTGGCACTGAGCCACCCCTCTGTTGCATTTCGTTTGGTTCACGATGGTAATAAAATGTTGGCGACTGCCGGCAATGGCGATCTAAAACAGACCTTGGCGGGAATTTACGGCATTACTACGGCTAAAAAAATGTTGAAAATCCAAGCAGAAGATTTAGATTTTAAAATCGAAGGCTATGTTTCATTACCGGAAGTTACCCGGTCCAGTCGGAATTATTTGTCAACAATTATCAATGGCCGGTATATCAAAAATTTTGCACTGAACAAAGCCATCGTCGCAGGTTATGGCTCAAAATTAATGATTGGTCGTTTTCCTTTAGCAGTGATCGAGATCACGATGGACCCGCTATTGGTAGATGTCAATGTGCACCCAACCAAGCAGGAGGTCCGTTTATCAAAGGAAAAAGAATTGACAGAATTATTGAGCAAAGCCATCAATAATGCCTTGCGGGAAGAAAATCTAATCCCCAATGCAGCTGACAATTTAAGTTTTAAAAAGAAACAGACTCCTCAAGAAAAAACGGAACAGTTGGCGATGGATTTTGCTGAACCAAGAAACACTAAAGGTTTGTCTTACGATGCCACCAGTGGAAAATTTTTTGTGGAGGAAAGTTATCAACAGACTGTGGAAAACCCTGTGGATAATCTTGTGGATATTGGTGGAAAACCAGCACCAGTTTTTTCACAGGAATCTAAAAAGGATGAATTTGTGCCGTTGGAGTCAGACGTGGTCACAGAAAAACCAAATGCTGCCAATGTCGTATCGGACTTCTCCGAGGAAGAGATTCGGCTACATCCGGAATTTGATTTGGCCAATAAAGAATGTGAAACTTTGTTAGATAAAGTATTGGCTTCAGATGATCGTCCCACAGAACGTTTTCCACAATTGGATTATTTTGGTCAGATGCATGGAACCTATTTGTTTGCCCAAAGTGAGCAGGGATTGTACATCATCGACCAGCATGCGGCGCAAGAACGGATCAAATACGAATATTATCGGGAAAAAATTGGGGATGTCACCAATGATTTGCAGGAATTGCTGGTGCCTTTTGTTTTAGATTACCCCAACAGTGATGCGCTAAAGCTGAAGGAAAAAGCTGAACTGTTGGAAAATGTAGGGATTTATTTAGAAGAATTCGGCGCCAACAGCTTCATTGTTCGAGCTCATCCTGTATGGTATCCGAAAGGACAAGAAGAAGCGATTATTCGTGAAATGATCGATATGTTGCTGGTAACCGGCAGTGTCAGTGTCAAAAAATTCCGAGAAGCAACTGCAATCATGATGAGCTGTAAGCGATCCATCAAGGCCAATCATCATTTGAACGAGGCTCAAGCCCGCGTGTTGCTGCAGGATTTAGCGACCTGTGAAAATCCCTTTAACTGTCCCCATGGACGCCCGGTACTGATTCACTTCACTAACAGCGACATGGAAAAAATGTTTAAACGAATCCAAGATCCGCATAAAACGAAGGAGACGATGTAAAAAATGGCGATTATTTTAGCGTCGCAATCACCACGGCGAAAACAATTGCTTGCCCATATTGTCGATAATTTTACGGTTGAACCTGCCGACATTGACGAAACAGTTCACGAAAAGGATCAGCCAGAAGAATACGTCATGCGAATGGCAAAAACCAAAGCAAAAACCGTTGCAAAACAGCATGAGAATGATTTAGTGATTGCATGTGACACCATCGTAGTGGCCGGTGGGAAAATTTTAGGAAAACCCAAATCTCGGGAAGAAGCATTTGAGATGCTCAGTCTGATGAGCGGTCAAATGCATCATGTATATACGGCGGTGGTTTTGCGTAAAGGTCGGCAAATGCTCACCAAATTGGTTCCTGCCAAAGTTCTCTTTTTTGACTTGACGGATGCAGAGATTAATCAGTATCTCGATGAAGGAGATTACGTGGATAAAGCTGGTGCATATGGAATCCAAGGAAAAGCCGGGATGTTTGTAAAAAAGGTGGATGGCGATTACTATAGTATTGTGGGCTTTCCTGTAGGCGCAATTTATCAGATGATGAAGGAAATTAAGTAGGTTTGCTTCCACTAAAGGAGGATTTCCAATGGCAGAATATTCAAAAGAAGAATTGAAAAAGCAACTTTCACCAATGGCTTATGCAGTTACGCAAGAAAGCGCAACGGAACAGCCATTCACGGGAAAATACGATAATTTTTATGAAAAAGGCATTTACGTGGATATTATCAGCGGCAAACCGTTGTTTTCTTCTACCGAAAAATTTGATGCCGGCTGTGGCTGGCCTTCTTTCAGCAAGCCGATTCTTCGAAAAGAAATCAAAGAGAAAGCCGACTTTTCTCATGGAATGCACCGAGTTGAGGTTCGTAGTGATGAAGCGGATGCGCATTTAGGACATGTTTTTTCAGATGGACCGGAAGAAAAAGGCGGCTTGCGCTACTGCATCAACTCCGCCGCTTTGCGCTTTGTTCCGTTAGAGGAAATGGATCAACAAGGCTATAGTGAATACAAAGAATATGTGGAATAATAGGAAATAAAGCCCGCTTTTGAAAAGGGGCTTTATTTTTTTTGCTGACGATTGTTGAGCAGTAATCAAGCCAATCTTTCATTTTCTAAAAAGTTTGAACGTGATGGAGAAATAAAAGTTCTCCGCTAATTATACGTCAGTGTGTTGAATATTTTTTTGAATCGTTTCTAGAAATAGTTTGCTGACGTTGGGCAAGCTTCGGCTTTTACTCCAAATCAGAATATTGGGATCAGTTAATTGAGGTTCCAAAGGACGAAAGACGAGTCCGCTCTGTTGGGAGGTTTCGACTAAATTTTCATAGGTCAATGCCATGCAGGCACCGGTTTTAATCAACAAACTAGCGTTGAAAATCAGATTGTAGGTACCGATAAAATTAAACTGATCAAATAGTTCGTTGCTCCATTCTTTAAAAATCCCCCGCTGCTTTGCCTGCGCAGAAACAATTAAGGGGCGACCAATAAGATCAGCGGGAGAAATGGTTGAATGACGGGCAAGCGGTTCATCGGCTCGCATTAAGAGACCCCAACGATTTTCCTCAGGTAGAGTGAGAAAGTTATAGTTATCCAACTGTCGCCGTCCCATGATGACTCCAAATTCTAAAATACCACTATCTAATTGCGGTTCTATCAGGCTGGCATCTCCACTTCTTAGATTGATATGAATTTGGGGATATTTGTGAATGATCTGCTGAATTGTTTGCATGATGTAGGTCATGGCATGACTTTCACCAGAACCGATATCCAACGTTCCGCTAATGATGTCTTGCTTTTGTAAATTATATGTTGTCTTGTCAAACAAACGAATAATTTCTTGTGCACGTTCCAGTAGATAATAGCCTTCTTGAGTCAAGTTTACTTGGCGATGGCTCCGTTCAAACAGCTTAACATTTAATTCAGTTTCCAAATCGATAATTTGGCGGGATAAAGCTGGCTGTGACACATGCAGGGACTGTGCTGCGTGGGAAAAATTTTGTTCTTGTGCAATGGCGACAAAATAGCGAAGAACACGAATATCCATGGAACCACTCCTTTTTCCATAACTAATTATTATAGTAATTAATACATTATAAGTATTTAACATTAGTATAATTTCCCAGTATACTGTAGTCAATCAATAAATAAGAGATGAGGGAAGTCAATGAAGTCAAAGATGGACTTGGGGACTGCGGCGTATGATCAGGTTGAAGAAATCAACGAAATTAATCAACCGTTACTCCAACAATTAAATACCGGTACCCATGACCAAGCAGAGATTCGTGAGCGAATCAGCAAAATTACCAATGAGACGATTGATGGAACAACTGAAATTCGTTTGCCATTTTGGTCGGATTTTGGTCGCAATTTACACATTGGGAAGCATGTTTTCATTAATAGCCATTCAATGTTCACCGATTTAGGCGGTATTTTTATTGGCGATCATGTGTTGATTGGACCGAATGTTACGATCGCCTCTGTCAATCATCGAATAGAACCGGCAGAACGGCGGCATTTGGAATTGCAATCAGTGTATATCCATGAGAATGCATGGTTGGGGGCAAATGTCACAGTGACTCCAGGGGTGACGATCGGAGAGAATGCAATCGTCGCAGCCGGGGCAGTAGTGACGAACGATGTACCAGCAAATACGATTGTGGGTGGCGTTCCAGCCAGATTTATCAAAGGTATCAACTCTAATTATAAAGAACAACAGCCTTCCCAGTAATGTGACAACAAAGGTGTGACACATTTTTGGTGCTAAGCAAAATAATCATAGGTTCGAGAAAGGAATGTTTATTATGGCAATTCAAGACAAAGTAGTAGTAATCACAGGCGCATCATCAGGAATCGGAGAAGCAACGGCAAAATTATTAGCAAGCAAAGGAGCAAAAATTGTTCTGGGCGCTCGTCGTGAGGAAAAATTGCAAAAAATCGTTGAGGAAATCAAACAAGCAGGTGGCGAAGCTGTCTTTCGGGTCACCGACGTAACCAAACCAGCAGATAATGAAGCATTAGTTAATCTTGCAAAAGAAGCCTTTGGAAAAATTGATGTTATCTTTTTGAATGCCGGCTTGATGCCAAACTCACCGTTATCTGAATTGAAGACGGACGAATGGGATCAAATGGTGGACGTGAATATCAAAGGTGTTTTGAACGGGATCGCCGCTGTTTTACCAACCTTCAAAGGGCAAAAATCTGGGCATGTAATCACCACTTCTTCGGTTGCCGGGTTAAAAGCCTATCCTGGTGGCGCAGTTTACGGTGCCACAAAATGGGCTGTTCGAGATTTGATGGAAGTTTTGCGCATGGAATCAGCACAAGAAGGCAGCCATATCCGTACGGCAACGATTTATCCAGCCGCAATAAAAACGGAATTGTTAACGACGATCACCGATAAGGAAACAGAAAAAGGCATGTCCTCTCTTTATGAAACCTATCAAATTGGACCAGAAAGCGTTGCAAATATTGTTGCTTTTGCAATTGACCAACCAGAAGACACAAACGTTAATGAGTTCACCGTTGGACCTACCGATCAACCTTGGTAAAATGGGGCAACCAATTCCTTTGTTTCAAAAAGTTAGTAAGCACAAGTAAAAAAGTTCGGAGAATTTTTGCTGATTCTCCGAACTTTTTTGTCGGCTCAGCTTAAAAAATTTTCCGCTGATTTAGCTAAACTAGGCAGAGAAAGAGCCAATCATTTCTCTGCCTTTTTTGTCGATGAAAACTGTGATACAATAAGGGGAACATATGTACAGAAAGGGTTAGGGCATGTACGAATATATCATTGGACTTGTAACGGCGATCAATCCAGCTTATCTTGTATTGGAAACGCAGGGCATCGGCTATCAAATCGCATTGGGAAATCCCTATCGTTACAGCAGCAAAATGAATCAAGAAGTCAAAATTTATGTCCATCAAGTGATTCGGGAAGATGCGCATCTACTTTATGGTTTTGGCAAATTAGAAGAAAAACAATTATTTTTGCGCCTAATCAGCGTTTCTGGAATCGGACCGAAAAGTGCTTTGGCCATCATGGCAAATGAAGAGCACGATGGCATGATCGCAGCCATTGAATCTGGTGATGCTACGTATTTGACGAAGTTTCCCGGTGTTGGTAAAAAAACAGCGCAACAAATGATTTTGGATTTGAAGGGGAAATTGGGCGAATTGGCAGGAGAATTGCCGGCAATGCCGATTTTATCCGAGAATCAAGCCTTGGAAGAAGCTATGGCAGCTTTGTCTGCTTTGGGTTACAGTGAGAAAGAAACCAAGCGGGTAGAAAAATTATTGCCTGTTGATCCGCAAAAAACAACCGATGAATATTTGCGGGAAGCTCTAAAATTAATGATGAAAAAATAGGAGGAACGGTCAATGACAGACGAACGGATCGTTTCACCGGAAACGACAGAGACGGAAGAAATCCTCGAAAAATCGTTGCGACCACAATACCTTTCACAGTATATCGGTCAGGATAAGGTTAAAGAAGAGCTGCGTATTTATATTGAAGCGGCGAAAAATCGTGAAGAATCCCTCGATCATGTGCTACTTTATGGACCACCGGGATTAGGAAAAACCACGATGGCCATGGTGATTGCTAACGAAATGGGTGTCAATATCCGTACCACCAGCGGACCGGCTGTTGAAAAACCGGGAGATTTGGTGGCGATTTTAAATGAATTGGAACCGGGGGATTTATTGTTCATTGATGAAATCCATCGTTTGCCGCGAGTTGCAGAAGAAATGCTGTATTCGGCGATGGAGGATTTTTATGTGGATATCATGGTTGGACAGGGAACCACGGCTCACCCGGTTCATTTTCCTTTGCCACCCTTTACACTTGTGGGGGCGACGACTCGTGCCGGGATGCTTTCAGCGCCATTACGGGATCGCTTTGGAATTATTAGTCACATGGAATATTATCAAGAGCAGGATCTGCGGGAAATCGTGTTGCGTTCGGCGGATATTTTTCAAACAGAAATTGTTACAGAAGGTGCAATCGAAATCGCACGACGATCAAGGGGAACCCCGCGAATCGCCAACCGTTTGTTGAAGCGGGTTCGGGATTTTGCTCAAGTACAGGCCGATGGAGTGATTGACCGCTTGATTGCCGATCGGGCGTTGAGCTTGCTGCAGGTGGATAAAGCCGGCTTGGATTATGTTGATCAAAAATTGATCAAAACGATGATCGAAATTTATGGCGGCGGACCAGTGGGATTAAGCACCCTGTCTGTCAATATTGGAGAAGAAACGGAAACGGTCGAGGACATGTACGAACCCTATCTGATCCAAAAGGGATTTTTAAAGCGTACTCCCCGTGGGCGAATTGCCACTCATCTTGCCTATGAACATTTTGGCTATTCATATCAAATTTCAGATTGAGGAAGAGGCTTATGACAGAAGGAAATCAGACAAAACGGGCAATTGGACGAGCCTTAGTCGCTTTGACACAAACCAAGCCCTATGAAAAAATCAGCGTGCAAGATATCGCTAAAAAAGCAGAAATCAATCGCCAGACGTTTTACTATCATTTTTCCGACAAAGCAGAATTACTGCGTTGGATTTATCTGAACGATTCCTTAAAATATTTGACCTCAGCAGAATTGTCCATCGATAATTGGGAAGAACAGGCATTAAAAATGCTGAAAACAATGAAGGAAAAAAACGTGTTCTATCAAGTGACGACTGAGAAAAATCGAGATGTTTTGATCAAAGAATTTTCATTGATCGTAACGAAATTATTCCGCAAATTGTTTGAACAGGTAGATACAGAAGGTGTATTGACTGAAAAGGACAAAGATTTTTATGGCCGTTTTTTTTCCTACGGCTGTAGTGGCGTCCTGCTTGCTTGGATTTCCGGCGGGTACCAGGAATCACCTTTAGAAATCGCTACTCAACTTTTTCAACTGGCAAAAGATGTTGAGTTTTTCTCTTTTCGGATGTATCAAAAGGAGGAGATAGAGTGAAGGTTTTATTTGTCTGTTTAGGAAATATTTGTCGCTCGCCCATGGCAGAAGGACTGATGCGGCAACGGGCACAGGAAAAAGGAATCGAGCTGTTTGTTGATTCAGCAGCAACCAGCAGTTGGGAAGCGGGAAATCCGCCCCATGAAGGAACACAAAATATTTTGCGGCAAGCCGGTATCGATTTTTCAAAAATGCATGCCCGACAAATCACGGAGACAGATTTTCATACGTTTGATTTTATCATTGGAATGGATCAAAACAATCTTCGAGATCTGCAGAAAATTGCTCCCGCAGGTACAGAAAAGAAAATCCATTTATATTTGAGTGTCGTTCCCGACAAAAAAGCAATGGCCGTTCCTGATCCGTGGTATACCGGAGATTTTCAAGAAACCTACCAACTGCTAAAAGAAGGTCTGGATAGTTGGCTTGCCGTTTTGCAAGCTGAGCGAAACAGCAAGGCTTGAGTTTTAGCAGAAAATTATTTAGAATAGGCTTTACAAAAGCTGATTTGCTTGAAGCAGAAAGGGGTTTGCAATGGAAAAAAAATCGAAAATCAAAAAAATTCGTCAATTCGTTGCGCTTACTTCTAATACTTTACTCGATACATTTTTAAGTGATACTGCCGAGAATCGGCAACAAGAAAAAATCTCCGTAGAAATGCGGGATGCTATAAAAAAAGCAGCACGTCAGCACAGTCTGGTGGTTCTTCAAGTGGATAATCCCGATGCTGAACGAAAATTTGAAACAATCTCCGGCTGGTTGGTGGCTAAAAATAAAGATCGGCGACATTTGTTGATCAAATTACAAAAAGACAAGCAGCAGATTCGGATGGTTCCCTTAGAATCCGTTCGAAAAATCAGCATTCTTGCTCCAAATGGTCACCGAGAAAACATCTCCCGTTAAAAAAATAGTAGAAATCATCCTGAATCATTTCGTGGATGATTTTTTTGTTGGTAATTTTCTCAGTAAGAAAGTGGTAAAATAGGTGAAAGAAAAACAGAAATGAGGAAATAAAATGAATATAGTTGTATTGGCCGGCGGATTAAGTGATGAACGGGAAGTTTCTCTTTCTTCTGGAAGTCAGATTGCGAATGCATTGATGGCAAATGGTCACCAAGTAGTTTTGCTGGATGTGTACGAGGGAGCAGCAGATTGTAAAACCTTTGCCGAAGCCTTTGCGCAACACCGTATGGAAAAATATACGCATACAATCGATGAAAAAGCGCCAGATGTAGCTGAAATGAAAAAAATACAAGCTGATTTGGTAGGACCTAATGTGATTCCTATTTGTAAAACCAGTGATCTTGTTTTCCTGGCACTGCATGGAGGAATTGGAGAAAATGGACAGCTTCAAGCGTTATTCGATATGTATTCGATTGCGTATACTGGCTCCGGTTACAAAAGCAGCCTACTGGCAATGGATAAAAAGATTTCAAAAGAATTGCTAACGTATCATGGCATCAAAACTGCTCCTTGGCAAATACTTACGAAAGACAGTCCGGTTACAATCGATGGACCGGTGGTTGTCAAACCCAATGACAATGGTTCAAGTATCGGTGTTGAAATCGTAGAGAATCAGACGGATCTGGCGGATTCTTTGGCGGCGGCTTTTCAGTATTCAGAAACGGTTTTAGTGGAAGAAAAAATTGAAGGCAGAGAATTTTCCGTAGGCATTTTAGGGGAACAAGTTTTACCGATTATCGAGTTGATTCCCAAAGAAGGATTTTATGACTATAAAAATAAATACCAACAAGGCATGACTGAAGAAATTACACCAGCCGTTTTATCACCGGAGTTGACAGAAAAAATGCAGGCTTGTGCATGGCAAGTACATCAGCTGCTGGGACTTTCTGTTTATTCACGGGTGGATTTCATGTTGAGTCGTGAAAATGAAGTGTATGTGATTGAAGCCAATTCATTGCCGGGCATGACTCCACACAGTTTGCTTCCCCAAGAGGCTCAAGCTGCTGGAATTTCTTATCAAGAGCTATGCGAGAAAATCCTGCAGTTGTCGTTGGAGGGGGTTGGAAGAAATTAGCCGATAAGGGAGAACTTGTCGCTTTTGTTAGAATTGATTAAAGAAAAAAATGCTCAGGTCTAAATGTAGGAACCTCTAAATGGTAGATTTTTGGTCTAACTTTTGAGGGGCGTACAGAATAGCCGAGCATTTTTTTCAAAACTCCTGCCCATACAAACGCACTTCCTGTATGGATTCACAAATTGGAAGCAATGCTTGTTTATCGGTCAACGGTGCTTGAAAAAGATAATTATCCACATAGTAGGTTGGATTAAACGTTTCAGTCAATGGAAGGGAATAAGTATTTGGTTTTAAGCTGCATCGCAGATAGGTAGATTCTGGTAATAGTTGAAATTTTTGCTTGCGATAAAACGCATTCGCGGCAGGATCTTCCTGAGTCCATAATTCACAGTAATGAATATCCTGTTCCAGCATAAGTTGTCGAGCGGTATACCACAATTGTTGCGCAATTTTTCTTTGGCGGAATTCTGGAAGAACGCCCATATGCCAAATAACGCCACCCGCTTGGTTTTTATTTGTTTGTAAGGCAGAGTGCAATTCGATATCCAAAAAGCCTACAAGCTGCCCATCTTCTTCAGCCACCAGTTCAATAGCTTCCTTATACTGTTCTTTTTCCCATCGGATATCTGTGGCATAACTAGTATCAAAAAATGCTAGCAAACGACATTTTATCCATTCTTTTTCATCACTAGTCAGATAATTTCGAATAATCAAATTGTGCAACTCCTCTCTCTCTTATTTTAGCATATGGAACAAGCGGTAAAAGGAATAGGAAACTGCTTTTTAATCAATAATTAGTAAAAATCCGTGGATTTTAAGCTAGAAATCATAAGAAAAAATGATGGTTAAAAAGATTGAAACCGAATGCAAATGAACATATAATGAGACCATGTTCATTTGAATAATTATACGGAAAAATAAGTATTTAAGTTGTTTGAAGGTATTTTTTGGAAAGGAGGAATTTTATTGAAAAAATATTTTAAGCAATATAAATTATTGTCGGTCACATATTTTAGTTCTGCCATATTTGCTGCTTTTATGACAGTATGTATTGCTTTTGTCTATCAGTTTTTATCTGAAGCAGCAACGAAAGGGGACCTCAATCATTTTATAAAAATCTCTTTGCTGGCTATTGTTTATTTTATAGTAGAAGTTATTTCAGATTATTTGCCCCGACTAACATCCACTAAATTAGTCCAAACAATTATGGATGCTTTAAGAAATGATCTGACTACCCGTTATTTAGATGAAGACATTCTGAAGAGCATGAAAGAACCTTCTTCTTCAAGAATCGCTCATATGACAAATGATTTACAGATTTTGGAGACAAATTATCTTAGACAGATAGTGTTTTCAGTACAGGTAATTGGCGTGTTCATCATTGCATTTATTTCTTCTTTTATTGTAAACGGTCCTTTAGCAAGCGTCATGATTCTTTTAGCCTTTGTACCATTTTTCAGTCCACTACTAAGCAAACATGTCTTAAAAGGGAAACGTTCTTTTTGGCAAGACAATAAGAATACGTATTTAGCAAGGTATGAGGAATTCTCAAAAAATTTAGCTTATCTGAAAATAAGTAATGCTGCCTTTCGTTTTAAACATAAACTACAAATTACCAGTGGGAAAGTCAAAGATGCCGCTGTTGATTTTGAAGCATCTCAGGGAAAGACTTTCACCATCATCTATGGTCTTGGAAATATCGTCTATTCAGGAACTTGGATCGTCGGTGGTTTTTTTGTATTAAATAATCGAGCAACTTTACCAGAACTGATTGCGATGACTACGCTAATGGGAACAATAGCCGGACCGATTCAGGCTTTTTCCAATTGTTACACGGAAATTACTTCCAGTAAACCGATTGCAGATAGAATACTGAGTTTATTGAAAGAGGAGCAACAGCAGCAGGATAGGGACTATGAAGTTACAGGAATAGAAACGATTTTACTTGATAACATAACGTTTGATTACAATAAGGTGCCTATCATTAAGGATATAAGTTTTACCTTTGAAAAAGGAAAGACCTATGCAATAAAAGGACGCAGTGGAACAGGGAAAAGCACATTACTGGAAATAATCATGGGCATAAGAAAACCAAAAAGCGGCAGTGTTTTCGTCAATAATAGAAACATTGCTTCAATCAAGCAAGCAACAGTTTTTGGACAGATAGCGTATATTCCACAAAAAACAGCAATTTTTGAAGGAAGTATCCAAGAGAATGTTGCGCTCTTTCAAAATTTGGATGATGGACAATTTAAAGAAGCAATGAAAAAAACAAATCTTCAAAAGTATAGCGAAAACAAAGAGACCTATAAACTCGATATGGAAAATAAATTGAGTGGTGGGGAGGAACGCAGGCTAGATATTGCTAGAGGGATTTATACCGATGCAGATGTGTTTATTTTTGACGAACCCACATCTGGATTGGATTTGGAGAATGAAAATTTGATCTCCAAAATTATTAGTGGAATAAAGAATAAAATCGTCATTGTTGTCACACATTCAGAAAATGAACAATTTATTCAGTCATTTGATTATGTAGTAGAGTTACGGGATGCTCACTTGCAAATGATAACGGCTGATGAAGCAACCCACAAAAAAATACCCGTCAGTGGGTAGCTGACGGGAAAGGGAGTAAAAAATGAAAAAGTGTTTTGTTAGGGTTGTTTATTGGGATGAGTATAGATTAACCAAAAGATGTGAACAAATCGTGACGAAAATGTTTCAAAAAATAAAAATTTGTTTTTAATCAAAAAAATACCCGCCAGTGGGTAGCTGGCGGGAAGGAGTTAAAAATGAAAAAGTGTTAGTTAGGGTTGTTTGTTGGTATGCTTATATAGTAAGGAATAAATGTGAATAAATTGTGACGAAAGTCTTGGAAAGTTGTTAAGATTAGTTTAGAAATCTAAAGATCCAGATTGGCGGCAGAGAAGGTGTCGCCGTGTTCAAAATCACCGTACTGATAACCCCGTTCAAACCAAGCAACCCGTTGAGCAGATGTTCCGTGGGTAAAACTATCCGGCACAACATAGCCCTGTGCTTGTTTTTGCAAGGTATCATCTCCAATTTGGTTGGCAGCATACATCGCTTCTTCGATATCCCCTACTTCTAAAATCGGTTGCCCGTTATAGGTTTCTCCAGCAAGATATTTAGCAAAAGAACCGGCAAAATAATCGGCTTGCAATTCTTGACGGACACTGTATTTGTTGAATTCCGTTTCAGAAAGTTGCTGGCGCAATTTTTCGATTTGCTGTGTGATTCCTAACTCATACTGGACATGGTGTCCGACTTCATGGGCAATGACATAAGCCATGGCGAAATCACCGGAGGCTCCGAATTGATTGGCTAATTCATCTGCAAAACTTAAATCCAAATAAACTTTTTGATCGCCGGGACAATAAAAGGGACCGATGGCTGAGCTGGCTTGTCCACAAGCTGAGCGAACACTGCCGGAATATAAGACAAGGGTTGGGTTCGTATAGGAACGCCCACTTTCTGAAAAAGCAGCGGTCCAGTAATCTTCCAAGTGAGCAAAAACAACGGAAGCAAATTCAGAGGTTTCCGAATCAGCGGCAGGATCGGCTTGCTGAACAATCGTCGTGTCGTAATTTCCACCGGCACCTTCACCTTCGAGAATAGAACCGAGGTCAACGTTGCCGCCGGAAAAAAGCAGCGAGAAGATGACTAGAAGCAACATTCCAATACCTCCACCACCAAGAAGCTTTCCTGAAACTGGCGAGGAACTGCGGCGGTCTTCAACGTTTGAGCTGCGGCGATCGCCTTTCCAACGCATGTCATCACATCCTTTTAATGATTGATTGCAGAGCTTAGATTACGAAGTGTTTTATACAAAATAATAAATTGTTCGTCTTCTCCTGAATAATCCCATAAGAAAATGTTGATGTCTGGATAACTGTCTTTTAATAGCAAGGAAGAGCTGATAACAAGATCATAGGCGGATTTTTGCTGCCGATCATAGCGTTCGACGTCAACAAAATGCAGGTCCTCCAAAAATTGATACAATCCTTTGACCAGCAAGTAGTTGTGTTCTAGCGCAATACCTACTTTGACTTTTTTCGTGTGTTTTGCCCGATCATAGAAAGGAAGCAAGACATCTTTGAAAGCTTTGGTCATCAGTTCTTGTGTTTGTTCGGTGATATAGCCGGTTTCTGCGTTTTCATTTGTCGCTTTGTAGTCCGTAAAAAAGGCAGAGATTTTTTGTTCGATCTCCCGAATCGTGCCATCTTTTTTCCGTGGGGCAACCACTAGACGTTGGATGATTGGGAAGGGTTGTTTAAAAATGTAAAAAGCAAACGTAATGTTTATCAAGTTGCCCAAAATAATCGGCTGATCTAAAATCTGTGGCCGTTCGTTGAAAAAATTCTCTTTTGCAAAAGCAATGAAAGCAGTGACTAACGGATAAATTGGGTTTTCTCTTGTGGAAAAATCCTGGATTGTCTGCTGCAAAGTCGGATCATCTTCGCGGGTATAAAACGGCATAAAGTGAGCGAGAAAATAGATATAGCTGGTCTCTGCTTTGACTTGACGCGGTGCCAAGGAATCCCCAAAATGCTCTTTGAATTTTTTGAAATCATAATAAGGAT
Source organism: Enterococcus massiliensis (assembly GCF_001050095.1). Classification (NCBI taxonomy): domain Bacteria; kingdom Bacillati; phylum Bacillota; class Bacilli; order Lactobacillales; family Enterococcaceae; genus Enterococcus; species Enterococcus massiliensis. Next base: position 333,399 of record NZ_CVRN01000007.1, on the reverse strand, counting down.
TGTTCAACATCAAAAAATTATAGGCTTTGTCATACTTAACAAAATGTTTTTTTTCGATTCGAGAAAGGACGATTGCGGCAAAATAGCGCAGTTCCAATTGTCCCATGTACGTACGTGACAAAGGAAAGTAATTGCCGAAATCTTTGACCAAGGCATCGGCTTTTTTTTCAGAAATGGCAAAGGGCCAGTCTAATCCCCGTGCCCCCAGCCAGACGATATTAAACAAAGCCAACCGAACCAGCCGTTCATCGCCTACCATACTTGCTTCGGTGTAGGTGAAGCGGATGTTGAATTTTTTTAAATGACGTTTCAATTTGTCAATTTTACGAGAAACCGTTGACCGACTGGAGTGGTAACGGACACAAAAATCATCGATAGATGGATTTTCTTCGTTTAAAAAATAGAGAACAAATTGAAACGGAATCGAGCTTTTTAATAAATGATAGCGGTACTTATCGATGGTAAAGGATAGATTCAAACAATTCACTTTTCCGGCACCCACAAAAATCGACTGATAGTGAGGATCCAGCTCACTCAATTCTGCATCGATTTCTGTCAAGTCGATCACTGTTTGTTGGTAATTCAAGTTCATCTCCGTGGCAATTTGCGATACGGGATAGCTTGTCTGCCCCACCGACATCAGTTTTTTATATAATTGATATTTTAATAATGTGGTTGAATCCATTATTAATTCTTCGTACAACATAAAACACCCTCCTATGAACCTTACTCCCTACAAATATTGTACCGTTTTTTTTTATTTGCTGTCAGTTGAAAACCTCGCAAAATGATCAAATACTGCAATTAATTTTCTTTTTCTGACCGTTTTGTCAAACTCAAAAGAATTCCAAGGAGAAAGCCCAGTCCTGCTGGTAAGATCCAGCCCATTCCGATAGCGAAAAAAGGCAGGTAGTTTTCAGCGGCAGAAAGTAAAAATTGTACGAAGGAAGTTTCTTTGATTAATGCAGGAGAAGCATTCAGCCCATCCAAAATCGAAGCAATCAGCGTGAAAGCTGTTGTCATTTGATAAACGATTTGATGGTGCCCAAACAACGGACTCAACAAGGCGAGTAAAATCAAGGTCATCGCCAGCGGATAAATAAACATCAAGACCGGTGTGGAAAATTCAATGATCTTTGTTAAGCCAACATTGGCAAAAATGCCCGGTAAAATACTGGCAACTGCGATAAAAAGTTGATAGCTTCTACGGGGAAACAATTCGACAAAGGTTTCAGCAAAGGCGGTAATCAATCCAATTGCTGTTTTTAGACAAGCAGTGATTACAATCAACGCCAAGAGAAAACTTCCCGTTCGTCCCAGATAGTGATTGGCGATTTGCGCCAATGCCACACCGCCATTTTCACTAATAGGAAATTTTCCTAAACTCATGGTTCCCATGTACGCTAGCAAGGTATAGATGATTCCCATCAATAAAATACTGATGGAACCGGATTTTACTGTATCAATAGCAATCGTTGCCGGTTTTGTAACCCCCATCCCTTTGATAGTGGTAACGATAATAATCCCGAATGCCAAGGAAGCTAAGGCATCAAGGGTGTTGTAGCCTTGCGTAAAGCCGGTGAAAAAAGGATGAGTATCGTAAGAAACTGCGACGTCAGCAGAAGAGACCGTACCCATCGGGTTTAAAAAGGCGAACAACAATAGAATGCCCAGCAATAGTAAGAATAGGGGATTTAAAAATTTTCCTACGTAATCCAGCAATTTTGTTGGTTTGCGGGAAACCCACCAAGCCAGTGCAAAAAAGAGTAGACTGAATACCGCTAAAAAAAGAGTATGAGATTCCTGTGGGACAAACGGAGCGACTCCGATTTCAAACGAGGTGGTAGCCAGTCGAGGCAAAGCAAAAAAAGGACCGATTACAAGATAAAGCAAGATGGTAAAGACCATCGCATACTTTTTATTAATCCGGGTGGCTAAGTCATACAAGCCACTGCTTTGTGACATACCGATCGCCACGACACCAAGAAAAGGCAGTCCAATCCCAGTGATCAAAAAGCCCAAATTGGCAAAGAAAATATTCCCGCCGGCTTCTTGTCCCATGTGAACGGGAAAAATTAGATTTCCTGCACCAAAAAACAAACCAAACAGCATGGAACCGATGAATAAATAATCTTTAAACGTTAATTTTTTCTCCATTTTCTACCCCCTAAAAGAAATGTATTTCTCCAAAAATAGCAAAATTCTTCAATTTTCGCAAGAATTTTCTAAATTTTCTATACAAATAAGCGTTAATTAAACCCAAACTAAAAAGAACGCCTGAAATCATTTTAACAGATTTCAGACGCAAAGAGCTATTTCTTTTCGAATTTGAGGTAGTAGATACCTAGTAAAATAAGGAACCAGACTGGCGTGACCAGTGCGGCTAAACGGGTCTCCGGTGAAAGCAGCAAGACAACGAAAACAAAAAGCAAGAAGGCAAATATCAAAATATTGCTTAATGGATAAAACGGCATTTTGAAGGAATGATTCTTTTTGCCAATCATGCTGCGGCGATACTTCATGTGAGTAAAGACCAACACGCCCCAAACAAACAAGAAACATGTCGTGGCAATACTTGTTACGACCGTAAATACTTGATCCGGCATAAAAAAGTTTAATACTACGGCAACAAAAATTACCAATGCCGAGAAGAATAAAGCTTTTCCGGGAACTTTGTGGGTGGTCAACTTGGTGAAACTCTTAGGGGCACTGCCTTCTTGTGCTAAAGACAACAGCATCCGACCGGTACTGTAAATTGCGCTGTTACAGGCAGAAGCGGCGGCGCTCAAAACGACGACGTTGATCACCGTTGCAGCGACAGTGATTCCAATCTCAGAAAAAACTTCCACAAAAGGACTTTCGTTGGTTGCCAAACTATTCCATGGATAGATGGCCATAATTGCAAACAACGAACCAAGGTAAAAGAGAATAATCCGAATCGGGATATTATTGATGGCTTCCGGCAAAACTTTTTTAGGATTTTCCGTTTCTCCGGCAACTAACCCCACGAGTTCGATGCCCACGAAGGCAAAGGTCACCATTTGAAACGAAAGGATGAAGCCTTTTCCGCCTTTTGGAAACCAACCGCCGTGGCTCCAAAGATTTGAGACTTGAACCGGACCGGCAGAAGTTTGAAAGCGAGTCACGATCATGTAACCGCCGATTGCAATCAAGGCGATGATTGCCACGACTTTGATCAGGGCAAACCAAAATTCCAATTCACCGAATAACGAAACGGCAATCAGATTTAAGGAAAGGAGCAGAGCAAGGGCGATGATTTCCGGCAGCCATTGTGGAATTGTAGGGAACCAATACTGCACATAAAGGCCCATTGCAGTCAAATCCGCCATTGCAATCGAAATCCAGCAAAACCAATAAGTCCAGCCGGTGATAAAGGCCCATTTTTTTCCTAAATATTCAGCAACAAAATCTAAAAACGAGTGATTCTCTACATTTGAAAGCAGCAACTCTCCTAAAGCCCGCATAATCAAAAAACAAATTCCGCCGGTAATCATATAGGCAAATAAGATGGAGGGTCCCGCCAATTGAATCGATTTACCTGATCCTAAAAACAACCCGGTACCGATCGCTCCGCCAATCGAAATCAATTGGACGTGACGATTTTTCAGCCCGCGTTCTAATTCTTGTTTCTTTTCCATAGTTTTTTCATCCTAACATTTTGTCATACCTGCCATTTTAGCGAAATTTTCTGAAAATTTCAATCAGAATCGTGAATTCGTTAAAATCTACAAAAAAATCGGCTGATAGATAATCAGCCGATAAAATGGTTATCTTTCTTTTAATACCCGATGTAAAAATTCTTTGGTTCGTTCTTCTTTCGGATGAACAAAAATGTCTTCTGGCGTTCCTTCTTCGGCAATGACCCCTTTATCCATAAAGATCACTCGGTCAGAAACTTCTTTGGCAAAGCTCATTTCATGGGTCACAATCAGCATGGTCAATCCGGTGTGTGCCAAATCATCCATGGTTTTAAGAACTTCTCCCACCATTTCCGGATCAAGAGCAGAAGTCGGTTCATCAAAAAGCATAACATCCGGTTCCATTGACAGCGCGCGGGCGATTGCCACCCGTTGTTTTTGTCCACCAGAAAGCTGTGACGGACGAGCATCGACAAACCGTTCCATTCCGACTTTTTCCAAGTTTTCTAACGCTACTTGTCGCGCCGCAGATTTGTTTCTTTTCAATACAGTAGTTTGTCCGGACATACAGTTTTCCAGAACGTTCATATTATTGAATAAATTAAAGGATTGAAAAACCATCCCCAAATTTGTGCGGTATTTTGACAAGCTGTAATCTTTGCCTAAGACATTTTCTCCTTTATAAAGAATGTCGCCGCCAGTAGGTTTTTCCAGTAAATTGATGCAACGTAAAAGGGTAGATTTCCCGGAACCAGAAGAACCGATGATCGTTACTACTTCTCCTTTGTTGACTTTCAGATTGATATCTTTTAACACTTCATTTTCACCAAAGCTTTTTTGCAGGTGATTGATTTCGATAATTGTATTCGACATGTACTGCCTCCTCATTCTTAGGCAGAAAAGTTCAACCGATTTCTGCCGGTAATCTTGTCTCGCTTTATTTTTCTTGGGGAAGAACTTCTTCTTCATCTAATTGAACATAAGAAGCTGGACCATCGATCCGTTTTTCCACCAGACGCAAAATCCGAGTGATCGTAAAGGTCATCACAAGATAAATGATGCCGATAATCGTAAAGACTTGGAAGAATTGGAAGTTCGCACCTGAGGCGGAATTTCCTTGGAAGAACAGGTCAGCAACACCAATAACACTTAAAACGGAAGTATCTTTAATATTGATTACAAATTCATTTCCGGTTGCCGGTAAAATGTTTCGTAAAACTTGCGGCAAAACAACTTTGCTCATGGTTTGATTATGGGTCATTCCGATGGCTTGCGCCGCTTCAAACTGTCCTTCATCGACTGCGAAAATTCCTCCCCGAACGATTTCGGACATATAAGCACCAGTATTGACGGAAACGATCAGCAAAGCAGCAACGGTTTTGTTTAAATTCAAGCCAAAGGCCAATGCCAAACCGTAGAAGATAACCATTGCTTGTACCATCATGGGGGTTCCTCGGAAAATTTCAATGTAAAGAGACAATAGCCAGTTAACGATTTTTTGGAAAATAAAAGTCAGTTTATTTTCCGATTTCGGTACGGTCCGAAAAACGCCAATCAGCAAACCAATCGTTGTTCCAGCAATCGTACCAAACAGCGCTACGCCCAATGTTAATAGGGAGCCTCGTAAGAACAACATGCCGTATTGGCTGAGGATTTTTTTGAAATCTCCTAAAAGTCCCGCATCTTCTTCGCCTTCATCTGTAGCGGCAGGTTGATCTTTGATGGCTTGATCCATTGTTTCAATTCGAGTGGCTGAAGAAATTCCAGCTAAAATCCCGTTGACCTTTGCTACATCCGGATCGCCTTTACGCATTCCGACAGCGATTTGAACGTCTTCTGGATTGGTTTCAAATCCTTGTCCATCTTCAAACTCGATCATTTTCATTTTTTTATCAACACTCTCAGCGGTGATGCCTTCTGGACGTTCGCTGACATAGCCATCGATCACACCGGAGGATAAGGCAGTTCGCATGGCAGAAAAATTATCCATCGCCTGTTCTTTTTTAACATCAGGAATTTGATCGATCACATTGTAATGGAAAGTATTTAATTGGGCGGTCAGTGCTGCACCGGCAAAATCCTCGATACTTTTTGCGTCTGCATATTTGCTGTCAGCTTGCGTAACAATAACCAATTGAGACTCGTAATAGGGGTCCGTAAAATCAATTTCTTTTTTTCGTTCCGCTGTTGGAGACATTCCGGCGATGATTGCATCGATTTTTCCTGATTGTAGGGCAGGTGCTAAGCCATCCCATTTGATTTGTTGAATGACTAATTCTTTTCCTAATCCTTCAGCAACTTTTTTGGCAATTTGGACATCATAACCGCCTGCATAGGCTTGTTGCCCACTGATTTTCACTGCACCATTGGCATCCGTTTGCTGGGACCAGTTGAAGGGAGCATACCCTGCCTCCAACCCTACGCGAAATTCATTTTCAGGTGTTTTTTCATCTGCCAAAGCGGTTAAGGTTCCCCCTAATCCAATGATTGACAAAATGAACGCAAATAATACTGTTACCGAAACCTTTTTTTTCATAACTTTCTCCTTTTTTCCATTTTTTTGAACGAGATAAAGGGTATCAATTGCTGGCATCGTCGAAAAAAAAGACAGCCGTACCCTATGAAAAGGAACGGCTGTGGACTGACTGGTGATTAGTCGACAAGCCTCTCACAAAAACATAGCGCATCTTAGCAAGTTGCTAAGACAGTCCGCAAGCTATTGACTTGCGTCCCAACAAATAAACCAAGCAAAGATTTATTCATTTCGGCGATGTTCCCTAGTCCTGTTTCTGCGCATTTGCTTTGCTCCACAGGGGTAATGAACCTCGCGACCTCTACCTCAGTGAATGAGGCATCTCGTATTCAGTTGTTTCGTACACCTAAAAGACTACCCGAATAAAAAGGGCTTGTCAATCGATTTGCGTATAAAAACGCAAGAAATATTATAGTGATGGATGCTAATCCTTTGTCAGAATAGTTTCACATTGGTAGTATTGATAATTATGCATAAAAATTGTATATAAAAAACAAGCGAAACAAATCTTCCGCTTGTTCAAAAGTCTAAGCTGCTTTAGCTTTAGGTTCACGACCTAAAATTGCTTGAACAACAGTCAAACCGATCAATAATCCTAGAATCAAATAAATCAGGCTTGAATATTGTGTGATGCCCCAACCCCATGTACGATAAACGGCTAATGAGATCGCCAACACGATAGCTGCGATTACGTTGAACAAACCAAATGCCCAAAGATTGCCATTTTCTTTGCGAGCTAGATAAAAAATTGAAAAGAAGACGCTCAATGCTAACCAAGCGATACAAACAAGAATGATTGCCCAGTAAATAATAAATGGTACCATATAGATTCACCTCACTTTTATTCCATGGTCATTTTACCACGTTTTCCAAAGGGTGTCATGAGGGGATCGGTGAAACCTGCAAGAAGTTAAAAAATTGATTGACGATTTCGATGCTTTAGGATAGTTTTTAAGAGATAAATTGAAAAAAGGGAGTGTTTGGTATGTGGTTTGCTTCGGCGATCATTACGATTTTAGCGTGGGGGGCAGCAGATCTTTTCTACAAAAAAGGCAATCAGGAAGCAGATCGCCACAGTGCGATGAAAACCACGATCATGGTGGGGCTGGTTATGGGTCTGCACGTGCTGTTTTATTATGTGGTCTATCAAGGAATCAGCTATGATTGGAAAAATCTGTTGCTGTATTTGCCGGTTTCTGGCATGTATATTTTATCAATGGCAATCGGTTATTTCGGGTTGCGTTACATTGAAGTATCCATTTCTTCTCCTATCAGTAATTCTTCTGGTGCAGTGACTGCCGGATTGGGCTTTTTGATTATGGGCAATCGCATCAATGGTATTCAGTTGGCAGCAATTCTGTTGATATTGGTGGGGATTTTGTTACTGTCGATTTTTGAGAAGCAGCAAGATGATGCCGAATTGGTGGCAGAAGGGGTCCGTGTTGAGAAAAAATATCGGATCGGTGCGATTGCGATTTTGTTTCCCATTTTATACATGGTGATTGATGGACTGGGTACATTTTTAGACAGCTATTATTTGGAATACAAAAAAATCATGCCGGAAGATCAGGGTTTGATGAGTTACGAATTGACTTTCTTTATTGTTGCGCTCCTTTTATGGGGGTATTTGGAAATCGTGAAAAAAGAAAGTGTTCTTGTTTTTCGGGAGCGGGATAAGGGGATTGCGGCTTTGCTTGAAACGTTGGGCCAATTTTTTTATGTGGGAGCGATTTCCACCAAAGAGGCGGTTACTGTAGCACCTGTGATCTCAGCCTATGCCGTAGTTTCTATCCTTTTAGGTCGAATCTTTTTAAAAGAAAAATTAACTGCTAAGCATTATCTTGTGATTGCCGCAATTATGATTGGTATCATGATTTTAGGATTTTATGACGCCTGATAAAAAGAAATAGTTCTTCTGAAATAAGCCGTATCCAATGGGGGACGGCTTATTTAGGCAGAATCATTTACAGGAAAAAACGGCGATGGTAGGGTAGAAGAGAGACGTTGCGAAGCCAAAAAACGGGAGGAAGACGAATGAAAACAATCCTGCTAGTGGGTATTTTAGGCATAGTATTTCTAAGCGGCTGTAGCAATCAACCGACCCAAGAGTCAAGTTCTACGGAAATGACCAGTGACTCCTTGTCAACCGTACCTTCCACCACTGAGAGTGAAGAAATCACCGTTTTAGCAGAAAATTTGACGATTCCCTGGGCAATTGAAAAAAGCGGCGAAACATTTTATGTCTCCGAACGTGGCGGCACTATTGCAAAAATCACCGATGGAAAAGTAGAACGGCAAAAAGTGGATTTAGCCGAACCCTTGTCTGATGCAGCCGAAGCTGGCTTTATGGGATTTGTTTTGAGTGAAGATTTCGACGAATCACAAACGGCTTACGGATATTATACCTATGAAAATAGTGCAACCTTTAGTCGTGTGATTCAATTGAAACTGGAAGAGAATCAGTGGAAAGAAACAAATGTTCTTTTGGATCAAATTCCAGCAGGGAGTTTTCATCATGGTGGACGTTTAAAAATCGGTCCGGATAAAAAATTATACGCCACAGTCGGTGATGCGTTGGATGAAGAGCGTGCACAAGAGGAAACTTCATTGACGGGTAAAATTTTGCGGATGAATTTGGACGGATCGATTCCTGAAGACAATCCGTTTGCTGATTCCTATGTTTACAGCTATGGTCATCGTAACCCGCAAGGTCTGGCGTGGGGGGAAGATGGGCAAATGTACGCCAGTGAGCATGGTGATTCTGCCAATGACGAAATCAATGAGATTGAGGCTGGAAAAAATTATGGTTGGCCGGTGATCCAAGGAAATCAGACACAAACCGGAATGAGAAAGCCGTTGTTTACTTCCGGCAGTGACCAAACATGGGCACCTTCAGGAATGGCTTATCACGAAGACAATCTTTATGTAGCGGCGTTGCGGGGAACGGCCGTGTTGGAAGTGAATTCACCGGGCAAGAAGGTGACGGAACGTTTGACCGAGTACGGGCGCATTCGCGACATCTATATTATGGAGGACCAATTGTATTTTGTTACAAATAATTCTGACGGTAGAGGAACCCCGAATGAAAATGATGATCGCCTTGTGCAGGTTCCTTTGACGAGACTAGCTACTGAGTAACAAAGAACCAACTAAATGGAGAACCAAAAAGTCGGCAGAATTTTTGTCGATTTTTCTTTTTTTATCTGTATCTTTTTTTTAGAAACGGTATACTAAAAGAAGAGGTGATTCAAGATGGAGAGTCAGTTAGAACAGGCGGCAGAAAAGATCCGTCAAGCGAAAAAAATCACGTTTTTAACAGGTGCCGGTGTCTCCACGGCATCAGGGATTCCCGATTACCGTTCGCTGCAAGGGGTTTACCACGGGATGGAACGTCCGGAATATCTGTTGAGCCATGAATGCATGCTGCGGGAACCAGAAAAATTTTATCACTTTGTTTTACATCTCTATCATCCGGAGGCACAGCCAAATGTCATCCATCAAAAAATCACGGAACTAGAACAAACAAAAGAGGTATGGACAGTTTCGCAAAATATTGACGGGTTGCATCGCAAATCCGGCAGCCAAAAATTAGTCGATTTTCATGGAAGCCTGTATCACTGTTTTTGCCGAAAATGCGGTCAAACGGTGCCTTGGCAGGAGTATTTAAAATCAGATCGTCATGCAACTTGTGGCGGACAGCTTCGCCCAGATATTGTTTTGTATGGAGAAGGTTTTTCAGATGAGACCTTGCAGCAAGCAATTGACGCTGTTGCTAACGGGGAGTTGCTGGTGGTTGTAGGGACGACTTTTCAAGTACATCCTTTTTGCGACTTGATTCATTATCGTCAAAAAAATGCCGAGATTTTGGCAATCAATCAAACAAATTTAAGAATGGATGCCCCCTTTACCATGGTGAAAAGTACCGGTGAAGCGGTATTCCAGCTTATTTAATGGAGGAAACGAAATGAAAACAGAAAAAGAAAAAATGATTGCCGGCGAATTGTATTTTGCCGAAGATCCGGTATTGGTTACTGAACGAAAACATTCTCGGGAGCAAATGCATCTGATTAATCATGAATTAGATGGCGATATCCGCAGTCAATTATTGAAGGAAACGTTTGGCCATGTTGCAGGGAAAATCTACATGGAACCAACTGTTGCCTTTGATTATGGCTACAATATCTCAGTAGGAAAAAATTTCTACGCAAATTTTAATTGCACTTTGTTGGATATTTGCCCAATTACGATTGGGGATGCCTGCATGATTGGTCCTAATGTACAATTACTGACGGCTACCCATCCACTAGAACCGGTGAAACGCAACAGCGGACTGGAAAGCGGCAAGCCCATCACGTTGGGAAATAATGTGTGGCTTGGCGGCGGCGTGGTGATTATTCCCGGGGTGACGTTAGGTGACAATGTTGTTGTCGCAGCCGGCAGTGTCGTGACAAAATCATTTGGAGACAACGTGGTGCTGGGAGGGAATCCCGCTAAAGTTATCAAACGGATTGAAACAGAAAAAACGGAAGAACCTTTGACCATTCAACGAAAAAAAATTGATACCTTGGACCGCAAAATCGCCCAATTATTAGAAGAACGAATGGATGCGGTGGCAGAAATCGGCGCAATCAAAAAACAAACAAATACCAACGTGTTAGACAGCAAGCGAGAAGAAAAAGTGCTGGACAATGTGCGTCAAGCAGTCAACAACCCAGCTTATCGGGAAACTATCCAACATTCTTTTGAAGATATCATGAAACATTCCCGTGCATATCAGGCACAAATCAAAGGAGCTGAATGATTTGGAGGGAACTTTGCGGCGAGAAGAAATTTTGAAACAATTACAGGTAGCTGAAAAACCAATCAGCGCAAGTAAATTTGCTCAACAGTTCGGTGTCAGTCGTCAAATTATCGTAGGAGATGTCGCGCTGATGCGGGCAGCAGGGGCGGCGATTATTGCTACTGCCAGAGGATACAAATTTCAAAAAGAGGGAATCGGAAAAACGACTAAAATTGCCGTGCAGCACGATGCTTCTCAGATTCGTGAAGAATTTGAAACGATTTTGGCATTTGGTGGTGAAATCATCGATGTCATCGTGGAACATGAGCTTTACGGCGAATTAGTCGGTGGTCTTTACATTAAAAATGAAAAAGACATCGCTGATTTTCTCAAGAATTATCAAAAAACCAATGCCAGCCTGCTGTCTGAACTGACAAATGGTATCCATCTGCATACCATTTGCTATCAAAAAGAGGAAGATTTGGTCAAAATCAAACAGGCGTTGGCAGACAAAGGAATTTTATATCAGGAAAATTAAGTGAAAGCCAATATACGTAAAAAAGCTGCCGAATATTCGGCAGCTTTTTTGTTCTGTAGCTTATTCGATGACCAATACACCTTTTTCAATAGCGAAAGGATTTTTTTCGTTGATATGATCGTAAAACATTACACCGTTTAAATGATCGATTTCATGTTGAACAACGATTGCTTCGTAATTTTTCAACCGGATTTTTTGTTTTTCCCCTTTTTCGTTGGAATAGCTCACGGTTACACGGGCATGACGAACAACGTAGCCGGGCACCTCGCGATCCACGGACAGACAGCCTTCGCCATCTCCCAAACAAGCACTTTGGACCGAATGGCTCAAAATTTTAGGGTTGTACATGACGGCACTTAAAACAGGCTCGGAACTTTCTGGATCTTCTGATGGCACGTGCACCGCAATGATCCGTTTTGAAATATCCAGTTGTGGTGCGGCTAAACCGACCCCGCCCCGTAACGCCAATTCTTCTGCTTTTACTGGGTCTTGACTATTTTTCAAAAACTCCAGCATATCATGTCCTAATTGAATTTCTTCATCAGTAGGAGGTAAAGGGACTTCTTTTGCAACTTCTCGTAAAGTTGGATTACCTTCCCGAATAATATCATCCATTGTTATCATGTATCTTCCACCTCTAGGATTGTTTTCTTGATTATTGAATAGTTTAACACAAAATTTTTATGCAAGGCAAAACGTTATGAAAATCTTTACGGATTTTAAACGCTAGTGAAATGATATTTCATACATTTGTATAAATAATAGAAAAATCATTGCTTTTTTTGATGGGGTGAAGTATACTCTTTTTGTAAACGGTTGCCATAGAGAAAGGATCGAGAGATATGTTTGGTTTTTCTGTTTTTATGAATGAAGAATTAACACAAGAAATGTTTGATTATATTGAAGAAATGGCACAAGCAGGCTTTAAAGGAATCTTTACGTCCATGCACATTCCCGAAGATGATGCTGCCCATTATCGGCAACGTTTATCTGTTTTAGGAAGACAGGCAAAAAAACGACAACTGGACTTGATGGTAGACATTTCTGGAGAGGCTTTACAACGGGCAGGATTTTCTTTTGAGGGCATAGAAGAATTATTGGCGTTAGGTGTAACTGGGTTGCGTATGGATTATGCCATCAGCAATCATCAAATCGCAAAACTTTCTCATCAATTAAAGATATCGTTGAATGCCAGTACCGTTTCTAAGCAAGATATCGAAGAACTACAAGCAGAACAAGCAGATTTTACAAATTTAGAAGCATGGCATAACTATTATCCACGACCAGAAACAGGGTTGGAAAGACATTGGTTTGAGAAAAAAAATCAGTGGCTCAAGCAGGCTGGATTCACGGTGCAAGCCTTTGTACCCGGGGATGCGCACCTTCGCGGCCCGTTATTTGCCGGCTTACCAACTTTGGAAGAACACCGCTATCAACATCCTTTGGCCAGCGCCTTGGCGATGAAGTCAGTTGGTTCCGTTGATTTGATTTACATCGGGGATGGTGGGTTAACTCAAAAAACAAAGGAACAATTCAAACGGTTTCAAGAAGAGGAAACGATTTTATTGCATGTGGAAGATGCAGGGACGAATTATTTTAACTATATTTTAGGTGCTCATGAGAATCGGCGAGATGAAGCGCGAGATGTAATTCGCAGTGCAGATGCACGTTTTCGGGAAGTGCCATTGATAACCCAACAAAACACAGTGAAAAGAACCTGTGGCAGTGTGACTATTGATAATGATAAATATTTACGATATATGGGAGAAATTCAAATTTGCAAGAATGAATTGCCGCAAGATGAAAAAGTAAATGTTGTCGGTAGAATAATTCCCGAAGATTTACCACTGATCCAGCAAATCAAAGCTGGTACAAATTTTTATTTAGAAAGAGTAGATGACTATGGAAAAAATTAATTTAGATAATTTAACAACAGAACGAAGAAATCAAGAGACATTTGGTTTGGATGAAATGACGGTAGCGCAAGCTTGTCAAAAAATGAATGCAGAAGATCAGAAAGTTCCGTTAGCTGTTGAAAATGAATTAGCAAGTATTCAAGCAGTAGTTGAAGAAACCATCAAAGCCTTCAACAATGGGGGGCGACTGATTTATATGGGTGCCGGAACGAGTGGGCGGCTGGGAGTTTTAGATGCAGCCGAATGTGTGCCGACCTTTGGGGTTGATCCAAGTATGGTGGTCGGATTGATTGCCGGTGGAGAAAAAGCAATGACCTTAGCAGTCGAAGGGGCAGAAGATTCCAAAGAATTAGGTGGTGAAGATTTAAAAAATCTGGCACTTACGAAAAATGATTTGGTAATCGGGATTGCCGCTAGCGGCCGCACACCGTATGTGATCGGTGGGTTGGATTATGCAACGACTATCGGTGCAACAACAGCTACGATTTCCTGTAACAAAAATGCAGAAATTTCTAAACATGCCCAATTTCCTATTGAAGTAGATTGTGGACCGGAATTTCTAACTGGATCAACACGATTGAAATCAGGTACAGCCCAAAAACTGATCTTGAATATGATTTCGACAATCTCTATGATCGGTATCGGAAAAGTTTATAATAATCTGATGGTTGATGTGAAGCCGACAAATGAAAAATTGGTTGAACGCTCCAAACGAATCATTATGCAGGCGACAGAAGTTGATTATGACACGGCAGCAAAATATTTTGAAGCGGCAGAACAAGACGTTAAATTGGCAATTGTTATGATTTTAACCAACAGCAGTAAAACCGAAGCAGCAGCCAAACTGAAGGATGCCAACGGTTTTGTGAAAAAAACAATGGAAGGAGAATAAAAAATGGCAAAAGAAGAATTATCATTAGAAGAATTGGCAAAAGAAATTTATAAAGGTGTCGGCGGCATGGGGAACGTTGAAAATGTGACTCATTGTATGACTCGGGTCAGAATGTCAGTACGGGATCAATCTTTAGTCAATGATGAATCATTGAAAAAAATTCCTGGGGTTCTTGGTGTAGTGGATGATGAACAACTCCAAGTAATCATCGGACCAGGAAAAGTTAATAAAGTAGCAAAAGAGATGGCAGATCAGGCGGGTGTTCAATTAGGAGAAACAATCCCTGTTCATACCAGCGGAAAAGATGCAGTAAATGCCAAAGCAGCCGAAGTAAAAGCAGCTCAAAAAGCACGACAAAAGAAATCACCTATAAAAGCAATTTTAAAAGATATTTCTAATATATTCGTACCAATGATTCCAGCATTTGTTGGTGCTGGGTTAGTTGCTGGTATTGCTTCCATCTTGGCAAATAATGTCACTGCAGGAAATTTAGATGCAGCAACATGGCAACAATATATTGACGTGTTGAATATTTTGAAAAATGGGTTGTTTACTTATTTAGTTATCTATACTGGGATCAGCGCGGCACAGGTTTTTGGTGCGACACCTACCCTTGGTGGGGTAATTGGTGCCGTAGTTACATTGACCGGAATGAATCCAGAAGCACCCCTTACAAATTTGTTTACTGGACAACCATTGATTGCACAACAGGGCGGGATTTTAGGTGTAATCTTTGCAGTTTGGTTACTGGCACAATTGGAAAAACGTCTGCATCATATTGTACCAGAATCAATTGATATTATTGTGACACCAACTCTTTGTTTATTGATTATCGGATTAGCAGAAATTTTCTTGATTATGCCACTTGCTGGATTTATATCAAATAGTCTAGTTGGGGCAATTAATTGGGTCGTAGAAGTGGGTGGAGCGTTCTCTGGTTTTGTTTTGGGTGCAACCTTCTTACCATTGGTTATGTTTGGTTTGCATCAAATTTTGACACCAATTCATGTACAAATGATCGAAGCAACCGGTAGCACACAATTATTGCCAATTTTGGCAATGGCTGGTGCAGGACAAGTTGGTGCAGCCTTGGCATTGTGGATTCGCCTACGTAAAGATAAAGAATTGAGTGAAATGATTAAAGGTGCATTGCCAGTCGGAATTCTAGGAATCGGTGAACCATTGATTTATGGTGTGACACTCCCTCTAGGAAAACCGTTCATCACTGCTTGTATCGGTGGTGGTGTCGGTGGTGCGATTATCGGTGCAATCGGCAGTGTTGGTGCAATCGCCATCGGTCCTTCCGGTGTTGCCTTGGTTCCGTTAATTGCTGATGGCCGCTGGTGGGGATATGTTTTAGGTTTACTTGGTGCATATGTCGGTGGATTTATCGCTACTTATTTCTTTGGTATTCCTAAAGATAGACAAGCAGCAGTTGAAACAGTTGAAACAAATGAAAATAAAGCAAGTGAAAATGAAAAACCAGTAGTCTCTGCAGGAACAACCGAATTATTTGCTGTTGTTAAAGGTATTGTAAAACCAATCACAGAATCTACAGACAGCGTTTTTTCCCAAAAAATGATGGGCGATGGGTTTTTAGTAATACCGGAAAATGGAACGATTTATTCACCAGTTGAAGGTGTCGTTTCTTCCATTTTTCCAACAAAACATGCAGTTGGTATTCAAACAACAACTGGATTGGAAATTTTACTTCATATGGGTGTCAACACAGTGGAGTTAGAAGGAAAACCATTTGATATCAAAGTTTCTGAAGGGCAAAAAGTAACACCGACAACGATTATTGCTGAAGTAGATTTAGCAGCAATCAAACAAGCCGGCAAAGAAACCGATATGTTAGTGATTATTACCAATATGGATGCGGTAGCTAGCAATGTGCTGGAAACAACTGGATCGGCTGAACCTAACACTCCTGTTATGTCAGTAAAAACGGTATAAATAAAAGGTCAGTGATAGAAAGTAGTAAATAAAATAATCCGAACAATAGTCAGAAAAATTCCGAACAGTTGCACTATTGCAACAAGGGTCAGTACCCGTAGGAATCATCGCGCTATCGTCCGGGTTATTTCTTTTCTAATACAATTTTGTCAAAATATTTTATGCTATAATTAATGGAAAATAGACTGGAATAAGGTGAAGACATGAGTGTTATTTCTCGCATTGAAAGTATCCAAAGTGAGCTTTCTGCTTCAGAAAAAAAACTTTTTCATTATATCAAAAAAAATCCTGAAAAAGTCCCATCCATGACGGCAGAGCAGTTGGCGATGGCAACAAAAATCAGTGCACCAACCGTTGTCCGATTTACCAAAAAAATTGGGTATCAGAGTTTGACTGATTTCAAAATTCAATTATCGACAGAAATTCATCAACCGATCCATTCCACTGGATATTCAGACGTTGATCCAAATGAGTCAATCGAAATTTTGAAAGCGAAAATGAGTCACAATGCACAAATTACGATTCAAGAAACGGCAGATATCCTTAGTGAAGAAGTGTTACTAACAGCTATTTCACTGCTAGAAAAAAAAGAAAAAATCTTTTTAGCCGGAATCGGTGCTTCCGAATTGGTTGCAGAAGATATTTTGCAAAAATGGGGACGGATTGGTAAGACTGTACGGATTGAAAATGACTATAATAACTTGCTTCCCCACCTTATTAATAATCAAGAGAACTCAGTCTTGTGGTTGATTTCCAATTCTGGACTCACACCTGAGATTGTCCGCTATGCAGAGTATGCAAAAAAAATAAAAATTCCAGTTATTTCCTTAACGCGTTTTGGAAATAATCCATTATCTAAACTGGCAGACGTAGCCATTCAAGTTTCTCGTCCGAAAGAGACAGATCGGCGAAGTGCTGCCACCAATTCGATTATCGCTCATTTTTTAGCAGTGGATATTTTGTTTTATCTATTTATTAGTCGTAACAATGAAAACGCAGATAAAATTTATCGTTCTCGAGAAGTAATCAAAGAATTTCGGGAGGATTTTCTTTGAACCGCAGAATCCTACAATTCCCGTGAAAACAGATGAATACCAGCAAGAAAAACTTGCTTTTTTTCAACGAATCAAGTAAAGTAAACTTGTGTATTATGCACCACCTGTCACTTGGTTTGGCGAATCACCAACGCGATACTCAGTCATAGGGAGAATTTTTTAGGAAGAGGTGAAAAACATGGCAATTTCAAAAGAACGTAAAAATGAAATCATCAAACAATACGCCCGTCATGAAGGAGATACTGGTTCTCCAGAAGTACAAATCGCTGTATTGACTGAAGATATCAACCACTTGAATGAACACGCACGCGTTCATAAAAAAGACCACCATTCT
The DNA here is from genome assembly GCF_001050095.1 of Enterococcus massiliensis. Classification (NCBI taxonomy): domain Bacteria; kingdom Bacillati; phylum Bacillota; class Bacilli; order Lactobacillales; family Enterococcaceae; genus Enterococcus; species Enterococcus massiliensis. Next base: position 315,736 of record NZ_CVRN01000007.1, on the reverse strand, counting down.
TATCGTGGACTTATGAAAAAAGTTGGTCACCGTCGTAACTTGTTAGCTTACTTACGTAAAACTGACGTTCAACGTTACCGCGAACTGATCCAAGCTTTAGGATTACGTCGTTAATCAAAACGCTAAAAGTGAGATTCACACGAATCTCACTTTTTTTGCTACGAATTTGTTTTTTCGATTCTAGTCTGTGGTGAAGGACGGAATGAAAAATAACTACAAAAAAAGCATTCTGTGAATCGTGGTACGGCTTACTACTAACCAAATGAAAGAAGTGAAAGTGTCACTGTTTTCATTTGTTTAGTAGCAGCCCGCTGTTCACAGGGAAGGAGCATTTATGACAAAGCAAGTATTTAAAACAACTTGGGGCGGACGTCCCTTGGAAGTAGAAGTTGGTCAATTAGCCAAGCAGGCAAATGGTGCCGTATTAGTTCGTTATGGCGATACCGTCGTATTAAGTGCCGCTGTTTCCTCAAAAGAAGCAAAAGACACAGACTTTTTCCCACTGACAATCAACTATGAAGAAAAAATGTATGCTGTCGGTAAAATTCCTGGAGGATTTATCAAACGGGAAGGCCGCCCAAGCACAGAAGCAACATTGACTGCTCGTTTGATCGATCGTCCGATTCGACCAATGTTTGCCGAAGGATTTCGTAATGAAGTACAAGTAACTAATATCGTGATGAGCGTGGAACAAGATTGTTCTCCAGCGATGGCAGCGATGTTAGGGTCATCATTGGCATTATCAATTTCAGATATTCCTTTTGACGGACCAATCGCCGGCGTTGAAGTTGGTCGTGTGAACGGTGAATATATTTTGAACCCCACCGTTGAACAAGATGGCGTGTCAGATATCAATTTGACAGTTGCCGGAACGAAACAAGCCATCAATATGGTAGAATCCGGTGCACAAGAAGCTTCAGAAGAAGAAATGCTGGGAGCATTGCTCTTTGGCTTTGATGCTATCAAAGAATTGGTGGCTTTCCAAGAAGAAATCAAAGCAGCAGTCGGCAAAGAAAAAATGACAGTAACTTTACTACAAGTCGATGAACAATTGAAAAAAGATGTTTATGAAGTATATTACCCAATCATGAAAACTGCCGTACTGACAGAAGAAAAATTAGCACGGGAAGATGAAATTGAAAAGGTAAAAGAAACCGTCAAGGAAGTTTATGCCGAAAAATTTGCCGGTGATGAAAATGAAGGTCAATTAACAAAAGAAATCAAACAAATTGCGGAAGATCTTGAAAAAGATGTCGTTCGTGAATTGATTACGATTGATAAAATTCGTCCTGATGGCCGTAAATTGGATGAAATTCGAGCATTGGATTCTGAAGTCGGTTTATTGCCTCGGGTTCACGGATCAGGTCTCTTCACTCGTGGACAAACGCAAGCCCTGTCTTCTTGTACCTTAGCACCCCTTGGGGAACATCAAATTATTGATGGCTTAGGCGTTCAAGATTTCAAACGGTTTATCCATCATTACAATTTCCCACAATTTTCTGTTGGGTCAACCGGTCGTGCCGGTTCTCCAGGTCGTCGTGAAATTGGTCATGGTGCATTAGGTGAACGAGCATTGGCACAAGTGATTCCATCAGAAGAAGATTTCCCTTACACAATCCGTTTAGTTGCAGAAGTATTGGAATCAAATGGTTCCTCTTCACAAGCAAGTATCTGTGCGGGAACTTTGGCATTAATGGATGCAGGTGTCCCAATCAAAGCACCTGTAGCTGGTATTGCAATGGGACTTGTTTCCGATGGCGAAAATTATACGATTTTAACGGATATCCAAGGACTAGAGGACCATTTAGGCGACATGGACTTTAAGGTTGCCGGAACAAAAGACGGTATCACTGCGTTGCAAATGGATATCAAAATCCAAGGAATTACAGAACAAATCTTAAAAGAAGCTTTGGCACAAGCGAAAAAAGCTCGGATGGAAATTTTGGCACAATTAACATCAACTCTTGCTGAACCACGGAAAGAATTGAGCCAATACGCACCGAAAATCGAAATGATCCAAATCGAACCTGCCAAAATCAAAGATGTTATTGGTAAAGGCGGCGACACGATCAACGGAATCATTGAAGAAACAGGCGTTAAAATCGATATCGATCAAGAAGGAAATGTTTCGATCGCTTCAGCAGATGCTGAAATGATCAAAAAAGCCATCAAGATCATTGAAGATTTAACCAAAGAAATCAAAGTCGGTGAAGTTTACTTAGGTAAAGTTGTCCGCATTGAAAAATTTGGCGCTTTTGTCAACTTGATCAAAGGAAAAGACGGATTGGTTCACATTTCCCAATTGGCAAATGAACGGGTCAACAAAGTCGAAGACGTCGTGAAAGAAGGCGACGAAATCCTTGTGAAGGTAACAGAAATTGACAAGCAAGGACGGGTAAACCTTTCCCGCAAAGCATTGTTGAAGGAAGAAAATAAAGACGAGAAGTAAAATAGGAAAGAGATGGTGCAATCAAGTGCCATCTCTTTTTTTCTGTTTTCTTCTACCCTCCTACGCACTCCATCACCAAATCTGTGAAAGAAAAATTCCAAAAAATAGTCATCAGCATCCAAGATTTTGGAAAAAACCACGACTGTTATTATGGTATTTTTTTTTATGAGAGGTGAAAAAAATGTTTGACTGTTTATTAGAAGAAAGAGATCGGGTGTTAGTGAAAGTTTATCAAAAGTTGGCAGTGGAGAAAAAGTATTCTCTGGAAGATGCCGCCAGTGAGTGCCAGCATCCGGTCCGCTACATACGAGAAACTGTTAATGACTGGAGAGATAGTGGAAGTCATCTGCAAATCGGAATTGATGTGATAATCAAAAAAGAACATTTAGTGCTACAAAAGGCGACGGACTTTGATGACCGGTATTTTTTTGCCTTCTTACTCAAGCGGAGTATCAAAATACAGCTCTTAGAAAAATTATTGGAACATCCATCTTGGGGTGTGAGGGATCTTGAGAAGACGCTCTATCTGAGTCCAAAAATCATTCGCCGGCATTTTCATGAATTAGGCAAGCTGTTTAAATGGTACGGATTGACTGCCAGTTTTAAGAAACAGCCGGTTATTTGTGGCGCAGAGGCACAGCAACGTTTCTTTCGATTTCATATCCGGTTGCTGTTAGAACCACCAAAAATGCCAATCACGCCAGCTGCCTATTTTCAAATACTTGAAGAAATCAGTCGGAAACGGCGGCAACAAGGATATGCCATCGATCCAAACTGGTTTGATCGGAAGTTTATCAGCCAAATAAACGGGATTCCTGATTTTGAAATAAATGAACGAGGTTTTTGTTTTTTATGGCGGCAGTTGTTGGGAGTAGAAGAGATTTGGCCAATGGGAATCAGTGATGAATTGCTAGGTGAGCAAAAAATCTATCCTCTCGATCAGCGTTATTCGTCCCGGAGAATTCGACAAAAAATCCTGCAAGATATTTTTCGCTTGCATTTGTTGTGCTACTTATTCAAAGGACCGTGTATCCACCAGCTCGCCCCCTTAAAAACATCACAAAAAAATCAGCAATTACTGACAGCCCTCAACGAACTTCTACCCTATCACGCACAATTATTGGTGAATCATCCAGAATTAGAGCTCGCCTATGAGACGGTTTTTCAACAACACCTTGAAAAATGAATCACGATAATGCAGAACAAAAAAATTCCAGCCAATAACATGACTGGAATTTTTTTAATTTGTTTCACTAGGCAATAAAATTGTTTGTCTGGTGCCATCATCATAAGCAAAAATTTCTTTTGGCAGGTCGGATGAATAAGGAAACGGCAAATCGATATCCATTTCTACCTCACTATCTTCTTGTGAAAAATGCATCGTGACTTTGCCATTTTTATTGATTAAATCAAAGGCAATCAAGTTATTTAAAGGAATCACTCCTTTTAAATCTAAATCAATAATGAACCAAATACTATCGATCAGCTCGCCGGGCATACTGGAAACAACGCCTACGGAAGCGTAACGACTGCGATTACTATCAAAGACTTCATACATTGTCCTGACCTCCTTGTAACATTATCATACTTCTATTATAGAAGAAATGAAAAAATGTTGCTCATTTGAACACTTATTTTACGATTGAGCCGCCAAAAATGCAACTAAGGAGCCAAAAGAAATTGGGTCGTTAATTAAATTTTAATCAACGACCCAATTTCAGGTAAAAAGAGTTAAACTAGTTTTCGTTTGTTATTCTGCTTCTGTTGAACCGATGACTTCTGGTTCAGCTGCTTCAGCAGTATCGTCTTCAGAAACTTCTTGTGCTTCCGTGATAGAAAGAACTTGTTCATCTGCATCTGTGACGATTGTGTAATCTTCATGACTTGGCAATTCTGCAACAGTCAAGGTACTGCCGATTTCAAGTGGTGTCACGTCTACTTCGATACGTTCTGGTAATTTATCAGGGGTTGCAGAAACCACAACAGTGTATAATGTTTGGTTCAAGACGCCGCCTGCTTTCACACCGGCTGCTTCGCCGACAAGCAAGATTTCTGCTTCTACTTCAGTTACTTCAGACATGTTTACTGACAAGAATTCGATATGGGTCAAATGTCTGTTAAAAGTGTCTGCTTGTGTTTGTTTTACTAGAGTATTGACTGTTTTTCCATCTAACTCCATTTTGATTACTGCATTTGCGCCATGTTCCCGCAAAATCTTGTCTAAGTCACGCGCAACAACAGAAATCGGTGTGCTTTCCACTTGATAACCGTTTACTACTGCGGGGACTTTTCCTTCGTGACGCAATTGATTACGCAACGAACGGGGACGAACTTCTCTCTTACTTACTTCTAATGATACTGCCATAACTTAATTCCTCCTAAAATTTTTCTGTCTGACGACATTCATTTTAAAAGCAAATCTCGCTAGTCTGCACATTGAGTGGTACGTGAGAACACGCAAAAGGGTAGCCGAAATACAGCTACCCAAGAAAGTTTTGGTTCAACTTTTCTCCACCAGGTCATAACGCTGTGTAGAAGAACTTTATTTACTTTACTCTCTAACCATAGGACGAATAATGAATTAAGTCAAGGATTTCGCAGATTTTGTGTTTTGCTGAGAATAAATTCGCGCTATAATGTGTCAGAAAGGAAAAAAGCGATGCGTTTAGACAAATTGATTGAAAAAGAGCTGAAAACCAGCCGTAAAGAGATGAAGCGGCTTTTTTTACTGGGTAAAGTAAGCGTTGACGGTCAGATTCAACGACGGGAAGCCCGCAATGTGGACAGTGATCTCCATCAGATTTTAGTGGATGGCAAGTCATTGGCGACGGATGAGGCCTATTATTTGGTAAATAAACCACAGGGCATCGTAACAGCTAACCAGGATGCACAGCACCAGACAGTTTTGGATTTACTTGCTGAAGCTGATCGCCGAGAAAAATTAGCTGCAGTAGGACGTTTGGATCGTGATACGGAAGGTCTGGTTTTTTTGACGACAAACGGACAATTGGCTTACGAATTACTTCATCCGGTAAAAAAAGTGACAAAATGTTATGAAGCAACAGTCAATGGACGGGTGACACAGGAAGATCAGCAGGCATTTCAACAAGGCATCGTGTTTCATGACGGGACCATTTGCCAACCCGCAGAATTAACGATTCTTTTTGCTTCTGATGAAAAAAGTACCATTCGCTTGGCTATCCAAGAGGGAAAATTTCATCAAGTGAAAAAAATGTTTTTGGTTCGTGGAAAAAAAGTGGTCTTTTTAAAACGGACGGCGATTGGACCGCTACGGTTGCCTGAAACTCTCGCACTGGGAAAGTATCGTCGGTTGACCGTGGCAGAATTGCAACAATTGACCCCCTATTTTCGTTAAAAGGAGAAAAAAATGAAATATAAAAATTTATTGTTTGATGTAGATGACACGTTATTGGATTTTCAAGCGGCAGAAAATGAGGCGCTAAAGGCGTTGTTCCAAGAAGAAGGCTTGCAACTGACACCGGCGATCAAGACAAGCTACCAAGCATTGAACCATCAGCTATGGCAAGAATTTGAACAAGGCAAACGTCAGCGAGATGAAGTCGTCAATCAACGCTTCAGCCTGTTGTTTCAACAATTTGGCAAGCGAGTGGATGGGACAAAAATGGAAAGCCATTACCGTCAATTTCTCAATCAAGGACATCAACTGCTGGGAAACAGCCGGGAAATCATCGCTGATTTAGCAGATAAAGCAGAATTATATATCGTGACGAACGGGGTTTCTGCTACGCAATATCAACGGCTGACGGATGCAAAACTTTTGCCTTATTTCAAAAATGTATTTGTTTCTGAAGATACCGGCTTCCAAAAACCCATGAAGGAATATTTTGATTTTGTTTTTGAGCGAATCCCGCAATTTGAGAAAAAAGAAACCGTCATTATCGGTGATTCTTTGACTTCGGATATTGAAGGGGGGATTCAAGCCGGGATCGATACGATTTGGTTGAATCCTGCAAAAGCGGCGGCTTCCATTGCGCCGACGTATCAAATCAGCAAGCTGGATGAGATTTATACGATTTTAGCGGAATAGATTCACGAGAAAGCATAGTATTTTCTTGGATTTTCGCTATAATAATAGCTAGTATAAAATGAAAGAGGTTTTCTTTAATGACGAAAAACAAGCCGATTATAATAGGAGTGACTGGTGGCTCTGGCAGTGGTAAAACCAGTGTTAGCCGAGCAATCTTTAATAATTTTCCTAATCATTCCATTATGATGCTTGAACAAGATTCTTATTATAAGGATCAAAGCCATCTAGCGTTTGAAGAACGATTGAACACGAATTACGATCATCCCTTTGCTTTTGATACGGATTTGTTAATTGAACACTTAGAAAAATTATTAAAATATGAAGCAATTGAAAAACCCGTCTACGATTACGTTGCCCACACCCGCAGTACAGCAACAGTGATTCAAGAACCAAAAGAAGTGATTATTTTGGAAGGTATTTTGATTTTAGAAGATGAACGTTTGCGGAATTTGATGGATATTAAATTGTATGTCGATACTGACGATGATATCCGTATCATTCGCCGAATTAAGCGGGACATGGAGGAACGGGGACGGACGCTGGACTCTGTCATTGAACAATACCTTTCCGTGGTGAAACCCATGTACCATCAATTTATCGAACCGACAAAACGCTATGCAGATGTTATCGTTCCAGAAGGTGGCGAAAACCACGTGGCCATCGATTTGATTACGACAAAAGTTGCTACTTATCTGAAATAAAAAACGGAAATCAAAGAATTTTTCTTAGGAGAAATTTTTTGGTTTTTAATTTTGAAAAAAAGATGACAGTATATACTCAATAGTATATACTGTAAGCGTATTCTTTAGGAGGTCGTCATGAATCAACAAATTATTCATAAACTTGGGATTGCTGCTGCGTATGCTTTTTTATCCTCTGTCGCATTAAACTTTTTTTGGCTGCCAGGAAAAATCTATGCCAGCGGAATCACGGGACTTTCGCAATTGTTGTCGGAACTGTTAGCTGATCGACTGCAAATCACATTATCAATTCCAACACTTGTCTTACTTTTTAATCTACCATTGCTAGTAATAGCTTGGCGGAGGATCGACCGTTCCTTTACAATCTACACGATTTTTGCTGTTCTACTCACTTCCTTTATGATGAAAATCATTCCTGTGTATCCTTTGACGACTGACCCGGTTATTTGCGGGATTTTTGGTGGGGCACTGCATGGATTATCAGTAGGGTTGACATTAAATAGCGATTTTTCTACTGGTGGACTGGATATTATTGGTATACTAGTAAAAAAAGCGACGAAAAGAAGTATCGGTTCTTTTTTTATTGTCTTTAATATTTGTTTACAATTTTTTGCTGGATGGATCTATGGGTGGCAATATGCTTTTTACAGTGCATTGTCCTTTTTTATTAGCGGTCAGATGGTAGATTATGTGAACGCAAAGCAAAAACGGGTGCAGTTGATGATTGTAACAGAATCACCCATTGCATTGACTGCAAGTTTGCAGACTTCGATTCAACGAGGAATCACGGTCATCAATGATGTAGAAGGTGCCTTTGATCATCATGAAAAGAAATTATTGTTGCTGGTAATATCCCAACGAGAATTGAAAATGGTCAAACAACTGATTCATCAAGTCGATGAAAAAGCTTTTATCAGCATTGCACCGGGTGTTAGTACGAACCGAACTTTTTTTGAGTGGTAGGAGAGAACAAAATGAGAAATAAAACAATTTTTTTGACAATTGCCAACGAATTACAAAAACGAATCAATGACGGAACTTACGTGACCAGCCAAAAACTGCCCTCTGAGTATGATCTTGCCGCAGAATTTGGAGTTAGCCGGTTGACTGTTCGTAAAGCGATTGACAGCTTGATCGGTCAGAATATCTTGGTTAAGGAAAAAGGTAAGGGAACCTATGTGATGAAACAGCCAAAAATCCAAAGCGGCAGTGGTGGGTTGTATGGTTTTACAGAAGCGGCAAAACGACAAGGAAAACAGTCAAAAACGGAAATTCTGACCTGTGAAATCACAGAAAAACTGCCGGAAAAAGTGAAACAAGCTTTTGGAAAATATGCGAATGAAAAAGTGATTCATTTGGTTCGTCGCCGTTTTTTGGAGGAGGAACCAATGACAATCGAAAACATTTACGTTTTGCAGCGATATTTAAAGGATTCTTCCATTGAACAGCTAGAGGAAGGTTCTTTGTTTTCAGAAATCGAAAAAAATATTGAAATCGGCTACTCTCATCAAGAAGTTGCAGCGATCCTAGTGACAGAAGACATGAACAAATTGTTGGAGGTAGAGAAAGGACAGCCGCTGCTGTTGGTTCATTCTCTGACATATTCTCCTTCTGCAAAACCGATTTTGTATGATACATCTTTCTATCGAGCAGATAAATATACCTTCAAAAATACCCTACAACGAAAACACTAGAAGAAAAAGGTGAAAAAAATGGACGAAATCAAAACGATGGTGGAACAAAACTGGGAAGGTTTTTTGCAAGATCTCCAGCAGGTTATGCAGGTGCCCAGCGTAAAAGGTGAACCGAAAGAACAGGCACCTTACGGAATTTATCCTAGAAAAGTGTTGTCTTTGGTATTGGAAATGGCAGAAAATGATGGGTTTACGACAACGACTATCGATGATGCAATCGGCTATCTTCAATGGGGGGAAGGGTCAGAATATATCGGTATCTTAGGACATTTGGATGTGGTTTCTGCCGGTGAGGGCTGGGATTATCCTCCATTTGATTTGACGGAAGATGATGGGGTGCTTTATGGTCGGGGAATCTTAGATAATAAAGGCCCGATTATGAGTTGTTTTTATGGATTGAAATTGTTAAAGGATAGTGGTATTCAACCCAAAAAACCGGTGCGTATTATATTTGGAACGGACGAAGAAAGCGGTATGTCTGACGTTCCTCATTATTTAAAGTCAGAACAGCCACCAACATTTGGCTTCACCCCCGATTGCAAGTACCCGGTGGTCTATGGGGAGCGGGGGATTGTGAATGTGCGGATTACCACTGATTTTGAGAAGGGGGAATTAGCAAATCTGGGAGAATTTATTGGCGATCAAGCGCGGGATCACGTCCCGGATAAACTGTCGGTGTTGGTTGACGAAACAAAAATTTCGGTAGAAGGAGTACGGGCTCCTAGCAATGCACCTGAAATGGGAAAGAATGCAATCACATTATTGGCTCGTCGCTTAAAAACTAACCAACAGCTTTCTGTGAAAACGCGGGCGTATTTTGACTGGTTATTTACACATTTCCACGAACAGCATACCGGAGAAGGGATTGATTTAGCGTTGGAAGATGAAGATTCTGGTAAATTGATGTTGACACCGGTTATTCTTTCCAAAAACGAAAATCAGCTACAATTGGAAATTGCTTTTCGCTATCCGGTTTCTTTTCAGGAAGAAGAGATAGTTTCGGGAATCACCACAGTTATTCCTGCGCATTCGACAGTTGAAGTGGTTCGAAGTGTTCCCGGCATCAATTTAAATAAAGATCGTTCAGAAATTCGTTTACTGGGAAATATTTATCAAGAAATCACTGGAAACGATGGAACGCCTGTGACAACGACGGGTGGCACCTATGCGCGAAAATTACCGAATATTGTCGCCTTTGGCCCTTCTTTTCCCGGACAAAAAGGAATCGCTCATAATAAAAATGAATGGATGACAGTTGCGGATTTAAAAACCAATATGGAAATTTATATGCGTAGTATTCTTGCGTTGATTCAATGATAAATGGCGTTCATGGAAAAATTTTTCGATGGACGTCATTTTAGTATAGACATTATGGTATATACTATATATAATGCTAATGTAAGCGCTGCATACAAAAGATCTATTGTTTTATATTTAGTAAGAAAGCTGATAGGAATGGAATCCTAGCTGAGTATATTGACAGAAAGTGCAGTCCATTAAAACGAAAAAGGAGCTCATATTATGTGGGGAATTATTGCAACATGGCGGATGGCGCACGATGGTGTTTTGGCTGCCAAAAAATTATTGCTGGAAAAACAAACGGCAGGGGATGCCGTTGAAACGGCGATCAAAAAAGTAGAGGACTATCCCTACTATAAATCAGTGGGGTACGGCGGGTTGCCGAATGAAAAAGGAATTCTGGAAATGGATGCCGCTTTTATGGATGGCAATACGTTTGAAATCGGTGCCGTAGCCGGTATTGTAGACATTAAAAATCCTATCGCAGTCGCAAGAAAACTAAGCAAAGAAAAATTCAACAGTTTCCGAATCGGTGCAGGTGCATCGAACTATGCCAAAGAAGAAGGCTTTGAAGAAAAAGTGATGCTGACTGAACGGGCAAAAACGATTTGGGAAAAACGAGTAGAGGAGGTCACCAAAAATCATCTAAATCCTTATGATGGACATGATACGGTAGGAGTCGTTGCGTTGGATCAATTAGCAGGAATGGCTGCCGGAACTTCAAGCTCTGGTTTATTTATGAAAAAAAGCGGACGAGTCGGCGATTCTCCTCTTTCAGGTTCTGGATTTTATGTAGACAGTGAAATCGGCGGAGCTGCTGCAACTGGGTTAGGAGAGGATTTGATGAAAGGGTGTCTGTCCTATGAAATTGTTCGTTTGATGAGTGAAGGCTGCACACCGCAAGAAGCATGTGACCAAGCCGTATACGGATTTAGTGAGCGGTTAAAAAAACGATATGGAAAAGCTGGTGCCTTTTCTTTAATCGCATTGAATAAGGAGGGACAATGGGGCGTTGCCACAAATGTTGAATTTACATTCAGCGTCGCAACCGAAAAAACGGCAGCCGCAATTTTCATCGCACATCCCGGTGAAAATCAGACAACTGTGATTGAACCAATCACACAGGAATGGCTGGATGCGTATGAAAAACGAATCAAAGCACCGGTTTAGAAATGGTTGTAATTATTTTGTTATTTTTTAGAAAGAAGGGAAAAATATGTTTGGTAAATTAGAAGATGTTTTAATGCCGTTAGCAGTAAAACTAGGTCAAAAGGACATCTTTTTAGTCATAATTGGAATGGACGTATCAATGTCAGCCAAACTGTAGACATCCTAAAGCAAGTTAATCAACTGAAGGGTTCTCTGCCATTTGATCTTTATGTGGGCTGTACGGTTCAAGAACAAGTTGGTCTTCGAGGAGCACAGACCGCAACAAATCTTGTGCAACCAGATTTGGCAATTATTCTCGATACACAAAAGGAAATGAATTACCAAGAAATCAAAGAAAAATCAGGAACTATCGGGAGAGGTCTTTTATTAACCTATTACGATACAACTGTATTACCTAATCGGTATTTATTGCGATCAATGAAAGAAGCGTGTGAAGCACATGAAGTTTCTTATCAGCTTCATTATTCGTTGGAAGATTCTGATGCAGGTTGGATAAATAAATTGCGGACAGGCTGTCCCACGCTGCTGCTAGGATTATCTGTAAGAAATATGAATACACCAAGTCAGATTGTTTCATTGAAAGATTATCAAAGCCTAGTAAGAGGTCTTATGTTTTTCATTCAAGAATTAACTGTTGAGAAAATTCAAGCTTTTAAGGAAGAAAATAGATAGAAAAGGGGCTTGAAGAATGAAAATCAAGGATATTGATATTGAATTATTGAAAAATTTAAGTGAAGCAGACGGAATCGGCGGATGTGAAAAAGAAGTTTCGCGCATCGTAAGTAGCTATGGAAAACCCTTTTCCGATACGATCATGTATGATAATTTAGGCTCTGTCATTCTAAATAGAAAAGGAAATGGACCTAAAGTTATGTTGTCCTCACATATGGACGAAGTTGGTTTTATGGTTAAGAACATCACAAGTGAAGGATTTGTAGAACTATTGCCAATCGGTGGTTGGTGGGGACATGTAATGCCTGCACAAGAAATGCGTGTCACGACTATCACAGGTGAAAAATTTGTTGGAGTTGTTGGAAGTCGTGCGCCACACGGAATGTCTACAGAAGAAAAAGATCGAGTGATTTCAGCAAAAAATTTCTATCTGGATTTAGGTGTTGAAAATAGTGAAGCTGTTAAGAAGTTAGGAATCGATATCGGTGATATGGTAACACCCCATACGCAATTTCGCCAAATGAATAATCCCGATTATATCATGGGAAAAGCTTGGGATGATCGAGTTTGTGTTGGTGTTGGATTAGAGGTTTTAAAAAATCTAGCGTTTCTGTCATCTGAAGCAAATGTCTTTTTTGCAGCAAGTGTTCAAGAAGAAGTTGGCATTCGTGGTGCCAGAACTGCGACACACGTTATCAAACCGGATGTTGCGATTGCATTAGATGTGACAACGGCAGAAGATACTCCTTTTGATCAGGGGGGATTAACCCTTGGGGGAGGCTGTGTTCTATCTTTTTTAGATTCGTTGACCATTGCTAACCGTGGATTATTTGAAAAAATGGAGAAAATTGCCAAGCAAGAACAGCTGAATATTCGTTTTGATTTTATGACAGTAGGTGGGACAGATGCTTGTAATATTCATAAAGCGATGGATGGTGTCGTAACAATGACACTATCTATTCCAACAAGATACATGCATTCTTCTCGTTTGATTGTTCATCTGGAGGATTACCGGCAGACAATCCGTTTATTGACCAATTTTATCTGTTCATTAACTTATGAGGATCTTTCTCAGTTTAAAGAGGCGTTACATTCAAGATAAGAACCCTCTCATCACCCGTTCATCTTAAAAATGAACGGGTTTTTATTTTGTGCAACACGATGTGAAAAAGAAGTTTCGCGCATCGTAAGTGGCTATGGAACCCCTTTTCCGATACGGTCATGTATGACAATTTAAGCTCTGACATTGATTTAAAAGAGAGAAATTATTCAGAAATGAATTAATAAAATAAATTTTTTTCTTCCTGTATTAGATTTTCTAATTCTGTATCGGAAAATAGCTTACTGATTTGTAATCCTCTTTGAATTAATTCTTCGGAATGTTTAATCAACCCTTGTCTGGAAATTGATAATGCATAATAATCATATCTTTTTGTGTTTTTAGACAATATAAGGGCTTGAGTAATGGGTTTTTCTGCATAATGGTATTGTCCGTTCTGTAATAATAACAAAGATAGGTTTAAATAGATTGCGCATTTTAATGTTCTAGTTTCAGTAAAATTATCATATTTGTTTAGCTGTACAAGTAATTGATTTGCAATATGAGTTGCAGTTTCCAATGGAAATAGGTATAAACAACAATTTAATATTTTTATATCATCTAAACTCCAAAAAGAATATAGCTGTATCTCTTGCCAAATCTTTGAGATTTGTATTTTAGGAAGATAAGGTATTTCTTTTTTCGAATTATTATATAGCTCAATCTGAGAATCTAAGACTGGAATAACTAAATCAATTATCCGACTGTAGCTTTCCTTTTGAATCAAAATGCAATGATTACGAATAGAGTATAAAGTATCTATATTTTGATTTGAAAAAAGCGAAAAGAAATCTTTAATTATTTTATTCTTATTACTAAGTTCATATCCACGGCAAATATACATAAATTCATCAAAAGAGATATCAAGTCGATCTAATAATAAAATAAATGTCTCAGCAGAAGGGATTAGCTTGCCGTTTTCAAACTTTGAAAGCGTTGTTCTGGATATAATATTTTTACAAATTTTTGATTGAGTAATACCTTTACTTTTTCGTAATTCCCCAAAAAAAGAACCTAGGTTATCCATAATTAACCCTCCTTCAAAATAAAAATGTGATTATAGTTTACAAAATGATTTTTCCTCTGTCAACGTAAGATAATAACCTTACAAAAAGGGGACGTTAAACTATGTTTGATATTTTAACTGAATGGGTTATTGGTGGATAATTCTATTGAAGATGGTACCTGCGGTTTAATCATAGTATTACTAAACTATCTAAATCGACTCGAAAAAAATGATAATCATATTTATACGTATGCTCCGATTTTCAACAATATTGGATTAGATATAGGATATGGGATAAGTGGATTAACATATTTTTCAAAGGAGTTGTTGACTGCAATATCTACGGGGGAGCGTGATTAATTGAACAAGCATATGACTAGATATTTAAAGAGAGATCGTTTGAATAATTTTATTTATTGTGTCTATACGTTAGCTTTTACTATTTTCTTATCCTTATCAACGATTACAATGACATTCATGATTGATGCATTAGTAGCGTTTGATTTCGTACTAGTCGTCCAACGACTCGCCATTAATTTGGTAGTCATATCTGTTGCCTATACCTTCAGTTACTTACGAAATGTAAAAAAAGAGAGGTGCATCCAAAAAGCAATCTTCCATATCAAAATGGATATTTTAAAAAATTTGGAGGATGTTTCCTATACTGAATTTTACAAGAAGAATTATACTGACTATGCCGCTTGGCTGAGTACCGATGCGGCGATCATAGAAGACAAAGGATTCAGACAATTTTATGATGTAATTTATTGTATTTGTATGATCTTCAGTAGTTTTATCTCGCTAATTTTTTATAATGTTTGGTTTATTGTATTAAGTTTGGTTACTGCAGTCCTGATCGGCGTTATTTCTAAAAAATTCCAGACCAAAATGAATCAGCGGACCATGTATGTTTCCAAAGAAACTGAAAAAGCGGTCTCCAATTCGATCCAGCTGTTGAGAGGATTTGATATTCTCTTTTCTCTCAACAAACGGAAGCTATTGAGTCAATATTCTAGCGACAGTTTTCAACTGGTCCGAGAAGCAAAAACCGCCCAAGCGAAAACACTGCGAAAACTCTATTTCGCCCTTCAAATGTCACAGGTTGCCGGCGAGACTTCAGTGATGCTTCTTTCGGCATTTTTGGCTATCCAAAAGATCATCCCGGTAGGAAGTGTGGTCTCGACCACGACTCTTTCCGGCAATCTATACGACACGCTAGTCCAAGCAAATACCTTATTATCAGAGATTAAATCGATTGATCCAATTTTTGACAAAATCTTCCCTGAAAGACCGTTGCCTGTAAAAAATAATCATACAAGTAGCTTCACTTTTGAAAAAGAGATTCACTTGAAAAATCTGTCTTATACTTATGACAAGAATACGACGATTGCTTTCCCGGAAATGACCTTCAGAAGAGGCGGCAAATACGCGATTGTGGGTCAAAGCGGAAGCGGGAAAAGCACGTTGTTGAATCTCTTAGCGGGATTGATCAATGAATACAACGGAGAATTTTTAGTTGATGGTCAACAGAAGAAAGAACTAGATCCCAGCGTATATCGTGAAAATATTTCTTATATTACGCAAAATCCTTATCTTTTTAATCTGAGTATCAAAGAGAATCTGCTCTTGGAAGATGACTACAGCGAAGAAGATATGCTGAGTGCCGTCACCAGATCTTCTTTCCAAGAAGATCTTCAGACATTACCTTTAGGTCTGGATACGCCGATTAAAGCTGGCGGTGCTAACCTCAGCGGCGGCCAAGTACAGCGTCTTTCGATCGCCAGAAATTTTTTACGCCTGAAAAGCATCGTAGTCATTGATGAAGGAACTGCCCACTTGGATAGCAAAAAAGCAGTGGAGATTGAAGAATATTTGTTGAACAACACGGAGCGTACTGTGATTATGGTCACGCATCAACTAAGACCAGAAATCAGCCGCTTATTGGATAAAATTTATGAGCTTTAGTTTTATATTGTTAGCGGCAGTAACCGGAGGAGAAGAGTATCGTAGTTTTATTACGACATATTCTTCCAATTATTAGCGGATTATAATAAAGAATTCCCCAAATTAAGAATCTGATTTTTCTTCCTTGGTCTAATCCTTCAGCTATGATACCCCCTAATGACTTACCAGCGATGGTTAGTACGATTGCTATTGATGATCCAACCCAAGAAGCTGCGCTCTTGCCTATATATTTTATAATTTGTTTTTCTACAGCACGAGTAATATTTCTTCTATATGCTCTTAAAACACTGACTACAGCTGAAGTCGTTTTATATGTTGCACCAATTCCTATTGCAATCATTGCAACATCGATCGCTGTAGCAATATTCCCGACTTTATTATACCAATGTTTTCCAAGTCTTACCCAATTAGGATCTGCAGTAATGGGTAAAAAATTTTCTTCGTCAAACTCAATGACCTGTGTTACTTTATTACCATCAATTTTGTAGTAAGTCGGTACAGCGTTCCCTTCTGAATCTTTCGCCCAAGGTGCTTCTATCATGTCAGTTGGTATTCCTTCACTATCAACAATAAAAATTGATCCTGTACCAGCTGCTTTGTTTTCAACAATGGAACCGTTCCTTTTGCACGAAAGTTTCTCATCCAGTTGGCAATTAGCGTAGAATTATTCATCCCAAATTGATTTGCCACTTCACGATAGGACAGATCACTTGTTTGATAGAACTCTATCGCAGCCATCTTAAATTGAACAGAATAAGTTTGATTTTGTCGTTTTCTAAGGAGCCCTTCTTCACCGAATTCTAGGTAAGCGTTCATCCATCCGCGTAACTGTTCTTTTGATTTTACCCCATATTTCTTTGATAAATACAGCGTTCCACCTTTTCCCTCAAGATATTCTTGAACGATTTTCAACTTAAATTCAAAACTATATTTAACCATAAAAATACCGACCTCCAGAAGTTAGATTTTTGGTCTAACTTTTGGGGGTCGGTTCACATACTTGGTTTAATGGTCTTTTTTTGTTTTAATCATAATTTGGCGGATTATAATGGTACAATATAAAAATACATAATGAAAAAGGCACTCTTTGGACGTATTGACCAACTAGTATAGATAAAAAAACTGGAAAAAAGTGAGAATTTCTAGATGCGGTTTTAAAACAAAGTTGGAAGTGCGAAAAGATTTTGCTAGAATGTTGCTGAGTGAACAGGATGGATCAGTAAGTGAAATTGTTAAGTTTCAGGTGAATATCCTTCCAAAATTTGCCGCTTCGATGCCAAAAGGGTCATAATGGGGTCAAAAGAAAATTTTTTTTATTTTAAAAGCAATAACTGTTATTGTTACTTGATAATTGATAGATATAAGTAATGATTTATTTTAAAATATAGTGATTGGCTTGTTATTAAGAACAAGAATGACGCTGAACACTAGGTATACTAAGGATATCTTTTTAAGGGTGGTGTATGATGGAGGAAAATTCAAAACGAAACCGGCTATTTCAATGGCTGCCGATTATTGGGCTGCTCTTTTTCTTTGGTCTGGCGCTTTATGGGCGGCACGTGGGAATTTTTGATTCGGCACAATCGCTACAGGCCTTTATTGGGCGCTTTGGCAATTATGCTGTGCTGGTTTTTATTCTGTTACAATTGATTCAAGTAGTGATTCCGATTCTTCCCGGCGGTATCTCAACGGTAGCTGGAATGGTTATGTTCGGACCGCTTTTTGGTGTTATCTATAGTTATATTGGTCTGGTGATTGGGGAAATTATAGGCTTTTTATTGATACGCAAGTACGGCATCGAGGTGGCAAAACTTTTTTTGACTGCCAAAAAATTCAATCAATTTCAAAAAATATTGGATAATAATCAAAAAACCATCAAACGTTTTTTGGTTATTACCTTGCTGATTCCTTTTGCTCCGGATGATATTGTTTGCTTAGTCGCCGGTTTAACAACGATTTCATTTAAAGATTTTTTGAAAATCATTCTCTTTTTTAAACCATGGTCTATTGCTATCTATGGACTTTTGATGTTGTATTTGTTCCAACAAATTGAAGGTCTGCTCTGAGGAAAAGCAAAATTTTTGCTAAAATACGATGGCTTGTTATACTAAAGAAAATTTCTAGCAAAAAGGAGAAGCTATATGATCAAACGACATTTAGATTTAACTGCTGATGAGCAAGGGATGATTGGCACAAATCATAAAGGAAATCAGGTACGAATCGGACACGGAGAACAAGACATCAGTCCGGTTGAACTGCTGGCGACATCAATTTCCAGTTGTAGTTTTGGGGTGATGCGAATTATTTTAGAAAATCGCAAAATTACCTATGACGATCTGCGGGTGGATGTGGATTGGTTGATGGAGGATGAAAAACCGAATATTGTTCGCGAAGTCAATGTTCATTTTAAAATCAAGAATCCATCTACCGATATCGAGGTTTTGGGACGGGTTTTGAATCAAACAATCAAAAGCTGTACGGTAATCCAATCCGTCAAAGCAGCCATCAAAATTGATGAAAAATTATCGATTGTTTAGGTGAATTGCGCCGAACCAAAAAGAGTATAAGGAGAAAAGATGAGTATTCGATACGGTATCGTCAGTACAGCAAGGATCGTCCCTCGGTTTGTTGCCGGAGTTAAGGAAAGCCGTGAGGGGGAAGTGGCGGCGATTGCTGCTCGTGAATTAGAACGGGCCGAAAAAATGGCAAAGGAACTTGAAATTCCGACAGCCTACGGTAGCTATGAAGAATTGTTTCAGGATTCAACCATTGATATCGTCTATATTGCCACCTATAATAAAACCCATTATGAAATCTGCAAGCAGGCGTTGCTGCATGGAAAGCACGTTTTACTGGAAAAGCCTTTTACCTTGAAAGCCCAGGAAGCAAAAGAATTATTTCACTTAGCAAAAGAGCAACATGTTTTTTTGATGGAAGCACAAAAAGCGGTGTTCTTGCCGGTCATTCAAGAAGTGAAAAAACGAATCGAAAATGGTGAAATAGGAAAAATTCGTTTACTGCGGGCAACGATTTCTTCTCCTAATGCGGAGGAAATCTCATGGTTTTGGCGGTTGGCAGCAGGCGGTGGTGCTTTTCGCGGCTCCGGCAGCTATCCATTACAGGTGATGCAATTCTTATTAGGTACACTCACTAGCGAGGCAACAGGAACGGCTTCCTTTACACAAGAAACGGATTCTCAATGTGATGTAAGTGTTCGCTTTGGCAACGAAATTTTAGGCAATCTTTTTATTACCGTTGATTTTTTATTGCCAAACGAGTTGGTGATTTATGGGGATCAAGGCGTTATTCGGATTCCAAATTTCTGGAAATCTGCGGAAGCAACGATTGAACTATCGACTCATCATGAAAACTTTTCATTCCCACAAGAGAGTGAATTTGTTTTTGAAGTCGATCACGTCAATGAGTGTTTGAACAAAAAGCTGCTGACAAGTCCATGGATGACGGAAGAATTGACAGTACACACGGTGGCGACCATGGAAAATTTGTACAAAGAATGGACAGCTTTCCAGTAATCTGCAAAAAAGGGTAGTATCAAAAATAAATCTGTGTTACAGTAAGTGACATGCGATGAGCCGAAGCAGCTAGTTTACTAGCTCTTTCAAACAGCAGCACAGGAGTTTATCTCGCCTACCGGATTTGTAGGGTGCTGGAGTGGACTTTTGTGGAGAAGGAACACTCTGCCAGCAATGGTACTGGAGACAACGGAAGTAATATTCCGTTGTCTTTTTTTTGTAAAAACTTATCAAGTTTTCTTTTATGTGATAGATTAGAACTATAAAAAAGAGAAACGAGACGAGAAGGAAAAAGTATGCTGTTTTTAAATTACACACCAGAATTGAGTAACATTGATTTGGAAATCTATAAATATGTGGCGACACATTCCGATCAAGTGATCTATATGCGAATTCGGGATTTAGCACAAAATACCCATACCAGCACAGCAAGTATCCTGCGTTTTTGTCGGAAATTCGAATGTGAAGGATTTTCTGAATTTAAAATCAAATTACAGATATACAGAGAATCGTTGACGGAAGATACTGCTATCCATGCAGTAGATGAAAGTGCATTCATCAATTTTATTCATCGTACGAGTGAAAGTCAGTTTCAGGAGAAGATCCATGAAGCAGCCACGATTTTGGCTCAAAAGGAGCTGGTCCTCTTCATTGGTTCGGGCTCGTCGAATATTATTGCCGAATATGGTGCTTTGTATTTCTCTTCCATTTTCAACATGGCTTTTCGGATTGAAGATCCGGCCAATCATCCAATTGACTTTTTTAGTAAAACTATTGCAGAAAAGGTTTGTGTCATTGCACTTTCAGTTGGGGGAGAAACGAAGGATATTGTGGGGTATCTGAATCAGTTTATTGCAACGAGAAGTTCGATTATCTCAATCACAAATAGTGCAAATTCCACCGTTGCCCGCCTGTCAGATGTGAATTTGGCTTATTATATTTCAACAGAAAAAAGAGGCACCGCAGATATTACTTCGCAGGTTCCGGCGCTTTATACGATTGAATATTTAGCAAAGGAAGTTAGAAAAATCAAGCAACTGAAAAAAGAAAACAAATAGAAAATCCTCAAAAGCAGATCACTGGGATCGCTTTTGAGGATTTTGCTATTTAGTCTTTAAAAAAAGCGGGAAGATATTTTTTATGTGCCGTTAATAGTTCATCCATTACAGTTTTTGCGATATTTCCACTGGTGATCAAAGGATTTAATGTGAAGGCTTGAAGAAGTGTTCCGTAATCTCCAGTGACAGCTGCTTCAATCGTTAATTGTTCCATGGATTTCATCAGTTGCAACAATCCTCGTTCTTTTGGTGAAAAGCTGCCAAAGTTGAAAGGTACAGGACCATCCCCGGTGATCATGCAAGTTACTTCTACCGCACAATCGTCTGGAAGATCGGTGATTGTGCCGTTATTTTTTGTGCTGACGGTCATAAGGGTTCCTTTATTATTTGCGATAGCGTTGATGATTTCACAGGCAGCTTCACTGTATCTTGCACCGCCTCGTTCAGCTAGTTGTTGTGGTTTGTAGTCAAGTTTAGGATCCTTATACAGCTCAAATAGTTCTTTTTCGATTTGCTTTACTTTTTCGGCGCGGGTGCCGTTTTCTTTAAAACCTGTCAGTTCTTCTTGCAACATTTCGTCTGTCATATAGTAATACCGATGATAAGGACAAGGAATCATGTGTAAATTTGCGACTTGATCAAATAAAAGACTATTTTGTTTGATATTGGCAACAATTGTCTTCGCTTCGCCTTCGCCGTACATTTTTTTTAGTAATTCATCCGTGCGATCATTTCCGAATTGGTCGCGAACCGTATGCCAATGAAGGTGATTGATTCCGGCAAATTGAAAGAACAGGTTTTCTGCTTTTTCATTCAATAATTCGGATTCTTCTGCAACAGCATTGACAGGAATATTACATAAGCCAATAACTTTTTTCCAGTTACCGTAGCGTAAGACGGCTTCCGTCACCATTCCGGCAGGATTAGTAAAATTAATCAGCCAAGCATTTGGACATAATTTTTTCATGTCTTCAACGATTGACAAAATTACGGGCACTGTTCGTAAGGCTTTAAAAATTCCGCCAGCACCATTTGTTTCCTGACCAATCATTCCATGACTTAATGGAATTCGTTCATCCAAAACACGGGCATCAAGAAGACCAACCCGAAGTTGCGTCGTAACAAAATCCGCATCTTTCAAAGCTTCCTTGCGATCAAGGGTAAGATGTACCGTACAATCAATCCCAGCTGCTTTGACCATTCTTTTTGCCATTTCACCCACAATTTCAAGTTTTTCTTTGCCATCTTCAATATCCACCAGCCAAATTTCTTTTACTGGTAACTCGTGGTAACGATTGATGAATCCCTCGATTAATTCTGGTGTATAGCTTGATCCGCCACCAATAGTAACGATCTTTATTCCATTTTTCATACATAGGCCTCCAAGTTTTTTGATAGTTTTAGTATAGTCCGAATTTTTATTAGTGAAATCCTTTTAATAAAAACGGTTACAAGAAAAAGAAACGGTTATTTGTAACTGAAATAAAACACTGTGTGACAAAAAAATGATAAAAAAGAGCCATCAAGGTTCGTTTTATCGAAGCGTTTTCTTAGAAAAGATAAAAATTGTGTCAAACTGTTACAAAGTCGTAGAAATTTTACAGCGATAGCAGGGAAAGGATCCAGAGCGCCTCTTGTGTATAAAAAAATTGATGGTACGATACAAATGTCAAAATAAACCACGGAGGAGAAAAATAATGACAAAAATTATGAGCTTTTTAGAGAAGTACTTTTTACCAGTCGCAGATCGAATCGGCAAGCAACGTCACTTAATGGCAATTCGCAATGGGTTGATTTCAACACTACCTTTGACAGTTGTAGGATCGATCTTTGTGATCTTTTTAAATCTGCCTTTTGCAGGTTACGAAGAATGGATTGCTGATTTTCGACCTATTTTGGATGTCCCTTTTCGTTTTACTGTTGGTGTAATGGCCTTGTATGCAGCATTCAGCGTGGGTCATTTTCTGGGAGAATCTTATCGCGTGGATGCGTTAAGTGCCGGATTACTTTCAACATTGGGCTTTTTGATTAGTGTAGTTGTTCCAAAACAAGTAACAGAAAATGTAGACGGTGTCATTGATGCTGGTCGTTATCTGGCGGTTTCGGATTTAAGTTCTACTTCTTTATTCGGTGCAATCGTAACTGCAATCATATCAGTAGAAATCTACCGCTTTTTATTACAAAAAAATATAACCATCAAGATGCCAAGCAGTGTGCCACCGGCAGTATCAAAATCTTTTGCAGCATTGATTCCAACCTTTGTGATCATCATGCTTTTTTGGGGAATCAGATACGGATTAAATTTTGATATCAACAGTGCAGTTTCAGTTTTGGTAAGTCCGCTGAAATCGCTACTAGTTGGAAATAGTTTATTTGGCGGTATCATTACAGTATTTCTGATTCAGCTTTTCTGGTCATTTGGAATTCATGGAGAAGCAGTACTGGGGCCTATCATTCGTCCAATGTGGGATTCAGCAATTTTGGAAAACATGGACGTTTTTCAACAAACAGGAAATGCACATCAACTACCTAATTTGTTCACAGAACAATTTTTACAATGGTTTGTTCAAATCGGTGGTTCCGGAACGACTTTAGCATTGGCGATTCTGTTCTTGACTTCGCGCGTAAAATTTTTGAAACAAATGGGAAAATTAACGATTATTCCAGGAATTTTCAATATTAATGAACCAATTGTTTTTGGGACACCAATCG
This sequence comes from Enterococcus massiliensis, assembly GCF_001050095.1. Lineage (NCBI taxonomy): Bacteria > Bacillati > Bacillota > Bacilli > Lactobacillales > Enterococcaceae > Enterococcus > Enterococcus massiliensis. The sequence continues at coordinate 292,309 of NZ_CVRN01000007.1, read as the reverse complement.
TTATGAATCCAATCTTGATTATCCCATTTATTTTTACACCAATTATTCTGACAATCGTTTCATATGTAGCAACGATTTTAGGAATCGTACCAATGATGATGGCTAAACTGCCATTTACAATGGTTGGTCCAATTGGTTCAATGATGAGTACAGACTGGAGTATTCAAGCGGCTATTTTGACCATCATCAATTTTGCGATTTCTCTGGCAATCTACTACCCGTTCTTCAAAATCTTTGAAAAACAACAATTGGAAATAGAACAAAAAAATGAAGAAGAAATCATTGCAGGTGAGCAAGTTGGAACTAATTAGTTTAGTCATCGGGTTTGTCGGAACACAGGTTTTTTTGCGGAGAAACAATTTCTTAGAGCAACTGTCATTTAGAAAAATTCTAGGTATGGGTGGTCTACTAGTTCTTGCCATTTTAGTATTTTGTGTGTTATTTCGATTGAAAGTTGTATTAATCTTAGCTGTTACTATCTGGGGAACTATTTTAACGACAAAATTCAGTTCCCGATTGACCAGTCGAATTTCTTAAACAGCTATCTTTTTAATGGGGAGTAGAAAGCAGAACACCTATTTTATTTTGCAAACTCATTTTGCAAATGGTATTCTGTCCATAAAGAAGGATGAAAAAGGTGACAGCATGAAAAGAAACCGTGTGTTATATCTAGAAGTAGCTGAGAAAATCAAGGCAGATATTTTTTCAGGAAAATATCCCGTGGGCTCAATGCTTCCTACTGAATCAGAATTAGAGGCACTCTTTGATGTCAGCAAAATTACTGTGCGTAAGGCAATCGAATTGTTGGCAGCAGATGAATACGTGGAGAAGAAAAGCGGCAGAGGGACCACCGTCCTCAGTGATCGCCCCTACAACAAGTTATCCAAAGCAGCCAGCTTTACACAAATTTTGGAAAAATCCCATCTTTTCGTTGAAAAAAAAGTCTTGGGTCTCAATAAAATTCAGTTGGAAAAAAATTCGCCCCTTGCCCGTTTTTTTGGCGAAAAATGTATTCACTTTCAACGGTTGTATTTATTAGAAACAAAGCCTTATATTCTGTTCGACCATTACTTGCCGATTGATTTTTCCGATATAAGCAAGGAAGAATTTGAAAAAGAATCATTGTATCGTTTGGTTCATCGAAAAGGCTACGAGATTCAAACTTTCTCAGATGATTTTGCTGCCGTGCATTTATCTGCTGAGCAGCAAGAAATCTTAAATACAACAGAGACGATTGCCATCAAGCGGATTCGAAAATCTGTTGATCGAATCGGGAAAGTCGTGGAGTATTCCGAAGCTGTCTACAATACGGCGCAGCATCCGTATCACATTGAATATGAAGCTTGACTCATCCAACTGACTTTTCAAGGATGAGTCGAGTCAGATTTTTATGAAACAGCGTTTACATTATAATGTTATTATGTTAATATCTAGGTGGAAACATTATAATATTATAAACGGAGGAAGAAACATGGATAAATTTGTAGGCATTATTGAACAAAAGATTATGCCGGTTGCAAATAAAATCGGCACACAGCGGCACATGACAGCAATCAGAAAAGGGATTATTGCAACGATGCCGTTGACGATCGTGGGGTCATTCTTTACGATCATTCTGAATATCGAAGCATTGGCACCATTGATTGAACCGTATCGGGAAGTTTTAGATATTCCTTTTCGCTATACAATCGGGATTTTGGCATTATACGCAACATTTGGTATCGCTTCTTCATTAGCAAAAAGTTATAAACTGGATTCACTAACCGCAGGAATTTTAGCACTTATGTCATTTTTAATTACTGCAGCACCTCCTTTGCGCGTGTTAGAAAATGTGGATAACGTCATCGACGCTGGACGGTATATGAACATTGCAAATTTAGGTTCGGGATCATTATTTGGTTCCATCGTTACTGCTATTGTTTCTGTTGAAATTTATCGTTTCTTTATTGAAAGAAATCTGACGATTAAAATGCCTGACGGTGTACCACCAGAAGTAACCAATTCCTTTTTAGCCCTGATTCCCGGTGCTGTGATTTTGGTCTTTTTCTGGGCAGTACGTCATTTATTAGGATTTGATATCAATGGTTTTTTGAGTAATTTATTGATGCCGTTGAAAGATGTTTTAGCCGGCAACAGTTTGTTTGGCGGATTACTGACGGTCTTCTTGATTTGTTTCTTCTGGGTATTGGGAATTCACGGACCTGCAATCATGGGTCCAGTCATTCGTCCTTTCTGGGATATTTCTATTGCAGAAAATATCGAAGCTTTCCAAGGCGGCGCCAATGCGCATAATTTGCCAAATATTTTTACAGAACAATTCTTACAATGGTTTGTTTGGATCGGTGGTGCCGGAACGACATTAGCACTGGTTGTTCTACTCATGTTCTCAAAATCAAAATATTTGAAGAGTTTAGGTCGCTTGTCCTTCTTACCAGGTTTATTCAATATCAATGAGCCCGTGATTTTTGGGGCACCAATTGTAATGAATCCTGTCTTGGCAATTCCTTTTATCGTTGCACCATTGATTACGACGACACTTTCCTACTTCTTAACAATCTCCGGAGTGGTACCGATGATGGCTGCCAGACTTGGCTTTGCCATGCCAGCACCGATTGCTGCTTGGATGAGTACCAACTGGAGTGTAGCCGCAGGTGTGCTTGTGGTGGTTAACTTCCTGATCGCCCTGGGAATTTATTACCCATTCTTCAAAGTGTTTGAAAAACAACAATTAGCGCGTGAAACTGCAGAATTAGAAGCAGAAGCTGCTGCGAATCAAGAAAAATTGAGTGGGATTACTCAAAATTAATTAAAGGGAGAGGATAGGTAGTTTACTTATCCTCTTTGGTGATGATATGACAATGATTTATTTATTTCTGCTTTTCCTAGGCTGTCACATTTACTTGGAAAAGAGCGGATTACCGCAATTTTTAGAAAAAAGCAAATTACGTTATATTTTATTAGGTTCGATTGGTATCATTGGTTTATCAATGATTCTCGGAGTATTATTAAATATAGCAACGTTTTGTGTGATGACCGCGACCGTTATGGCAAGCTCACTCATTGCGTACAAGTATCGCTCAAAATTTGAAAAGATGGAACGAGGAGAAAATGTATGAAACGTAAATTAGGTGTTTCAGTGTATCCAGATCACAGCGAAATGGAAGTAGACAAAGCCTATTTGAAACAAGCACAAAAATATGGCTTCAGCCGAATTTTCATGAGTATGTTGGAAGTGACGGAAGGAAAAGAAGCGGTACAGAAAAAATTCAAAGAATTGATTTTCTACGCAAAGGAATTAGGCTATGAAACAATTTTGGATGTGGCACCCAATATTTTTTCTGAGTTGGGAATTTCCTATGATGATTTGACCTTCTTCCATGAATTGGGTGCGGATGGTATTCGTTTGGATATGGGATTTGATGGCAACAAAGAAGCAATGCTGACGTATAATCCTTACGGTCTTGCAGTTGAGTTGAATATGAGTAATGATGTGGCTTATTTGGATAATATTTTGACCTACCAAGCCAATACGCCTTTTCTTTACGGTTGCCACAATTTCTATCCTCAAGAAGGAACAGCTTTGCCTTACGACTTTTTCGAAAAATGCAGCCAACGTTTTAAAAATCAAGGTATTCGAACAGCAGCATTTATCACCTCTCAATCAGGAAAAATCGGACCATGGGATATTAATGATGGCTTGCCTACATTGGAAATGCACCGACACGTACCGGTGGAAGTGGCAGCGAAACATTTGTTTGCCACTAATTTGATCGATGATGTAATTATCGGCAATGCATATGCTTCAGAAGAAGAATTAAAAGCATTAGGCGCAATTGATCGCTATCAAACCGCATTTACCGTTGAATTTGTTGCCGGAGTCAATGAAGTGGAGAAAGAAATCGTGCTTAAGGAACAACATTTTCGTCGGGGAGATATTACCGATCAAGTGATTCGTTCCACTGAAGTACGAAAAAAATATAAAAACCAAGCCAATGCTCCTCACGACAACCAAGAGGAATTTCAAATTGGGGACATCGTTATCGGTAATGACGGCTTTGGCAAATACAAAAATGAGTTGCAGGTTGTGTTAACGCCTCATCGTGATGAACGGAAAAACAAAGTGGGACACATTCCTGAGCAAGAACAACTGCTCTTACCTTTTATTCATCCATGGTCAAAATTCAAATTTACAGAGAAGTAGGAATGAAAATGTTAGACTTAATTATACGCAACGCCAAAGAATTGAATCAAGCACCAGTTGAAATCGGTATACAAGACGGTAAAATCAGTCAAGTTGCAGAAAAAATTTTGGAAGAAGCCAAGCGGGAAATCTTTCTTGGCGAAAATCAGTACCTTTCTGCCGGCTGGATCGATGACCACGTCCACTGCTATGAAAAAATGAATCTGTACTATGATTATCCTGATGAAATCGGGGTGTCAAAGGGGGTAACTACCGTGATTGACGCGGGAACCACTGGTGCAGAAAATATCGGGGACTTTTATGAAATTACCCGTGAGAAAAAAACCAATGTCTTTGCTTTAGTAAATATTTCCAAATGGGGGATTGTGGAGCAGGACGAATTGGCTGATTTGACGAAAGTACAAGAAAAACTAGTTCAGCAAGCATTGATTGATTATCCGGATTTTATCGTGGGCATCAAAGCACGAATGAGTAAATCTGTTGTTGGAAACAATGGGATTACGCCGCTAGAATTAGCCAAAAAAATTCAAGCAGACAATGAACATTTGCCCTTGATGGTGCATATCGGTTCCGCTCCACCAGAATTATCAGAAGTTTTGGCAAAAATGGAAAAAGGCGACGTGTTGACCCACTGTTTTAATGGAAAATCAAATGGTATTTTAGATAAAACAACAAACAAAATCAAGGACTTTGCGTGGGATGCTTACCGTAAAGGTGTCGTGTTCGATATCGGTCATGGCACAGACAGTTTTAATTTTCAGGTTGCCGAAACAGCATTGCAAGAAGGGCTGAAAGCCAAATCCATCAGTACGGATATTTATGTACGAAATCGCACCAATGGACCGGTCTTTGACATGGCGACAACCATGGAAAAACTCCATGTCGTTGGCTATTCTTGGGAAGAAATTCTTGAAAAAGTGACGACTGCACCAGCAGAAAATTTCCATTTAACGACAAAAGGGCGTATCGAAGCTGGATTTGATGCGGATATCACTGTCTTTGAATTGGTCGAAGAAGACAAAGAATTGATCGATTCCAATGGGTTTAAACGAACAACCAAACAACAAATCAAGCCGATTAAAACGATTATTGGGGGAGTTGTTTATGACAACTAGTTACGAAAAATTTGGATTAAAAGAAGTCATCAATGCTTCAGGAAGAATGACGATTTTAGGCGTTTCCAAGGTTTCTGAAAAGGTGTTGGCTGCGCAGCGTTTTGGTGGAGAGCATTTTTTTGAAATGAGTGAGTTGGCGATTAAAACGGGGGCGTATTTGGCGGAATTATTAAAGGTAGAGGACGCTCAAATCGTTTCTTCTGCATCTGCTGGAATCGCTCAATCAGTGGCTGCATTGATTGGAAAAGGGGACAGCTACCATTTGTATCATCCTTACACAACAAAAATTCAAAAACGGGAAATTATTTTGCCTAAAGGACACAATGTGGATTACGGCACACCGGTTGAGGTGATGGTTAATCAAGGGGGCGGACGTGTTGTAGAAGCAGGCTATGCCAATATGTGTTCCCCAGAGCACATCGAAATGATGATTACAGAAAATACAGCAGCGATTTTATATATCAAAAGCCATCATACAGTTCAAAAAAGTATGTTAACGGTGGCAGAAGCTGCAAAAGTAGCCCAAAAACATGATTTACCATTAATCGTGGATGCGGCGGCGGAGGAAGATCTTTTCAAATATATCCAAGCTGGCGCAGATTTGGTGATTTATTCTGGGGCAAAAGCAATCGAAGGGCCTAGTGCCGGCTTAGTGATTGGTAAAAAAGAATATGTTGAATGGGTTCGTCTACAAAGCAAAGGTATCGGACGAGCGATGAAAATCGGTAAAGACAATATTCTTGGATTTACGCAAGCAGTTGAAGATTATCTAAAAAATGGCAGCGAGGCGGGCACGGCGATGAAGGAACGCTTGCAGCCATTTGTGGCAGCGATTAATGAAATTTCCGGAGCTGAAGCAAAAATTGTTCAAGATGCAGCGGGTCGGGATATTTACCGAGGGAGCGTTAAAATCACTGGTAAAAAAACCGCAAAAGAAGTAATCAAAGAACTAAAAGCGCAGGATCCTGCCGTGTATACACGGGAATACCAAGCCAACAACGGCATCATTGAATTCGATGTACGTTCGGTCAATGAAAAAGAATTACAAAAAATCGTTCAACGATTACAAGAAATCATGTAGAGGAGCAAAAAAAATGTCACTAACACCGAACTATTTAGAAAATCGCATTTGTTTAAATGTTTTAGCAAATTCCGTAGAAAATGCCAAAGCTTGCTATGAAGCCGCAGAAGGGCATGTGATTTTGGGCGTTTTATCAAAAAATTATACCAGCGACGAAGCAGCGATTGAGGATATGAAAAAATACCAAGCAGAAACCAATAACGCTTTGTCCGTTGGTTTAGGTGCCGGTGATCCTAATCAAAGCCAAATGGTTTCCCGCCTTTCTGGTGTTTTGCAGCCACAACACGTCAATCAAGTATTTACCGGCGTAGGAACTTCTCGGGCGTTATTAGGGCAAGATGACACCATCATCAATGGGTTGGTTTCTCCTACTGGCAAAGTCGGTTACGTCAACATTGCTACGGGACCACTAAGCTCGCAAGCACCTGAAGCTATCGTCCCTATCGAAACAGCCATCAAATTATTGCAAGACATGGGCGGCAGCTCGATTAAATATTTCCCAATGAAGGGCTTGGCACATAAAGAAGAATACCAAGCAGTTGCTGAGGCCTGTGCAAAATATGATTTTTATTTGGAACCTACCGGCGGCATTGATTTGGAAAACTTTGAAGAAATTTTGCAAATTGCGGTGGATGCTGGCGTGAAGAAAATCATTCCTCATGTTTACAGCTCGATTATCGACAAAGAAACCGGCGATACCAAAATTGAAGACGTGAAAAAACTACTACAAATGATGAAAAATACGTTGAAATAAAAGGAGCGGCTATGAAAATCGGAGCATTTGGCGAAGTCATGCTGCGGCTGACACCGCCGGAACACTTATTATTGGAACAAACCCATAGCTTGCGAATGGCTTTTACCGGGACGGGAGTGAATTTGGTGGGAAACCTCGCTCATTTCGGTCTGCCTAGTTATTTGCTGACAGCATTGCCGGACAATCGGCTAGGCGAAGCGGCGAAAGCTAATTTAAAGGCGCTGGGAATCGACACACGATTTATCGTGAGCCAACATCAGCACATGGGAACCTATTTTGCAGAAATGGGGTATGGTCCGCGACCAACGCAGGTTACTTACCAAAATCGCATCAGCAGTTCGTTTGGGCTATCCAAAGCCGCAGATTATGATTTTTCATCCTTTGTGGAAGCCGTAGATTTGGTGCATATCTGTGGTATTTCTTTAAGCTTAACAGAAGAAACCGCCGAAGCAGCAATCCAATTAGCAAAAACTGCTCACGAAAAAGGAAAGAAAGTTTGTTTTGATTTTAATTTCCGTCCTAGCTTGAACCAAGAGTCGGGAAAAAAAGAAATCATGAAAGCACGCTATGAAGCCATTTTGCCGTACTGCACAATCGTCTTTGGCGCAATTCGTGATTTAACCGATTTGTTGCGGCGAGTAGAACGTTCTGCGCTTCAAAGTCCGGAAGACGAAATTCTAGCTATTCAGGCTTTTCTCAAAGAGTACGGCATCGATTGGTTTGCCGGTACTTCTCGAAAAATCAGCAATCAACAAAAAGCAATCGACGGCTATGTAGTTACTGAAAAAACAGCGGTTCGATCAGCGGTATTTCCTTTGACCGTCTTAGATCGGATTGGCGCAGGAGATGCGTATGCAGCGGGTATTTTATTAGGCTATGCCGAAAAATGGTCACTGGAACAAACCGTTGCTTTTGCAATTGCTAATTCAGTTCTAGCCCATACAATCCAAGGAGATGTTCCACTAACCACTCGAGAACAAGTGGACCGTCTACTGACAGAACCTGAAACAGATTTGGTTCGATAAAAAAATGCTTGTAAGAATTCTGCCTTTAAGAAAGCAGAGAGCTTACAAGCCTTTTTTGTTTTTTACTTTCCTTTTGGCAATTTGATTTGAAAGACGACTCCCTGAGGCTGCCAATCCCGTACGCTGATTTTACCTTTGTGCTCCGTCACGATTTGTTTGGCAATCGCAAGCCCTAATCCATAGCCGCCGGTTTCTTTTGAACGGGAGCGGTCTTCCCGATAGAAACGTTCAAAAATTTGCTTTTTGTCGGTATCACTGATGGAAGGGCCGGTATTTTTCACTTCCAATAACCACATATCATTTGAAAATTCCGATTGCAGCAGGATTTTATTGCCTTTTTCGGTATATTTTAACGCATTGTCTAATAGAATCACTAAGACCTGATGGATTTTTTTCTCATCAATGAGGACCGGCTGTGTTGCATAATTTTCTAAAATGAATTGCTTTTCTTCCATCTCCGCAATTTCTTGAAAAGGTTTCACTAATTGCGTGATAAATTCAGTCGGATCGACGGCAGTTTTATTTAAAACCAGTTGATTGGAATCACTGCGGGCAATTGTCAACAGATCGCTGGTCAAGCCGGTGAGCCGTCGGGTTTCATTCAGCGCCTGTGCGATTGTTTCAGATTCATCAAGAATCGTGTGGTTTGGTTTCGTGAACAAACGTTGCAAACTGTTTTGAATAATTGTCAGCGGTGTCCGTAATTCATGGGAGGCATTTTCTACAAATTCCTGTTGTTTTTTCCAGGCTGCCCAAATCGGTTTCATATTCATTTTGGAAATGTAATAACTTAAAGCAATCGACAAGAGCCAGAAAATCACCATGCAGATAATCAGAATCGAACGGAAGGTACTCATGGAAGAACTGATCTGATCGGTATTTGCCAGAAGCTGAATATAGGCCACTTCGCTGTCGGTTGTGGCAGCCAGTGTAATCGAATGAAAGCTGGTCGTGGTTTGCGAATCCGCCACGGTGATTGGCAGAATCTTATCTAATTTGCTGGTGTCCAGCGATAATGCCTGCAATTCATTGAAGCGTCCGCCTAAAACTTCTTTATTCAAAATCTCGCCATCTTTTGACCAGAGGATAACTTGAGTGTTGAAACGATTACCGGCAGGTTTTTCCTTGCGGGTCTCTTCTTCAATCGTCTGATTTAAAAAGGGATCATCTTTTTGGAAACGATCGATTTCCATTTGCAGCAGTCGTTCATCTTGCGCCATTTTCTCTAAGGATACATCAGTTTGTCGATAGGCAGAACGATTCAGCAGTTGCAAGATAATAAAGCCCAACAACAGAAAAATGATCGCAAAGGCACTGACGTTAACGCCAAAGAAATGCCAACGTTGTTTTTTCGATAATTCTCGATTCATAGGCCTACTCCTACTCCTGCTCTTGCAGCATATAGCCGACATTGCGCAAAGTTTTGAACGCCTGATCCATTCCACTGATCTTTAGATGTTTCCGTAAATGACTCATATAGACCTCCACCACAGTGATGGTTGTTTCAGAGTCAAAGCCCCAGATGCGGTCAAAAATTTGTTCCTTAGTTAAAATGACACCTTTATTTTGAATAAAATACAGCAGCAATTCAAATTCTTTTCCTTGGATCGGCAAAACTTCTTCTTGGTAAAGTACTTGATTGTTGGCAAGGTTGCACGTTAGAGTACCGAAAGTGAGAATATTCTCGTCGTATAATCCCAAGGCACGTTTTAACAAGGCTTTGACTCGTAGAATCAATTCCTCACGATAAAAAGGTTTGGTCAAATAATCATCGGCACCTTTTTCAAAGCCCTCGATTTTGTCCTCCAACCCATCCTTTGCCGTTAAAATCAGCACAGGTGTCATGATTTTTTTCTGGCGCAATTCTGCTAAGACCTGATAGCCATTTTTTTCCGGCAACATCAAATCCAGTAAGATTAAGTCGTAAACACCGCTTTCGGCTTCAAACAAGCCCTCTTCTCCATCGTAGACCTGCGTGACTTCTCCAAGGGTGGAGATAATTTCTTTAATGTTCTCGGAAAGAACTTGTTCATCTTCAATAACTAAAAATTTGATCATCGCTTTCACCTCTCGATTATTCTACCATTTTTACCATAAAGATATCTTAACAAACGATCAAAGTCATTCTTTTTCGTTTCTTAAGCTTCAGTTAAGCAAAAAAACATACGCTTGCTACAAGAAAAGCAAGAATGCCGAATGTTGCGGAAATTTTTTTCGCTGAGACCGGTGTTGACTGCAAATTAAACACGTAAGCATTCGTAAGAGGCTTATAACTACTAGCTAGGGAGGAACAGAAATGAATTTTATGAAACGCGGGCTACAAAGCATCTGGGCAAAAAAAGGACGTAGCCTGCTGCTGATTGCTGTTTTTTCTGCGATCTTGATCTTTGTATTGGCAGGATTGACGATCCGCAGTGCAGCAGAAACAGCGGTAAATAATGCCAAAAAAAGTGTGGGAGCAACGGTAACTCTGTCGGTAAATCGTGAATCGATGTTTAAGCAAAAGGAAACTTCTTCTAGCGGCGACACGGAGAGTGAACGACCTGATCCGGGTAGTTTTTCCATGACACCGGTCAATTTGGCGGATGCCGAAAAAATCGCAGCGTTAGCTGGTGTGAAATCCTATTCCTTTGAATCCAGTGCATCTGCGGATAAAAGTACGGGCATTGAACCCATTTCCAGCGAAGAAACCGAAAGTACAGAAACGGAAAGCACAGATACCGAGAATCAAATGGGGGGACCTGGCGGAATGCAGACACCCGGCGGGGAAACAAGTCAGGGAGATTTTCAAATCACCGGCGTTTCTACCAGTGCTTCTTACAGTGATTTTTCTTCCGGTACCGCAGAATTAGTGGATGGAGAAGCCATTACTACCGAAGATGAAGGCACCAACAATGTTTTGATTGAAAAAGCGTTGGCGGATGCCAATGAATTGGCGGTAGGAGATACATTTAAAATTAAAAACAGCGAGGACGAAGATGCCGAAGTTACTGTCAAAGGCATTTACGAGACCAGCGAGACCGGCGATAGTATGGGAATGAAATTCAACTTCATGAATCCGGCAAATACGTTGATCGCCTCCTATACTTTTGCCAATGACTTAAACGGCGAAGATAGTTCAGATACAATCGATTCAGCAGTATACAACCTAGAAGATCCTCAAGAAATGGCTGCTTTTGTTAAAGAAGCAGAAAAATTAATCGATACGGACACCTTTAGTCTGCAAACCAACGATCAAATGTACCAACAAATGCTGCAACCATTAACGAATGTTTCCAGCTTTGCTAAAAATATTGTTTTACTGGTTGCTGCAGCCGGTGTAATTATTTTGACACTGATCGTGATGATGTCAATCCGCGAACAAAAATATGAAATTGGTGTGTTGCTTTCTTTAGGGGAATCACGGGCAAAAGTTATTTGGCAATTTTTTGTCGAGATTGTAGTTTGTATGGTGGTGGCTTTAGGAATCGCCAGTGTCAGCGGCAATCTTGTCGGTAATGCAGTAGGCAATCAATTGTTGGCACAACAAAGTGAAACCACAACTGCCGCACAGACCCCAGGGCAAGGACAAGAAGGCGGTCCTGGCGGACAAGCGCCAAGTGGTGGTCGAGGTGAAATGAAGGGCGTCTCAAGCTTGATGTCCAGTCAAGAAGTGGAAGAGTTGAACATCGCCGTAAAACCAATGGAAATTTTAAGCTTGGCGGGAATTGGTTTAGGCATCAGCATGTTCTCAATCCTACTATCCTCAGCAGGAATCTTACGCTTGAATCCCAAAAAAATATTGATTTCGTAGACTGTCTGTTCCGCTCATTCTATGTTTCATACTGGGATAGGGCGAGAGAATAAAACGAAATTTTCTGTAGGAAAATTTAATACAATAAAACGAACAAGGATGTCAGTTCCACTAATTTCAGGATGTCTAGTGGAATGATATACGGTGTGAGAATAAAACGAAATTTTCTGTAGGAAAATTTAATACAATAAAACGAACAAGGATGTCAGTTCCACTAATTTCAGGATGTCTAGTGGAATGATATACGGCGTGAGAATAAAACGAAATTTTCTGCAGGAAAATTTAATACATTAAAACGAACAAGGATGTCAGTTCCACTTATTTCAAGAAGTCTAGTGGAATGATATACGGCGTGAGAATAAAACGAAATTTTCTGTAGGAAAATTTAATACATTAAAACGAACAAGGAGGAACATCATGACCTTAAAAACTGAAAATTTAAGCTACTGGTATGAACCGGAAGGCCCGCTTTTTGAAAATGTTTCACTGACCTTTGAACCGGGAAAAATGTACGCAATCTTGGGTTCCAGCGGTTCAGGAAAAACGACTTTTCTCTCATTGATTGCTGGGTTAGATACCCCAAAAGCCGGTACGATTTCATTCAATGACCAATCATTGAAGCAAATCGGATTGCGGGAATATCGTAGAAAAGATGTATCGATCGTTTTCCAAGCATATAATTTACTGCCCTATTTATCTGCATTGGATAATGTTGTGACGGCAATGGCGATTGCTGGTTCTCAACAAGCAGATAAAAAAGCTTACGCACTGGCGAATTTGGAAAAGGTCGGCATCTCGGAGGAATTGGCAACAAAAAAAGTACCTCTTCTTTCGGGAGGACAACAGCAACGAGTGGCGATTGTCCGTGCTTTATGCTGTGAGCACGAGTTGATCGTTGCGGATGAACCCACCGGAAATTTGGATGAGACAACTTCGCAAGATATCGTGAAACTGTTCCAAGAAATTGCCCATGAACAAAAGAAATGCATCGTCTTGGTGACACACGAACAAGAAGTTGCGAAAGCTTGCGATGTGGTGTACGAATTGAAAGACAAAGAATTCAGCGAGTTGGCGCTCGTTTAAGCAACAAACCGTTCCTTTTTTATGAGGGACGGTTTTTTTTTTGAAAAAACGGTATACTTTGGAGCAGATAATACGTTGTATGGGTGAAGGAGGCGAAGAGGTGAAGCAAACCGATGCATTGGATGCATATCTGTTGGAGTTGGGGGAAGAAGTACTGGGAATACTTAAAAAGAAAGGCTTTACGAAAGAAGACGCAGAAGATGCTGTTCAGACAACATTTTATAAAATCTATACACTATTGCCTTCTATCCAAGAAGACACACTGCGACCATGGTTTTTTCGAGTTGCACTGAATGATGCAATCGATCTGTATCGAAAGCAAAATCGATTTCAGTCGTTGACGATTGATATTCCTCAAGAAGATCCAGCGATGGAGAAAACAATCGCTGACAAAGAAACCTTGCAACATCTCTTAGAGCCGTTATCCAAGGAAAATCAAGAATTGCTGCTTTTGAAATATTATTATGGGTTTTCTTTAAACGAAATCGGCGAATTTCTTCATATCAAACCAGAAAGTGTGAAAACACAATTATTCAGGCTTCGTAAAAAAATCAAAGAAAGTAGGGAGAAAAATGGATTTAACAAAGGTACTGAAAAAAGCTAAGCGGAAGCAGACCCTTAAAATCATTGCTATTTCATTGGGGGTAGCTTTACTGGTATTAATCGGTGGATATCGGGGGTTAAATTTTTTTGCTGGTAGGAATTCTCAGGAATTGGATCAGGAACTGGTTTTGCACAATATGGTAGCAGAACCAAATGTCAATGTGGATTCTCGGGTGCTGGGGCAATCCAGCAGTACGGGAGGAACCATCGTGACCCATCGTTCAAAAAATATAAATGGGTATCTGGTTCCATGGAGTACATTGATGAGTTCGTATTCTTTGTTCAACTGGGAGTTAGATTACAATGATCTAGTACCGGGAAGAAAAGGGGAAACCTATGCGTATGATAAGCAAACAAAGCAAAAGCAAGCTGTTTTCTCATTAGATGAAGGAGACAAGAAAATTTATCCCGATGAACTTGCAGATTTAGCGAAATTAGAAGATCAGGTGGCAGAAGTGGCATTGACCTTCGATAAAAACTATACCTATGCGGACATTCAAGAAAAAATTCCAGATACACTTACTGTCGTTTGGCTTTATTTATTTGAAGAAAGCGGCTCGAAGCAACCATTCGGCTTTCAGTTAGAAGAGGAAATACCAACGGAAGATCAATTTTCAACGTTTATTAAAAATTTGACCGAATACGACAAAGGGAAAAAAATTGCCAGTATTCAAACCTTCTTGAAAAAAGCCAAAGGAAAATCATTTGCTGAGATGCCGATCAAAGGAGTCGTGGTCACTGGGCAAACAAAGAATTTTTCCGGATTAGTGGATGCCAGTTTTATCAAAGGATCATCGGTTGGCGTAACAACGGACATTCTTCCCTATATCACTCCGGAGAAATAATTGAAAAAATCGCTTTTTTCCGTCATACTTAAAACAGGAGTGTGAAAAAAATGCGTTTAGTCATTGACGGAGATGGGTCACCAGTAAAAGAAGAAGTAATTCAATTAGGTAGAGAATATGATTTGCCGGTTTTGATCGTTACTAGTGTGGATCATTATACGCGCAAAGAATACCCGGATTTTGTTCAATTTATTTATGTGGATAAAGGAGCAGATCGTGCAGATTATCGCATCGTGAAGGAAATCCAGCCAGGAGATGTCGTGGTTACGCAAGATTACGGTCTGGCTTCGCTTGTTTTGGGAAAAAAAGCCCATGTGTTTCACCATAGCGGCAAAGAATATCAAATAGAAACCATTGATGAGTTGTTGATGCAGCGGTATCTAGGTGCTCAGATTCGAAAAGCTGGCAAGCGAACGAAGGGACCAAAACCCTTCACCTTAGAAGACCGCCAGCACTTTAAACAGCAGCTGAGTCAATTTTTGCAGTTAAAAAGATAAAAAAATCCTGAGCTTGGGACATAAGTCCTAATGAAAAATCCAGATACCAGTCAAATTGATTGGCATCTGGATTATTTTTTTGTATTAAAATAAGAACACCTTTGCTAAAATAAAAGTGACTAAACAAATAAAAAAGCGAGGTGTTCTTATGTTTAAAAATTATACCACAAATCAAGTCGTTCTTCCTCTAGATTTTAGTTTTCAGTTAGAAAAAAATGATATTGCGTTCGCTATTGATGAGTTAATTGAAAGTATTCCCGAACAGCGTTTCATTCCCTTTCATCATCAAATGGGACCTTCTTCCTATCATCCAAAAATGATGATGAAGATGATTTTATGTGCCTACACACAATCCGTGTTTTCTGGTCGAAAGATTGAAGTATTGACGAAAGACAGTATTCGCATGATGTGGCTTACGCAAAGTTATCAACCTAGTTATCGAACAATTAATCGGTTCCGTGTGAATCCTTTGGTGAACACACTCCTTCGGGAGTGCTTCGTTCAGTTCCGTAGCCAATTGGTCAAGGAACAATTGATCGATGAAGAAGCCATTTTTATCGATGGGACAAAGATTGAAGCAAATGCCAATAAATACACCTTTGTTTGGAGAAAATCGATTGATAACTTTGATAAAAAGCTTACTGAAAAATCAGCTTTTCTTTATGATGAATTGGTAAAAAATACGATTATTCCTGAAATTGAACGCGAGTCCACAAATGAATTATCTCCAACTGAATTAAGTCAGATTGAAGAACACCTCACGCATGTTGTTGATAAATTTACAGAAAAAATCACACAAGAAGAAGATGGAACGACTCGAAAATCGTTACGTTCGAAACGGAAAATCCCGAAAAAGATCAGAAAACTATTTCGTGACTTCAAAGAAAGAAAACTTGCCTATCAAAGACATAGACAGATTCTAGGAAAACGAAATAGCTACTCTAGAACCGACCTAGACGCGACGTTTATGCGCATGAAAGATGATCCTATGAAAAATGGTCAGCTAAAAGCTGGCTACAACCTTCAAATTGCCACAAACAATCAGTATATTTTAGGCTATGATCTTTTCTCAAATCCAACGGATACACGAACACTGCGCCCTTTTTTAACTACCTTAAAAGAGTGTTTCTTTGAGCTACCAACCTATATTGTCGCAGATGCTGGTTATGGAGGAGAAGAAAACTATCAAGCTATTTTAGAAGACCATGAACGGATACCGCTCATTACCTATGCCATGTATCATAAAGAACAAAAGAAAAAATTCAAACAAAACCCATTTCTTCCCGCAAACTGGTCGTATCAAGAATTAGATGATACATTTCTTTGCCCTAATGGACGGAAAATGAGGTTTCGCAATTATTCTATTCGTACAGATAAATATGGATTTAAACGATATTTAAAACGGTATGAATGTGAAGATTGTTCGAATTGTCCTCTTCGAAGCCAGTGTACAAAAGCAAAGGGTGACAAGAATCGTGAGATTCAAAAGAACATGAACTGGGAATACTTTAAAGCAACGATTCAACAGCTACTTTCAGAAGAAGAAACCGGTAAAATCTATCGTCAACGAAAAATTGACGTTGAACCAGCTTTCGGACATTTGAAGGCTTGTTTAGGTTTTACTCGGTTCTCTGTTCGAGGAAAACAGCAGACACACAATGAGATTGGGTTTGCACTAATGGCGATCAATTTAAGGAAGTATAGGTTGAACATGCCCGCAACCAAGGAAGATTCTTCCAATAATCTAAAAAACAGACGACCGAAAATTCTTTTTACGATTTTCGGTCGTCTGTTTTATGATTCTTGGGACTTATGTCCCAAGCTCAGGATTTTTATTTTCGAAAATAGTGATACAGCAGGCGTAAAAGAGCCAGAAAGAGGAGCGCAAAAACGAAAATATAGCCGCCGATGCCCAAGCGGGTGATCCATTCAGGCTGTTGGGCGGTATTGGTCAGTAACAGGGAAGAACCAATTAAAAGTGCGGAAAGAAAGATTCCTATCACTAGTTGCAGCAGCATTCTTTCTGCTCGTCGCAAAATTTGTTCCTGCTCTTTGAATGCCAAACGGATTTGTCCTTTTCCATGGATTAACGTTTCCAACGCAGAAAGGGTACGATCCGGTAGCTTGGGTAAGGCTTTGCCGGCTTTTAAAAGATCCAGCGCAGAACGTTTCGTTGATTCCTGCAAGTCAATCCGTTGCAGAAAATATTTTTGGGCAAAGGGCTGAGTAACTTCCATCAAAGAAAGAGAGGGATCTAATTCCTCCACCAGACCTTCTAAGGTACTGAAGGCTTTGATCAGGAGGGTCACTTCTTGGTTCAGTTGCAGATTGTTGGTGTGACAAATAGCGATGACTTCTCCCAGTACTTCCTGCAAATCAATTTCTTTGATGGCTAAATCATAATAATTTTCCAAAAATTCTTCGAGTTCCTGATAAAATTTTTCTTCGCTGAAGGAACCTTCTTTTTTACAAAGACGCAAAACAGCTTTACCGACTTCTTGGGAATCTTGGGTATAGATAGCGATCAGGGTATCTGCCAACCGTGAGCGGAGGTTGTCGTTTAATCGTCCCATCATCCCAAAATCCAGATAAATCAGTCGATACGGAGGCAGTTCGCTGGTATCTTGCCATTTTAAGGAATAATCCACTCCGCCTAACACACCAACCCGCTTTTTATTGACAAAGGAATGGGCTGCTTCGTCTGGGGTGAGCAGATGGAGAAATAAATTGCCGGGATGAGGATCAGCATGGAAAAAGCCGTCTTCAAAAATTTGTTTCATAAAACTTTCCACTAGCAATAAACCCAACTCTTTTTTCATTTGTCGGTTAGTGACGTTGGAATAAGCAAATTCATTTGCTTCCGCCTCTAAGAGATAGCGGATGCTTTTTCCGGGCATCCATTCCAGCAGAATCACTTTTTTCGTGCAATATTCCGGGTAGACTTTGGGAACTTCAACTTGTTGCCAATGATGATTTTTTTTGTAAAATTCTTCGGCATTTTGACTTTCCTTCAAAAAATCGGTTTCGCTATCCAAAGAATGCCGCACCTCTTTTAATACGCTTTTGATATCGACGACATTGCTTTCTGGAATAAATTTAATCAGCGGCAGTGCTTTTTCAAAAAGTGCCAGATCCACAGCAATTGCTTCGATAATCCCGGGATGCTGTACTTTTACCACCACGACTTGTCCGCTTTTTAATACTGCTTTGTGAGCTTGTCCAATTGAGGCAGAGGCGAAGGGAACCGAATCAAAAGAAGTGAAAATATCCTCTAACGGCAAAGACCATTCCTTTTCCAACAATTGTTTAACCTCGGAGAAATCATCACTGGGAACATTGTCTTGCAGAGATTTAAAGGTTTGCAGGTAAGCAGGATTCAACAAATCAGTTCGTACGGAAAGCATTTGCCCGATTTTAATAAATGTCGGACCTAATTCTTCAAAGGCACGGCGAACCTCTTGGGGATTTTGTTGCTGGCTTAAATTTTGCACTACCCGATACTTCATAAAGACCCGCAAAATTTCTT
Organism: Enterococcus massiliensis; assembly: GCF_001050095.1. NCBI lineage: Bacteria > Bacillati > Bacillota > Bacilli > Lactobacillales > Enterococcaceae > Enterococcus > Enterococcus massiliensis. Next base: position 273,786 of record NZ_CVRN01000007.1, on the reverse strand, counting down.
TCAGGCGTTTGCTTTTTGATTGGGGAGTAGTGGTCATGTGGATAACCTCCTTGCTGGTAGGCGTAGTTTTTGTCTCTTTTCTCAATCATAAGTAGAAAGTGATAATTTTACAACTCATCACCATTTGAACAAGGTGGAAATAAAGCGCTTTTTTCAATTTGGTTGTTCCCATTCGTTATTTTGTGCTAAAATGTGAAAGAATCAAATGAGAAATAACTCTGAGTTACAGGAGGAAAGACGTTTGAAAATCGTTTTATTATATGGCGGTCGCAGTGCGGAACATGAGGTATCCATCTTATCTGCTTATTCCGTTTTACAAGCAATCTACTATGAATATTATCAAGTACAATTAATCTTTATTGCAAAAGATGGAAAATGGATCAAAGGTCCTCTGTTAGAGGAAAAACCAACATCAGAAGACGTGTTGCATGTAACATGGTCTGAAAATGGGGATTCGGGAGAATTTACTGGAACTGTGATCCAACCGGGAATCGAAAAGGAAGAAGGCACGATTGTTTTTCCTTTGCTTCACGGACCAAATGGTGAAGATGGTACGATCCAAGGCTTTTTAGAAACGTTGGATGTTCCTTATGTGGGAGCGGGAGTGTTAACAAGCGCTTGCGGAATGGATAAAATCATGACCAAATACATTTTACAAGCAGCGGGAATTCCCCAAGTGCCATTTGTACCGGTCTTGAAAAACCAATGGAAAGAAAATCCAAAACAAATTTTTGAACAGTGTGAAGGCACCTTGTTGTATCCAATGTTTATCAAACCGGCAAACATGGGCTCAAGTGTCGGTATCTCAAAAGCTTCAAATCGGGAAGAATTGCAAAATGCGTTGCAAGAAGCGTATCGCTATGATACACGGGCAATCGTGGAACAAGGGATCGAAGCACGGGAAATCGAAGTGGCGATTTTAGGCAATGAAGATGTTCGAACGACTGTACCGGGAGAAATCGTTAAAGATGTCGCTTTCTACGACTATAATTCTAAATATATCGACAACAATATTGTGATGCAGATTCCGGCAGAGATACCGGAAGAAGTGCAGAAAAAAGCACAGGACTTTGCAAAAAATGCTTATATCATGTTAGGCGGCAGCGGTTTGAGTCGATGCGACTTTTTCCTGACGAACAAAAATGAATTATTTTTGAATGAGTTGAATACAATGCCAGGCTTTACCCAGTTTAGTATGTATCCGTCTTTATGGGAAAAAATGGGACTGCAATATGGCGATTTAATCGAAGAGCTGATCCAATTAGCGTTGAATCGTTTCAAACAACGGCACCAATTTTTGACAGATGTGAATGAACAGGCGTGAGGAATAATCCTCTACTAATCGTAGCAATGAGGCACAACAACAAAATTCGTTGTGCCTTTTTTTAGTCAAAGGAGAGAACGATGAAATTAACAATCAAAGAAATTGCACAGGTATTAGGATTACCGGAAAGCAGCGACGAACGTGAATTGACGACCGTCGAATTTGACAGTCGCAAAATCACGGAGGGGGCACTGTTTATTCCCTTAGCCGGGGAGCGAGATGGTCATGATTTTGTTCAAGCAGCAAAAGACAATGGGGCAATTGCGACGCTTTGGAGTAAAAAGGAATCGGCAGAAATCAACGGGATGACAGTTTTTGCCGTAGAGAATACATTGGCGGCTTTTCAAAAACTTGCTGAGTATTATTTGAAAAAAATTGGTCCCCGGGTTGTCGGCATTACCGGCAGCAATGGCAAAACCACAACCAAAGATATGACAGAATCTGTTTTAGCACAAAAATTCAAAACGTATAAAACCCAAGGCAATTACAATAATGATATCGGGTTGCCTTACACGGTTTTTCATACACCGGAAGATTGCGAAATCCTGATTTTAGAAATGGGGATGGATCGTTTTGGTGAAATCAGTGAACTGACGAATTTGGCCCATCCGGAAGTGGCGGCAATCACATTGATCGGCGAAGCCCATATTGAAAATCTCGGTTCACGAGAAGGAATCGCTAAAGCTAAAATAGAAATCCTTGAAGGCTTGAAAAAAGATGGATTACTGCTGATTCCTGAAAATGAACCCCTTTTAAAACCATTGGTGGCAGGAATTTCTCAAACCCTGAAAACGTTTGGTGAAAAAGGAGAAATCTCTGGAAAAATCATCGAAGAAACACCAACGGAAACAACCTTTGAGATTGCTGGTGAAGAATTTACGATTCCGGTTTTAGGCAGCTACAATGTCAACAATGCCTTGATTGCTTATGGAATTGGGAAATACTTTGGTTTGACTATTCAACAAATCAAAAAAGGGTTGGCAGAATTTCAATTGACGAAAAACCGTACCCAATGGTTACATGCCGGTAATGGCGCAAAAATTTTAAGCGATGTCTATAATGCCAATCCTACCGCAATGGGCTTGGTTTTAGATACCGTCGGAAATTTAGCGACAGAAGGACGGAAATTAGCTGTTTTAGCGGATATGTTGGAATTAGGACCGGATTCTTCAGCGATGCATGCCGCAATGTACCAACATCTTTCCTCTGCCTTTTCTGTTGTTTTTCTCTACGGCACAAAGATGCATGCTCTGGCGCAGGAAGTGAAAAGCAATTTGCCGGAAGTTGAGGTACAGTATTTTTCTAAGGAAGAAAGACCTCAGTTGATTCAAGCAATCCAAAAAGAATTACTGCCAACGGATATGATTGTTTTAAAGGGCAGTAATGGAATGGGTCTGAACGAAGTTGTGGAAGAATTGCAAAAAGCGCAGAAATAATTTGAAAACTTGCTGAAAATTTCATAATGTGTTAGAATTGTCTAATGCCGAAAGATGAAGTAAAAATTGGAATACAATTAAGTAAGAATGCTTTTATGATAATAAAAGGCCGAACGGGAATCGTTTGGCTTTTCTAATGCCTTCGAGAAGCGGATTTTTCGGTGTTGAAGTGTTTGCTGGATGTGTAGGGACCATCTCCGGGGAACATGGAAAAAGATGAACGCTTCAAAAAAAAGAGCGAACGGAAAATCCGGAAAGCTCACAAAAATGGCGTACGAACGCCTGCAAAAAATGAAAGTGCCTGTCGATGAGAATTTTTTTTGAGAAATCCCGCAGACATGTAGTAGATACTCTGGCAATTATTTTTTGCTGCAAGCGAGTGACGTGCGACCTTACCTAGGAGGATACATTTGAAATTTAAAGAACTAGATTTATCACCAGAATTGTTGAAATCTGTGGAGCGTGCCGGCTTTGAAGAAGCAACACCTATCCAGGAAACAACGATTCCCCTTGCATTAGACGGAAGAGATGTTATTGGACAAGCTCAAACCGGTACTGGGAAAACAGCGGCGTTTGGTTTACCAATGCTTGAAAAAATTGATACTACAAACCGTGACCTGCAAGGATTAGTTATCGCACCAACGCGGGAACTAGCTATCCAAACACAAGAAGAACTTTTCCGTTTAGGCAAAGACAAAAAAATTCGCGTACAAGCAGTTTATGGTGGCGCAGATATCGGCCGTCAAATCCGTGGCTTGAAGGATCATCCACATATCGTTGTGGGAACTCCTGGCCGGATGTTGGACCATATCAACCGCCACACATTGAAATTAGCAACAGTTGAAACATTAGTCCTAGATGAAGCGGACGAAATGCTGAATATGGGCTTTTTAGAAGATATTGAAAAAATTATTGCCCAAGTCCCTGAAAAACGTCAAACGTTGCTCTTTTCTGCAACGATGCCACCAGCAATCAAGAGTATCGGTGTCAAGTTCATGAATAATCCTGAACATGTCAAGATTAAAGCAAAAGAAATGACTGCTGACTTGATCGATCAATACTATGTACGGGCAAAAGAATTTGAAAAATTCGATGTTATGACTCGTTTATTCGATGTTCAAACCCCTGAATTGACAATCGTCTTTGGTCGGACCAAACGCCGGGTAGATGAATTGGCTCGCGGTTTAGAAGCGCGGGGCTACAAAGCAGAAGGAATCCACGGTGACCTTTCTCAACAAAAACGGATGAGCGTTTTGCGTTCCTTCAAGAGTGGTCATTTAGATATTTTGGTAGCGACAGACGTAGCTGCTCGTGGATTGGATATCTCTGGTGTCACTCACGTGTACAACTATGATATTCCTCAAGATCCTGAAAGTTATGTTCACCGGATCGGTCGGACAGGACGCGCCGGTAAAGGCGGAATCTCCGTAACTTTTGTTACTCCAAATGAAATGAGCTACTTGCATGTCATTGAAAATCTAACGAAAAAACGGATGACACCTTTACGTCCACCAACCGAAAAAGAAGCCTTCAAAGGACAACTTGGGGCTGCTATGGAACAAATTGAAGAAAAAATGGATGAAAACGGCTTGGATAAATATTTGCAAGCTGCGGATGATTTAGTGGAACGTTATTCAGCACAAGATTTGGCTGCTTTATTGTTAAAAACAGTCGCAAAAGATCCTTCTGATGCCGTACCGGTTAAAATTACGCCAGAACGTCCATTGCCTCAAAACAAAAAAGGCGGATTCAATAAAGGCGGCAATGGTCGTCGCAGCAACAGCAGCAATCGTGGACGCAATGATGGAAACGGTGGCGGAAGCGGCCGTAAACCAAACAAGAGCAACTACAACAGCAATAAAGAAGGCGCGCGTAAAAACAGCCGCCGCAGCAACGACAAAAAGCGCGGATTTGTTATTCGCAACAACCAAGACTAATCGTTGAAAGTAAGCAAATTTAATCATTTGCTTACTTTTTTTGTTTTCAAGAGGTATTTTAATGGTTTTTGAAAAGAATTTTGGTAGAATGGGAGTAGTTTTAAAAGGAGTCGAACCGAATGATCAAAGGAATCGGCATTGATGCGGTGGAACTACATCGCATCAAAAAAATTATTGAAGAAAAGCCTCAATTTATCCGACGGGTGCTGACGGAAGCGGAACAAGCCGCTTTTTCACAGTTGCCCATAAAACGACAGATCGAATATCTGGGGGGGCGGTATGCCTGCAAAGAAGCTTTTTCAAAAGCTTGGGGTACCGGTATCGGAAAATTAGCTTTTCACGATTTAGAAATTTTAGCGAATCAAACAGGCGCACCGGTCGTGACACGGTCCCCCTTTAGCGGCAAGGTCTTTGTCAGTATTACCCATACTGAAACGACGGCGATGGCGCAGATTATATTAGAAGAGTAGAAGGAAGGTTTTTCGATGAGCGTTTCATACCATCGACCCACGCAAGCGATTATTCATACAACAGCAATCACTGAAAATGTGGCAAATGAACGCAAACGAATGCCCAAGGAACAGGATTTGTTTGCTGTTGTAAAAGCAAATGGCTATGGACATGGCGCAATTGAAACAGCGAAAGCTGCAAAAAAAGGTGGAGCAAGCGGTTTTTGCGTAGCTACTATTGATGAGGGCATTGAATTACGAGAAGCGGGCTTTACAGAACCAATTCTGATTTTGGGCATCGTTGAAGTGATGTATTTGTCGGTGGTTAGTGAATACGATCTTTCCTTCCCTGTTGGAACGATGGATTGGCTTGAAGCTGCGGCAAAAAAATTAATGGAAGCTCCTGTAAAAAATCCGTTGAAGATTCATATCAAGGTGGACACCGGCATGGGGCGAATCGGATTTTTGACACCGGCTGAAGTTGACGAAGCCGCGACTTTTGTCGAAGCACAGCCCCAAATGTTGTGGGAAGGAATCTTCACCCATTTTTCTACAGCAGATCAAGCAGACGACAGCTATTGGCAAATGCAAAATCAACGGTTCCAAGAGGCATTGAAACCATTGGCTCATCTGCCGCGTTACGTGCATGTCAGCAACAGTGCAACGGCTTTGTGGCATGAGGAACCGATTGGCAATATGGTTCGATTTGGAATCGCGATGTATGGCTTAAATCCTTCCGGACATGCCTTGACAGAAACCTATCCTTTAGTACCGGCAATGGAGCTGACTTCGGAATTGATCCAAGTAAAGCACCTGAAAAAAGGAGAAGGCATTGGTTATGGGGAAACTTATGTCACTCCTGAAGCAGAATGGATCGGTACGGTCCCTGTCGGCTATGCAGACGGTTGGCTGAGAAAAATGCAGGGATTCTACGTTTTAGTAGCAGGACAGCGCTGTGAGATCGTGGGACGGGTTTGCATGGATCAGTTTATGATTCGTCTGCCGCAGGAATTTGAAGAAGGAACGCTGGTGACCCTGATTGGCAGCAACCAACAGGAAACAATTACAATGCAGGATGTTGCGGATCATTTAGGCACGATCCATTACGAAGTTGCCTGCACGATTTCCCAACGTGTTCCTCGAAACTATACAAAATAAGGATGATAATGAGATGGTGAAACGTGGAGATGTTTATTTCGCGGATCTTTCTCCGGTGATTGGATCAGAGCAGGGGGGGATTCGCCCGGTTCTTGTGATCCAAAATGATCGCGGCAACCATTTTAGCCCAACGGTTATTATTGCGGCTATTACGGCGAAAATGGCCAAACCCAAGCTTCCCACCCATATCGGGATCAAAGCGATGGAAAAAGGAATTGGCAAAGATTCAGTGATCTTGATGGAGCAAATCCGCACAATAGATAAAAGTCGATTAAAAGATAAGGTCTGTCATCTTGATGTTCAAATCATGGAAGAGGTCGATCGCGCCTTGCGAATCAGCGTGGGGATCGAGGAATACGCTCTTGTCGATAGACATACATAATAGAGCTGGACACTTGTGTTCAGCTTTTTTCTTAGATATAAAAAAGAAAGGAAGAAAATGATGGGGATAGCCGTTGTCGTTTTAACAGGAGTCTTGCTGCTGGCTTTTAGTTGGCAAAAGATTAGACAGCTAAAAAAAGGACCAGAGCAGCATATCTATTGTCTGTTTTCAGCAACGGAGGAACAGCCGGAAACAGAAAATTTTTCTCGTTATTATGGAATCTTCCAAGTAGCTGAGCAGGAGATTCGCTTAGAGATTCCCTACCAACTATTTTTGCAGCATCAAGGACCGGAGCGGGGAGAATTGATTTTTCAGAACGACCGATTTATTGCCTTCAAAAAATGAGTAATTGGCAGGAGACGAGTGCCTAAAAACGACTGTCAAAAAAACAGCAGAAAAAGTAAAAAAAGTCTTAAGAAATCAGCAAAAGAAACAACTTGAAAAGGATTTCATCTTTGACAGATTTCCTAAATTGTCAAAAAAATTTTGACCGGTGATTGGGAAAAGTTGGAATGATCTAAATTTCGTGATACAGTATGACAGCTGGAAAAAATAAAGGATGAGATAGATGAATCATATAAAAAACACATTGCACTTATACAAATTAGATTGGAAACGAATCTTTAAAAATCCTATGGCAACCTTTTTAATCATTGCGTTGGCCATTTTGCCTTCTCTTTATGCATGGTTCAACATTAAAGCCTTGTGGGACCCGTATTCAAATACAGGAGAGCTACCGATTGCGGTTTATAGTGCCGATCAGTCGACGACTTTTCAAGGAAAAGAAATCGCCATTGGGAAAGAAGTTCTTGATGAACTCCACGACAATAAACAGCTTGGTTGGCAGTTTGTTGATTCTAAAAAAGCGTTGACTGAAGGGGTAAAATCCGGGAAATACTATGCCGGAATTTATCTGCCGAAGGATTTTTCGGAGAATTTGTTGAGCTTTGTTTCAGGAGAGATCAATAAACCAAAAATCGAGTATTATATCAATGAAAAAATCAATGCCATCGCTCCTAAAATTACAGATAAAGGGGCTTCTAGCTTACAGGACCAGATTTCAGAAAACTTTATCAAGACAGCCAGTTCCACCCTGTTAAAGGTATTCAATGAAATCGGGTATGACATTGATTCAAATCTGGTCAGCATCAACAAAGTGAAAAATCTGATTTTGGAAACAGATGAGAACATCGATACCATCGACGGCTACACGAAACAAGTTGTTGAACTGCAAGAAAAAATGCCTGAGATTAAAGAAAAAATCGCAAAAGCCGAAGAATTTGTCGATTATGTGCCAAAAGTTGATGAAATGGGTGACAAGCTGCTGGCATTGAATGAAAAAATGCCGGAATTAAAAAAACAGGCAAGCATTATTTTGACTTTGCAGGAAAAAATTCCTGAAATCCAAAATGCCGGCAAACAATTGGCAGCAGTCGATGCCGACTTTGATGACATTGAACAAACCATGACTGAAGGAATCAGCGAAGCCAAATCTGGGTTGGAGATTATTCAACAAGTCCAAACAATCCTTCCTGATATAAAAAAATTAGGAAACCAAGCAGATCAGTTAGCTGCGACAACGGAAGAAGGAGCAACGAAGCTGCAAGAAGCAATCCCAAGTATTACTTCCAGCGTTTCGGTAACCTTAAATGCTATTAGCCAAGTGGCTACGACGACCTCCTCCATCGTAAGCAGTATCAATCAAGCGTTAACGGATAATCAACTGACAGACGTCGAAAAACAACATATCAGTCAGGTTATTCAAGATTTTAAAGACAACATTGCCCGTCAACAAACGGCAATTACCGATTTAGTGACCTTTCTGACCCAACTGCAAGAAGCGGCTGGAAATCAGTCCTTGCAAGGAATCATCGAAAAATTGAATCACGCCAATGATTTGCTGGGAGACTTATCTGGACGTTTAACAACATTGGATGGTTTGATAAAAAATGGAAATAGTACCGCTATTCAAAATTATCTGAGAGAAATTGAATCTGCCGCAACTGCAGTGGCAACGTTTGTTGACAGCATTGATGTTGACACGGTTGGAAAAACCGTGAGTGATATTTTGACAAAATTAGTAGCCGCTTTGTCAACAGCACAAGATGCATTGGAAAAAGCACAAAAAATTGATTTCGATTCTCTGCTGAATGCTACTGAAAAAACGGTTGCGAATGCCATCGGCTTATTAGAAAAATACCAAAAAGATATGCCTGCGATTCGTCAGGAAGTCCATGATGCTAATACGATGTTGAATGGGCATATGACAGAAATCGTGGAGGGCATCAATAAAGGTGCCGATTTATATAAGAATGAATTGCCTGTTTTGGAACAAAAATTAGGTCTTGCTGCTGATTTTCTTGAAAACGACTGGCCAACAGTGAAAAAAGAAATCACTTCAACAATGAACATGGTGGATGAAAAACTACCGGAAGTTGAATCAGCATTAAATGCCGCCGTAGAATTAATCAATAATGACTGGCCTACCTTGAAGACCGGACTTCATAAGGCTGCGACTACTATTCGTGCAGGAGAAGAGGAAGTCGATCTTGGGGAAATTATTAAACTATTGAAACTGGATGCTCAAAAAGAGAGTGATTTCTTTACCAAACCGGTGGAATTGCAAACCAATCAAATCTATCCTATTGCCAACAACGGTTCGGCAAGTACACCTTTTTATACGGCACTGTGTTTATGGGTAGGTGCATTGCTGCTGTCTAGTGTAGCAACTACGGAGTTTCATTTGGAAGGCTCGGACAAAAAGAAATACACCAAACGTGAAACCTTTACAGCGCGGATGTTGACCTTTTTGACGATGGCACTTTTCCAAGCCTTGATTGTTACATTGGGAAATTATTTCTTGTTGGGAGTAGATGTTCATAATCCCTTCTATGCGGTACTCTTTGCTTTGATTGTCGGGCTGGCCTTTATGATGATTGTGTATGTTCTATCAGCCCTTTTCGGCAATATTGGTAAAGGAATTGCGATTATTTTGCTGGTGCTGTCGATTTCTGGTGGTGGTGGAAATTATCCGATTCAAGTATCCGGTAAATTCTTCCAATTTATCAATCCTTTGTTGCCTTTCACTCACGCAGTCAACCTTTTGCGAGAGCCGGCAGGAGGTATCTACTGGCCAAATGCAACAGCCAATATTTTGATTATGGTCGCATTGTTCGTAGTATTTGGATTGTTGGGAACATTCGTTTATCCTTATCTTTCTGAAATGACGCGAAAATTGGCGAAGGTTTCCAAAGAAAGCCATTTCTTCCATTAATAAAAACAAGCTGAAAATCAACGTGAGAAACGGATGATTTTCAGCTTGTTTTTTTCGATTAACGATTTTTATTTTTGCTTGTATCGGGAGAATTCTTTTTTTCAAAAATGAAAGGTTTTTTCTGCGGATTTTCATTGACATTTTCAAGAGGGAAGCGTAGCATACAGTCTTGGCTGTGGGAAAAAACAGTCTTTTGTGTAAAGAATATTGGAGGGAGAAAAGTGGAATATTTAAAACGTTTGCTGGTAGGACGTCCGCTGAAATCGGCTGAAAATGATGAGCACAAATTAAGTCGCTTTGCCGCTTTAGCGTTGTTATCTTCTGATGCCTTGTCGTCTATCGCTTATGGTACAGAACAAATTGTTGTCGTGTTGGTGGCTCTTTCGGCAGCCGCTATCTGGTATTCATTGCCAATTGCCGCCTTTGTTATTATTTTATTGATTTCATTAACCTTATCTTATAGACAAATCATACATGCTTATCCTCATGGCGGGGGAGCATATGTTGTAAGCAGCGAGAATCTGGGGAAAAATGCTGGTCTGATTGCTGGTGGCTCATTATTGATCGATTATATGCTGACGGTGGCAGTTTCGGTTTCTGCTGGTGCTGAAGCCATCACGTCGGCGATACCGGCGCTGTATCATCATCAAGTAGCAATCTCGGTAATCATCGTTTTATTGATTATGATGATGAACTTGCGGGGGTTGCGGGAATCCGCCAGCTTCTTAATGCTGCCGGTGTATACCTTTATTGCTGTGATTACGATTTTGATTCTGGTGGGCTTATTTAATATTGTGACCGGTGCACAACCTTTACAGGCAACAGCTTTGCCTGGTGCAACAATTCCCGGGATTTCGATTGCTTTGATTTTACGGGCATTTTCTTCTGGTTCTTCTTCCTTAACCGGGGTGGAGGCCATCAGTAATGCGGTACCTTTCTTTAAAAAACCCCGGGCAAAAAATGCTGCGGGAACGTTGGCATTGATGTCATCAATCTTAGGTTTCTTCTTTGTAGGAATTACGTTTATCAACTACTGGTACGGAATCGTTCCAAAAACAGAAGTAACCGTGTTGTCACAAATTGGACAAGCCGTGTTTGGTCATGGCTTCATGTTCTACGCCTTACAATTTACGACAGCACTGATTTTAGCGGTCGCTGCCAACACTGGGTTCTCCGCTTTTCCGGTTTTGGCCTATAATTTGGCAAAGGATAAATTCATGCCGCATATGTACCAAGATCGCGGGGATCGTTTAGGTTATTCCAATGGGATCATGACATTGGCAGCCGGCTCGATCGTGTTGTTGTTTATTTTCCAAGGATCTACGGAACGATTGATCCCGCTTTATTCCATCGGGGTGTTTATTCCCTTTGCTTTATCACAAACCGGAATGGTCATCAAGTGGCACAAGGAAGGAAAAGGCTGGCTGTCAAAATCGATTGCCAATATTGTCGGGGCATTTATTTCTTACGCGATCATTATTATTTTATTTGCCTATCGTTTAGGAGACATTTGGCCTTTCTTCATCATCATGCCAATTTTATTGCTGATCTTTTATAAAATTCATGACCATTACAAAAAAGTTGCGGAGCAATTACGTTTGGAAGATGATGTTGCGTTGCACACCTACGATGGCAATACTGTTATTGTTTTAGTGGGGAATGTTACTCGGGTAAATGTCGGTGCGTTGAATTATGCCCAATCGATTGGCGATTATGTGGTGGCGATGCACGTTTCTATGGACGAAGATATCGAAAAAGAGCGGGAGATCGAAAAAGAATTCAAGGAACGTTTTCCAGAGGTTCGCTTTTCAGTCGTTCATTCCTCCTATCGTTCGATTGAAAATCCAATCATCCGCTATGTAGATTTAGTAAGTAAGAATGCTGCAAAACACAACTACACCACAACGGTCATCGTGCCGCAGTTTGTTCCACGGCGAGGCTGGCAAAATATTTTGCATAACCAAACCAGTTTGCGTCTACGCCTGCGACTTTCTTGGCGGGAAAAAATCGTAGTGGGAACATACAGCTATCATTTGAAAAAATAAAAACAAAAAAAATTCGCGGGATTCCCTGCGAATTTTTTTGTTTCTTCAATCTTAAGAACGTTTGCTGGCAGGATCAAGTTTACGCTCGATGATCCCCAAGCCCCAATCAGTGATAATTGCCATCAAAGCAGTTGGCAGTGCACCGGCTAAGATAATCGAAGCACCATCTGTGGCGTTGGTTCCGCGAATGATGATATCTCCTAAACCGCCGGCACCAACAAAGGCTCCGATGGCGGTGATTCCGATTGCTACCACCAATGCATTACGAATTCCCGCCATGATGACGGAAACAGACAAAGGCAGTTCGATCATATAAAGACGTTGGAACGCCGTCATACCCATGCCTTTACCGATATCCAATGCATTACGATCCACCTGAGTCATGCCGGTGTAGGTATTCTTGATGATTGGCAGCAAAGAATAAAGAAAGACCGTAACAATTACGACATTTACCCCCAGTCCTAAGCCAATCATCAAAATGGAAATCATGGCTAAGGAAGGAACCGTTTGGATGATATTCGCAAAACGAATCACCCAGTTTGCCAAGCGGCGTCTTCTGGAAATCAGAATGCCGATGGGAATGGCAACGATGGCCGCAAAAATCACTCCATAGATCGATAACAAGAAGTGACGGATAAATTGACTGAATACATAGGCGCCATTTTCTCTAAAATAATAAACAAATTGTTCCAGCAAGTTCATATCTTGTAAATTCATCTCATCACTCCTCTTCAAAATAATTATTTTTTTCTAAAAATTCTTGGGCAACAATACTTGGTTCGACCAAATTGTTGTCAGCCTCGTAATTCAACTCTTGCATTTGTTTCGTATCGATTTTTCCGGCAAGTTTTTCAATTGCCGCGTTTAATTCTGGTGTGTCCTTTAACAATTGATCGTCAACAATCGGCGCAGCATCATAAGGGGGGAAGAAACGCTTGTCATCTTCCAACATCACCAAATCATAACTGCCGATCCGTCCATCGGTGGAGTAGCCCAGAACGATATCCATTTTTCCGGCAGCTACCGCATCGTAGACCAAACCGATTTGCATCGGCAAAATCGAATCAAAGGCAAAGCCATATTCTTCTTTAAAGCCTTCGTAGCCGTCCCCTTTTCGAGTGATCCAGGAAGTATCCACACCTGCCACCAATTCATCCGCTACGTCCTGTAAATCGCTGACGGTTTTTAAATTGTATTTTTCCGCAGTATCCTTACGAACTAAGAAGACATAGGTATTATCAAAGCCATAGGAAGGAAACCAAGTTTGATTGTAGCGTTTTTCAAATTCCGTTTTCACTATATTGAAAGCTTCTTTGGGATCTTTTACCGGGTCCATTCCCAAAGTGGAGGTTAAATCGGTCCCGGTATAGCGGGCAGCCGAAATTTGTGCATCCCCGTTCATCATCGCTTGGTTATTGATGGTAGTAGTAGCCAAGTTGTTGATGATTGTGGTTTTTTTATCGGTATAATGTTCCACCATTCCGGCAACTAAACTTGCCAGAATTTGTGACTCCGACGTGATTCCACCAGTAATTGCGATTGTGTTTTCATCCGCATTTGATGAAAGCCCCGGCAAGGAACAGCCAGCCAGTAACAGCACTGTGCTGAAAGCCAAAAGGAATTGTTTTAATTTTCGTTTCATTCGTCTGCCTCCCTTAACGCTTTAGGAGTCAAGCGTGTTTCTAAAAGTCCGAGTAAAAAATCTGCCAATAAGGCTAAAATCGTTACCGGGATCGTTCCGGCAAAAATCAAATCCGGTTGATAGTTGTTCAATCCGCTAAAGATCATATCACCCAAGCCGCCAGCTCCGATGTAAGAAGCCAAGGTTGCCCAAGCGATAACGTAAACTGCGGCTAACCGAATTCCCGCCATGATGGTCGGTGTAGCGATGGGCAACTCCACACTTAAAATGGATTGGATATTGGTCATTCCCATGCCTTTGGCGACATCTCGATAATTGCTGTCGACATTTTTCATCCCGATATAGGTATTCCGCAAAATCGGTAATAACGAATAAATGAAGAGGGCGATGATCGCAGGTGTTTTACCAACCCCGAAAAAGGGAATCATCAAAGCAAGCAATGCTAAAGATGGAACAGTCTGCAATGCACTGGTGACACTGATTACTACGCTGGCAACTCTTGGCAGTCGTGTAAGAAGCACGCCTAATGGAACGGCCAACAAAATACCCAGCCCCAATGAAAAAGCAGAAATATACAGATGTTCGGAACCTCGGGCTAGAATCTGGGGACCGTAAGTAGAAAAGAAATCTGCCATGAAAATCAGGCCTCCTCTTTCGTTGATTCTGCCGCTTGGCTAAGGGTATTCTCCTCACCCCAAATAACATCATAAACAATATCAACAAGGGAAGCACGGGTCAAAATACCCACCACGCGATTTTGATCGTCCACTACCGGCACGTATTTCAACCCGCGTTTTAAAATCCGTTGCAAGGTATCACGCAGCAATGCTGATTTTTTCACATAGAAAACATCTTTATTTAAAATATCGCCAACACTGGAAACTTTGCTGCGTTTACGATCAAGAGTTTCTACATCGATGAAGCCTTTAAGAATATTCGAGTTATCGGTGACCAGCAAGGTATCGACACGTTTTTCGCGCATCAAACGGATGGCTTCTTGCAGGGATTTTTCAGGGGTGATGGTAATGGCTGTGTTCAGCATCACTTCGCCGACTGTGGTGACGTCCGGCTTGGTTTGAAGGAGTCGGTCTTCACCGATTAGTTCTTCAACAAACTCATTTGCTGGATTGCGTAAGATATTTTCCGGTGTATCAAACTGGATTACTTTGCCTTCACTCATGATGACAATCCGGTTTGCTAATTTCAATGCTTCATCCATATCGTGGGTAACGAAGACGATCGTTTTCCCTAAACGTTCTTGTAAATCTTTGACTAAATCTTGCAGGGAGTCCCGAGTGATGGGATCAAGCGCGCCGAAAGGTTCATCCATCAGCATGATATCTTGATTGGCTGCCAATGCCCGAACAACACCAATCCGCTGCTGCTGACCACCAGAGAGTTCATTTGGGTACCGATCCAGCATTTCCCGCGGCAGTTCCACTAAGTCGATCATTTTTTCTGCGGTTTTATTCCGCTCATCATCACTGACCTTCAATAATTTTTGTACCAGTGTAATGTTTTCCCGAATCGTCATATGGGGCATCAATCCGATATTTTGGATGACATAACCGATTTTCCGGCGTAATTCAACAGGATTGATCTCTTGGATATCCTTGTCATTGATTAAAATTTTTCCTTTGGTCGGTTCGTTCATTCGATTAATCATCCGCATGCAGGTAGTTTTTCCGCTGCCGCTGGTTCCGATAAAACAGATGAACTCACCCTTTTCAAAGGAAAGGTTAATATCTTCGACGGCTACTTTTCCGCCCTTGTAAATTTTTGTTACATGTTGAAATTCAATCAACGTCTCTCACCTCTATTTTTACTATTTCCAATTAATGCTTTCCTTACTAGTATGCACGAAAAAAGCGTTTCTCACAAATCTAATGATTTTTCTCGTTATTTTTCGCCAAAAATAAACGTGTATTTTTTTATTTTTTAGCGAAATGCAACCGTTTTATAAAAGTGAAAAAATGAACAAGCCGAAACATGAAACAACACGTCAGACAAGGGTTCAAGTAACATGCGGGGGTGAGCTTTTGTTTGACAAGCAGAAAGGGGTCGGCTAAACTTCAACTAACAAATTTTTAGAAAATTCAAAAATCGACGGGAGAAGATGAGATGAGTAGAAAAGGGATTTGGGCTAAGGTAATCGTTTCTGGTGTCATAGGTACGTTGTTTTTGGCAGGTTGTGGACAAAAAAAAGAAGCCGGTAAGGATAAAAAAAGTGAACAGATTTTCAGTCAAACGGTACCTACTGAATTGACGTCTGCCGATCTTTCTGTCGTTACCGATACAATCAGTTTTGGAATTTTGAATAATACCAATGAAGGCATTTACCGTTTAGATAAAGACAATAATCCGCAACCGGCAGGTGCCAAAGAAATGGCGGAGGTTTCGACCGATGGAAAAACCTATACGATTCATTTGCGGGATACCAATTGGTCTAATGGCGATCCAGTCAAGGCTGGAGATTATGTGTATGGCTGGCAGCGAACCGTCGATCCAAAAATGGCGTCACAGTATGCCTTCATGTTTAGCTCGGTTAAAAATGCCGATGCCATCAACCAAGGAAAAGCGGAATTGGATACATTAGGTATCAAAGCCTTGGATGATACCACCTTAGAAATTCAATTGGAGCAGGCAACACCGTATTTTCCATATTTGTTGGCTTTTCCCTCCTTCTTTCCACAAAATAAAGGCGTTATTGAAGAATATGGCGATCAATATGCCGCTACTAGCGAAAAATTGGTTTCAAATGGTCCCTTTGTTTTGACGGATTTTGACGGACCAGGGGTAGATACAGATTGGACACTGAAAAAAAATAAGGAATATTGGGATGCCGACACGGTCCAATTGACTGAAATCAATTATACAGTGGTCAAAGAGGCCTCCACCGCCTTGAATCTTTTCAATGACGGACAGGCAGAAGACGTGACGTTAAATGGGGAATTGGCCCGACAAAAAGCCAAGGATCCGGAATATGTTTCTTTGCCCATCGCTTCGACCACTTATTTGGAATTCAATCAAGCAACGCCAGATTCTCCTTTTAAAAACAGCAATGTTCGAAAAGCAATTTCCTATGCTCTCGACCGTAAAAGTATCGTCACGAATATTTTAGGCAACGGCTCGATTGCCTCTACCGGTTTTGTTCCCAGTGGAATGTCCTTGAATCCAGAAACCAAAGCTGATTTTACTGAAGACACAAAGGCAACCTTGAGCTACGATGAAAAACAAGCCCAAACTTATTGGGAAAAAGCCAAAAGTGAACTGGGTATTGAGAAATTGTCCTTCAAACTTCTTTCTTCTGATGTGGATTCAACCAAAAAAATTACGGAGTATATCAAAGGACAGTTGGAAGAAAAATTACCGGGAATAACTATCGATTTAAATCCTGTCCCCATCAGTGTGCGGCTTGAACGGGCAAACAGCGGGAATTTTGAAGTGGTGATGAACAACTGGGTGGCCGATTATGCCGATCCAAGTTCTTTCCTTGATTTATTTGTGACTGGTAGCCCTTATAACCGAGGAGATTATTCCAGCAAAGCCTATGATAAAGCTGTTGAATCAGCTTCGTTAGCGGATGCTACCGACGAAGCTGCCCGCTGGCAGGATTTACTGACAGCTGATCAGATTTTAAATGAAGATATGGGTATCGTTCCGATTTATCAATCAACAGAAGCCCATTTGCGTTCAGAAAAAATCAAGGGAATCGTAACCCATGCGGCAGGTGCTCAGTATGACTATAAATGGGCCTACGTCGAGTAACAAGAAGGAGATCATGGCAAGTGAAAATCAAAGAAATAAAAACGCAACTCATCCCGATTCAACTTAATGCACCTTTTAAAACCGCCTTGCGGGAAGTCAATGCAGTGGATGTGATTCGAGTAAAGATTTATTTTGACAACGGGGTGGTTGGTATCGGGGAAGCCGCGCCGACAAAAGCAATTACCGGAGACACCGAAGCATCGATTTTAAAAACCATTAACGAAAGTTTTAGCCCATTTCTAATTGGAAAAGAAGTTGATGGAGAGCTGACAATTTTAGACGAAATGAAGCAATTGGTCACCGGTCAAACCAGTCCCAAAGCAGCGATGGATATTGCTTTGTTTGACGGATTGGCAAAAGCGGCGAAACAACCGCTATATCGCTACCTTGGTGGAAATACGCCACAACTGACAACTGATTTTACCATCAGCATTGCCAGCCGGAAAAAAATGGTGGCTGATGGGGTTGCCAAGGTCAATGACGGGTTCACGTCGTTGAAAATCAAACTGGGTTTGGATGATGTGGCAGAAGAAGTTGCCAAGATCCGTTGTATGAATGAAGCTTTAGAAGGGAAAATTCCTTTTCGTATTGATGCCAATCAAGGGTGGACAAAGGAAGAGGCGGTCCAAATTTTAGCTGAATGGCAGGATATTCCAATCGATTTTGTAGAACAGCCGGTGAAAGCACATGATTTTGCTGCACTGAAATATGTGACAGAACGTTCCACGATTCCCATCATGGCAGATGAAAGTTTATTTGGCTTTACCGATGCAAAAAAACTGCTAGAAGAACAGTGCTGTGATCTATTGAATATCAAGCTGATGAAAAGCAGCGGCATCAAAGAAGCCATCCAAATTTTTCAATTGGCACAACACTATCGGATTCCCTGCATGGTGGGTTCCATGATCGAAGGCTATGGCGGAATGGCTGCCGCCGCCCATTTCGCAGTCGGTATGAAAGACATGGCTTATTGTGATTTGGATGTACCGTTCATGTGGCAGCAAACTGCCGATTTGGCAGAAAAAAGCGGCCTGCACATTCGTCCCGGGAATTTAGCGTTAACAGATGGCGTTGGTCTAGGAATCAAATAGGTAGAAGGTGAAAAAGTGAAAAAAGTCCAAGTTCCCCAAACGTTTTTATGGAAACAGCCAGAAAATAATGCTGTCCTTGCAGAAATCAAAAATAAAGCCGCAGAAAAACCGTATTTTTTAACAGCGGATTCCGCCATGACCTTGTATCGGGAAAAGCTGGTGGATTCCCAGTTGTTGTATGGTGAAGAAGTTGAGGTGCTTGCTAAAACGGGTGAGTGGACACAGGTTCTCGTGCCTACACAGCCGGTAGAAAAGGGTGCTGGCTACAAAGGGTGGATTCCCAGTAAGGATTTGCTGGAAGTCCCTGCACCAAAAAAAGACTTCCCTAAAGTCGCCGTTGTCTCACCCAGTGCCACACTTTCTTTTGACGAGAAAAATGATAAGAAAAAAATCCAAGTAGTTTTTGGCACCGTTCTGCCATTGCTTTCGGAAGAAACGGATTTTGTTGTGGAGACCCCTCACGGTACAGCGCATTTGGCAAAAAAAGAGGGGCAGCGCTTGGATCAGTACAGCGGCGTGCAAAAAGCACAAAATATGATTCAGCTCGCGCAGTATTTTTTAGATTTGCCTTATGTTTGGGCGGGAATTGGCGGCACGGGTTTTGATTGTTCCGGTTTTGTGTATAGTCTGCATCGGGTCAACGGGATGCAACTGCCTCGTGATGCCCATTTGCAAGCTATTGCCGGGGAAAAAATCGAGTTTGCGGATGCTCAAGCCGGTGATTTACTATTTTTTGCCTATGAAGAAGGGAAAGGCTTTGTCCATCACGTAGGTATGTATTTGGGAAATGGAGCAATGATTCATTCTCAAACGCCCGGCTCGAAGGTAATGATCACAAAAATTGCCGGTACGAAGTATGAAACCGAATTGAGTGAAATCAGAAGGTTTTGGAAAATGTAGAAAAAGACTCTTGACATTTTCAGAAAAAGTAATTAGAATATTCAAAACAATAGTGATAAAAGTAATGATAAGAAGTAGTAGATTATCCCATGAATTCAGAAAGCTGCCGGTTGATGAGAGGCGCATTCATCTAATAATCGAATTCCTCTTTGAACTTCGCACCGAATGGAGTAGGCTGCGACGGATGGTGAGCGTTCGTTATAATGCCAGGGTATTATGAATGTACCTGTTAAGGTGGATTGTGTGAGCAATCGACAAAAAAAGGTGGTAACACGAGTCTTTCAGGCTCCGTCCTTTCCAATTTGATTTGGAAAAGACGGGGCTTTTTTTATTGCTTTTCGCAATTCCTGACAGTGATTCATAAGTTTCTGACAAAACGAATACTTATTATCTGACTGAAAAAAATGTTTTTGAAGGAATAGTTTCATTGGTTTAAATCTTTTGGTGAAAGAAAAGAGACGATCAAAAAATGAAACACTTAAAAAAGAGGAGTGGAGAAAAATGAGTTTCAACGCATTAAGCAAACGAATCAACATGGAAAGTGTCAAATCAATTGGAAAATTATCCGATGAAGTAGCGGCGAAAAAAGCGGCACGGGATGAAGAACTAAAAGGAATCATCGAAGGAAAAGATCAACGAATTTTATTAATTATCGGTCCTTGTTCTGCCCATGATGAAGAAGCAGTGATGGAATATGTGCGACGTTTGGCAAAATTACAGGAAGAAGTAAAAGACAAAATTTTCATGGTACCACGAGTGTACACTAATAAACCTCGGACCAACGGTGATGGGTATAAAGGACTATTGCACCAACCAAGCCCAACCGGGGAAGTCAATCTCGTCAGCGGAATCATCGCTGTTCGAAAATTGCATAAACGGGTCATTACAGAAACCGGTTTGACTACTGCCGATGAAATGCTTTATCCGGAAAATTTGGAGTTTGTGGAAGATTTAATTAGTTACATTGCTGTTGGAGCCCGTTCGGTGGAGGACCAACAACACCGTTTTGTTGCCAGCGGAATCGATCAACCCACCGGAATGAAAAATCCTACCAGCGGCAATTTGAAGGTGCTTTTCAATTCCTTGCATGCAGCACAACAAAAGCAAGAGTTTATCTACAATGGGGCAGAAGTGGAATCAAGTTCTAATCCTTTAGCGCACGTGGTTTTACGTGGAGGACTTAATGAACACGGAGAAAACATCCCAAACTATCATTACGAAGATCTGTTGAAAACCGTTCAAGCATATAACGCAGGAAGCTACCAAAATCCATTTGTCGTAGTGGATACCAACCATGATAACTCCGGCAAACAGTATGAAGAACAAATTCGGATCGTAAAAGAAACATTGACGAATCGTACCTACAATGAAGATATCAAAAAAATGGTTCGCGGCTTCATGATTGAAAGTTATTTGGAAGATGGACGTCAAGAACCAGATGGCACAGTTTTTGGTCAATCCATTACCGATCCTTGCTTGGGATGGGAAAAAACAGAAGAACTTGTTCGCTATATCGCAGCACACGCATAAAATTGATGAAGTCTAACTAGCAAAAAAAATCCGAATGATCGTTTTTCGTACAGTGTAACGAGCGGGATCATTCGGATTTTTATTTTTACTTAGGGCTGGAAGAATGCTAGTCTTCCGGATAAATGTTGGCTTCGATTTCTGCTCGTTGTTCCGCAAGAAACGGTGGTAAAGCGAAACTTTCTCCCAATGTTTCTAAAGGTTCATCAATCGTAAATCCGGGAGCTAATGTGGCAAATTCCATTCGATTGCCGCCGGGTTCGCGAATATAAAGACTCTTAAAATAACCGCGGGAAACGATTTTTTCGATAGTCCACCCCTGTTCCTTTGCCCGTTCGTGTAAGGCATCCAAAGCCTCGTCATTTTCTACTGCAAAGGCGATATGATCGACACTGCCGCGACCCATATGACTCATGTCTGTTGTTTCATTTGGTAAAATGCGGATAAAATCTGTTTCATTAAAGGAAATTTGTTGTTTTTTTGTTTGCCAGCCTAATAATTTTTCGAAAAATTCACTGGTTTTTGCCGGATCGCTTACATGAATCTCAGTGGAGCGCAACCCTAAAATTTGATAGTTTTCAGGAATTTCGTTTTGGACGACATGTTCCATGGCTAAGGGTGCTCGATCTACTTCCTCCAAAATTAAGTCCACTCCGTCGTTATCAGCAAAAAATAATTCTTTTCCTTTGCGGGTGAAGGCAATCTCTTGGGCTTGTAGTCGTTGTTCCCAATAGCTGATACTTCCGCGGGGAATTTTTAAACCGATGGTTGCAATAAAATGATCCTTGTCGTAACGATTGCCTAAATGGGGAACGACAAAAAAAGTAACGACTGATCCCGGTGCGCCTTGGTAATCGCCATAGTAGTAGTGGAGCATTCGATGGTTGTCTTGATTAACCGTGTTTTTTACAAAACGCATGCCAAGTAGTTTCGTGTAAAAGGCAACGTTGTCTTTGCTGTTTTTAGTTAATAATGAAATATGATGAAGTGGTGGCATAAGGGATCCCTCCTAATTAGTAGCTTACTTATTGTAAGTATAATAAGAATGCCTAAAGGAAGCAAGCAACTTGTCTGCGGGTCGAAAATCTTTTCAAAAAATGGTAGAATGGCAAAGACAAAACCTGAAAAGAGTGAAAAGAATGTTAACTACGGAAGATTTTGATTTTGATTTACCAGAAGAACTAATCGCCCAAACACCGTTAAAAGATCGTGCCAGTTCTCGTCTGTTGGTTTTAGATTCTAAGACAGGAGAAATGCAGGACAACCATTTTCATGACATTATCAATGAACTGCATCCCGGCGATGCCTTAGTGATGAACGACACACGGGTCTTGCCTGCACGTTTGTATGGGGAAAAACCAGATACCGGCGGACATTTGGAAGTCTTGCTGCTGACGAACACCCATGGAGATACGTGGGAAACGTTGATTAAACCAGCAAAACGAGCAAAAGTCGGTACAGAGATCGTTTTTGGTGATGGTCGTTTGAAAGCTGTTGTCGAGGAAGAATTGGAACATGGCGGACGGATTATTACCTTTAACTACAAAGGAATTTTCTTGGAAATTTTAGAATCGTTGGGAGAAATGCCCCTGCCACCTTATATCAAAGAACGTTTGGAAGACCCGGATCGTTACCAAACCGTGTACGCCAAGGAAAATGGTTCTGCTGCTGCACCAACAGCTGGCTTGCATTTTACGAAAGAATTATTGGCAGAAATTCAGGCAAAGGGAATTGAACTGGTGTATTTGACGCTGCATGTTGGTTTGGGCACATTTCGTCCAGTAAGCGTGGATAATATCGAAGAACACCACATGCACAGCGAATTTTATCGTTTGACAGAAGAAGCTGCTGCTGCTTTGAACAAGGTTCGTCAAAAGGGCGGCCGGATTGTTGCGGTAGGAACCACCTCGATTCGAACATTAGAAACTATTGGAACAAAATTTGATGGAGAAATTAAAGCTGACAGCGGTTGGACGGATATATTCATTACTCCCGGCTATGAATTTAAAGTTGTTCAAGCTTTTTCAACGAATTTTCACTTACCAAAATCAACGCTGGTTATGTTGGTAAGTGCCTTTGCCGGTCGAGAAAGAACTTTGGCTGCCTATCAGCATGCAATCGAGGAACGCTACCGTTTCTTTAGCTTTGGCGATGCCATGTTTGTGAAATAAAAATAAGACGAGGCTCTCGAGGGCCTCGTCTTTCTATCTTATGGAAGGGATTTGCTGAAAAGGGTTTGCTGTTTATACATGTAAAGCAATTCTCTTATAAACAAAAAACTTTGTCTTCGCTACATTTCTACGCTAAAACATGTGAGTCTTTTAAGTCGTATTTCCTTGTTCGTTACGTATACTCATTACTTCTCTTGTTGATTGTTTCTCAACCAGTTGATACGCATTCACTATTCGTCTTACTTCACACATATAAATCTAGGTGAATTTTGTACGTCTAACATCTTTTACTTGTTTATTCTTCTTAAAACTTTTTCGAGAGTACCTTTCCAACAAATAAGCTTCCTTCCTTACAAACAAAGTATAGCACGGAAATGAAACGCTTTCAAGTTTAAACTCTCGGATTACCGATTGCAAAAAAGGCGACTAGCCTTTATTATGTATAAAGCTCGTTAATTTAGTGAAGAAAGTAGGGAAATGAATGTCAGATGCCATTCGTTATCGTTTAATTAAAAAAGAAAAGCATACCGGTGCCCGTTTAGGTGAATTGATTACCCCTCATGGAACGTTTCCAACACCGATGTTTATGCCCGTAGGAACCCTTGCCACTGTTAAGACCATGTCCCCGGAAGAATTAAAAGAAATGGGTGCCGGCGTCATTTTAAGTAATACGTATCATTTATGGCTGCGCCCCGGCGAAGATATTGTTGAAGAAGCAGGCGGTTTACATAAATTTATGAATTGGGATCAACCGATTTTGACTGATTCCGGCGGTTTTCAAGTGTTCTCTTTGGCCGATATGCGAAATATTGTGGAAGAAGGCGTTCATTTTAGAAATCATTTGAACGGTTCACCTATGTTTCTTTCCCCAGAAAAAGCAATTGGCATCCAAAATAAATTGGGTTCTGATATCATGATGAGTTTTGATGAATGTCCGCCATTTGATGAAAGCTATGACTATGTCAAGCAATCCGTTGAACGGACTTCTCGTTGGGCAGAACGGGGCTTAAAAGCCCACGCCAATCCTGATCGTCAAGGATTATTTGGCATTATTCAAGGTGCTGGCTTTGAAGATTTGCGTCGACAAAGTGCCAAAGAATTGGTAGGTCTTGATTTCCCCGGATATTCCATCGGAGGTCTGTCAGTAGGAGAACCAAAAGCAGAGATGAATCGGGTGCTGGAATTTACCACGCCATTGATTCCAGAAAACAAGCCTCGTTATTTGATGGGAGTGGGAGCAGCAGATTCCTTGATTGACGGCGTTATTCGTGGAGTAGACATGTTTGACTGTGTATTGCCGACACGAATCGCCCGCAACGGAACCTGTATGACTTCTCGTGGTCGATTAGTCGTGAAAAATGCCCAATATGCGCGGGACTTCCGACCAATTGATGAAAATTGCGATTGTTACACTTGCCGCAATTATTCTCGGGCTTATGTCCGCCATCTGATTAAATGCGATGAAACATTCGGTATGCGCCTAACCTCTTATCATAATCTATACTTCTTATTGGATGTGATGAAAAAAGTTCGCCAAGCAATCATGGATGACAATTTATTGGAATTTCGCCAAGATTTCTTTGAAGCATACGGCTTTAACAAAGAAAATGCCAAAAATTTCTAATATTTTTGGGAAAGTGCTAGTTAAATCAATAGGATTCTGATAAAGTATTTCTTGTGAATGAATTTAAAACGAGGTGAAAAGAATGAGTTCTCCATTTTTTACAATTATCATGTTTGTTGTCCTTTTGGGTGCGTGGTGGATGATGTCTCGATCATCTAAAAAACAACAACAAGAACGTCAAAATACGCTGAATGCTATGAAACCTGGCGATCGCGCAGTAACGATCGGCGGTTTACACGGTGTGATTTCAGAAATCAATGAAGCAGAAAAAACAGTAACTCTTGACTGTGAAGGAATTTATCTAGAATTTGATCGTCAAGCAATCCGTACGATTACGCCTGGTCAACCAACTGTAGATACAGCAGAAACGACAGAAACAGAAAAACCTGCGGATGCACCGCAAGTTGGCCCAACAGATGCTGAATCAACTGAAGAACCTAAAGAATAATCCCCATTGCGGGATTTTTCTTTTTTTGGAGAAAAAAATGAACCAACTAGAAAAAATCTATTTTTATCCAGCCTGCAAACAGAAATTGCGGGAATTTGCTGCGGCTGGGTATTCATCGGTAACAAAAGAAGAATTGCTGCTTTTTTGCCAAAACTATCTTTGGAAAAAGAAGCAGGCGGTTACCTTCCCTCAGAAAAAGCAGTTGTTGCTTGCAACGACGCCCAATGATTTTTTTGATTATCAGCAAATTCAAGCCCAAACACGGCAGCAATCCTCATTGGATGATTTTTCAGATTTATTTTGATAGAACAAAGGCATTGATCCTCAGTGGTTTGAGAATCAATGCCTTTTTTTGAGCCGTTTTCTTTCTGGTAAAAGTAGAAAAAAACTAAGAAATAAAAAAGTTGTGAAAAAAATCACAAAAATTCTTTACAAACAAAAAGGAATAGTGTAATATCATGTATGTGAAATAGTTAACAAAGAATTTTAACCAGAAACCGGGAGGAAGACCATGGCTAAAACATTAGATAAAGAAATTAAAACAATTGACGTACAAGCGATGATTGACGAACTTGCTGCAAAAGGAAACATTGCATTGAAGGAAATGGAAGAATTTGACCAAGAAAAAGTAGACCATATTGTGCATGAAATGGCAATGGCAGCTTTAGACAAACATATGCCTCTTGCAAAAATGGCAGTAGAAGAAACCGGTCGCGGCATTTATGAAGACAAAGCAATCAAAAATATGTATGCTTCAGAATATATCTGGAATTCTATCAAACATGACAAAACGGTTGGCGTAATCAATGAAGATAAACAAAAAGGTCTGATCGAAATCGCAGAACCAGTCGGCGTTGTCTGTGGTGTGACACCAACAACCAATCCAACATCAACAACGATTTTTAAAGCAATGATCGCTTTGAAAACACGGAATCCAATTATCTTTGCTTTCCATCCAAGCGCACAAAAATGTTCTGCTGAAGCAGCACGGATCGTTCGTGATGCAGCGATTGCCGCTGGTGCACCAGAAAATTGTGTCCAATGGATCGAACACCCATCGATTGAAGCAACCCAATCTTTAATGAATCATCCGGGAGTAGCCATCGTTCTTGCAACTGGGGGCGCCGGCATGGTGAAATCAGCTTATTCAACTGGAAAGCCAGCATTAGGCGTTGGACCAGGAAATGTACCAGCTTATATTGAAAAAACAGCGAAAATCAAACGAGCAGTCAACGATTTGATTGTTTCAAAAACGTTTGATAACGGCATGATTTGTGCTTCTGAACAAGCAGTGATCGTGGATAAAGAAATCTATGCAGCAGTAAAAGCTGAATTTCAAGCGCATCAAGTTTACTTTGTTAAACCAAGTGAATTAGGCAAACTTGAAGATGCTGTAATGAACGAAGGAAAATACGCAGTAAATCCAGCAATCGTTGGTCATTCTGCTATCGATATCGCAAAATTAGCAGGAATCAAAGTTCCGGAAGGGACAAAATTATTGGTTGCTGAACTTGAAGGCGTGGGCGCAGATTACCCATTATCTCGTGAAAAACTTTCTCCAGTATTGGCGATGATGAAAGCTGATACAACGGCACATGCGTTAGACCTATGCGAAGCAATGTTGAATCTTGGCGGATTGGGACATACAGCGGTGATCCATTCAGAAGATGAAGACCTGCAACTAAAATTCGGTTTACGAATGAAAGCTTGCCGGATCTTAGTAAACACCCCATCAGCAGAAGGCGGAATCGGAAACATCTACAATGAAATGATTCCATCACTGACATTAGGTTGCGGCTCTTACGGAAAGAATTCAGTTTCTCGAAACGTATCTGCTGTAAACTTAATTAATGTAAAAACAGTTGCGAAACGGAGAAATAATATGCAATGGTTCAAACTACCGTCAAAAATTTATTTTGAAAAAAATTCCTTATTGTACTTGGAAAAAATGGAAAACGTGGAACGAGTAATGATTGTCTGCGATCCTGGAATGGTTCAATTCGGCTATTGCGATATCGTTCGCGAAGTACTTGCTCGTCGTAAAAATGACGTGAAAATTGAAGTATTCTCTGATGTTGAACCAAATCCATCAACAAATACTGTATATGCCGGAACAAAAACAATGGTAGATTTCCAACCAGATACGATCATTGCTCTTGGCGGCGGGTCCGCAATGGACGCAGCAAAAGGCATGTGGATGTTCTATGAACACCCAGATACTTCATTCTTTGGCGCAAAACAAAAATTCTTGGATATCCGGAAACGGACATACAAAATTGACAAAGCAGTAAAAACACAATTTGTTTGTATCCCAACAACTTCTGGTACAGGTTCAGAAGTAACCCCATTTGCCGTAATCACCGATAGCGAAACGCATGTAAAATACCCATTGGCTGACTACGCGTTGACACCAGATGTTGCCATCGTTGACCCGCAATTTGTTATGTCAGTTCCTGCCTCTGTTACCGCAGATACCGGGATGGATGTATTGACGCATGCCATCGAATCTTATGTTTCGGTTATGGCATCTGATTACACACGAGGGTTGAGTTTACAAGCAATCAAGATCGTCTTTGATTATTTAGAAAAATCTGTGAAGACTCCTGATATGGAATCTCGGGAAAAAATGCACAATGCTTCGACCATGGCTGGAATGGCCTTTGCGAATGCTTTCTTAGGAATCAGTCACTCAATCGCCCACAAAATCGGCGGAGAATACGGAATTCCTCATGGACGGACCAATGCGATCCTTTTACCACACATTATCCGTTACAATGCGAAAGATCCGCAAAAACATGCTATGTTCCCTAAATATGACTATTTCCGCGCTGACACAGATTATGCAGATATCGCTCGCTTCTTAGGGCTAAAAGGCGATACCACTGCTGAATTAGTTGCAGCTTTAGCAAATGCTGTTTATGAGTTGGGAACATCAATCGGTATTGAAATGAACTTGGAAGCACAAGGCGTAACGAAGAAAACGCTGGATGCAACGGTTGACCGGATGGCTGAATTGGCTTACGAAGATCAATGTACAACAGCAAATCCAAAAGAACCATTGATTTCAGAACTAAAACAAATCATCATTGATGCTTACGCAAAATAAATAGTAAAGGAACTGTGACAGGTCTCGCACTACAAGGAGATCTTGTCACAGCCTTTTTTGTACAAAAAGCGACTTGTACTTTGATAAAAAATTGGTATAGTGAAGACACAAAAGAGAAATAGATTAGCAAAAGGGCGGTGTCATATATGGCAACATTGGAAGAAGCAACGAAACAGCTCCAACAGTTGGCTCACACGCAACGACAAATGCACCAGCTATTACAGAGCATGGATAGAAAAAACGAAGCAACACAAACGTTTATTTTTGATTTGACTGATTATACGCAAAGTTTAACCTTGATGACAGATCTGATTCCCGAAGAGGGTACGGCAGAACCAATCACCGTTTCAGAAATCGGCACGGTGGTGTCCCAGCAACGAGAATTATTGATGACGCTAAAAGGGTTACTGGCAGAATATCTGCAGACGACACCACAGCCGCCTCTGTGGTTTCAACAAACAAATGGGGGCTTGAGACGAATCGTAGCCAGCATAGATGGAATACTTGAGATGAACGGCTATTTATTGAAGGACAATCACGCCTTTCAACAGGAATACCCAATGGCTGAACAACAAGTAGCACCAAGAAAAGAAAGTTTTTTTAAAAAATTATTTAAAAAATAAACAATCCAACGATAGAAGCCGGAAAATCGGCTTCTATTTTTTTGAAAAAGACTATTTTTTTTGACGAAAGCTTGTTATAATTTTCTTATAAAGAAATAGGAGTGTTTTATATGGAAAATTCTAAACCTTACGGAACAGTCTTGATCCGAGCGGCTCATATCTTAGATTATTTAGCAGATCATCCGGATTTATCCCTGCAGCAGCTCTCCCGAGGAACGGAAATGACCGCTTCCACCACGCTGAAAATTTTAGATACACTCGTTTTGATCGGATATGTCAATAAAAATCAGGATAAAACCTATCGTCTGGGATCGAAATTAATCCGCTATGCCAATAAGAACATCGATCAGTTGGATCTGGTTGAATTGTCCCTACCTTACTTAGAGCAATTACAAAAATCGATTGATGAAACAATCCACTTGGGAATTTTGAACAATGCCGAGATTTTGTACGTCAACAAACTGGAGCCAAAAAATCAAACGATTCGTATGTCGTCAAAAATCGGAATCACCCGGCCGCTTTACAGCTCTGCGATGGGAAAAGCTGTGCTGTCGGAGTTTTCTGAGAGTGATTATCAAGACTATCTTAACCAGCACGAATTAGTAGCTTACACGGAACACACCATCACGAACTCGTTGAAACTGGCAAGTGAACTGAATAAAACCAAAGAATCAAAGGTCGCCTACGATGACGAAGAAATGGAAAAAGATATTTTTTGTATCGGGGCTGCCATCATGAATCAAGAAAAAATTATCGGTGCTTTCAGCGTCAGTATGCCGAAATATCGCTTGAATTCAGAGACAGAAGAAAAAATCATTACGAAAATCAAAGAAACAAAAACTGCCATTGAAAAAGAAATCGCAAAAGTCGCCAATTAATTTGTAAAAACCGTTTGCATTTTTAGAAGGTTTACGTATAATGAAGGTATAGATTTCCAATTTGTAAAAATAAATTTCTAAATAAGAAATGAGTGTGAAAGATGAAACGTGTCTCAATTTTATCCCGTCTAGAACAAACAGGTGTTGTTGCCGTCGTTCGTGGGGCAACCAAAGAAGAAGCATTGAAAGCAAGTCATGCTATCGTTGCTGGTGGATTAAAGGGCTTGGAATTAACGTTTACTGTTCCTCAAGCCGACGAAGTAATTAAAGAATTAGTCACTTACTATCAAGACCGTCCCGATGTTGTCGTTGGTGCTGGAACCGTTTTGGATGCAGTAACTGCTCGTTTAGCTATTATGGTCGGTGCAGAATATATCGTCAGCCCAACATTTGACAAAGAAACAGCAGAAATTTGTAATTTGTATCAAATTCCTTATTTACCTGGCTGTATGACGATTACCGAAATGAAAGAAGCCTTGAAGAGCGGAGCAGATATCGTGAAATTGTTCCCAGGCAGTGCGTATGGGCCTAAAATCATTTCAGCATTTAAAGCCCCATTGCCTCAATTAAACATCATGCCTACTGGCGGAGTTGGTTTAGACAATATGGAAGAATGGTTTAAAGCAGGTGTCATCACAGTTGGTGTTGGTGGAAACTTGTTGGCTCCAGCAGCAACAGGTGATTTTGACAAGGTGACGGAAGTTGCGGCACAATATGCAGCAAAATTGGCTGAGATTAGGAGCAAGTAGATGGGAAAAGTTGTAACCTTAGGCGAAATTATGTTGCGTTTATCTACACAGCAGGGTCTACGGCTAGCACAAAGCGAAGGTTTCGAAGCCCATTATGGCGGAGGCGAAGCCAATGTCGCGATTTCCTTGGCAAACTACGGGCATGAGGTTGCCTTTGCCAGTAAAGTACCAGAAAACTCATTAGGAGAAGCCGTCAAAAGACATTTGCAACGGTACGGTGTAGCCACAAATTTTCTGCTGCAAGGCGGGCCTCGACTGGGTACCTATTATATGGAATCTGGAATTGGCGAACGAGCCGCATCAGTAATTTATGATCGTGCCGGTTCAAGTTTTGCTGGAATGCAGGAAGTTGAATGGGATATGGCAAAACTTTTTGATCACGTGGATATTTTTCATATCTCCGGTATCACACCCGCTCTTTCAGCAAATTGGCGCAAGCTGACCTTGACCTTGATGCAGGCAGCAAAAAAAGCCGGCTGCAAGATCAGCTTTGATATTAATTATCGGGGAAAACTTTGGACACAAAAAGAAGCCGGCGAAACCTTGCAGGACTTATTGCCGTTGGTGGATTATTGTTCTGCAGGTAAAATGGATGCGCTCTATTTGCTGGGAATTCCTGAAATGCCAAAAGAGCAACCGAACGAAGCGATTTATTATTACCAAAAAATGCAGGAACTGTTCCCGAACATCCAAGTATTTTATTCGACGAAACGGGAAGTTTATTCTGCCAGTGCCAATCAACTGATCGGCACATTATGGATGGAAAATCAGTACTATGAATCCCAAGCACATAGGATCGATCCGATCGTTGACCGTGTTGGGGGGGGCGATGCCTTTTCTGGCGGCGTGTTACACGGGTTGCTGAATAAAGATGCTCCACAAAGCATCATCAATTTTGCGACAGCCGCTTCGGCATTGAAACATACAATTCATGGCGACTGCAATCAATTTAGTCAAACGGAAGTCGAAAGCTTTTTAGCTGCCGGCTCTGGAAAAATTATTCGATAGGAGAATGAACATGCAAAATATGGAAACAAGATATACCCACAGTCCAGTAGACATTCGTCACTATTCAACCGAAGAACTGCGTCAAGAATTTTTAGTAGAAAAGGTTTTTGTTCCCGGAGCTATCAGCTTGACCTATACCCACAATGACCGCATGATCTTTGGTGGCGTAACCCCAACAGACAAAGCGCTGGAAATCAAATTAGACAAAGAATTAGGTGTTGACTACTTCTTGGAACGTCGTGAATTAGGTGTCATCAATATTGGCGGACCTGGTTTCATTGAAATCGACGGCACCAAAGAAGCCATGAAGAAACAAGATGGCTACTATATCGGGAAAGAAACACAGCACGTGGTTTTCTCCTCAGAAGATGCCGCAAATCCGGCAAAATTCTATATCAGTTCAGTTCCAGCTCATCACAAATATCCAAACGTGAAAATCAGTATTGATGATATTAAACCAATGGAAACCGGTGAAGGCTTGACCTTGAACGAACGGAAAATTTATCAATATATTCATCCAAATATCTGTGAAAGCTGTCAATTACAAATGGGGTACACCATTCTAGAACCAGGCAGCTCATGGAATACAATGCCTTGTCACACTCATGAACGTCGGATGGAAGCCTATGTTTACTTTGATTTCCCAAGTGACGATACCCGTGTTTTCCACATGATGGGCAAACCAGATGAAACCAAACATTTAGTTGTGGATAACGAACAAGCGGTTATTTCACCAAGCTGGTCGATTCACTCCGGTGTCGGTACAAGCAACTATTCCTTTATCTGGGCAATGTGTGGCGAAAATATCACGTATACCGATATGGATATGGTCGCAATGGATCAATTGAAATAAACAATCAAATGAAACGAAAAGAGGGAAAAAGAATGGATTTTACAATGGATATGTTCCGTTTAGACGGAAAAGTTGCACTGGTTACCGGTGCGGTTTACGGTATTGGTTTTGAAATTGCCAAATCATTAGCAGCAGCAGGAGCAACGATCGTTTTTAACAACTTGGATCAAAAATCAGTGGATGAAGGATTGGCCCACTACAAAGAAGTAAACATTGAAGCAAAAGGATATGTCTGTGACGTAACCAATGAAGAAGCAGTGCAAGCAATGGTTAAACAAATCAAAGAAGATGTGGGCTCTGTGGATATTTTGGTGAACAATGCCGGAATCATCAAACGGACACCAATGATCGAAATGGCTGCCGCTGATTTCCGTCAAGTGATCGACGTGGACTTGAATGCACCCTTCATCGTAGCCAAAGCAGTTATTCCTGATATGATCGAAAAAGGCAGCGGTAAAATCATCAATATTTGTTCTATGATGAGTGAATTAGGACGTGAAACAGTCAGTGCCTATGCAGCAGCTAAAGGCGGACTGAAAATGTTAACGAAAAATATTGCGTCTGAATATGGTCAATACAATATTCAATGTAACGGCATTGGCCCTGGCTATATTGCGACACCGCAAACAGCGCCACTACGGGAAACACAAGAAAATGGCGAACGTCATCCATTCGATCAATTCATCGTTGGACGGACACCAGCAGCACGTTGGGGTACACCAACTGATTTAGCTGGTCCAGCAGTTTTCTTAGCTTCTCCTGCTTCTGATTTTGTCAATGGACATATTTTATATGTAGACGGCGGAATCTTAGCTTATATTGGAAAACAACCTTAATAAAATGAAAAAGAAGTCAAAATTCCGCGAGGAGTTTTGACTTCTTTTTGTTTATCGAAAGGCATAGCTGGTTTGATCGATCATTCGGCTTTCGCACCACTCTCTGACTTCCCCGTGAAAAATCAACGGGACTGTTTTTAGCTGGTCAACCGTTGTTTTTCCAGTCATCGCGCATAAGAGGCGTACTTCTTCTTGCCACTGTTTGATCAAAGCAATCGTATGCTCTTCCCCGTGGGTCAATAAATCGTTCAAAATTTCGCCGGAAATACCTACCGCAGAGGCGCCCAGACACAAGGCTTTGAAGATGTCGTACGCATTGCGGATGCCACCGGAAGCAACCGTGGTGAAGTGTTGGTTGATCTCGTTGGCTTCCAACAAGGAGATCACAGTGGATTGGCCCCAATCGTCCAGATACGCCAATTCCCGTTTTTTCCGCCGGGCATTTTCAACTTGGGTGAAACTTGTTCCACCGGTGCCGCTGACATCAACGGTTTGGACGCCGACAGAAACCAACTTTTGAATGGTTTCTCGGGTCATGCCAAAGCCGACTTCTTTGACCAATAGAGGAATCGAAAGATGATTTGCCAGCTTTTCAATATTTTTCAGCCAAAAAAACGCACGATCTCCTTCAGGCATCACTAATTCCTGCGGAGCGTTAAGATGCAGCTGTAACCCATCTGCGGGAAAGAGGTCCAAGGCTTTCTGGGCTTTTTCCACTGAAACTCCTGCACCAAGGTTGATTAAAATTTTTCCTTGCGGATATTCTTCCCGCATAACGGTATAGCTGGACAATAGGTCGGAATCTTTTAAGGCCGCGCTGATAGAACCGGTGGCAATCAGTAAATCGGTCTCTCTAGCGACAATCGCCAGTTTCCGATTGATTTCCTTGGTCTTTTCACTGCCGCCGGTCATGGCATTGATATAAAAAGGAGAGGAAAGTTCATAGCCCAGTAAATTGGTTCGTAAATCAACGGCCTCAAGGGAACTTTCCGGCAGGGCGTTATGAAGAAGCCGGACAGAATCAAAATCATTTTCTCTTGGTTTATGAAACGCCTTGGCTAATGAAACGTGTTCATCTTTTCGATTCATCGGAAGTCCTTTCTTGGTAGTGATAAACGTGAAGGGGAAGCGGCGTAATCGCAGCCTTTTCCCAAGCACTCATCAATGGTAAAATCCCTGATTTTTGATCGGTGATTACGATGCCGCAGTCTCCACCGCCAGCACCTGAAGATTTAGCGGTACCACCGTAAGTTTCCGCCAAGTCACAAAGCTTTTTCAGCGCAGGTGTTTCAATGATAACCCCGGTAATTGATGAAAGCTGATTTAGCAACTGTCGGTTTTGATGAATCATTTGTTTGATGCAGGCTACATTTTGAGTTTTAAAGCCTTGGATCATCGCAGTGACACAGGCTTTACTTTCAGCTAAAAATTGGGCATAGGCTTTTTGCTTTTCTTCTTTTGATTCATGAACTTGGTCGACTAAATCTGAAGTAGAAGCCGGGCTGCCGGTCCAACCAATCAATAAGCGCATTTTTTTCGGTACGGGCAAGGATTGGATTGACAGATAAGGCCAATCGGTGTTCAGCAATTCTGCTAAGGACAGTTGTTTTTTTTGTTGCCGTACCCATAAATGGTCAAAAGTGGAAAAGGCAATCCAACCACCGTAACAGCTGGCGGCGATATCTCCGCAGGAGCCATTGCCTTGCACATCTAAATGGGCAAGGGCGGCGATTTTGAAGATTTCCATTTGACTGAGATGCAACTCATAGAAACTATTTAGCGCTTTGACGGTGGCTACAGTTACGGCACCGCTGGAACCAAGTCCGTATTTACGACCGTTGGAGCTGTCCAGCTCACTGGTTACTTTTAAATCATAAAAAGAAAGTGCAACTGCATTTTCTTGGGCATATTTTTCTGTTAAACGAATCGCCGCTAAGATGTAATGAAAGGGATTTTCCCGAATATCTAAGGTTAATTCACCATTACGACGGGTCCAGCGAATCGGCAATTCACTGTATTGTGTCGATTGGATACTGCCGTTTTTTTTGGCTGGCTCAATAGTCACCGTGATAAATTGATCAACGGCCGCAATGATGGCGGGATGACCTGGTTCAACGACGGCATATTCGCCAGCGATGTATAATTTGCCGGGGGCTGTGACTTCGATCATTTGAATGCTCCTTCAATCGTTTGGATTCCTGTTCCAGCGTAAGCAGTGATGACTTGCTGCTCACTGAAAATTTCTTGTAATGCGGCGGTAATTTTTGCCACATGTTGGCGTTGACAAAGAACTTTGACGTTCGGACCGGCATCCATAGTGAAGTAGCAGGGAATCCCTTTTTTACGCAAGTCTCTGACTGCATTCATTGCCGTCAAACTTTGAGGCGACCAGTAGGTGAATGGTGGTTGAGCGGCTAAAGTCGTCCCGTGCATTTTTAATCCATTGGCTTCCATGACTTCACCAAGCTGTTGGAAATTTTTTTGATGAATCGCTTGTTTTAATTGGTGCAAATCGTCATCAACAGTTGCCAACCAACCGGGATAAAAGCTGGAAGTAGCGACCGTTCGTTTCATACCGTCACGACTGGAAACATCTTTTTGCTGGTCATTGATCAAAACAAAAACCATGGCTAATTCTTTTTCCCAACCCGCCGCCTCGATTGGTTGAGCGAAGGAAGTTTCATCGGAGTTTCCTTTTTCCCATTCGACAAAACCACCGAAAATACTCCGACATGCCGATCCAGAACCGCGACGAGCTAAGCGCGACAAATCTTTATCGTTTAGTTTCATCTGTAGGGCTTCGTTGCAGGCGCCGGCTAGGGCAGCCAATCCGCTGGCAGAAGAAGCCAATCCAGCGGCGGTGGGAACAAAATTATGACTTTCTACCTTTGCAAAAAGGGGAGAGCCGGCTTGTTTTCTAACCAATGTTAAAAAATCGCTGACTTTTTTTGTTCCTTTGGCACTTTGTTCGAGGCCATCCAAATAAAAAGTATCAGCAGAATATTCTTCGGAAAAACAAACCGTTGTTTCAGTATAAAAAGCGTCCAGTGTCAAGGACAGACTATTGTTCATTGGTAAAATCAGTTCTTCATTTTTTTTGCCCCAATATTTTATCAGCGCAATATTGGTATACGCCCGGGCACTTCCCTTATACATGTTGATAAACTCCTAATTCTTGGACCCAGGTCGCAGTTGCCCCTTGGTCGCTTAATTTTTTCGCAATGTTTTGCGCCTGCGTTTGATCGGCTGCTAATGCAATCAAGCACCCTCCACGACCGCCACCGGTCAATTTAGCTCCTAATGCGCCGGCGGTTCGGGCAGTTTCGATCAAGTGATCTAATGTTCCATCGCTGACCTGCAAAGCCTGTAATGCGGTTTGCGCCAAGTTCATCACCTCTCCTAGAACTAACGGCTGGTTTTTACTGATGGCCTCTTTGGCTCTTTCTGCTAAACTTCCCAGTTGTTGAATGGTGTGGGCAGTTTCCTGTCGATTTTGTTCAAAGGCTTGAGCAACTGCACGAACGGTATCACGGGTACGTCCTTTTTTTCCCGTATCGGCAACAACAAGGCACGCATCAATATTTAATAGAAATTCCTGAAAAGGTGCGCCCTTTTGAAAATAAATCGGCATTTCGCCGCTGGTCGCCGCTCCGTCAATACCGCTGGGGTTGCCGTGGGCGATTTTTTCTGATTGATTGACATAATAAAGCAGCGTCGATTTATCCAGCGGCAGATTTAGCCAATCGAAAAAAGCACGAGTGATCGCCACTGCTGTTGCAGCGCTGGAACCCATTCCCCGTTCAGCAGGGATCGTGCTTTCTAAAGTTAATGTCAGATTTGGTGCAGAATATTTCTGCTTTAATGTTTGCAGCAGATGTTTGATATTTTTTAAGGCAGAAGGAGCATTTTTCAGCTGCCCATTATAATAGACAGAAAATAAGGTATCTTCCCTGTCTTCTGTGATCGTAGCTTGGATACAGGCTGCTTTAAAAGGGAAGGCGATTGCCGGTTCACCGTAAATAACGGAATGTTCACCCATTAAAATGATTTTTCCATTGGCGATCCCCGTACCGCGTGTCTTCATTTCTTGACCCCTTTTCTTAAAAAAATAATTATTGATAGATAATATTGAACTAAAAAATGACTCTTGCCTGTCTATTCTACTAAATAAATTTGCATCCGTTAATAGATTATAAAAAAATCACGATTTTTTACGGTATTTCTTAATAATTTTTTTGAAAAACTAGCCTATTTTTTACTTGTTTTTTTGATACTGATACTATATATTGGGTGATGTACTTATTGAAGTAAGTGAAAAATACAATATTTAGTGATGAAGTGAGTTGGAGGTCTATGAGCGTGATAGTTTTAGCGGGTACCATCGGAGCAGGTAAATCCAGCCTGACAGCTATGTTGTCAGATTATTTGAATAGTGAAGCTTTTTATGAATCAGTAGATGATAATGAAGTCTTGCCTTTGTTTTATGCAGATCCAAATAAATATGCATTTTTGCTGCAAATTTATTTTTTAAACAAACGGTTTGAATTGATCAAACGGGCATTGACGAATGAAAACAATGTATTGGATCGTTCGATTTATGAAGATTCGTTGCTGTTTCATCTGAATGCTGATTTGGGACGGGCAACAGACACGGAAGTACGGGTCTATGATGAATTGCTGGCAAATATGTTGGAAGAATTGCCTTATGCCGCTCATAAAAAACATCCGGATCTGCTGGTGCACATTCGGGTATCCTTCGAAACGATGTTGGCACGTATCCAAAAACGTGGGCGGGAATATGAACAATTAGAATTCGACCCAACCTTATACGATTACTACAAAGAATTAAATCGCCGCTACGATCAATGGTTTGAAGACTATAACGAAAGTCCGAAAATTCAAATTGACGGCGACAAATATAATTTTGTTGAAGATCCACAAGCCGCTGAGATGGTGTTGAAAATGATCGATGAAAAGATTGCTGAAACACGCCAATTGCAAGCAGCAGGATAACTAAGTAACGGATTCCTCCAAATACCGCCAAATGGTTCAAAGTAGCCATTTTGGTCGTTTTTGGAGTTTTTTTTGTTATTCTGTTTAAGAAAGGGAGCGAGAAAAGTGGAACAAACACGCAGATTTAATCAGGAAAAATCAATCTGGATCCATGTCAACCAACAAGACACAGCAGAGATCCGTAAGTTACAAAGTCAATACCAAATCAGCGATGAAATGCTGCGGTATTCTTTGGATAAAAATGAACGGGCCCGAGTGGAATATGATTCCGAGGAGTCGGCATTTCTTTTGGTGTTCAATGTTCCTCATCAGGAAAAGGAGGACAATCACTATGAAGCCAGTCCCATGACCTTCATCATCAAAGAAAATTGCGTTTTTTCCTTCGCTTCTGAGCAGACGGACTACATTCAACCGCTAATGGCTTCAATTTTGCAAAAAATGCCGGAACAAAGCCAGTTTAGCTTTCTGTTCCATACATTGTTTTTGATTGCCGATGCCTTCTTTCCGCTGATCGAAGAAGTCAATGGGCAACGTGTCCGGCTGAATAAACGGTTACGAGAAAAGACGACCAATAAAAATTTATTGGAGCTTTCAGATTTAGAGGTCGGTTTGGTTTATTTAGTGACGGCGACCAAACAAAATGCTGTCTTACTGCAACAAATCAAAGCCTTGAGCTTTTTCCGACAATTAAACGCCACAGAACAAGAACAGTTAGATGATGCATTAATCGAAGCACAACAAGCTGTAGAGATGACACAATTAGCTTCTCAGGTATTGGAGCAGCTTTCCGGGGCATACAATAATCTATTGAACAATAATCTGAATGACACGATGAAATTTTTGACTTTGTGGTCACTGATGCTGACGGTGCCGACAATTGTTACCGGCTTTTTCGGTATGAATATGCCGCTGCCGTTTTCAAAATCAGCATTTGGCTGGGGAATCGTCGTTTTAATCAGCTTGTTTCTAGCTATTTGGATGTTTATCGGTTTTTGGCGGCGGATTCGCTGATTAGACAATCACCAATCCGAGACCGGCAGCAATCGTAAGGGCTTGTTCTTGATTGACGATTAGACCTGTCATGTGTTCCTGAGATAAGGCAATCTTGTCGAAAGTATTAGTAGTAAAGTCCAGACCGTTAAGGGGCGTGCGAAACCAATTGCTGCCGGTCAATTCATTTTTCGTCAGAGTCAGTTGTTTCCAGTTGATTTCATAAAATTCACTGTCTACCAATTGACAGTCGCTAAAATCAACCGTTTTTAAATTGGTATTGCTGAAAGAAGCGAAGGTGGCTACGCAATTGCTGAAGGTACAGTCCCGCAGAAAACTTTCGGCAAAATTCGTGCCGATTAGTTTGCATTGGTCGAACCATACTTGATGGAAACTGCCGGCAAGCCATTCCAAATTAGAAAAATCACAATTTTTAAAAAGAACATTACTACATTCGAAACGTTCCAAACGGGTCTTTTGCATAGTGATCCGTTCGAGTGTTGTGTCCCGCAAAATCAAGTTATTACAAGTTAGATAGCTGTAGTCCAGATTGCTGGCGGACAAGCCTTCAAACATCATTTCATCCTCTAAATAAAAGTCGGATGTAACCGGTTCGGTGAGTTGGGGCTTGATTGGTGTTTTCTTTTTCAATATTTTTTCCTCCTGGAAGGTTTATTGGTGTAAATAATAGCAAATCTTGCAAAAAATGTCACTTTTTTAAAGAAAAGTCTTAAAAACTGACATGTGAAAAAATTTTCTAGAGAAATTCTTAAGAAATTTATTGCTTGATATATCAATCGTTTGAAAGATAACGTTTTTTATTTTTAGAGCAAGAAGGATTCACAAGCAAAAAGATGGCTTTGTGACGGATTGTGCAATAAAATGAAACCGCAATCAACTAGAGGAGGAATTTTTTTTATGACAAAGACAGTTATTGTCGGCGCAAATCACGCTGGGATCGCCGCAGCGAATACTTTATTGGACAACTTTGAAGAGCAAGAGGTCGTAATGATCGACCGCAATACGAATCTAAGCTATCTTGGCTGTGGGACTGCCTTATGGGTTGGTCGCCAAATTGATTCTTATGAAGGACTTTTCTATACAAAACGAGAAGATTTTGAAGCAAAAGGCGCTAAAATGTATATGGAAACGGTGGTCAATGAGATTGATTTTGACAAGAAAGAAGTCCATTGCCAAACAAAAGACGGTGAAACCTTTACAGAAACCTATGACAAATTGGTGTTAGCAACCGGTTCAGTTCCTATTTCACCAAAAGTTCCTGGACGGGAATTACAAAATATCCATTTCTTGAAGCGATTCCAAGATGGTCAAGTTGTGGATAAGGAATTGGGTGCGGAAGAAGTAAAAAATGTTGCCGTTATCGGAGCCGGCTATATCGGAGTTGAAATCGCCGAAGCTGCAAAACGCCGTGGCAAAAATGTGCTGCTGTTTGATATGGCGGAACGTTCTCTGCCTAGCTATTATGACAAATGGTTCACCGATGACATGGACAAAAATTTGGCTGAGCATGGTATCGAACTTCATTTAGGTGAAGTTGCCAAAGAATACAAAGGAACTGAAAAAGTGGAAGCCGTTGTGACAGATAAGGGAGAATATCCTGTTGATTTAGTCATTAACGCCATCGGTTTTTTACCAAATAATGAATTAGGCAAAAACCATTTGGAATTGTTTGCAAATGGTGCATATCTTGTGGATCGTCACCAACAAACAAGTGACCCAGATGTCTACGCAGTGGGAGACTGTGCAACAATCTATTCCAACGCATTGCAAAAGACCACGTATATTGCCTTGGCAACCAATGCCGTTCGTTCCGGATTAGTTGCCGGTTACAATATCGGTGGAGCACAGGTTGCTTCTGAAGGCGTGCAAGGCTCAAACGGCATCTCGATTTTCGGCTTTAACATGGTTTCGACTGGCTTATCCGTAGAAGCTGCTGAAAAAAATGGACTGACAGTCAAATATACAGACTTTGAAGATTTGCAACGCCCTGGATTTATGAAACACAATGCAAATGTAAAAATCAGAATCGTTTATGAGGCAGAAACCCGCCGAGTAGTAGGTGCGCAGTTGTCTTCGACAGAAGATATTTCTATGGTGATCCACATGTTCTCCTTAGCCATTTCAGAACAAGTGACTATCGATAAACTGAAACTATTGGATATTTTCTTCCTGCCTCACTTCAACCAACCGTATAATTATATTACGATGGCAGCTTTGTCCGCAAAATAAGCAACCTACCAGTTTGGAAAATGGCAACATTTTTCAGACTGGTATTTTTTTTCTTCTTAGCAGATAATGAAAAAAAGGAGAGTGGCAAATGGACTACCAACGGATAACTGAAACACACGCAGCAGATTTACGTCTGCCTAATGATACCTTTGAACTGTTTGGTCGCATGATCGTTAGTCGAATAGAGGAAAAATGGCAATACCGAACAGTTTTTTTTGATACCGTTGAAACGATGGTTTTTCCGGATGAGAACTACACGTATAAAGAAGTGAATGAAAAAGGCTTTGCCGTCGGTGCCTATGATGGGAAAAACTGCATTGGTTTGGCGATTTTTGAACATCACTGGGCAGGATATGCCTACTTGCAGGATTTAAAAGTTAACAAGGCGTATCGAAAACAAGGTGTCGCAGGAGAATTGATTGCAAAGGGGCTTGAACTTGCCAAAGAAAACGGCTATCACGGTTTATTTACCATCGGACAGGATAATAATTTGGCGGCTTGTCTTTTCTATCTCAAACAAGGGTTTGTGATCGGTGGTTTGAACACGAAAAGCTACCAACATACACAACAAGAAGGCAAGTCGGATATTTATTTTTATTTGGAAGGATAGGAAGATTTTTGTTGTTTTCATGAAAATGAGTTGACAAGAAACAGGAAAAATAGTATGATGTTAAAGTTGAGAAATGAAAGCAGAAGCACCCGCTTCTCGCCTTAGTGAGGAAATTACTGGGCAGAATAGTAATTCATCTGTTGAAGATGAGCTGCGTGCGGGTTCTGAAAAGAACTCGTTTTTTTATTGCAAAATTTCCTTGTGAAATCCTGCAAGCTTTTCTTTCTCGCATAAAACTTGGAGGTGAATGACCATAGCAAAGGATATGATGGTAAACGACGGCATTCGTGCGCGTGAGTTGCGTTTGATCGATCAAAATGGCGAACAATTAGGAGTAAAAACAAAGGCAGAAGCATTGCAAATTGCAGAACAAGCAAATTTGGATGTTGTGCTGGTTGCTCCCGGTGCGAAACCACCAGTTGCTCGGATTATGGATTACGGGAAGTACCGTTTTGAACAACAGAAAAAAGACCGTGAAGCTCGTAAGAAACAAAAAGTGATCAACATTAAAGAAGTTCGCTTAAGTCCAACAATCGACATCAATGATTTCAATACAAAACTTCGTAATGCACGCAAATTCCTAGAAAAAGGGGACAAAGTGAAAGCTTCGATCCGTTTCAAAGGTCGTGCCATTACCCATAAAGATATTGGTCAGAAAGTCCTTGATCGTTTAGCTGAGGAAACTGCCGATGTAGCGACAGTTGAGCAAAAAGCGAAAATGGACGGACGCAGCATGTTCTTAGTTTTAGCCCCTAAAGGTGAAAAATAAGAACCGCGAGTCAGTCAAACGTTAGATATGGAAAATTTTGAGGATGTAGGTTTAGCTGTTGTCTTTTAGTTGAACTATATGCGAAATGAAATGTAGGAGGAAATTAGTTATGCCAAAACAAAAAACACACCGCGGATTAGCAAAGCGCGTCAAACGTACTGGTAACGGCGGATTAAAGAGATTCCGTGCCTTCACAAGCCACCGTTTTCATGGGAAAACAAAAAAACAACGCCGTCAATTGCGTAAAGCAAGTATGGTATCTTCTGGCGATTACAAACGTATCCGTCAACAATTATCCCGCATGAAATAATTGCGTACCCATTGCTTTGCAAAATGAAAAATTCAAATCAGAAAGATTTATTAGGAGGAATTAAACATGGCACGTGTTAAAGGTGGAACAGTAACTCGTAAACGTCGTAAAAAAGTGCTTAAATTAGCAAAGGGTTACTACGGTTCTAAACATACCCTATTTAAAACATCAAAAGAACAAGTAATGAAATCATATAGCTACGCATACCGCGATCGTCGTCAAAAGAAACGCGACTTCCGTAAATTGTGGATTGCTCGTATCAACGCAGCAGCTCGTATGAATGGCTTAAGCTACTCAAAATTGATGCACGGCTTGAAATTAGCTGAAATCGACATCAACCGTAAAATGTTGGCTGACTTAGCTGTCAACGATGCAGCAGCATTTACTGCATTGGCTGACCAAGCTAAAGATGCATTGAATAAATAATTTTAAAACATTGATATATTAACGTTTATCCCTGCTCAATTGAGTAGGGATTTTTTTGTTTTAGAAAACCATAAATTTTTTTTAATTAGGGTGTGAGTAACTGCAAAAAAACATTGACAACGATTACATTAATGATATACTAACTTCATAAAATACATTTAAAAAGTATTTTAAAAACGAAATAATAAGAATTAGAGGCGAATTTTATGGATGCACGGCTAATAAAAACTAAAAATATTGATCTAGTACTTAGAAGCCTTTTGAAAAATGAATCTTGCTCACAAAATGAATTAGCTCATAATACAGGGTTATCGATACCAAGTGTAGGTAAGATATTAAAAGAGCTTATTGAAAAAGGGGATGTTCTAGAGGTGACTATTGGGGAATCATCTGGAGGTAGAAAAC
The DNA here is from genome assembly GCF_001050095.1 of Enterococcus massiliensis. Taxonomy (NCBI): domain Bacteria; kingdom Bacillati; phylum Bacillota; class Bacilli; order Lactobacillales; family Enterococcaceae; genus Enterococcus; species Enterococcus massiliensis. The sequence goes on along the minus strand of NZ_CVRN01000007.1, from coordinate 229,784 downwards.
CAATTTTATATTCTTTGGATATGAGTAAATATATGGTAGGTGTATTTTATATAGAAAAAGATCAAAGTTCATTAACTTTGAAGACCCCATTTCATGAACTGATATTGTCTGTAGAGCTAAAAAATATTACGGATGGAATAGACTCGTTAAAGAACAATCTACAAGAACTAGTCGAACAAATTAAGGATAATGGTATTGATGTTGAGCTAATTCGTTCATGGGCCATTATTGTACCTGGAATAATTAGTTTAGAAAATAATGAAATCATTTATTCTAAACCATTAAATTTAAAGCACGTTTCTGTGAATTCTGATCTTTTTTTACATAAAGTTGTAAATAATATTTATGTGTTTCAAGATTCAGATGCATATTTATTGGGATATAAACCGTTGAAAATGAATAATAGAACAGCTTTTTTATTGTTACATGAAGGATTAGGATTCTCTCTAATTAACAATAATGAATTAATGAAAGAACAAGTCGGTGGTTTGGAAATTGGACACACAATTTTTATTGATTCAAAAGGCCGACTAACAAAATTAGGTGATATTTTTAGAAACAAACAAATTATCATAAAAGGAGAAGATGAAGCTACTAGAAAAAAAGCGTTGGCAGTTTGTTTAATTAATATCATTAATCTGTTCAATCCAGACTTGCTTCTTGTAGGAGGTGATAATGTAAATGATTTGATGGACGATAAATTAATAAATTCTGTGGAAGAAGAAGCTTTATTACCTTATATGGAAGCTACTGAAATTAAAGAAATTAGTTGTAGTCGAACGGGTGCGATTAGAGGAGTCATTGATTATATAAATAATAAAGCGTTTCAAGTAGAGTAAAGAAGGGAAAATATAAAATGAAAAATAACAAATTATTGTTAGCATTTGCTGTTCTGGGTTTGGGATTTTTTTCTGCATGTGGAAATAATAAGTCAAATAATAGTGGGCAGGAGAATGATACTAAAGAAATTACCTACTGGCAACATTCTAGTGTAGCGAGGGATGATTTAATTAAAGCCATTGCAAAAGACTTTGAAGATAAAAATCCAGGGGTAAAAATTAAATTAGAATTTATTCCTGAAGCTGATTACAGCCAGAAGTTAATTACTTCGCTTGCAAGCGATAGTGCTCCAGATGTTTTCCAAGTTCAATCTGGAATGATATACAAATTGGCTAAAGCCAAAAGTATCCAACCATTAGATTCTTCAGTATTATCTAATGAGTCAATTGAAAGCGATTTTATTGAAGCTACTGTAAAACCTCTCAATTATGATGGAGATTATTATGGACTACCAACAGATACACAAACAATTCTTTCATTTTGGAATAAAAAACTAGTTTCTGATATCGGAAAAGATACTGAAAATGCACCAACTTCATGGGAGGATTTTTTTGAATATGCAAAAGCTATGACAAAAAATAAAAATGGCAAAATGGTACAAGCAGGATGGGGAACAGTTGGATATGATCGTGAGGTAGAAGCATATGTGCTACAAAACGGTGGTAAATTATTTGATGATGAAAAACAAAAATTTGTTTTCGCTGACGACGATAATGCAATGAAAGCAATCAAAAAAATGGCTTCTTTATATAGGGATGATAAAGTTTATTCCACTGATTTAGGTGCAACTTGGCAAGGATTTCGTCAGGGTCTTGTCGGAGAAATGTTGGGACATCCTGCTATGATGGGGAATTTGCCACAGACAGCTCCTGACTTAGATTTTGGGGTTGGATTAATTCCAGCAGAAAATGGCGAGCATTTAACAACGCTAACTTCTTGGGCATATACATCAAGTAAAAATGCGCCTACAAAACTTGCTTCGCAGTTCATTGAATATCTTAGTAGTGAAGAAGTTCAAAAAAAATGGACACAAAAAACCGGGGAACTACCTGCTCATAAATCATTGCTTGAAGACAAAGACTTAATTGCAGATCCTGAAACTGCAATTGCATTAGAGTCATTAAAGAACTCAGTTTCTTCTAATCTTCAAACAGGTGCTCTTAATAAAATCTGGACAACACAATATGAACGGATTCTATTAAGTGATGAGTCAGTAGAAACAATTATGAAAGAGTGCCAAGATGAATTGAATAACGAATTAGAAAAAGATTTATAAAGAGGTAGAAATGGAGAGCAGACAATGAAAAGTAAAAAATCTATTATTCCATATGTATTTGTCGCTCCAGCTGTCATATATATTTTCATAGTTACAATAATTCCCGTTCTCATGGCACTTCCAATCAGTTTTACTGATTGGAGTGCTTTAAGTCCGGAAAAAAATTTTGTGGGATTTGATAACTATATACGATTACTATCAGACAAAAATTACTGGATTTCTTGTTTGATAATGGCAAAATTTTTTATTTATGTTCCTATCGTAATGGCAGTTGGTCTTGGGATGGCTATTCTTCTAAATAATAAAATCAAAGGCATCAAAATCTTTCGAGTATTTCTATATTCACCAGTAATAACCTCAACTGTAGCAGTTGCAATCCTGTTTGATTGGTTTTATCAGCCGACATTTGGGTTGTTTAACTCAATTTTAGAAAATTTAGGTCTAGATGGCATTGGTTGGATATCTGATCCTAACACAGCCGTAATGGCAGTTATTATTTTTAAGGTATGGAAAGACTTTGGTATGTCTATGTTGATTTACTTAGCAAGCTTACAAGATATTCCTTCAGAAGTTTATGAAGCAGCAAAAATTGATGGTGCGAGTGAATGGCAGTATTTTAAATCAGTAGTATTTCCATTATTGAAACCCGCACATGTATACTTATTAATCACCAACGTCATTAATGTATTCATGATTTTCCAAGAAACTTACATGTTAAAAGGTCCTTTGAATAGTACTAGAACAGTAGTTAACTATATTTTTGAAGCGGGATTTGAGAGATCAGAAATGGGATATGCATCGTCTATGTCATTCGTATTATTTTTAATTATTATGATAATTACGATTATTCAATTTAAGATAACAAAAAGTGAAATAAGTTAGTGAGGTGATAAATTTGAATAAAAAAGTAAAAAATATTAGTGTTGTAGCTCTATTAGTTATTTTATCGTTTATTGCTATTTTTCCATTTATTTGGATGATTTTTTCTTCATTCAAAGAAAACACGGAATTTTATCAAGTACCACCATCTTTATTACCAAAAAAATTTCAACTTAGTAACTTTATAGATTTAAATGAAAATTTTGATTTTACAAAATATTATCTAAATAGTATTTTTGTGACATTTGTTCAAGTAATATCTAATATCGTCATTGTTTTATTAGCTGGGTATGGATTTGCAAAATTCAAATTCAAGATGCGCGGTCCTTTTTTCTCAATGATACTAGCATCGACTATGGTTCCTTGGGTCGCAACAATTATCCCGTTATATATAATGGCGAATAAAGCGGGATTGATCGACTCATATTTAGGCTTAATAATTCCTGGGATGGCAGATGCTTTTTCAATATTTCTTGCCAGAAATTTTATAGCAGGAATACCGGATCCATTACTTGAGGCGGCTAGGATGGATGGTGCGAATGAACTGACAATTTTCAGGAAAATTGTTTTACCATCCTGTAAACCAATTATTGCTGTTATTACAATAACTAAGTTAGTGGCAAGTTGGAATGCATTTCAGTGGCCACTCTTAGCAGTAAATTCAGAGAAATATAGAACAGTTCCTTTAGCAATATCATTGTTATCTGGGCAATATAATGATGCATATAATTTGAAACTTGCAGCCGCTGCAGCTGCTGTTATACCAATTTTAATAGTATATATTGCGTTTCAAAAATATTTTGTTGAAGGAGTTTCCTTATCGGGAATTAAATAAGAAAAGGGAGAGTTATCATGTTAAAAATTGGTTTAATTGGATGTGGAACTATGGGTAGTACACATTCAAAAGCGTACAAAAGTATTGCTAATGCAAAATTAACTCAAGTGTTTGATATTAGAATTGAGAAATCAAAGGTAGTAGCAGATGAACATGGCGCAAATATCTGTAAAAATTTTGAAGAAATGCTAAAACAAGAAATTGATATTCTTGATATTTGTTTGCCAACCTATTTACATGCAGAATATGCAATTTCTGCGATGAATGCTGGGAAGAATGTATTTTGTGAAAAACCAATGGCTATTTCAACAGAAACAGCTTCTCAAATGATTAAAGTCGCAAATCAGAATAATGTAAAGTTAAGTATTGGACATGTTCTCAGATTTTTTCCGCAATATGATAATGCTATTAAGTTAATTAAGCAAAATAAAGTGGGAGTACCTAAATTAATTCGGACTATCAGAAATCAAGCTTTACCAGAGTGGAGTTGGGAGAATTGGTATTTAGATTATGAAAAAAGTGGTGGACCTATATTAGATTTAATTATTCATGATATTGACTGGTGCATTAATAATTTTGGAGATGTTGATTACGTTTATTGTCAAACAATTAAAGAGAGAACTCAAAAAGATGATCATACACAAGCGCTATTGAAGTTAAAAAATGGAATGATTTGTTATTGTGAAGGAAGTTGGGCTCTACCAGCTGGAAGTCCATTCAGAATGGCATTTGAAATAATCGGAACAGAAGGCCAGATAGAATACGATAACACAAAAAATTTTGCGAATAAAATTCAAAAAAATACTGGTAATTATTCAGAGATAAATCAGACTGTTTTTTCTATGAATGAAGAACCTTATTGCAAAGAGTTGCAATTATTCATAAACTCTGTAGTTAATCACACTCAGCCAGTCGTTAAACCAGTTGAAGCATTGAAAAGTTTAGAGGTTGCTTTTGCATGTATTAAATCTGCGAAAACTGGAAAGCCAGTATTTTTATAGAAAAAGGTGGAGACAAATGAATTCAAAAAAAATTAAAATTGGGATAATCAGCTTTGAACATATGCATGCATTAAGCTATACAACTGCTCTTTCCGAGATGGATAATATTGAAATTGTAGGTATTTTTGATGAGGATGAATTTCGTGGTACAGAAATGGCATCGAGATTTGAAACAAAATATTTTCGAAAAGGCAGTGAGCTATTCAGTGAAACTTTAGATGGCATTGTAATTTGCTCAAATAATAAAGATCATGTCAAATATGTTGAGAAATCAATAGAGAAAAAAATTCCATTTATTGTTGAGAAACCTTTAGCTAATTCTTTTGAGAACGGGAAGAAAATTGTTGATATCGTTAAGAATAGTAATGTACTCGGAATGATAGCCTTTCCGATGAGATTTAATCCTGGTATTTTAGAAGCAAAAAGATGTATTGACAATGGAGAAATTGGTGAAATTCTTTCTATTACCGGAATTAATCATGGGAAAATTCCTACGGGATGGTTTCTTGAAAAGAATCTGTCAGGAGGAGGGGCTATTATAGATCATACTGTACACATAGCAGATTTAATTCGATGGTTTACTAGATCGGAATTTAGTCAAGTATTTGCTAGTGGTGGTGAATTATTACATCACAGAGGAATAGACGATACTGGAATAATTCTCGGTAATTTGGAAAATAAAGTTAAGATAAGTATTGATTGCAGTTGGGCACACCATACTAATTATCCAATTTGGCCACAAGTTGATTTAGACATTATTGGAACTAAGGGAAGTATGCAAATAAAAGGATTTAGTCAAGTGCTTGAAGTGGTCAATAAAAATAGCGGTGTAAACGAAGAAATCGTTTGGGGAGATGATGGAGATGGACAAATGATGGAAGCGTTTGTTCATCTGTGTCATAGTCATGAAATGAAATCTGATTATCCCACTGTTCAAGATGGATTTGAAGCATTAAAAGTAGCTTTGGCAGCGTATCGGTCTATAGATGAGAAAAATAGTATTCAGATTTAGTAGTTAATGCGTGGAATGGAGGTTCCAAGGTATGAGAGTAGGTATTATTGGTTGTGGAAAGATATTTCCGATGCATGCATATTCACTAAGAGAATTAAATGAAGTGGAACTAGTTGCTATCGCAGATATCAATGAAGAGAAGTTGCGTTATTGGAAACGAGAACTAGATGTTGAAACATATGTAGATTATAAAGAAATGATTAAAAAAGAAAGGCTTGATGCGATTCATATCTGTACGCCGCACAATTTGCATAAGGAGATGACTATTTACGCATTAGAGCATGGGTTACATGTATATACAGAAAAACCATCAAGTATTACCCTGAAAGATTCTATAGAGATGTTAGAAGTAAAAAAACGTGTGGATAAGGCCTTGGTCGTCAGTTTTCAGAATAGGTTTAACCAAAGTACTCTTTTTGTTAAAACGGAGTTCGAAAAAGGTAAATTAGGTAATTTTATTTCTGCAAAGGGAATATTGAATTGGTCAAGAAGTAATGAATACTACTTAAAAAGCGGATGGAAAGGCACTTGGAATCGTGAAGGTGGAGGTTTGATTATTGATCAAGCTATTCATACTATTGATATTGTTCCTTGGATTTTAGGAATGAATATGAAAGTTTCAAAAGTTTTTATGGATAACTGGTATCATAACTCAATTGAAGTTGAGGACATTGCTAATATCTCGTTTGAGTTTTCGGAGGGTCAAAAATTTACTTTTGCAGGTAATAATTTTTACAGTGAGGATGCACCCATTCAACTACAACTAATTTTTGAAAAAGGAAAAGCAACTTTTACAGGTGACAGTGTGGAAATACAGTATCACACTGGTATTACTATTGCAGTACACCCAGAAGATTCTCCACTATTTGATTTTGCTGGACATAAGCAGTATTGGGGAACAAGCCATCTAAAAGCTATTGCTAATTTTTATAGAGAAATTCTATTAGGAAATACTAATCCTAAAAATTCAATTGAGGAGTGTATCTTGACTCAAAAATTAATTGATATAATCTATAGTATGAGTGAGTTTTCAAATGAAAAAAGAAAATGAATTAAATTTTTTTGTTGCAGTTGACTCATTTAAGCAGTCGTTATCTAGTCGAGAAGTAAATGAAGTTATAAAAAGAAGTATAGTAGAAATTTTACCCGACTCAAATGTAGATACTCTCTGTATTTCTGATGGTGGAGAAGGAGCTTTGGATTCAATTTATTCTTCTGTTGGAGGGGAGTATATCACAGTTCAAGCCCATGATTCTTTAATGAAACCGAAAGATATACGTTATTTAAAGACCGAAATTGATCATAATGTTGTAGCAGTGATAGAGTCAGCAAAAGTAATTGGACTTGATCTTGTTGATGTATCAGAGAACAGTTTTTTAGGGGGTACTAGCTTTGGTTTGGGTGAAATTTTACACGATGCTGTAACCAGAGGATTTAAAAAAGTTATCGTTTTTATAGGTGGAACTTCGACTGCAGATTGTGGTCTAGGATTGTTGGAAGCGTTAGGATATGTAATAGAATATAATTCAAAATACGGAAATCCTTTAATTTCGTTTTCAGATATAAAAAAAGGGAAGCAATCACTTGATCTGAGTGGTATAGAGATTATTATAGCAACAGACGTAAATAGCGAAATCGATAACAAAAATAACAATTCATTTGTGCAATATAATAGGCAAAAAGGAAGTACTGAGGAATTAGACAAATTAGTATTAATATCCTCAGAAAAATTATTTAAAAAGCTAAAAGTTGTCTCCAAAAGAGATATAAGTGGAATATCAGGGACTGGTGCTGGTGGGGGAATTGCTGGAGCATTAGTGTTTTTAGGCGGAAATATTTATTCTGGATTTGAACTAATTGCTAAAATATCTGACTTCGAAAAAAGAATAAAAAAAGCAGATATAGTAATCACAGGGGAAGGTAAAGTAGATACACAAACTAATAATGGCAAAGTGCCTTATGCAATCTCAATTATAGCAAAAGAAAATGAAATTCCGGTGATTGTAATTTGTGGTAAAAATGAGCTAGATGTAGTAAATATGATTTCTTCAAATTTTGCTGGAATATTTTCAATTCAAAGTGGACCAACTTCATTGAATGAAGCCCTTAAACCATCAATAGCTATAAAAAATATTGAAAAAACTATAATCTCGATCATCCAATTTTTACGAGTCGTTATTAAATGAAATTTGTATAGAGTCGTTATCCCTACTCCGAGGAGTGGGGATTTTTTTTGCAAAATAGGAAATACTTTACAAAACTAATTCAATTAGTTTATAATCTAATTAAATTAGTTCATTGGGAGTGATAAAGTTGAAGGTTACTAAGTATGGAAATTTGTATCAAATTACCTTTTTGCCAATGCTTTTTCCAATTAATGCTTTTTTAGTTGAAGAAGAAGAGTATTTTATTGCTGTGGATGTGGGGGTAAAGAATTTTATTCCTGCATTTAGAAAAATAAGCCAGTTAGTTGGAAAACCAATTCATATGCTTTTATTGACTCATGCTCACGGCGATCATGTCAATGGTGTTCCCGCGTTTAGACAAGCATTTCCGAATGCGACAATTGGTATATCGAAGAGAGATGCTCGGTTGCTGAATAAAGATTTTACTTTAACGGAAAAAGAAGGTAAGGAAAAAATAAAAGGGGGCTTTCCTAAAGAGAAAATTCCGATTGATTTCACATTTGTTGAACAGGATAGTTTTGGTTCACTTGTAGTTATTTCCAGCCCAGGGCATACGCCTGGTTCAGTTTCTTTTTATGATTCAAACAGAAGAATGCTGATTGCTGGCGATGCGTTCCAGGAAAGAGGCGGGCTGGCAGTAAGTGGTGACTTTCGATGGCGTTTTCCTTTTCCTGCACTGGCGACTTGGGATAAAAAAAGAGCATGGTCTTCTGCCAAAAAATTAGCAGAGTTAAAGCCAAAATTAGTAGCAGTTGGTCATGGAAATACGCTGGTTGAGCCTATGGAAAAAATGCGAGAAGCGATTATGCGAGAGGAAAGAAAACTGTATGGGAAAAAAGATAACAACGGATAAAATACTAATAACCGCTATTGATTTAATCAATCAAAGAGGGGTAGATCAACTGACTTTAAAAGAGGTTGCCGCAACTTTAGGAATAAAGCCCCCCTCTTTGTACAATCATTTTGCGAATCTAGAGGCACTGATTGATTCAATTGCATTAAAAAGCATGACGGAACTTTATGACTTGTTAGTGACCGATATGATTGGATTGGCTGGAGTGGAGGCGCTGGAAAAAATTGCATTTACTTATCGAAACTATGCTAGGACACATCCGGGACAATACGAAGCTATTCAGCGTGTGTCCTTGTGGAAAAGTACAAAGACAATAGAATTATCTGAGAAATTGGTTCGGCTTTTTGAGAAAATCGTGCAAAACTATCTTCCTTTTGAAACGGAACAAATTCACTATATTCGCACTTTTCGCAGCTATCTGCATGGATTTATTCTCTTAGAACTAGATGGCTCATTTGGAATGGAACAAGATATCGAAGAAAGTTTTAAGTATGGTGTAAATCAGCTATTAAAAAGTTTACAAATAAAAACACAGGAAAAAATTAGGAAATAAGAGAAGGACGGATACTATGCGAAACATAAAATTAACGATGGAATATGACGGGAAACGCTATTTGGGATGGCAAAGACTGGGAGATTCAGAGAAAACGATCCAAGGCAAGATCGAGAATGTTTTGACCCAAATGACCGGAGAAAAAATTGAGATCATTGGTTCAGGACGGACAGATGCCGGGACCCATGCTCGCGGACAAGTAGCAAATTTCAAATCAGCAACTACCATGACCGAGGCAGAGATGCTCGATTTTTTAAATCGGTATTTGCCTAGAGATATCGTGGTAAAGAAAGTCGAAGAAGCATCCGAACGATTTCATGCCCGCTACAATGCTTCTGGAAAACAATACAGCTATTATGTATGGAATAGTCCGATTCCTTCTGCCTTTGAGCGAAATTACAGCTTTCATGTTCCACAAAAATTGGCGATCAATAAAATGAAGGAAGCCTGCGAAAAATTAGTAGGTACTCATGATTTTATCGGCTTTTCAGCACTTAAGAAAACTAAAAAATCAACGATCCGGACGATTCGCCAAATTTCAATTCAGCAAGAAGGCGGTCTGCTACACTTCACTTTTGAAGGAGATGGCTTTTTACACAAAATGGTCCGAATTCTCGCTGGAACTCTTATAGAAATCGGTGCGGGAAATATGGATATAGAAGCAATCGACGAAGTTTTTGAAACGAAGATTCGAAAAAATGCGGGAGAAACTGTGCCGGCACAAGGCTTGTTTTTGGATGAAGTATTTTATCATTGATAGAAGTATTGATTGCATCTCGTGTAGAAAGGAAGCGTAGAGAAAGTGAATGGCGCAAATCTGCCACTGGCTCAGCAAATAGCCTTGTTAGAAAAAATTGTAAAAGAAAATACCTTGTTGTTTCCGCTTCTCCAAAAGCTTGCCCAACTTGAACTTCCCAATTATTATGTCGGTGGCGGCAGCATCGTCCAAACGGTTTGGAATCATCTCTATAACAAACCGCTTCATTATGGTATTAAGGATATCGATATCGTTTATTTTGACGAGGATTTAAGGGAAGAAAAAGAAAAAGCTGTTATGGCGATGCTTCGAAAAACAATTGGCGACTTCCCGGTAAAAATCGATATTGCAAATGAGGCAAGGGTTCATTTATGGTACGAAAAGGCATTCGGGTATCCGATTGCACCTTACGAAAGTGTCGAACAGGCAATCAGTACATGGCCGACGACCGCCACATCTGTAGGAATACGATTGGAGAAGGGGCAATTTGTCATCTTTGCGCCATTTGGATTAAATGATTTGTTTTCGGGAACGATTCGTCCAAATAAGACCTTGATTTCAGAAGCAATCTACCAAAAAAAAGCCGAAGCTTGGCATCAGAAATGGCCAGAAACAATGGTACAAAAATGGTGAGTACTCGTTTTTTGTATAATTAGTAGCTGTTTTAGGCGTTTTCCTGCGCCATTGAGGGGGATTTTTTCTGTAAGAAAAACAAATTGCTGTCTTTGCTTTTTTGGCGCATAATGCCAGTAGATAAAAGTAGGGGGATAATTTCATGACGAAGACTCGTTTGGAAGCCATTACTGATGGCGTGACAGCAATTATCTTAACATTAATGGTTTTGGAATTACGGGCACCGATGACGACCAATTTGAAAGGGCTTTTGGACTTAAAAGAAGTGTTCATGACCTATACCATCAGCTTTATTTATATCGTGATTATTTGGAATGCCCACCATTATCTATTCAGTCGCGTAACAAAAATCAATCGAAGGATTATTTGGGCGAATTTTTTCTGGATTTTTTGGCTGTCTCTATGTCCTTTTGCGACAAGTTGGGTCAGTCGTGATTTTTCTGCCTTTTGGCCGGAATTTGTGTATGCAGTAATTTTTGCCATGTGGACATTTTCTTTTGCTCTAATCGGTTATGCGGCTGGAAAGGCAAATCCAAGAGTGAAAATAGCCCGCAAGCGAGATTGGCGCAATCGTTTGTCAATTGCGATCAATCTCCTCTTGCTGACGATTGTACCGTTTTTTCCTCCTGTTGCATTGATTGGACGTGGAATCGTCGCATTGTTTTGGGTTTTACCAGAAGGTTGGTTTATTCAAAAGAAGAATTAATTTTTTCCTCGCCTTCCTATGTAAAATCAAGTATGCTAAATATAATCAAACAATTTGTTAAAGAATTTTTTCAAGGGGAATTAGCGAATGAAGAAAAAAATTTATTTTTTGTGTACTGGAAATTCTTGTCGAAGTCAAATGGCAGAAGGATACGGGCATCTGTTACTGCCTGCCGAGGAAGTAGAAATCCGTAGTGCCGGTATCGAAACTCATGGATTGAATCCACGAGCAGTCGCCGTCATGCTGGAAGATGGTGTGGATATTCGGCAGCAGACTTCTGATTTGATTGATCCGAATTATTTTGCCAATGCGGATTTGATCGTGACCTTGTGTGGTGATGCCAAGGATAAGTGTCCAGTAATCCCCCAATCCGCTACCCATCTGCATTGGGATCTGCAAGACCCGGCACGAGTGACCGGCTCAGAAGAAACGATTATGGAAGCTTTTCGCGAAACCAGAGACACAATCAAAGCTCTGGTCGCTGGATTAAAAGATTAAAAAAACGGGAAAGCTCGAAGTTGAGCTTCCCGTTTTTTTGTTAGGCGCCTTCCACCATATCACGTTTTTTATATCCAACGTAACCTAAAAGGATCAGAACCAAACTGATCGCAGTAATCGTGAGGAAGGTAGGCGCATCAAATTTTTCCAATGGCATTTGAGGTATCCAACTTTGGATAGCCGTTTTCATAAACCAATCAGGCAAATCCAAGATGCCGCCAAAATAATTCAGCATGAAGGAATAAGCAAGGTAGGCATAAATCAATTTTCCAACTTTAGGTGCCCAGCCCAGCGCAAGAGCAGCAAGACCTGCGCAGAATAAAACAGCAGGATAAAAATTAAATCCAGCAGCTAAAAAGTCCCCCATGTCCATGGAAGCACCATCTCCCATAGCCGCAAGTGCGGTACCACCTAAACTGCCGGCACTCAACAAGACACCAAACACGCTGGCGATAAGTGCCAAGGCAATTGTGGTCCAGTATAATTGTCCACGGGTGATCTTTGTTGAATACAGTTGGCTTAGATGCAGACGAACTTCTTCTGCAAATAGCTTGTTGATGATTGCAACTGGCAAAATCGTTGCTAAACCAGTCAGCACAATCATGATTGTACCGGTAAAGGATTCTTCAATCGAAGCTCCGGTTGCAGCAAACATTTGTTTCATCAAGTCATTGCTTTCAAGGAAGGTTTGCATATCGCCATAGATTGAGCCATAAGCAGCCCCCATGATAACAAAAGCAATCAACCAGCTAATCGTTACACCTTTGTTCAGCTTGATAAATAAGCCGTGAACAGAAAGCAGTGATTTTTTTGCGGTTGCCCGACCTTCTCGTTCAGGAAGATAACCAGCATTCATGTCACGACCCCCTTCAAGAGCAAAGGCGAGAATGACCATCACCAGAATAAAAAGCAATCCCCAAAGCAATGGCAACCAATTATTTTCAGTAAAAGGATAGGTGAGATAGGTCCAGCTCATTGGATTAAAAGCGGACAAATCTAGATTGGAAACATCGGTCCCCGCTCGCACAATGTACAACAAGCCGACGATACCAAGAGAAGCACCCGTTGCACCGGAAGAAGTCGGCATGATTTGCGCCATGACTAAGGCGATGACCGCCCCAAGGACACCGGCGAAGGCGATGGACAAACCGAAAAGTATCGCGCCGGTAGTTGTGATGGAATCCACACCGAAGCTGATCATTGCGCCGCTGATGACAACTGCCATCAAAAGATTGATCAAAATTGTTTCTGCTAAAACCGCTAACGAATTTGCCTGACGTCCTACACGGAAGGAGCGCACCAATTCAGTAAGACCTAAATCTTCTTCTTTGCGGGTGTGACCCACAACATGCAAGGCGGAAATAATCATTGCAAATAATCCACAAAACAGCAGCATTTCATGAGCGTACATGGCACCAATCGTGTAATCTGCCCCGTTTGTGATCGGTGTTGGACCTACCATCGAGATCATTGCCGGATTTTGCATGGTTTCAAACATACCGGCAGCACCTTGCCCTTTGGCGATTTCTTCAAAAGCAGGAACATATGCTCCGGAAAACAACCCAATTCCCAAAACCCAAAAAATAATTTTTTTCCAATCACGTTTTAGGTACTGTACAAAAAGTACGCCCCAACGTGCAAATTTTTCATTCATCTTTTTTTCCTCCGTTCCACCACTTAGCCTTCATAATGACGCATGAATAAATCTTCAAGCGTTGGCGGCACTGATTCAAATTTTTTCACGCCTAATTTAGCCGCAGCCAGCAAAATGTCATTGATATATTGATTATCTACTGAGAATTTAGCCTGGTGCTCTTTTTGTACAAAATCGTGGACACCTTGCAGAGAAGCTAAAGAAGACACATCGCCGTCTGCTGTTAAAGTAACAGTAGAACGGGTCAAGTGGCGCAATTCGTCCAGTGTACCTGTTTCCACCACTTTTCCTTGGCGGATAATTACGACTTTGTCAGCCAGACGTTCTACTTCACTTAAAATATGAGAGGAAAGCAGAATCGCTTTGCCGGCGTTTTTAATTTTTTCCACTTCATCTTGGAAGACTGCTTCCATTAGAGGATCAAGTCCGGAAGTTGGTTCATCAAAGATATACAAATCAGAATCAACGGACAATGCGGCAATCAAGCCGACTTTTTGACGATTTCCTTTTGAATATCCCTTGGCTTTTTTCTTAGGATCTAATTCAAAACGTTTGATCAGGTGATCTCGTTTGGCTTTGTCCCCGCCGCCATGAAGTTTAATGAACAAATCAATGATTTCGCCACCGGTCAGATTTCCCCAAAGAGCGACATCTCCGGGAACATAAGAGATTCGTTTATGAATATCCAAACTATCCTTCCAAACATCTTTGCCAAAGATTTCTGCCGCTCCGCCGTCACGATTGATAATGCCTAGTAACGTCCGGATAGTTGTTGATTTTCCTGCACCATTTGGTCCGATAAACCCAACCACTTCGCCCGCACCGACTGTAAAAGAAACATTATATAGTGCTTGGAACTTTCCAAATTTCTTTTGCAAACCTTGTACTTTCACAATTTCTGCCATAACCCTATAACTCCTTTTTATTTCCAAATTTATAACGTGCTTTCCGGTTTGTCCCAAGAGAAAGATAAACAAAAAGAAAAATTATTGCGATAGATAGTTTATTTTCTTGCTTATTTTCCGTTGTTTTAAACTAAAGTTCATTTACAAGGTATATAATATTCCTTTTTCATCGGATAGTCAACGGAAATACTATAAAAATAAAACTATTTTCCACTTGATAGTTTATAACTTACTATATATAATAGGAATAGAAAACTTATGGACGAAATTAATGTTTAAAACCTTTATTTTATATCCATTAAATAGAAAGTTGGCATTCAAATGAATGGCTTTGAAAAACGAACGGAAGAAAAGAAGCAACAAGTGTTACATGCGACCTTTGAGCTGATGAATTCAAACACAGGAATCGAAAATGTGACGGTTGAAGAAATCGTCAAACAATCTGGAGTCAGCAAGGCGACGATTTTTAAGTATTTTGGTAATAAGGAAAACTTGATCAGCGAAGTATTCAAGGATTTTTTGAATCGGATGGGAGATACTGCCCGGCAGATCATGAAGGAAAACCGACCTTTTGAAGAAACGATTATTGCTATGAGTAAAAATAAGATTCATTTTTTTGAGAAGGTGAATAAACGATTTTATATCGATTTGATGGACCATGTCACTCAAAAAAAAGATGATGATCTCTCCACCTTGATGGAAGAATATAGTAAGGAAAGTTTTACGATCATGTTGGATCTTTTTCATCGGGGACGAAAAGAAGGCAAAGTTGCCTTGAAATATTCAGATGAATTTCTGTTGCTGTATTTTGAAGCTTTGGTGGAGGGAATTTCTAATCCGCGGATTTATGCAAAAATCATGCCTTATACGCAGGAATGGACAGAAATGATTTTAAAGGGTATTGCACCGGACGAAGGGTAAAACAAAAAGGCGAAAACATTCTCGATTTTTCTTAGAGAGTGTTTTCGCCTTTAATTGTTACGAATCGTTTCTGAGAACAACCACCAGCCCGTCAGCATTGCTTTTCCCTGAGTTCGATTTGTTTGACACGACCGCCGATGCGTTGTGCAAACAGCTCTGATTGTCTTTTGTCAGAAAAAATCATCAGCTTTTCTGGCGACTTGTCCCGCGTACGATGACCGTCTTTTGCGATATAGCCGTGAAAGACTTTGACTGCATACATCCAGGTTCCCCCTTTTCTTTAGATTACTTCATATTATAGGAAAGCGGTTGAAAATATGCAAGATGTCTGCCTGTTATTTCTATGATATGCGCTTTTTTTAAGGTTTTTTGAAACTTTCAGAAAAAAATCAGTGCAATTTTGCATATGTCGCAAAAATTTGGTGCATTTCCGGTTGGGTTTTCTTTAATTGAATTAGACGACCAGTTTCCCGATTCAAAAAACAGTGTTCACTGGCACCGGTGGTCAGAAGTTGTTCTTTAGTATTGTAAATCTCGTAACGAAAATCCAATCGAGTACCGGTATAGTTTTCGACAAAAATTGCAATGCGAATTGAATCCTCGTAGCGAATCATCTGCTTGTACTGACAACTGACCGCTAAAACGGGAACGATGATTCCAGCGGCTTCCAATTGTTGATAGGGCAGGTGTAAATAGTCCAACAATGCTACGCGGGCTTCTTCAAACCAGCGAATGTAATTGGAATGGTGAATGATTCCCATCTGATCAGTTTCGTAATAATGAGGGGTACGGACATAACCGGGATATAGATTCATAGGTGATTTCTCCTTAAGCAGGACAAGCAAAGCTCAGCTGCAGTTTGTAATTGTCTTTCATTTAGTTTAAAGCAAGTTGGCAAAAAGAAAAACCTTGTTTTGAAAATTTCCATGAAACATCTTGACATTTCTAGTATAATTTAGTAGGTTAATGGTAATATGAAAATCGCTGAAAGAGAAAGTACGTTGCAGGCAGCTTTCAAGAGAGAACTAGCGTGGCTGAAACTAGTTTAAGGGTTGCAACAGAAGGACGCTCTGGAGATGAACGGGAGAAAAGCCGTTCCGTGTGCAAACGTTATTTGCTTAGAGGAAGACAGCTTGCTGTTTTCAAATTTAGGTGGTACCGCGTATGACAGTCATTCGCCCTTGTTCAATGAACAGGGGCGATTTTTTTATTGAAAAAATTTGCCGACACGTTTTTTACGAAGACACTGTTCGCAGGTGCGTCTTTGGCATAAGACAATTATAGGAGGAAGAAAAATGAGTTATCAACGTCCAAAAGGAACCAATGATATCTTGCCGGGAGAATCAGAAAAATGGCAATTTGTAGAAGAAACAGCCCGTTTGTTGTTTCATGATTACCAGTATAATGAAATTCGGACACCGATTTTTGAACATTATGAAGTGATCGCCCGCAGTGTTGGCGACACGACCGATATCGTATCAAAGGAAATGTATGACTTTTTTGATAAAGGAGAACGTCATGTGACCCTGCGCCCAGAAGGTACAGCGCCCATCGTCCGTTCTTTCGTGGAAAATAAATTATATGGTCCAGAATTTGCAAAGCCGTTTAAAACTTTTTACATCGGCCCAATGTTTCGCTATGAACGTCCGCAAAAAGGGCGTTTACGTCAATTTCACCAAATCGGTGTCGAAGCATTCGGTAGTGAAAATCCGGCGACGGATGTGGAAAGTATGGCGATGGCTTTAGATTTCTTCAAACAACTAGGTATTCAGCAAATTCGTTTAGTCATCAATTCATTAGGGGACAAAGAAACTCGGGCAGCTTATCGACAAGCGTTGATTGATTACTTGATGCCTCATAAAGCAGAGCTTAGTGAAGATTCACAGCGTCGGTTAGAGGAAAATCCATTGCGGGTTTTAGACAGCAAAGACCGACAGGACAAACAATTTGTTGCGGACGCACCATCGATTTTGGATTATTTGAGCGAAGACGCCCGCAAGCATTTTGACCAAGTGGTACTGATGCTGGATGCGTTAAATATTCCTTATGAAATTGACAGCAACATGGTTCGGGGATTGGATTATTACACCCATACGATTTTTGAAATCATGAGTGACGCACCGGGAATGGGGGCGCAGGCAACGATTTGTGCCGGCGGACGTTACGATCAATTGGTAGAAGAATTAGGGGGACCTGCGACGCCAGGCTTTGGTTTTGCCATCGGAATCGAACGGGTCTTGTTGACCTTGGCGGCAGAAGAAGTCGTTGTGCCGGCATTGAATGAGTTGGATGCCTATGTTGTCAGCATTGGCGAAGCAACAAACGTGGAAGCGTTGAAGGTTGTCCAAGCCATCCGTAATTTTGGTTTTTCTGCTGATCGGGACGTGATGCAGCGTAAAGCCAAGGCACAATTTAAAACAGCCGACAAAGCTGGTGCCAAATTGGTCTTGACTTTAGGTGAAGATGAATTGGCAAAGGGCGTTATCAATGTTAAATCAATGGCTAGCCGAAAAGAAGAAACCTTCCCGTTAGTTGATATTTATCAAAATTTTGATGATGTTTATGATGAAATGAGTTTACTTGAAGAAAAATAGTCGTCAGAGTCACTGACACTATCGGAAATTTACCACCAAAAAGGAGCAAATGAAATGGCAAAACGTACAGTATATTGCGGTCTGGTCTCAGAAGAACAAGTAGGTCAGACAGTTACATTAAAAGGTTGGGTTCAAAAAAGACGGGATTTAGGCGGCGTGATTTTTATTGATTTGCGAGACCGTGAAGGCATCGTTCAAGTTGTTTTCAATCCGGAAAAATCAAAAGATTCATGGGAAATTGCAGACAAATGTCGGAGTGAATACGTGATTGAAGTGACCGGTGAAGTCATGCACCGGTCACCAGAAGCAATCAATCCTAAGATGGTAACAGGTCGTTTTGAAGTAATGGTTTCTCAAATCACAATTTTGAACAAGGCAAAAACACCGCCATTCATGATTGAAGACGATCAAAAGGTCAATGATGAAATTCGGATGAAATATCGTTATTTGGATTTACGCCGACCAAAAATGACGCAAAATTTGATTTTGCGGAATAAAACAACGCAAGCCATCCGTCACTATTTAGATGAAAACGACTTTTTGGATATTGAAACGCCTTATTTGGCAAAATCAACACCAGAAGGCGCGCGGGACTATTTGGTTCCTTCTCGTGTCCATGCCGGGCATTTTTATGCGTTGCCACAATCGCCACAGATTTTCAAACAATTATTGATGAATGCCGGCTTTGATCGTTATTATCAAATCGTTCGTTGCTTCCGTGATGAAGATTTGCGGGGAGACCGACAACCGGAATTTACCCAAGTGGATATTGAAACGACCTTTTTAACAACAGAAGAAATTCAAGAGTATACGGAAGGCCTGATCGCCAAAGTGATGAAGGACGTAAAAGGAATCTCCGTTACCTTACCTTTCCCTCGGATGACTTATGATGAAGCAATGGGACGTTACGGCAGTGACAAACCGGACACCCGTTTTGGAATGGAATTAATTGATTTAAGCGACGTAGTGAAAGAGGTTGATTTCAAAGTTTTCCAAATGGCCTTGGAACATGGCGGCGTTGTTAAAGCGTTGAATGCAAAAGGTGCAGCTTCCCGTTATTCTCGTAAAGATATGGATCAATTAGGACAATATGCCAGCCAATTTGGTGCTAAAGGATTGGCTTGGTTGAAGGTTGAAGAAGACGGCTTGAAAGGCCCAATTGCAAAATTCTTAACGGAAAAACAAGAAGCCATCATCCAAGCAACCGATGCCGAAGTCGGCGACTTGCTGATGTTTGGTGCGGATAGTTTTGGTATCGTTTCTGCAACATTAGGCGCAATCCGTACCCGAATGGGGAAAGAATTAGGCTTGATTGACACGACAAAATTCAATTTCTTATGGGTAACTGATTGGCCTCAATTTGAATACGACGACGAAGCAAAACGCTACGTTTCTGCTCACCATCCATTTACGATGCCAAAAGAAAGCGACATTCCGTTATTGAGTACCGATCCGGCTAAAGTGTATGCAGAAGCTTACGATATCGTGTTAAACGGATATGAACTTGGCGGCGGCTCATTGCGGATCCACACCCGGGCTATTCAAGAAAAAATGTTTGAAACACTGGGCTTTACCAAAGAAGCGATGGAAGAACAATTTGGTTTCTTATTGGAAGCGTTGGATTACGGCTTCCCTCCTCATGGCGGAATCGCTTTGGGACTTGACCGTTTTGTAATGCTGTTAGCCGGTGAAGAAAATATTCGAGAAGTGATTGCCTTTCCTAAAAACGGAAAAGCAGTTGATCCAATGTCTTCTGCACCAAGTACTGTAGCACCTTTACAATTATTTGAGCTAAATATCGATGTTACGTCAATCGAAGAAGAATAAGTTTTTATGAAAAGGACGACTTTTATTAGTTGTCCTCTTCTTTTTGCAGAAAATTTTCGTATAATAAAAGGAGAATGTTTGAAACGAGGGCCCGTTTTCCATGAATAAGCTATTTAAATTTTTACCCCATCCCGATTATGCAACAAAATTTTCCTATTCGATCGTGTATGCTATTTTAGCGTCGATCTCAGTGAATTTTTTTTATCAGCCGGGAAATATTTATTCCAGTGGAATCACTGGAGTAGCGCAGATTTTGACGACATTGTCGAAAGATTTGATTGGGATTTATATTCCCGTGTCTGTCACTTTGTTGTTTTTGAATATCCCGTTGTTTTTCTTGGGCTGGTTTAAAATTGGTCATAAATTTACAATTTTTACCGGCATCACGGTTGTTTTAACATCGATTTTCATGCAGATTATGCCGGAAGAGGTATTGTCGGATGATCCGATTATTTGCGCAATTTTCGGCGGGGCAATCATGGGAGCGGGCATCGGTTATGCCTTAAAGAGTGGTCTGTCTTCAGGAGGTCTGGACTTTATCAGTATCGCCATCCGCAAAAAAACGGGCGGCACAGTTGGCTCCATCTCGATTTTTTTTAATTTGTTTATCATGTTGGCTGCCGGAATTTTATTTGGTTGGCAGTATGCCTTATACAGCGCGTTGGCTATTTTTGTCAGTGGCAAGGTAACAGACGCTGTTTTTACCAAACAGAAAAAAATGCAAGTAACGATCATCACCCGTTATCCGGATCGCGTGATTCATACGATTCAGCATCGGATGCGGCGGGGAATCACGATTATCAATGAAGCAGAAGGCGCCTATCATCACGACAAACAAACGGTGTTGCTGACGGTCGTTACCCGTTTTGAACTGCCGATGCTGCGTAATGCCATGAAGGAAGCTGATCCAAAGGCTTTCGTCAGTATCGCTGAAAATGTACAGATTTTGGGTCGTTTTTACGAAGAAGAATTATAGGGGAAATTTTTTCTGTAGGTCACACAACTTCACCCTTCGCCAAAATCGAACAAATGTTTAAGTTTTTACGAAAGTGTTTGAAATTCTTTAAAGAAATGTGCTATTTTTCATAGGAATATGGCATGATGAAAAAGCATACCTATTGGGGAAAACGGGGAATCAAAAATAGCTGATTTTAGCCGTAAACAGAGGTATCAAGACTAAAAAAAGGAAAAGTTGGAATGTAGGATGCAGCAAAAAAAACGACTAAAAAAAAGCCGCTACATCACAGGATTTGATGGAATCCGTACCCTTGCTGTGATCGGCGTCATTTTTTATCATTTATTACCAACAAGAATGCGGGGAGGTTATTTAGGAGTACCCGTATTTTTTGCGGTATCAGGTTATTTGATTACAGACTTACTCAGGCAAGAATGGGATCAAAACGGTAAAATTGCTATGTGGCAGTTTTATGTTCGTCGAATGAAGCGGCTCTACCCGGGGCTGGTCTTTTTGATGGTCACAGCAACGGCATATATTACACTGTTTCAACGGAATTTATTGAATAATTTAAAAGGAATTTTTTCCAGCAGTTTGCTGTACTTCAATAATTGGTGGCAAATTCAGCACGGGATGTCCTATTTTGACCGCTTTGCTAATGAGTCACCCTTTACCCATATCTGGTCACTGGCAGTGGAGGGACAAAACTATCTTGTTTGGCCTTTGCTCTTTGTCCTGCTGATGCTGCTGGTAAAAAAACGACGCTACATTTTTTATACGGTGTTTGCTTTATCTTGCGTTTCCGCAATTTGGATGGCCGTTAAATTTGTACCAGGAGCGGATCCTACACGGGTTTATTATGGTACGGATACGCGAATGTTTTCCATCTGGTTGGGTTCTGCGCTGGCATTTATCTGGCCCAGCACACATTTGAAGGAAGAAATTCCCCGACAAGCCAAACACTTGCTCAATTCAGTGGGGATTGTTTCATTTCTCCTTTTAGTGGCAGCCTTCTTCTTTTTAGATGCCCACTATACTTTTGTGTATTATGGCGGGATGTTTTTGATTAGTTTGTTGTGTGTGCTTTTAGTGGCAGTGGTCGCACATCCTGGTGCCAGTTTGAACAAATGGTTGACCAATCCGGTTTTCAGCTATATTGGCAAACGCAGCTACGGCATCTATCTGTATCAGTTTCCAGTGATGATTTTTTATGAAGCAAAAATCAACAGTATTGCCGAAAATGTTTGGTTGCACACCTTGATTGAATTAGCTTTGATTTTTGGAATCAGTGAGTTAAGCTACCGCTTTATTGAAAATCCATTGCGCCGCTTTGACTATCGCAAGAGTTGGCAAGTTGTCAAAGGCTGGTTCAAAAAACCATTCATCAGTTGGCAAAAACCTTGGTTAGTGCCGGGAATTGCCGTTTTAGTGGTTGCCATTGTGGGGTTAGTGATTGCGCCAACAAATTATGTGGACGCAGATCAAAAACAACTGCAAGAAAAAATCGCAGCAAATAAAGAGGCGGCTGAAAAATCCAAACAGACCAGCACAACTGCTTCTTCGGAAGAAAATCAAAATCTGACAGAAGAACAAAAAGCACTGACGCAAAAGTATGGATTGACACAAGCACAAGTTAAAAAAGCACAATCGATGGACTTAACGGCTTTTGGTGATTCGGTTATGCTGGATGCTACTACCGATCTAAAAGAGATTTTTCCAAAGATTATTGTTGATGCGGATGTCGGACGACAGCTTTACGAGAGTGCCGAGTTAGTGAAGCAGTTGCGAGAAGATGATTTGCTAAAGGAAAATGTCTTGATTGGTTTAGGCACGAACGGTTCTTTCACTGAAGCACAATTTGATGCCTTCATGAAAGAAATTCGTGACCGCAATGTCTATTGGATCAATGTTCGAGTTCCGACACAACGTTGGCAAAATGAAGTCAATACGATGCTGGAAAAAATGGCGAAGAAATACAAAAATATTACACTTTTGGACTGGTATGGACTGAGCAATGAGCAGGAAGACTGGTTCTATAATGACCGGGTCCATCCCGATGCGGACGGTATGATTGAATACTGCAAACTGGTTTCACAAACAATTTTAAAATAAAAAAAGGAGTCCTTTTTGAACCGCCCCCACTTAACGTTGCAGGGCGGTTTATGGAAGGGCTCATTTTTTATTGGCAAATTTTCGCATCCAAAGAGGCAACTGGCGACTGATTTCAGTAGGGAGTACTACATAATTTTTCTCTGCCAAGCTGTCGCCAATCAAGCTGTGAAGATATACCGCAGCGCCAATCGTTTGTTCATCTGACGGAAATTGAGCTAAGAAACCGGCAATCATTCCCGCTAAAGTATCCCCCATACCGCCGGTAGCCATCGCCGGATTACCGAGAGGATTTGTATAAATCTGGTCCGCTGTATAAATTTCTGTGCGGTGACTTTTCAACACGATGGTGGCACCTAGTTTTTGTTGGGCTGCCTGATTTTTTTCTGGGGTTTGTTGGGCAATCTCTAAACCGCTGAGACGTTGCCATTCCATTTGATGGGGCGTAAAAACGATTCGGGCAGGATTATTTAAGGGCAGTGGATCGGCCGCAAACAAGGTAATTCCTGAACCGTCGATAATCAGCCATTGTTCATTCTGTTTTTGGAGGACGACCTGCAAGAGTCTTTTACTGAAATCAGACAGACCTAAACCAGGACCAATGACGACAACATCAGCTGTTTCAAGCAATTCAGTGACCTCTTCCTGCCAATCGACCACCATTACTTCCGGCAAACGGCAGTGCAGCGAGGAATGGTTTTTGGTAGCTGTCACGACGGTTGTTAGTCCGGCACCAGCATGGACACAGGCTTCTGCGGACATGATGATTGCACCACCGTATTGCGAGTTTCCTCCAATCAGGACAACACGCCCATAATCACCTTTGTGACTTTCCAATCGGCGGGGACGAATCACTTTCGTCACTTGTTCTTCTGTTAATTCGATCATTTTCACGTGCTCCCTTCGTTTCCTTCATTATACCGAAGATCCAACAAACGGGAAATATTTCGAAAATTGGCACGATTCTTTTTCAATTCTTAAATAGAAATGGTATCATGGAACACGAAGGCATTTTTTGAATGCCAGTACCGTCTTCGCTTTTTGAAGAGGTAGATGAACAAGGAGGAATGGATATGACAATCGATTGGCAAAAAGAAGTCGATGCAAGAAAAGACGACTTATTAAAGGATCTTTTCGATTTATTGCGCATCAATAGTGAACGTGATGACGCGAAAAAAACAGTGGATGCGCCTTTTGGTCCTGGACCACGGGATGCGTTGCTGCACATGCTGTCTTATGGGGAACGTGACGGCTTTACGGTAAAAAATGTGGACAATTATGCGGGACATATTGAATTTGGCGAAGGTGCTGAAACGTTGGGAATCTTCGGACACATGGATGTCGTTCCCGCTGGAGACGGTTGGGAAACAGATCCTTATGAACCAGTGTTAAAAGATGGCAAAATCTTTGCACGCGGTTCTTCTGATGACAAAGGACCAAGCATGGCAGCTTATTATGCGTTAAAAATCATCAAAGAATTGAATCTGCCTTTATCTAAAAAAGTTCGTTTTGTTGTGGGTAGTGATGAAGAATCCGGTTGGGGAGATATGAACTATTACTTCCAACATGAAGAAAAACCCGATTTTGGTTTTTCACCTGATGCAGAATTTCCAATCATCAACGGGGAAAAAGGAAACGTAACCCTTAAACTACATTTCAAAGGAGAAAATGCGGGAGAATTTACACTGCATTCTTTTACTTCCGGACTACGAGAAAATATGGTTCCTGGAACAGCAACAGCAAAACTTACAGCTTCTTCAACGGAAGCAGCATTAGAAATGGAAACTGCTTATCTAGCTTATTTGAAAGAAAATCCAGTTTCTGGAACGATTACGACGGAAGACGCAGAAGTATCCATTGAGTTAGTCGGCAAAGGGGCACACGGTGCGCATCCTGAAATTGGAATCAATGCGGGAACCTTCTTGGCAGCCTTTTTAGATGGCTTTGCTTTTGGTGGACAAGCCAAAGACTTTGTACATGTTTTAGGAACAGTCGCTCATGAAGACTTTTATGGAGAAAAATTAGGCGTTGCTTACGAAGATGAAAAAATGGGTAAACTAACGATGAACGCTGGTTTAATCAGCTTTGTTGAAGGAAATGACGATAACGTGACGACCTTGAATTTCCGTTATCCAAAAGGTATGACGGCAGAAAAATTAGTTGCAGGTGTGACAGCTACGGCTAAAGGAGCGGTTGTTTCTCAAGGAGATCGCAACATGCCCCCTCACTATGTACCACAAGATGATCCATTGGTAGCAACTTTGCTGGCTGTTTATGAAGAACATACCGGTGAAAAAGGCTTTGAACAAATTATCGGTGGCGGAACCTATGGCCGTTTATTAGAACGAGGCGTTGCTTATGGTGCCATGTTCCCTGGATATACCGATACAATGCACCAAGCCAACGAATTTATGGAACTAGATGATTTATTGCGGGCAACCGTGATTTATGCAGATGCTATTTACAGATTAGCAAAATAATTGAAAAAAACTTTCCCAATTAATTTGGGAAAGTTTTTTTTATCTCTATCTAGTTAATAAAAAATTTTCAGCTTGCCGTTAAGAATACATTGCTGTCTAGAAGACCACCATCATTTTTTAAAATCAAGGTATGAAGTGTTTGATTAAAATCAAGGATGGGATTTTCTCCAAGAAAGACTGTTTCATAGTCAGAAGTGAAGACTGAAAAGCGGTCGTTATCTAGTTGTTGGGTAAATGGGGACACTGGTGCATCAACCAATACAAGTTGAAAACGATCACCAATCATACAACAGCCGGCAGCTGATGAAAATTGATTGGAGCCATCGTTTAAAGTGAGTAAAATACTCTTTTTTTCTTCCTGTTTTGTTTCCAAAAAAGCTTGTGCGGTTGGAGTAATGGTTAATTTCAAGAAAGATTCCTCCTTTTTCGACTGTCGGTAGTGAAAGGGGCAGCCGTGATTTGAGTATAGTTGGTGACTGGTTTTTTGTGAAATACTTTGCCTGACAGAAAAAAACCACCGGGAGTTTTTGTCCACAGCGGTTTTATCAATAGTCAGGTTAATCTTTTAAACGTTGGATATCCAATACCGTTCCGGTTTGGGCATCAGCTAAAAATTCGTAGGTAATCAATTGCCCATCTTCTAAGCGGGTGATTCCTCCTGTGTAGCCTTGAGAGTGAACGGCAAATTTGCGCAAAGGTTGTTTTTCAAAATTAATCCATGAGCCTTCAATGGGTCCTTCTTTTAAAAATGCTCGTTTCACGGTGGTCAAAACATCATCCGGTGAAAGAAGCTGCTTGTTTTTGAACCATAAGGCAGAGGCGACGCCACCTACTAGACCCATACTCATCCCTAATGCTAGGCCGCCTTTAAAATAATTAAATTGATTGTCATTGTCCATAGGTGTTCCTCCTTATGTCGAAAACTGCGATAGTTTGTTTTGTTATTTGAAGGGTTCACTAGTATTTTACCATAAAAATAAAAAATGTTTAGAGGAGAGGCACTTGTTTTTCTGATTTTGCGCTATAATGAAAGGTGTTTTTCAGAAGGATGAAGAAAAAGAAGCAAGGGAGGAATTACCTGAATTTCAGGTGAGCATTTGATGGAAGAAAAAACATTTCAACGGATCAAAGAATTGACTGAACTCCAAGGAACCAGTGGATTTGAACAAGAGGTCCGCACCTATATGCGAGAAAAAATCACTCCATTAGTAGATGAGGTACAACAAGACGGCTTGGGAGGGATCTTTGGGATTCGTCATCACGAAGAAGCCGATGCAAGACGGGTGATGGTAGCGGCACACATGGACGAAGTCGGGTTTATGCTGACACAAATCACCGAACGTGGGTTGTTTAAAGTCGTTCCTCTAGGTGGTTGGAATCCGTATGTTGTTTCTGCGCAACGATTTACGTTAAAGACAGCTGGCGGGAAAAATTATCCTTGTATCTCTGCATCAATTCCACCACATTTATTGCGGGGAACAGCCGGACAAAAAGCATTGGAAGTAACGGATGTTTTATTTGATGCCGGATTTGAATCAAAAGAAGAAGCCGAAAGTTTCGGTGTCAAACCGGGAGATACGATCGTCCCTCAAGTTGAAACAATCAAAACAGCGAACGGCAAAAATATCATTTCAAAAGCTTGGGATAATCGCTATGGCTGTACGGTGGTGTTGGAAGCACTAGAAGCGTTGCAAAAGGAAAAACTTGGGCACACCCTGATTGCTGGGGCAAATGTGCAAGAAGAAGTCGGTTTGCGAGGGTCAAAAGTGGCAACTACAAAATTCAAACCGGATTTATTTTTTGCCGTTGATTGTTCTGCGGCAGATGACACGGTTACGAAAAACGGCACATTCGGGCATCTGGGAGATGGCACGTTGATGCGTATTTATGATCCAGGCTTGATTATGCTGCCACGTTTGAGAGAATATTTATTAGATACAGCTGAAAGCAACCATATCCCATATCAATATTTTGTTTCAAAAGGCGGTACAGATGCTGGGGCTGCTCATCTTTCAAATGAAGGGATTCCAAGTACGGTTATTGGTGTAGTGGGACGTTACATCCATACCCATCAAACGATGTTTAGTATCGCTGATTTTGACGCCGCACGGGAAATGCTGATCCAAACATTGAAAGGCTTGGATCAATCCACAATCGATACGATTATTCAAGGTTAAAATAAAAACTGTGATTTCTCATGATTTTGTTGAGGAGTTGCAGTTTTTTTAAATTTAAAGGAAATTACCTTGTATTACACCGGATTTTGATTCGAAAATAAACAAGAAAAGTGAATGCTTTTTATTCTTTATAATGAAAATAATTGAAGATATAAGCATAATTTTTGCGGTAATTAGAGAACAAAGGTAACATAATAGATGTAAGAAAGAAACAATAAAGGAGGAAAAGATTATGCATTGGTTATGGGTATTGATTGTCGGCGCTATTATTGGATTAATCGCTGGTGCTATTACAAATAAAGGCGGATCAATGGGCTGGATTGCAAATATTGTCGCAGGTCTAGTTGGATCGGCTGTCGGACAGGCATTGTTAGGAACTTGGGGTCCGCAAGTTGCAGGAATGGCGATTGTTCCGTCAATTATTGGCGCGGTGATCGTAGTTGCTGTCGTTTCCTTTATTTTGGGACGTTCAAAAAGCTGATTTTTCACAGCCAACCTGAAAGTCTGGAGCAAAGTGCTTCAGGCTTTTTTTGTAGTCGAAAAGTAATCCAAAATAATGTAAAAATTTTTGTTTTGCAGGTATACTTGTGAAATCAGTAAATGGAGGAATGAAGATGAAGACACGAGCAATTGTAATCAATCATTATGGAAACGAAGAACAACTGGTAGAGGAACACGTTTCTTTGCCGGAAATCAAAGAGAATCAAGTTCTACTAAAAGTTAAAGCCTCAGGAGTGAATCCTATCGATTGGAAATTACGGGAAGGATATCTAGCAAAAATGTTTCCTTGGCAATTCCCTATTATTTTAGGTTGGGATGTTGCCGGCGAAATTGTGGCAATTGGGGATAAGGTAACTAAGTGGGAAGTCGGCGAGGCAGTTTTTGCTCGTCCTGACACGACACGTTTTGGTACCTATGCAGACTATACAATCGTTGATGCTGAGCTATTGGCGAAAAAACCAGAAAACACTTCTTTTGCCGAAGCGGCGGCAGTACCCTTAGCAGGATTGACAGCGTATCAAGCTTTATTTACCCATGGTCAGCTGCAAGCAGGAGAAACAGTGTTGATCCATGCCGGGGCTGGTGGTGTTGGTCTCTTTGCCATCCAATTGGCAAAACAAGCTGGGGCACGGGTTATTACAACAGCCAGTGAGCAGAATCGTACTTTTTTAAAAGAACTAGGTGCAGATCAAGTGATCGATTATCGTCAGGAAGATTTTTCTGAAGTTCTTCAAGGAATCGACCTTGTGATCGATACGATGGGCGGCGAGATTCAAGCCAAAAGTTTTCATGTTTTGAAACCTCATGGCCGTTTGATTTCAATCGTTGGTATTCCACCGCAAGAAGATGAAAAGCAAATCACTGCCAAAAGTATTTGGTTAAAACCAGACGGCGTACAACTGCAACTTCTTGCTGATCTATTGGAACAAGGAAAAATCCGCAGCATTGTCGGACAGACATTCCCATTAACAGCAACGGGTGTGAAACAAGCCCACCAATTAAGTGAGACACACCATGCAAAAGGAAAAATTGTTTTGGTGAATGAATAAGGAGAAGATTGACTCATACAATCAAAAGCCAATCCCTTGAGGAAATCATCCAATTGAAACCAAAGACAGCAGTCGATCCAGTGACTGCTGTCTTTTTTTGAAAAGATGACTGGAAAGCGATTTCTTTCCGATTTGTTGCGAGAAATATGCAAGAAATCATGATAAAAGCGGATAAAAACTAATGAATTTATCATGTTGTTTTTTTATCAGTCGATTATAATATAAGCATTGTTAAAAGAAAGGACTAATATGATGGAAGTGAAACAGAAAAAACGTGATTTAACTAAAATGAAAACACCTCACACCTATGTCATTATTTTTATCGTTGTTGTTGCGGCGTGGTTGTTGACATTTGTTGTTCCTGCTGGGAAATTTAGTACTACTGAAGTTCAATACAAAGATGCGAATGGCGAAACAGCTTCTCGAACAGTTTTGCAGCAGTCAACGTTTCGGTATGACTATCCTTTAGACAAAGAATTTGTTTTTGACAAATTAGAAGACTTGGCACAAGATCCACAAGAATTAGAAAAATTGGAAATATCCGAAGCAGATGTACAGACGGTTCTCGACGAAGGAGAAAAAAGTTTAAGTCAAGAAAAATTGGATGGTATCGCTCTGACCGATGATGCCTTGTATGATTTGTATGGGGATAAAATTTATGATAAATCGGAAAAACTTCACAAAACCGCAAAATTGTGGGGGACCGATGATTTTGGCGGCTTTGGCTTTTTGAACTTTGTATTTGAAGGCTTGGTTTCCGGTGACAAGTACGGCTCGGCTGTCGGTATTGCCGCACTGATTTTAGTGGTCGGCGGTGCTTTTGGGATTATTATGCGAACAGGAGCCATCGATGCAGGAATTTACGCTTTTATCTCAAAGACCCGCGGAATGGAAAAATTTGCAATTCCGCTGTTGTTTTTTGCCTTTTCACTAGGGGGAGCAACTTTTGGGATGGCAGAAGAAGTTATTCCTTTCTCGATGGTGATGGTGCCTTTCGTCATAGCATTGGGCTATGATTCCATCGTTGCGGTTACCGTAACGTATGTCGCTTCTCAGGTAGGGAACGCGACTTCTTGGATGAGCCCCTTCAGTGTTGCAGTAGCACAAGGAATCGCAGGTATTCCAGTGCTATCTGGAGCAACCTTCCGTTTGATTATGTGGGTGGTAGTTACTGCGTTGTCAGCGGGCTATCTGATGATTTATGCTGAACGAATTCGGAAAAATCCACTGCGTTCAGAAGTTTACGAATCAGATGAATATTTCCGTAGCCACATTGAAAAAACAGCGAATGAAAACAAACCATTCTTATGGGGACATAAGCTGATTTTATTGGAAATGTTAGCAGTTCTTGTCTGGATTATTTGGGGCGTAACGCAAAAAGGCTACTACATTCCAGAAATTGCCTCTCAATTCTTTGTTATGGGCTTAGTTTCCGGAATCACTGCGGTTTTATTCAAACTAGATATGGGCTGGAATGACATTGCCAAAAGTTTCCAAAATGGTGCTGCCGATTTGGCGGGTACGGCAATTGTCGTAGGGATGGCAAAAGGAATTCTGTTAGTTTTAGGCGGTTCCGATGCCAATGTTGCTTCGGCATTGAATACGATTTTGCATAGCATCGGCGGCTTATTAACCGGTGTACCGGCGATGATCGGTGCTTGGGTAATGTACATTTTCCAAAGTTTATTCAATTTAGTCGTTACCTCAAATTCGGGACAAGCAGCTTTGACTATGCCGATTATGGCACCTTTAGCAGACTTGATCAATGTACCACGACAAATTGCCGTTTTGGCGTATCAATTAGGTGCTGGTTTTGTGGATGCCTTCACGCCAGTTTCTGCAAGTTTGATTGGTGTGCTAGGTGTGGCACGGATTGAATGGGTGAAATGGGCGAAATTCCAAATCAAAATGCAAGGATTCTTCTTTGTTTTAGGAACCATCTTCATCATGATTGCTATTGCGATTGGTTTACAATAAATGACTAATGAGACAGTTTTCGCTGAGTTTGGCGAAGCTGTCTTTTTTGTGGCGAAAACTTAGTGAAATCTTGCTCATTTCGTACTATAATACCCCTAGTTGAGAAACTTTCTCACTTTTCTTGAAAGGAAGATGTACATGAAAACAATCGATTTTTCCCGTTCGTTATTTGACTTAGTTTCAGAATTTCCTGAAATCAAAGATATTATGTATAGCATCGGCTTCGAAGCCATCACCAAACCGGGAATGTTACAGACGGCTGGACGTTATGTGACGATTCCTAAAGGTGCACAAATGAAAAAAATTCCTCTTGAAACTGTCGTGGCAGCTTTTGAAGCACAGGGATTTACTGTGGAGGGAGCAAAATGATGGAACCAACAGCAAAAAAACGGCAGGAGCGGATCGTAGAAATTCTTTCCCTTTTGCATGAAGGTGGCTCTTTTGAAGAAGCCAAACGATTATTTAACGAGGAATTTGATGGCGTGGACGTGACAGAAATCACTGCCGCAGAAAAAGCCTTGATTCAAGGGGGCTTGAATCCCAGCGAAATCCAACGCTTGTGCAACATCCATGCAGCCGTTTTTAAAGGATCGATCAATGAGATTCATCGCTCCAACTATGACCATGAACAACCCGGGCATCCCGTCCATACGCTAAAATTAGAAAATCAAGTCTTACAGTCCTTGCTGACAGATGAAGTCGATGGCGTGTTAGCAAAAATCAAAAAAGGAGATTGGTCACAAAAAGATCGTCTGCTTTTGGCATTGACGGATCTCTTACAAATCGACAAGCATTATGCACGCAAAGAAACCCTGATCTTTTCTTACATGGAAAAATACGGCATCAGCGCGCCGCCAAAAGTAATGTGGGGTGTGGATGATGATATCCGTGACATGATTAAAAACTTGATCCAAATGTTGCAATCGGAAAAAACCGCCTTCAATCCTTTGTCAGAAAAATGGGCTGCCGTAAAAAATGAAATTGAAGAAATGATTTTTAAAGAAGAAGAAATTATGATCCCGATGACTTTAGATGTATTTAGTATGAAGGATTGGGAAAAAATTGCCGCTGATAGTTTTGATATCGGGTTTGCCTTTATTCCAGAACCATTGCCTTGGAAAGCCAGTCAAGAAGCACTGGAAAAAGAAGCAGAAAGAGAACCGGCACGGCAATTAGCTATCAAGCAGGCAAAAGAAACTACAGACGGAATTGCTGCCGGTTTAGCTGCCGACGGGCAAGCAGAACCGTTGGAAACCCACTATGACTGGGAAGACCAGACCTCGGCAGATACGGTCGTTTTACCAACGGGTGTCTTGCAGTTAGAACAAATGATCGCAATGTTTCAAGTTTTGCCAGTGGATTTAACATTTGTCGATCAAGAAGATCGGGTTCGTTTTTATTCAGAAGGAAAAAGTCGGGTCTTTCCTCGAACCACGTCGGTTATTGGTCGAGAAGTCGTCAATTGTCATCCTCCAAAAAGCATGCACATCGTTCAACGAATCTTAGATGATTTTCGTTCAGGCGCTCGAGATCATGCAGATTTTTGGATCGACATGCGGGGTAAAAAAATCTATATTCGTTATTTTGCTTTGTATAATGAAGCCAAAGAATATTTGGGTTGTTTAGAAGTGACCCAAGACGTGACAGAAATCCAAAAATTAGAAGGTCAGAGCCGTTTGCTGGATGAAGAAAAACAACCCTCCAACGATTGACAGACGAGACAATAAATCGTATCGTTAACAGTAAGAAAGGGGTTGCATAAGAAATGTATTTAGCAAATCCACAACGGTATAAAAAAATGGTTTACAATCGTGTAGGCAATTCTGGTTTGAAATTGCCAGCGATTTCTTTAGGGTTATGGCACAATTTTGGTGATACTGATCCGTTGGCAAAACAGCGGGAAACGATATTAGGGGCGTTTGATATGGGAATCACCCACTTCGATCTTGCCAATAATTACGGTCCGCCAGCCGGCTCAGCCGAGGAAAATTTTGGTAAGATATTCCGGCAGGAGTTAAAAAGTTATCGGGACGAAATGATTATTTCTTCAAAAGCGGGATATTACATGTGGGAAGGACCTTATGGTGAATGGGGATCAAAAAAATATTTGACCGCTAGCTGTGACCAAAGTTTGCAACGGTTGGGATTGGATTATGTGGATATTTTTTACCATCACCGTCCAGATCCTGACACACCAATGGAGGAAACGGCCCATGCATTGGATCTATTGGTTCGTCAAGGTAAAGCATTGTACGTTGGTGTTTCAAATTATTCGGCGGAACAAACGAAAAAAATGGCAGGCTTGTTAAAGGGATTGGGCACACCGTTTATCATTCATCAACCCCGCTACAATATGTTTGATCGATGGATTGAAGATGGATTGACTACCGTTTTAGAAGAAGAACAGCTAGGTGCTATCGTCTTCAGTCCGTTAGCACAAGGTCTACTGACGGATCGTTATCTGCATGGAATTCCTGAAGATTCCCGTGCCCATCGTTCTGACAGTCCATTTTTGACAGAAGATAAAGTCGAAGGAACCCTTTCCGTCGTTCGCAAGTTAAATGCAGTAGCTGAAAATCGGGGACAAACCTTAGCGGAAATGGCTCTTGCGTGGAATTTGCAGCAAAAAACAGTGACCAGTGTACTGGTGGGTGCTTCCCGGTTGAGTCAGTTACAAGACAATGTCAAAGCGTTGGATCATTTGGCGTTTACTCCAGATGAATTAGCAACCATTGATCAACTGTTAAAAGAAATGAAGTAACAAAAAGCGGCGGATTTTTTTCGCCGCTTTTTTCGTGAGCATGAAAATCTTTGTGAAAATAGAAACAAAATGAGGTATAATGTGCTAGGAAATAATTATTTATAGGAGGATGAAAATGAAAGCACTAATCGTATTTGCACATCCAAAAAAAGAAAGTTTTTCACATGCTTTGGTAGCAACCCTTGAAGAAGCATTGAAGAAGAAAGGGTATGAAGTCAACGTTCGAGACCTGTACCAAATGAATTTTAATCCGGTTTTATCTGGACCAGACGCGATCCATATCGAGAATGGAAAATTTGTCAGAGACAATGAGACGTTTCCTGAAGATGTTCAAGTGGAACAAAAATTTATTGAAGAGAGCGATTTGTTAATTTACGTTTTCCCAAGCTGGTGGAATGGCATGCCGGCAATCATGAAGGGCTATGTAGATCGGGTTTTCCAACACGGATTTGCCTACAGTTTTGAATCAGACGAACCGAAAAAACGCTTTGCTGGAAAACGGGCATTGTTCTTTACCCCAACAGGTCAACCACAAAACGAAGACGGCAGCGATTCACCAATCGATCGTGCAATGAAGACGGTCACTTCAGAATGGATGTTCAACAGCAATGGAACCGAAGTGATCGATCACGTATTTTATGGTCGAGTTCCTTATAAAACGCGGGAAGAATTAGCCGAATATTTGGCAGATGCCCAACGAAGAATTGAGGAGCTGTAAAAAATGAATTGGAAAAAGTTTGCGGGAATTGGGGTAATTTTAGGACTGTTGATTGGTTTGACTGCTTGTGCCGCGGGAGCGGATACGAAAAAAGAGAACGTCCAAGCAGATAGCGACAATCAAGAAAAAATCATCAATATGATGGAGATCAATGAGATTTCTTCCATGGATTCTGGCAATGCGCTGGATGGGGGCAGTTTTATTGCTATCACACAGGTTATCGAAGGACTCTATAATTTAGATGACGAAGACAATATTATTCCCGGTGTTGCGGAAAAATTGCCGGAAATTAGTGAAGATGGCTTAACGTATACCGTTTCCCTTCGAAAAAATGCTACTTGGTCAAACGGTGATCCGGTAACAGCTCACGACTTTGTCTATGCTTGGCGCCGGGTAGTCACGCCTTCTTTTGGCTCACCAAGTTCATTTTTATTGGCAGATATTAAAAACACCTCCAAAATTTTAGAAGGAAAAGCTGAACCGGAAACCCTTGGTGTTGAAGCAAAAGATGATTATACCTTGGTGGTTACCTTGGAACATCCGGTGGCTTATTTTACCTCAGTGATGACTTTTCCAACCTTGTTTCCACAAAACCAAAAATATGTGGAAAAACAAGGAGAAAACTATGCTTTGGATAGCGACCATCTAATTTATAATGGACCTTATCGTTTAGCTGAATGGAAACACGGCAATCAAAAATGGGTTTATGAAAAAAATGATCACTATTGGAACAAAGAACAAAGCAATGTCAAGGCAGTCAATATCCAAGTTGTTAAAGATACGAATTTAGCTGTCAATCTGTTCAAAGATGGACAACTGGATCGGGCAGTCCTTTCCGGTGAGTATGCCAAACAATACAAAAAGGATAAAAACTACACGACTCAGCTTGATTCTTGGGTCCATACACTGGAATTGAATCAAAAGAAAGAGGATAAAGCAACGATCTTTGCCAACAAATCGATTCGCCAAGCTATTGGCCTTGCCATTGATCGGGAACACATTGCCAATACACTGCTGGATAATGATTCCCGAGCTATTTATGGCTTAATTCCAAGTGAATTCGTGAAAAATCCAGAAAGTAACGAAGATTTCCGTAAAGAAAGCGGCGATATTCAAAGTTTTGATGTTGAAAAAGCCAAAACCTTGTGGCAAAAGGGCTTAAAAGAGTTGGGAGAAAAAACAGCTACCCTTCAACTGTCTGCTTCAGATCAGGATGAGAACAAAGCAATCACGGAATACTTGCAGTACACCCTACAGGAAAACCTGCCGGGCTTAACTGTCGAAATTTCTTTGGTTCCGGAAAAAAATCTGTTGGATAAAAAACAATCCCATGATTTTGATTTGATGCTGACACGCCAAGGTCCGGATTTTCAAGATCCTACCACGTATCTGAATACCTATCAAACAGAAGCCTTCAATAATCCTTCTGTTTATAGCAATGAAACCTATGATAAATTATTGGCGCAAGCCCAGACAGAATCCAATCAATTGGAAACCCGTTGGCAAACGTTGATCAAAGCAGAGCATACCTTGTTGGAGGATGCAGCAGTAATTCCAATCTATCAATCTGCTAACACAGCTTTATTGCGGGACAATATCACAGGAATGATCCATCACTTGTTTGGACCGCCAAATTTCTACGGAAAAATTATGTTGAAATAGAAAAAAACCGATACTGATTTCAGTATCGGGTTTTCTTTATCCTAGAGTAAAGGCATCAGCCAATTGACCCAAATCCAGCTTAAAGGCATGATCAAAATCATGGCTGGAATCATATCGGCAATGGGGAACATTTTTAGTTTGACCATTCGAAAACCAGTTGCCAACATCAAGAATCCGCCACAAGCTTTGAAGTCGAAAATCATATCCGGCGTTGTCAGTGGGAAGACGAATTTTGCCGCTAAAAAAAGAACATAGAAAATTAAAAATTGTGGAATCGCAATGACTGAAACTACATAGCCCAAATTACAGGCAAAAATCGCAGCAGTGAAGAAATCTAAAATCGATTTGGAAATCAAAATCGTACTGTCGCCAGTCATTCCTGCGTCCAAACTTCCATAAATACCGGTTCCGCTAGCACAAAAAAGAACGATTACGGTCACAAGCGTATTGATGAATTCTTCGTGAGACATCGTTAAATTTTCATTTGGAAAGAGTTTACTAATGGGCTTTTGCATCAGCATGGCCCCTTTGTTGATGTATTCCCCCAAATGAATCGCTAACCCGATTCCAGTACCAATGACTAAAGCAAAGATAACCGCCGGCATATATTTCATCGGTGCAATGGCAAAAATTCCCATTCCCATCGAACAAACACCGAAAATCATCGTGATCTCCGTTTTAAATTTCTCCGACAATTTGTTTCCTAAAAATCCGCCCGCTAATCCGCCAAAGACAACAGACAGGGCGTTGATAATAACACCAGTTGGCATGTAATTGCTTCCTCCCTTATAAATGAATAACTGCTTACTTGCGGGTTCATTTTACCAATCAAAGATGGTTTCGCCAATTTAAAATTCGTGCTAAAGTATTCTCAAATGGAATAGAACGGAAGCGAAATAATGGACATCAATAAACTGCAAGCCTTCATTGATTTGACGAAAACCTTGAGCTACACCGAGACGGCAGAACATCTTTTTACTACCCAAGGCAATATTTCTAAACAAATTTTGAATTTAGAAAAAGAATTAGGCGTAGAATTATTTCAACGAGAGCATCGAAAAATCCAATTGACCGAAGCGGCTAAACTTGCGTTGCCTTTTGCTCAATCTATCGTGGAGCAATCTGAAAAATTACAGGAGACTTTGGCAGATTATGAAGCAGAAACCAATCTGGCGCTGCATGTGTTTACCATTCCGACGATGCCAAGCTATCGCGGCTTTGCGAAAATCACGGATTTCTTGAAGAAGCATCCGGAAATCAAAATCCAATTGACCGAAGCGGAGAGTTTTGAGCTTTTTCCTGCACCGTTGGAAGGAAAGAACAACATTGTTTTTGCCCGAATCTTTGGAGAAAAAGCAGACATGTGGGAGTGGTTGATTACAGAACAGGATCGATTTGTCGCTGTTTTACCAAAACGACACCCTCTGGCAAAGGAAAAGGAACTACCTCTCGTTGCGTTGGCACAGGAAAATTTTTTGCTTTTGGGAAAAGAAACCAATCTGTATCTTCCGGTAATGGAAATGTGTAGGCAAGCGGAAATCAATCCCACTATCACATATGAAGGTACCCGAATCGACTTGATTTTAACAATGGTTGCCAGTGAACTAGGTATTACCTTAGCGATGGAAAAAACGGTTCTCAATCTTCTTAACGAAGAA
This sequence comes from Enterococcus massiliensis, assembly GCF_001050095.1. Classification (NCBI taxonomy): domain Bacteria; kingdom Bacillati; phylum Bacillota; class Bacilli; order Lactobacillales; family Enterococcaceae; genus Enterococcus; species Enterococcus massiliensis. The sequence goes on along the minus strand of NZ_CVRN01000007.1, from coordinate 191,807 downwards.
TTAGTGGCAATTCCGGTGACCCCGAACCAAATTAGTTCGCTTTGCTTTGTGCGAAAAAAAGGAGAACACTCCAAAGCCTCCAATCTGTTTTGGTCCTATTTACAAGAACAGTAAATTAATATTCCATTTCGGAATGTATTCTTCCGGAAGTTGAATTGTTTGCGACAGCGGGAACTTTTACAATGATGATGAGTTAAGGAAAGGGGAAATCATCATGACACAAGAACCTTATGATTTAAGAAAAGTTCTCGCTGAACTAAAAGAACTGCCGGGACAATACCATGAGACAGCAATCGAAATTGATCCGGAGGCAGAATTATCCGGTGTTTACCGCTATATCGGTGCGGGAGGAACCGTCAAACGTCCAACACAAGAAGGACCAACGATGATGTTCAATAAGATAAAGGGATTTCCTGACAAACGGGTGCTGATCGGTATCATGGCCAGCCGCAAACGTGTAGGGGAAATTTTTCATCACGATTATAAAACCTTAGGACGTTTATTGAAAGATTCAGTAGAAAATCCTGTGAAGCCAGTTAAGGTCGCCAAAGCAGACGCACCCGCACAAGAAGTCGTTCATCTAGCTTCTGATCCGGCATTTGATATTCGCAAAATTTTACCAGCACCAACCAATACGGAATATGATGCCGGACCATACATTACGATGGGTGTCGTTTTTGGCTCTGATCCGGAAAAAACCATGAGTGATGTAACAATTCATCGAATGGTTTTGGAAGACAAAGATACAATTGGTATGTATATCATGCCCGGTGGTCGACATATCGGACATTTTCAAGAGCAATTTGAAAAATTAAATAAACCAATGCCGATCACGATCAATATCGGACTTGATCCTGCCATCACAATTGGTGCAACCTTTGAACCGCCTACCACGCCTTTAGGCTACAATGAATTATGGGTTGCCGGTGCCCTGCGGCAGGAACCTGTGCAATTGGTTGATGGGGTTGCGGTGGATGAAGTGGGCATCGCGCGGGCAGAATTTATTATTGAAGCCGAAATCATGCCAAATCAACGAATGCAAGAAGATATCAACACCCATACTGGTAAAGCGATGCCGGAATTTCCTGGTTACAACGGAGATGCCAATCCTGCTGTTAATGTCGTCAAGGTTAAAGCAGTGACCCACCGCAAGGATCAACCAATCATGCAAACAACCATCGGTCCAAGCGAAGAACATGTGTCAATGGCTGGTATCCCAACGGAGGCGAGCATTTTAGAATTGGTGGATAAAGCAATTCCCGGAAAAGTTGTCAATGTGTACAACCCTCCTGCAGGTGGCGGGAAATTAATGAGTATTTTGCAAATTCGCAAAGAAAATCCTGCCGATGAAGGAATTCAACGACAAGCCGCAATTTTGGCTCTCTCGGCCTTTAAAGAATTGAAAACCGTCATTTTGGTAGATGAAGACGTGGATATTTTTGATATGAATGATGTGATGTGGACTTTAAATACCCGTTTCCAAGGAGATCAGGACATTCTTGTTTTGCCTGGGATGCGGAATCACCCTCTTGATCCTTCTGAGTTGCCGGAATACGATCCAAAGTCGATTCGGGTACGGGGGATGAGTTCCAAAACAATTCTTGATGGAACCGTTCCTTTTGATATGAAAGATCATTTTATCCGGGCGCAATTCAAAGAAGTTGCTGACTGGAAAAAATATCTGGACTAAGACTACAGATGGAAAATGCCGCAACTTTTTGCTGCGGCATTTTTTAGAAGGGAGTAAAACAAATGAAGAAAATCGTAATTGGAATCACCGGAGCATCAGGAACAATCTATGCACTTGACCTAATCAAAAAATTAAAGGCGATTCCTGATGTTGAAACGCATGGAATAATCAGCTCATGGGCGAAAGAAAACCTCAAGCTTGAAACGGAAATGTCATTGAAAGAGGTGGAAGGTTTGTTGGACTATCACTATTCCAACAAAGATTTAGGAGCGGCGATTGCCAGCGGTTCCTTTCTGACCGATGGCATGGTGATCGTTCCAGCGAGCATGAAAACAGTAGCTAGCCTTTCCATCGGATTAGCAGACAATTTAATTACTCGTGCCGCAGACGTTGCCTTAAAAGAACAACGAAAACTGATTTTAGTTCCACGAGAAACACCGTTAAACGCAATCCACTTAGAAAATTTAACGAAGCTTTCACGATTAGGCGTGCAAATCATTCCGCCGATCCCAGCTTTTTATAATCAGCCAAAAACAATCCAAGATTTGGTGGATCATCACACCATGAAATTGTTGGATGCATTAGGCATCGCCAATGACAGTCAAGGAAGATGGGGTGGCGATGAGTAAAGAATTTCAAGTTTCTGCCGAAAAGTATACAATGAAAATCAGCGCAACGGTGAGAAATAAAGATTTGCTACTTCAGTTGACTGGGGGGGATTATCCTCATATTGGTACTGTGACGACATTTTCAAAAGATATTTTACCCGAAACGCTTCGTTTTCCCAGCCATGACGGACGATTTCACAAAGACGATCGTTTAGCACAGGTCATTGTACCTATGATCCAAGCGCTGTTGCCGGGAAACTGTGTTCTGTTGTCTGGTGTTCATGTGGATCAAATCACCCAAGCACAAATTGCAGTATCTTTTGAGATGGCTGCACAATTGGGAGAGCAGCTTCAGCAATGGTTGTCCACAAACCCATTTTCTGAGAAAGAACCTCAGTATTATCAAAAAAACGAAAAACCGCACTAAAAAAATCCGTCAAACAAAAAGTTTGCGGTTTTTTTGCGTTTAGCGCCTTTAATTCAGATATATCACCCCGGAAATTTCCAAATCGAAGCCACACTTTTGGTAAAATGCGGCGGTCTCTTCATCCGTTGACAAGGTCAGAATACCCAATCCTTGTTGTTTACTTTCGGTGATTAATGCATGAATCAATTGTTTTCCAAGACCTTTTCCCTGATGAGCAGGATGAACCATGATGTCTTCCAGATATCCGTGTTCCAATCCCATACCACAAACATAGCCGAATGCTACTAATTGCTTTGTCGTAGTTTCTCGGATGTCAGCATAAAAATTGCAACGTTCAAAAAGTTGGGGATAATCCTGCGGCCGACCGCCCCACCCGATACTTTCACGTAAGGCGGGAACTTCAAAAGGTTGGATGGCAGAATTGAGTGCTAAATGATACGGCATAAATTCCCTCCAAAAAAATCATTTTTTTAATTGTAGCATTTTTTTGTCTTTAGCTACAGAAAGTGTGGAATTGCTTTATATAATAAAAAATGATACAGATTAAAAACAGTTGCTTTTCGGTAAATATAGATGTTTAAACAAGAAAAATCTGTGCTGTATAGTTGACATATTTTTGAAAAATAGTACAGTAGTAAAAGTAGTGTCAATCTGACAAGAAAGGAATTCTTTGAGATGTATTATTATGTGATGCCTTCTCACGATATTCGCCGGAATTTAGCGACAGAACAATATTTGTTGGAACAAGAATTTGATGAACCATTGGTATTATTTTATATTCAAGAACCCTGTATCATTATCGGGCGGAATCAAAATGCGTTGGAGGAAATCAATCAACGCTTCGTTCGAGAAAAGGGGATCACGGTGACACGTCGTTTGTCTGGTGGCGGGGCAGTTTATGACGATTTGGGAAATGTTAGCTTTAGCTTTGTGACCAAAGCTGATGGGAATTTTGGAAACTTTAAAGAATTTACCGAACCGATTTTAAGAGCCATCCATAAATTAGGCGCAACCGGAGCCACAGTCAGCGGACGCAACGATCTGATGATTGACGGCAAAAAATTTTCAGGCAATGCCATGTATAAGAAGCGAGGAAAATTATTTTCTCATGGTACTTTGATGCTGGATGTTGATTTGGATGTTTTGCCTCAAGCATTGCAGGTTGCCAAGGATAAAATCGAATCAAAAGGCACCAAATCAGTTCGTAGCCATGTGACCAATTTGCGTCCTTATTTGTCTGAAAACTATCAGGAATTAAGTATCGAAGAATTTCGCGACGAATTGTTGAAACAATTATTTTCGGTGGAAGATATCACTCAAATTGCGGACAAGCAGATTCAATTATCGACAGAAGACGAGCAGGCGATTGATCAGTTGGTGACAAGTCTTTATGGCAATGAAGTGTGGATTTATGGAGAAGCACCTACCTACACGTTGCAACGGCGTCGTCGGTATCCGGCAGTGGGAATCATCGATGCCCGTTTGACAGTGGCTAAAGGAAAAATCACGGATTTGATTTTTTACGGTGATTATTTTGGTCAAAAGGAATCCAGCGAGTTGGCTGCATTATTTATTGGGAAAGACTATCGAAGACCAGCTTTGGCACAGGTCATTGAACAGATTCAAGCAGATCAGTATTTCAGCCATTTGACTAACGAAACGTTGTTGGATTTATTGATTGAATAGGAAAAAGTTGAAAGACGGACTAAAACTATCAAGGAGACCATTATGATCGAACTGAAAGGTATCGCAAAGGAATACAATCAGCAGTTGGTGTTAGCTCCGCTGGATTTGACGATTGCTCCCCATGAAATTTTTGGAATCGTTGGTGAAAGTGGTGCGGGAAAATCCACGCTGTTAAAAATAATGAGCCTGTTGGAAACGCCTTCTGAGGGATCGCTTTTTTTAGAGGGTAAAGAAGTAGCGAAACTGGATCAAAGAGCAATTCGTCAATTGAAACAATCGATTGGCATGGTCTTTCAGCAATACCATTTACTCTATAACCGTACGGTGTTTGAAAATATTTCTTTGCCGCTAAAATTATTGGGACGGGAAGAACCGCAAAAAGTCAAAGAGTTGTTGCATTTTGTCGGATTGCAGGAAAAAGAGACAGCTTATCCGCGGCAGTTGAGCGGAGGACAAAAACAACGGGTGGCAATCGCTCGAGCGTTGGTAAATAATCCTAAGATGATTTTGTGTGATGAACCTACTTCAGCTTTGGACGAAAAAAGCACGGCGGATATTTTGGAACTTCTAAAAAAAGTGCATCAAGAATTTCAACCAACTATCGTTTTTGTCAGTCATGAATTAGCTGCAGTCAAGGCCTTGTGCCAGCGAGCAGCAATTTTGGAAGCAGGAAAGTTAAAGGCAATTACTCCAGTTAAAAATCTTTCACTGCAAAGTACAGACAGCTATGAAGAGCGAGTGATTGCGAGGTTGCAGGAATGAATTATTGGGAAAGACTCAATGAATTTCGACCGGAAATGTTCCAAGCCATCGGGGATACATTGATTATGATGGGCATTGCGATGGCAGCGTCACTGCTTGTCGGTCTGCCGATTGGCACCTATATTTTTCTTTCACGAAAAAAAGGCGTGGCACCTAATAAAGGGGTGTACTGGGTGCTGAATCTTTATGTGGATATCGTCCGCTCCTTTCCGTTTTTATTATTTGTCGTCGCTTTGATTCCGTTGACCAGACTTGTCATGGGAACAGCTTTTGGCACCTATGCCGCTGCTTTTCCTCTAAGTTTTGTCGGAGCAGCGATTTATGCTCGTTTGGTGGAACAGGTCCTGCTGGATGTACCAGCAGAGATTTTGGAATTAGCGGCTTCTTTAGGGGCTACCCGCCGCCAGTTGTTGTTGGAATTTTTATTTGTGGAAGCCCGCAGTGGATTGGTTTTGAGCTTTACTTCTGCCTCCATCAGTCTGGTTTCGTATTCTACAGTCATGGGAATCGTGGGTGGTGGAGGAATCGGTGATTTTGCGATTCGTTACGGCTATCAGAATTATGAATACGACATCATGTACACAACGATTGTCATCATGATTCTCTTTGTTTTTGGGATTCAACTTTTGGGCACCACAATCGCCAGAAGAATCGATAAGCGAAAATAACTCCTCCTCTGTTTGTCTGCTAATTTGAAACAGGGATAGAGGATTTACTAAAAAAATTAAAGGGGTAAAAAATAGATGAAAAAAATCGCAGTAGGAATCGCAGTTTTGGGAGCAGCACTTTTATTAGGTGCTTGCGGCAACAACAGTAATAAAAGCAGTGAAGAGAAAGTCATCAAAGTAGCAAGTCAAACGTCACCAATGACAGATGTGGTAAAAAAAGCCGCAGAAGTCGCTAAAAAAGAGGGTTGGGACATTCAATTAGTCCAAGTTAATGACAACATACAATACAATGAACTATTGAAAAATAAAGAAGTAGATGCTAACTTTGCACAACATGAACCCTTCATGGAAAAATTCAATGAAGAAAAAGATGCCAATCTAGTCATGATTCAAAAAATTTATGACGCAAAAGTTGGTTTCTATTCAAAAAATTATCAAGATATCGCTGATTTGCCGGATGGAGCAACGATTGCGTTGCCAAACGATGTCTCCAATGAAGGTCGGGCATTGGCAATCTTAGCGGATGCGGGCTTAATCGAATTGAAAGCAGATGCCGGCTTCAATGGAACTCTTAAAGATGTCGTGGAAAATCCCCACAATTTCAAGTGGTTGTCGGTGGATCTTTTAAATCTTGCGGAAGCTTACAATGAAAAAGATGTAGCAATGGTCTATGATTACCCAACATATATCGCAAAAATTGGGTTGAAACCAAGTGATGCTATTTTATTGGAAAAGAAAATCGACAGCCGCTTTGCGATTTCTTTAGTCGCACGGGAAGACAATCAAGATTCCGCAAAAATCAAAGTGTTGAAAAAAGCCATGACCAGCCCTGAAGTTCACGAATTTTTAGAAAAAGAACACCAGGATACATTGATTCCTTCCTTTGATTAAAAAAATCTGTATGCATCAAGAGGTGCATACAGATTTTTTTGTCTATCCAGAGCCTAAGGTCTTCACAGTAGAGAAAACTATGGTACAATTCGAACTAACAAGGTAAGAGGGGTGTTGTTCTCAATGGACTATAAAGAATTTGATCCAGAATTATGGCAAGCAGTCGAAAATGAATTTACACGGCAACAAAACAATTTGGAGCTGATTGCCTCGGAAAATATTGTTTCAAAAGGGGTATTAGCGGCACAAGGCAGTGTATTGACCAATAAATATGCTGAAGGTTATCCCGGTCGTCGGTATTATGGCGGTTGTGAATACATCGATGTCGTTGAAAATTTAGCAATCGATCGAGCGAAAGAATTATTTGGCGCCAAATTTGTCAACGTGCAGCCGCATTCCGGCTCACAAGCTAACACGGCAGCCTATTTAGCCTTAGTGGAACCCGGCGACACCATCATGGGGATGGATTTATCCGCAGGGGGACATTTAACTCATGGTTCACCAGTTAATTTCAGTGGTAAAACGTATCATTTTGTCAGCTACGGTGTTGATCCAACAACGGAAGTGATCGATCACAATGTCGTACGGATTTTAGCTCGGAAACATCAGCCTAAATTGATTGTTGCAGGTGCCAGTGCCTATTCCCGCACCATCGATTTTGCAAAATTCCGTGAAATCGCTGATGAAATCGGTGCAAAACTAATGGTAGATATGGCACATATCGCCGGGTTAGTTGCAGCAGGCTTGCACCCATCACCCGTTCCTTATGCAGACATCACGACCACCACTACCCATAAAACTTTACGCGGTCCACGGGGCGGAATGGTTTTGACTAATGACGAAGCATTAGCGAAAAAAATCAATAGCGCTGTTTTCCCTGGTATTCAAGGGGGTCCACTAGAACATGTGATCGCCGGAAAAGCAGTTTCCTTCAAAGAAGCACTGGCACCGGAATTCAAAGAGTATGCGGAACAAGTCATTACGAATGCTCAAGCAATGGCTAAAGTTTTCAATCAAGCCCCAGAAGCTCGGTTGGTTTCTGGCGCAACGGACAATCATTTGCTATTGATCGATGTGCGTGATTTTGAAATGAACGGCAAAGAAGCCGAAGCCATTTTGGACAGTGTAAATATTACCGTTAATAAAAACTCAATTCCATTCGAATCATTGAGTCCTTTCAAAACCAGCGGAATTCGTGTGGGAACACCGGCAATTACTAGTCGTGGATTTAGTGAAGAAGATGCAGTTGAAGTAGCAAAATTGATTGTAAAGGCATTACGTGCCAAAGAAGACCAAGAAGTTCTGGCACAAGTAAAAGAAGAAGTGAAGGCTTTAACAGATAAACACCCGATTTATCAATAATCGGCAGACAAAAGGTGAGGCACCATTCAATGAATGGTCCCCGCCTTCTTTTGCGGAATTTTTAGCAAATTTAGAAGAAATGTTGTTTCTCTTCATTATTTGCTTTAAAATAGAAGAAAACTAAAGGAGAATCATCATGGGCAAATTTCAAGTAATCGACCATCCACTCATTCAACACAAACTAACTATTATTCGGGAAAAAAATTGCGGAACAAAAGTTTTCCGTGAAGTTGTCAATGAAATCGCCATGTTAATGGCTTATGAAGTTTCTCGTGATATGCCATTGGAAGATACGGTAATCGAAACACCAATCGTCAAAACTACACAAAAAACGTTAACAGGGAAAAAAGTTGCCATCATTCCGATCCTACGTGCCGGAATTGGAATGGTAGACGGTATTTTGGAATTGATTCCAGCAGCTAAAGTTGGACACATTGGCTTGTACCGGGACGAAGAAACTTTGGAACCTCATGAATATTTTGTAAAATTACCAGAAGATATCGATTCTCGTCAGCTATTTGTTGTTGACCCAATGTTGGCAACTGGTGGTTCTGCAATCATGGCAATCGATGCCTTGAAAAAACGCGGCGGTTCAAACATTAAATTTGTTTGTCTCGTAGCTGCACCAGAAGGCGTCAAGGCCTTACAAGAAGCTCATCCAGATATTGATATCTACACGGCAGCTTTGGATGATCATTTGAATGAACACGGCTATATCGTTCCTGGACTTGGCGATGCCGGTGACCGTTTATTTGGAACAAAATAGGTTTTGTAACGAGTGATGAAAAAATTCCTGTCGGAGAATTCGGCAGGATTTTTTTGGATAAGCGATAATTAAAAAAACAAAAAGCCAGCAAATCTTAGCTTCTAAGATTGCTGACTTTCTTTTGTTATGCCGGCTATAGGATTCGAACCTACGACCCCCGCGTTACGAGTGCGATGCTCTACCAACTGAGCTAAGCCGGCGTGACACAACAAGAATTATAGAAAAAAAAAGGAGGTTTGTAAAGAGAAATGTAGTAAAAAAAGAGTTTATTAGCAAAATTTCTGCAAATTTTCACAAAGTGTGCTATAATGAATATATATAAAGGGAGGTTTTGTGAATGGCAACGTTTGGTAAATTTGATGCAACAGTAATTCCTTCTGAAGCTGGAGAAGGGTTTTTAGTAGACACTCATGTGAAATTTTCAATCTATGGCAAACCGCAGACAGGGACCGTTACAAAGCAGCTGAAAAATTCTGCAGTAATCGAATTGGATGAAACTCCTGACAATCAACAGTTACTTACGCAAAGCAATGGTGTGTTAATCATCAATTATAAACATATGAAAAAGATTTAAACTTGATCACCGATTTTTTTCGGTGATATTTTTTTAGTGAAATTATACGGTCTGACTTCAATCAGTCCGCAAACGGTATTTCTAAATTTTTTCTGAATGAAGGACGGGATGTCTTTCTTTTCTGTAACAACACCTCTATAATGATAAGGTGTATCTTTGAAGGAAAAGAGAGGAATCATGGAAAAAAAACGATCAACTTCGACCGACAGCCGTATTGATTATGGCGTGATTTTGCCGGTCTTTCTATTATGTTTAGTCGGCCTTGCTTCGTTATACGTGGCTTTGAGCCAAGACCCCACCGGGCAAAATGTACTGCAAAAAATGGCGATCCAAAGTTTGTGGTACGTTATAGGAACCATTGCAATTATTGTTATCATGCACTTGAAATCAAAATGGATTTGGAAATTAACCCCGTTTATCTATGGACTGGGTTTAGCCGTTATGTTGGCGCTGTTGCGATTTTATGATAAAGATTTAGCCAATGTGACCGGTTCAAAAAACTGGTTTAAGTTCGGCTCCTTTACTTTTCAGCCGGCAGAATTAATGAAAATCGCCTTTATTTTAATGTTGGCATTAGTGGTTACCTCCCACAATGTCAAATATCGAAATCGTAATTTATCGACGGATGGTTTTTTGATTGGCAAGATGGCGTTGGTGTCATTGCCGGTCTTGGGATTAGTAATGTTGCAAAAAGATTTCGGAACGATGCTAGTCTTTTTGGCTATTCTAGGCGGTGTGTTTTTAATGTCAGGAATTTCCTGGCGAATCATTATTCCTGTTGTGGCTCTCTTTGTGGTCATTGGTGGCGGGACCATCTATCTGGTAACAACAGAAACCGGTCGGGAATTATTGTACAATATCGGCTTTAAATCTTATCAATTTGCCCGAATCGATTCCTGGCTCAATCCTTTCCATGACACATCTGGACTAAGTTATCAACCGGCACAAGGCTTGTTGGCGATTGGGTCTGGTGGAATGTTTGGAAAAGGATTCAACGTCAGTGATGTCTACGTCCCAGTAAGAGAATCCGATATGATTTTCACGGTTATTGGAGAAAATTTTGGTTTTATCGGCGGCTCTTTTGTAATTTTACTTTATTTTATTTTGATTTACCGCATGATTCGGGTGTGTTTTGACACCAACAACGAATTTTATGCCTACATTGCCAGCGGGATCATTATGATGATTCTCTTTCACGTATTTGAAAACATCGGCGCAAACATCGGGCTGATGCCGCTGACGGGAATACCTTTACCCTTTATCAGCCAAGGGGGATCTTCGATTTTAGGAAACATGATCGGAATCGGGTTGATTTTATCGATGCGGTTTCAAGCAGAAACTTCGAAGGAAGTGAAAGAATGAATCTTTATTGGTACCCCAAATGCAGTACCTGCAAAAAGGCAAGAGCCTGGCTGGATGCCCATGAAATAGAGTATCAACTGATTGATATGATTCAACAACCGCCGACTGCCGAGAAGCTGGAAGGCTGGATGAAGGAAAGCGGCTTGCCAATTCGTCGCTTTTTTAACACAAGTGGTGTAAACTATCGTCAGCTAGGATTAAAAACTATCGTGCCGACCCTCAACATGCGAGAAGCTTGCGAATTGTTGGCAACAGATGGTATGCTGATCAAGCGTCCCATTCTGGAAAAAAATGGCAAAATCCAAGCCATTGGATTTAAAGAAATTGATTTTGAAGGAGCAGCGAAAGAATCATGGAAAAGAAATGTCTAAAGAAAAAAGATAATTTGTGGGTGCTGTTTAACGGCAGCGAATATTGTGTCGGATTGACGAAGGAAGCGCAGGATGAACTTGGAAAAATCACCTTTGCCTCTTTACCTAAAGTAGGAAAATTAGTGAAACAAGGGGAAGCATTGCTGGAAGTTGAAGCAGAAAAAGCTGTCAACGAATTTCCAAGTCCTTTGTCAGGTGTCGTTTCTTCCGTGAATGAAAAAGTTGATGCATCCGTGGATATCTTAAATGATGAAGACGAAATGAATGCCTGGATCGTCGCTTTTAAAGACGTTGATCCAGCCGAATTTGATAAACTTTAAAATTATTTTCAGAAAATAATTGACACATGTAAGGTACGTTGTTACAATTTCATCAATAATTGAAAGCTTTGAAAAGAAGAGTACATGTCACTAACGTTCACAGAGAGCCCGGAATTGCTGCAAACGGGTAACGAAAATGAGATGGAAGATGGTCTTTGAGCGGATGAAGTGAGTCTAAGGACTAGCTTGATACGGGGGTGCCCGTTAACGCACAACGGTATGCGAGAAACAGTCAAGTACCGGATAAGGTTATTGTTGTAAAACAATAACGAATCAAGGTGGTAACACGAAAGATGATAACTTTCGTCCTTTGTATAGAAATATGCACAAGGACGGAAGTTTTTTTGTTTAGAAAATACGCTAAAGGAAAGATGGGAAGAGCATGTCATTGATTCAATTGACGCATGTCAAAAAAACATTTGAAGGCAAAAATGGCCGAATCGACGCGGTCAATGATGTTTCTTTAACGGTTGAACCGGGAGATATCTACGGCATTGTAGGATATTCCGGTGCAGGAAAAAGTACATTGGTGCGATTGCTCAATGGACTAGAACTACCAACTGCCGGCGAAGTAATCGTCAATAAGCAGAACATCCTTGCACTGAAGAACAAAGAATTGCGGGCATTTCGAAAAAATATCGGAATGATTTTCCAGCACTTTAACCTGCTGTGGTCACGAACGGTCATCGAAAATATCGAATTGCCATTGGAACTTGCAGGACTTGGGAAAGCTGAGCGAAAACAAAAAGCAGAAGACTTATTGCAACTGGTGGGTTTGCAGGGAAGAGGCAATGCCTATCCATCGCAATTATCCGGTGGGCAAAAGCAACGGGTCGGAATCGCCCGAGCATTGGCAAACGATCCGCAGATTCTATTGTGTGACGAAGCAACAAGTGCCTTAGATCCCCAAACAACCGAAGAAGTCTTGGAACTACTACAAGACATCAATCAAAAATTAGGATTGACGATTGTATTGATTACACATGAAATGAATGTGGTTCGTAAAATCTGTAATAAAGTAGCCGTCATGGAGCTGGGAAAAGTCGTGGAAGAAGGATTGGTCGTAGATGTCTTTCGTCATCCGCAACAAGAAGTGACGAAACGATTTGTGCAACAGGACTTCAAACCACGGGAAGATCCGGAAGAATTGTTGGAGGAATTTATCGCTGAAAATCCAACTGGACGTTTAGTGACCTTGACCTTTAATGAAGACAATGCCAATGAACCGGTAATTTCACAAGCAATTCGACAATTTGATATTGATATCAATGTGGTGTACGGGAAAATCCGTCAGGCAAAAGAAGGCTCATTCGGTTCCTTGACCGTCCTGCTTTCAGGAGAAGATCAGGCAGTCGATCAAGCAATTACCTTTTTTGCTGAACAACAAGTTGGCGTGGAGGTGATTCATCATGGATAAAGGATTTATGGAAACCTATTTCAATCTGGAAATGATTGACTGGAATACAATGAAACAAGCCTTTTATGACACTTTGTTCATGACAGTGATCTCAACGATTTTAGTAGTGATTATCGGATTGCTGCTTGGTTTGGCTCTGTATTCTCTGGGAAGAAAGCAACAAACTTCTGCCAGAATTTTTTATAATTTGATCTCCATCATCAGCAACATTTTCCGTTCCACGCCATTCATGATTTTGATGGTCTTGATTATTCCGTTTACGATGATTTTAGTTGGAACAATGTTGGGAGCTAAAGCAGCAATTCCCGCATTAGTTTTATCCGCAGCACCATTTTATGCTCGGTTAGTAGAGATTGCCTTTCGTGAAGTCAGCCCCGGTGTATTAGAAGCTGCCGAAGCGATGGGTGCCAATTATTGGCAGGTGATCCGAAAAGTATTGATTCCAGAAAGTGTTCCGGCACTGATTTCAGGAATCACAGTGACAACAATCTCGATGATCGGTTACACGGCAATGGCCGGAGCAATCGGTGCCGGTGGTCTTGGTGCACTGGCATGGCAGGAAGGGTTTCAACGTGGAAACTACACAGTAACAATGGTAGCCACGATTATTATTTTGATTATTGTGTTTATTGTTCAAGGAATTGGTGATTTCTTGACGAAAAAAACCGATAAGCGTTAAAAAAAGGGAGGAAACAGGATATGAAAAAGATTTTTGGATTAGCAACAGTATTATTAGTAACAGCGGGATTAGCAGCATGTGGAAACGGCGGAAGCAGTACTGACGGCTCCTCAGCAGCAGAAGAAAAGACAACAACCTTAACAGTAGGTGCTTCACCAACTCCTCATGCGGAAATTTTAGAAGCAGCGGCACCATTATTGGAAAAAGAAGGCATTAAATTAGAAGTCAAAAAATTTGATGACTATATCTTGCCAAATAAAGCGTTGGAAAACAAAGACATTGATGCCAACTATTTCCAACACATTCCTTACTTGAACAAAGAAATCAAAGACAACGGCTATGACTTTGTCAATGCCGGAGCCGTTCACATCGAACCAATGGGCTTGTATTCAAAAACATTGAAAGACATCAAAGATTTGAAAGACGGTGCGACCGTTATCACATCCAACTCTGAATCTGACTGGGGCCGTATCTTGACGATTTTCCAAGATGCTGACCTGTTGACCTTGAAAGAAGGCGTTGATCCAGAAACCGCTACTTTTGAAGATATCGATGAAAATCCAAAAAACATCGAATTCAAGCACGATATCAACCCAGAATTGCTAGCAACAACCTACCAAAACGAAGATGTTGATTTGGTTGCCATCAACGCAAACTTTGCTTACGGCATCGGTTTGAATCCGAAAAAAGATGCCTTGTTAGTTGAAAGCGACAATTCTCCATACGTTAACGTGATTGCTGTTCGTAGTGGCGATGAAAACAAAGATTCCATCAAAAAATTAATCGAAGCATTGCACAGTGACGAAGTGAAAGATTTTGTTGATGAAAAATGGCAAGGGTCTGTCAAAATCGTTGATGCTGACGCAAAATAATTCTTAACAAACGAACGAAATCTTTCTGACGGAGAGATTTCGTTTTTTATTTTAGAAATATTCTTATAAAAAAGAAAAGTTTATCACGAAATAGCGCGAAAATGCCAGATCTTAGCAGTGGATCATTGAACTTCATTCTCAATTAGTCTAAAATGAGTGAGAATGAATGATTATTGGAGGAATACATTATGTCAGTCTTAGAAGTGAAAGATTTACATGTATCGATTGAAAATAAAGAAATCTTAAAAGGCGTCAATCTAACGCTGAAAACCGGTGAAATTCATGCCATCATGGGACCAAACGGCACAGGAAAATCCACCTTGTCTGCTGCCATCATGGGCAACCCCAACTACGAAGTTACCCAAGGAGAAGTGCTTCTTGACGGTGAAAATATTTTGGAAATGGACGTTGACGAACGGGCACGCCTAGGTCTTTTTCTGGCGATGCAATACCCAAGTGAAATTCCGGGAATCACCAACGCAGAATTTATGCGGGCAGCGATTAATGCCAAACGGGATGATGACCATAAAATGTCGGTCATGGAATTTTTAAAAAAATTAGATAAAAAAATGGACTTGTTGAATATGCCGGAAGAAATGGCAGAACGCTATTTAAACGAAGGGTTTTCTGGCGGGGAGAAAAAACGTAACGAAATTTTGCAATTATTGATGCTGGAACCAAAATTTGCGATTTTAGACGAAATTGATTCCGGTTTGGATATTGATGCTTTGAAGGTTGTTGCAAAAGGTGTCAATGAAATGCGGGGAGATAATTTTGGTTCTCTGATTATCACCCATTACCAACGTTTATTAAATTACATCACACCGGATGTTGTTCATATCATGATGGATGGTCGTGTGGTATTAACAGGAAATGCCGATCTTGCCAAACGGTTGGAAGCAGAAGGCTACGCCGGAATCAGCAACGAATTAGGTATCGAATACAGCGAAGAAGAAGCATAGAGGGGGCGAGAGAATGAAAGAATTCAAGAACTATCTTGATGACGTCAAGGTTTTTTCTGCATTGAAAGAAGAACCAGACTGGATGCTCGCTTTGCGACAAGCTGCCTTGGCACAAGTCGATGAACTGGCTTTGCCCCATATTGAACGTGTGAAGTTTACCCGCTGGCCGTTGTTTACTATCAGTCAAGCAGCGTTACAAGGAGAAAAAAGTGCCCAATCGCTGGGAGCAATTCCTAGTTTTGATGAATTGGATAACCATCCGATGCACATTCAGATCGACGATGTTCCAGTCTTTGAACAACTTTCTCAAGAGCTTGCAGATAAAGGCGTGATTTTTACTGATCTATTTACAGCAATGCAGGAATATCCTGATTTGGTGCAAAAATATTATATGACCAAGGCTGTTCCTTTTGATGAGGATAAACTAACAGCAGCACATGCAGCATTTATGAACAGCGGTGTGTTTTTATATGTACCAAAAAATGTCGTGATTGAAGAACCGATTGAAGCAATCTTTTACCATGCCGGCAGTGATGCAGCGCATTTCTTCAAACATATTTTGATCGTAGCAGAAGACCATAGTGAATTCAGCTATTTGGAACGTTTTTCTACTATGGGAGAAGAAACAGAAAAAATTTCTGGCAATATCGTTGTGGAAGTTATTGCAAAACCGGGAGCAAAAGTAAAATTTGCGGCAATTGATCAATTAGGAAAAAACATCACTACTTACATGAATCGTCGTGGCTATTTGATGCAGGATGCGTCGATTGACTGGGCCATTGGGGTGATGAATGATGGGGATGTAATCGCAGATTTTGATTCTGACCTGGTGGGTAACGGCTCCCATGCAGAATTTAAAGCTGTTGCGATTTCTTCTGGTCGTCAAACTCAAGGTATTGATACACGGGTCACCAATAAAGCCCCTCATTCCGTGGGACATATTCTCCAACATGGCGTTATTTTGGATCACGGCACACTGACCTTTAACGGTATCGGTCATATCATCAAAGGGGCAAAAGGCGCTGACGCCCAACAAGAAAGTCGGGTATTGATGCTGTCTGATCATGCTCGCGGGGATGCCAATCCTATTTTATTGATTGACGAAAATGAAGTTGTTGCCGGGCATGCAGCCAGTGTCGGTCGGGTCGATCCAGAGGAAATGTATTACTTGATGAGCCGCGGCTTGCGAAAAGAAGATGCCGAACGATTGGTGATTCGCGGGTTCTTAGGTTCTGTAATCACTGCGATTCCTGTCAAAAAAGTCCAAGAAGAATTAATTGACGTTATCGAAGGGAAGTTGAACGCATGATTGATGCCCAAAAACTTCGAAAAGAGTTTCCTATTTTAAATCAAAAGGTCAATGACGAACCATTGGTCTATCTGGATAATGCCGCAACAACGCAAAAACCGGAAGCTGTTTTACAAACGCTAACCGATTATTACCATCAGGACAATGCCAATGTTCATCGAGGCGTCCATACCTTAGCGGAGCGGGCAACACATGCCTATGAAGGGGCTCGCGAAAAAGTCCGCCAATTTATCCATGCCAAAGAAACTGCGGAAGTCCTGTTTACGCGGGGAACGACAACGGGCTTAAATTGGATAGCCAAAAGCTTTGGTGATTTTTTCATTCAAGAAGGCGATGAAATCGTCATTTCCTATATGGAACATCACTCCAATATTATTCCATGGCAACAACTTGCCAAAAGAAAGAATGCAAAGCTTGTGTATATCGACATTACACCAGCAGGCTTTCTTGATATGGAAGATGCAAAAAGAAAAATCACTGACAAAACGAAGATTGTTTCAATCGCCCATGTTTCGAATGTATTAGGTGTGATCAATCCGGTGGCTGAGTTGGCACAACTTGCTCATCAAAAAGGAGCGGTCATGGTGGTGGATGGTGCGCAGGCAGTTCCCCACATGCCGGTAGATGTGCAGGCATTGGATGCGGATTTTTATGCGTTTAGTGGACATAAAATGTGCGGACCCACTGGCATCGGTGTATTATTTGGAAAGAAAAAATGGTTGGAAGTCATGGAACCGGTAGAATTTGGTGGAGAAATGATTGATTTTGTCCGACTACAAGACAGTACATGGAAAGAATTGCCGTGGAAATTTGAAGCCGGGACTCCAAATATCGCCGGGGGCATCGCTTTAGGAGCAGCCGTTGATTATCTTTCGGTCCTCGGTTTGGATCAGATCCATGCGTATGAAGCAGAGCTTGTGGCTTATGTATTGCCAAAGCTGCAGGCAATCGAAGGTCTGACTGTTTTTGGACCGCAAGAGGCTGCTAAACATACCGGAGTCATTGCCTTTAACCTAGAGGGCTTACACCCCCATGATGTGGCAACTGCCTTAGACATGGAAGGCGTTGCTGTACGGGCAGGACATCATTGTGCACAACCTTTACTGCAATATTTGAAGGTTCCGGCAACAGCTCGAGCAAGTTTTTATTTTTACAATACGAAAGAAGATGCCGACCGATTAGTTGAAGCAATCTACGCGACAAAGGAGTTTTTCCAACATGGCACTCTCTAAATTAGATAATTTATACCGACAAGTTATTTTGGATCATTCTAGCCATCCTCATCATCATGGTTCTTTGGCAAAAGCAGATCAAGCAGTGGAGATGAATAATCCAACGTGCGGAGATGTGATTCACTTGGAACTTGCAGTGGAAGATGGCATTATTACGGGTATCGCTTTTGACGGTAGTGGCTGTTCCATCAGTACCGCCAGTGCTTCCATGATGACGGATGCGGTTCTTGGAAAAAGTGTAACAGAAGCCGAAGAACTGATTACTGCTTTTTCAGAATTAGTGCAAGGCAATGAAACACCAAAGGAAGAGGAGTTGGGAGAAGCGGCCGTCCTTAGCGGAGTGGCAAAATTTCCAGCTCGAATCAAATGTGCAACACTTGCTTGGAAGGCATTAGGTCAAGCAGTAGAATCAAATGGTGTGGCAGAAACAGGTCATCTCCATCAACCAGAAGACAGCGATCACGCGTGAGAAAAAAAGCAGCAAATTAGCAGTGGAAATCGGTTGAACATACTTTCAACCAAAAAGAGCGAGGAGTGAGAACATGGGAGTTCCTGAATTAGAAGAATATAAATTTGGCTTTCATGATGATGTAGAACCAATTTTCAGCACAGGTACAGGTTTGACAGAGGAAGTCGTTCGTGAGATTTCACGAGTCAAAGAAGAACCGGAGTGGATGCTGGAATTTCGGCTGAAATCACTGGAAGCTTTTCATAAAATGCCTATGCAAAAATGGGGTCCGGATTTATCCGATATTGATTTTGATGCGCTGAAATATTATCAAAAATCCAGTGAGAAACCAGCACGTGACTGGGAAGATGTACCAGAAAAAATCAAAGAAACTTTTGAAAGAATTGGTATTCCAGAAGCAGAACGGGCCTATTTGGCTGGAGCTTCAGCACAGTATGAATCAGAAGTGGTTTACCACAATATGAAGGAAGAATTTACCAAATTAGGAATCGTCTTTACTGATACCGATTCGGCACTTAAAGAATATCCTGAATTGTTTAAAGAATATTTTGCAAAACTTGTACCGCCTACGGATAATAAATTGGCGGCATTGAACTCAGCGGTTTGGTCCGGTGGAACCTTTATTTATGTGCCAAAAGGTGTCAAAGTGGATGTGCCAATGCAGACCTATTTCCGAATCAATGGCGAAAATACCGGGCAGTTTGAACGAACATTAATCATTGTAGATGAAGGCGCCAGTGTCCATTACGTGGAGGGGTGTACTGCACCGACATATTCCAGCAATAGTTTGCATGCGGCAATTGTTGAAATTTTCACCCGAAAAGATGCTTACTGCCGATACACTACGATCCAAAACTGGTCCTCAAACGTGTACAACCTAGTAACCAAACGGGCGAAAGCCTATGAAGGAGCAACCGTTGAATGGATTGATGGGAACTTGGGAGCAAAAACGACAATGAAATACCCAAGCGTTTATCTGGATGGCAAAGGCGCACGGGGTACTATGCTGTCAATCGCATTTGCCGGCGCCAACCAAATCCAAGATACCGGCGCAAAAATGATCCACAACGCACCGAATACCTCCAGTTCAATCGTTTCTAAATCAATCTCTAAAGATGGTGGCGAGGTTAATTATCGCGGACAAGTTACCTTTGGCAAAAAGAGCAGCGGCTCGATGTCCCACATTGAATGTGACACGATTATTATGGACGAACTGTCAAAATCTGATACGATTCCCTTCAATGAAATCCACAACAGTCAAGTTTCATTGGAACACGAAGCCAAGGTCTCAAAAATTTCCGAAGAGCAGCTCTTTTATCTAATGAGCCGTGGACTTTCCGAATCAGAAGCCACTGAAATGATCGTCATGGGCTTTGTCGAACCCTTCACCAAAGAACTACCGATGGAATATGCGGTGGAACTGAATCGATTGATTAGTTATGAGATGGAAGGCAGTGTGGGTTAAACCTGTTATAGGAGCTAGAACCCTTGATATATAAGGTTTCTAGCTTTTTTTGTTTTGCCTGTATACTAGAAATGACCAGCTTTTGACCAGCTCTTTTACTGATGAGCCATCATATCAGCAAAGTCTTGACCTGTTTTCTTAGGTGCATTATTTGTAATATGTGCATAGATGTCTAATGTCACTTTACTATTTTCATGCCCTAATCGTTGTTGAACTACCTTGACAGATTCTCCTGCTTCTAATAATAAACTAGCATGTGTATGTCTAAACCCATGAGGTGTAATACGAGGCAAGTTATATTTTTTCAAAATATATCTTAACCAATCATTAACAGTGTTTGGAATGTATAGAGTGTTTTTAACTGTTGTAAAAACATGTTGCTCTTTAGAGCTAGTATTGTATCCAAGTTTTAAATACTCTTCTTTTTGCTGTAATTTCCAGTTGTTGAGGATAGAAAGAGTCTCAGTATCTAAAGAGATAACTCGTCTAGAAGCTCTTGTTTTCGGAGATTGAATTATAACGTTACCAAATTCATCTACAGCAAGAGTTTTATTGACATGTAGTTCTTTATTAAACGTATCTATGTCTTTCCACTGTAAAGCGAGTACTTCACTCTTTCTCATACCTGTGTATGCCAATAATCTGAAGAAGGCGTATTGTTTCATGTTACCAAAATCTTTAAAAGCATCCAGTAAATCATTAAGCTCCTCTTTTGAGTAAAATTTACGATTTTTCTCATACTCTTTTTTTCGTGGAAGAAGTGTTTTTTCCATAGGATTATTGTCAATATATTGCATTGCAACCCCGTAGCGTAAAATTTGTGCAGTCTGTTTTCTCATATAGTCGTAACTTTCATATTTACTGTGCCATTCATCTACCACTTTTTGACAATATGGGACAGAGATATTCGATAATTTAAGCTTACCAAATGCTGGAAGTATTTGATTATTTGCGTATCTTACTGAAATTGCGATTGTTGAAGCTTTAACACTGGTACGCTGATGAGCTATCCATTCATTATACAGGTCTTCAAATGTCATATCAGGTGCTTTCTTTTTAACACCGTATAATATTTGATGTCTGTATTCGTCATAATCTTTTTGAGCTTCTTGTTTGCTACTAAAACCTCTTCTCGTAGTATTTATTTTTTCACCAGTTCGTGGATCGGTGGCAATGTGTCCTTTATACATCCACGCCACTTGACCGTTTTTCTTTTTGTACTTTGATATTTTTGCCATGAAATCATCTCCTCTTAGTTTACAAGGAGTACTTACCACTAGATGGTATCACCTCCCTTCATTTTTTTCTTAGTGTATTTTTTCCCAATTGATGAAATCGTTTGTTCTAGCTTGTTTATATTATCAGTAATTTCTCTCACAGCTTCTTCGGGATAAGACATGTCTTTCAATTGAATAGGTAGCCATTCATCTACCATTCTTTCTAGTAGTTCTTCTATACTGCTAGTGAGGAAAAGAATGTTATTGTCAAATTCTTCTATAATAGCATTGATGAATAATTCTTCTATTTTTAAGATATTGAAAAGACTAATTTTTTCAATTTTAACTTTATTACAAGTCTTGTTAGCAATAAATTCTTGCATCTCTGGTTCTAATTTGGAATATCTATCTAGCCATGTATCTAAATTAGAGTGTACTGGCGGGAACTGTTGACGAAGATGCTGGAACAGGTTTTTATCTGGAAATGTTATACCATCTAGTACAATGCTATCTCTATAAAGAATAATTCCCAAAATATATTCTTCTACATTGCCACAAACTAACTCTTCTATACTCATATTTCCCAAATCAGCAATTCGGGATAATCGCTCTGGTATTGGTAAATAGGTTCCCTTTTCCCATTCGTAGATAGTTTTTTTGTCAATCAATTGACCGTTGTTAATCATAAGACCAAATGCTGGTTGTGTTAATTTTTTACTCTTTCTTATAGCTTTTATTTTTGTTCCGAGTATCTTTTTTCGTTCTAAATAATTTATTGGTGGACGCTTTATCATATTGACCACACCTCCTAAAATTAGTATACCTTAAAAAAGGGGTGTTGTAAATAAATTTAACAAAACTATTGACACCCCTTTTTCGTCGAGGTATTATGTGTATGTCGATGAACTGGTAATCATTTTTTGTTTGATTAATCGGTTAATAACAAAATAATTTTATTTTGAGCAAAAAATACGAAGATAATTCTTAGAAAATTTGTTCAAGCAATCACGAAAGGAGGGGGAAATATGTCTCTACAAATCATTGATAGCATTGTTTCTATACAAGTTGAACAACAAGTGAAAGAGATAATTACAGTGCTAAAGCCTATGCTAGAAGACATTATTTCTGGAGTTACTCTAGAGTATATGGACTATCAGCAGGCAAGTGAATATCTAGGTGTATCAGTAGGAACGATTAGAAAATATGTTTCTCAATACGGGTTACCTGTTATAAAAATTGATACGGTCATTAGATTCAAAAAATCTGATATTGATAGTTTCATGGAACGGTATAAAGGTTGAGTAAACAAATAAGACTAAAACATATAGTAATAAAGAGTTTGTTTTTATTATCTGTATGTTTTAGTCTTTAACAGAATTTTATAAGGAGGAAACACCAATGATTAATATTCCAATCAATGTAGATAAAGAAAGACTATTAGAGAAACCAGTTATAGATGATGAAAAAAAGAAAATACGAAAAAGATGTTTAGATAACTACAGAGAAGTTACAAGAGATGAGTTTGTAGAGATACTAAATTCATCACAATCATTTATTCCAAGCAAGACAAAGAATAAAGGCAACAAAAGTGAAGAGTTTTTAGAAACTAGAGTAATTATTCTGGATGTCGATAACACTGTTAAAGATGAGAAGGGGAAGGTAGTAGATTTAAGTAAAGATGATAGTAGATACTTAAGCATAGAAAAGGCTTTATCTATCAATTTAGTTCATAATTCTGCGTTTGCGATACAAAAAAGTATTCGGTACTCTGAAAATCTAGAAAAATTCAAGATTGTCTTTCTATTAAAAGAAGCAATTACTGACTATAGTAAAATGGTTGCTGTTTACGAATACTTGAAAAAAATCATACCCGGGTGTGATGACAATGTAAATGCTTCGAATAGAATGTTTTTTGGAGGATATAAGTCAGATGCAGTGATAATAATTAATGAAGACAACATGTTAGATATTACTGAGCTTCCGATTGATTTTACCATGACATGTTCTAAAAATTGTCAAAGTGATTCAGGGAGAGAGTATGAACTAGTCAATGAAACTGATTTTGTTAAGTTGATAAAAAATGACGACAAAGAAGAAATGAAACAGTGGTTTAAAGACTGCTTGTTTGATTCCTCCGACATGTCTTTCAATGAGATTTATGAAAGATTGTTAACCATTGATATGGATAAATTACTTAAGTCAAGTAAAAACTTAAGATGTTTGTTTCACGACGACCATAATCCCTCTGCTAGTATTTTTACCAGTAAAACTGGGCATTCCATTTTTTATTGTCATTCCAGTAATTGTAGTATCAGTGAAAATTTTATTGGGGTTGTGATGTTAATTCTAAAGAAAGATAGTCGGGTAGAAACATTTAATTGGCTATTAGAGAACCTAGACCTGTATCCTACACATTTTCGAAAATTGAAAGAGGAATCAAAAGTACTTTTTGACACTCTTGAATCAATGGAAGACAAACTTTTCAGGACAATAAGGAATTATCTAGAGGAAATGCGACATGTCTATGATATCTTGCTTTCTGATGTTAATTTTTTTGATGATAGTAAGGAAAGTGTAACTTGTATTTTGTCAGGAGAACAGCTAGCTAAAAAAATGAGTTCTTACTATGGTAAAGCTTATGGCATAGATAAATGTAATAAGTTACTATCATTTATGACATTTATAGGATTGATAAAAAAATTAGATGATGAAGATGTTCCTTTGAAGATGCTCGAATACCTAAATAGGTTAAAGGAAGAGAAAGCGTTAGGAAACTTTAATCATAAGAGAAGCAATGTCTATCGATTAGACGTTTTTAATGCAACTTCTGTGATTCAAAAATTGAACGAAGACATCCTTCCACTTCTGAAAAAATTTCATTTTACATATCAATATTTTTCTTATGATTGGGTTAAGATGTGTTTTAACGAAAAAGAGGCTAAAAGAGTATTTCCTCAAAATTTTCGGTCAGAACTCAGCAAGGAAAAACAATTGATTCTAGATGAGGCACATGAAGTTTTACAGGGCTTATCGTGGCAAGGAACATATATAATGACAGAGAAAGAACTTACTAACACTGTTTGTGAACGTCTACGTAATGTTGGGAATAACAGCGTGGAAAATGCTTTAAAAGAAAACAGAGGCTACTTTGTTAAACAAGGATTCACTCTTGAACGAGCTTCTAAGGATATTAAGAGACTATACAATGTGAAAGCAAGCAGTAGTTTTTTAGTATATCTAGCGAAAGGGGCAGGGATAGATGAAGTAATAAAAGAATTGATATTATCAGGAGTTGGATTAGTTCCTCTTTATCAATTTACAAGTGTAACAAGAGATGATGGACGGAGAGTAAGGAAGAGAAAAGACCCAATTGTATTAAACTAGACAGGTTATCCATAGCTCTTAATCTTATTTCATCTCAATACACCCACCGTTAAAGTTCGGTGGGTTATTTATTTTTCAATCTTTCAATAGCTGATTGCGTTCATTTTCTTGCCTTTTTAATAGCTTCATATAATTAATTGTTCGAACTGCATCTTCAGTGCTAAGAGAGCGATAGAGAGCCAAAAACTCTTCCTCATAATCTACGACAACATTGTCTAGAAAATGGCTTACAGGGGTTCCTAGGGCTCTAGAAAGAGCTGTTAAGCTATCTAAGTTAGGTTCTGTTACAGAATTTTCCCATCTTGCTACTGCCTGTTGTGTAGAGAAGATTTTTTCAACTAATTCTTTTTGTGTCCACCCGAGAGCTTTTCGCTTTTCTCTAATGACCTTTGCATATTGTTTCTGTTTCATTAATACACCCCCTTCTCAGTAGAGAACAACAAGTTGTTGTATTTGTAATGATATTTGAAGTTTTTATGTATTTTATGAGTTGAAATACATCATATTGTTGTATATAACAAAATAGGGGGGAGAATCATGAAAAAAATAAGTAATCTCAGCCGATACAGAAAAGAAAAAGGACTTTCCCAAACTGAGTTAGCCAAAAAAATGAATGTTACACAGCAATGTATAAGTTCATGGCAAACAGGGAGAACGATTCCTAAACCCTATCAAATGAAAATGCTTTCTGAGATATTAAGTGTACCAATAAATGAGCTGTTTTCTGATGTGTTTAATAAAGTAAACAGTTAACTAATAAGCAATTGAATGATTTTAGGAGGAGAAGACATGTATTGTAGAAAATGTGGTAAAGAAATAACAGATGAAAGTAAGTATTGCCAGTTTTGCGGAGCATTACAAGAAACAGATAAGACAACCGGAACAGACACAGTAAAGAAAAGTACTGAGCAGACATTTAGTGAAATGAAGGAACAAATCGTACATGGACAAGAGACAGGGAAGCTGTATTTGATTATTGGTTGGATTTCTATGGTAGTATCGTTAGCATTTATTCCTGTTGTATTTGGTGCAGTTGCTGTTATTATGGGTTACTTATATCGAGAGAAAGATGAACAAATGGGTACGATTTTGATGATAGCAGGGGTAGCTGGAGCCATCTTTGGTGTACTTTTAGGGATGTCAATGTACTGATAATAGGGATAAGAGCAAATTATTTTGGAGATAGGAGATAAAAAGTTGAATAAAGTAAATATGAACAAGAAGTTTGTCATTATAAGTATCGTCGTATTGGCTATTATAGGTATAATTTTTTCAAGAATGACGGGTTCATCTGGACTAGAGAAGTCATCTGTACCATTGGTAACTCAGATTTTACAAGAACAGTACAACTTAAATCGATCATGTGATGATGTGACGATCACTCATGATAATGGTGATAACACGTACCGGGCTAAAGCTACGTTAGACAATGGAAGTGCTATTAATATAAATATAGAATACTACCCAAAGAAAGACCGTGTTTATGTAGAGATACCATATACTGAGGTGTTAATGTTAAATTGATTTAAATATATTATGCATACCGTCCAAACAGAAACTCCTAAAGGTGTAAGCTTACTAAGGAGTTTTTTTGATTCCCTGTAAATAATAGTCTGATGATTGCTGGGAAAATCTTTACATTAGTCACTGTTATAACAGCAGTGTATAGGAGGAAAAATGAAAAAGAAAAAATTATTATGGATTTGTTTGGCAATTTTATTGATGATTGGAGGAATTGAGATATTTACCACATATAGATTAAAAACGAATCAGCCTAAACAATATGTATCAGACATGTTAAATATTATTGAAGAAATAGACTCAGAAATGAAAGCTTTCTCAAAAACTTCTATGGATTTGGGAGAAAGATATGATTTTAAGGGTTTTATGGAAGATAAAATGGACGAGGTATCAAGTAGGGAAATTCCAGAAGGCACACCTAAAGCTGTTAGGGACACCAAAGATACTCTTCTTGAAGCGATTGATAACGTGAACACAGCTTTACTAACTAATGATGTAAAATTATTGGAACAAGGCCAGCTTTATTTTAGTATGGCTCAAGCCATATATATAGAGTTTTTAGATGGAAATATAAAAGAGAAGCCACTTAATGAAAAACTTAATTCATTTGTAGAAACATACACAGCTATACCACCTACTTGGAAACTTGTAAATGAAGATAAAGGAATCACGATAAATACTGATACAGAGATTTCTTCAGATGCTCAATTTTTATCAGATTTATTAGCTAATCTAACAGGTATCAGTAATGCAGTGACAGAGCAAGTTGGTAAAGATATCCCACTTAGGTTACTTGAAAATGGGAAAAAAGATTATTCTGTGGTATTTAAGAACGGACAGGTAACTGATTACAACGAAGTATTTAAAAAAGTTATTGAATAACGGTTTTTCCATCTTTTTATTAATTACCCCACCCCGTTGTTATATGACCGTACTTATACATCTCCAGTAGCTTAGGATAAGCTACTGGGGGTATTTTTTTTTCGGATTTGGAGCCCGACTATATTTATTTGTATCTGAAATGAAACGGAGATAGTTTCATTAAACGTTGATATATAAGTGTTTTAGACTGTTTCAGGTAGTGATTTTAGTGAAAAAATTTTTAAGAAATTTGTATATTTTATACTACTAGACAGTACTGTTTTTTTATGAAAAAATCATATGTAATTGTTTCATATGTATCTGAAATGGTTCTAAAGATAACTATGTAGAAATATAAAAAATAAGTTAACGATCAGTCTAAGTTATATCAAACAACGTTAGACTCCTTTCGCGTAGTTTATTAGCAAGAATAAGTTTCTTTCTTTTTTTTTGCTTTTTCTAAAAGGGAGTATGCTAAAATAAGAGGGTATATAGCAACTTTAAATAAGAGATAGGAGTGTATCTTTTTGGGTGCAGAATTAAATCAGAAGTTATTTAGTGCGGCAGATAATCTCCGTAGTAAAATGGATGCGTCAGAATATAAAAATTATTTATTGGGACTGATTTTCTATAAATATTTATCCGATCGATTGTTGGAACAAGTGGTTCTTTTAGCAGATGAATCCTTAGAGGAATATGATACGGTAAGCAAACAAACGATGTTGTATCGTGAATTACTTTCAGATGAAGAATCAAAAGAAGACCTGATTGCCACAATCGTTGATATTTTGGGGTATTCGATCTCACCAGAGTATCTTTTCAATGTGTTAGCAGATCAAGCAAAACAAGCAATTTTTCAATTGAATGATTTAAATAAAGCATTTGTACAACTTTCAACGACCTATGACCAATTCAATGGGTTATTTGATGATGTGGATCTCCAATCGAAAAAACTTGGGACAGATGAGCAACAACGAAATGTCACGATTACCGAAGTTATCAAGAAATTAAACGACGTAGATGTTTTAGGACATGATGGAGACGTGATCGGGGATGCGTATGAATTTCTGATCAGTCAATTTGCTTCAGAAGCAGGGAAGAAAGCCGGAGAATTTTACACACCTCATATGGTTTCTGATATGATGGCGCAAATCGTAACGCTCGATCAAAAGGAACGACGATTCTTTAGTGTTTTTGATCCAACGATGGGTTCAGGTTCATTGATGTTAAACGTACGTAACTACTTAACACACCCAGATAACGTTAAATATCATGGGCAAGAACTAAATACAACGACATACAATCTAGCAAAAATGAACTTGATTTTACATGGTGTCGACGCCGAAGAAATGAATCTCCGCAATGGGGATACGTTGAATAAGGACTGGCCAACAGATGAACCTTACACATTTGATGCAGTAGTGATGAATCCACCTTATTCGGCTAATTGGTCAGCAGATACGACCTTCTTAGACGATTCTCGATTTAATCGTTATGGAAAATTAGCACCAAAATCCAAAGCAGATTTTGCGTTTCTTCTTCATGGTTTCTATCATTTGAAGGAAACAGGTACCATGGCTATCGTATTGCCACACGGAGTTTTATTCCGTGGCGCTGCAGAAGGGGTCATTCGTCAAAAATTACTAGAAGATGGCAGTATTTATGCTGTGATCGGTATGCCTGCGAACTTGTTCTTTGGTACATCGATTCCAACGACGGTGATTGTATTGAAGAAGAATCGTCAAACTCGAGATGTATTATTCATTGATGCTAGTCGTGAATTTGTTAAAGGGAAAAATCAGAATAAATTATCGGAAGAAAACATTCAAAAAATCCTAGAAACCTACGCTGAAAGAAAAGATGTCGAGAAATACGCTCATTTGGCAACCTTTGATGAAATCAAAGAAAATGACTATAACTTAAATATCCCACGCTATGTAGATACGTTTGAAGAAGAAGAACCAATTGATATGGTTCATGTCGGAAATGACATCAAGAAGATACGACAAGAACAGCAAGTGCTAGAAAAAGAACTTTTAGAAGCTATCTCTTCCCTGCAAACAACACCTGAAAATGAAGCGTGGTTACAAGGTGCGCTGGAGGTGTTCAAACATGAGCAATGATATACAACCAGAAATTCGTTTCCCAGGATTTACGGAAGATTGGGAAGAGCGTAAGCTATCGGAAATGGCAAACTTCTCAAAAGGGAATGGCTATTCTAAGGCTGATTTAGCAGAAGAAGGACATCCTGTCATTTTGTATGGTCGGCTTTATACGAAATACGAGACTATTATTGAAAACGTTGATACCTTTGCAGAATTGAAAGAAAAGTCGGTTATAAGTAATGGTGGAGAAGTCATTGTTCCAGCATCTGGTGAAACCCCAGAAGACATTTCAAGAGCCTCAGTCGTTGATGTTTCAGGTGTTGCTCTAGGTGGAGACTTGAATATCATCAAAACAAAGTCAGAACTTGACCCAATTTTCTTAGCTCTCACAATCTCAAATGGAAGTCAGCAAAAAGAAATGACGAAGCGAGCACAAGGAAAATCCGTTGTTCATTTACACAATTCTGACCTCAAAGAAGTCAACCTACTCTATCCAAAACTTGATGAGCAAGTTAAGATTGGCTCGTTTTTCAAGAAGTTAGACGTATCCATCGCCCTCCATCAACGTAAGCTAGATTTGCTGAAGGAAACGAAAAAAGGATTTTTACAAAAAATGTTCCCTAAAAACGGAGCAAAAGTGCCAGAAATTCGGTTTCCTGGATTTACGAAAGATTGGGAAGAGCGGAAATTGGGAGATGTTTTCTCTGAACGATCAGAACGTAGTAGTGAGGGAGAGCTTATCTCGGTTACAATTAACTCAGGAGTTATAAAGGCAAGTGAACTTGATAGAAAAGATAATTCTAGTGATAATAAATCAAATTACAAGAAAGTTGAAGTTGGTGATATTGCGTATAATTCAATGCGGATGTGGCAAGGCGCAAGCGGATATTCTTCTTATGAGGGGATTCTAAGCCCTGCATATACTGTTATTATTCCTAAAGAAGGAACTGATTCAAAATTCTTTGCGTATGATTTTAAGCGATATGACATGATTCAAACATTCAAGAGAAATTCACAAGGCCTGACATCTGACACATGGAATTTGAAATTTCCAACACTAAAATTAGTCAAGATAATGGTTCCTAGCATTGAGGAACAGAAACAGATTGCTGCATTTTTTGAGAGGCTTGATAATACTATTGCCCTTCATGAGCGCGAATTAGATGTACTAAAAGAAACGAAAAAAGGCTTCTTACAAAAGATGTTTGTTTAGGGAGGGAAGAAGAATGAAAATTAGTCACCGTGAGGAAGCGGAAGTCGAAGAACAGTTGATTCGTGTCCTCGGGGAAGGACATAATCAGTGGACGTATCGTCCGGATCTAAAATCAGAAGAAGATCTTTGGGTTAATTTACGTCAAAAAATCATCTCAAACAATCAAGCGGAACTGAATGATTCTCCTTTGACCGATAAAGAGTTTGAAACGATCAAAACCGAATTATTGCTACGGACGAAAACCCCATTTGATGCTGCGAAATGGTTAAAAGGTGAAAATGGGATGGCTCGGATCACGATTGAACGGGAAGATTCGCAATTAGGTTCTGTCTCACTTATCCTTTATTCCAATCAAGACATTGGTGGAGGAATCTCTACTTATGAAGTGGTCCATCAAATTGCAAAACGTGGAAGTAACATAGAAGCACGGGATCGACGTTTTGACGTCACCTTATTGATCAATGGATTACCGATTGTTCAAATCGAGTTGAAACAAGTAACCGCAAAAGATGGTTTTCATCAGGCCTTTAACCAAATCAAAAAATATGCAGAAGAAGGCATGTTTCGGAACAATATCTTTTCGACCTTACAGTTGTTTGTGGTTTCTAATGAACAAACGACTCGGTATTTTGCAAATGCCTTACCGAAGGATTTACATCCTAAGTTTTTATTTAGTTGGCGAACGAAAGATAATAAAAAGGTAGAAAACTTATATGAGTTTTGCAAACAAGTGCTAAATATCCCGGATGCCCATCGCTTGATTGCGGATTATACGATTGTCAGTGAAGATCAAGACAATAAAACCCTCATGGTGTTACATCCTTATCAAGTGCATGCGATTCAAGCCTTGTTTATTGCCGCAAATAAACATCAATCAGGGTATGTGTGGCATGCGACTGGTTCAGGAAAGACGTTGACTAGTTTTGTATCTACTAAGCTTTTAGCACGAAAATCGGGGATCGATCGAACGATCATGTTAGTGGACCGCAAAGATTTAGATAATCAGACCACCACAGAGTTTACGAAATTTGCTTCGGAATTTAATACGGGGATTTCTTCTGGGAATGCCAAAGCAAATAGCTTGATTGTTGGAACGGGAAGTGCCAAAGAATTAAGTGAAACCCTGTTGGCGGATGCCAATGCGAATGTTGTGATCATTACAACCCGTCAAAAGCTGGATGCCGCATTGAAATATGCAAAGAAACAAGAAGAGAAAAAAGGAACCAATCGCTTCCAAAAATTAATGGGGCAACATATCGTGTTTGTAGTAGATGAGTGTCATCGAGCGTTAAGTGCTGAAAATATGGAAGAAATCAAAAAAATGTTTCCGAAATCCACTTGGTTTGGCTTTACAGGTACACCGATTTTCCCTGAGAATCGGAAACAAGCCAAAGGGCAATTGGCACGTACGACCCATGATCAGTATGGGGAAGTCTTGCACACCTATACCATCAAGAATGCGCTAGAAGATGGCTCTGTTTTAGGATTTCAAGTAGAGCATGAAAACACCGTGGAGCCGACTTCACTAGAGAATAAAATCTATCGGAAATTAAAAGAAGTAGAAACATATGCAGAGTATTCACCGGAACAGATCAATCGTATGATTGATCAAATGGAGCCTGTCAAAAAAGAAAGTTATTTGGACCCTACTGTTTTTGAAGCAGATGAACATATCCAAAAAGTCATTCATAAAATGTTCCGTCCAGACAATGCCTATACAAAATTTGATTTTCGAAATGGCCGTCCAACGAAGTCTGCGATCTTAACCACGAGTTCCATTGACATGGCCAAAAAGTATTATCGAGCGATCAAAGAAATGACGAAAGAGCCCGATTGGTTAACAAAAGAGTTTCCCAATCAGCCCATTCGTGAAGGACGAACGATGGAGGATCCTGATTTCCCACGAATCGCTATTACCTATTCATTAGAAGAAAATAGCCGAGATTCAAGTGCCCAACAAGAAGAAATGCAAAAAATTATTGAGGAATATAATCAGTATTATGATACTGCCTGGTCATTAGCAGACATTGAGCGTTATAACGGAGACATCAATAATCGTTTGGCACGAAAAAGAGCGGAATTCAAACAATTTGGGAAACAAATTGATTTAGTGATCGTAGTGGATCGTCTGTTGACAGGTTTTGATGCCCCTACGATTCAAACGCTATTTGTGGATCGTAATCTAGAGTATGCAGGATTGATCCAAGCTTTTTCACGTACGAATCGTACGTATCCTGATAAGACAAAAGGATTGATTGTGACGTTTCGTAAGCCAGCCACAATGGAGAAGAATGTCGAGGATGCGACAAAACTGTATTCAGAAGCAAAAGAAGAATCGGGTTTGATTTATCCAAGTTATCAGGAATCCAAAAAAAGATTCAAACAAGCATATGGTAAGTTAAAAGAGGTTTCATCCATGGAATCCATTGATGAACATACTCCTCTTGAAACTCGTATCGAATATA
The DNA here is from genome assembly GCF_001050095.1 of Enterococcus massiliensis. Lineage (NCBI taxonomy): Bacteria > Bacillati > Bacillota > Bacilli > Lactobacillales > Enterococcaceae > Enterococcus > Enterococcus massiliensis. The sequence goes on along the minus strand of NZ_CVRN01000007.1, from coordinate 159,149 downwards.
TCAAAGCATTTCAAGAATTGAATCGTGCGTATGAATCGTTAGTGACTTATGACGATTACAATGATGACATGGTGAAATCTCCAACTTTGAACAATCAAATTCAACTTTTGGAAGAACAAATTGGCGTGTACGAGACCGTGAAGGGTTCCTTAATAGAGGAAGAACCAGAAAAAGAGGGAGAAGATTTTTCAACGATCGAATTTTATAGTGAAAATACCACTAAGTTGTATGATATTGATTCTACTTATATTGATCAATTACTAGGAACTTATGCTGCAAATAGTTCAGATGCACGAGAAGAAATTGAAAAAGCTTTGGCTAAATTGAATAAAACAGAAGGAGTCAAAGAAGTTTACCGACAAATTCTAAATGCATTTGATGTGGGGACTTTAGATAGTAATGAAGATATCTTTGTCATTAAACGTCGCTATTTTACACAAGCAAGTGATGATTTGATTCATGCCTTTTCCAATGAGTGGTTTGTTTCTGAGAAAGAATTACATGCTTCTAATCTGCAATATCTACCAGGTGAAGATCCAATTCCTAATATGAAAGCAATTATCTACAGTAAGGATTACGAAGGATATAAAGCCAAACATCCAGAAGCGAAGCCATTTAAATACACACAAGAAATGAAGCGAGCATGGCGTAAAATGTTAGATGATGAGTTGATTCCCCTTGAAAATGAATTGAGGTAAACGAGAAGAGTTAAGAAAATTGTACGATTCAAAGATGGTAGTAAAGTGGAAGTGTAGAAAATAGGGATAGTTGTCTTTTATTTGTTCATATTTTATAACGAAGTATTTAAGACAGCTATTGAATAATGTTTCCTCCACCTTTTTCATTCATTTACCCCACCCCGTTGTTATATGACCGTGTTTCGAGAGGAATCTATAAAAAGCATAGGCTAACTAGGGGTTCCTTTTTCTTTTGTTTTTTTGGAATCCGCTTAAGTGAAATGTATCTGAAATGAAACGGAGATAAAGTGATTTTTTGCTGTAATGACAAGGTTTTAGCTGTTTCAGATACCATGTAACCCAAAATAGTTTATTGAGAAAATAGGGGAGTATTTGATACTAACTAGTAGGAAAAAATGAGATAAAAATTAAATGGAATCATTTCAGGTAATCTGAAATAAAAAATATACAGCCCTGCGGTACTTTACCTATAGGGCTGTATATATTTTTTTACTCTCAGCGTTTTTGACTCCGTGTCTGACTCCGTTTTATTGATTTTAAATGTTATTCAATGACCATTTAACAGGTCAAATTTGATGTTTTTGACTCCGTATGACGCCGTTTGATATCTAGTGATATAGTGATTTGAGTCTATATCGAACAAGGGAATAATCCAATAAAAAATGATTTAGAATATCAAAATAACAAAAAAGAGGACTACCTGTATTCGTCCTCTTTTTTGACCAGATTTTGACCAGTCTAATTTACATTCTAATATATTCATATGAGCTAATTTTTTGATTAAATGGTAAGTTTTTCCTTGTTTGTTTTAGTTTAAACTAGTGTGTAATTTAAAAATCTATATGGAAGGATTGGTCGGTAATATATTTTATTTTGGTAGTTTATTTAGTTTTGCTATCAAAAACACGCCACGCAACTTGAATACGTTTTTGAATACGATTAGAAAACCAATCAAGATGAATTATCATCAATAAAGAGATTGGCTTTATTCAACAATCGTTGAAATACCAACTATCGTCAATTATCTTTAATGAACTTAACTTTATGACTGAAACAGAATAACTTGATTCCCCAAATAACTTCTCTACCTGCTATTTTGGCTACGGTATTGGCTACGTTCCCGATGATAGTATCTACCGATATATACCGTCAGTCTATAGTAATTTGTTAAATCAAATATTTCTACAAAGCCTATTCCTTTCCTCTGATTCCCAAAAGAGTCATTGTAAGGGTCAGTAGGCTAACATAATATTATATCTAAGCTGAAAATACTGTTTCACAGGTATCTCCAGCTTTTTTACATAACTTAAAAACCCCCGCAGAAACTCACTTTCTCCTTACAAAAACCTTTCAATATTGTTACCGCAGTTTAGGTCTTAAGCCTGATTAGTTAAGAAGCATATTTGTTAATATAGTTATATATTCGAAAGGAGAGAGAGATGAAAACAATCGTAAAAGTAATCGTATCAGTCGGGATTTTTCTTTTGCTTCTATGCGGAGGAAGTTTGTTCTACACCAAAAATTCATCAGGAGAGATGGCTGCTCTTTTAGATCAATTAAATCCGCTTGTACCGGAGAGCGAAGTGTATGTTAAAACGCAGGATCCTGAATCGGTCAATGGATATGGGACCGCAGCTTATAAACAAACAGCTGCGGCTTCTGATGGCACAACGAGAACGTTGGAATTTAATGGGCTCCAAGTATTGAAGAAGGACCGGTATTTAAAATTGATCAATAAAGGTGCTCACGTGGAGACTTATGAAGAGATACCAGAAAAAGAGGTTCCTCAAAAAGCATTAGAAAAAATCAAGTAAAAAATGGGATTAGAGATTTCCTTTCACTCGGTCAAAAGAAGGATGTCTTTCATTTAAAGATATGGTATCTTTAGCATAATCAAAAGAAAAGAGGTTCACGAAATGAGTTGTTTGGGAAATATTATTTGGTTGATTTTTGGTGGCTTGGGAGGCGCAATCAGCTGGTTTTTGGCTGGATGTTTATGGTCGATCACGATTATTGGGATTCCCATAGGAAAGCAATGTTTTAAATTGGCTTCGATGTCCTTGGCGCCTTTTGGTAAAACAGTTGTTTATGAAGGAAATGGCGTTTCCTTTATTTTAAATATCATTTGGTTGTTGGTATCCGGCATTCCATTAGCTTTGGCTCATGTGGCGAGTGCAATTTTATTGGCAATCACAATTATCGGGATTCCCTTTGCAAGTCAGTCATTAAAAATGGCTCGCTTGGCGTTAATGCCATTTGGTGCAAGGATTGTTTCTGAATAAGGGTGAAAATTTAGTCCGGACCATGAAAAGTACGTTGCAAAATAGTAGAAATGGGAAAAAATTGTACACAGTCAAGCTAGTTTTGGCTGTGTTTTTTTGTAAAAAATGGTCTAGCAACAATTAAAATACAAATGTGATTTTATCACCGATAGTTTTTTTAAAATTAGCTATTCTTAAACCAAGAATAGTTTTTTTTTTGAAAAATTAAAAAGACGGGGGAGGCATTATGGAGGACATGAAAGTGCGTCAAAAGGAAGTTAGTGAGAAACTGCCAGTATTAAAAGAAATCAATGAAGCGTTCTTGACACTTGTTTGGGAAAATGCTCTTTGCATCAATGTTCCTAAAGGCGGGAAAGTTATTTACCAAGAAGATTCCTGTCAAGTCGTTCCGTTTTTGATTCGAGGAAATATCCGGAAGTATAAGATTTCTAATGATGGCAAAGAGTTTACTTTGTTTCATATTGAACCGGGGGAATTTTGTTTTTTTAGTGCGGCCTGCAGTATGTATCAAAAGGATTTTCCGGTATTTTCCGAGATTGAAGAAGGAAGTCTGATCTTTTCGTTGCCTCGAGAAATATTTAAGAAATTACTGGCAGACGAAGCATGGCAAAAATATGTAAGTCAGATTTTTTCGAAAAAAATCTTTGAGCTCATGACAACTGTGAGTGAAGTAGTTTTTGATTCTATGCCGCAACGAATCGCCAAGTATTTGCTGCATAATAACAAAAAGAATTTCGTTCAGACAACTCACGAGCGGATTGCTCTTGAACTTGGTTCTGCACGGGAGGTAGTAACTCGTATTTTACGGGATTTTCAGAAAATAGGTGTTTTAGCATTATCTAGAGGTAAAATTCAGGTTATTGAAGTTACTGGTCTGGAAAGAATTGCCCAAGGAGAAAAGCTTTCTTTGCACTAATTAAAAAATTCATCCTACGCATGGAAACCCTTCAAGAGAGTTTCTATGCGTTTTTTTGACTAAACAGTTTCTTGTATCCCATTAGTTGATAAAAAATACTAAAAGTTAACAACTGCTCCATTGTACTACCGTAGAAAACAACGTAAAATTTATGTGAGGTGAGGGAAATGAAGATTAGTTTAGGTGCGGTGATTACAGAAAAGCGAAAAGAAAAAAAGGTAACACAACAGGAATTAGCAGATTTTGTCGGGGTATCTAAGGCGGCCGTTTCAAAATGGGAAACTGGGCAAACGTATCCGGACATCACGTTACTACCGCTGTTGGCTGCGTATTTTGATGTGTCCATCGATTCTTTATTGGATTATGAACCGGAATTGAATCAACAGGAGATTCAACGGATTTATCTTTCTTTACAGAAATCTTTTCAAACCAAATCAGCAGAAGAAGTATTGCAGTCAATCGAAAGCTTCATTCATCGGTATTATTCCTGTTACCCGTTTCTTTTGCAGATGGGCAATTTATTGCTGAATCACTATGATCTGCTTCCTGGAGAAAATCCATTAGAAAAACAGCAGCGCTATATTCCGAAAGCCTTAGATTTATTTATTCGGGTTCGCAGTAATAGTAAAGAGGTTGCGGTGATGGATGAAGCAATGAAAATGCAGGCCTATTGTCTGTTGATTTTGAATCGTCCAGACGATGTGCTGGCGATTTTGGGAGAGTATGTTCCGCCGTATTTGCCGTCAGACAGCTTGATTGCCGGTGCTTTTCAATTAAAAGGAGCGACAGATCAAGCGTTGGCGACAACCCAAAACGGTATTTTTCAGAATCTTTTTGTTTTGTTGAGTGGCTTGACGAATTATCTGCCTTTATTAGTAAAGGAGCCAATTCGTTTTACCGAAACCTACCAGCGAGGAGCAGGACTGATTACTCTTTTTCAAGCCGAAAAAATAAATCCGGCGGCGTTACTGAATTTTTATTTGTCGGGGGCAGTAGGGTATGCGCAAATTGGGGACAAAGCGGCGTTGTTTGCGATTTTGGAAAAAGTCTGTCAGCTGCTAGAAATAAATCCAGTATTACAATTTATGCCGAATGATTATTTTGATCGCATTCAAGAGTGGCTAAACACACAGGCATTGGCTGGACAAACGCCACGGGAAGCCAATACGGTCGTGGAGTCGGTGATTGCCTTTATTTTAACGAATCCATTATTGCTGCCTTATAGGGAAGAAGAAAAAATGCGTGAAATTTTTCAACGAATCGAAGAAGTGAAGGAGGAAAGAAAAAATGAACGGAAGTAAACTTTTTTTAGAAAATTTACCATTGTTGATTCCTGTCATCCTTTTAGAAGTAGGGTTGATGGTCACAGCTTTGCTTCATGTGTTGAAGCATCCAACCTATCGTTTTGGGAACAAAACCATGTGGATTTTGATTGTAGTTTTTCTACAAATCATTGGACCAGTCGTCTATTTTGTTTTTGGAAAAGGAGAAAATGAATGAATCTGCTGGAAATCAAAAATGTCGAGAAAAAATTTGGCGGTAAAACGGTGTTAGATGGTTTGAATTTGGCCGTTCCAGAAGGCAGTATTTTCGGATTTGTCGGAGAAAATGGTGCGGGAAAAACAACGACCATGAAATTGATTTTAGGCTTAGAAGAAGTAACAACTGGTGAAATCACCATCAATAAGGAACCGGTGATTTTTGGGCATACAAAAACAAATCATTATACTGGTTATTTACCGGATGTTCCGGAATTTTATGGGTATATGCGGGGACGGGAATATTTGCAGTTATGTGGTGAAATCACAGGAATACCAAAACAAAAACTTGCTACTAAAATGGAAGAAATGCTGGAATTGGTCGGACTGGCTGCGGAAAAAAAGTTTATTCGCAGCTATTCCCGTGGTATGAAGCAGCGGCTGGGTATCGCGCAAGCCCTATTGAATGAGCCGCGGCTATTGATTTGTGATGAGCCGACTTCGGCACTAGATCCCAGTGGGCGCCAAGAATTTCTTGCATTGTTGGCTTCCTTAAGAGGCAAAGTGACGATCCTTTTTTCTACCCATATTTTAAGTGATGTCGAACGAATCTGTGATTATGTCGGTATTTTGCATCAAGGAAAATTAGCGGTCAGTTCCCCTTTAGCTACACTCAAGGAACTTCATGCGCATCGGCAAATCGAAATTCTTGTAGAAAAACAGCAGGATAAACTGATTGAGCTTTTGCAAACTTTACAGCAGCAGCACCTGATTCAATCTTTTTCTCAAAAAGAGGAAGCAGTTGTTGTCCGTTACGAAGGCTCTTACGAGGAATTATTGCCTCATCTATTTCGTGGATTTATGGAAAAGAAAATTACTCCAGAAATGTTGCGAAAGGTTGAACCTTCATTGGAACAAATCTTTTTGGAGGTCATCAAATGAAAAAGTGTTATTTCTTTACGAAAAAAGAATTATTGGAAAGCTGGCGTACTAAACGAGTTCTGTTGCTTGTTATTATTTTTCTGATATTCGGCTTGATGAATCCTTTGCTGGCAAAGCTCACGCCTGAAATCATGAAATCCGCCTTTGGCTCAACGCTGGTTACGATCCCCGAGCCTACCTCGTTGGATTCATGGACACAATTTTATAAAAATATTACACAGATGGGTATTTATTTGGTGGCGGTTCTTTTCAGCGGCAGTGTCAGTCGAGAGGTTGCCAGTGGTAGTTTGGTGAATTTGGTGACGAAGGGATTGGATCGCTGGCAAATCATTCTTAGCAAATATCTGGTGATGCTTGTGCAATGGATTGGTGCCCTTTTGTTATGTTTTAGCGTTACAGCCGGATATACCCACTACTATTTTCCAGATAATCAAAGCCCGCATATTTTCGCAGGTTTCTTCCCGTTGTTGCTTTTTGGTTGTTTTTTTGTTGCGGTGATTTTATTCGGTTCGACCCTTGCAAAATCCAGCTATGAAGGCTTGTTGTTTACGATTATCGTTACCGCTTTGCTGTATCTCTTACAGCTTTTTGACCGCTTCAAAGCCTACAATCCAATTTCTTTGATCAGTGAGAATATGGCGTGGCTTAAGGGGGACACACTTAGCGATTTTCGTGGTAGCATGATACTTAGTGTTTTGTTTGCCGGCGTGCTTTTAAGCCTGTCTATTCTAGTTTTTAATCGCAAAAAATTATGAAAAGAAACGCTGTTTGCTGCAAAGCAAGCCGCGTTTTTTTGTGGCGACTTTCTGCTCAATTCTTGCCAATATGGTACAATAAACTTTTAACATTGCTAATTTATGCGTAATCAGTTTAAAAAAATTTTAACACAAAAGGAGAAAACGGATGACTTTTCAAATTTCGGCAACGCTCCCTGTCTTTCCCGCAAAAGATTTTAAAGCTACAGTCCAATTTTTTAGAAATCTCGGCTTTAAGAATCAGTATGAAGAAAAACGATCTGGCGGGTATGCAGTCTTACGGTACCATGAATTGGTCTTTCATTTATTTGCTTATAAAAAATTACCCGTTCCTACACCAACGAATATATTATTAGTGATGGTGGAAAATGTGGATGCTTTGCACGATGCGCTGCAGGCGAATTTCAAAGAAAATACGGGGAAAAAGTTAAGCCGTTCGGGTCTTCCAAAAATGAGTTTACCACGAGATCTTAATTCGGATCGTCGTTTTACTCTGACAGATCCTAATGGCAATTATTTTATTTTTGCCCAGAGTTATGAGAAAAAGACAGCTGATGGAATGACGCGACTGGAAAAACTATACAGAGAAAGCAATACCTTGGCTTATTCTCACGAAAGTCCGCAAGAAGCAATCAAGATGATGACACGAGGATTAGAAAGAAGCAATCTGGCTGAAGAGAATGACTGGGTGATTTTTCAAGCCTACGTTTTGCTGGCGGACATGTACGCGTTAGAGGAAAATTTTCAAGAATCTCATGCTTACCTGCAAAAGGCGACAGAGCAGGCAGCAATACTTTCTACATTTGATGAAGCAAGTGACAGTTATCAGTACTACCAAAAATTGCTAAAAAATGCAGAAGAGCAATGAGTTTATCGGACCAAAGGAAAGGTGTATAATTTAACTAGAAAGTAAAGAAAGTAGGCAGATAAATGATTATTCCAAAAAATTTAGAAGAACTAGCAGGATATGTAGAAAAAGGGCAAAACGTCTTTTTCTTTACCGCCGGCTGGTGTGGAGATTGTAATTTTATTAAACCTTATATGCCGGAAATCGAACAAGATTTTCCGGAATGGCAATTTATTGAAGTCGATCGGGATCAATTCATCGATGTAGCGGCAGAATGGAATATCTTTGGCATTCCAAGTTTTGTCGTGATTAAAGATGGCAAAGAAGTTGGTCGTTTAGTAAATAAAGATCGTAAGACAAAAGCAGAAATCGAAACTTTTTTGAACAGTCTTCAAGCATAACCGTATTTCTTGAAAAATGTTTATCAGAATGAGGAGGGAATTGAAATGGAAACACAAGCGTATAAGAATATTTTAGTGGGGATCGACGGCTCGGAACAGGCAAAAGAGGCATTTCGGAAAGCGATCGAGGTGGCTCGCCGAAACGAGGGCAAGGTATATGTTGCAAACGTTATCGATCAACAGCTTTATACGATGATGGGTTATAGTTCTCTCAATCAAAATATTATCGATCAAGAAACAGAAGCAGCAAAAGAAATGATCGAAGAATACAAGGCATACGGTGCATCCGTTCATTTCAAAAATATCGAAGGTATTATTGCTTATGGATCCGCAAAAGAAGCAATGGCAAAGCAGCTGCCGGAAAAATATCAAATCGATTTAGTCATGGTGGGGCAATCTGGACTGAACGCAGTTGAACGATTTATGACAGGTAGTGTAGCAAGCCACGTCATTCGTGAAGCGCCCTGCGATGTGCTGGTGATAACAAACGAAAAAGAATAAAAAAGACTTCATTAATAAGAATTTGAATTTACTCATGCCTTTCTAAGAAGCTGCTGGAAATTTTCATGACGAGTAGTGAAAAGTTTGTTATGATAAGCAGAGAAAATTTTAGGAGGAACAACACGTGATTTTTGCATACAATAAAGAACATGTGGGAGATACTTTGTTGGTGATCACTGAAAACGATCATGGCTTGGAGCAAACAGTGACTCGTAAACTGAATGTTGCCCGCATCCAAACCACTGATGGGACAATCATCGGCTGGAATTTCTTTCATATTTCCAATCATTTAACAATCGACGGCAAGGGACAAGTCGAATTAACAGAAGAACAAGTGACCCGCTTGAATGAATTGATTAATGAAGCAGGTTTTGCTGAAACCTTAATTTATGATTCAGAACCAAAATTTGTTGTAGGTTATGTGAAAACCTGTGAAAAACATCCAGACAGTGACCATTTGTCAATTACAGAAACTCAAATTGATGGCGGAAAAACCTTACAAATTGTTTGCGGTGCGCCAAATATCAAAGCGGGGTTGAAAGTTGTAGTTGCCAAGCCAGGTGCAATGATGCCAGACGGGTTATTGATTTGGCCCGGTATGTTACGGGGAGTTGAAAGCTACGGAATGATCTGTTCCGCACGGGAATTGCACTTACCCAATGCGCCAGAAAAAAAAGGCATCTTAGAATTACCAGAAGATGCTGTTGTAGGTGAAGTTTTTCCAGTAAACAAATAAAAAAAGTTGTGGGCTATGGTTGGCTCCCCGTCAAGTGGACACGGAAATATAATAAAATTTTTAGAGAGCTGTTTGCTAATTTTGTGGCAAACAGTTCTTTTGTTTTTCTTTTTTTAAACCTCGGCTGCGCTCGGTTGCGTATCTCTTAGCTGTGCGAAACAAAGGACATTTCACACAGCTAAGAGATACGATTATTACGCTGCCATTAAAAGCTGTTGGTGAACTTGTAATGGAGTTTTGGATTTCAAGCATCGTTGGTAACGACCATTGTTATAGTAGTTGATGTAATCTTCGATCATCGATACGAGTTCTTCGCGTCTTGTAAATTTATGACGATAGTATTTTTCTCGTTTCAATGTTCCCCAGAACCCCTTCCATTGGCCCATTATCAATACAATGGGCAACACGAGACATGCTTTGTTTCATCCCTTGATTTTTGATTTTAGTTCTCATGTTTTTACTGGTGTACTGAAACCCTCGATCGCTATGAAATAGCGGATGAGCCTCAGGCTCAAGTCGAATCGCTTCGTCAAAGGTATCAAAAGCCAACTTATTATCATTTCTATCGCTAATGATGAATGAAACAATACGCCGATCTGCTAAGTCTAGAATGGCACTAAGGTAAATTTTCTTTACTTGGTTTTTTAGAGTGTACTTGAATTCACTGACATCAGTTAGCTATTTTTCATTTGGTTTATCTGCATGGAAATTTCTATTTAGATAGTTCTTGGCAATATGATAAGGATTATTGGAAGCTTTTGTAATTCCGTTTGGATGGTGTTTGACGGTAGATTTAATTTGAAGACTACGACAAATCCGCAATACTCTTTTGTCATTGACGTGCAAACCAAAGTCTTGGACCAAATCGTCGCGGATTCTCCGATACCCCTTGTCGTTATCTGCTTCATAGATATATCTTACTAGGTCTGCCAAGTGCTCGTTAAAGATAGTTTGAGCTGGTTTTGGTTGCTTTAACCAACGGTAATACGCTGATCTGGAGACGTGTAAAAAATCACACATTCGTTTTATCGAATAACTTTTGAGATCATGGAGTTCCTTAATTGCTTGGTATTCAAAGATATGACGGATGAGTTCTAGTCCCACTTCCTTTCTAACTCCCTGACTTTTTTTAAGAGATCATTTTCCATTTCTAACCGTTTGATTTTGCGTTCTTGTTCAGCCAGTCGATCACGCATTTCTTCTTCAGGTGTCCGACTGGGTTCTGTTCCAGCTCGATGTCCTCGGCGATCTTTTAGGCCGGCTTCGCCCATTTCCTCATATTTTAGTACCCAATTACGTACCTGTTGGTACGATACCTGATACTTGATAGCCGTTTTACCATAGTTATGATCATGCACAATACAATAGTGGACAATTTCCACTCGTTCTTTGAAGGTTGTTTTTCTTGATTGACTCATTTGACTTCCACCGCTTTCTGTTTTGAAGTTTCCATGAGTATTATATATCTTTATCCAATCTCGTAGTTGGTTAAGATGTCTTAGTCCATATTTCTTAGTAATTTCCGACAAACTCCCTAAACCATTTAGGTAATCATTTACAGCCTGAATCTTTGTTTCAATCGTATAGTGTGTATTCTTCCGTCTTGCTAATAAGCCAGTAGGTCCCCCATTCTCATAAAGCATAATCCAGTTACTTAAAGCAGCCCGACTAATGCCTGCAGTGCGAGCTAGGCTGGTCATACTGTCTTCACCATTCAAATAGCTCTCTACTAGTTCTACTCGTTTTTCTGGAGTGAGTTTCATCTTTCTTTGTGGCATACAAAATCCCCCCTATACAGGACTTTTATATTTCAGTGTCCTATATAGGGGGGAGCATATCACTAACCGCAACTTTTTTTATTTGGTATTAATTGTTTCCTTCACTCTGAGAATTTTGTAACGTTGTTTGATCGATGGAAAGTTCGACATCTACGGTTTGTTTTTTTGATTCTCGATAGAAGGTAATTTTTACAGAATCTCCCACTTTTTTCTTGTACAGTGCAGATTGCAATTCTGTTGTTGAAGTCACTTCTTTACCATCAATTTCTGTGATTACATCGTATTGTTTCAAGCCGGCTTTTTCAGCAGGTGTTGCATTTACAACCGAGAGAACGACGACACCATTAGTCAATGAATTAGGAACTTTCAAGATTTGTTCTTGTTGTCCAGAAGAAATCGTTGAAAGGTCGCGCATCGTGATTCCTAGAGCGGGACGAGTTACTTTTCCGTCTTTTTCTAATTGATTGATGATTGTTACTACATCGTTACTTGGAATCGCAAAGCCCATTCCTTCCACACTGACATCAGAAGAAGAGCTGGCAGTGCTGGCGATTTTACTGGAGTTGATCCCGATAACTTGTCCTTCAACATTTACCAGAGGACCACCGGAATTTCCTGGGTTGATTGCCGCATCTGTTTGAATGGCATTGATATTGACTGTTTGTCCAGATTCGGTCGTGTTGGTTACTTGACGATTCATTGACGAAACAATACCGGAAGTCACAGAGTTTGCGTATTGGGAACCTAATGGTGAGCCAATTGCAATCGCAGGTTCGCCGACCTTCAGTTCGCTGGAATCACCAAATGTTGCGACTGTATCAACTTTGTCAGAAGCGATTTTTAAAACCGCCAAGTCTGTGTAAGCGTCGGTACCGACTAATTCAGCTGTTACTTTTGTGCCATCCTTTAAAACGACTTCCAATCCATCTTGTCCTTCTACTACGTGATTGTTCGTCACGACATAAGCATTTTTACCATCTTTTTTATAAATTACTCCACTGCCTTCACTGGTTTCTTCCAAATCTCCAGAAGAGTTGGAGTCAGAAGATTCTTCGGTTCCTTCTTCTTGTCCGAACATTCCGCCCCATGGACTCAATTCAGAGCTTTGGGATTGTTTTTGCAGATTAATTACGGAAACCACCGCATCTTGTACTTTATCCACGGCAGAAGTAATGTCGCTGTCCACATTGACCTTCACGTTGCTGACTACTGTTTCGCCGGCATTATTTGTTGTCCCAGAACTATTGGTGGGATTGCTTCCCGAACCGTTAAGTAGGTAAAAAGCACCAACGATAATCAAAGACCCGACGACACCACCTAACACACCAACGGCAAACCGTTTTAGAAAACCGCCGGAAGTTTTTTTGGATTCAGGATTTACTTCTTTTCTTTGCATCTGTATTCCTCCTAAGAAATTATTCTTATTAATAGTATAGTATCTATTGCTGATTTTAGTCTAATGAAAGAATTTGAAAAAATTATGAAAAAGGTTCGATGAAAAAAGTGTAAAAATGAGGAGATATTTTCCACAAATCATGTGGAAAAGGCTAAAATAAGTAAGAGGATAAGTTCACTAGTTTTATCCACAGGTCTGTGGATAAAGGGGATAAATCTAACCGAAACATACGTTTGCTTTAGAAATACTTAAATAATAGGCTTTTTTATGGTTGTTTCTGTGGATAAACCTGTGACTAATGTGTATAACTTTGTGTGTATCTCAAAGAATAACAAGGCTCGATAAAAAATAAGGAGTAGATTATGAACATAAAAATTATTTCTGTTGGAAAATTGAAGGAAAAATATTTGGTACAAGGAATTGCCGAGTACGTCAAACGCTTGGGCGCCTATGCCAAAATCGAATTGGTAGAAGTCGCCGACGAAAAAGCTCCGGAAAATCTCAGTGAGGCAGAGATGCAGCAGGTCAAAGAAAAAGAAGGGGAACGAATTTTGGCAAAAATTAAAGACACTGAATATGTCTATGCCCTTGCTATTAATGGCAAGAACCCCTCCAGTGAAGCCTTTGCCAAACAAATCGATCAGCTGGGGATTCAGGGGAAAAGCCATTTAACTTTTGTCATCGGCGGCTCCCTTGGTCTGGCAGACAGTGTGTTGACCCGCTGTGATACTCAAATCTCTTTTGGAAAAATGACCTATCCCCATCAATTGATGCGTTTGATTTTGGTGGAACAAATTTATCGCGCATTTCGGATAAATCGGGGAGAACCGTATCATAAGTAGGGAGAAAAAAATTATAAATTATTAGAGATTTTAGAGTAAGAGAATATATCAGTTGTTACTGAAAAATAATATGTGAAAACTAAAATGAAAGGGTACTTGATCATGTCTTATCAGATTTATTTTTTAGTATAAACATGAAAAGAGTAAAAATAATAGGAGGCACATAATGAACCGAGATTGGCAAAAGTTAAAACAATCAGCAAATGGTATTCCAACTCATGATGCATTAATTCCGTATATACTTGAAGTAATTCAGGACGGAGAAGAAGTGACAAAGAATGTAATCCAAGAAAGTGTAACTAACTATCTTCAAATCCCTCCGCATATACTTGAGATAAACTATCCTAACCAACATAATAGTATGAGTATCTTTATTGATAGAATTGGTTGGGCAATCAGTAGCTTATACATTGCAGACTTAGTCGAACGTCCAAGACGTGGTGTATACAAAATCATCGATGATGGTATATCGATACTAAATAAATACGGAGACACGCTTACTAAGAAAGTCCTGGAGGAGCTTCCGGCATTCAAGAATTATAAACAGGAGTTGGCCATTAGAAATGAACGTACTGGTAATACAGCACCTATTCCTGAAACTAATCAGGAAGATGTAAAAGTAGAAGTGGAAAGCTTGATTACGAATCAGAATAATGAGATAGCTATTGAACTTTTAGATAGAGTACGGCAGGTAGAGCCTTCTTTCTTCGAAAAGCTGGTTGTTGATTTGCTTGTAGCAATGGGATACAGCGGCAAAAATGGGGATGCCAAAGTAACAAATCGGATAAATGATGGCGGAATTGATGGAATCATCAACCAAGATCCGTTGGGAACAAGTACAGTTTATATCCAGGCGAAACGATACATGGAAGGAAATACAATTGGTCGCCCTGCTATTCAGTCTTTTTATGGTGCTTTGGCAGGTGTGAATGCTGATCGTGGTGTGTTTATTACTACATCCGGTTTTTCTGGTGGTGCACAGGAATTTGCTAAAAATCAGGGAATTGTGTTAATTGATGGAATCAAGTTAACTGAACTGATGATGCAATATGGTGTAGGAATAGAAGTAGCCAAAGTCTATAAGCAGTTTCGTATAGATAATGATTACTTTGAAAATGAGCTTTGAAAATCTATGTTTACAACTAGTATAAGTGAGTATCAGTCATTTTTTCTAAAATTAATTTGGCTTAATGCAAGTCTAAGATTGTTATTATAAGCTTCCTAAATATCCTTTCTTTACGCTGTTTTTGGTTGGCTAATGTAAGTTCATATTTTTCCACTAGTGTTGCAAAGAAATACTAACTTGTAAAATCCTTGATTTAAAGCTATTCACGCACAAAAAAATCCTTTATACTACTCTTGGATGACTTATCCAAGACCAATAAAAAGGACCTACGTATGGATAAGTATAACTTAAAAACATCATTTCAGAAATGGCTTTCTTCAATAAATCTTGATAATTTATCTGAGAATGCCAAAAATTCAATTCAAACATTCGATTATTACAGTAAGAAACTAGATTTTAGATCAGCTTTAAAGATCCTTCTTCACGCAGTTTATGAGGACTTACCCAGCTATCGAGAAATCAATCGTGCTTTTTTAGATCAACGATTATGCAAAGAAGTGGGCATTGAGTCACTATGCTACAGCTCGCTGTCTCGTAAAACTGCAAAAATTGATCAAAACGTTTTGATGGAGATTTTCACGCAATTGGTAAAAAAAATATCCCAACAAAGACCCAGTTCAAAGACAACAAGCCTACAAATCATTGATTCAACAACAATTCCACTAAACAAAGCATGGTTTCCCTGGGCTAAGTTTCGCCAGACGAAGTCTGGAATCAAACTTCATCTGAATCTCTGTTACCTCGATGAGAACAATCAATATCCAGAAAGCTTCACCATCACAAACGCTAGTGAACACGATCGTACACAGTTCGAAGTGTTAGCTGATAAGACAGAAGCAACTTATGTCGTTGACCGGGGTTACTTCGATTACAAATTACTGGATAAACTGCATGGAGATGGCTATTTCTTTGTGACAAGAATAAAGGGTAATACTAAAATCACTATTCTAGATCAAATTGATGTGACTAAACCTGAAACAACGGATGGTAAAATTATTAGTGATCAGCACGTCATTCTAGGTGGTGGTGTCAATCATGTCACTGAACGATTCAGATTAGTCACTGTACTAACAAACGGGCAAAAACTATTACGAATTGTAACCAATCGGTTTGATGTCACGCCAAATGAAGTAGCAGACATGTATCAGGCACGCTGGCATATTGAACTTTTCTTTAAGCATTTGAAACAGAATCTAACCATCAAACATCTTTATTCACGAAGTGAACAAGGTGCAATAAATCAAGTGATACTTACCCTTATTGCATCCCTTCTAACCTATATGGTGAAGATTGAACTTGAAACGACAGCGACACTCTTTCAGTTGAAAAGATCCTTTCATTATCTGATGTTCGAGCCAGCTGAAAGTTGGTTGGAACTTCATAGATCAGGTTGATTCTCATTGTTTTATCGTCGTCTCTCTTAGTTTTCATTTGAATAAACGTGTAATTTCTGGAAAAATAGTCATCCGTTGCGTAAGCACTCGACTTTTTGGCAATTTTTAACGAGAATTAATTTTCAGACTATTCTGATATTATCTATGCAACACTAGTAATATTTTTCATAGTATACATTTTTAGAAACGGAGAATAATCTTACGGGAACTCGTTATTTTATATGGTCGAGAAATCAACTCTATTTTATTTATTGGGTGCAAAAAAGATGGTAAAAATTGACTGTTTGAATGCTATTAAACTTGAGCCGCAAGTTATCCGTAAGAAACTGATTAGTTATTTTGGCGTTTAATTCTTCCGACAACAAATTTCAATTGTAAGTTAGCTGTTTTTCAAACCGACGATTCGTTCGATTGGATCTAAAAGTAGTGTTTTTCAATGAATTTCCACATTATAAAATTACTTGATACAAATCAATTCACCTTTGTTTGAGATCGGTTATGATTTCACAAAGGAAAGGAGGATGGATATGAAACAAACGGTGAAAATCAAGCAGATGATTTGTACATGTAAAGCAAAAGAGGTCTTTTTCAAATTGATCTCACTGGAGGATGTCGGAAAGGTAAGTTTGGATGTACCTTCTCAAAGTGTCATTATCGAGGTAAAAAAACCTATATCAACCGTTTCGTTGCGAGCGGCACTACAACCAATTCGACTAGACTGACAGTTGTATAGATAAAAGACGGTAAAAAATTCCGAAACTCTTAGAAAGTTGATACTTATCAATTTTGCTGAGAGTTTTTTTGTGTAAACTGACGCTAAGTTGTTTAACGAGCAACAAAATTTAAATGGGGTGGAAATTTTGCTACTTGCAATCGAATCAATTGCGTTGCAGCTAGGACCAATTCATATTCACTGGTATGGGATTATTATTGGTTTTGGCGTGATTATGGCGTATATTCTCAGTGAGAGAGAAGGAAAAAGACGAGGGATTCCAGCAGACTATTTTTCATCGATTGTCATTTGGTTATTGCCAATCGGTATTTTAGGTGCACGGCTGTACTATGTTCTGTTTCGATGGTCCTATTACAGTGCCCATCTTGGAGAAATCCTTCAAATTTGGAATGGTGGTCTAGCGATTTATGGTGGTTTAATTGCGGGCGGGTTAACACTTTTGATTTATAATCGTCTGCATTGGTATTCCTCTTGGACATTTTTAGATATTTTGGCTCCCGGTGTATTACTGGCACAAGCAATTGGCCGTTGGGGAAATTTTATGAATCAGGAAGCTTACGGGCCTAAAACAACGTTGTCTTTTCTGCAATCGTTGCATTTACCTGACTTTATCATAAAAAATATGTTTATTGCTGGTGCTTATCACCAACCGACGTTTTTATATGAATCACTTTGGAGTCTTGCGGGCGTTATTTTGATTTTAGTACTACGTCATCGGAAAAATTTGTTTAAAAATGGAGAGATCTTTTTGACCTATATCATGTGGTACTCAATGGGTCGCTTTTTTATCGAAGGTTTGCGAATGGACAGTTTGTATTTGACCGGGAATCTGCGGGTTTCACAACTACTGTCGGTTCTACTATTTATCGTGGCTGCGCATCTTGTCTTTTTCCGCAGAATCAAGAAACAAGGAACGTGGTATTTGGAGCATCAAAGTGTAAATCTTCTCTAATAGTTTAAGGTCAATGGCGAACATCATTGACCTTGTTTTTGTATTTCATGGGAGCTTGTTTACAGTGAATTTATCGGTGGACTTCAATTATCGAAAAGTCATTGCCAACCATTTTGCACAAGCTCCTGATTATTTATTAAATAGGTAGGATAACAATTACTCTGCTAAATTAGCCGAGAATTCGCGAGTTTCTGATAAAAATGTTAGAGCTTCAATTCGATCAAAGGCTTCTTTTAATGTTGCCATGTCTTGTGTGGCTGCAAGTCTGACGTAGGAATCACCAGTAGTTTCTCCGAAGGCTTTTCCGGGAATTAAAAGGACCTTGGTTTCTTTTAACACCTTTTCGACAAAGGGAACAGAGGTTAGACCTGTTTTCTCGATGTTGATAAATGCGTACATACTCCCTTTGATTGGATGTAAGGAAAGAAATGGGATTTTTTCAACCCGCTGACCGACATATTCTAGCCGTTCTTTAAATACACTTACAATGGGAGGAACCAATTCTTCGTAGTGGGTTAATCCATAGATTCCTGCTTGCTGAGAAGGTGTTGGGGCGGAATAAGTCAGACTTTCATTAATCAATTTGGCAACATCATTAATATAGCTGGGTGCAATCATATAGCCGATTCGCCAGCCTGTCATTGCAAATGCTTTTGAAAAACTGCTAAAAGTAATAGTATTTTCTGGTGCAAATGTTGCCATGGGAACAAAATTATCATAAAAACAAAAAGCTTCATAAACTTCATCTGTCCTTTATTCACAGCATTGATTCCTGCACGAATGATTTCAGCTACATAAGCACCGCTGTTTAGAGAAAGTGCGATACAGCCAGCTGCAACTTTTGACAGATCTAAATTTACGGTGCCTAATCCAATCGGCTCTGTAAGGGTAGAGATACCTTGAAATAAAATTGGTATCCCAAAGTAAACAATAAAAATTTGTACCAACAGAGGTGTGCCGCGGACGTATTCGATATAAACAATCGCTATTCCGCGAAGAATTTTTGATTTCGCTAATTTCATTAATGCAAGGATACCACCTAAAACAGCGCCGAAGGATACACCGATAAATGTCAAAAACAAGGTATAGCCAGCCCCACTTAGATAAAATTTACCATATTTTTGTAAGAAACTTTGGTCATCAGTAAACATGAGAGCAGCAGCATCTTTTTTATATCCATCTAACAAGTGATTGTCATTGATTGTTTTAATTGAAGCATTGACTTTTTCTGCTAAAACGGGGGCTTCTTTTGAAATTGCGATGGCTGTTTCTTTTTCACCTTTAGTAAAGGAAACATCAGTAAAAGCCAGCTCTTTATTTTGTTCAATATAAACATCGGCAACCGGACCTTCTAAAATAGCGGCATCGACTTTATTATTGGTAAGATTCATAACGACATCGGGTACTTTCTGTAACGAAGTCGGGATGGAATTTATCAACTCATTTTGTGCTAACGCTTCTTGTGTCGTTTGTTTTTGAACTGCGACTTTGACACCATCAAAATCATTGACGGATTTGAATTTTTTCTGATCCTCTTTTCTAACAACGACCCGCTGTTGAACCAATTGATAGGAATCAGAAAAGGCAACTTCTTTTTTTCGTTCAGGTGTTGGAGCCATGCCGGAAATAATTAAGTCGATTTTTTCAGTTTTTAAAGCACCAAGTAGCGCATCGAATCCAAATTCTTCAATTTTCAATTCTACGCCAAGATCATCAGCAATCTTTTGCGCGATAGATACGTCAAATCCAACGATCGTATCCTTTCCGTCAATGTCAGTGTGAAATTCGTAGGGTGCATAATCAGCCGAAAGACCTACTACGAGTTCCCCCTTTTTTAAAATGTCTTCATAGATTGGGTCGGTCTCTTCCGCGGATGCGATAGATACTGGAATAACGGTGGATATAGCAAAAAATAGAGAAAGTATTATGGCGTAAATTTTTTTCATTAATGAATCTCCTCCTTAATTCTAAAAATACATAAATATCCTTAAAAACAAAAATAATGAATAAATATTTATTGTTTTTGGATGAGAGTTATCATATCATAGATTAAGTGAGAGGGAAAGAGCTTTTCATAAGTAAACCAAAAAAATTGGAATGTCACGAAAGTATAAGGAGGAGAATGTACGACATTATCATTGATCGTTCGAGGAGCACCGCAAGAATATGAATGCAAGACCCATGCATGGGATGAATTAGAAAATCATTTAATTAGAAGAAATCTAAAAAAGGTAATGGTTCTTCATGGGAAAAAATCTTGGAAAGCCGCCCAGCCCTATTTTCCTAAGTTACAAACGATACAGACACATTTTGTCTATTATGGTGGAGAATGCACTGATGAGTGTACCCAAGAATTAGCCGAAATGGTAAAAAAAGATGAATGGGAGGCAATTATCGCAGTAGGAGGCGGGAAAGTTGCTGATTTAGGAAAGGCTACTGCACATGTTTCCGGTATTCCAATTCTTATTCTACCGACTCTGGCCGCAACATGTGCTGCCTATACACCACTAAGCGTTATGTATCATCCCGATGGTTCGACGAAACGCTTTGATGTATTCCCAATAAGTAATGCCTTGGTGTTAATTGAGCCGGAAGTTATTTTACATGTGCCAAAAGAATTGATGGTTGCAGGAATCGATGACACTTTAGCGAAATGGTACGAAGCAGATGCAATTATTTCTCAATTAACCGTAAAGCCAATTGAGATTCAAGTTGCCGAATTTGCTGCTAAAAAATGTCGGGATATTTTGTTGGAAAATAGCAAAAATGCTTTACTGGCAATGGATCAGTTAACAGTGAATCAAGCATTTCTAAATGTGATTGAAACAAATATACTGGTTGGCGGAATGGTGGGCGGTTTTGGGGATGAGTATGGGCGAACATCGGGTGCTCATGCGATTCATGATGCTTTGACGATTCTTCCCGAAAGTCATACCCAATTACATGGCAATAAAGTGGCGTATGGTGTATTCGTTCAATTAGTCATCCAGCAAAAAATGTCTGAGGTTGATTTTTTATTTCCTTTTTATCGTGAGTTAGGCTTACCCACCTGTTTAAAAGATATGAACATGGAGTTAACAGAGGAAGAGTACGATAAAGTCGCTGAACGGGCAGTAGCAGATGAAACCCTCCATTTTATGAAGGAAACAATCACAACCGAAAGGATTAAACAAGCTATTCTGGACTTAGAAGCGTGGGTAGGAACAAAATAACGTTAGTGTTGTTCACTTCAAAAAATAAAGGTGAAGTGATTTTTTTGTTGATGAAATGTCTAAAATTTTTATCCATAAAGTCATCTGAGAGTTATTTTATCTTCCATCACTTGAATAAAAATCAGTTGTTTACTATAATCAAAGAAAACCACCCTATACTGAATATATAATTGGTAAGAAAAGTTATTCCAATAGTAATCGTAGGTAAATGAGTGGGAATAATAAAGAAACAAGAAAAGCACCTGATTTTTTATTGTTTTGAAAATTTTTTACGCATGAATGAGGCTCTTTTATTAAAAAGGTATCTATATTCGACATTCAACTATTGGAGGAATCTGTAATGAAATGGGATTATTTATGGGAAGGCACATTGGATGAAAAAATCATTGATGCTGGAGAACGATGGTCAGGCGAGGAATTTTTAGCGGAAGATGAACGGGAGGAAATTCCGAAAGAATACTATGAATATTTCAGTTTTTTACAGGAAAGAATGCGCAAAACGTTAGACTTGGAAGCAGAGAATAAGTTGGAATATATTAAAGAAGTCATGTATTTAGATGCGCGGATGGCTTTTTTAGTACGTGAACTGGCGTCCGGGATCAAGGTACCTTTTAGTGATTACATGGAACACGAAAAGAAATTTTATTGGCGAGATTACATTATGAATACCAATTATGGCAAGCACACCATTATTCATCAGTTGTTGATTCTAAGTAAAAATGAACCTAGCGATTATTTTTAAGAACTATTCTTTTTAGGCGAATAAATACGTAAGGCAGTCATTTTCAAAAAAATGGGAGGTGCACAATGAAAATCACGCAATTAACAATCGATATGTTAAAACGAGGGCAAGAGCGGCTGGAGGAGACATTGGGGCAGATGAGTGTGTCTGAGGCAAATACCATGCCGGCACCCTTGATTAAATCGGTCACATGGCTTGTTTGGCATACTGCGCGGGAATTGGATTTTCAAATTTCAGAGCTGAATGGAAGTAGTCCGCTGTGGGTAAGTGCTGGTTGGAGTGAAAAATTTGCGTTGGATCTGCCTGATGATACAGAAGATTGGCGTCATACACCGGAGGAAGCAGCGAAAGTAGTGGTAACGGATAAAAAGTTATTGCTTGATTATTTGACTGCCAGTGTGGATTTTGTGACATCTTATTTTGAAACTGTCAAAGAAGATGAACTTGCAGAGGTGATAGATACGAATTGGACACCAGTAGTTACTCGACAAATCCGATTGGTTTCTGCAATCGATGATGCCGTGATGCATTCTGGTCAGGCAGTTTATACAAGAAGATTGGTTATCGGAAAATAAATAGTCTTCGAAAAAGTAAAAATTAGTGGATTCTTTAAATAAATTTAGATAACATGCAAAAAGTCGCGTTCCTGTAGAGGAAAGCGGCTTTTTTTACGACTGTATCTAGAAAAAATTATTCAACTACCTTTAATAGCTGTTGCGTGTACGTAGGTGTCTGACTGCCAGCTAACTTGTTTATCGAAGCCAAGGCCAAATTTTGTTGCAATTGACCACAGGTGCCTTCAAAAATTAATTCTAATTCCGGCAACTGTAAAAAGTCGGCAGGGTGCATGAGGGAAGGACGCTTTGGCAACGTGATTGCTTGGGAATTTTCTAAAATTTCACTCACGAACTGTGAGCAGAAGAAATGCCAAGGTCGTTTGTTTTCAATATTCAACTTGCATAAAAAAAGACCAAGTAGATTGTAGCGATATTTGTTGCGCATCGTAAGCATGGCGAAAATTTGTTGACGTGCCAATTGCAGAGAGCGTTGATTTACCGGCAATCGAAGCAACAGACAAGGGGTATCAGGATGATTTTTATAAAAACCAACGGCAATATTTTCATCAATAAAGCCAGCGGGTAAAGGGAAAAGGGGTTGCGTACGGGCAAAGCTGTACATTTTTGATAGGCTAGGATCAAAGGATAAAGCAACGTGGGTAAATGTTTCAGCCGTGGTGAAACGGATCGCTTTTGAAGTATAGGTTTCTGTTGCACTTAAAAAAAGATAAATATAAGGCATAGTGTGCTCCTTGTTCGTAATGATGTAATAAATTTTCTTAACAGAAAATTTAATCTGATTCTCACGCCGTATATCATTCCACTAGATAACCTGGAAAAAGAGGAAGTGACATCCTTGTTCGTAATGATGTAATAAATTTTCTTAACAGAAAATTTAATCTGATTCACACGCCCTATCCTCATTCCACTAGATAACCTGAAAAAAGAGGAAGTGACATCCTTGTTCGTAATGATGTAATAAATTTTCATATTCGAGACAATCGTTTGTTAGTATTCTTCCATTTCACAAGTTAAGCAGATGCAGGAATTAAAACGATTGTTTTATAAAAAGTAGCTCAAGCATAGCAAATTAAAGGGAAAAAGCATAGACTTTTCGGAAAATTTAATCTTCTCATGGAGTTCTACGTTCTACGACAAAAAACAATCATTTAATTGGTCACCTTTTAGCCTGATAACGTATAGTAATAGTAAAAGAAAGCAACCATTCAGCAAAACCGGATTTTTACGAGGAGGTGTAGAAATGAAAGATGAGCAAAAAGTAACAAATATACTTTATAATCTGATCCTCAATCCCAATACCCGCGAGTGGGAGCGCAAGGTATTAGTGGAAACGAAAAATGACTTGGAGGACAAAGAGAATTTTTGGGATAAAATCGCAGCTCTCGAAGCAGTTTTGCGACCCCTTGCCCTTAGAAATAATTTGACGCCGGATGTCGCTGATTTTTATTTACAAATCACCAACGACCCTGTTGGTGAAAAAAACTTTGACTGGTCAAAGCATACATTGTCAAACCTTGATTATCAGGAACGGGCAATTTTTGCCGGTGGCTGTTTTTGGTGCATGGTGGAACCTTTTGAAACCCAAAGTGGCATTGTCTCTGTTTTATCCGGCTATACCGGAGGGGACACGACTTCTCCCAACTATGATCAGGTCAGTAGTGGGCTGACAGGACATGTTGAGGCTGTGGAAATTATTTTTGACAGACGGATTATCAGCTATGAAGAATTGGTGGAACTGTATTGGCAGCTGACGGACCCAACGGATGCTTTTGGACAATTTCAAGATCGTGGCGAGCAATACCAACCGATTATTTTTGTTCAAAATGAGAAACAAAGACAAGTGGCGGAAAAATCAAAAAACAAGTTGATCGAATCAGAAAAATACAAGCAGCCCATCGTGACCCAAATCAAAAAAGCCGACACATTTTGGCCGGCAGAAAACTATCATCAACAATTCTATAAAAAGCAACCTAAAAGATACAAACAAATCAAACGAGTCCGACACCAGCTTTTGCTTTACCAGCAGCTAAAAAGCAAACTACGGCAAATTTTCAAGAGGCGCGCAAAAAAGTAAGGTAGTGACAACTAAGATTGTTTTTTCTGATTAAGGAACAGCCAGTAAGTCATTTGGTTGAGAAAGAATCCTCTCAAGGGTCGAAAATTCTTCTGCCGGTTGGGCACCCCAGCCAGCCAAGGCAAACGCCACCTGACTATTTTGCGCACAACGCAGGTCATAAACCGAATCGCCGATGTAAATCGTTTCTTCTGGACGAGCGTGTAATTCTTCCAGCGCTTTTAAAATTGGTTCCGGGTTTGGTTTGTGTTTTTTTGTATCGGAAGCAGTGACAACAACTTCAAAAAAATCCGTCAATTCAAAAGAAGCGAATTCCTTTATCAACTCGTTGCGTAATTTGGAGGTCACAACCCCCAATTGGTACCCGGTATTTTTTAATTTTGTCAAAAGAGGAACAATACCGTCAAAAAGCCGAACATCCGTTGAATGAGCCGCCAGTTTTTCGACCCAAATCGTTAACAAACGTGCCCGTTCCGCTGGAGAATCACTATATCTTTCCAAGGCTTTTTCACCGGGAATTCCTAAAACAAAAGTCAGTTCTGCTTCTGGAACAATTAAGTGCAATTCTTCGTTCAATAGCTCTTTAAGGGAATGCAAAATCGCCTGTTCGGTGTCGATAAGAGTGCCATCAACATCAAATAAAATCGTCTTGATCATTTTATCTCTCCTCGTTTCTGTCCTCGTCAAGTGGTCGTTAACATTCAACTAGTTTTCATTCCTGCAAGTTGTAAAAAGTATAGCAGATTTAGCAGAAATAACAAAACAGCTCTTTGTTTACAGCAAAGAACTGTGCAGAAATAAAATAGGAAATAGGTATATAAAAGAAGTATGTCAGGAAAAACATTCTATTTTTGGTGGCTTTCAAGGGGAGATATTTTACATTTTATATAAAATATGATATCAGTAAGATACATTAATTAGATGGGAGATTTTAGGATGTTTACTGAAACATTTCTAGCAGTTTTAGAGCATGAAGGCGTGGTTACGATTATTTCAAATAACGCAAGTGATTATCATGCAGTCAATACTTGGAATTCGTATGTCAAAGTAGAAGGAAACAAATTATTGATTCCTGCCGCAGGAATGCATAGTGTTGAAGAAGATTTAGCGGTGAACGATCAGGTTTTAGTAACTCTTGGTAGTCGAGAAGTGGAAGGACTGGTTGGACCCGGCACAGGATTTCATGTATCAGGAAAAGCCAGCTTTTTAACTTCCGGAGAAATCGTGGAGCGTATGAAGGAAGAGTTTCCTTTTTTGTCCCGCGTACTTGTGATTGAGGCAACCGGAGTAGAGCAAAAAATTTAGCACTAAAGACAGAAACAGTCGTTGAAACCAACGGCTGTTTTTTTATAATATATATTTTTTTACATATTCCATTGACATAAATATTGGTGAATAGTATTATCGGGTTGTAGAAAATGTGAAAGATAACACAATTATCATCTCTGTCTTCGTTTGTTTTTTGTGAGGAGAGTGCTTTTTTTGCAACTAGAAGTGCTATCCTTTCACAAAAAATGAAATCGATTTCGATTGTTGTGAAAAGGGAACGTTTGTGTAGTTAGAAATGAGTGAAGGCGGTAAAATGCTGAAGGAAAGAAGGGAAAAAGGTGAAGCAAAATCGAAGAGTTCGGCTGATGGGAACGGTAATTGACATCGAGATCGAACATGAGGCTCCGGAAGCTATTTTGGATGAAGTTGTTGCTCGTTTAAAAAATTATGAACAGCGCTTCAGTGCAAATGATTCGGATTCAGAGCTGATGGTGGTTAATAAAAATGCCGGTATTCAAGCGGTGAAGGTGCATCCCGACTTGTATGAGCTGATCAAAATCGGAAAATACCACAGTTGTGCGCCGGCTAGTAATTTAAATATCGCCATCGGTCCCTTAGTCCAAACTTGGCGAATCGGCTTTGATGATGCGAAGGTGCCTTCTCCGAAAACGATTCAGCGCTTATTGGAGGAAACAGATCCGCATAATATTTTGCTAAATGATGACGAGCAATCGGTTTTTTTGACCCATCCAGGAATGCTGATTGATTTAGGGGCGCTGGCGAAGGGCTTTATTGCCGATTTGATTATTGCATATTTAAAAAAGCAGGAGGTTTTCTCTGCATTGATTAATTTAGGGGGCAATATTGTTGTCTTGGGACCCTCTATTCATGGCGATCATTATTGGCGAATTGGTATTCAAAATCCAAAATTGTCCCGTAATCATTCGCTGCTTGCGATAAAAGCATTGAATCAATCAATCGTAACCTCAGGGATTTATGAACGAAGCTTGGAAAGCAACGGACACACGTACCACCATATTTTAGATCCTCATACTGGTTATCCGGCAACGACAGATGTCGCCAGTTTGACGATTTTATCGGAGAAATCCATCGATGGAGAAATTTGGACGACACGTTTGTTTGGCAAGTCCTCTAAAGAAATTCTCACCACGTTAAATCAGTTGGAAAAAATTGACGGGTTACTGATTACCAAGGATGAGCAATTTGCTTATTCAAATGGATTAAAGGAACGGATTGTAAGCGTCTGAGGGTCGGAAAAATCCGGAGGTAGGATGTTTTTGC
Organism: Enterococcus massiliensis; assembly: GCF_001050095.1. NCBI lineage: Bacteria > Bacillati > Bacillota > Bacilli > Lactobacillales > Enterococcaceae > Enterococcus > Enterococcus massiliensis. The sequence continues at coordinate 132,195 of NZ_CVRN01000007.1, read as the reverse complement.
AAGAAAACAATTGAAAGGAAGTAATAAAATGAAAAAATTTATCGGATTAGTAGGAACCAACTCAGACAATTCGACAAATCGGACGTTGTTGAAATTTATTAAAAAGCATTTTTCAGATAAAGCACAGGTTGAATTAATTGAAATCAAGGATATTCCAATGTTCAATAAACCAGCGGATAAACAATTACCGGATGTCGTCAAAGAAATCGCTGAAAAAATTGATGCCGCAGATGGCGTAATCATCAGCACGCCAGAATACGATCATGCGGTGACCGCTTCGCTGATCAATGCACTAAACTGGTTGTCTTATGGCATTTTTCCTTTTGTTGACAAACCCGTTATGATTACCGGAGCATCTTACGGTACCTTAGGTTCTTCCCGGGCACAGGCCCATTTACGTCAAATTCTTGATGCTCCTGAATTAAAAGCGCGAATCATGCCAAGCTCAGAATATCTTTTGGGACACTCGCTGCAAGCTTTTGATAGTGAAGACAAGTTATTGGATCAAGAACAAGTGGAAAAACTGGAAGAACTGTTTGAAGACTTCTTAACTTTTGTGGCGATCACGGCGCAACTTAATCATGCGCATGAAAGCAACAAAAAAGAAGCGGAAAACTTTAACTGGGAAAAAATTTAAAGGAGTGAAGTAAGATGAAATTTATCGGTATCGTAGGATCAGCAGCAGAAGTGTCTTACAATCGGCTGTTGTTAAAATATATCAAAAAGCAATTTAGCGGACTCTTTGATTTAGAAATCGTTGAAATCAAAGATATTCCGATGTTCAATCAAAGTGACGATCAAACCAATACGCAAGTAATCCAACGATTGAACAATAAAATCAAAGCAGCAGACGGCGTGATTATTGCCACACCAGAACATAACCACACCATTCCTGCGGCCTTGAAGAGTGTCCTAGAATGGCTTTCTTTCAAAGTTCATCCATTAGAAAACAAACCCGTTATGATCGTGGGGGCTTCTTACTATGATCAAGGTTCTTCGCGGGCACAGTTGCACTTGCGCCAAATTTTGGATGCTCCCGGTGTGAATGCCATGGTTTTTCCAGGAAATGAATTTTTGCTGGGTAAGGTCAAAGAAGCCTTTGATGAAAACGAAGAATTAAAAGATCCAGGAACGGTGAAATTCCTTGGCAGTACCTTAGGGAAATTTGTGCAGTTCGTAAAAGTTGTTGCCGTTTTGGAAGGACCAAAACCAAAAGCTGCACCAGAAGACCTTTATGCGACTGGAAAAATCGACACCACGATCGAAGGCGTTGACATGACTGCAGACGATTGGGTGGAACAAGCAGCCAAAGCAGTTAATGCGGTAGAAGGAAAGACCTATGTGAAATTGGATCGCGGAATTTTGACGGTGGATCAATTGAATTATTTTCTGAAATCTATGCCGATGGAATTGACCTATGCCGACAGCAACAACCAATTCTTATATTATAATAAAACCAAACCAGCAGAAGAAATGTTAGCACCACGGGTACCTGCGCAACCAGGGAACCCTCTTGCGAAATGCCATCCGGAAAAATCATACAAAAATGTTAGCTGGGTTATCTCCCAACTACGCTCCGGTGCACAAGATGTCGTGCGGGTACACGTACCAAAACATGTTCCTGAAAAATATATCGTTCACAATTACCAAGCAATGCACGACGAAGAAGGTAACTATGCGGGAATCAACGAATACATTTTAGATTTCAAACCAATTATTGAATGGTACTTGAAACAAACCGGACAAAAATTGGTGGGAGACGTGGACGCTGTATCTGGTGCTTCCAAACAAGAAAAGAAAACCGATGCCGTATCTGGCGCCAGTGAAAAACAAGAAGTAGATGCCGTATCCAGTGCCTCTACGAAGGAAGAAACACCACAACCAGCAGTAGACAGCGTGTCTAGTGCTTCGGTGAAAGAATAAGATAGAAAGACGAAAAACGGACTCTCCTTGAGGGTTCGTTTTTTTCTCTTTACCATAGATTATGTTAAAATAAAGAGGATTTTTTCAATTAGTCTTAATTACTAATCCAAATGACTGAAAAATTGGAAGAAAAGAGGCGGACGATGGCTACTCATGACTCAATTTCACAACCAGCAAGGCCCTTGCTTGATGGATCGGTGATCGAATCAAAGGCAAAACAAGTTGCTTATGGCATTTATTATTTTGCAAGAAAAGAATATCTCTCCAATGCGTATTCGGCACCAATGATTTCAGCAAGTATAATCAAAGTTTTCATTATGGAATATATTTTTGCAAACCAGTTGAATCTGCAAAGGAGCATAAATGGGGAGCCGTTGAACAGCTTGTTACAGCGGATGATTCAAATCAGTGACAACGAGGCGACCAATGCGATTATTGATCAAGTCGGGATGGATGCCCTTAATCAGTATTTTTTACAGGCGGGATACACCGATACAAAAATACAGCGAAAGATGTTGGACACTCAAGCACAGAGCCAAGGAATTGAAAATTACACTTCTTTACCTGATACGATGGAATTTTTGAAAAGAATATATAGTCAGAAAGCAAGATTCCCTTATGGAGAAATGCTGAAGATTTTATTGGGACAGCAAATCGGAACAAAACTGCGAAGTAAATTGCCTGAGAATATTTCCGTTGCCAATAAGACTGGTGAACTATCTGGTGTTGAAAATGATATTGGTTTGGTTTTTGCACCGAATAATCCCTTTGCCATCGTAGTACTGTCAAACGGTGTTTATGACCAGAGTAAGATGAGAGAAGCAATCGGCAAGCTTGCTCTGGCAGCAATGTAAAGAAGTACAAATTATTGAGGCATTTTAATAGCCAATTTTTTGAAACGTTCGGATTCTTCGCTAATTCTCAATTCAATATTTACTTATTATTCCGAATAATATATGATTAAATACGTTCTTTAAGAGAAATATGCACTTATTACGAACAATATTAATTAGTTGATTAGGGGGAAATCAAATGAAGGAAAAAATTCTTTCCTACTTTGAGATCGAGAAATTACATACAACGGTAAAACGAGAAATTTTGGCGGGTTTTACGACATTTATTTCGATGGCGTATATTTTATTTGTCAATCCTACGGTGTTGGGTGCTTCGGGGATGGATGAAGGGGCGGTTTTTACTGCTACCGCCTTAGCTAGTGCAATCGGCTGTATTTTAATGGGGGTACTTGCTCGGTATCCCATCGCCACCGCACCCGCTTTGGGCATCAATGCATTCTTTGCCTATTCTGTCTGTGTCGGAATGGGTATTCCATGGGAAACGGCATTGGCCGGAGTTTTTGTCGCTTCACTGATTTTTATTTTGATTACGATTTTTAAATTGCGGGAGCTGATTATTGATGCGATTCCCACCGATTTAAAATACGCCATTTCTGGCGGTATTGGTTTGTTTATCGCCTTCTTAGGATTAAGCGAAGGTGGGATCATCGTTGCGAATGAATCAACACTGGTTGGTTTAGGCTCCTTTTCTGTTGGAACGACTTGGCTGACTATTTTTGGATTGGTTATTACGGCGATTTTGATGGTTCGTCGGGTACCAGGTGGGATATTTATCGGAATGGTAGCAACTACTGTCCTAGGCTTGATTACAGGCTTGATTTCAATGCCTGAAAAAATTATTTCCGGTGCCCCCAGCTTAGCACCTACCTTTTTAGTTGCAGTCAAACACATTGGCGACATCAATTCCCTGCAACTATGGGTCGTTGTTTTGACCTTTTTATTGGTGACTTTTTTTGATACTGCTGGAACATTGGTGGGATTAGCCAATCAAGCAGGTTTTATGAAAGACAATAAAATGCCTCGTGTCGGAAAAGCATTGGCTTCTGATTCAACTGCGATGCTGGCGGGTTCGCTTTTAGGAACCTCTCCGGTGGGTGCTTATGTGGAATCTTCAGCGGGAATTGCTGTAGGAGGACGTTCAGGATTGACAGCAATCACGACAGGGCTGTTCTTTATCCTAGGCTTGTTCTTCTCGCCACTATTATCGGTCGTTACATCACAAGTCACGGCACCAGCGTTAATCGTTGTGGGTGTTTTGATGGCACAATCTTTACGAGAAATTAAATGGCACGAGATGGAAATTGCCATTCCTTCGTTTCTGATTCTTTTGGGCATGCCGCTAACTTACAGCATTTCAGACGGAATTGCCTTGGGCTTCATTTTCTACCCAATCACCATGATCGCTGCAAAACGAGGCAAAGAAGTTTCACCAATCATGTATGTATTGTTTTTTGTATTTATCGGATTTATGTGGATTCTGAATGTGTAAATGATGGAAAAAATCAGTCTTTGGCTGATTTTTTTTTTGCGAAAAATTTTGTTTGGTTTCTTGAGCTTTTGCTGAAATGGAAGAAACAGCGTCAGGGGATACAATGATTTCTTTTTTACGAAATGTTTTTTGTTTACAGAAAGCGGTCGCTTGAAGCAGACGTTCCCAATAAATGAAATTTGTACTCTAGCTGTATAAGAGTGAATGTATTGTAAAAAAATTGTGGACATAGAAGTGGAAAGAGTAATCAATATCAAAAAAGTAATTGTGTGAATTATTTTTCTGATATTGATTACTTTTTTTGCGTACTTGTTTTTAGAGGAGGAAAAAAAGTATTTTAAGCTTGCAAAATGAATCATAATAAATATAATTAGTATTATAAAGTTATATAACTTTATAATACTAATTGGGAAAGAGTGAGAGTATGAGAAAAGAACACCAGAATCAGATACAGCGCATTATAATTGGTTTGAAGGAAAGAGAAATTGAACAGATTTATTTTGTTGCATGTGGGGGGTCACAAGCTTTATTAATGGCTGGTCAGTATCTTTTTGATAAAGAATTAAGCATTCCGGCTAGTGTTTATACTGCTAATGAATTCATCTACGATCAACCAAAACGATTGAATGAGAAGTCAATGGTTATTTCTTGTTCTCATTCTGGAACAACACCTGAGACGATAAATGCAACAAAATTAGCACGTAATATGGGAGCAATGACAATTTCTTTGTCAAATGAAGAAGAGTCCCCATTATGGAAAGCAGCTGAATTTCCATTACACTATGACTGGGGAGTAGAGGCGGATGTTAGTGACCTAAATAAAGGAATTTTTTATGGCCTACTTTTTAGTATTCTAAATTTCTTTACGAAATCTGATAAATGGGATTCTTGTTTGACTGCTCTAAGTAATTTGAATGACCTGTCAACGAAGGCGAAAGAAAAATATGAAGTATGTGCAAAAAACTGGGGAATAGCCTCAAAAAGAAATAAACTCATTTATACCATTGGTAGTGGAATAAATTTTGGAGAGATTTATTCTACCTCAGCTTGTTGGTTCATGGAGATGCAGTGGATTCATTCAAATGCTATTCATTCTGGAGAATATTTCCATGGACCATTTGAGATCACTGATTATGATGTGCCGTTTATTTTAGTCAAAAGTATTGGTAAAACACGTCACTTAGATCAAAGAGTACATGATTTTATAGAAAAATATACAAAGAGTGTACTTATACTTGATCAAAAGGATTTTGATTTGAGTACAATTGATGAGTCTGCCAAAGAGTACATTGCTGCCATTTTGTCCGGAATTGTCATTCGTCAAATGGTAGAGGAGCTTGCTTTCCAACGAGGGCATTCATTAGAGGTGAGACGATATATGTGGCAAGTAAATTATTAGAAAGTATAGGATTAAAAATGACACTAGCCAAATTTCAAATAATTATTATTTCTCATGCTACTTTATGTAAGGGCTATCTTGATGCGGTCAGACTAGTTCTGAATAGTGAGTGTAAGAATATTGACACTTTGAGCTTCACTGAAAATATGGCAATTGAAGAATTTGAGAGGAGTTTAAGGAAAGCAATAGCCGGAAATGAAACAAAAAAAGTTGTAATTCTCTCAGATATTGTTGGCGGAACGCCTACTAATGTCGCTACAAAATTTATTATAAACGATGAAATCTTGACTGTAGCCGGAGTGAATTTTCCATTACTCCTAGAATTAGTATTGCTACAAGAATCAGGTGATGAAATTTCACAAGAGAGTTTAAGAAAAGTAATCATAGATGCAAGAAGCAGTTTATTTTGTATTAATGATTTTTTGGAAGGGGAGAAATAAGATGATTAAGTTAGTAAGGGTTGATCATCGATTATTGCATGGCCAAGTAATTTTTTCATGGACCAGACAGCTGGAAATCAATCATATTATTATCGCAGACGATAATATTGTCAAAGATTCATTAAGTAAAATGGCACTTACAATGGCAAAGCCGACCGACTGTAAATTAGATATTGTGAAGATTACTGAGGTATCCTCTGTACTTTCTAAATGTTTAGATAATAATATTATGATTCTTGTAAAAGGTCCTAAAGAAGCAAATGAGTTAACTAAATTTGTTCCAGAAGTACAAGCAATAAATTTTGGTGGAATAGCTAAAAAGGAGAATTCTATTTCTTATGGAAAAGCGATTTATTTAAATGAATCAGAATTAGCGGCGACTCAAGAAATGATAAAAAAGGGAATCAACATCTTCATTCAACAAGTACCTTCTGCGGCCATTGAAACAACAAATTTTATGAAATAGGAGAACGTCTATGTTACTTAAAGCAATTTTATTAGGCTTAGTCGGTGTAGTTGCTGTGGTAGATTCGCGGCTAATTGGACGGCAAAATATTGGACGGCCTTTAATATTGAGTACCTTGGCTGGATTTGTACTTGGAGATATAAAAACAGGTATTACTTTAGGTGCTTCGCTTGAATTGATTTCTATGGGATTTGTTTCAATTGGTGCTGCAGGGCCTCCAAACATGCAGTTGGGAAGTATTATTGCAACGGCATTTGCAATTTTGACAGGAAGTTCAACAGAAGCAGCTTTGACGTTAGCTATTCCTGTAGCTGTGGCTGGGGAATTTATGAGTGTGATTATGCGGATGATTATTGCACAATTTGCACATATAGCGGATAAAGCAATAAACAAGGGAAACTTTAATTTAGCGAAAAATATCCATCTTTACTGGTCGTTTACATTCAATGCGCTCGTTTATTTCCTTCCTATTTTCTTAACCGTTTTTTTCGGAGCAGATTTAGTTAAAGAAATTGTCAACCAAATTCCTTCAATTATTTCGAATGGCTTGACGGTTTCAGGAAACTTATTATCTGCATTAGGATTTGCCATGTTGTTAAGCACGATGTTGAATAGAACCCTTTGGCCGTATTTTATCTTTGGTTTTTTTCTTGTTGCCTATTCAGATTTAGATTTAATTGGAGTTACGATTTTTAGTGCCTTGATTGCCTTTATTATGGATCAAGTAAATTATGCAAGAAAGGAGGCAAATTTATAAATGACTAATCAAATGATACTGGAGAAAAATATTACAAAAAAAGATCTGAGAAAAATATTTTTTCGCTCGATGACGATTATGTGTTCTTGGAACTACGAAAGGCAAATGCATATGGGATTTATGTATGGACTAGCCCCCGCTTTGGATAAACTTTATGCAGATGATGATCGTGCAAGGAAAGAAGCCTATGAACGACATATGGAATTTTTTAATTGTACACCACAAATGACATCCTTTATCATGGGGCTTGTTGTTTCCATGGAAGAGCAAAATGCTAACAAGATATCTGATTTTGATGTGGAGTCTATATCTATGATTAAGACCAGTTTGATGGGACCTTTCGCAGGAATTGGTGATTCTTTTTTCCAAGGAACATTAAGAATCATTACTTTTGGAATAGGATTGTCATTTGCTACGCATGGAAGCATTCTTGGTCCGATTTTAGCTGTTGGATTATTTGCAATCCCCTCCTTAGCCACATTATATTATGGAACTGTACTAGGTTATCGTTCGGGAAATAAATACCTTGCTAAACTTTATCAAGAGGGATTAATGGATCGAGTAATGCAATTTGCTTCAATTATTGGACTATCAGTTGTTGGAGGGATGATTGCCAGCATGGTTCCACTCAGTACCCCAATTACTTTTACAACTGGTGGGACAGAGTTAGTCTTACAAGAAATGCTGGATTCAGTACTGCCTAAGTTGCTACCGTTGATTAGTACCCTATTTATTTTTAAATTAATAAAAAAACAAATAAATACCAACATCTTACTTATTGGAGTGATTATTGCTGGTATGGTATTGAGTATTTTAGGAATCTTGTAAAATATTCAAGTTATAAGAAAGTTAATCAGGATAAAAAGGACGGTGCCAATTTATAAGGTACCGTCCTTTTTTTAGAATTTATTTTTCTTTTTAATGAATGTTTTGTCTGAGATATCTATGACATAGGATACTCTATCACAGCGAATAATAGAAGTAGAGTAGTGAATTATTTGATCCTGCTGATCAACACTTGTTTTATCAATTACAAAAAGTGGATCACCGATAAAAGACTGTAAAGATTTAGCGGTTTCTTCATCAGCAGTTATTCCGTTGATTTCTAAAGAAGATCGAGAGACAGTGACATTATATTGGTTAGATAATAATTGGTACAAAGAGGTATCTCCACTGAGATTATCTAATAAGTTAGGATATTTTTTTGAAGAGGTGAAAAAATCATCTATACCAATCGGAACATCATCTTCTAACATTAATCGTTTGATATTAATAACCGAGTCGCCAATACTTACTTGAAGTTTTTTTGCCAGAAGATTATCAGCAGGAAGAAATTGTGTATGAATTAGGCTGTTCTTGATTATATGACCATTATTTCCTAATGAATCATTGAATCCTTTCTCAACCCCAAGTAAAATTTGTTTTTTTCTCTGTTTAACAAAGGTTCCTTTTCCTCTTGAACGTTCGACCAAACCACTAGTGGTAAGCAACTGAAATGCTTTGCGTACAGTGACTTTACTTACGCCATAAATTTTGCACAGTTCTTCTTCGGTAGGCAATTGTTCGCCAGGAAGATATTTTTTTTGAAGAATATCGTTGCGAATTGCAGATTCAACTTGGATATAAAGGGGACGATTGCTTTCGGCTTTCATTATCTACACCTCGTAATAATTGTTTGTGTGTATAGTATAGCACAAGCAAATTCTAGAATTACATTAGGTGTATTCAATTATCTTTATATATAAATCGAGACTAAAAAAATATTAGTGGGATTACTGTTAAAGAATGAATTATGCTATGATTACTAACGAAAGATATATATTTCTCAATCGATAACTTTTAATAAAAAACTTATTTACACAAATGGAGGATACTATATGGTTGTGACCATGAAAGATGTTGCTAATCATGCTGGAGTTTCAAAAAGTACTGTTTCTCAGTATTTAAATAATAGATTTCAATATATGAGTGAACAAACTAAAAAGAAGATTGAAAATAGTATTAAAGAACTAAATTATACACCAAACCAAATTGCCAGAAGTCTTAAGCAAAAGAAAACAAATGTGATAGCAATTGTTGCGGCCACTTTATCATCGAGATTTACAACTGAACTAATTAGTACAATTGAAAAATTTTTTAGTGACAAAGGAATCGATGTCATTGTTGCAAGCACCGATGATAATCCGTCTAAAGAAAAAAAATATGTTGAAGCTCTAAAAGCTCGTCAGGTAGATGGGCTCATTGTTTTTCCAACTGTGGCAAACCGGAGCTACTATCAACAGCTATTCGACGAAGGATATCCAATAGTATTCATGGATCGGAAGATTGATGATTTGAATATTGACTCAATTACGTTAGATAATTTTGCTGCAGGATTTATGGCTGCTGAGTATCTAGTTAAAAAAAATCATCGAAATATCGCTATTCTAACATTTCCTCTGGGAGAAAAGGAGAGCATTACGAATAGAAGAGATCGTCTAAATGGTTACCTCAGTGTTTTGAAAAAAAATAATATTTCAGTAGAAAAAAAATACATCGTTCAGACAAATAGGAAGGACATTGCTACTCATCTGGACGGACTGATGAAATTAATAACACCACCTTCTGCGCTTATTCTAACAAATGATATGTTACTGGAAGATACCCTTGTTTGGGCAAAAGAAAATGAAATTGATTTACCGGACAGACTTTCTCTTATCAGTATTGATGATGTCTCTTTTGCTCATTTCTTTACTCCGGCAATCACGACGATTGCACAGCCGGTTGCAGAGATGGGGACGATGGCTGCAGCTTTATTATTGAAAAAAACGTATTTTCCTGAGAGAAAACTAAAAATAAGGAATATTTATGATCCGCAAATTAAAATTCGTGAATCAGTAAAAAAAATCTGAAAAGGGTTGCAAAGATTTCTAGTTTCGAGTATTATTATCACGAACAAAGGATAAACCGGTTTAGTAACCCGGTTTATTCTTTGGATAATTACTAAACCGGTTTAGTAAAACTTAGGAGGTTACTAGAGATGAAGGAAAATACTGGAGATAATTTTGGTAATAAATTTGCTGAAATTGCTGGAAAAATTGGTGGAGAAATTCACTTACAGGCTTTAAGAGATACTTTTGCAATATTAATGCCATTTTTTGTTCTTGCTGGTTTAGGAACGTTGCTGAATAGCGTTCTTTTCCCGTATGTTTTTTCTGGATCGACCTTAGAAAAGATACAGATTTGGGGGAATTTACTGAATAATGCTACTTTAAATATCTGTGGATTGCTTGTTGCGCCAATTAGTGCATATACATTAGCACGACACAAAAATTTTACGAATGCGATTGGTGCAGCAGCAGTCTCAATTGCAGCATTAATTACTTTCATGCCTGTAACGAATTCGGTCATTCCAATTGAAATGGAAAAAGCAGTCGTGATTCCTGGAGCTATTTTATTTAAAAATTTGGGAACACAAAGTATGTTTGCAGGGGTAATCGTTGGGTTATTAGTTACTGAAATATTTATGAAATTAGCAAATAATAAGAAAATTCAAATTCCTATGGGAGAAAATGTACCACCGCAAGTTGGAAAATCTTTCGAAGCAATGATTCCTACGATACTTACAATTGCAGGTTGTGCTGTGGTGTCAGCACTGCTAATTGTTTTTGCAGATAAAGATTTAATAACTTTGATAGCTACATTAATTCAAGAGCCACTAAGAAAAATAAATACAAGTCTTCCGGGATTTCTATTCATTTTTACTTTGGGAAATTTACTTTTTACATTTGGGATTCATCAAGCTGTGATTTTTGGTACTGTATTGGAACCTTTATTAATCGCCAATATAAATGACAATGCACTGGCATTCTCAAACGGGACGACACCACCGCATATTTTAACAAAACCATTTGTTACAGTGTTTACTCAAATGGGAGGAACTGGGTGTACAATTTCTTTATTAATAGCTATTCTTGTGTTTTCAAAATATCAAGCAAGCAAGAGAGTTGGACAATTGGCTCTGGCTCCGGGACTATTTAATATCAATGAACCGTTGATTTATGGTTTTCCAATTGTTTTTAATTTGCCAATGATGGTTCCTTTTGTAGGAATACCATTTCTATTTTCAATCATTGGTTATATACTGACCGCTATTGGCTTTGTATCAAAGACCGTTGTTTTTATTCCTTGGATGACTCCTCCTTTGGTCAGTGGTTACTTAGCTACTGGAGGAGACTGGCGAGCAGTAGTTATTCAAATAATTCTGATTGCCTTAGGAACAATTATATATCTTCCGTTTTTGAAAATTAGTGATAAAATTGCTCAAAATCAAGCACTTGAAGAAAATTGAACAGCAGATGAGGAGAAATGATGGGTAATAAGTTTAATGCAAAAAGAAATATCAGCCATAAATTGTTCGATGAAGAGAAAATGAAAGAACAAGTGGACGTGTTTATTGATACCTGGAAGGATGATCCAAAGTGGCTTTCTGGATGGAGACACCATTACTTTTGTGATGAAGATGGTAGTTACTTAATCTACGATGCTCATTCCCCAGAAAGACACGTTTGTCCTACTTGTGGAAAAACGTATACTGATGAGAAGAAAAAAGCTGCTTGGGTAACTATTATGAGAAACAAAACAATCTCCATGTTGAGATATGCAACAATAGTATTCTTAAAAACAGAAGATGAAAAATATCTTAAGTTTGTTAGGCAGGTTATTTTATTCTACGCACAACATTATGGAGAGTTTCAGATTCATATCAAAAATAAAATCTTACCTAATATGGATGAATACGATCGCGTTCAAAGAGACATTAAAGAGAAAAAAATATATTTTGATCCGCAAAAAACGGACTGGAACTTTGGCGACTATGAAATAAATTTCCAAGGTCCAGGAAAAATAATGGCTCAAGGACTTTCCGAAGCCGTGGCTCTCATACGGATTCTGTTTTGTTATTCGATAGTAGATTCGTATTTCACTGAGAATGAAAAACAGCAGATTAAGGAAAAACTATTAATACCAGCAATAGAATTTTTAAAAAAGCAACAATTTATTGAACATAATATTACACTATGGCGTGAAGTTGCTATCCAGGTTATGGAACTCACTCTTGATAAATTTAAATCAGAAAATCTGAGCAAACCATATGGTATTTACGAGCATTTAGAAAATGGATTAACGCGAGATGGTTTCTGGTATGAAGGGTCTATTCATTATCATCACTATGTACTAGAAGCACTAGGATATTTGTCCTACTTTTTAACAAAATATAACGAACAAAATCAATTATTAGAAGACAAAGTTGAAAAAATGATGACGTTTAGCTTTAATATAGCCTTTAGAAATGGTGTATTTCCCAATCCTAACGATGGTTGGCCAAATGTTAATTTGAAGACCTATCTTAATGTTTTTGAATTGATTGCTTCTAGCTATCCCGAAAATCTAGCGATTCAACAATACTTTCAGAATATTGTAGCGTTGCCAATTATAAGAAAACCTCTTCCCATAGAAGATGAAACGTATTTTGGAGATTACTCTACGATAGGGTTACTCACATTAGATGAGCAAACAAATTTACCAGCGATTGCAAAAAAAGAAACTAAACATTTTGCTGATTCACAGTTGTCTGTGTTGAGAAATGATAAATATGAAGTGTTTTTAAAATATGGTGTTAATTCATTATCTCATGCACATTTTGATTCGTTTAATCTAGAGTTTACTGTGAAAGATAAGCTTCTTTCAAAAGATTTGTCAAATGTTGGCTATGGTAGTAATCTCGTTCATAAATGGTATAACACTCCTCTAGGACATAATTCTGTAATTGTTAATGAGCAGAACAATAATATTTTATATCATTCTGAAATTTTAGCAAAAGCGCCTCATCGTCTTAAAGTATATAGTGGAGATATTTATCCAAATAGCAAAATCAGCAAAGAGATAGTATTAGTGAAAAAAGAAATGATCAGTCGAACAGAAGTAGAATTAGAAGAAGAAGGGACAATTGATGTAGTGCAGCACTTGGATACTCCTCTATTAACGATACCGTCAGAATTTACTTTTGTAAGAAATAGACATATAGATATCTACAAAGGACGTTTAGATGAGAGTGTAGTTCGTTCTAGTTTGTATAAAGCAAATTGTCAAGAATTCACAGTGATGGAGCCAGAAACCGAAGCAAAGATTATCTTTTCAACCGATGAACCGTGTGAATTGTTCTTGCTCGATACAGTAGGAAATCCAAGTAGTGAAAACAGATTTAGTTTGATTTTTCGGTTTAAAGATAAAAAAAAAATAAACTTAAATATGACTATAAGTTTGTGAGGGATAAAATGTTAATTTTAAAAAAAAATCAAAAGTTTAGTAAAGTAGATGAAAATACTGACCGATGTGTAGTAACCTATGGAGAAAATATCATGTCGGTCTTGGTTCGCTTTAAAAATACTACAAAAGCAGTAGAATTACACAGTCATCCAGAAGAGCAAGTTACTTATATTTTAAAAGGAAAGTTAAAATTTTTTGAAGGAACGCAAGAATATTTAGTTGAAGCTGGGGATGTTCTAAAATTTGCACCAAATGTTCCTCATGGGTGCATTGTTTTAGAAAATGAATCTGAGGTATTGGATACGTTTACTCCAATTAGAAAAGATTTTTTGTAGGAAGCTTATTTAAAAAGAATAACAATTTTAAAGAAAGAGACAATTGGCACTCCGAGTGTAATTGTCTCTTTTCATATGAAAAGTATCAGTGGACCCAAGCGAATCATCAGAAGCGACTTAATTCTATTGTAACTCCTCATCCTCCAAATACCGTTCAATCTCCAAAATCTGTTCTGTCAGTTCCACAGTTGCTTCTTGAATTTCAGCCAAGGTCATGCCGCTGGCGCTGTAACCTTTGTAATAGGCAGTGATATAATCGGTTTCTTCCAATCGTCGTAATTTTTCCCGCAATTGTCCCAATAACGTCAAGGTCGTATCGTAGTCTATTTCATTCATTGACAAACTTCCTCTCGTGGCTTTTTCATTAAGCTAGTGCTTGTGGTGCTGGTAATTGAGGACCATTTCCTTCATGGGCAAGGACCCAATCATCATTATCCCACATCTCTGTTTTTCGCCGTCCACGAAAATAATCCCACCGTGAATCGATTTCCATTTCAATCAGCGTACCATCGCCTCCTAGAGTGACCCAGTTGTAGCTGCCATTACTGTGGGCAAATTTGACCCATTCCACCGGAAAAGTGACAGCCGTTCCCTCGCTGAGATAACTCCGTTGTTGTTTTTCTATGCGAAGAAAAGAAAGATGCTTGGCATATGTTGGGTTGATTTTTTCAAAGAGTTCTTCACCAAACGTTTTTGCACGGGGGAAATCGAACAGTGTGCCTGTTGGAAGCGAAGAGAAATTTTTTAAACTTACTAAGGTGTCTTTCTGGAAAATTGCGATGATTCGAGGACCATTCAACATAAATTCGCCATTCTTTTGATAGCGGAAAATATCTACCTTTCGATTGTTTCTTTTTTCATTTGTTTGTTCCGTCAACTGATAGTCTGATGGAAATGTGATAAATTGTTGGATGAGTGTAAGTTTATCCATAATTACGTTACCTCCTAATGGGATCGTAATAAGCTAAGGGACTGGACAAAAATGTCTTTTTGTTGTGGGGAAAGTGGTGCCAAGAAATCTGCCGTAACTTTTTCCAAAGAATCTAGAATCTGCGGATAAAGGGTTCTTCCTTCTGTCGTTAGTGAAAGTAAAAAGCCGCGGCGATCGTCAGGGTTTTCTTTTTTTGTCACTAAGCCAGAGTGAATCAACTTTTGAACCGCACGGGTAACGTTGCTAGCATTGATTCCTGTAAGTCGGACCAATTTTTCTTGAGGCAAATCGCCAAACTCATATAATTTGATCACGTAGTAATATAGGCTGGAATTCAAGCCGATTTTTAGCAATTGCTGATCAAGGGTCATTGTGTAATTGCGGGAAATAATTGGGAGCCACTCTAATAAATCAATTTCAGTTTCTTTCATAGACTTCTCCTTACTTGAAAATAATTTACTTGCGCAAGCAAATAATAACTGATTTTCACGATGCTGTCAAGTGACTGAATTGATGAAAAAAAATACTCGCCAAAAGCGAATATCTTTTTTTTAAATCCTTACCACAAAAGTTTCGTAGGGTAAGAGAGTAAGGCTAGTTAGGTCATTGTATCGCTTGTCATAGTTGCTAAGTATTGTCTCTTTAGCAGTCTGTGGAAAAGAAATTTTGTTTGTATGATTGGAAAAATTGGCACAAACCAACCAAGCTTCATTTTTATATTCACGTTTGTATGCAAAAATCGAATCGGAGGTTTCAAGCAATTGATAGGTTCCCCAAACAATAATCGGGTTCTCTTTTCTTAATTTAATTAGTTTTTGATAGGTGTAAAACAAAGAATTCTTATCTTGTAAATTAGCTTCTGCATTTATTTTATCGTAGTTGGAATTGACAGGATACCATGGTTGCTTTGTTGAAAAACCTGCATAAATGGAAGGGGACCATTGCATAGGAGTTCGCGCGTTGTCTCGCCCTTTAACGTTGATAGAAGCAAGAATATTCTCTTTAGTAGCTCCTTTTTGTAGCTGATCATGGTAATAATTGATGCTTTCAATATCTGCTGCTTCGTCGATAGAACGAATTATCTGATTGGTCATGCCAATTTCTTCTCCTTGGTAAACAAAAGGTGTTCCACGCATAAGATGAAGGATCATAGCCAACATTTTTCCGCTTTCCAGACTAAAATTTTGGGTATTTCCCCAGCGAGATAAAATTCGTGGCTGATCATGATTACTCCAAAATAAACTATTCCAAGCATTATCAGGTAATTCTGTTTGCCATTTTGAAAGAACTTCTTTTAATTCAGGGATGGAGAGCTCTCTTAAGTCCCATTTTGTTTTTCCTAATTGTTCATCAAGTGCCATATGCTGAAACTGAAAAACCATGGAAAGTTCTTCTCGATCTGCTTGTGTATAAAGTGGCGCTGTTTCTGGTGTGACGCTACCAGTTTCTCCGATAGTCACAACATCATAGTTTTTCAACACGTTTTGGTACATTTCATGAAGATAATCATGAAGATGAGGACCATTTCCGAGAATTTGTTTATCAGGATCTTTTCCAATTAAATCAATAACATCTAAACGAAAACCGCCGATTCCTTTTTTAAGCCAAAAGTGCATCATTTTCCAGATTTCTTTTCGGAGTTCAGGGTTGGCCCAATTCAAGTCGGGTTGTTGAGAAGCGAATAGGTGAAAATAGTATTTTTGTAAAGTATTGTCTAATTGCCATGCTGAACCACCAAAGAAAGATTGAATTTTGTTGATATTTTCTTTGTCTCTAAAGATATAATAATCCTGGTATTTCTTTTCGCCATTTTGGGCTGCAAGAAACCATGGGTGTTGATTGGAAGTGTGATTCACAACCAGATCCATGATAATTCGAATATTTCTGTTTTTGGCCTGTGTGATAAGTTCTTCTAAATCTTTCATTGTGCCAAATTCCGGCATAACTTCATAGTAGTTACTGATATCATACCCGTTATCTACATTTGGAGATGCATATACAGGGGAAAGCCAGATCGCTGTGATCCCCAACTTTTGTAAATAATCGAGTTTTGAAGTAATCCCGCAGATATCACCGATACCATCGTTATTACTATCTTTAAAGCTTCGTGGATAGACTTGATAAATCACAGCTGTCTGCCACCATTTTGGTGTGTGCATAACTTTCTCCTCTCTTAGTGAAACGTTTTTATTTTGACTAATATTATTTTTTCTCCTTTTTTTAAATGTCCAGGCACATTACAAGTCTATTATAGTAAAAAAGACTGATAAATCAATAGTTTTTCGGAATTTTGTTATTAATAAAAAATATTCGGAAAACGCTTGCTTTATTAAAGCTGTCGTTGTATACTCCTTTTGTAGAAACGTTTCACTAAAAAATATTTGGAGGATCACGAAATGAAATTATCAAAAAAGCTTCTGTTATTAGGGTTGACATCGGTTTTATCGCTTGGGACTTTAGCAGCCTGCGGTTCAGGCGGCAATGACGATAAAAAAGACGAAGTACTAAATATCTGGGGTATGGGTGAGGAAGTAAAGCAATTATCAAAAATGACAGATAAATTCACTGAAGAAACAGGTATTGAAGTAAAAATCCAATCTCTGCCTTGGTCAAATGCACATGATAAATTATTAACAGCAGTTGCTTCAAAAAGTGGACCTGATGTTTTGCAAATGGGAACGACATGGATGCCTGAATTTCAAAAGGCTGGAGCTTTATCAGACATGACAAAATATATTGAAAAATACGATAACTTGAAATCAGATAATTTTTACCATGGTTCTGTAGAAACAACACAATTTGACGGAAAATCATACGGGATTCCATGGGCAGCTGAAACACGCGTGCTGTTTTATCGAACAGATGTATTGGAATCTGTTGGTTATAGTGAAGCACCTAAGACTTGGGATGAGTTAGAAGATGCTGCGAAGAAATTATCTGAACGCGGTGATGATAAATATGGTATTAACATTGATGCAAAAGAACAAACATTAGGCTTCATGTTTGCACGTCAAAATGGATCAGAATTACTTGATGGAGATAAACCACTTTTTAACGAGGCACCATTTACAGAGGCTGTGGAATACCTCAATAACTTCATTCAAAAGGGATATGCACCAAAAGAAGATTTAGGTCTAGATGTGTCACAAACCTTCTCTGGAGATGCAATGGTACCAATGTTTATCAGTGGACCTTGGATGGCTAAAGCAGTGAAAGATACAGTTCCAGATGTAGAAGGGAAATGGGCAATTGCACCTCTTCCTGCAAAAGAAAATAATATCTCTTCTATGGGTGGTTCAAATCTAACAATTTTTGAATACTCAAAGAAAAAAGATGATGCAGCTAAATTTATTGATTTTATGGCAGAACCAGACAATCAACTAGAATGGATGGAATTAACTGACGCACTTCCAACTGCAACAAAAGCTTGGGAAGATGACAAGTTAAAAAATGATCCAATTTATAGCGTGTTCAATGAACAACTTAATAACTCTGAACCAATGCCATTGATTCCTGAATTTGAAGAAATCGCACAAAATTATTTAAAACACTTTGAACAAATTTACTTAGGTGGAAATGACGTTCAAACGGAAATGGATTCGTTTAATAAAGAAACGGAAACATTGCTAAATAAATAACTATTTGTGAAAGAGATTATCTTTGAGATAGTCTCTTTCAACATTTTAATTAGGAAAGGGAGTATCAAAATTGAAGAAAAAAGCCACTAAAGCCCCCTATTTTTTTATTTCACCTGCGTTGATATTATTATTACTCTTTTCGATCATTCCAATATTTGTCGCTTTTTTTATTAGTTTTACTGATATGAGTCTAACTGGGCTCGCCGACTGGTCTCAAATTAAATTTATTTCTTTTACCAACTATAAAGACATTCTTACAGATCCAGTATTTTTGAAAAGTATTAAAAATACTATTTTCTATGTAGTCTTTGGTGTTCCTGTCGTTATTGTTTTATCCCTTGGATTGGCATTAATAATTAATTTTGGGAAAAATAAGATTTTTTCAATTTTTCGAATGATTTTTTATACGCCAGCAATTACGAATGTCGTTGCTGTTGCGGTTGTATTTAGTTATCTGTACAATCCAAGTTTTGGTTTTTTGAATTACATCTTATCCCTATTTCATATATCTGCTGTTCCCTGGCTAACAAATCCAGTCATGGCAAAAGTATCTTTGATTATTCTAGGTGTTTGGCGGGCAGTTGGTGCAAACATGCTAATTTTTCTAGCCGCCCTCCAAGGGATACCAAAAGAATATTATGAAGCCGCATCACTAGATGGGGCTACCAAATTTCAACAGGTGCGCTATATCACGATTCCTTCTCTACGATTTTCAACATTTTTCGTTACAGTAACAACACTTATTGGGTGGTTACAATTTTTTGAAGAACCATTTGTAATGACGAATGGTGGGCCGCTAGACAGTACGACTTCAGTTGCGTTATTCATTTACAGAAATGGGTTCCAATTTAGTAAATTCGGTTACGCAGCAGCAGGATCATTCATTTTATTTGCAGCAATCATCATTGTGACGTTAGTACAATTTAGAATGCAACGAAAAAATGATGAAAATCAACTATAAGAGGTGTTACTACTATGAATAAAGAATTACAAAACAATCGACGTGTCAAGATTGTTCTTGGAATAGCTCTAGCTCTTGGTGCAATTGTTTGGATGCTTCCTTTTGTTTGGATGCTTTTATCCTCATTTAAAACGGACATGGAAATCATGAAGTTTCCTCCAAAAATTTTACCTGAACATGCATCTTGGGACAATTTTAAAGAATTATTTAGTGCATTTGATTTTGCCGTTTATTTTAAAAATACCATGGTTGTTGTAGTTTTTTCATTTCTTGGAATGTTTTTCAACGCAATGGCTGGTTTTGGTTTTGCTAAGTACAAATTTAAAGGTCGTGAACCATTGTTCTACTTGGTTCTTGCTACGATGATGATTCCAGGTCAAGTAACAATGATTCCAGTGTACTTGATCATGAATTCAATGAAACTTACAAATTCAATGGCTGGAATCATTTTGCCGGGATTAGTAGGGGCATACGGAATCTTTTTGTTCCGTCAATTTATTTCAACCGTTTCAAATGAATTGTTGGAAGCGGCACGGCTGGATGGTGCGAGTGAATGGTATATCTTTTCAAGAATCATTCTTCCAATTTCAAAACCGGTATTGGCGGTACAAGGAATTGCAACATTTATCGGAGGCTGGAATTCATTCTTATGGCCTTTAATCATGGCAAATGATGAAAAATATTATACCTTATCTGTAGGTCTTCAATTATTGAAAGGGCAATATGCCAACAATTATTCATTACAGATGGCAGGTTCAACATTCATGGTCGTACCGATTATCATCATTTTTATGTTTTTACAAAAATATATTTTAGAAGGATATAACGTATCCGGACATAAATAAGGAGGTCGTGTAAAAATGAAGCAAGAAAAATTAATCCAATTAATTGATCAAATGACCTTAGATGAAAAGGTCGATCAATTACTCCAACTAGCTGCCGATTTTTATACTAAAGCCGCTGAAGAAAAAACGGGACCAATGAGTGATTTAGGTCTTACAGATGAGAACATAAAAAATGCAGGTTCTACTTTAGGGCTTGCAGGAGCAAAAGAAGCTATCCATGTACAAAAACAATATATGAAAAGAAATCGCTTAGGAATACCAACATTAATTATGGCCGATATCATTCATGGTTTTCGAACGATTTTTCCAATACCTTTAGGCCTAGGAAGTAGTTGGGATTTAGCAGCTGCTGAAAAGATGGCAGAAATTTCTGCGAAAGAGGCAGCAGTTTCAGGTGTTCACGTTACCTTTTCACCGATGGTTGATTTGGTAAGGGACCCACGTTGGGGAAGAGTGATGGAATCCACAGGTGAGGACCCTTATTTAAATAGTCGATTTGCAGCGGCTTTTGTTAAAGGGTATCAAGGCGATGATCTTAAGCATGATTTTTCTAGAGTAGCTGCTTGTGTCAAACACTTTGCTGCATATGGTGCAGCTATTGCTGGTCGAGACTACAATACTGTCGATATGTCCGAAAGAAAATTACGTGAAAGTTATTTACCAAGCTACAAAGCAGCTTTAGATGCAGGGGCAAAATTAGTAATGACCTCTTTTAATACTGTTGATGGAATTCCGGCAACGGGAAATAAATGGTTATTTCGCGATGTTTTGCGGAAGGAATTTGGTTTTGATGGAGTGGTTATTTCTGACTGGGGTGCGGTAAAGGAATTGATTCCGCACGGTGTAGCTGAAGATGAAAAAGCCGCTGCTAAGCTAGCGATTGAAGCGGGTGTGGACATTGAAATGATGACCACTTGCTATACAAAATATTTGGCAGAGTTGATTGAAGAAAAGACGATAAAAGAAGATTTATTAGATGAAGCGGTACTAAGAATTTTAGAGCTGAAAAATGATTTGGGGCTATTTGAACATCCTCATCGTGGGGCGAGTGAAAAAAAGGAATCTATTATTCTATCAAAAGAGCATCGTGAAGCTGCTCAAGAAATCGCTAAAAAATCAGTTGTTTTGCTGAAAAATGAAGACATTCTTCCATTAAAAAAAGAAGAAAAAATTGCAATCGTTGGTCCTGCCGCCGCCTCGAAAGATGTTCTAGGTGCTTGGTCATGGCAAGGGAAGATGACTGAAGCAGTTTCGTTAATTGATGGAGCGAAAGAAAAAAGTAAAAATATATTAGTTGGAACAAAATTTTTTGATTATTTCAACCCTAGTCTTGAAGCAGTCAATGAAGCTGCTGAACTTGCAAGACAGGCAGATAAAGTTGTTTTAGCTTTAGGTGAAGCAGAGTGGATGAGTGGAGAAGCCGCTAGTCGTAGTGATATTCGTTTGCCACAAGCACAAATTGACCTTTTTGAAAAAATTAAAGAAGTAAACCCACAACTTGTCGTTACATTATATAATGGACGACCTTTAGATCTTCGAGCAATTGATGGTGCAAAGGGAATCGTAGAAGCTTGGTTTCCTGGAACGGAAGCTGGTAATGCACTTGCGTCTATTCTATGGGGAGATTATAACCCGAGTGGTCGTCTAAGCATGTCCTTCCCAGAAAGTGTGGGTCAAGTGCCAATTTACTATAATTGTGATAGTACAGGGCGACCATTAGAAACGACTCAGGATGAGAAATATGTTTCTAAATATTTGGATGTCTCTAATTATGCAAAATATCCTTTTGGATTTGGTTTAGGTTATAGCACATTTGAATATGGAGAACTTTACTTAGATAAATCGAGGATAACTCATGGCGATACGTTGACTGTATCAATAGATGTGACGAATCAATCAACTATTTCTGGGGTAGAAACTGTTCAGTTGTATATTCATGATCTTTTTGGACAGGTTATTCGTCCCGTAAAAGAGCTGAAAGATTTTAAACAAGTATATCTAAATGCTGGCGAAACACAAACCATTCACTTTTTTGTAAATGAATCAATGCTTCGCTATGTACACAGTGATAATCAAAAATACAGTGATTCAGGAGTTTTTGAAATCATGGTTGGTCCAAACAGTCGTGATTTACAGAAAGCAAAATTTAAATTGACGAATTAAGTAGGGAGTAGGAATTTTTCAATGAAACAAAAACAGTATATTCAAAATGGCGTAAGAGCTACTTTTTTACCAACTGGTGATCTCTATGAAATAACCAAAAATGACATCATGATTAACCAATTGAATGGAAATCCTTTAGATGGAAGCTGCAATCAACTGTATTTGCGAGTTTTTGAAAATGACACTATTTTCTCTACGCCTTTGATTGGCTCAAATAGTGAGAGTACCGTATCTTTTCAAAAAGATGGAATCTTGTGGCAAGGGGAGTACAGAGGGATAACTTATTATGTGTCATTTGCTCTATCAGAAGCAGGAATATGGTTTTGGACAGTTGAGCTAATCGGAGACGGAAAAGTTGTTGATGTAATTTCCGGTCAAGATCTTGGAAATGCATCCAAAGGTGCAGTCCAATCAAATGAAGCTTACATGTCACAATATGTAGATCATAAAGTTATGCACAATGAGAACGGATATATTGTCACATCAAGACAAAATCAACCGCAAGACGGATTATTTCCAGTCGTAGAGTTAGGAAGTTTATCTAAAACTGTAGGATTTTCAACCGATGGGTATCAATTTTTTGGTAGATCCTATAAAAAAACAAATAAACCTGAAGCTTTAGTCAAAGAAAGTTTAGAAAATGAAGTATATCAATATGAATTTGCGTATATTGCTCTGCAATCAGAAAAAGCTGAACTAACAAATAATGAAAAAAGAGAGATTATTTTTTACGGTGGAACGAAAGAAAACCTAAGTACATCAGTAGAAGTACCAATTTTTAACAGCTCATTAGTGCAAGCCATTTATCAAAAATTAACTCCTCTAGAAAAAGATAAAACAGGTATATCTTTCTCAAAAAAAATTGGGAAAACACTAATCGGTGAAACATTCTCAGATCAAGAAATTGAAACATTGTTCCCAATCAGAACTCTTGTTGAAAAGAGTTCCAGCAATCAGTTACTGTCTTTCTTTACAGAGAAATATCGACATGTTGTTTTGCAAGAAAAAGAGACAGCAATGGAACGGGCACATGGACACATTTTATTAAGTGGTACGGATCTCACTGTAGATAAACCACCATTAAGTACCACTTTGTATATGTATGGAATTTTTAATTCTCAGATTGTTTTAGGGAATACTTCGATGAATAAGCTGATGAGTAATAGTCGCAATTCCCTTAATGTATTTAAGCAATCAGGACAACGAATTTATTTAAAACGAGAAGATGACTGGGTATTGTTGACGATGCCTTCTGCATTTGAAATGGGATTGAATGAAGCAACGTGGTATTATAAACTAACGGACGATTTAATCAAAATTACAACCTACACATTAGCCGACTCTCGTGAAGTCAGAACGGTATTCAGCAGTGAGAAAAAGAAAGAGTACACGTTAGCTATTAGTAACCATTTATTAATGAATGATGCAGAGATCCCTAAGTATCTGGTGAAAAAAGAGGATCATTCTTTAAAGATTACTGCGGCAACGGATTCTGTGATTCATACAGAGTATCCGAATTTAGTTTATTATTTGAATTTAAATAAAGATTTTCAAGTTACAGATGAGCGAATATTCGGTGTACAGACAGATGATCCCAATTTACAGATTTTATTACCTGTTCCTACAGCAGAATTCACTATGACAATTCAAGGAAGCTTGACGGGAGAAAAATTTGTGCACACTGCTACAACTCAAGTAGCCGAAGAAACAAAATTTAGTTCATTTATTGATGGACTATTGAATAATTTTCAATTAAAGCATGACGATGCTGAGGTGGAAAGTACCAATGTATTAGCACGCTGGTACACACATAACATGTTGGTTCATTATCTTTCACCACATGGGTTAGAACAATATGGTGGTGCTGCTTGGGGAACTCGTGACGTTTCGCAAGGACCGACTGAATTTTTCTTTGCCGTTAATCGACCAGAGATTGTAGGAAGTATTATCAAAACGATTTATGCAAATCAATTTGATAATGATGGAAATTGGCCTCAGTGGTTCATGTTTGATCGTTATGAAACTGTAAAAGCAGACGAAAGTCATGGAGATGTTATCGTCTGGCCTATGAAAGTAGTAGCAGATTATCTTGAAAAAACAGAAGACTTTGAATTATTAAAAGTAAGCATACCTTTTACTGATCGAAAAACGTTCAAAAAAACAAAAGATCAGTATTCATTGTTTGAACATTTGAAAAAAGAAATTGCTTATATTGAGAAAAATTTCCTAGAAGAAACGTACCTTTCATGCTATGGTGATGGTGACTGGGACGATACGTTACAACCGTATGACAACAAACTGAAAAAACATATGGCAAGTAGTTGGACAGTTGCTTTGACTTATCAGGTCATCAATAAATTAAGTATTGTTCTAAAAAACGAAGAACCTGAGTTTGCAACTCATTTGTCTCAATTAAAAGACGGGATTAAAGCAGACTTCGAAAAATATATGCTAGGGAATGATACGATTCCAGGATTTGTTTATATGGAAAAAAAGGATCAACCAGAAATGATGATCCATCCGACGGATAAGAAAACAGGAATCCAGTATAGATTGTTGCCAATGACTCGAAGTATGATTGCAGAACTTTTGACACCGGAACAGGTAGCTGCTCATTTAGCGATTATCAAAAAATACCTACAGTTTCCAGATGGCGTACGGTTGATGAATCGACCAGCACATTACCATGGTGGTGTCAGCACTAACTTTAAACGAGCAGAACAAGCCGCTAACTTTGGTAGAGAAATTGGGTTGCAATATGTTCATGCACATATTCGTTTTACAGAAGCAATGGCCAAAATTGGTGAAGCAGAAGAAACCTGGAAAGCATTGCAAACGATTAATCCAATCCAAATTACAAAGAGAGTTCCTCATGCAGAGCTGCGACAATCGAATGTATACTTTAGTAGTTCAGACGGGGATTTCAAAACTCGGTATGAAGCACAAGAAAATTTTGATAAACTTAGACAAGGTCAAGTAGGTGTAAAAGGTGGTTGGCGCATTTATTCAAGCGGTCCTGGAATTTACATGAATCAGTTACTTACAAGTGTTTTAGGTATTCGTGAAACGACAAAGCATGTAACGTTTGATCCAATTTTACCTAAAGAATTAAATGGTTTAACTATGGATTACAAGCTTTTGAAAAAAAATGTTGAAATCGTTTTTCATAATGATCATTTAGAGAAAAAGATAGTAATTAATGGAACCTCTGTAGAATATACAGTTAATGAAAATCCTTATCGCGAGGGTGGTTTAACAGTAAACGTAACGGATATGGAGCAGTTGCTGAAAGATACAAATACGATTGAAATTTTTTATTAGGAGATGAGGGCAAGTGGTAGGAATCAAAGATATTGCAAAGGCAGCTGGTGTGTCGATTTCGACTGTTTCTTATGCATTGAATGGTAGTCCAAAAGTAACAGAAGAGACACGGGAAAGAATAACCGCCATTGCTAAAAAATTAAATTATGTTCCTAACATGGCTGCCCGAACCCTAAAACGACAACAAACAAAAATTATTGGTGTGTTTCTAGCTGATTATGGCGGTAGTTTCTATGGAGAATTGCTTGAGGGGATAAAAAAAGGGTTAGAAACCTATGATTATGAAATGATTGTTTGCAGTGGTCAAAAATCACATCTTTTCATTCCCGAACGGATGATTGATGGAGCGATTATTTTAGATTGGACCTTCAAGACAGATGAAATTACGAATTTTGCTGATCGAGGACATACTTTAGTTGTTCTCGATCGGGAGATTCAGCATGAAAATATTCGCAAAGTATTGCTGGATAATACAGGGGGGGCCACATTAGCAATCGAAAAAATGGTTGCTTCTAATAGTCAAAAAGTATTCGTTCTAACCGGACCATTCGGCTACGATAGTGAGAAGCGTTTGGAAGCAAGTACAAGAGAGCTAGAACGCTTCGGAATAGAATTTGAGATTATTAAAGGAGAATTTACTGAACCATCTGGTTATCGGGCGGCTGAAGAAATCTTACGAAAAGAACCTCAAATTCCAATTGATATTTTTTCATTTAATGATGAAATGGCTGTTGGTTTCTACAAATATTGTAAAAAAACGAATTTACATATTGGACGAGACGTCAGAATCATTGGGTTTGATAATATTGAGATCGGTAGTTTTCTACAACCGAAATTGGCAACGATTTCTTATTCAAAACATCGTTGGGGAATGGTTGCGGCTGAAAAGATTGTTCAATTAATCAATGGGGAAAAAGTTGAGGATGAACGGATTTATACGACTTATATTTCTGGAGATTCGTTTCCATAAAGGAAAAGGAGAAAAAAGATGGCAATTAACCAAATGAATTTTCGTTCAGAGGTTCTAGGAATGATGGTCTCAGTAGCTATGTACATACCAGATAATTTTCAGAGTGACTACCCAGTTATTTATTTGCTGCGTGGTCGATCAGATGATTGTAACACATGGTTGAATGCAACTTCCCTAGCAAGATATGCCACAGAGTATCCATTCATCATCGTCATGCCAGAGGTTGGTCTGAGTTATTATACAGATATGGTTCATGGACAAAATTATTGGAAGTACTTGACACAAGAGCTGCCTCAAAAAATAAAACAATGGTACTGCATAACCACTGAACCAAAGGAAACCTTTGTTGCTGGGTTATCAATGGGCGGTTATGGAGCGTTTAAATGGTCCATGCAAAAACCTGAATCATTTGGTGGGGCAGCTTCTTTATCCGGTGCGCTTGATGTTGTTTCATTATGGGAAAGAGACACTTCTCGCAATAAGGAATTCACTACTATTTTTGGTAATCTGAATCAGCTAAAAGAGAGTACTGATAATTTATTCAATCTGTTTGAGAACGAAAAAAGATTGAATTTCCCTCATTTTTTACAGATATGTGGCACAGAAGATTTTTTGTACCAAGACAATCAAAAATTTCGAAGACAAGCTGAAAAGTATTTTGAAAATTTTGATTATATTGAAGCTGAAGGAACACATGATTGGCTTTTTTGGGATACGATGATTCAAAAAGTTTTGATCTATTTTTCGCAATTATTAACGAATAAATAAAGAAGCATTTTCGAGAAACAGGAGGTCCGTTCATCCATGTTTTAAGAAAATGCTTCTTTTTCTCACAAAACTTCACGTTCCAACTGCTCTTTTTTTATTCGTCGATACGGAGCGAGGGAAACAATCTTACCAGACTGTTTTGCCACGGTTTCAGGAGGATTCTCCTTTTTCTCGGTATCTTGTGGAGGCGTTGGATTTATTGGTGAAAGGTTTGTTTTTTGTTTGATTTTATTTTTTATGTCGGTGAAATCGGTGCTGAAAGCTTCCGTTTTATTAGACAAATGATAGTAAAGAATTTCTGGTGGAACGCGAAAACGTGCAGGCAGCATTGTTGTACCGATTCCTGTACTCACGGATAGGATGGTTTGCTTCGTTGGTAAATACAAGCTATGGGTGTAACGGGTCGCACCCGCATTTTTGACCTGATAAAAAGGTAGGCGAATCTGTCCGCCGTGGCTGTGTCCAGCTAAAACTAAATCATAGATTGCCAGATTTTTGACGTGTTGAATACTGTCAGGTTGATGGACGAGTAAGATGTGCCATTCTGCCAATGTACTCTCATAGTTGTACCGAGCTTGCCCTGAAGAAGGATCTTCAATTCCAGCAATCGTCATAGATACCTGAGCATCTGACCCGAAAACCGATTCGTTGGTCAAAACGGTGAAACCAGCTTCGTGCAGGATTTCCAGTACAAAATGCTTTCCGTCACTTTTGTAGTCGTGGTTTCCCAGAACGGCGATTTTTCCCATCGGTGCATGCAATTTTTTTAATTTTTCAATCAGTCGGTTTGTCTGCTTCACCGGCCAATGTTTGTAATCGTCTAATAAATCGCCGGTAAAAACAATCAAATCCGGTTGGTTTTCCATGATTGAGCGAATGATTTTATTGATACGTTTTGGTTTGTACCAGTGAGAAAAATGAAAATCGCTGAGGTGGGCGATAACGACATCCGAATCGGCGGTGAAAAGATCATAAGCATTGGAAATATCTAAAACCCGCGCTTTATTTTTGCGAATGAGATAATGTTTGGCTTTCAGCCTGCGGGGTTCAATGAAGACCGCGTAGAAAGCTATGCCTAAAAATACTGCTAGAATCCCTAAAAAGATCAGCATATGGAAGGTCTCCTTTGTTTGTCTGCTAAAGTATAGAATAGAGGATAAAAGCAAAAAAAGCAATCGAACATCCCGTGAAATTCTTGTGGAAAAAGGGAATAGAAAACAGATTATTTTTTATTGAAGTGAAGAAGAATCGTCATAAAACAGAGTGAAATAACAACAAAAAATGAAACCTTTCTTAAAAGAAAAGTTTCATTTAAACGTTCGATTTCGAGGACCTTTGGAAACAGGAATTTTTTTTGCTTTTTTCGGAATGAAAAAGACGAGGCAATCGTAAGGGACTAAAAGTAATGACCAGGCGACACTGCGGCTGGCACCATAGCGATGATACAACTGTGTCAGCAGAAAATGACTAGTGAAGATTCCCACACCTGCCAATAATGTGACCACCCAAAAAGAGTCCCAATCAGTAAAAAACTTAAAAGCCGTCAAAGCAAAGGGATAAAGATAAAAGAAACTTGCCACCAAACCAAAACGCCAATTTCGAGTAATTTGGCGGATCGAAAGCAAAAAGAAAAGCAGAGACAGGACAATACCTAATGGTGGAAAAAGACCAATTAAAAAAGAATAGACAGCGCCATAAAGCAGCATAGCTGGTCCTTTGATCAACGCCGCCGCACCGATAAGAAGGAACAGACAGAAAAGTTGTGTGGAGAAACCAGAGACAGTCAGTAGGCTGAAGACACCTAAAAGCAGCCAATGCAATCGGGACAATCCCGATTCATGCTGAGACAGTTGTTGGTTGCGCAAATACGCAGCCACTCGTGGAAAAGATCGCTGAAAATGATCCACAGGAAAACCTCCTTTAATAGATAGCTTCAGTATACAAGCTGGTGAGAAGAAAAACATCCAACTCCAGACGGATGTTTTTTACTTCCAATTTTATAAAATTGCTTGTAAGAATCGGGGCGCGACAGGTTTCATTTTTTTGAAAATATGCTAAAGTTAGAGAGGAAAAGAAGACAGTACTTCCAACAAGTGTTTGGGAAAACGAAGATTTAGTATAGAAAGTTTATTACGAAAACAAAGGAGGAGTAGAGATGATTTTTGATTCTCATACTCATTTAAATGCCGAACAATTCAATGAGGATATCCCAGAAACTATCCAGCGAGCAAAAGAACTGGGGGTTTCAGAAATGGCTGTTGTCGGCTTTGATACCCCGACGATTGAAAAAAGTCTAACCCTCAGCAAAAAATATCCTTTCATTTACAGCATAATCGGTTGGCATCCAACTGAAGCAGGCAGTTACAGCAAAGAAATCGAAGAAGACCTGCAACAAAAACTAAGCTTGCCAAAAGTAGTTGCTTTAGGGGAAATCGGCTTGGATTATCATTGGATGGAAGATCCGAAAGAAGTTCAAGACAAGGTTTTTCGCCGTCAAATCGCCATTGCTAAAGAAATGAATCTGCCAATCAGTATCCACATGCGGGAAGCTATTGAGGATACTTATCAAATTTTGAAGGAAGAAGATGTCCGAGATATCGGTGGAATCATGCACAGCTACAGTGGTGATGCCGAATGGGCGAAACGCTTTTTAGAACTGGGAATGCACCTTTCTTTCAGTGGCGTGGTCACCTTTAAAAAAGCAACGGATGTTCAGGAGGCAGCACAAATCGTGCCGTTGGATAAATTATTGGTTGAAACAGATGCGCCTTATCTGGCGCCGGTTCCTTATCGCGGCAAACGCAATGAGCCCGGCTATACTCGGTATGTTGTCGAAAAAATTGCTGAGCTTCGTGGGGTACCTTTTGAAGAACTTGCCAATCAGACGCGTGACAACGCCCATCGGTTGTTTAGGATTGATTAATGAGTAAATTAAAAATTGAAGAAATCATTGTCGTTGAAGGAAAAGACGATACCCGCAGAATTCAAGAAGTTGTTGATGCAGATACCATCGAAACAATTGGCTCTGCAATTAATGAAGAAATTTTGGCACAAATCGAACTGGCGCAAGAAACACGTGGTGTGATCGTATTCACCGATCCCGATTTTTCCGGTGAAAAAATTCGTAAAAAAATTATGGAAGTTGTGCCGGATGCTAAGCACGCATTCTTGCCCCGCAGTGAAGCAGCACCGCAAAAACGTGGCAATAGTCTCGGCGTTGAGCATGCCAGTGATGCTTCCATCTTGCAGGCATTGGACAAAATCGTGACACCGGCTAGCGATACCGTCTCTGAAATCAGTAGACAACGCCTGATGGAATATGGTTTAATAGCGGGTACGAATGCCAAACAGCGACGAGAAAAACTCGGAGACGAGCTGCGTATCGGTTATACCAACAGCAAACAACTGGAAAAACGACTGCAGATGTTTCGAATCACAGAAGAAGAATTTCTTGCGGCAATGGCAAAAGTTGAGGAGCAACTAGCTGAAGCAAGGAAATAGCGGGGAAAAAGGAAGGAGAATCTTTTTGAAAGATACTCGAGAAATTGCAGCACCATCAAAAACACGAGATATTTTAGCCAAGCATGGGTTCACATTTAAGAAAAGTCTCGGTCAAAATTTTTTGACGGAGCCGAATATTTTACGAAAAATCGTGGAAACAGCTGGAATTGATACTACGACCAATGTAATTGAGGTCGGACCGGGAATCGGTGCATTAACAGAACAGTTGGCAAAAAACGCGGCGGAAGTTTTGGCTTTTGAGATTGATGATCGGTTGATTCCGGTATTGGAAGATACATTGTCAGCCTACAACAATGTCACGATTCTCCATCAAGACGTACTAAAAGCTGATCTAGAAACGGTGGCGGATCATTTTCAGGAAGAATACCCCATCAAAGTTGTGGCAAATCTGCCTTATTACATCACTACCCCCATTATGATGCACTTTTTGGAATCAAAGTTGCCGGTTGCTGAAATGGTGGTTATGATGCAAAAAGAAGTAGCAGATCGAATTTCTGCAAAACCAGGAACTAAAGCATACGGCTCGTTGTCCATCGCAGTGCAATATTTTATGGAAGCAAAATTGGCTTTTATTGTTCCTAAAACGGTTTTTGTACCACAGCCAAATGTGGATTCCGCTATTTTAAAATTGACCCGCCGAACAACACCGGCAGTGACCGTCACCAGTGAAAAAGAATTCTTCAAATTGACGAAGGCTTCGTTTCAATTACGGCGAAAAACGTTGTGGAACAACCTCTTGCATAGCTATGGCAAAGATGATGCCACCAAAGAATGGTTGACTAACAGTCTTGCCACAGCAGAAATTGATCCGAAACGACGGGGCGAAACTCTTTCCTTAGAAGAATTTGCCCGTTTGAGCAATGCACTGGAAAACAGCCGACCTTCATAAAAATAGGTAGGAAACAAAAAAATGGTAGAGTAGCATAATCGCTCCTACCATTTTTTTAGTTATATTTTTTTAAGAGTGCTTCTGGGGAATAGACGATCAGCCCATTTTTTTCGTCATTCATAGACGTTTGTTAACTAGTTATAAAAAGTATAACTATCTGCTGATAAACCAACCACAAATTCCCAAAAAAGTTGCCTCGCGCTAAATAAACGTAGTAAGATACAAACAGAGAAAATAGTTTTAGGAGAGAAAAAATGGCGAATAACTATATTATGGCAATCGATCAGGGAACGACCAGCTCCCGAGCAATTATTTTTGATAAAAAAGGACAGCATGTCGGCAGCTCCCAAAAAGAATTCACCCAATATTTTCCACAGGATGGTTGGGTCGAACACGATGCCAATGAAATCTGGAATTCTGTTCAATCAGTGATTGCCGGAGCTTTCATTGAGTCCGGTGTAAAACCTGATCAAATCGAAGGTATTGGTATCACCAATCAACGCGAAACAACGGTAGTATGGGATAAAAAGACTGGACTGCCGATTTATCATGCAATTGTTTGGCAATCCCGACAATCGGCAGAGATAGCCGATAAGTTGAAAGCGGATGGGTACGAAGAATTCTTTCACGAAAAGACCGGATTAGTGATCGATGCCTATTTTTCAGCCACCAAGGTTCGTTGGATTTTGGATCATGTAGATGGTGCGCAAGAGCGGGCGGAAAAAGGAGAATTATTGTTTGGGACGATTGATTCTTGGTTGGTATGGAAATTAACCGACGGGCAAGCCCATGTAACCGATTATTCCAACGCCAGTCGAACGATGTTGTTCAATATCAAGTCATTGGATTGGGATCAAGAAATTTTAACACTGCTTAATATTCCTCGGGAGATGTTGCCCAAGGTTGCTTCAAATTCTGAAATTTATGGATACACCCAAGGTTACCATTTTTATGGGGGAGAAGCACCAATCTCTGGTATGGCAGGTGATCAGCAGGCAGCGCTGTTTGGACAAATGGCCTTTGAACCCGGCATGGTAAAAAATACTTATGGCACAGGTTCCTTCATCGTAATGAATACCGGAGAAAAACCACAGATTTCCAAAAATAATTTATTGACGACAATCGGTTATGGAATCAACGGTAAAATCTATTATGCGTTGGAAGGATCGATTTTTGTTGCCGGTTCTTCTATCCAATGGTTAAGAGATGGATTGAAAATGTTGGAAAAAGCCAGCGATTCAGAGGAAGCTGCCCGTCGTTCCACGAGTGAGGACGAAGTGTACGTTGTTCCGGCTTTTGTTGGTTTGGGGGCACCTTATTGGGACCAGGATGCCAGAGGAGCAATGTTTGGCTTGACTAGAGGCACCACCAAAGAAGATATCATCAAGGCCACCTTACAATCCATTGCCTATCAAGTTCGCGACATCGTGGATACGATGCAGGCAGATACCGGCATCACGATTCCTGTTTTAAAAGTTGATGGGGGTGCGGCAAATAATGAATACTTGATGCAGTTTCAGTCAGATATTTTAAATGTACCAATTCAACGGGCAGAAAATTTAGAAACAACGGCATTAGGTGCTGCCTTTTTAGCCGGATTGGCTGTCGGCTACTGGAAGGATACGGACGAAATTAGTGAATTTTACGAAGCCGGCAAACGTTTTGAACCCCAAATGAGCGCAGAGCAGCGGGAAAAATTGTATACCGGTTGGAAAAAAGCCGTCAAAGCAACGCAAGCATTTGAATAAAACCATTAATCCTCGAAGAATTTTCGGGGATTTTTTTTGAAAGAAAACCAGACAAGTGTCTTGACACATTTAAGATTTCCATCTAAAATAAATGACATTCAGGTGTCTTGACAGTTGGAAGAAAAAATAAAAAATGTTTGTCAGGAAATTCACTAGTAAAAAGGAGAAAAAAATGAAAAAAAATTCTGTACGCCACTTAACAATCAGTGCCTTGTTGATCGGATTGGGTATTATGATTCCGATGGTCATGCCAAAAATCGTCATCGGTCCGGCATCATTTACGTTAGCAAGTCATGTGCCTTTGTTTATCGCCATGTTCTTTTCACCAGGCATTGCAGTGGCAGTTGCTTTAGGTACGACATTTGGGTTTTTGATCTCAGGTTTGCCAATTATTATCACGCTGCGGGCGTTGAGCCATCTTGTTTTTGCTATTGCCGGAGCGATTTATTTACAAAAACATCCGGGCATCGTCATGCAAAACGGCAAGGTCAGTTTATTCAATTTGCGTTTTCAAACCTTCAATTTAGTTATTGGTGTACTGCATGCGTTTGTAGAGATGCTGGTTGTCATGGCCTTTAACTTTGTCGGTAATGTTCCCGCAAGCTCAATTGAGGGCGGTGCCTTTTATTTCTTCTTTGTCCTCATGGGAATCGGTGGTCTAATCCACAGTATGATCGACTATTCACTGGCCTATTTTGTGGCAGGAGTGCTAAGCAAACAATTTACGTTGCCGATTTTTTCCAAAGCAAAACAAACCCAGATACAATCGATGAAGCCAATCGCATAAATGAAAAATAATTTACCTCTGTTATTCTCAGAAATAGCGGAGGTTTTTTATCGCTGAAAAAATGCGCAATTTTACATTAGCTGTTAAAATAAAAAAGTGATATAAGAAAGAGGTGGGACAACATGAAGAAAAAATGGCTTGTGCTCGTGATCGGCGTAGCACTAATAATTACCGGTGGTTTCGTTTTTTCTCAGAAGTCTCAACCAAAAGAAACACCTGTCACTCGTTTAAGTTCTACAGCAACAAGCGAATCCTCACCCTCACCGGAAGCCAGCCTGATGTACGTTCCTTTGGAAAATCAATTTACGGAGCCGGCATTGGAAAATGGCTGTGAGGTGACGGCGTTGTCGATGCTTTTACAATTTTATGGGTATCAAGTTGATAAAAATCAATTAGCAGAACTTCTGGATTACGTGCCTCTTTATGAGGATGAGACACATCGTGGGGATCCTCGAGAAGGATTTGTGGGGAATATTTACGGTGGGGATGAAGCGATGGGCGTCTGGGTAGAACCAATTGCCAAGGTTGCAAAAAAAATCGTTAAAGAAGAAGTTAAAAGCGGATCAGAGGAATCTTTTCAGGAAATTACAGAACGGGTAAGAAAAGGAACACCCGTATGGATTCTTGCAACAGTGGAACTTGAAGTCCCAACCGAAGATGACTTTTGGTATTGGCAAACCACCTCTGGCAGAATTGAAGTAACCCCTTTGATTCATTCTGTAGTGATTACCGGAATCAATCAAGAAACAATGTACGTCAACGATCCCTATGGTCATAAAAATCGAAAAATAGCCAAAAGCGATTTAGAGAAAATTTATGAAAGCATGGGAAGGCAGTCGCTGTATTTGGTGAAGTGAGACAGTAGGCTTACGAATCATCTTCTTTTTTCAGAAAGTTTCAAAAAAAACAGCAAAAGTAGTCTCTTTAAATTGTGTCACGACATATTCCATGCTATAGTATCGGTAGGCAAATTGCCTAATAAAAACAGAGTAGGAAATAAAGCGTTAAGTGCTGAGAGGATGGGATGTTGCCTCTCGGACGAAGGACTATGGTCCGCGGTTTTGTTTTCGCATTCGCTGCATATTTTTTTGTGTAGCAGCTCGTTAAGGAGATGCTAGGTATGAAAAGAAAAATCGACGCACGGATGATCGTAATCATGGCATTATTGATTGCTATGATGGTCGTCTTGTCACAAGTTTTGGGGATTTCCACCCCACTGGTAAAAATCACCTTCACCTTTGTCCCGGAAATGATTATGGCGATTTTATTTGGCCCATTTTGGACGGCAATCGGTGCAGTGCTGGCGGATCTGATCGGCATGGCACTTTTTCCGACAGGGGTATTTTTCATTGGTTTTACCATCAATGCGCTGGTCGGAGGATTGGTTTACGGTTTTTACTTCTATAAAAAGGAGATTACGTGGGTACGGGCATTTTTATGTGTCCTGACAAACACGATTTTGATCAGTTTGATTCTAACCCCAATTTGGTTGGCAATCACAGCAAATCTGCCATTGACCAGTTGGGCAATTTGGTCGGTACGAATCCCGAAAGTTCTCGTGATGCTGCCCATCCAAACAATTCTGGTTTATCTTGTTGGTCGTGCCGTTCCGTTGAAACGGATCGCCAAACGATTTATTTAACAAAATAAGTATAAAATTTATCTACATCCCAAGATAAATTTCTATGAACAGGCAAAGAAATTTTTGCTTGTTCTTCTTTTTGGCTCAATAGTTGTCAGAAAAATGAGAAAATATTCTTCTTAGTCATAAATTCCTTTTTAGAGACTAAAAAATGACCAGTTGCAAACGAAGATTTCAGTTATAATGATTGCGGAATAAGACGTTTTGATTTCGAAATGACAAGGACACTTATAGGCAGATTTTTTTGCTCGTTGCTGGGTCGAATTAAATAAATTGTAGTTTTTTTATAAAAAATTTATTCAGAAGAGGGAGTGTGAGGTATAATCAGATAAACAAAGTAGCTAAGAGCAGGGGATGATTTTTTTGAGAACGACTGATTTTCTAGATGCCGGTGAACAGCGGCAAATACAAATCATACGGGTTCTAATGACGGATTCTGAAGGAATTATGGTGGCAAATTTAGCACGAAAACTTACTATCAATCGAAGCACATTGAAGGAAGATTTAGAAAAATTACAGGTAAATCTTCTTCGATTAGACAATGCAGTAGAAGTGGTAGATGAAGAAAACCTTATCCGATTGGTCATTAATGAACAAATCTCTTTTGCAAAAATCATCTATAGTTTTTTGCAACGCTCGTTGAAATATCAGATCCTGC
This sequence comes from Enterococcus massiliensis, assembly GCF_001050095.1. Classification (NCBI taxonomy): domain Bacteria; kingdom Bacillati; phylum Bacillota; class Bacilli; order Lactobacillales; family Enterococcaceae; genus Enterococcus; species Enterococcus massiliensis. Next base: position 95,383 of record NZ_CVRN01000007.1, on the reverse strand, counting down.
TTCATCTACTGACGTCAAAACAGGTAAGTTATGGCACCTTGGCTGAAATGATGAACATCAGCTTGTCCACCCTAACGAGAAAGATTCGGGATTTAAATGCCATCTTGAATAAATACCATTTGAAGATTCATCAGGGGAAAATCGAAGGTTCGGAAATTGCGATACGTTACTTTTATTTTCAACTGTTCTGGTTTGGCAATCCTTACCAAGTAAATGTCGATGAATTCGTGAATCCTTCAGTAAAAGACCTGCTGTCCTTTTTAGAGAGTAATCTGGATTATCCTTTTACAGAAGAAGGACAAGTGAAACTTTGTATCTGGCTGTATATCACGAAATGTCGCTTCCGGAATACAAAAGTCAGCCACGAAATCCCTCTGCCGGAACAGCTGTTTACCGACCTTAATCGCTCCGCTTTTGTTGGTCTGCAAGATTTGTTTATTCGCTTTTTCAGTCGGTATGCCTTCCAGTGGAATCAAAGTGAAAGCGAATACCTCTATCTTTTTATGATCGCAAACTATACACTAGAGTTAGACAATCCTCACGTACAGGATTTAATTAAAATTGCAAAATCAAATCAAAAAATTGATCAGATGGACAAAACCTTTTTGGAGGAATTGTATACCCACTTTGACCCAAGCTTATTGAAAGATGAGCTCACAAAAAAAGTCTACTTTACGTTGCTGCAAGTTCATTACAAAGCACTATATTTTCCAAGCTTTTTCTCGATTTGGGGTAATACCAACTTGCAAGAACGACTGGAACAAGTGCCAAATCTTGCCTTGCAGCAATTGGCAGATCGTATGACTGAAAAAACATTTTCCTTGATCCAGTCAAGTAAGCTAGGAAAGAGGAATTTTTATGCTGAAAGTGTCAAAAAAGAACTCCATAATCGTTACACGGTCTTGCTTCATGCCATCTACAATGAGTTGGATATCGTATTGCAGGTAGGCTGTGATTTTCCTTTTGAGGCGTCCATGAACACAATCATTATTGAGAATATTGAAGAACGGATCAATCATCGAATCAAGGCAAATTTTGTCCGATTTCGTCGTGGCGAGACGTATGATGCAATTATTACCTACAAAGATTCTGATGCACTGATGACAGAAATAGTACCGGTTTACACCCTTTTAAGTATCGAACACAATATTGATTTTCCTATTTTAGAAAATTTTCTTTATCAAAACTATCAAAATAAAATAAATTTGAAGGTGAACCTGCAATGAAAACCATCATTATTGGCGCTTCCCACAGTGGGATAACCGCAGCGCTCACGATCAGGCAACTAGACCCGGAGCATGAAGTTGTTTTGATCGACAAACGAACAGAAAAAGAATTAGGATTTATTTCCAATGGTATCAACCTTTTGTTTAACGGTATTATTGATGAGTTAGGACAAGCCACCACCAAAGCCAGTGAGATTACTGCCAATGGCGTGGAATTACTTACGAGAATTGAAGTTACCAAGATAGATAATCAAAAAAAGAAAATCAGCATGCAGTACGTGGAGGATGAAGAAAATCCATTCACGATGACATATGACAAATTAATCGTTGCCACCGGAACCTCCCCTTGGATCGTTGCCCGGGATTTTCCCGGTGTGGATAATATTTATTCCTATAAATCCATCGAAGAATCCTATCGTGTATTAGAAGCGATTGAAAATTCCCAGACGATTGCGATTATTGGTACCGGCTATATTGGCATGGAACTGGCAGACTCCTTGAAACATTCAGGAAAAAAAGTCTACCTATTAGATGGCATTCAAGAGCTCCTTTTCCGCTACTTTGATCAGGAAATGGTCCAAAATCTGCGGGAACGGGTGAATGACTCCGAGATTGAACTGATTCCCTTCGATCAGATGACAGACTATAAAATCGTGAAAAAACATATTGAGGCAGTCAAACTTTCTAACCGTGAATTGCCGGTGGATATGGTGATTTTCCCTGATTCCATTTATACAAATGTGGAGCTGTTGGAAAACATCGTAACCTTGAATATCGACAACACTGTCGCAGATGATGCTGCTTGCCGCACCAGTGATCCCGATATCTTTGCTATTGGCGATATCGTTCCCATTATTTATCCCCATCATGGAACACAAATTTTTATGCCTTTAGTTAATCGTGCCGTGAGAATGGGTCGGGCTGCTGCAATGAATATTTGCGGGGAGCCGGTAAATGGTGATTTAGTGCACAAAACCAGCGCAACTTTTGTCTTTGATCAGTTTTTAGGCAGTGCCGGATTGACGGAAGAAGAGTCGCCGCTGTTTGGTTTCCAAGCGGTAGGATTTCGAGAAACTTTTCCATTAAAAACCAAATTCAGCAAAAATCAAACCTATGTGGATGCAAAAATCGTTTATGAGAAAGCGACATTAAAGGTGTTAGGTTTCCAATTAGTCAGCGATGAATTTATGGCTGATGATTTGAATGTCGCTGCGACATTATTGTCCGAAAAAGTCGACCTCAGACAACTAGCCGTCCATAATTTTACCTTTATGCCGCAGTATACTGCCCCTTTTCATTACTTAAATGATCTGGCATTTAAAGCCTTGATCAAAGAAAGACAAGAAAAAAAGTGAAAAAAGATAAGAAAAAAAGCTCTTTATTTTTGGCGAATAGTCAAAAATAAAGAGCTTTTTTTGTATTGTTGAGTAAAAAACATCAAAAACGTCGAACGGGTCAGAAATTATCCTTGAGGCGTCAAAAGTTGACGTTTTCACTACAAAAAAAGAAGGTATAATAATTTTTGAAAAATGAAATAAGCAAAGAATCACGCCTTTCATTTTCACGATTCGAGTTAGAGAAAAAGTGCACAAGGGAAGTAACCCGCTCTGACTCAAAAACATATTTATCAAAATAGGGGGGATGAATCATCTGTGACAAAGAAAAAAGTCGATAAAAAAAAGCGGAAACGTCGAATGATTTACACTTTTTTCAGCAGTATCATCCTCTTGGGCGTCTTGTTGTTGCTGGCACCAATTCTTTTTGACATGGTGGATCTCGCCCATCGGAAAGAAATGGTGTCACAATATGAGGAGAAAGTTCCTGAAAAAGGGAACGCCACCCTCGAATTGGTCAAGAAATACAACAAAATGATCTATCAGCAACAAAAAGGAGAAGCGGTAGAAGAAGAAGTCAAAATTACGGATATTCAAAGCGATTTGAAAACGCCAATCGGTTTTATCAACATTCCCAGTATTCATCTTATTAATATGGTGATTCACTTCGGAGATTCTGACTGGGCACTCAATCGAGGCATCGGTACCTTGCCCTGGACGACCTTACCGATTGGCGGTAAGAATACTCTCAGCGGCATTACCGGACACTCCGGTTTAGCCAATCAGATTTTGTTTGATAATATTCGTCACCTGAAAAACGGAGATGTCTTTTATGTAAATGCTTTCGGAGAAAATCTAGCGTACCAAGTCTACGATCAAAAAGTAGTCGATCCGAGAGACGAAGATGCAGCAAAAGTTTTTTATGTTCAAGAAGGCAAGGACATCGCCGCATTGATGACCTGTACACCGCTGTTTATCAACAGCCATCGTTTGGTTATTTATGGCAAACGGATTCCGATGAAAGTTGCGAAAAAAGTCAAAACGGCCCGTCGAACGGTTTGGTCATTGGATGCTATCTGGATTGCTACGATGCTACTCTTCCTCTTACTGTTACTTTTGTGGCTAATTTATCGCTACTTCAGAGACAAACGGAAAGAAAAGCAGGAAGAAGAATTGGAAAATTCAGAAAAGACAGAAGAGTCAAAAGAAATAAATGATGTGAAAGCCGATGATTAAACGAATTTTTGCTTACTTTTTCATCCCAGTCCTGCTTTTATTCGCAACGACCCTGTGGCTTTACGACGGCTACCATAAATTATTGACGCCGCCGGATACTACTGTCTTGTTGACAGATGGTAAAAAACAAGTCACGCAGAACCAACCAAAGTCTTCCCCACAAACAGATACTGAGCGGGAAAAAATCGAAGATGCCGACATGGACGTATTGGTGACTGCCCGCCTCAAACGGGAAGACACAATGGCGCAAGCCGGTATTGGACGTCTCGCCATTCCGTCAGAAAATCTTGATTTGCCGATTTTAAATCAAGTGACGGAGCTCAGCTTATCCACCGGTGCAGTAACGTATTTTCCTGAACGTCCATTAGGTGAAGGAAACGTCGTCTTAGCCAGTCATAATTTTTCAGATGCAGATGTCTTATTGCATCGGATAAAAAATGTGACCACCGGAACAAAAATTTATGTAACGGATTTTACGACCGTCTGGATTTATCGCGTGACTGTCAATCAGAAGATTCATGAGAACCAGACAGAGGTCTTAGATCAACCTAAAGATGACCAGCCAATCGTCACTTTGCTTCGCTGTGAAGGCGGCATCGGCACCGAATACCGGCGGGTCGTTCAAGGAACATTGCAACAAACGCAAAAATTTTCTACCCTGACTACCAAAGAACAACACTCTCTCGGGGTCATGGAAGAAAAAACAGAAAAAGAACGAACCCAACAATCCGAAAAACAATCAGAAAACTGGATGAGCCACCAATTGGCCCTCAGCATTCAACAAAGCCGACCAACAATTTGGTTGGTGGGACTTGCGTTGATTAATCTGCTGGCTTTAGTGATTCAAGGAATAATGTTCGTTCGCAATGATTAAACGCTGAACCTAGAGACGAAGAAAACTTCAACTCTATTCAGAAATATATACTCAACTTAGAGGAGGAAATGAATATGAAAAGCAATACGGTTAAAAAATCCCGCAAATTATTGAGTACCTTACTTGTTTGCGGAACATTGTTGGGCACGATGAGCGCAGCTGCACTCGTGACAGTTGGATTAGATAATGGACACGTGGTATACGCTGCGGCAGAAACACCAGATACTACATCACCACGGGTACTGAATATCCACAAATATTCGCATACAGCAGATGCAGAAGCAGCAACTGGTTTAGCCGGGGATGCAGCTAATATTGATACTGCTGTCAATAAACCATTAGAAAATATCTCATTCAAAGTAGAAAAAGTAAATCTGCCAGCAGATTGGGCAGGGGATACAGCTCCAGCAGCGGCTGACTATGTGGCTGACGCTTCATTTACGGCGGTGACTAAAAAAACAGATGCAGACGGCTTAGCATCATTTGCTTTAGGCACAGCCAATGGGTACTACCGTGTAACTGAATTACCTAACGCGGCAGTCGCAACACCGGCTGCTCCATTTATCGTAACGTTGCCACTGACAAAAGATCAAGGCACAGAAACAACATCTGATGATACATTGTCTTACACTGTTGATGTTTATCCAAAAAATGATTTAAAAGAGATCAACCTTAATCCAGTGAAAACACTTGAAAATGAACCTATCAAAACATCGGTTAAAGCCGGCGAAGATGTGACTTGGAAATTAGCGATGGATATTCCTGCTGGTTTGTACACACCAGAAACTTCAGCTGGAGCTGACGACGCAGTTTACGCGAAGAGCTTGACGCTAACTGACCCAATTGATGCCGCTTCTCTTGGAAAACCAGAAGATGCTGATATTACAGGTACATTCGTTGATAAAGATGGCGCAAACCAAGATTTGGTACAAGGCACAGATTACACAATTGCTACAACTTCTGATGATACAACACATAACGTGGTAATTTCATTAACTGAAGCTGGTATGTTAAAAGTTTATGAAGGTTCAAAACTTGAATTCCACATAACAACTGAAGTTTTAGAAAATAAAACTGACGGAGAAATCGTCAATAACTTCGTAACAAAATATGTTGGACCTGACGGCGGCGAAACAGAAACAGAAACGCCAGTCGACCCAACTGATCCATTAACACCAACCATCAAAATGGGGAATGTTACCGTAGAAAAAGTTGATGAAGCAGGTCAACCATTGGCAAACGCGAAATTTAAACTTGCTACAGATGCAGCAGGAACTGTTTTTGTAACGAAAGCAGACGGCACAGACTATGAATTAACAACAGACTCAACTGGTAAAATCGACTTTACTGGTTTGGAAGTTGATCCAACATCTGGCGTACAAGATTACTACTTAGTCGAAACATCTGCACCAGTTGGTTTCGATAAAGATGATACAGTCTTTTCAGTTACTGCTGCTAACGATGATACAGTGGACCAAACAGTTGTCAATAAAGATAACCAATGGATCCCTAACTTGCCTGCAACCGGGGATGACGCTCGTTTGATCTTAATGGTCGCAGCAAGCACATTGATCGTTGCCGGTGGAGTAGCAGTTATTCACTACCGTCGTAAAGAACAAGCAAATAGCTAAACGTCACGGCAAGAAAAGTGTACCTCGGAAACGAGGTACCTCTTTTCTTAGGAAGGAGGATTTTGCATGAAGAACATACGATTGTTTAGTGTGCTGATTATCAGCCTTGCTGGACTTGCACTCGGTCAAACTGTCTACGCTTCTGATGTAATGAATAGTCCTTCGGTTACCGTCGTGAAGCGCGAGACTGCAAGTTCTTCCACAGTGACGCAAGCAACTACACCCGTAGCAGGCGTGCATTATCGGTTGACACGAATTTTACCCATTAATGGAAAAGAAATCGTGCCGACAGATTCTGCCACCTACACGATTGCTTCAAAGGAACAAGCTTTTTCCAGCGAATTGATTACCGATACCAACGGTCAAGCGACCTATGGCGGTGATTTATTGGGAGAAGGCTACTATTTATTGGAAGAATTAGCCGGTGAGGAAAGCAACAAGCCTGCCGAACCGATCGTTTTTCAATTGCCTTATACCGATGCAACGGGAAAAGTGACCGATGATTTTACCTACGAACCAAAATCTGGATTGACCGAAGATCCTGTAACGATCAAACCCGGAAATTCAGTAACAAACAATGTGACTGGTCAAAAGAAATCTTCCACCATCATGCAGACAAGCGGTGACGTGTGGCAAATTTCTTTGACAAAGACCTTATTTGGCACAAGTATTTTATTAAGCACCATTATCGGAGGAACCGTTCTGATGCGGAAACGTTGGGAGGAGAAAAAATATGAATAGACCAAAACATTTTTTCTCCAAACAAATGGCAGAAAAAAAATCAGCAAAAACAAAAAGCTATCGCCTGATGCATCTATTTGCAGTCGGTGTGCTGAGTGTTCAATTGTTGGCTTCTTCTTTGATACCGGTTTATCAAGTAGCTGCTGCAACAGCGGCAACGACTCAAACCACAGAAACTGCCCAATCAGCACAATCCGAACCAAAAACCGAAACGACAAAAGAATCAACCGCAAGTTCATCCACTCCGGCTGAATCTGCACCGGCAGAATCAGAACCCGCCAGCGAACCTGCAGCGGCACCGACAGAAGAAACGGTTGATCCAGCCAAAGTCCGCGCTGAGTTGCTTAAAACGATCGCACAATTCGGCGATACCGCAGGGACGACCGTGACTGTTGCTGACAAAGCAATCAAGATCGAATTATCTCCGCAACTAAGTAAGAAAGCCGAAGAAATCAAAAAAGCGATCACTCCGCTAGTACCTGACGGGTACAAAGCAGAGATCACAGCAAAACAAGGCGACCTGCAATCAATTACAAATCTGGACCAACTGACTACTGCGGATATCAAATCCCTTACGATGACTTGGTCACAGACTGAAGGTGCGGCAACAACTACGGGTACAGCAGTTTATCCAACTGGTTTTGTACTTACCTTCAACACTTTCGAGAATGGCCGGACAGCAACTTGGAAACCTGGCGATAAAATCACGATTCCTAATTTAACCTATACCGGAGCGTATGGGGATGTTTCATTAGAACCAAATTTTGTCAGAACTACGATTGCTGGTCTCGGTTATATTGAAGGAAACACGATTACAGTAACAAACGAAGATATTGGAAAAGAATTAGCGATTAATTTTGGTAATTTAAAGAAATCAGATTTTGCATCTTTTACAACAGATGTAAAACTACCGGCTAAAGCGGATGTCACCGCATCTTTCTTAGGCCAAGAATTGAAATTTACCGCTATCGATGAAAGTGCTAGTTGGACTGGACAGATTGGTGAAGTGGTCAAAGATGGCGAGGTACCTGGGGATCGCGACTTTAGTTTCAAATATAGCGGCAGTTTCTTTACTGGTGATAAGAGTCGAGATCTTTCTTATGGTGCTGCTTATCATGATGCGGCAGATTTTAGTGCCTATGTCAATAAGGTGAACGATGAAACAAAGGATTATCAAGGGATATACCCGCTTGAACCTACCATGAAGAAATTAGCAGAAACACCGGGAAATCTCTTCATGGTCAATACTTATCCGGCGACTGAAGCCAACAAAAAAATTCTGACCGTGATTGGCAGTAATCTGTTTACCAAATCAACTGTCGGCGCGATATCTGGATTGACTAATGATGGACTGCATCCAATGGTTGGCGGTAAAGGCAGTTCGCTCTTTCTCGTGAATACCACGACACGTTACTTTGAACCGGGTACGACAAAAGCAGAGATGAAAGCGGCTTTGGCCGTTGGTGAAACGGGTTATTCCAAACAAGCGGATGGTTCGTTTATCTCACTGGTCAACATGGGGAATTATAGCTCCGATGGCGACCATATCAGTTATGCAGATATTTCGTATCCTAATTCACTTTGGCCGGCGATGATCAGAAATCAACAAACGCAACCAGCTGATAGTTTTAACGCAGCCGATTATCATGCCAAAATGGTTGCTGCGGATGGAGCAGAGACACCACCGTTGTTTGCTGCACAATATTTATCTACGATTACTGTAGAAGATCCATCTGATGGAACCACAACGTATGATCTTAATTCAACGATTGAAGGAATGGATGACGCGCCTGTCAACGGAACTTCATCCGTATATACACCAATGAAAATGGATCCGGCAACAATTAGTACAGAAGGTTTAGCAGCAATCAAGATTAGCTACAAATCTGGCGATACGATTGTTGGTCAATCGAAGACGATCTATGCAGAACCTGGCACGACCTTTGATGCATACAAACAAAGTAGTCCGAATGAAGTATTTTTCCCTGATGAATTTAAAGTTGATCCATTTACTTATCGTAAGACAGCAGAACCAACGATCAAAGATTTTGGCGCAGTAGGGACTACAACAAATATAGTAGTCGAATACGAGCCGCTGGCTACGCTTCAGTTGAACTATAAAGCTGGAGACAAAACGATTGCGGGTTCTAAATTGATTTATGATGTGGGAGATACTAATCTGAAAGATTATCTTACTGCTAATGCAGATTCAGAAACCAATTCAGAAGCTAAACTGTTTCCTAAAGAAATAAAAAATGGTACAACGACTTATCGATTGAAAGATTCCTTCGATCCAGCAGCTCATACCTTTGGCGCAGGAGGAAGTATGACATCAGTTGATGTAGAGTATGAAAAATTATCAGATATTGGTTTTTGGACTAAAGGAGCCAACAATGATGCAATAGATGCGACAGGAAAGAATATTGGAACATATGGTAACGTAGATTCTGAAACTCCTGACGCTGATCTGACAAAATATGTCTATACTGCTGATCCTTGGCAAGATAGAATCATTGGAGATCCGACACTTGCTGAGAACAAAACTGAAGTTAAGGCAAAGGGGATTTTTGGTAATAATGTTGATGTAGGTGCGAAGTGGTACATCAGCATGGATGGAGTACTGCATATTGGGCCGGGGGAAACGTTTTGGGTTTATGCATCGAATTTCCCATCTACGGACATAACCCCACCGACTGGTGATTATAAAGCCGGTGCGGTTTCACCTTGGTATCAATATAAGGACAAATTTACGAAAGTAAGTATCGATGGAAAGGTTACTTTAAATCCCGGCTCATCTTATTTATTCAGTACATTAGATCAAGTAACTAGTTATTCCGGTTTAGAAAATCTTGATTTTACACTGGACAATGATTATCTTAAAGAAAATGCTTCTCAGTATACAACTGTGAACGTTCAAGGCATGTTCCAAAGTAACTATGCTCTAACAGAGATGACAGGTGAAGAAAATTGGGATTTATCTAAAGTAGAAAATGCTTCTGTCATGTTCTCGAATACAGTAATTAGTTCGTTAGATGCAACGAATTGGGGCATGGATAGTTTAACTAATGCATATGCGATGTTTTATCATGCAAAAGGATTAACTGAAATCAACGGAACAGAAAACTGGAGCATGGCAAAAGTAACAAGAATGGATGATATGTTCAACGGAGCATCTAGCTTAAAGACGTTAGATGCATCTGGTTGGAAAACAGGCAATGTCACAACGATGCTTGGGATGTTTAGCGGTACATCTGCTCTTACAAGTGTAGAAACAAGTAATTGGAATACTAGTAATGTTACTACAATGAGTGGGATGTTTAATGGTGCCAAAGTTCTTACGAATGTAGATACATCAAACTGGGATACAAGCAAAGTAACTAGCATGAGCGTAATGTTTCAGAATGCAAGTTCATTACCTCAGCTAGATACAAGTGGTTGGAATACCAGCAGTGTTACAAATATGAGTTATATGTTTAATGGTGCTTCATCATTAACAGCTCTAGATACATCTGGCTGGAAAACACCGAAAGTAACAACTATGCGAACAATGTTTCAGAATACTGCTGCATTAACAAAGGTGGATTTTTCAAGTGCAAGTACTAGCTCAGTAACAGATATGAAATATATGTTTGGTGGTACTTCGGGGCTACGAGAAATTACTTTTGGCACAGAATTTAAAACTACCCAGTTAACAACAGATTCACAAGCTGGGCAGCTTGAATTGCCAAATGATACTGCTACGCTTAAATGGCGTGATGTTGCTGGCGGTACCGTGACTGCTCCTTTAGGTAGTCAACAAATTGGTGCCTACAACAGTGATACCGCAACACCGGATACTTTTGTCTTGGTTGATACGGTAAGCGATGCGAAAATTCGCTACAATGATGTTAATGAGACTGATCCACTTACTACTACAAAAGCAACACAAACAGTAAACGGAAAAGTTGGCGAACCTGAATTAGTTACGTTGTATGATCCATGGACTTCTCCTGAATTAAAGGATCAACCATATGTCTTTGCGGTTGAAAATGGTACAACGACAGGTTTACCTGATCCAATGACTGCCTTTTATCGCGACCCATTATCAGTTACGATTGTAAATGGAGCGACAGCCACTGGTGATGACAAAGTTGTTAGCTTACAAGAAGTTAAAGCAAAAGGAATTTTTGGCGATGTGAAGTGGTATATCGATATGGAAGGAACCTTGCATATCGGATCAGGAACGTTTGGCGAACCAGTTCCAGCTCCGGGGATGCTTGCACCATATGAGCCGGGAGAAATGGGTTCACCTTGGACGGTCTACAACGATATAATAGATGATGTCATCATTGATGGTTCAGTTATTGCAAATACTGATTCAACTGCGTTGTTTGGTAGATTAGATGCAGAAAGTATCTCAGGATTAGAGAACATAGATGTTTCTAATGTTACTGATATGGGCTATATGTTCAGTCAAATGACTAATTTGAGTAATTTAGATCTTTCAAGTTGGGATACCTCGTCAGTAACAAATATGACCGTTATGTTTGCACAGAACAATTTTAGTAATGTCGATCTTGGAACATGGGAAACTGAAAATGTCACGGACATGTATGCAATGTTTGCTATGACACCAAATCTAACAAGTCTAGCAACGCCAAATTGGAATACGGAAAAAGTAACTACAATGCAAGGGATGTTCATGGGTGCTTCGGCATTGACGGAATTAGATTTCACTGGTTGGAATACATCTAATGTGACAGATATGACGATGATGTTAGAACCGATGGATCCGTCAATGCCAATGGCTCTGAAAAAAGTTACTTTTGATTCAACTTTTGCAACAAGTCAGTTAACGACTGCTAAAGCTGTCGAATTACCTAACACCACAGACTCACTTAAATGGCAGAATCTTGCGGGTGGAACAGTTGATGCACCTAAGGGAACTGAATTTCTAACGGCTTATGCAAGTGTCGTACCGGATACCTATGTCTTAGTCGATACAATAACCGATGCGAAGATTCTCTATAATGATCCAACTGATCCTAATGTTGCAACAAAAACAAAAGCGACACAGGCATTAAGCGGAAAAATTGGAGAAACTGAAACGGTTGATCTATATGATCCGTGGACTTCCCCAGAATTGAAGGATCAAAAATATGTCTTTGCAGTTGAAAAGAATGCAACGACCGGCTTACCTGATCCAATGACTGCCTTTTCTCGTGATCCATTATCAGTTACATTCCAAACAACTACTGATGACGATGAAATTGTTAACTTACAACCAGTTAAAGCCAAAGGAATCTTTGGTGATGTGAAGTGGTATATCGATACTGACGGAACATTGCACATTGGTTCCGGAACATTTGGCGAACCTGTTTTGAAAAATGGTAGTGCAGTTTCTCCATGGGTTGGATTAAAGGATTATGATGGTAAGAATATTGTTATCACTAAAATCAGTGTCGATGGCGACGTGACTGCGAATGAAGATTCAAGCGCGTTGTTCCAAAATTTAAGCGGAGTTACTAAAATTTCAGGATTAGATAAGCTGGATGTGTCTAACGTCACAAACATGGATAGTATGTTTAACGACATGCAGAAGTTGACTGAGTTAGATATTTCAAGCTGGGATACAACAAATGTTACAGATATGAGTAAAATGTTTAGTTATACAATGGTATTACCAGAAATAACATTTGGGGACGGTTGGGATACGACAAACGTCACTGAGATGGATTACATGTTTGCGATGATGCCTACATTAAGTAAGATCAATCTTGAAGGCTGGAATACAAGCAATGTAACTACGATGGAAGGTATGTTTATTGCCGATCAGACTCTAACTGTTTTGGATTTATCTAGTTTCGATACCAATCAGGTTACAGATATGACTGCGATGTTCACTTATATGCTAAGTTTGAAGGAAGTAACTTTTGGTGAAAATTTCAAAACTGAGAATGTAGCATTCAGTTCAAATGAAATTGGAGTTGTTGAAGATTCCAATGGTCAAGTGGTCTTACCTAATACTACGGATGAACCAACTGTTACAAGATGGTAAAATGTCGGAGATGGAACAGTAGCTGCACCAACAGGTGATCAACATTTGAGTGCCTATGCAGGAGCTGTACCAGATACTTACGTTTTAACTTCCGGAACAATTAAACCAATCTTACCTGATACTGGTAGTGATCAACGTCTGATTGCTTTGATCAGCGCAAGTGCCTTGATTATCATCGGTATGGTAAGTATCGCTTGGATGACTTTGAAGAAAAGCAAAGAATAATTCTTTACCCTGACAAATGATTTGCCCTTGACTTGAAAAAGTTGAGGGAATCATTTGTCCTACATAGAAAAACTGCGTTCATTAAGCAACGTGCGGGAATGAGGCTGATCGTTTCCTTTTGACTCGCTGATTGATACGTTGGGAGATTTTCCCTTGTACTCAGTCGATCCTTGTAAAATGAACGAAATACCTTTCCTTTTGATTCTTCTTGTTTCTCCTATAATCGATTGTGCCTAAGAGGCATCAAAGAGGCTCAAGACCAATCCACTTGAGTCTTTTTTGTTTGGTCGTTTTTCTATATCCATCAAGAATTTTATTGAAAATTATTTTAAAAAAAAAGAGCGGATTATTTTTCAAAAAAAGAAAATTATTTGAATAATCGTCATAAATTCTCTCAGACAGATTAAAAGATGACGGTTTCATCCCATAGAAACTTGCTATAATTAAAACATAAGTAAGAGTGGGATAAATTTATACTAGACAATAAAATGGAAAGAACAAATGAGGGAATTTAGGTATGTCAACGAAACTAGAAAAACAAAATTATGTCATTCATTTTCCGTATAAGGACCATGCAAAACCGGAATTAAGTCAGACAATCAAGCGAATTGCCGATGTCATTTTTTTAAGAGATTCGGCGTGGCTTTATATTTCTAATGAGCCAAGACAGGTGCAGTTGAAAGTCATTGTTCAAAAAGTAGGCGCTGCACGAAAATTGACCGATATTATTAAAGAGTACGGGCTATCTGCGGAACAAAAAAGTGAAGATATCGAAAAAATGATTGAAGAAGGAAACAGAAAAAAGGGGCATCAAGTAGTGGAACTTCGGCGAGGCATGACGGCTGATTATATTCACTATCTGCTGAATGCAAATTGCTTCTTTCCGGCAAAATAGAAAATGGGTTGTTTTATTTTGACACGAATAGAGCGTCAACTGCGAAGTTGCTACGGTCTATTTTTTTGCTTTTAATCGAGTTAAGATGTTAGCAATTTTCAAATAAAAATAAAAAAATCACTCCATTGTTCGTAATTATTTGTAGAGAAATGTGAAAACTGCTTTTGAGTAAAGCAATAAAGCGAGAATACTAGACAAGTACTAATTTTATATATAAAATAATATACGCAAGATGCGTATGGTTGGGAGAAAAAATGGGAGAACAAATAATTTTTCACTACTCAAATGCATTTATGAAAGAATGGAAAAAACTTGGTTTGACAGAGGTAGATCAGGAGTATATGGAGAAATTACTACAAAATTTTTTTACTGAACGTGAAAACCACGTTGGTAAAAGTTTTCTGGGTGACCTCATTCAAGGAACCGGCGGAGCAATTAAATGGCGTTTTTCTCCTGAAAAAGTTCCTCATGGAAAGAGTGGCTCTGCAAGGATTATTTATCTAATTCTCGTAGAAAATCAGTATTTCTTTTTGGATGTTTTCAGTAAATCTAAACAGGAGAATTTGAGTGATTCTGAGAAAAAAGAAATAAAAAAATTAATACACCGACTAAAATATAATCAGAAAAGGGAATGAGAAAATGAGTGAGACATTGAAGAAATCTATTGAAGAATTTACTGCTTTTGCAAATGGTGATAGGACCAATATTGAAGTAAGAACCTATGATGTGACAAAAGCACCAAACTTTAATGGAGCTGAGATTAAAGCTGTACGAAAAAAATTGAATCTTTCACGAGCTGTTTTTGCAGATATTTTAGATGTTTCGCCTAGAACAGTAGAACGATGGGAGGTAGATGGAGCGAAGCCGAGTGGAAGCGCAAACCGACTCATTCAATTATTGGACAAGAAACCAGCCATCCTTGTTCAAATCATTAAAGAAGTGAGTGCCAATGAAAATTAAATTTAGTTAGCAATGAAAAATCGCTATTCGGTATTTCTCCACGATAGTAAGGGCAAGACTTGTCAAAAGTTAGAGCGATTTATTTTTTTGCTCTTTTTTGAATTTCAACTAATCTAAAATGGCGTCACTGGCTTTCGCCGTTGCGGTCATAATACCCGCAACTATTCCAATAATAGCAATGATTTTATCCAGAGAGAACAAAATCAGGCAGCACCTTTCTTTAGACTTTGAATCACAAGTGAAATTGCTCATAGGCACCACATCCTTCAAATGGAGTTGCTAGCCGCCATAAATTTTCTCCACGAATCGTTTACCATACGTTAATTTCATTAGAAATGGGAACAGAGGACTTTCCAAGCTTTCGTGTCACATTATTTTTCTAGCTGTGGCATAATAGAAGGAGCATAATCGTAGGAGGAATCCATGAAAAAAATTGTTATTTTCGGAGGTATCATCATTTTATTATTGGTGGCTGGTTTTTTCTTTTTCCAGTCTTTTAGCCAAGAAAACAAGGAACAAGAAGAAGCATCCTCCACAAAAGTATCGGAAGCTACAACTACTGCAATATCAACCACAGAACCCGAAAAAATTCGAACAGAAAAATTGCTGGAATCCATGAGTTTGGAAGAAAAAGTTGGGCAACTGTTTTTTGTTCGGGTGCCGGAAAGCAATCAAGTGGAAGACATTCAATCCTATCATTTAGGTGGCTATGTTTTGTTTGGTCGGGATACCGAAAATGAAACGGCAGATAGTTTGAAGCAAAAAATCCAAAGTTATCAAGAAGCAAGTGAAATTCCGCTGTTGATTGGTGCAGACGAAGAGGGTGGCACTGTGACACGAATCAGCCGCAACAGCAATTTAGTGGCTTCGCCTTTTCTTTCTCCACAGGAATTGTATGCACAGGGTGGTTGGGATGCCATCACTCAAGATGTTCAGGATAAAGCGGCAATTTTTAAAAATTACGGTATCCAAACCGGGTTGTTTCCGGTAGCCGATGTTTCTACCGATCCGCAATCATTCATCTATGATCGGACGATTGGCATGGATGCGGAAGGAACCAGTCACTATGTGGAAACGGCTATAACGGCGATGAAAGCGGCGGGCATCGGTTCAACCATGAAGCATTTTCCTGGCTATGGCGACAATCGGGATTCCCATGTGGAAATCGTGACCGACCAACGACCATTAGAAGACTTGCGAAAAAATGATTTTCTGCCTTTTCAAGCGGGCATCAAAGCCGGAGCGGACAGCGTGCTGGTATCTCATAATATTATAGCCAGTATCGATCCGGATCGCCCTGCTTCTATTTCAAAAGAGGTTCATAAGCTGTTGCGGCAGGAATTGCATTTTCAAGGAGTCGTCATGACAGATGACATGGATATGGCGGGCTTGGCGAATTTTATTTCTCAAGAAGAAGCCGGATTGGCAGCATTGCAGGCGGGAAATGATTTGGTGATGTCCTCCACATATGCGCAACAAATTCCGGTTATTATCCAAGCTGTAAAAGACGGAACCTATTCAGAAAGTGCATTGGATCAATCTGTGATGCGGGTTTTGAAGTGGAAGGAATCGCTAGGCTTACTTTCAGAATCCAGCAAATAAAAAAAACGAACATCTTGTGAGAGCAATCTCCAGATGTTCGTTTTGCTTTTTAAGCTTCAAATTGAGCGTGATACAACTGGGCATAGTAGCCATTTTGTGCAAGCAGAGTTTCATGAGTTCCTTGTTCGACAATTTGTCCAGCATCCATCACTAAAATATGGTCTGCGGCTTGGATCGTTGCCAAACGGTGAGCGATGACAAAACTGGTTCGTCCTTCCATCATAGCCAGAAAAGCCTGCTGGATTTTACGTTCTGTCAAGGTATCAACAGAACTTGTTGCTTCATCAAGAATCAACATTGAGGGCTTACTAATCATGGTTCGGGCAATCGTCAATAATTGTCGTTGCCCATCAGAAATTTTGATGCCGGATGCTCCAATCAACGTATCCAACTGGTGGGGAAGGCGTTCCACAAATTCCAGCATATAAGTTTGCTTCAAGGCAGAAAAAATTTCCTCATCGGTAGCTAGTTCGTTACCGTAGCGCAGATTTTCCCGCAATGTACTATCAAATAACCAAGTATCTTGCAATACCATACCAAAACTTTTGCGGAGGGTATTGCGTTTGAGTTGGCGAATGTCGATGCCGTCAATCGTGATTTTTCCGCTATCTACCTCGTAAAAACGCATCAGCAGATTGACCAGTGTTGATTTTCCCGCCCCGGTTTTTCCCACGATGGCAACTGTTTCGCCGGGATTTGCAGAAAAAGTGAAATTCTCAATCAACGGCGTCTGCGGATCATAGGTAAAGGAAACTTCTTGGAAAGCAACCGCCCCTTCGATTTTCGCTAAGGAAACTGCATCGGGAGCATCTGGTATCTCCGGCAATTGATCGATTAATTGAAAGGCTCGAGACAAGCCCGCCATTGCTGTTTGAATCTGGGTGGTGATGCCGGAAATCTCGATAAAAGGCTTGGTAAATTGGCTGGCATAAATCGTAAAGCTGGAAATAATTCCTACCGTAATTTGGGTATCTCCTGCCAAAAGCAGCCAACCGCCAACAAAACCAACTGCTAAATAGGCAAGGTGATCGACAAAACGGGAGATAGGATTTGTCAAAGAAGAGGAGAACTGAGCTTTTTGTCCACGAAGGTTCAACTCTTGGTTGATTGCTTCAAATTGCGTCTGATTGACTGCTTCTCGTTGAAAAGCTTTGACAATTTTTTGGTTGCCAATCATTTCAGTAACAAAACTCGAAATATCACCAACGATTGCCTGTTGTTTGGCAAAGTTCGTTTGAGAACTGCGAGCCACCCAAAAGTTAACGAGAAAAATAATCGGTGTGGCTAGTAAAACCACTAGCGTTAAGGAAAAACTCAACCGCAGCATGACGACAAAAGCTACCAACACGACCGTTAAACCGGAAAATAATTGGTTAAAAATCGCAGCCACCGCAATCGAAATCGCATCCATGTCATTGGTGAAGCGACTGATGATATCACCATGAGGCGTTTGGTCATAAAAACGCAGGGGCAATCGGTTCAACTGTGCAAAGGCATCTTTTCGCAATTCCGTCACAGAAAGATACGCCACTCGGTTGCCTAATCGTTGAATGAACCATTGACTGACCACTGTAAGAAGCACCACACTGGCGAATAAAAAGAGAATATGGGAAAACGCCGCAAAATCGACAGCATTTTTGCCAATCAAGACATCAACCGCCTGTCCGATTTGAAAAGTCATATAAACACTGGTTCCACCGGCAACGATTCCCAGCAGTACAGCAAGGAACAGCTCCAAGGGATAGCGCAGCAGATAGGGAAGAAACCGCCGCAAAACTGCCGTATTAAAGGTTTTATTCATTTTCTGATTCCTCCTGTGAGGCAACAATTTCTTGGTATTCCCGCGAACCTTTGAGTAATTCATGGTGGGTTCCTTTTGCCGCAAGAATTCCTTGATCAAAAACGAGAATTTGATCTGCTGATTGAATGGAGCGGATGCGTTGGGAAATAATAAACAGCGTGCTGGCAGTTTCTTCCTTCAAAGCTTGCCGCAAATTCCGATCTGTTTGATAATCCAAAGCACTCAAGGAGTCGTCCAAAATCAAAATCTCCGGTTTTGCAATCAAAGCACGGGCGATGGTCAAGCGTTGTTTTTGTCCGCCGGAAAAGTTTTTCCCGCCTTCGAAAATCTTGGTGTCTAACTGATTAGGCAATGCTGCAACAAATTCTTTGCATTGCGCAATTCTCAGCGCCTCCCAACAGTCCTCGTCTGTGGCGTCTTTTTTCCCCCATTGCAAATTTTCACGAATCGTTCCGGTGAAAAGCACGGCAGTTTGAGGAACGAGAGCGATTTTTTTTCGCAATGCATCAAGCTGCCACTTGCGAACATCAAGTCCTCCCACTGTTACTGATCCAGCAGACACGTCATAAAATCGGGGAATCAACTGAGTGACAGCAGATTTTCCCCCACCGGTTGGTCCGGTGATGCCGACGACCGAACCAGCAGGAACAGTGAAGGAAACATTCTGCAACGCTAAACCAAAGGTAGGAGCAAACCGAAAATCAACGTGCTGAAAGATGATAAAGGCCGGTTCCTCACTGACTGTACCTGTTTGTGCATTGATTGTCGGTTCAACATCCAAAACTTCATTGATCCGTTGTGCCGAAGCTGCAGCACGGGTAAAAATAATCACCAGATTTGAGACAACAATCAGCGCCAGCAACATTTGATTCATGTAATTGACCAGAGCCAAAATTTCTCCTTGTGCCAAATGACCAAGATTGACTTTGATTCCCCCCAGATAAAACACCAGCAAAATGCCAAGGTTCATAATCAAGGTGGTAGCAGGCGTCAACAAAGCGGACAAATTCGTTACCTTGACGGAAATATCCGCCAATTCATCGGAGGCTTCTGCAAAACGAGTCGTTTCTTTTTTTGTTTGAACAAAGGCGCGAATCACGCGGATTCCACTAAGATTTTGGGTAATCCATTCGTTTAGACGGTCTAATTTTTTTTGTACCTGCTGATACAAAGGCACGGTTTTGCGAATGATCCAAAACAAAACGAGACAAAATAAGGGCAGAACCAATAAAAAAATCAACCCGATTTGCCAATCAATGGTGAAGGCCATAATGACTGCCCCCACGCTTAGAAAAGGTGCTCGAACGACTAAACGAATCAGCATAGCCAACGCCAACTGCATTTGGTTGATATCGTTAGTCATTCGAGTGATCAGCGTGTCGGTGCCGAATTTGTTCAGCTCTGTATGGGAAAGAGTATTGATTTTCTTCATTAATTGATTTCGCAGTTCCGTCCCAAAGCCTTGAGAGGCAATCGAAGAATAATATTGACAAATCACCGCACAAATCAAGCCGACAAGGGACATCACAATCATCCAGCCAGTCATTGACCAAACTGTTCGTGGATCGTTTGCCCGAATCCCATGATCCACTAAACGGGCCATCAATAGGGGCAAAATCAATTCAAAGACGGCCTCTAAGAATTTAAAAAAAGGACCAAGCACGATTTGCTTGCGATAATTTTTTGCGTAGGTAAGTAATTGAAGCATTTTTTCACCTTTACTTTCTCAAAAAGTTATCTTTATTTTAGCATGTAGAAAATAAAAAAAGGATTTTTCTCGAAAAAAAAGACAGAGGAACGGTTGTCCTTTTTTGATCTAGCAGGTTCCTCCGCTTCTATTCTACAATAGTCCAACCACATACGGTATAATAGAAGAAAACTCAGAAAGGAGAGCACAATGGAAGAATTTATTCGTGTAGTGCTTTTATTTTTTTGTTACTCATTTATTGGTTGGTTGTGGGAAACCGTCTACTGTTCGATCAAAGCAAAACGGTTCGTGTATCGTGGATTTTTGGTGGGACCCATCACACCAATCTACGGGTTTGGCATTTTAGCTGTTTTATACTTTTTACAACCGTTTCATGATAATTTGTTCTTATTATATATCTTTGCGACGGTACTGGTGACGGTATTAGAATATGTGACCAGCTTTGGATTGGAAAAATTGTTTCATGCTTCTTGGTGGGATTATCGCGACGTTCCTTTGAATCTCAATGGACGCGTGGCATTGCCGGTTTCACTGTTTTGGGGAATCGGGTGCGTGGTGATTGTCAAATTTGTTCATCCGCAAGTTGCGCAAATGGAAAGCTGGTTGGCCGCCCATTTTGGTTTTTATCTCCCGGTGATTTTGATTGCCATCATTATGTTTGATTTGGGCTATACGTTGGCGAACCTTGCTGCCTTTCAAGCGGCTACGAAGAAACTGAATGCGGCAGTCGAGCAGCGAAAGACTGAGTTGAGAGAAAGTTTCGACCAACAAAAGCAGGAAGTTCAACAGCGTTTTGAATGGCTGAATTACTTCAAGGACCATCCTGAATTAAAAGAAGCTTTGCCAAAATTGAATTTTAATCAACGAAGACTCTTAAAAAACTTTTCGCAGTTAAAAATCGAAAATGTGAAAAGTCTGGAAGATATTCGTCAATTAGTCGAAAATCTTCGGAAAAAATAGACCCAATATTACAAAATGATGACAAAGATAAAGTGGAGAAAACAGGTTCATTCTCCACTTTTTTGCGTTTTTCTGAAAAAATTTACGAAATACTCCCCACTTTCAGGTGAAAATGTAACAAATTGTAAAAGAAATGAAACAATATTCGCCAACAAAATTTGTATAATAAGTAGCATTGAGGATAGAAACGAAAGGTGTTGGATTCAGTGAAAGCAAAGAAACTAATGACAGTCTTCACTGCTGTATTAGTAGCAAATTTTGTCGTCCCAGTATTTGCTAGTGCAGAATCTCTTGATTCGTTAAATGAAAAAGAAAGCGCGATTACACAGCAAAGTGATAAAATCAGCGCAGAAGTCCAATTGGCGTTAAATGATGTGAACGATAAATATGCGGAAGTCGAAGCGACGAAAACCGAAATCGCTAAAAACGAAGCAGCATTGACAGATGCCCAAGAGGAAATCAAGGTAACAGAACAAAACATTGAAAAGCGCAAAACTGCGGCTGCCCAACGATTGAAGGATATTCAAGTCAACGGGGGTGCCGAACGGGATTGGACCGCATTATTGGATTCGTCCAATCTACAAGAATTGATTAACCGTGCCTATGCAATGAGTGTTCTGCAAAATGCGGAAAAAGAGAAGATTACCAGTTTAACTTCTGAAAAGGAAAAACTTGAAACGTTAAAAGACAAGGTGGAAAACACCCAAGAAACGTTGAAAGAAAATGAGGCCAGTTTAGAAGCAGATGCAAAAGAATTAGATGATAAAATCGCAAATCTACAAGAACAATTGGCAGAAAATAAAAATATCCTGCAAGAAATCGCCAACAGCAAAGAAGCAGAAGAGTCTCGCTTAGCGGCTGAAAAAGCGGCTGCCGAAAAAGCAGCAGCAGAAAAGGCAGAGCAGGAGAAAGCGGCAGCTGAGAAAGCAGCGGCAGAAAAGACAGCACAGAAGGAAAGCAGCGCAAGTTCAACTAGTGAACCAAGCAGCAGCTCAACCAGTGCCAGCTCAGAAACAAGCACTAGTGAAACCGAAGAGAGTTCATCGAATAATAATTCAAGTAACAATACCGGAAGTACAACTGGTGGTAAGACTATGATGATGGAATCAACGGCCTATTCTTACGCAGAAGCTGGCGCCAGCTATTTCACTGCCAGCGGAACAGATTTGCGGAAAAATCCGCAAGCTGTCGCAGTCGATCCAAGTGTGATCCCGCTAGGAACCGTTGTGGAAGTTCAAGGATACGGAGTTGCCTTAGCGCTCGACACAGGTGGTGCCATCAAAGGAAATATTATTGACGTGCATTTTCCGACCGTTGACCAATGTACAAGCTGGGGACGTCGTCAAGTGAAGGTCACAATTCGCGGATAATCAAGAGAAATCAAGGAAAGCAGTCTATGCCTCGCACGGACTGCTTTTTTCGTGGGAAAACAAAAATGAGAAAAATCTTATTTATTTTTTAAGAATCTATGTTTTTACTGTAAAAAACGACTACATTCATAATTTTTCACTAAATTTTTTTAGAATAATGAATAATTATATCGAATAAAGCTTTTAGAAACATTGATAATCGTAAAGTTACCCTTTTTTTTCAGTGAATTCTTGATTATAATATACACTAGTGACTTTGCACATATTATTTATGGAATAAATAAATGGAATAGGAGTGCGTTAAATGGGGAAACCATTGTTAAAAGCTGCTGCCGTTGTAATCGTTGGTATTGGTGCGGTTGCGGTTTGTTTTGTTGGGTACAAGGTAAATGCAAGCCGACAGTATGATCAACGTGTCAGCTATGCAGAAACAGCCGTAAAGAAAGAAAAAACAACATTAAAAGAGATTGAAGAGGAGATTGCCTCTTTATACAGTGATAAAACTCAGGTGTTCCTGAAAAATGGATTGAAAGAAGCAGATGTAACGAAGACCGCAACCAAATTAGATACTGTTAAAGTTTCAGCAGATGAATTTGGAATCAATGAAAAAGATTTACCGGAAAATGTGAAATCTGTGGAAGAAGAAAAAGAAAAATTAAATCAAAAGATGGATGACGTGGATTTGAAATTCCGTATTCAAGAAAACGTCAATGACTTGTTTACAAAACCAGTCAGCAATTGGCAAACCGCAAAGAATGATGTCATCATCAAGGAAAAGCTAGCAGAAACCTCAATTGGCGATGTTCGTGAACGACTAAAATTGATTGAAGACAGTAAATGGAAAGAATTAGTCATTCAATACCTCGATTATGCTACAGCACAGGTTACTCGAGTGACGGATATTCAAAAAGAAATCGATAAAATGCTGAAGGATGGCAAAGCAACAGATGCTGCCACATATGATGCCTACTTAAATCTTGTGAATAGTATCTCACAAGTTCGCAATGAAGCATTAAAAGAAAAATTTGAAAAATCTGCGGATACTTTAAGTAAACAAATTGGTGTCGGAACTTCTGTGGAAAGTTCAGATACTTGGTCTGAAACAGAGAATACTACACAATACTATGAAGAAGATACCCAAACAGATGAAAGCACAGAATATGATACTAGTACGGAAGACGGAAGCTATTACTAATTTACCAAAGTGAGATTGGAGTAATCGTATGTCAAAAGGGAAAAAAATTATACTGATTGTTTTAGGTGTGATTGTTGCATTAACGGCGGTTATTGTAGGTGTTGGGGCAAAAGTTTATCTTGATTTGAGCGGTTCCGTACAAAAAACCTATGAATCCGTTGAACGACAAAAAAATGATAATGGTAAAACTCAAACGGTTGATTTAAGCCAAAAAGAACCATTCTCCGTTTTGTTACTAGGAATCGATACGGGTGATTTGGGTCGAACAGAAGTAGGCCGTTCTGATACGATGATGGTGGCTGCAGTTAATCCTGAAAACAAGAAAACAACGATTGTTAGTATCGCTCGGGATACCTATGTTGAAATTGTAGGACACGGCACGGAAGATAAAATCAACCATGCGTATGCCTTTGGTGGTGCAGGGATGTCAATGGATACAGTAGAAAATTATCTGGATATTCCGGTGAATCATTATGTTGCCATCAACATGAAGGGGCTGAAAGAATTAGTAGATGCAGTTGGCGGTGTTGAAGTAGCCAATGAGCAAAAATTTACACAAGACAGTTACACTTTTGACTACGGTAAAATTACTATAGATGGCGATCAAGCACTTGCCTATTCTCGGATGCGTCATGAAGATCCTCGTGGGGACTATGGTCGACAAGAACGACAACGACAAATTGTTGCCGGCGTTGCCAAAAAAATATTGTCACTCGATGGTGTCACAAAATATCGAGAAGTGCTAGATGCTATGGAAGACAATGTGAAGACAGACATGAGCTTTGACGATATGAAGAAAATCGCATTGGATTATCGGGATGCGTTTGGAACGGTTGAGCAAGACCAGCTGCAAGGTGACGGGTTCATGCAAGATGGGATTTCCTATCAACGAGTTAGTGAAGACGAATTAACACGGGTTCAAACAAAACTACAAGCTCAGCTTGAAGCGAATTAAGAAGTCAATCAACTAGAGAAAGTGGAGAAAAAATGGAAGAAACAATCAGCTTAAAAGAGATTTTTGAAATTCTAAAAAAACACATTACTTCAATCATCATCAGTATGTTTGCTGGATTAGCATTGGCGGGACTTATCACTTTTTTCATCATAACACCTAAGTACAGCTCCCAAGCACAGTTGATCGTTACCCTGCCGCAAACAGAAAATGCAAATGTTAACGACGTAAACACCAACTTGCAAATGATTAATACCTATAAAGATTTGATTACCAGTGACCTTGTAATGAATCAAGTAAAAGACACATTGGAATCTGAATACAGCTTAGAGTTGACTATGGGTGAAATCAAAGACTCGATTGAAGTCACCCAATCACAAAATTCACAAATGTTCTCTATCAAAGCAACAAGTACCAAAGCCATTGATGCCGAGCACATTGCGAATACCACTTCACAAGTGTTCCAAGAAAATGCGAAAGACACGATGACCATTGATAAAATCTCAATCATCTCAAAAGCTTCCGCAAGTATGACACCTGTTTCGCCAAACAATAAATTGAATCTGGCAATCGGTATTGTATTGGGATTGATGGTTGGGGTCGGATTAGCCTTCTTGTTAGAATTATTGGATCGGACAGTGAAGGACGACAAATTCATCACAGACAATCTTGGGTTCACGATTCTGGGTACCGTACCACAAATGACAGCCAAAGAATTAGCAGCAACAACCTTACAAAAGAAACCAATTTTACCTTCAATCAAAAAATCAGATGATAACCAATCCTCCCGTCGAAGCCGTTCCAGAGTATAAGACGGATGCCAGTTCCACTTTTTCCAAAAAATCAAGTGGAATGGGGATAGGGCACGACAAACAAACTAATCTTTCTGAAAGAAAAAATAATACATCAATAGGAATAAGGATGCCAGTTCCACTTTTACTAAGAAGCCTAGTGGAATGGGGATAGGGCGTGACAAACAAACTAATTTTTCTGAAAGAAAAAATAATACATCAATAGGAGTAAGAATGCCAGTTCCACTTTTTCCAAGAAGCCTAGTGGAATGGGGATAGGGCGTGACAAACAAACTAATTTTTCTGAAAGAAAAAATAATACATCAATAGGAATAAGGATGCCAGTTCCACTTTTTCCAAGAAACCTAGTGGAATAGTATACGGCACGACAATCAAACTAATTTTTCTGAAAGAAAAAATAATACATCAATAGGAGTAAGGAGAAAAAAATCAAATGGCGAAAAAACAGAATGAACGCAAAGGTACTCAAACCAATGCGGTAAGTTTGATTACATTAGTAGATAAATCCTCACCGGTATCTGAACAATATCGGACGATTCGAACCAATATCCAATTTGCTTCTTCCGCAGACAAGCAAATCAAAACCATCGTAATCACCTCTTCTGGACCAGGAGAAGGAAAATCAACCATCTCTGCCAACTTAGCGGTAGTATTTGCAAACTCTGGTCAACGAGTATTATTAGTAGATTCTGATATGCGGAAACCAACTGTTTATAAAACCTTCCGTTTAAATAATGCAGTTGGCTTGAGTACTGTGTTAAGTACCACGCAAAGTGTCTTAGAAGCGGCACAAAAAACCGATATCGATAATCTTTCAGTGTTGACCAGTGGGCCTAAGCCACCAAACCCTTCTGAATTGCTGGGCTCTGTGCGGATGGAGCAAGTAATTGCTGAAGCACGAAATTTATACGATATCATTATTTTCGATATGCCCCCAGTGGTTGCGGTAACGGATGCCCAAATCATGGCATCAAAAGCGGACGGGACGATTTTAGTGGTTCGGGAAAATGTCTCTCGTAAAGAATCATTAACAAAAGCAAAAGAATTATTACACATGGTTCAAGCAAGAATGATAGGTGTCGTATATAACGGTGCAGCAAATGCAAAAGACCAAGGATACTACTACTACTACGGAAACTAATCAGGAAAGGAACGAGCGGAATGATTGATTTACATTGCCACATTCTACCGGGAATCGATGACGGTGCCCAAACAATAGAGGATAGCATTGCTATGGCGGAAAAAGCTATCAGCCAAGGTATCACTCACATTCTTTGTACACCTCATCATAATAATGGAAAATACACCAATCCCAAGCAATCAGTTGTTCCCCGTGTTCTTCACCTGCAAGAAGAATTAGATCGTCGCCAATTGCCTTTGACGGTATTAGAAGGACAAGAGGTGCGTATCACTGGCGATTTGCTTGAGGATATAAGTCGCGGTGAGATTCTTTTCACAGACTTAGAAGACACTTATATCTTGATCGAATTTCCAACAATGGATATTCCAGCTTATACGGAGCAATTATTTTTTGAATTGATTGGAATGGGAAAGACACCCGTCATTGTTCACCCAGAGCGAAACGCAAAATTTCGGGAAGAACCAAATCGTTTGGTACCGTTTCTAGATATGGGGGTATTGGCGCAATTGACCGCTCCCAGTTATGTGGGAACCTTTGGCAAGTCGATCCAAAAGACCGCAAAAGAAATGGTGAAGCACAATTTGGTTCAAATGGTGGCTTCAGACGCTCATGGAGTTAATAAGCGCAATTTCTATATGAAGGAAGCCTACGAACAAATCGCCAAAGATTTTGGACAAGAGAAAGTCACGGCGATGCAACAAGTAGCGAAGGATTTACTGAATGGGGATCCAATTACTTTTGCTGCCTATTCAGAAGTGAAAAAGAAGAAATTTGGATTGTTTTAGGGGATGATGGGGTTGTTCGAGTTAACAAGGAGAAGGAAAGTAATTATTTTAGTGATCGTAGATAGCTTATTGATCGCTTTTGCAAATATCGCGACGTATTATTTCATGCGGCCGTTTTTGCCGGTGTCGGTAGATTTTATTCAAAAAACGATTCTTATATCGATAGGATTGTATTGGCTGTATGGCTATATATTTAAAGTGTTCACTCGTATCAATCGTTACACAAATTTGCGGGAAATGATTGCTATTTTTGCTGCGACAACCTGTCAGCTTGTGACAATCATGGCGTTTCTGTTTGTATCCGGAAATCGATATAGCCGTAGAGTAGAGGTCTTTGCCTATATCTTGTCTACCTTTTTGATTGTAGCCAGCCGGTTAGCGTGGCGTTTGTTCGTAGAGCATCGAAATATGAATGGCGTCAGTGATGTTGAAGCTAAACGAACATTAATTATCGGTGCAGGTGAAGGCGGACGAATTCTTTACAACAGTCTGCTAGGTTCAAAAACCGCCGGCGAAATCGATGTGATCGGATTTGTAGATGATGATCCCAATAAAGTAAAAACGTATCTTAGCGGAGTCAAAGTGCTGGGGAAAATCAAAGATTTACCGGATTTAATTCAAGCCCATGATATTGATATGGTGACAATCGCCATCCCATCCATGTCACGAAAAAAACTACGAGAAATTTTTAATACTCTTGAAAATTTAAAAGTAAAAGTAAATGCGATGCCATCTATGGAAGAGATGGCATCTGGTAAAATCAGCATGTCTCGTCTAAAAACCATTGATGTCGTAGATTTATTAGGACGAGAGGAAGTTGCCTTAGATATTGATTCTATCAAAGATCAGTTGACGGATAAAGTGATTTTAGTCACAGGAGCTGGTGGTTCGATTGGTTCTGAAATTTGTCGTCAAGTGATCCAATTTAATCCCAAGCAATTATTATTGCTAGGTCATGGAGAAAACTCCATCTATCTAATTGATCGTGAATTGAAAATAAACTATAGCGACAAGCTAACCGAAATCGTACCAATCATTGCTGACGTCCAAGACAGAGAGAAAATTTTCGAAGTCATGGCACACTATCAGCCAGATATCGTCTACCACGCTGCAGCTCATAAACATGTGCCGATGATGGAGTACAACCCACGAGAAGCAGTAAAAAACAATGTGTATGGTACAAAAAATGTGGCAGAAGCCGCAAAAGCTACTAACGTCAAAAATTTCGTGATGATCTCTACCGATAAAGCCAATAATCCGCCAAACGTCATGGGTTCTACTAAGCGAATCGCAGAAATGATCGTGACGGGATTAAATGAAACAGGAAAAACCAAATTTTCTGCTGTCCGTTTTGGAAATGTCTTAGGTTCACGAGGCAGTGTAATCCCAGTTTTTCGGGAACAAATCGCCAAAGGTGGACCCATTACAGTGACAGATTTTCGCATGACTCGTTACTTTATGACAATACCCGAAGCTAGCCGATTGGTAATTCAATCTGGGGCCCTTGCAAAAGGGGGCGAAATCTTCGTATTGGATATGAGCGAACCGGTCAAAATTTTGGATCTTGCTAAAAATATGGTCCGTCTCAGCGGCTATTCCGAAGATGAAATTGAAATCGTCGAAACTGGTATTCGTCCTGGAGAAAAATTGTATGAAGAATTATTGTTGGACAAAGAACGCAACGATGAAGAAGTTTATGAAAAAATCTTTGTTGGAAATATCAAAGGGTATTCCATCCAAAAAGTGATGGATTTTGTCGATCATCTACCAAAGGATGATCATGAATTAGCCAAAGAAGTCGTTCGTTTTGCGAATGCTTCGAATAAATAGGAGTTGGAAACGTGTATAGGAACGGACTTAAACGAGGCATTGATTTCTTGCTTTCATTGATTGGCATCATTGTTTTGTCGCCAATTTTTCTGCTTTTGTTTTTAGCAATCAAGCTAGATTCAAAAGGTCCAATCATTTTTAAACAAAAGCGGGTAGGAAAGAACAAACGCTACTTTAATATTTATAAATTTCGGACGATGCGGGTGGATACTCCTAAAGAAATGCCGACCCATTTGTTGGAAAATCCAGACTATTTTATTACAAAAGTCGGGAAATTCTTGCGGAAAACCAGCTTGGATGAATTGCCTCAATTGTGGAACATTCTAAAAGGGGATATGGCAATCATTGGACCTCGTCCTTGCTTATGGAATCAGTATGATTTGATTGAAGCAAGAGACCTTTACGGCGCAAACGACATCCGTCCGGGACTAACTGGATTGGCACAAATCAGTGGACGTGACGAATTGGAAATACCAATCAAAGCAAAACTAGATGGCACCTATACAAAGGAAATGTCTTTTGGGTTAGATGTCAAATGTTTCTTTGGCACAATTGGTGCAGTCTTTAAAAGTGATGGTGTGGTAGAAGGCGGAACCGGGTCGTTGAAGGATAAAGGAGAGAAAGAATGAAGCGAATTTTGATTACTGGCGCTAATAGTTACATTGGCACTTCTTTTGAAACCTATATGCAACAATTCGGGGATGCCTATCAGATTGACACGATTGATTTAAAGGATGGTTCGTGGAAAGAAAAGGATTTTTCGGGGTATGATTCGATCTTTCATGTTGCTGGGATCGCTCATGCGGATGTTTCAAACGTGAGTGAGGAAACCAAACAACTTTATTATCAAGTGAATACGCATCTTTCTATCGAAACAGCCCAAAAATATAAACAGGATTTAAATGGGAAATCCGGACAATTCATTTACATGAGTTCAATCATCATTTATGGGGAAGAAACAAATATCAATAAAAAGCGTGTGATTACACCAACAACGAAACCAAATCCCTCAAATTTTTATGGTGATAGCAAATTACAAGCTGAAATTGGGTTAAATCCGCTTAATTCAGAGAATTTTCATGTGGCAATTTTACGACCACCGATGATTTATGGACCGGGAAGCAAAGGAAATTACCAGCAATTAGTCAAAATAGCCAATAAACTACCAATTTTCCCCGATATTAAAAATGAGCGTTCGATGTTGTACGTCGGAAATCTTTGTCAGTTTGTCAAAGAACGTATAGATCATCAAGATAGCGGTGTATTTTTTCCACAAAACAACGAGTATGTGCGGACAAGCTATATGGTTCGAGATATTGCAAAGGAAAATGGAAAAAATATTTACCTCTTTTCTTGGATGAATTGGTTCATTCGCTTGTTAGGTTATGTACCAGGAAAAATAGGTCGATTGACGAATAAGGCGTTTGGAAATTTGGTTATTACTTTTGATGAGAAGGAGATAAAAAATGAATAAATTTGCTACCTACTCAGTATTAATGTCCGTGTACTATAAAGAAAAGCCGGAATATCTAATGGAAAGTATTGAGAGCATTCTAAATCAGTCTATTCTAACGGATGATTTTATTATTGTTAAAGACGGACCATTAACAGAAGAATTAGATTCTATGTTAAAAAGTTATTCGGAAAAATTTCCCTTCATATCCTTGGTTTCATTAAAGGAGAATGTAGGACTCGGTTTAGCCTTGAATGCGGGATTAGATATATGTAAAAATGAATTAGTCGCTCGAATGGATAGTGACGATATTAGTTTGCCGAATAGATGTGAGCACCAACTTAATATGTTCAATCTAAAGAGCAAGTTGACTATTTTAGGTACACAAATTGCTGAATTTTACACTACACCAAAAGATATCATAAGCATCCGACAAGTTCCAACGAAGTTTGATGAAATAATTACATTTTCAAGAAGGAGAAGTCCATTTAATCATCCTACCGTTATGTATAAAAAATCTGAAATTATTAAATTAGGTGGGTATAAAGATGTTCGGAGAAAAGAAGATCTAGAATTATTTCTTAATGCATTAAATAATGGATATTACTCAGAAAATTTAGATGAAATAGGATTGTTTTTTAGATCAAATGAGGATAATTATCTGAGAAGAAAAGATAAGATAAATTGTATCAGTTATATTAAAACCATCTACACATATTATCAAGAAGGGTATTGTAAATTTTCTGATTTATTATATGTAGTTACTAGCCAAATTTTTTTTATGATAGCCCCAAAAAAATTAATGCAATTTGTTTCGGATAAATATTTGAGGAGAAAAATTACTGATGAGTAAAAGATATAGGATAATTGAGAAACTAAAAAAAAGAATCCCTCTCGGTT
The DNA here is from genome assembly GCF_001050095.1 of Enterococcus massiliensis. Classification (NCBI taxonomy): domain Bacteria; kingdom Bacillati; phylum Bacillota; class Bacilli; order Lactobacillales; family Enterococcaceae; genus Enterococcus; species Enterococcus massiliensis. Next base: position 63,715 of record NZ_CVRN01000007.1, on the reverse strand, counting down.
TAAAGCTAGAATTAATCAAGTTTACTTTGCGAACAAAAAAGATAAATTCAATTCAGATTAAATTAGATGATGAAAGACCTAAAATGTTTGTTATGCTTGGTACAGATTATCCTAATTTAGGAGATCATGCACTGACTTTAGCTCACAGAGAATTTTTAGAAACACACTTTCCTGAGTATAAAATTATTGAATTTAGCGTTGATTCAACATTGGATTCGATCGAGTTTCTAAAGGAGAAGATATCTAAAAAAGATATTTTAACAATCAAAGGTGGCGGAAATATCGGAATTGAGTATTTCCGTGAAGAATTATTAAGAAGAAAAATACTGAATACATTCACATCTAATCCTGTAATTCTATTTCCACAAACAGTCTATTTTCCAAATTCAAAAATTGGAAATAAGGAATTTAAAAATACAGTAGATATATTTAAACAAAGAAATAATATTCATATTTTTTTAAGAGATAAAAAGTCATATTCTGTACTGAAAAAAAATGATGTTAAAAATATCTATTTAGTTCCTGATATAGTATTTTCGATGAAGACAACGCCCGGTAATTTATCAACAAATAATAAGAAAGCTTTATTATGTCTGAGAGATGATAGAGAAAAATCTAAAGATAGGTTAGAAGTTACTTGGATTTCAAATCAACTAAAGGAGAGGGGATATGAGGTAAGTATTACCGATACAGTGGTTGATTTTAATGTGGACAAGGAGAATAGAGAAGATGTACTAATATCTAAGTTATCAAGTTTCTCAGAGTCTAGTCTAGTTGTGACGGACAGATTGCATGGTATGATATTTTCTTATATAAGTAAGACTCCATGTTTAGTATTAGAAACATATAATCACAAAGTAACAGGTCAGTATGAGTGGATTAGTGAGAGTAATGCTGTTAATCTTCTTAAAGATAAGAAAGATTTTATAAATTCGTTGAAGGAAATAGAAAGAATATATCAAAAAGATAAATTTAGCTATATCGCTATTGATTATAAACATAGATTATTGGCAGATGTTATTGAAAATTCTATTAGAAGCTTAAGCTAATTGAGGGAGAACTTATGTGGCTATTCTTTGCTTTAACAATATATTTACTATTATTGAAGGCTTTTTTTGAAAAAAGAGAAAAAGCATATTTGTTTTTTTCATTTGTAGCTTTTTTTAGTTTATCAGCGTTTAGATCTATAAATGTTGGAAATGATACACTCGACTATAAGTTATTATTTGAAAGTCTAAAAACAGTGCCAGTTTCAAATTTCACTTGGAGATATGAAAGTGGATATCTGTATTTCAATAAATTTATTCAGTTTTTTTCTGATAATAGTCAAGCACTGTTTATAGTATCTGCTGCCATCATCTGTTTAGGTTATGCTTTATTCATTAATAAATTTTCCGATACAGTATGGGTTAGTGTCTATCTTTTCTTTATGTTAAGATATTTTGATTTGAGTATGAACGTATTGAGACAAAGTTTGGCAATGGTAATATTATTTTTTGGTTTCAATCTTTTGATAAAAGAAAAAAAAATAAGATATTTTGTTTTAACAGTTTTGTTGGCCTCATTATTTCATAAGACAGCACTAATATTCTTAGTATTGATTTTTCTTAATAAAATTAAATTCAGGAAAAGATATGTTTTATTTTTATTTTCTTCAACAGTTTTAGGTTTATTGTTTTTTAATCCTATATTTAACACGGTTCTAAAAATATTTCCAACTTACACCTATTATATTAATTCGTCATATATGGATGGGACAGCTAGACTAGCTACTTTTTTTAACATTGCGGTGAATCTCGTGATTTTGTTATTTCTTTATATTAATAAATTTGAAAATAATAGAATTAATAATCTAATGTTTAATACCTTTATTTTTGGGTTGGCGATTACTGTAATATCGTTACGCTTTAGTTTATTAGATCGAGTAGGCGACTTTTTCACTATTTATGCAATAATATTGATACCAAATTCATTGGACTATATGAAAAGATTCAAGCAGAGTAAACTATTTTGGACATATATTCTATTAATTTGTTTTTTTATCTATTATTTGGTAATTGTTGTTTACAGACCAGATTGGAATAGGGTTTATCCGTACGAATTTTTCTGGAGTCTTAATTAGAAATAGATAAGGAGATTAGCATGTTACGAGTATTAAATGTGATCGGACGGCGACCAACTGGGGGAATTGGGGCTGTGGTTAAAAATTATCAGAGTAATTTCTCAGAAAAAATTATTTTTGATTATCTTCTATTCTCTGATGAACCTAGTGGTGAGTTTGACGTATTTGTTCAGGATATGGGATCTAAAGTATATGTATTGCCAGCACTAAAAATGGAAAGAATATTTTTACTTAAATCAAGTATAAAAAAATTTTTTTCTCTCCATAGTAAAGAGTATGATATTTTACATATTCATACCGTGAACATAGCTTTCTTAGTCGCAAAGTACGCTAAGTATTTTGGTATACAACATATAATTGCGCATAGTCATGCAACGAAATTTTCTGATAAAAAAATCAATGCCATTCGAAATAAAATATTATGTGCAAATCTAGCTAAAATATGTAATGAATTTATTGCTTGTTCTAATGAGGCAGGGTATTTTTTATTTGGGAAAAAACTTATGGATTCTGGAAAAGTTAAAATTTTAAAAAATGCGATAGATATTAATAAATATAAATTTTCAACAAAAAAAAGATCTGAATTTAGAAATGAGTTTAATCTAAAAGACGAGATATTATTAGCCAATATTGGTCGGTTATCATTACAAAAAAATCAAGAATTTTTAATAAGTATTTTTCAAAAATTTCAGGTAAAGGTTCCTAACAGTAGACTATTTATTGTAGGATCTGGTGAAGAATTATCAAAATTACAACAAAAAGTAAAAAAATTGAAACTTGAAGAATATGTCGTTTTTACAGGTAAACGAAGTGATATTGATAAAATTCTATCTGGAATTGATGTATTCGTTATGCCGTCGTTATATGAGGGACTTCCAGTTATTGGAGTCGAAGCTCTATCATCAGGGCTCCCGTGCATTTTTAGCAATGAAATTTCAAAAGAATTTTATTCAACAAAAAGTTTCTATATGCCATTAGAAGTGGGAAGTTCTAAATGGTCAGAAAAAGTCATTGATGTCTTACATGGAGATATTGATAGAAATTATTCACAAACAAAGGAAATGGGCTATGATATCAAAGAAGAAGCCCCTAAATTGCTTGAATATTATAGAATCATCTTAAATAGGAGTGAAAATTAATGAGAAAAGTACTGTTCTTTGATACATCTATAGGGACGTTAAATGTGGGTGACGAGATAATAAATAAATCTATAGCAAACGAGTCAATAGAACTTTTTAAGAATGATTATTTATTGCGATTACCATCAAGAACGAATACCTTAAATCATTTTCAACTTGCGTATAATAAAAGTTTTAGGAAAAATTTTGCAAAAGCAGATTTAAAGTTTATCTGTGGTACAAATTTATTGTATAAAAATATGTTGCGCCCGATGCCAAATTGGAATATTAATATTCTCAATACCTCATTGCAGAAAGAAAGTATCTTGTTCGGTGTTGGAAGTGGGAATAATTCTGATAAAACAACCTTATATACGAAGAAATTATATAAAAAAATTTTATCAAAAAAATATATTCATAGTGTTAGAGATCAAGCCACAAAAATGATGCTGGAGGAAATGGGATTACAGGCAATCGTTACTGGATGTCCAACACTATGGGAAATTACTCCAGAACGTTGCAAATTGATACCAAAAGAAAAAAGTCATAGTTCGACAGTCATCTTTACTTTGACTCACTATTCAAGTTTCAGAAACGTTGATGAAGATAAAAAAATGATTGATATTATTAAAAAAAACTATGAAAATATCTTTTTTTGGCCACAAAGCCTTGGAGATTTAGATTATCTAAACGAACTCACTGAAATAGAGAACATCAATGTTTTACCCCCAAATTTAAGAAGTTTTGATGACTTTTTAACAAAAAATGATTGTGATTATATTGGATCACGATTACATGGTGGAATTTTTGCACTGCAGCATGGAAGGAGATCGATAATCCTTGCTATTGATAATAGGGCAAGAGAAATCAAAAAGAATAATTATATACCTTGTATTGAACGGGATAGAGTTTCTATTGAACTAGAAGATTTAGTGAATGATACATGGGAAACTAATATTATACTTGAGGTAGAGAAGATTGAAAAATGGAAAAAACAATTTTTTGAAGAGAATTAGTATCGATTCGAGATTTAAAACTTTAGGAATTAATACTATAATTTTTGGAATAGGCAATGTTTTATCAAAATTAATATTGTTCTTTTTGATGCCTCTATATACAAGTTTTTTAACACCCACACAGTACGGAACTGCAGAATTATTAAATAACAGTGTGGATTTAATAATGCCATTTGTAACTCTATGTCTATATGAAGCAGTTTTTAGATTTAGTATTGATAATACAGAATACTCAAATATATCTGTATTCAGTAATAGCTTACAATTATTGATTAAGTTACTAACCGTGACTTCTATTATCTGTATTATAGGAGCATGGGGATCAGGTAATATGTATCCATTATTATTTTTATTAATGATATTGCCATATAGTTTAAGACAGTTGTTCGCACAATTTTCTAGAGGTGTGGGTTATTCTAAAGAATTTGCTTTTAGTGGAGTCATCAATGCATTTTCTTTAGGTTCTCTTAATATCCTTTTTGTTGGAGTACTAAAGTATGGAGTATTTGGATATATTTTATCCATTGCAATCGGGAATTCTATCTCTGCTCTGTATCTTTTTTTTCGACTAAAGCTATTTAAATATATAAATTTTGGGAATCGTGATACGCAATTAATCAGGTTAATGTTAAAGTATAGTTTGCCAATGATACCTAATTCTGTTTCTTGGTGGTTTGCGAATATCTCCACTAGATATATCTTGATGTTTTTCGAAGGATTAAGTATTGCTGGAATATTTACCGCTATAAGTAAACTTCCATCAATAATAAATATGCTATCTTCTATTTTTCAACAGTCATGGCAATTCTCTGCTTCTAAGGAAATTAAGAAAAAGAAATCAAATGAATTTTTTTCCAATGTTTTTTCTATCTATTATATACTGATTATATTGTCGTGTAGTTATTTAATTACAGTTATCCCTTATGTTGCAAAAATTGTTCTACAAGGTGAATTTTTTTCTTATTGGATATATGTTCCTTTTCTACTGGTATCTGCAGTATTAAATTGTTTTTCTGTTTATTTTGGTTCGATTTATACTGCTGCAATGAATAATAAAATGATTATGATTTCAACCATTACGGGAGCGCTAGTAAGTGTGTCATCTTCGTTTCTTCTTATACCTTCTATGGGAATTATGGGTGCGATAATTTCTTCAAATTTAAGTTATATTGTTATTAATTTGATGAGATATTTTGATACCAAAAGAATTATTAAGTTAGAAATTAATTTTAAATTACTTATATTCCTATTGGTCTCAATCTATTTACAATCATTTGGATATATTGTATTTAAAGGTGATTTTGTATTTATTTCTTTATTTATTTCTCTCTTAATAAGTGCAGTTAGCTTAATAAATAGACGAAATACAAAAATTAAATTAGGTAATAAGTAGACTATATTTTTATAATTCTAAAATATTTTGTTCTATCCATTTAGTATTTTGCTGTATCCTTAGGTATACTTGATAAGAAGCCAGTGGCCAACCAGTCAGGTATTCATGTTGTTAGTCCCTTATTGAAAAAAACAAATAAGCCTTCGCTAGACTCTTTTGAGAATCTAGCGAGGGCTTTTTTGCGTTGTCAATCATCGAGAACTTCTGTTTTAACATCTACCTGAATCGTGCATTTCTTCCCAGCAGTGTAGGCTTGTGCTACTGCAATCAATTCATCTTCTTCAAATACTTTCTCTTCCACGAATAACAGATCATCTTCATCTGATTCCAGCATTTCATAAATAAAACTAGGCGAATTTTTCGTTGTAATTGTCTGAACTCGTAATAGATTATCTGGCATAGTGTCTGAATAAAGTTTCGGATAATTGTTTACAGCAGAATCCGCTTTAAAAATACTGAAGATACTGATTGGTCTATCATCAATTTTTTCGAGATAGAATTCTTTCAGGTATTTTGTTTCATCATCAATTAATTCATCTATGGGAAGATCGTGTTTATTCATTTGTTGTAATTCAACAGAATGGTCAACTAATAATTTATCTTTTTGGGGAATAAAAAAATAATCACTACTTTTTGAAATCTTGGGTTCTGCAAGAAAGTAGCCACTATTTGCATATCGGAGCAAAACGCCATCATCAACAAGTTTTTGAAGGGCTCTGCGTAAGGTCAATCGATTGACCTCAAAAAAATGCGCTAGATCACGTTCAGAAGGAATTTTTTGCCCGGGTAATATATTCTTTTCGGCAATAAGTTGAAAAAGTTTGTCAATTAGGTCGTAGGAAATTAGATTAATCAATCTGGGCATAAATTTTTGTGTTCAGTCCCTTCTGAAAATTTTTGGTATAAATAGATGCATATTCTGCAAGTACAGTAACTGTCGTATACTCAACAATCAGTCCAGTGGTTGTTTTAGCAGAAATACAAAGACTAATTCCACTTGTACCTTCATCCACATCTAGTAGACTTGCTTCGTTATTTCTCACCTTTGTATTGGAGATAGTTTGAAAAATCTGGTCAATTTGATAGTTGTGGGCTGCTAAAATTGAATAGAGAGAAAACAGCTGAAAGTTATAATTTTCAATGTTTTTGACCAAGCTATAAGGAATATACGTATTTTCAAGAGATATCGGGATATTGTCCCCACTTCTAAGACGAAGCAAGTGAAAAACCATCTCTGATTCTTTTATTTGAAGTAATTTTCCCACGTGATATCCAGCTTGTTTAACTTCCAAAGCAATAATTCGACTAGATGGGTGGATGCCTTCTTGTTCGAGTAAGTCAGACAAACCTTTGAATTTAATTTGAAGGTTTTTATTGTCGTTTTTTATTACATAGGTACCACTTCCACGAATTTTATAAAGATATCCCTCATACACAAGGGTATCAATCGCTGTTTTAACAGAAGCACGATTTATCTCATAGCGTGTAGCGAGTTCTCTTTCAGAAGGGATTGTTTCACCAAATGAATATATGTTGTTATCGATATCTTCTCGTACTTTAAATGCTAATTCTTTTGTATTCAATATGAATCACGCCTCCTTCTATACTAAATTCATTATACATGAGAACAAAAAAATTGTTATAAAAAAATAAAATATTGAAAATAATTGACATAAAAAGTCGTTATTGATATATTATATTCGTGAATAGGTGGTTCGATATAAAATCAAAGTGGTTGAAAATATCCGGAGTTTTCAATCAATCCATTCGAAGCTCTGTTTACAAAAAACTTTGGAGGTAAGAAGATGATAGGATTTAGTGAGGAACGTTTCTTAAAGGTATTGAATGGTGCAGTGTCACAAATTGACCGCATAATTAAGATTGCAGATTTGGTTAGTGAGGGGTATGAAAATCTTTATTTAGTAGGATCTGGTGGGACTTTTGCAACAATCAGTCCATTAGCGTATATGCTGAAAAGCAATTCTACAATAACGTATTACCATGAAATTGCAGCCGAAGTAGTAAAAACAAAACCAAAAACATTAAATGAAAAATCAATTTTGATTACTTCCTCTTTATCTGGAACAACAGCCGAAACAATTGAAGTCGTAGAATATGCAAACAGTGTGGGCGCAGTGACAATTGGCTTGGTAGGAGATGAATCTTCCCCTCTCGGACGGATTGTAGACTATCCAATAGAAAATGATGCAGACAACGATACTTTGGTGGAAGAATTACAAGTTCAACTTTTTGCATTAGGTGCAGCATTGATGAAAAATCGTTCAGAATTCCCTGAATATGATTCTTTTATTCAAGCACTTAAAAAAATGCCCGATGTCTTATTGCAGGTAAGAAAAGAGAATGATGAAGAAGCTCGTTTATTCGCAGAAAAACACAAAGAGACAAAATTTCATATGTTTATTGGTGCGGGAAATACTTATGGTGCCGCTTATGAATATGCAATGTGTGTATTGGAGGAGATGCAGTGGATTGCTACAAAATCAATTCATGCAGCTGAGTTTTTCCACGGCACAATTGAAATGACAGAAAAAGAGATGAGCTTTGTATTGCTTAAAGGAGAAGATGAAGCGCGACCACTTGTCGATCGTGTGGAACGATTCGTGACGAAATATAGTGATGTAGTAGAAATTTTTGATACCGCAGATTTTGCTTTGGAAGGAATTCCACAGGCATTGCGAAAATATATGTCTCCTATGGTAATGGCAACGATGCTGGAACGTGTGAGTGCTCATCTTGAAATGGTTCGAAACCATTCGTTAGATACCAGAAGATATTATCGTGTTGTCGAATACTAATAGAAAGGGATAGATGTAATGAGAAAAATTCTGATTGCGACTCATTCCTATTTAGCTGATGGATTAAAGAAAACTGTAGAATTTATCATTGGAGAACGCCCGGATATTTCTATACTGACAGCTTACGTAGAGGAGAACTTTGACATCATCAAAGAGATTGAGTCTGTTTTTTCACATTTATCTGAGAAAGATGATTTGATAGTTCTGGTGGATATTCTTGGTGGAAGTGTGTCAAATGCTTTTGCCCACTACCATGAAAGAGAAAATTTCTATCTAATTAGTGGCGTTAATTTATCACTCATATTAGAAGTAGCGGCTAGCTTAGAGCAGGATACCGGAAAAGTGATTGAAAAAGGGATTGCCTCTGGTAAGCAGGGAATTCTTTTTGTGAATGAGTTGTTTGGAGAGGAGGAAAACTTTTGATTAAGCTATTACGAGTAGATGAGCGATTTATCCATGGTCAAGTGGCCTTTGCTTGGAGTAATTCTTTAGGAATCAACTGTATTTTGATAGCAAATGATGAAGTAGCAGGAAATAAGTTTCAACAAAAAATGTTAAAAATGGCCGCACCAACAGGAGTTAAATTTGCTGCCAAAACAATCGAAGAGGCGATTGAGTTATTGCATGGCGAAAAAATAAAGAAATATGATGTGTTCGTTATCGTCAATACTGTCTATGATGCAATGAAACTCGGACTTGAAGTAGAGGAAGTAAAACAAATCAATTTAGGAAATATCAAGAAAAAAGAAGGACGTGAACCAATTACTAGTTCAGTATTTCTTGATGCAGAGGAAAAACAATGTGTACAAAAACTAGCGGAGGCAGGAATTTGGGTGGAGTGTCGAGCTGTTCCAACAGATAAACCGGTCAATCCGCTAAAGAGTAGTGAGGGGAAGGACAATGATTGAATCAATTTTGTTGGGAGTTGTTGCTTTTTTAGCATCAATTGATGAATACACTTTTGGTGCTTCCATGATGGGGCGACCACTTTTTACGGGACCTCTCGTTGGACTGATTCTTGGTGATGTACAAGCAGGAGTGATAATCGGAGCGACTTTGGAAGCAATGTTTATGGGCTCAATCATGGTTGGTAGTGCGACACCTCCTGAAGTATATGCTTCAAGTGTCTTGGGAACCGCTATTGCAATTCAGAGTGGGCAAGGTGTCGGAACGGCTGTAGCTCTAGCCTTACCGCTTTCAATCTTTTTGCAAATGTGGCGGAATTTTGCTTACGCCATGCCAATTACGTTTTTTAACAATAAAATCGAAGCAGCCCTGCATCAGCAAAATTTTCGAAAGGCGCAACGCTATCATTATTCTGCGCTACCGATTATCGTTGGGATTCCTTCTGGGATTTTAGTTTTTGCCGCAACCTATTTTGGGACAGAAACAATCAATCGATTAATTGAAAGCGTTCCACAAGTTGTTTTGGATAGTTTTGATGTTGCCGCAGGCGTTCTATCTTGCGTAGGACTGGCATTATTAATCAGGATGATGGCAAATAAATCAATGCTGCCCTATTTGTTCCTTGGCTTTATTGCGGTGATGTATCTAAAAATGGATGTAATTGGTGTAGCCGTCGTAGGGTTGTGTGTCGCTTTTCTTGCTGTACAGAAACTGTCCTTTGAAGAAGAGGTGTTCTAATGAATAAGTCGAAAAATTCCCTCATCGGTGGAAAAGAACTGCGAAGCATTTTCTGGCGGTCGTTTACCATCCAGTCCTCATGGTCTTTTGATAAAATGATGTCCTACGGTCAAATGAATGGTATCGAAAAATCCTTGAGAAAAATTTATCCTGATGATGAGAAATATTATGAAGCATTGCATCGTCATACGGAAACCTTCAATATCACGCCACATATTTCCCCTTTTGTCATGAGTCTTTCAGTCGCAATGGAAGAAGAAGCGGCTAGAAATCCTGCGTTTGATGTAGGTGCAATCAATAAAATTAAAGTAGGATTGATGGGTCCTTTATCGGGAATTGGGGATTCCTTTTTCTGGGGTACCTTTCGAGTAATTGCTGCTGGTATTGGAATCTCTTTTGCAAAAAGTGGTAATATTTTGGGTCCACTCATTTATTTTATTCTCTATACAGCAGTGCATTTTATTTTCAAAGGTCTTTCAACTAGGTATGGATATGTGTTGGGGACGAAGTTTATTGATGAGTCAGAAGATAATCATTTGATTGATAAGCTATCCTATGGTGCTTCAATTCTAGGGTTGTCTGTTATTGGGGCAATGATTGCGACAATGGTGACGTTAAGTACCTCGCTAACTTTCGAAATTGGTGGAACGGAGACAACCTTGCAAAGTATCGTTGATCAGATTTTTCCAGGACTATTACCTTTAGGCATTACCTTCTTATGCGTAGGTCTATACACGAAAGGATATAAGACGATTTCAATTATTTTGAGTATCTTTCTCCTTTGTTTCTTGGGTGTAGTTGCTGGGGTGTTTTAGGAAAAATCTGTGGCGTTTATTTTCTGATAATCTAAACTTGGCTAGAAAGCACATTGAACACACAAATAAATAGAGCAAACACCAGCGCTTGGCAGTTGTTGTCGAGCGTTGTGTGTTTAAATTCTTTTTATTAAAAAAAAGATTACATATTTTATGCGTAAATAGTAATAGAAAGGCAGATATAAGGAAAATAGTATAGGAAGAAGTGAGAAAAAATGGAGATGAATCAAGAAGCAAATAAACAAATGAAAGCAATTATTTTTGAGCTTAATTGTAACGCAGAGAATGTGCGAAAGAAATTTGATGCAGAAATAGAACAGTTTTCTATGATTTTCCCAAATCGTGCGTACTTACTCTTGGATTAGTGAAAATAGAAAATCTGGAGGAAGAAAATGCCGTTACAAGAAGAAAAAATGTACGCAACTTTAATTATCAGCCATGCAGAAATGGCGATGGATTATTTTTCACAAGGGTCAGATAAATTTAAACGAGCAGAGTTCGGTAATGCGTTGCGCTTACTTAAAAAAGGGCAAGTATGCTTGAATGTCGCTTGCAACTTAGAAATGAGTTTATTCTATCTAGAAAAAGAAAAGGTAACTCCTATTGCTATGGTCATTGAGGCAAAGGAGTATCTCACCACGGTCATTCACTGGGGGAGGTTCTTTGCGGCGATGCAAAAAACATTAGAAAGAGAAATTTAACAGAGTGTGCTCTATTTTACATATCTCTTTTGCACCACAAAAAAGGATGAATTGAGGAAAAGGATGTCGACAGAAAAAATCAAAGCATTAGCGTTTCAAATTAGTTATGTTTCCGATGATGCCAGTGAGGAATTTCGCAAAGGAATCGAAAGCTTACGGCAAAAGAATTTGGAGAAAATGATTCAGCACATTAAACAAGGACAGGAACACTTGGCTCTGGCGCGAACTTTACAGACAAAGCTCCTGCAAGAAGATATCGATCGTTTGCCGTATGCTATTAATGAACTTCATGTTGTGGATAATTTTTGTGAAGCAAGTGTACTGGGGCGATGCGGACAGTACTTGCTGGAAGTGATGGAAAAACAGCGGATGAGGGAAGTTCGGAGGATGAAACGAAGACAACGATTAGAATACAGAGTATGATTTTATTTAAATCAAATGGCAATGGGATGAAAAAACTATCAGTGAAGGTCATTTTTTCAATTAAATTCATTTACTTTTGCCGATTTTACTGATTAACTTGAAAAAAATTTCTATCCTATTGAAAAAAGCTATCATTTGTTTTGAGCTATTAATCAAAATGAACGATAGTTTTTTTATTTAGTGACGAAAAATAATGGGAAACAGGAGAAAGTCAAAAATTATCCTTAACACGTCAAAAGTTGCCGTTTTACTTACATAAAAAGAAGGTATAATTCAATTATAGAAGGAAACAATGTGAATAGGTCTAGTTTTACTACCTAATTAATTGAATTAGTGAGTTATTGAACAATCGAAATGCACCAGAGAAAAAAGAGGTGATCAACTTTTGTGGTAAGAAAAAAGATAGAAAAAACGCAGAAGGGACGACGAAAGGTCTATATGATCTTTGGGAGTGTCATCTTTCTTGGCGTTCTTTTACTTATAGTACCTATTTTTTATGATCTGGTCACTCAGAATCACTGTAAAAGCGTAGTTACGACTTATGAAGAGAAAATACCTGAAGAAAAGAATACTACACTCGAGTTAATCAAAAAATACAACGAGATGATCTATCACCAGCAAAAAGGAAAAGCCTCGGAAGAAGTCAACATTACTGACATTCAAAAAGATTTAAAAAAGCCCATCGGTTATATCAATATTCCCAGTATCAACCTAACCAACATGCTGATTTATTTTGGTGATTCTGAATGGACGTTAAACCAAGGGATTGGAACCTTACCTTGGACGACATTGCCCATTGGAGGAAAAAATACACTTAGCGGCATTACCGGACACTCGGGATTAGCCAATCAGATTTTATTTGATAATATTCGCTACTTGAAAAAAGGTGATGTCTTTTATTTGAATACGTTTGGTCAAAATTTAGCGTATGAAGTGTACGATCAAAAAACTGTGGATCCTAATGATAAAGCCGCGATAGAAGCCTTTTACATTCAGGAGAATAAAGATATCGTAGCACTGATGACTTGTACACCATTATTTATCAATAGTCATCGTTTGATTGTTTATGGCAAACGCGTTCCTATAAAAGCTGCAAAAGAGGTCCAAACCGCTCATCGAACAGTTTGGACGCTAGACACGATCCGAATCGCAGTATTGCTGCTATTCCTAGTACTCCTTCTTTTCTGGCTAATTTATCATCACTTTAGGAATAAGCAGGAACGCCAATAGAAAAATTAGAACATGGAAACGAGGAAGAGGATGAATAAACGAATCATCTGACAAGGCTATTTCACAACATCTGATTGAAAACGTAATCACTGAGAAAAATAAATTACTAAATGCTGTGACAAGAAAGGAAGGATTTTGCATGAAGTACATACGATTGTTTAGTATGCTGATTATCAGCATTGTTGGGCTTATGCTAGGACAAATGGCCTATGCTGCGAATGGGGTGAACAGTCCGTCAGTTACCATAGTGAAGCGTGAGACTGCAAGTTCTTCCACCGTGTCGCAAGCAACAAAACCTGTAGCAAATGTACATTATCGACTGACCCGTATTTTACCTATCAACGATGAAAAAATTGTGCCGACCGATTCTGCGACTTATACAATTGCTTCTAAGGAACAAGCTTTTTCCATCGAATTGATTACTGATACGAATGGACAAGCGATGTATGCTGATACAGCAACCTTGGTGGAAGGTTATTACCTACTGGAGGAATTAGCCGGCAGTGGTAACAACAAACCTGCTGCTCCGATTGTTTTTCAATTGCCTTATACCGATGCAACAGGAAAGGTCACCGATGATTTTACTTATGAACCTAAGTCTGGACTGATAGACAATAATGTTTCAGGATCAAATCACGAAACTATTGGTCAAAAGAATACCACAACAATTATGCAAACAAGTGGTGATGTTTGGAAGATTTCTTTAACAAAGGCGTTACTTGGCACAAGTATTTTTCTAAGCACGGTTATCGGCGGAACTGTTTTAATTCGTAAACGTTGGGAGGAGAAAATATGAATAAATCATTTTTGACTCATTGCTTCTCCAAGATTTTATTGCAAATAAAGAAGGGTCTTTCTAAAAAAGGAAGTCATCGCTTGCTGAAATTGGTTGTCATCGGTGTGCTAAGTATCCAATTGTTTGTTCCAATTTACCCCGTTATTGCTGGAACTACGCAGTCCACTATGGCGACGACAGAGAAGACCCAAGCAGAGTCATCCACTGAAACCTCACAGACAACAGCAAGCAGTGAACCAGAAGAAACTTCAGAATCTGCAACTGACAGTAGTATAGTGACCAGTACCACTGATTCGATTCAAGCAACAACTGCTAGTGAAGTTGAGTCTTCAGGAACCTCAGAATCTAACGAAGACGCGATTAATCTTGCGCAACTTCAAACAGATTTGCTTAATCGTATTGCGGCATTTGGTGATGTTACAGGAACCACAGTAACGGTAGATAACCAAACAATTACGATTGATTTATCGACCACACTAAGTGAACAGGCTGATGAAATTAAAAAGGCGATTACGCCGCTGATTCCTGAAGGGTATTCAGCAAAAATTATGGCGAAATCTGCGGCTACTACGGTAGGTTTTTGGACAAAGGGAGCCGATGTGGATAGTGCGCATAATACTGGGACTTATGGGGACGCAGGTTTAGAGAAGTATGTATATACAGCAGAACCGTTTCAAGATACCGTTACTAATACGACAGTCGACACAGTGGCGAAAACGGAGGTTTTAAAAAAAGGGATTTTTGGGACAGTGAAATGGTACATCAGCACGGATGGTGTTTTGCATCTAGGATCGGGTACAACTGGTGTGGTCAATTGGAGTGCCTTTCCTAATAATACCACTAGTTCACCAACGGATAGTCTTTCACCTTGGTATCAGTATAAAAATGAATTTACATTTACTTCTATTAGTGTTGACGGTGCAATTACATTGAACGCTGCTTCAATCTACTTATTTGCTCAACTAGACAACATTACAAAAATTTCTGGTGCAGATAAATTGAACTTTGCTGCTGTTACCGATGTTACCGGTATGTTCCAAAATACTTCTAGTTTAACAGAAATGTCTGATACCGGCGGATGGAAGCTAACTGCGGCAAAATCGGCCTCGTCAATGTTTGCGAATTCTGGAATCAAAATATTAGATGCAACGAACTGGGGATTAGGATTGGTAACTTCATTTGCTTCTATGTTCAATGGAGCTAAAAACTTAACTACAATCGTTGGAACCAATAATTGGAATACAGAAAGTGTTGGCAACATGATTTATATGTTTATCGGTGCAACAAGTCTTCAATCACTAGAAGTTTCAGATTGGAACACGAGTAAAGTTTCGAAGATGCAAGAGATGTTCAGTGGTGCGACAAGTCTAAAAACATTAGATGTTTCTAAATGGGATACAAGCAAAGTTATCACATTGCAGAGCATGTTTAATAATGCTACGAATCTCCAAATGCTAGATGTTTCAAATTGGGACACAAGTAGCCTAGTAAACATGCAAGAGATGGTCCGCGGTGCATCTGCACTAACAGAATTTGATGTAAGCAAGTGGAAGACACCGGTTCTTACTAGTATGAATGCTTCTTTTAGGGGAGCAGCATCCATTACCAAATTAGATTTTAGTAACATGGACACTAGTAAGGTTACTACTATGGCAAATGCTTTGACTGATATGAAAGCATTGCGACAAATTACTTTTGGCTCGAAGTTTACTACATCCAGTTTAACCGCACCTGTAGATAAAAATCTAGTTTTGCCTAATGCTACTGCAACGAGTGAACTGAAATGGCAAAACGTCGGGACTGGTTCAATTAGTGCACCTGCAGGTTCTGAGAGAATTTATAGATATTCTACCAGTGGAGTACCTGACACTTATGTTTTGACTGCTACTGACTATATCATTGATGTAGAGCTCAAAGACCAAACGGGAACCGAATTGAAGGTACCTCATGTTAAGGTTGCGCTTTATAAAGCAGGTGATAGCACAGCACTAGCTACCGCTGAAACAGATTCTAACGGTACTGCCAAATTTGCTCCACAACCGGCTGGTGCGTATATTGTTAAGCAGATTACAGAGTTAGCCAGTTATACCAAATCAGATGACAAATCGTTTACACTGTCAAGTGACACTACTACGATCACCTTAATTAATAGTTTTAAACCAACTTTACCTCTAACCGGTTCGACAGATCGTTTATGGCTAGGGATGCTCGCTAGTTTAATGATCATTATTGGCGGAAGTGCCATAGTGATTTATGAGAAATGGTAAGTATTCCTCTATTCTATCAACCGAAAAAATAAGATTTAGCGGATACAAATGGCAAAATTTTAAGCGAGGCAAAACAAAAAGCACAGTGTAAGAGATGGAGGTAAAACTCCCCTTCTCACAGACATTGTGCTTTTTTGACTAGACATGGAAATTAAGAACTCGTAATTAATAAAACAAGTAAAAATTACTTTCTCCTCGGCAGCATAAATTGCATCATCTCGATTTGATCATCGATGCGTTTTTCAGTAATCGTTCCGGTAATTGCCAGGACACCCAATCCTTCGATAAGAAGCATGAAGGTTTCAGCCAATTCCTCTAATTTTTGATTTTCCAGAATTCCTTGCTCAACACCCAGTTTTAGAATTTCATAGATTGTTTGTTGGCTGGAGTTGATTTGTGCTTGTTGGAAAGCATGATCTTTTTCAGAGCTGTGGGTATAATAATATTCATAGGTTGCCCGCAGCAAACTGTTTCCGACATGATTTAACAAGCGATCCTTGTGTTCGGCAAAATAATCATCCAGCAATTTTTCAAAAGGTTGATTTTCTTTGATTGCTGATCGGATGCCGTCAAATTTTCGAGTGTTACGTTCCTTGAGCACCGAGGTGAAAATCGTATCGACCGAATCAAAGTACAGATAAATGCCGCCGCGACTGATTCCACATTCGTCAATGATGTCCTTCATGGTCACATCAATCAGCCCTTTTCTGCTGAAAACGGCACGAGCACCTTCTAAAATTGCTTCGCGCTTCATTTTTTTCCGCGTTTCATTGGAAATGCTAGCCAAATTGCTCACCTCTTTCAAAAAAATAATGACACCCGTGTCACTTTAGTATATAATCACTTTAATGACGTTGGTGTCATTAATAGTGAAAGAAGGATAACTGCCATTATCGAGTCCGATTTTTTAAGCAATTATAATGAATCATCTATTCTATTATACATGAATCGGAGAATTTAGCTAAGCGCAGATAATTTGTTGCTCGACTAGCGACTTGGGAAGATGAATAAGCAGGCAGTTGTCAAAAATGGGAGAGAAAAATCGTGAAAAATAATCTTCGAACGAAAAAATTAGTGTATACCTCAATTCTACTTGCTATTCAGTTTTTATTGTATGCCACACCATTAGGCTTTTTGCAGATCGGTCCGTTTGCGATTACTACCATGCATATTCCGGTCATTGTTGGTTCCATTCTTTTAGGATACAAAAGAGGGGCTTTTCTTGGATTGGTTTTCGGCTTACTAAGCCTTTATCGGGCAACGATTGTTATTAGTCCGACAAGTTTTGTTTTCTCGCCTTTTGTGCCGGCTCCGGGAAGTGAGCAGGGAAATTTATTAGCGATCGTTGTGGCGATCTTGCCACGTATTTTGGTAGGTGTCACACCCGCTTTGGTCCTTGCACTATTTAGCAGGAAAAATATCTCCCATAACATCAGCTATGGGATCGCTGGCTTGATTGGTTCATTGACCAACACAGTTCTGGTTCTTGGACTCATGGGCTTGATTTTTGGTCACGACTTAGGCTATCAATCACTAACCGCTGTTTTAGCCATGATTGGTGCGGTTATTACGTCAAATGGATTAGTTGAAATGATTGTTGCAGCCTTAGTGACAGTTTCCTTGGCAAATGTATTTGATATAGTTGGAAAGCGCCTGTTTCATTCGACAAGATAAAAACAATCAGCCACGTCGCATCGTTGCAGCGTGGCTGATTATTTTTCTTGTGTGCGTACGACGTAGAATCCGATACCGAGGTGAAGAAGACAGGCAACGAAAAAGAGAACACCAAACCAACGGGACAAACCGTCTGAGATCAATTCTAAGTAGGAAAGAGGCAAAAGGCCGATACCAAGAAGAAAGTTATAGTTTTTCAGCAGATTTTTGATCATTGTCTTTTTCTCCTTTTAAAAAAAGTGCAAGGTTTTTCGCTCACAGCGAATAAAACCTTACACTTAGTATACTGGAAGTGCCATTGAAAAAGGAAACCATTTTTAGGAGAGTAAATTATTCTTTTTCCCAGAAATCAGTGATGGCACCTTTAGATGAACTGGAAACAATATGAGCATATTTTCCAAGAACACCGCGGGAATGTAGCGGTGGAATCACGAGAGCTGCTTGGCGTTTGGCAAGTTCAGCTTCGGAAACCTTCATCGTGATCTCTTTGGTGTCTTGATCGACAACTACTAAGTCGCCGGTTTGCAGCAACGCAATCGGTCCGCCATCTTGGGCTTCTGGAGCAATATGTCCTACCACCAGTCCATAGGTTCCTCCTGAGAAACGTCCATCTGTCAATAGCGCAACCGTTTCACCTTGCCCTTTCCCAACAATCATGCTAGATAGAGAGAGCATTTCCGGCATGCCGGGACCACCTTTAGGACCTACGAAACGAACGACCACCACGTCACCATCGACAATTTCATCCGTCAATACCGCATTAATGGCTTCGTCTTCTGTATTAAAGACTTTTGCTGGACCTTCATGACGGCGAACCTTCACACCGGAAACCTTGGCAACTGCGCCTTCTGGAGCTAAATTTCCGTGTAAAATAATCAATGGACCATCTTTTCGTTTTGGATTTTCTAGCGGCATGATGACTTTTTGTCCTTCTTTCAATGAAGGAACATCGGCTAAGTTTTCAGCCAAAGTTTTACCGGTTACGGTCAAGCAATCTCCGTGGAGGTAGCCATTCTCATAAAGGTATTTCATAACGGCAGGAACGCCGCCGACTTCGTACAAATCTTGGAAAACGTATTGTCCGCTTGGTTTCAAATCTGCCAAATGTGGTACTTTTTCTTGGAAATCGTTGAAATCATCCAAGGTCAATTCAACATTGGCCGCATGTGCCATCGCCATCAAATGGAGGATCGCATTGGTAGAACCTCCTAGAGCCATAACTACGGTGATTGCATTTTCAAAGGCTTTACGGGTCATGATGTCTTTTGGATAGATGCCTTTTTTCAACAGCTCCATCACGGCTTCTCCAGCTTCTTCAACATCCCGCAGTTTTGCTTCGGTAGTAGCTGGGTGCGAAGATGACCCGGGTAAGCTCATGCCCATTGCTTCAATGGCGGATGCCATCGTGTTGGCAGTGTACATCCCGCCGCAGCCTCCAGGACCAGGACAGGCATTGCATTCAATTTTCCGCACTTCTTCTTCGGTCATATCGTTATGGTTCCATTTCCCGATTGCTTCGAAAACAGAAACCAAATCAATGTCTTTTCCATCTAATTTCCCCGGTGCAATAGTTCCACCGTAAACAAAAATCGAAGGAATATCAGTATTAGCGATAGCAATCATACAGCCGGGCATATTTTTGTCACAGCCGCCAATTGCAACAAAGGCATCACAATTGTGTCCGCTGATGGCAGCTTCGACTGAATCAGCAATGATATCCCGTGAAGGTAAAGAAAAGCGCATGCCGGGGGTTCCCATGGCGATACCGTCTGAAACGGTGATAGTGCCAAATTGAACGGGCCAACCGCCTGCTGTCTTAATGCCTTTTTTAGCGATTTTTCCTAAGTCTTCCAAGTGAATATTACAAGGAGTATTTTCGGCCCAAGTGCTGATCACGCCAATAATCGGCTGCTTGAATTCTGCATCCCCCATACCTGTTGCCCGTAACAATGCACGGTTAGGAGATTTAACCATACTATCATAAATTTTGCTTCTAATTCTAATATCTTTCTTTGGCTGATTGTCAGTCATTTTGGAACACTCCTTTCAAACCAGTTGTTGTCTCTTGAATAATAAATCTATTTATTCTAATTGTATTTTAACACAACGCTTGAAATTTTCTAGATTTAAATGAAAAAAAGTTCATAATTCCCCTTGAAAAAAGCCACGCTTTATGAAAAAATACACATAAACTATTTTTGGTAGTTGGAAAAGAGGCAAAAGTATGAGAGATGACATCCAAGTGAATGATCTGGCAGCCACGGTGAGTGAGCAGCTAATCGAGAAACTTCAAACCATATATGATCCGGAAATCGGGTTGGACATTTATAATTTAGGGTTGGTTTATGAAATCAATTTGGAGGAAAATGGGCATTGTCATGTAGTTCTTACCTACACTTCGATGGGCTGTGGCTGTATGGCGACCGTTCCGAGTGAAATTGGGGCAGCATTAACTGAAATTGATGGAATCGAAAAAGTCACTGTTGAAACTGTGTGGTCACCAGCGTGGAAAGTGACTCGTATCAGTCGATTTGGAAGAATTTCACTCGGAATTAGTCCGAGATAAAACAACGAACCGTCTGCTAATTTGACGGTTCGTTGTTTTTTGATTGGAGAGCAACTAAATTTTTTCGAGTACAAAGAATGAGTCAAGTGATTAAAACGATAAGCATCCGCAAACTTAAATTATTTTGTCTTTGTTCCCGCAATGGTATAATGAAGAAAAGGAGGCGTTTCCAATGAATGGATACAATGAAATTCTAGTAGCGATTGACGGATCAAAAAATGCCGATGCCGCATTTGATGAAGCAATCAGAATTGCCAGTTACAACCAAGCAAGACTCTTTATCGCAGCAATTATCAATGAAGAAGAATTGTCCACCAGTTCTTACGCCTATACGAAAATTTTGAAAGAAGAACAAGAAAAAGTGGAAATGGATATGCTGAAACGAATCCATGATGCAAAAGAAGCCGGGATCGAGCAAGTGGAGCCTATCGTGGAAGTCGGTAATCCAAAAGTCTACATCACCCGAACGATTCCGGAAGCTCATTCTTTGGATTTGATTATTGTGGGGGCAACAGGCATGGGCTCCATCACTCGAGAAAAAGCCGGATCAACCACCCAATATATCGTGAATAACGCACCATGCAGTGTGTTGATGGTGAAGTAACAGAAAAACTATCAGCTACAATTTAAACCAACAGCCCCAACCACGTTTACTTAACGTGGTTGGGGCTGTTTTTATAAACGATTTTTCTCCAAAAGTCGTTCTTCTTTTTCAGTTAATGCACGAATAACTTCGATTTTATTTTCGTCAAAATAGGAGCGAAACCAATCGCCACGCTTGCCGGGAATGTCAGCAACGCGGTGATTCTGAATTACATGATTGATCTCACGAGTTCCGGGAAGATGCAGGTATTCTTGCAGCGGCAGATTACTTTGCAGGGATTCGTACTGCCATTCCCGTTTAATGATTCCTTGGCAAAGAAATCCCAGTAACATACTGTTATGAATACTTTGACGGGACATTTTACAAGCGATTCGAAACCCATTTCGTAAAATCAATTCTGTGCAGTTGAGTTCTTCACTGATCGCAGCAATTTGTGCCGGATTGACCCATATCGTATCTTTTTCTGTTACTCCCCCAAGAGGAATGAGGCAATAGTTTGGCAAACTACAAGGCAATCTGTATTTACACTGATCAAAGACTGCAGCAAGTGCAAAGCGATACAGTTGTGGTTGAATATGTAAATGATCATGGAGCAAAGACTCTGTGATTTTTTTATGTGTAGCCGCCACTTGCCGGAAATCCTCAGCAGTCAGCACCAAGGAGTGGGAACACTCTTTCCGGGCAATCGGCAAAAGGGCGTGAATAACTTTATAGGGATGAATTGTTGCAATCGGCTCGATTTTCTCACAGAGACAGGCAACATTTTCCGGTTGAAAAATTCGGGTCTGGCAATATTCTGTGATCGAAGAAAGAGGAATCTCTGTGATAAATTCCGGTGAAATGTTGATTGGTTCACCTGTTTTGAGACAAGAAAAATTTTCCATACATAAACACATCCTTGATTAATTAGTTGTAAAAAAAGTAATCCTTAAATAATTACGAAAGGTTTTTCAGTTTTTTTTATTTTATTTCGATTTTTTTCGTTGGATTTCCGAAAGTACGTAGATAGATGAATTTGTTACAGTTTAGGTACCGGCCGGAATGAAAATAAAGGATGTATAAAATGGAGAGAGGACAATTGAATGAGTGGTTGCTGCTTCATCAGGATTTTTTTGAGAAGATTTTGCGTCGAGCTGGAATTTCAGAAGGACAAGCAGATTTTGATGATTACTTGCAGGAACTGCGGTTGATTTGCTGTAAGCTTAGTGAGCCTTTTGCCACGCAACAAGCTTTTGAAGAGGTCTGGCCTAAAGGGCTATTGTTTCAAAAGCTTGTTTGGCAAGCGACAGATATCCGCAGAAAACAGCGTAAACAGGCAGAAAGAGAAAAGTTAGGAGATACGGTGATTGCGTATTTGCCGGAAACTTTTTCGATAATTGATGCCCGAACGTTGGCCATTGATTTTTGGCAAGCGTTAGACAGCAGGGAACAAAAATTAGTTGCACGATTATTGGAGGATGAAACAATGACTCGGCAAATGCGGTACCATTGCCGCAGAAAATTACGGGCTTCTCAAAGAAGACTGTTAAATCAAGATTTCTTCCGAAATTAAAAAAATTTTTCAAAAAAAATAAAAAAATCGCTTTACATTTGCCTCGAAAATTTCGTTATAGAGGTGTAAGGGGCGCAACTTACAAATCAACGAATTGGAGGAAGCAAAATGAAAACACACGTAAGTACGGAATTGGGGATTATGTATCAAGAAGATGGCAAGGAAAAATTGACCAAACAGCGTTTTGCAAATGTGGTTGCTGTACCGTCAGAAACAGAGATTCTGGCATTAGGTGATGCTATGGATCAGCTGGCACCAAATTCAGCTGTCGTTGTGAGTGTTATTGAAACAGTAGCAACACAGCACACAAAATAGGAGGAAAAAATAGATGAAAAAATTATATTTGACGTTTGCAAATGCAGAAGGTAAAAAACATAACCTAATTCCCAAATTGGCGGATGAAAATTTGACAGGAGAACAGGTCCGACAAGCGATGGAGGATATTACGGAATTGTCGCTTTTTGAAAAAGGCGGGGTGTCATTGTTTGCTGCAGTAGAAAGTGCAAAATATGTCGAAGTAACCGAGACCCCATTATTTTAAGAGAAGAAGTGGGCGGCTGCCCACTTCTTTTTTACTTGGGAGGAGGAAAAGTATGCGACCAAAACCACTGATTATTGATATTAGCGAATGGCAGCGCCCAGCTGTCATCAATTATGATCTTTTGGCAAAGCAAGTTGGTGGTGTGATTATTCGGATTCAATATGGCAGTGCCTATGTAGACAAGCACTATCAAACCCATATTAAGGAGTTCAAAAAACGTGGAATCCCCTTTGCAGTTTATGCTTGGGTACGGGGAATTAATTTTAACGATATGGCACGAGAGGCGGAGTTTTTTTGGTTGCGGGGAAAAGAATTTCAGCCAAGTTTTTGGTGGTTGGACGTGGAGGAACTTTCCATGAAAGAGATGCGCAGCGGGTGTGAAATATACCGCCGTACGTTGAAAAAATTAGGAGCGAAAAAAGTTGGCGTGTATATTGCCAATCACCTATACAAACAGTTGAATTTGGACGTCACCGCTTTTGATGGTATCTGGCTGCCCACTTATGGTGCTAACTCCGGAGTTTATACCGGCAGCAATCCAACGGCAACGACTGATTATGACCTGCATCAGTACACTTCAGCAGGACGACTGTCGGGATATGAAGGACCGCTGGATCTGAATCGGTTGCATCGAAAAACGCTTTCGTACTTTTTTGGAACGTCAACGGAAGGAGAGGGGGATTTTCCCATGAAAACTTTCAACTTAACAACGGCTGTTTATCTGCGACAAAAGCCTGACCGCAAAAGTCCGACGATTGCGTTGTTATCTGTTGGGCAGAAGATAAAAATCAACGATATTTGCATCGCCGATGGTTTTTTATGGGGCGTTCAACCACGAGAAGATGGAACAAAGGGCTTTTTCGCATTGGGAAAATTTTCTGGTTATGGTCAGTTCAATTAGGTAAAACAGATTGCTTGTCAGAAAAAAAGTCTCATGGTATCTTACACTTACAATAAGTAAGCAAAAAGGTGGGGTGAAAAAATGAAGTATTATTTCGATGCGGGAGAAGCCGGCGGAAAAAATTTGTTGTTGCTGCATGGTACTGGCGGTGATGAATATTCTTTGGTAGATATTGCTCGTTTTTTAGATGGTTCCTGTAAGATATTATCCTTTCGAGGAGAAGTACAAGAAGAAGGAATGAATCGCTTTTTCAAACGAAATGGTTTAAATCAGTTTGATTTTGACAGTCTGGAGGAAGAAGCAGACCGCTTGTACGAAGAAATTAAAGAATTAAGCAAAGAAAAAAATATTCCTATCGAGGATTGGGTATTAGTGGGGTATTCAAATGGTGCCAACATCGCTGCCCATCTCCTTTTGGAACGAGAGACCAACTTGACGAGAGGTATTTTCTTCCATCCGATGTCTTTGGAACGCCACACAAAGACATTTTCTTTGGCAGATAAAAAAGTTTGGCTTTCTTTTGGAGACGGTGATCCGATCGTCAGCGATGCCTCCTTTAATGAATTGGATCAAGCCTTGAAACACGGAATGCAGAAGTAACGATTGCCCGTACAAAAACTGGTCATCAAATCAATATGGATGAGCTACAAGCAGCGCGAGAATGGTTAAATAATCTATAATGAAAAACCAAGAATAGTGGAAGTCTCTTCCAAACTATTCTTGGTTCTTTTTTTATAGCTTGCGTTCAAAGGGATCGCTGGAAATACCTTGATCCAACACTTGAATCGCATATTCTTTGGCGCTGAAAAGAGAATGATCCCGATAATTTCCGCATTCTTTTGGGGAGACCGCCGGAACTTCATCGGTTTCGATGACATGTTTTTGCAACACAGTGGCTAACGCATCTCGAATTTCTTCGGTAGTATGTTCACCCCAAAGAATCAAATAAAAACCTGTTCGACAACCCATTGGTGATAAATCGATTACGCCTGTCAAATAATCCCGCAAATTAACTGCCAATAAATGTTCCAGCGTATGCAGTGCGGCGGTTGGCAAGGCGGCTTGATTTGGCTGTAAAAAACGCAAATCGTATTTTTGAATCAGGGTGTTATTATTTGTTTCACTGCCGGCAAGGCGGACATACGGTGCTTTTACTTCATTATGATTTAATTCAAAACTTTCTACTCGTGCCATGTGGTTAGCCTCCAGATATTAGAATGTGGCAACTATACCAAAAAAAAGACGGATTTTCAATGAGAGAAGGCAAAATGAGCCGAGTATTTGCGAAGCCCTCCGTGTGAAAAAGCATTTTCAGAATTTTACAACGGTTGTTACTGTAATTAATGGGAAAATGTGCTAAAATGGCAAAAAGTTAATTTTTGAGACTCGTTCTACTTTATGATGGATTTGGTAAGGAGGGGCGGGAAAATCGCTTGAAATTTTGACAAAAATTTCTTGCCAAGAGGAGATGGAAGGTATGAGTACAGGATATCGGGTTGCGGTTGTTGGCGCAACAGGTGCAGTGGGCACAAGAATGATCGAGATGTTAGAACAGACTACTTTGCCGCTTGCGGAGGTAAAATTATTGGCTTCCAAGCGTTCAGCAGGAAAAATATTGACCTTCAAGGGAAAGGAACTGGCTGTGGAAGAATTAGTGCCGGAATCTTTTGAGGGTATTGATATTGCGCTGTTTAGTGCAGGTGGCGGAATTTCGAAAATCTTTGCGCCGGAAGCAGTAAAACGTGGTGCTGTGGTCGTCGATAATACCAGTCATTTTCGTATGGATCCGGAAGTACCGCTAGTGGTTCCAGAGGTAAATAAAGAAGCCTTGCGTCAACATAAAGGAATCATTGCCAATCCAAACTGTTCAACAATCCAAATGATGGTGGCATTGGAACCGATTCGTCAAGCCGTGGGGTTGGATCGAATCATCGTTTCGACTTACCAAGCAGTTTCCGGAGCTGGTGCAAAAGCAATGGAAGAATTAAAACGTGAAACCTTGGCTTATTTGGAAGGTGCTTCTGCTGACGAATTGAATCCAGAGATTTTACCTTCTGGTGGGGATAAAAAACATTATCCAATCGCCTTCAATGCCTTACCACAAATCGATGTTTTTGCCGAAGATGATTATACCTATGAAGAGTGGAAAATGATCAACGAAACCCATAAAATTATGGCAGACGACAAAATTAAAGTAGCGGCGACCTGCGTGCGGGTTCCGGTATTCAGCGGGCATTCCGAATCTGTTTACATCGAAACCAAAGATGCAACCGATGTGGCAGCCTTGAAAAATCTATTAAAAGATGCGCCGGGAATCGTTTTGGAAGATGATCCAAGTCAACAAATTTATCCCCAAGCGTTAAACAGTGTCGGCAGAAAAGAAACTTTTGTCGGACGCTTGCGCCGAGATTTAGATGTAGCAAATGGTTTTCATATGTGGGTAGTTTCTGACAATTTATTAAAAGGTGCTGCATGGAATTCTGTACAAATCGCAGAAACACTGCATGAAATGGGCTTGGTGAAAGCTAAATAAAACGCAAATAAAATACTCGATAGAATCGGACCTTTGTCCGGATTCTGTCGAGTATTTTTCTTTGTATCGTGGTGAGAAAGGATTATTCCCCCAATTCCTTCAGCACTTTCTCGGGTACGGAGGATTTTTCAACCACATTTGGTCCTTTGATTACCCGTTTTTTACTGATAGAAGCTTTAACGATGGTATTTGGTTGGAAAGGAGTTGGATTTTCTCCACTCAATTCATAGGTCATTTCTTGGTGTTCACCATTTTCTTTTACAAAGGTGAAGGTGTATTTATAGGAAGACCAACCTTTGATAATTTCACCGGAATCGCTTTTTGTTTGCACTTTTTCGGGAGTTGTTGCAGGCACTTTTGCATAAGCTGGGATTCCTTGGTACGTTTCTTTGTAGTAGTTATAACCAAAATAGGCACCGACGCCAAGGACCAAAATCAATACTAGTCCGCCAATTGTTTTTCTCATAATAAATCAACCTTTCTTTCTTGGTGCTTACAAGATACCACAGCTTAAGCGAAAATGACCATTGAAAAACCTAACAAAGTTGTAAGCTTGAAAGAATCAGCAGCGGCGTTTAAGCTGTTTTCCTTTGATCTCATAGACTTCATCTGCCACCGTTTTGACAAAGTACGGGTCATGGGAAGTAAACAAGACCGTTCCGGGATAAGCCCGAAGAAATCTTTCTAACGCGGATACAGTTGATAGGTCGATAAAATTTGTCGGTTCATCCAAAATCAACACATTGGCGGGTTTGACGAAAACGAGGGCCATGGAGACGCGTGTCGCTTCGCCGCCGCTTAATTTTTGGACGGATTTGTCTAATTCGGTTTGTAAAAAGCCAAGATTATTTAAAAGACTGCGAACCAAACTTTCGGAATAATCCGTTCGTTTCATTAGAAAGGATAAAATCGTTTCTCGCTGATGAAGTTGATAATCCATTTGCTGATAGGTGCTGAAAACAACTTTTGGCGATAAGGTGATGCCCGGTTGATTTTCTTGAATGTATTGCAGCAAACTGGATTTTCCTGTTCCGTTATCACCAATCAGGGCAATTTTTTTGCCGAGGGGAAATTGAAAACTTGCTTGTTCCAGTAAGCATTTTTCTCCTTTAATCAAAGTGATTCTATCCCCCATGATGGGAAATTTGTTGTGGATCGTCAAAGCAATCGAAGGCGGGAAGATAATCTTTCTTTGTCCTGCCACATTCTGGACTGTTTCCAGTTGCTCCAATCGTTTTTCAATCGTTTTTGCTGTTTTTTGCGCCGCTTTTTGAACGGTATCTTTTTGTTTGGTGGAAGACAGACGGCCAGGACGTATATTTTGTTTTTTCTTTTTATCTGAAACGCGTGCCATTCGTGCCGCTTGCTCTTTTTTCTTCTGAGCTGCGGCAGCAAGGCGGTTTTTTTCCTGTTCATAGTGGGAAAAGGCATTTTCCTGCGTCAGACGTTCTTGTTCTTTTTGCTGTTGGTAGTCGTCGTAATTGCCGTTGAATTCGCGAATTTTCCCCTCCGAAACTTCCCAGATTTTGGTCGCCAGTTGATTGAGAAACTCGCGGTCATGGCTGACAAAAAGCAACGTTCCGTAATAATAGTTCAGTTCTTCAATCAACACATCAATGCTGCGGCGATCCAGATGGGTAGTGGGTTCATCCAAAAGCATACCCAACTGATAATTTGTCAAGGCTTGAGTCAAGCGTAATTTTGATCCTTCGCCCCCACTGAGGGTAGTGATGCTGTTGGTCGGAACTTTCATTCGTCCCAATAATTCGCCGTCTAATTCTGTTTCTGCTTCATCCGGTAAAGCAATCTGTGAAAAATAAGTAAAGGTTGTTTCCCGCTGAATTTTCCCGCGATCCGGCTGGATTTTGTCGGCGATTAAGTTTAGTAAGGTTGATTTTCCTTGACCATTGCCACCGACGATTCCAATACGATCATTTTGATAAGCGGTCAGCTCATCGATTTGAAAAATATCTTTATTGCCGAATGTAACGGCAACATCTGTTAATTTCACTGCTAGTTCCATTGATTTTGCACTCCTTGTTTCCTTGGCAAAACGCAATTTTTGGGTACACAAAAAAGGGAGAGCCTTACGCTATCCCTTGGGTGATCATAATGTAACCAGCAAGCGGTTATAAAAATGTCGACACTTATCCCATGAAATCGTCGTTTTGACAAGACTTTTGAATTGTATTTAATTAGCTATTCAAAAGTACAAAACGCAATCGCATCGCTGCCGTCATTCCTTTCCCTACTTTCTAATTGTTCTATTTTGATGATACCATACTTCGTTATTGGTGCAAAGAAATTTGGGGTGGGAAATTCTGAAATTTTTCTTTTGATTTCCATGGATTCGGTGAGAATCGGAAGGAATCAGTCTACTTTTTCCTTATTTTATTGTATAATGGAACGTGGATGCTTATGCTTGGAAGTATTTGTATATATTAAAAAATATTCGAGAGGTGAATAATTTGAGCAGTATCAAAATTATCCCAATCAGTGGTGTACGAGAAAATGGAAAAAATCTTTACGCCGTTGAAGTGGGAGATGATCTATTCGTTTTGGATTGCGGTCTGCGTTATCCTGAAAGCGAATTGTTGGGAATCGATACCGTGATTCCTGACTTTACTTATTTAATAGAAAATGCAGATCGTGTTGCAGGTGTTTTTCTGACCCATGGACACGCAGATGCCATCGGGGCATTGCCTTATCTATTAGAAAAAATCAATGTTCCCGTTTTTGGGACGAAACTAACGATCGAGTTGGCAAAAATCAATGTCCACAAAAATGAGGCAACAAAAAAATTCAAAGCGTTTCATGTGATTGATGAACATACAGAAATCGACTTTAGTGATACCACGGTCAGCTTCTTCAGGACTACCCACTCCATTCCAGATTCAGTTGGGATCAGCTTGAAAACTCCTGAAGGAACGATCGTGTATACTGGAGACTTTAAATTTGATCAGGCAGCAGTGCCAATGTATCAAACAGATTTTGCTCGTTTGGCTGAAATCGGCAGAGAAGGTGTGTTGGCGCTACTAAGCACGTCTTCTAATGCAGAAAATCCAGCGAAAGTTGCTTCTGAACGCAAAATCGCTGATGAAGTTTACGACAACATCCGCTATTGGGAAGGACGAATTATCGTCGCCAGCGTTGCCAGCAATCTGCAACGGGTACAACAGGTATTGAATGCTGCCTATCGTTCCGATCGAAAAGTAGTCTTGACTGGGTTGGATTTTGGTCGAATCATTCGAACCGCGATGAAGCTGGGAAAATTGGAAGTTCCGGATGAAGACCTGTTCATCACCCAAAAAGAAATGAAAAAGTATCCACCAGAAAAATTGTTGATTTTGGAAACCGGTCGAATGGGTGAACCAATCAAAGCCTTACAAAAAATGGCGAATGGAACCCATCGCACCTTGCGTATTCAGGAAGGTGATTTGGTTTACATCGCTACTACACCAACCACTGCAACGGAAACCTTTGTGGCAAAAACAGAGGATATCATTTATCGTGCTGGCGGTGCGGTAAAACAAATTTCTGACAATATGCGTGTTTCCGGACATGCTAATCCCGATGATTTGCAACTGATGATGAATATGTTGCGACCAAAATATTTGATTCCAATCCAAGGGGAGTACCGTCAATTGGATGCCCATGCTGAACTGGCAAAATTAGTCGGCATTCCTGCCCGCAATATTTTTATTGCCGCGCGAGGAGATGTACTGGAATATCAAAATGGGGAAATGGTTCAAGCTGGATCTGTTCCCGCTGAAAATGTCCTGATCGACGGTATTGGTGTCGGAGATATCGGCAACATCGTCTTGCGGGATCGTAAAGTTTTATCGGAAGATGGTATTTTTGTGGTAGTTGTCACTATCAGCCGTCGCGAAAAGAAAATCGTTGCTCGTCCGCAAATCACTTCAAGAGGTTTTGTTTATGTCAAAGCCAGCCGAGATTTGATTCGGGAAAGTGGAGATATGGTAGCGGAAATCGTTGAGAAGCATTTGCACACGGATGATTTTGAATGGAGTAAGCTAAAACAAGATATTCGTGACCGATTGAGTCGGTTCTTATTTGAACAAACCAAGCGTCGCCCGGTTATTTTGCCAGTGATTATGGAATCCTCGCAACGCAACCGTGCCCGTAAATAATCCGACAGGACTGACTGGAGAAGAGCCGTTTAAACTCTTAGCCAGTCTTTCTTTTGCCGAGAAAAAATGTAAACTATATGAAAAGTTTCAACTTAATGTGTAATTAATGAAAGGAAGTCCTGTTATGCCTAGTTATCAAGAAGATGCGAGTGTTCAAAAAAATCGTTGGTGGATTCTCGTTGCAGTTTCCATGTTTACGTTTATGTCCACTTTAGATGGTAGTATCGTTAATATTGCATTGCCAACAATTTCCAAAGATATGAAGGTGCCGATGAATCAGGCAGAATGGATCGTATCGATTTATCTGATGGTGGTTTGTGCCTGTTTGCTTTTGTTTGGGAAAATTGGGGACAGTCTGGGAAAAATCAAAGTCTTTCGTTTAGGAATGTTGATTTTTACAATTGGTTCGTTGCTTTGTGGTTTTAATCATTCTTTAGGGTTCCTGTTATTTGCGCGAGTGGTTCAAGCTGTTGGTGCCAGTATGACGATGGCAACGAATACCGGAATCATCACTGAAGTTTTCCCTATGAGTGAAAGAGGACGTGCGTTGGGATCAATCGGTGCCTTTGTTTCCTTGGGGTCAATTGCCGGTCCAGGATTAGGCGGACTGATTTTGGCACAATTTTCCTGGCCGTATATTTTTTGGATCAATGTGCCGGTGGGGATTTTGACGATGCTCTTTAGCCAACGTCTTTTGCCTCAAGATATTACCCTCAGCAAACAAAAAACCGACAAATTGGGCTTTGCGACCTTTGCTTTGTTTATTTTAACCTTCTTTGGCGGTGTCTTTTTAGGACAAGAACGAGGATTTTTGACCGTTATTCCTCTCGTTTTATTTGCATTGGCACTGGTTTCTTTTGTCGGATTTATTTTGGTGGAAAAGAAAGTCAAATTGCCGTTGATCACTTTTAGTATTTTTAAAAATAAAATTTTCACCATGAGCTTATTAACAGCGACCCTGATTTTTTCTTCCAACTTCTTTGTTAATGTCATCGTTCCTTTTTATTTGCAAAATGCTCGTGGGCTTAGTCCAAGTTATGCGGGCTTGCTGATGATGGTCTTTCCTTTTCTGATGGTGGTTGGTTCACCGTTAAGCGGGTATTTGACGGATAAAATCGGACCGGAAATTCTGGTGCTGATTGGATTAACGCTACTGTCTGTGACCCAGATAATGTATATGTTTATGACGATCCATACACCAATTTGGTTTTACGTGGTGGCAACAGCAATCATGGGTTTAGGAAATTCATTGTTCCAATCCCCAAATAATACAATGGTCATGAGTAGTGTGACCCGCGAAAACCTGGGCGTTGCCGGCAGTATGAATTCCTTTGCCAGAAATTTGGGTATGGTAATCGGAATCGCATTGGCAACAACGATTTTGTATGATGCTATGAGCAGCAAAATGGGGGAACGGGTGACGACCTACATCGCTGAACGTCCGGATGTCTTTATTTACGGCATGAAAATCACCTTTTTAGGTTCCTTTTTACTTTGTTTGGTGGCGTTAGTATTGACTGCTTTACGAATAAAACGGCAAGGAGGATTGCGACATGGCAAATGAAGTTGAAACATTTTTATCTGAAAAAGGAATCCCCTTTGAAAGGTATGAATTTCCGTGGAGGCTGGAGGAAGAGACGGCTCGATTAAAAGCGGAAGAGTTGACGATTCCCGAAGAAATCATTTTTAAAACCTTGGTGGTAAAAGGAAACAAAACGGGAGCAACGATTGCTCTTGTTCCGCTGACTGCACATCTTGATTATAAAAAGCTGGCAAAAGCCACCGGCAACCGCAAAATCGGTTTTCCACCGATGGAGTATGTATTGGAAGCTACCGGTTATCCCCATGGCGCCAATACACCCATCGGAATCTTTTTGCATCATCCGGAATATCCGCTTGTGTTTGACGAACGTATCCGACAGTTTAAAGAAATTTTGGTATCCAGTGGAGAAATTGGTCATAGTGTAAAAGTCGCAGTGCCCGATTTGTTAGCCTTACTCCAACCGCTAGTGATAGATATTCTAAGTGAAAAAACAAAATAGCTGAAATGAAAGGGAAAAATCGAGAAGGAAACTTCGTGGTTTTTCCTTTTTTTGGTGTTTCTTGGTAACAGTTTCAACGATTCTCTGTTACAATATAGAATGAAAGCTGTATTACTCAAAACCAACGAAGTACAACAAGTGGCAGTTCCGCTTTTAGTAACTATTCTAGTGGAACGATACACAGCGTGAGAATCAATAAATTTTTCTGTCAAGAAATTGGAATAGCTTAAACCAAACAAGGAGGAAGACAAATGAAAATTACCTATCATGGACATTCCGTTATTGCCATCGAGACACAGCAAACGAATATTTTGGTGGATCCTTTTATCACTGGCAACCGCTCAACAGATTTAACCGTGGATACCGTTTCGGCGGATTGGCTATTGGTCACCCATGGACACAGCGATCATTTAGGCGACACTGTTCCGATTGCTAAACGAACGGGGGCCACCGTCGTCAGTATGGTAGAAGTTTGTTCCTTCGTTGCCAAACAAGGGGTAGAAAAAACGCACGGAATGAATATTGGTGGTAAATTTTTATTTCCCTTTGGAACCGTCAAAATGGTGGCGGCACAACACAGTTCAGGTTATGAAAAAGACGGAGAAATGATTTATCTTGGGGAACCTGCCGGATTCTTACTGGAAATCGAAGGCAAACGAATTTATTTGGCGGGAGATACTGCCTTATTCAGTGATATGGCTTTATTTGGTAAAGAGGGAATTGATATCGCCTTCTTGCCAATCGGTGATAATTTCACCATGGGACCAGAGGATGCAGCGCAGGCGGCAAAATTATTGCAGGCGAAAAAAGTCGTTCCGATCCATTACAACACCTTTCCAGTTATTCAACAGGACCCACAAAAATTTATTGATTTATTGCCCGGAAATGGCGAAGTGTTGTCAGTCGGACAAACAATCGAGGTATAGGAGAACAAGATGGCAACCAAACATGATTTGATTTTAGCTCATATCGAAGGACTTCCAGTCGGGGAACGAATTTCGGTGCGGGGCATTGCAAAAGCATTATCCGTCAGCGAAGGTACGGCTTACCGTGCCATCAAAGATGCAGAAAACATTGGACTGGTCTCCACGATTCAGCGTGTTGGTACGATTCGTATTGAACGAAAATTAAAAAAACATATTGAAAAACTGACTTTTGGGGAAGTCGTTCAGATCATCGAAGGGGATGTACTGGGGGGCAAGGCCGGTTTAGACAAAGTGCTGAATCGTTTCGTGATCGGCGCGATGAAAGAAG
This sequence comes from Enterococcus massiliensis, assembly GCF_001050095.1. NCBI lineage: Bacteria > Bacillati > Bacillota > Bacilli > Lactobacillales > Enterococcaceae > Enterococcus > Enterococcus massiliensis. The sequence goes on along the minus strand of NZ_CVRN01000007.1, from coordinate 29,556 downwards.
AAGCCATGGAGCGTTACATTACACCGGGTTCATTGATGATCGTCGGAAACCGGGAAGAAGTGCATCGCTTGGCCTTGGAAGATGGCGCTGCCGTTTTGATTACCGGTGGCTTTGATACTTCGGAAGAAATTTGTCGGTTGGCGGATGACGTAGAGATGCCGATTTTACGGACGACCTACGATACCTTTACTGTAGCCACGATGATCAACCGGGCGTTGAGTGATCAGTTAATCAAAAAAGATATTTTATTAGTCAGCGATATTTATATGCCTTTGGATAAAACCCAATACCTGACAGTTCATGATACGGTCAAAGACTATAAACACCTTGCAGAAGAAACCGGACATTCTCGTTTTCCTGTGGTGAATAAAAATATGCGGGTGGTAGGAATCGTCACCGCCAAAGATATTTTGGAAAAAGCGGATACCCAGTTGATCGAGCGGGTAATGACCAAGGAACCAAGCATGGTGAAAAAAGAAATGAGTGTGGCTTCAGTCAGTCATCAAATGATTTGGGATGGGCTGGAAGTCATGCCGGTCGTAGCCGATGACTTGTCTTTGCTGGGTCTGGTTACCCGTCAAGATGTCATGAAGGCCATGCAGTTGGTTCAACGTCAAACCCAAGTGGCAGACACCATCTCCGATCAGATTTCAGCAGAAATGCAAATCGTTGAACAGGACATGGAAGGGAAAAAACTAGATACTCCCTACTTCAAATTTATGGTATCTCCACAAATGGTCAATGAAGTCGGAACAATTTCTTTTGGTGTGTTAAGCGAAGTCGTTGGCAATGCAGCCAAACGGACGATGCTGTTGAATCAACGGCGCAACAGTTGGATTGAGCAGGTCAACCTACATTATTTCCGCTTGATTCAGTTGGAAAGCGAATTGGCGATTTATCCGCGAATTTTGGAATTGGGTCGACGTTCCGCAAAACTCGACATTGAAATTTATATTGAAAATACTCTGATTGCGAAGGCAATCGTCGTGAGCCAAGTATTAGAACGGCCGTAACGTAGAAATGGAGAAAAAATGAACATCAGACATGAAATTTTAGCTGCTATCAAAGAATATTCCCGTATCATTATCCACCGCCATCAACGACCTGATCCGGATGCATTAGGTTCACAGGCTGGTTTGGCGGAAATTTTGCGGGTGAGCTTTCCCGAAAAAGAAATTTATCAAGTGGGCAGTAGCGTCGACGGTCTAGCATTTTTAGCAACGATGGATGAAATTGCTGACGAAAAATATACTGATGCACTGGTTATTGTGACAGATACCGCTAATGCACCACGGGTCAGTGATAAACGTTACGACAAAGGTGTAAAAGTTATCAAAATCGATCACCATCCAAATGATGAACCCTACGGTGATTTGGTGTGGGTCAATACCAAAGCAAGCAGTTGCAGTGAGATGATTGCAGATTTTGCCTTTTATTTTCCTGATGAATTAAAAATCAATGAAGCGGCTGCCCGGTTACTCTATGCCGGCATCGTTGGCGATACCGGGCGCTTTTTGTATCCGGCAACCACTTCATATACCTTGACTATCGCTGGTCGCTTATTGGATTATGGCTTTGATGCTGCGCTTCTTAATCGTCAGTTGCAGCAAATTCCAATGAAGGTCGCTCGATTATCGGGTTATATTTATGAGCATATCGAAGTGGACGAACATGGGGCTGGTCGTGTGATTTTATCTCAAGAGTTGTTAAAAGAATTCGGGATTGATGATTCTGAAACCGCACCAATCGTTTCCCTGCCTGGAACCATCGATACTGTTTTAGCCTGGGGAATTTTTGTTGAGCAACCAGAAGGCTACTATCGCGTACGCCTACGTTCGAAGGGACCTACCATCAATGAAGTTGCCAAGCGGCATCATGGCGGGGGGCATCCTTTAGCAAGTGGGGCGAATGCGGCAAATTCTGACGAGATCAATGAAATCTACCAAGAAATCCAAGAGCTTTGCCGTTATTTTAACGAGTAAAGAAAAAAAGGGTTTTTCTTGTGAGACCGTTATCTTTTATCGAATAAGAAAAAAATAATAAAAAGTGTTGACAAAAAGTATTTTGGTCTATACAATTAAACCGTTAACATATTTGTTTCATGTGACTAGATCATACTAGGCATGGAAAGATGTCGTAGATAAGGAGACTTATTACGGGATTTTTCCATGCTTTTTTCTTTCGTTGGCAATCCTAGGGTCTAATAGGAGTAGTGGTCGGTTCATGAATCTTAATTCTGCAGAAGAGGATTGTTATTATGAAAATCAAAAAGATTTTTAACCAAAACGCGGTCTTAGTCGATGACGACGGTCAAGAAAAAGTCGCGATTGGCAAAGGCGTTGGGTTCGATAAAAAGCGCAATGATCTGATTTTTCATCGAGAAATCGAGCGGATGTTCGTTATGGAGCCGGAAGGTCAAATGAAACTGCAAAGTCTGCTGAATCAAATCGATGAAAAATTTCTTTTTGCCGCAGAGCATATCATTGATCATGCGGAAACTGTTTTGATGGAAAAATTGAATGAACATGTTTTGATTGCTTTGACAGATCACATCGCTTTTGCCGCTGAAAATATCCGTAATGGAATCGTGATCCGCAACAAACTGCTGCGGGAGATCGAGGTACTATACAGTGATGAGTTCAGCATCGCTCAATGGGCGGTGGATTATTTAAACAAAGAGTTGGCGATTCCTTATACCTATGATGAAGCCGGTTATATTGCGATTCACATCCATAGTGGTCGCAGTGGACAAACCAGCAATCATCGCAGCATTCGGGAAGTCACTATCGTTTCAGAAATCATTCAATTGATTGAAAGAGAATTAGCAATCGATATTCATTCGGAACAAATGGCGTTGAATTATTCTCGGTTGGCCAATCATTTGCGCTTACTGCTACAACGCTATCATAACCAACAATATGCCGTTTTAGACGAGGAAATCGTTGAAATGGTCAAGCGGAAATATCCGGAGAGCTATGCGGTAGCGAAAAAAATCCGGGTATTACTGACAAAACAATACCAAATGTCCACGACAAGCGAAGAGCTTGGCTATTTAGTCATTCATATCGAACGCTTGCGGGGCGCAAAAGACTAGGAGAGAAAAAGATGAAAGCTTATATGCAACGGATGGGACGTTCCCTAATGTTACCAGTAGCAACCTTGCCAGTAGCTGCTTTGTTCATGGGAATTGGTTATTGGATCGACCCAAGCGGTTGGGGCGGTAATAATATTTTGGCGGCCTTCTTGATCAAAGCCGGGGGCACAATTTTAGACAACTTAGGAATTTTATTTGCAGTTGGGTTAGCTTTAGGTATGTCAAAAGACAAAGATGGTGCTTCTGCATTAGCTGGTTTAGTTGCTTTCTTAACACCAATTACGCTAGTAAACAGTGCATCTGTTGCTTTATTTACTAAAGTAGATGTTGAAAAAGTCAATGTTGCTTTTGGCGCAATCAACAATAAAAATGTATTTATCGGTATTTTAGCCGGTTTGGTCGCAGCTGCAATGTACAACCGTTTCAGCGGAGTAAAACTGCCAATGGCGCTGTCTTTCTTCAGCGGAAAACGTGCAGTACCGATCGTAACCGCCGGATTAATGGCAATTATTTCTGCATTATTGATTTTTGTTTGGCCACCGGTTTATACAGCCTTGGTAAGCTTTGGTGAAATGATTTCCGGTATGGGTGCTTTGGGTGCCGGCTTATACGGATTCTTCAACCGTTTGTTGATTCCAACTGGCTTACACCATGCCTTGAATAATGTTTTCTGGTTCAACTTGGCAGGAATCGATGATATCGGTAAATTCTGGGCGAGTGAAGGTGTGAAGGGTGTTACCGGAATGTACCAAGCTGGTTTCTTCCCAGTAATGATGTTTGGTTTACCAGCCGGAGCATTGGCAATTTACCAATGTGCCCGTCCTGAAAAGAAAAAAGTAACAGCTTCATTGATGTTGGCAGCAGCATTTGCTTCCTTCTTCACCGGTGTTACTGAACCATTAGAATTTTCATTTATGTTTGTTGCATGGCCATTATATGTTGTTCATGCGGTGTTGACAGGGATTTCGATGTTTGTTGCGGCAGCCTTCCATTGGACCGCCGGCTTCAACTTTAGTGCCGGTTTCATTGACTTCTTCTTGAGTTTACGGGTACCAATTGCAAACCAACCATTAATGTTATTGGTTCTAGGTTTAATCATGGCCGTAGTTTACTATTTCACTTTTATGTTTGTTATTAAAAAATTCAATTTGATGACACCAGGACGTGAAGTTGGTAATGGCGAAGCTGAAACAGACGTGGATGGATTTGTCGCTGCAGGAGATGATAAATTTGCTGCTTTAGCAAATCAAATCTACAATGCATTAGGCGGCGCAGCTAATGTTACTTCGATTGACAACTGTACAACTCGTTTGCGCTTGCAAGTCAACGATACATCAACTGTTGATCAAGGAAAAATCAAAGCGACCGGTGTACCGGGAGTCAAAGTTATCGATGACAAAAACATCCAAGTTATCGTGGGAACGGAAGTACAATTTGTTGCGGATGAAATGAGTAAACTTCATGGGGGAGCAGCACGAAGCGTTGAAAAACCAGTTGTTGCCATGACACAAACTGAAACTGTTGTGACAGGACCACAAACCCAAGATGTTTTTGCAGTAGCAAAAGGACAAGTCGTTGCCATCACGGAAGTTGCCGATGATGTCTTTTCACAAAAAATGATGGGAGACGGGTTTGCTGTTCTGCCAACAAGTGGCGAAATTTTTGCACCAGTTGCCGGCACAATCATGAACATTTTCCCAACGAAACATGCGGTGGGAATCAAAACGGATTCCGGCATTGAAGTTCTGCTACACATGGGTATCGACACGGTTAACTTGAAGGGGGCACCATTTACTCTTTATGTTGAAGAAGGACAACGTGTTGCTCGTGGACAATTAATCGCCTTGGTAGATTTAGCAGCATTACAAGCAGCTAACAAAAAATCAGATATGATTGTTGTCTTTACCAATGCTGAAAAAGTGGACACGTTAACCGTTGAAGCTGGCAAATCAGTAGAGGCAAATGATGTTATTGGTCGTGTGAAGAGTAAATAAAAAATAGTGAGACAAAACAGCTCGTGCATTTCGGAAATTCACCGAAGTGCACGAGCTGTTTTTTTGAAATCATCCCCGCAAATCATCCAGAAATTCGGTTTTTGCGACGGTTTTTTCGTCTTTCATTTTAATGATTCGAGCGGGGGAGCCGGCAACGACTGCACCAGCAGGAACATCTTCTGTGACAACGGAACCGGCTGCGACAACGGCATCTTTGCCTACTCGAACACCTTCAAGAACGACGGCGTTCGCCCCGACAAGCACGTTGTCTTCAATCACGACAGGACTTGCAGAAGGTGGTTCAAGAACGCCGGCTAATACTGCACCGGCACCAATATGAGCTTTTTTACCTACAGTTGCACGAGCGCCTAAAATAGCCCCCATGTCGATCATCGTTTCTTCGCCAACGACTGCACCAATATTGATTACCGCACCCATCATGACAACGGCATTTTTGCCAATGACTGCTTGATCGCGAATGAAGGCACCGGGCTCGATACGGGCATCCACACTAGTCAGATCCAGTAAAGGAATCGCAGAATTGCGGCGATCATTTTCTAAATGAGAAAATTTGATTTTTTCTTGATGCTCTGCCAAAAATGTTTGAATCGGTTCTGCATCGCCAATAGCCAGCCAAAATTCTTCACTGCCGAACAATTTGACATGTTCACTTGTGACGGTGGACAGATCACCTTGAATGTAGGCTTTGACCGGAGTTTCTTTGGTCGCATTTTTAATGTATTTTGCTAATTCATACGGATTGGAAAATTGAAGTTCAGACATAAGTTACCTCGTTTCTTTCGTTTCTAGTAAATCAGCCATGCTGTAAAGCCCGGCTGGTTGTTGCAGTAAAAAGGCGGCGGCTTTCAAAGCACCGTTTGCAAAAATATCCCGAGATAAAGCAGTGTGGGTCAGTGTAATGATTTCATCAGAACCGGCATAAAGAACAGTGTGTTCACCGGGAATCGTTCCCCCTCTGACAGCGTGAATGCCCATTTCATTTAAAGCATTTTCGTTCTCATTACCAGAACGACCAAAAATATAGTTCTTCTTTTCCTCCAGCGTTTCATTGATACTGTCTGCTAAAAGCAAGGCAGTTCCACTAGGGGCATCTTTTTTCTGGTTATGATGTTTTTCAATGATTTCAATATTAAAATCAGCTGCTAATGATGGGGTGATGGCTTGCAGGGCTTTGATCAGGACGTTGATTCCCAAAGACATATTGGCGGAATAAAAAACGGGAATAACTTGAGCAGCAACCGCCAACATGGTTTTTGTTTCTTCTGATAGACCAGTTGTTGCTACCACTACTGGCCAATTACGTGTGACACAAACGTTTAGTAATTCCGGAACAACACTGTAATGGGAAAAATCAATCACAAGATCAATCGTTTCTTTGACTTCTGCTGGAGATTGATAAACAGGAAAAGCCCCCGTGCCATTTGCTTGACGATCGATACCGGCAACGACTTCTAAATCCGGCTGTTGGGCAATCAACTGCTGCAACACCTGACCCATGCGTCCATTACTGCCGCTTAATAAAATTTTCTTCATGGTAACCTCCTTTTTTGTTTCGCTTTTTTGCGGGACGTTTTTCTAACGAAAAATAAATTGGTTGGGTTATAAAAGACCGTAGGCAGTCATTTCACGTTGTAGCGCGGTTAAGGTGCTTTCTTCTGGTTTATCCAGCGGCAAGCGATAGGTCATGTCGCATTTTCCTAATAAAGAGACTGCGGCTTTGATAGGAACAGGATTGACTTCACTAAAAATCACATTAATCAGTGGTTTTTGCGCCAATTGGATGTTGCGGGCAGTTTTGAGATCGCCAGCGAAAAAGCTACGAACCAATGTTGCTGTTTCTTGTGGGGCAATGTTGCCAATAGTAGAAATCACACCCGATCCACCCACTGATAAGATTGGCAGGACTTGATCGTCGTTGCCGGAATAAAGAGCAAAGTCCTCATCTACCAAGCGGGCAATTTCAACGATTTGTGAAATGTCTCCGCTGGCTTCTTTGATTCCTTTGACATTTGGAATTTTTTTCAATTCTGCCACGGTATCCGGTGTTAAGTTCATGCCGGTACGAGAAGCAACAGAATATAAGATGACTGGCAGCGAAACTGCACCACAGATTGCTTGATAATGGGTAATCAGACTTTTTTTCGTTGCTTTATTATAATAAGGAGTAACGACGAGAAGGGCATCTGCGCCCACCCGTTCCGCTTCTTTTGATAAATGAATCCCGTGTTGGGTATTATTTGATCCGGTGCCACCAATCACAGGAATTCTTCCCGCTGCTTGTTTGACGACGGCTTCAATGACAGCGATGTGTTCTTCGTCATCCAGTGTCGAAGCTTCTCCTGTCGTACCGCAAGCGATGATTGCGTTGGAGCCCTTTTCGATATGCCACTCCACTAATGCTTTCAGCTTATCAAAGTTCACCTTTCCATCTTCATTCATGGGTGTGACCAACGCCACGCCAGAGCCTTCAAAAATTGCCACTTTCGACACATCCTCTCATTTTATCTTTCTTTTCAAGAATCCAACGCCAATCGGAAAAATTATCTGAAATTTTTTTTTATTCAAATTATTATTGGATTATTGGAATTATATACTATAATGTAAAAAAATATCAATGGTTATCCCTGAACAAACGAGTTTAATTTTGAGAGAAGGACTGAACGAGATGATTATTCAACCAGAAATCCAAGCATTGTTACCGGACGTGACTGCGTTTCGCCGAGAACTGCATCAAATTCCAGAATTAGGATTGCAAGAATTTCAAACGATCGCCTATTTAAAAAAACAATTGGCCTCTTTTGGCATTCAAGAGATTCACCAAGTGTTGGATACGGCATTAGTAGTAGTATTTGAAGGAGAGCTTCCCGGAAAAACGATTGCTTTTCGGACGGATATTGATGCGTTGCCGGTTACAGAGGAAACCGGTGCTTCCTTTGCATCAAAAATTCCTGGTCGGATGCATGCCTGCGGACACGATGGGCACATGGCGACCATGTTAGGGTTCGCCAAATATTTAGCAGAACATCCGGAAGTTATCCAAGGAAAAATCCTGTTGCTCTTTCAACCGGCAGAAGAAGGTCCGGGGGGCGCACAGTTAGTGATTGATGCAGGTGTTTTAACGAAATATGGCGTGGATGAAATTGTGGGACTGCATCTTTTTCCGGAATTTGATGAAGGAAGGATTGCTTGTCGAAAAGGCGGCATGATGGCCCGCAATGGAGAAGTGACCTTAACGATTACGGGGCAAAGTGCACACGGGGCTCAGCCGCAACAAGGAGCAGATGCGATTTTAGCTGCCGCTGCCGTGATCCAAGGCGTGCATTCGATTATTTCCCGCAACCTCAGCCCGCTGGATTCTGCTGTGCTGACATTTGGGGATATTCAAGGAGGAGAAGCCATGAATATTATTGCCGGAAAAGTCGTGATCCACGGAACAATGCGGGCATTTAGCGACACCGTTTACGATACGATGGTGGAACGAATCACGCGTTTGACGACAGAAATTGCACAAGGCTACGGCTGTCGCGGGGAAGTTTTTTTCAATCATATGTACCGAGTAGTTGACAATAATCCGCAAATGGTTGAAAATCTAGAGAAAATCGCTGGGGATAGTTATGTGGAATCACCGCCTTATCTGTTGGCGGAGGATTTTTCGATGTATCAGCAGGAAATTCCGGGGTTGTTTTTCTTTGTCGGTACTCGTAATGAAGAAAAAGGTTACACGTATCCACTCCACAGCGGCAAAATGCAGTTTGATGAAAAAAATCTGTTGGGGGGCATTCAATGTTACCTCCAGTTAATCGAGGCGTTAAACAACTAGGAAGCAACGAAGGAGCGAAAAAATGAAAGCAACGAAAAAGAATCATTTATATTGGGATGGCTGCGACACGGTCGCCTTAGCAGAGAAATACGGAACGCCGCTTTATGTCTTTTCTGAGACGGAAATCGTGGCGCAATGTCGTGCCCTACATGAAGAATTTTTGGATCGTTACCCAAAGACACGGGCAGCCTATGCCAGTAAAGCTTTTTCTACTTTAGCGATGGTGAAGATTATCCAGCGGGAAGGGTTGTCGTTAGACGTCGTGAGCGGCGGCGAATTAGTTACAGCGATTCAAGCAGATTTTCCTGCTGAAAGAATTGAATTTAACGGAAACAACAAGTCGGTGGAAGAATTAGAGATGGCTGTGGACTATGGCGTTGGACGAATCATTGTTGATAGTTTGCAGGAAGTTGCTTTGCTGCGGGAAATCTGTCGTACTAAAGAAAAAAAAGCGAAAATTCTCTTTCGTATCACACCGGAAGTCAAGGTGGATACCCATGCATTTATTTCGACGGGGCAAAAAGATTCAAAATTCGGAATTCCTTTGGATGAAGGCATTTTATTTCCCCAAATTCAAGAAGCAATCGAAGCACCGGAAATCGAATTTTACGGGTTTCATTTTCATGTGGGTAGCCAGTTGTCGGATAACCGGGCACATTTGGCAGCAGCAAAGGTTTCGTTGCAATTGATGCTTGAGGTGCATGAACGATTTGATTATGTCATCAAGGAATTGAATTACGGCGGCGGTTTTGGGGTGCGTTACACGGAGCAGGATGTGCGGATGCCCTACAGCTATTTCTTGACACCGTTAATGGATTTGACGGAGGAATTTTGTGAAACCCAGAATCTTCCTCGCCCAGAAATCGTTATCGAACCCGGGCGCAGTATCGTTGCTGAAGCAGGGATTACGTTGCACAAAATCGGCAGTATCAAAGAGTTACCAGGCATTCGCAAATATGTCAGCATTGATGGCGGTATGACCGATAATATTCGTCCAGGATTGTACCAAGCAACTTATACAGGAGTAGTGGCAAATAAAGCGGATGAACCAGCAACTCAAACTGTGACGATTTCTGGAAAAGCCTGTGAAAGTACCGATATATTAATCAAGGATCTGGAAATTCCTGATGTTTCTGCTGGTGATCTTTTTGCAACCTTTACTACAGGAGCCTATGGGTATTCTATGGCCAGCAATTACAATAAATTGCCGATTCCACCGGTAGTTTTGGTAAAAGACGGGGAGTCGCAACTGATTGTTAAAGGACAAAGCTACCAGCAATTACTGGAAAACGAGCAGCCTTATCAAGCATTTGGAGGTAGAGTAGATGAAAATTCCCTTTAATAAAATGCAAGGTGCAGGCAATGATTTTATTGTCATCAATAACCAAGAACTGGGTTTATCCGGCGAAGAGCTGTCAACCTTAGCAAAACAAATCTGCCAGCGAAAACGTTCCGTTGGCAGTGATGCGTTGATGGCTCTAGATACCCCGCAAGCCGAGGGTGATTTTCGGATGCGGTTTTATAATGCAGACGGCACGGAAGCCGAAATGTGCGGCAATGGGGCACGCTGTATCGCCCGATATGCCTATGAAAAGGGACTAGCAACGGATACAATGACGATCGAAACGGTGGCAGGAGATGTAAAAGCTTGGCGTTTGGATGCCCGTCGTTACAAAGTTCAACTTAACGAACCTACCCATACTCATTTTGATTGGGATTTCTCAGACGATTTGGATAAAACCGTGACTCAAGTGGATTATGTTGAGTTAGGGGACCCGGCGATTCCTCATTTAGTGATCCATTATCCAGCACTTGCAGAAAAAAACTTGGCTGACTTGCAAGATCTAGCAAAAAAATTGCGTTTTTGGGAAAAGTTACCAAAAGGTGCCAATGTGAATTTTTATGATTTCATGGAAAATGGCGATGTCTTGGTGCGTACTTTTGAACGTGGCGTGGAGGATTTTACCTTAGCTTGCGGTACAGGTTCCGGCTCAGTGGCCTACGCTCTGACTGAAAAAAAATTGACACCGCAAAATCCGGTTGTGATCCAAGTTTTAGGTGGTACACTGGAAGTAGAGGTAAAGGATCGTGAACTTTATTTGATGGGAGATACCAATATTATCATTGAAGGCTTGATTACGGATGAAGATTTACCGCAGCAATAGGTAGATTTTCTACTTCACCGGAAGTAAAAACAGCTGAGGAGCAAAAAATTTATGGAAGCAATTATTTTTGATATGGATGGTGTACTGATCGATTCAGAGTACAGTTATTTCGAGGCGAAGGATGGTGTATTGGCGGCAGCCGGAAAATCGGTGCCCAGCAGTTACCATGGCAAATTTATGGGAACATCGTATCTGTATACTTGGGAGACAATGAAACAAGAACTCGATTTACCAAAGCCGGCAGAAGCATATGTGGCAGAAATGATCCAACGACGACAAGAAATCATTGATCGTGATGGGATTCGCCCAATCAAAGGAGCCATAGAACTGGTGCAACGCTTGGCCGAAGAACAACAGGTTTTGGCAGTGGCTTCTTCTTCTCCATTAACTGAAATCGAACGTTCTTTGCGAACCATTGGAATCTATGATCATTTCAAGGTCATTACCAGCGGCGAAGAGGTGACTCATTCCAAACCTGCACCGGATGTTTATCTTTTGGCAGCGAAACGATTGGGTGTAGATCCCGCAGCCTGTGTTGCATTGGAAGATTCTCCCAACGGCAGCCAAGCGGTCAAAAATGCCAACATGATGTGTGTTGGTTTTGCCAATCCAGACTACCCAAAACTGACTTTAGCTTCAGATTGGGTAGTGGACAGCTATGATTTTTTGACGGCGACAACTTTGACAGAGAAATTTTCTGAATATCAAGCAAAAAATTGATTTTTCTTGACAGCTATCAATTTTTTTCCGTGGCTTTGGTCCTATACTAGAGCCATAGAAAAGAAAGAGGGAATTTCTCATGGAAAAAGTAATTATTCAATTAGACGCATTGACTTGCCCATCATGTATGCAAAAAATCGAAAGTGCAGTCGGACACCAAGCAGGTGTTGAAAAGGTCAAGGTTTTGTTCAATGCCGGTAAAGTAAAAGCCGAAATCGACAGCAGCCAAATCAGTGCCGACACCGTAGTCAAAGTTATTGAAGACCTTGGTTATGAAGTGAAAGGAACGAAGGTTAAAGAACTCGTCTAAGCGTTCCAGTTGACGAAAGGGTATACTTGCGGTTAGATAAAGGTAGGAAAAAAGTAAGGAAAAGAGACGATAAGCGAAATGACTCATGAGCATATTTGTGTGACGCTGGTTCCATTATTCAATCATTTGGATCTTGAGGAACAAAGAAAAATCAATCAGTTGGTCACTCATCAAGTTTTTGAAAAAGGGGAACAAATTGTTACTCCTGAGGGCGATCCGCAGCTTGTGATTGTTGCTCGTGGGAATATGAAGGTCTATCAGCTTTCACCTGCCGGACGAGAACAACTGTTACGGGTAGTAGAACCCGGCGGCTACGAAGGAGAAAGCCAACTGTTTGGTGCGCAAAATGATACACTCTTTGGTGAAGCTCTACAACAAACGGAGGTCTGTGTTTTGAAGCATCAGGATTTCCAACAATTATTGTTGCGTTATCCCCAACTCAGCTTACGATTGCTAGAAATCAATGCGGAAAAAATGACTAAGGTTGAGCAGCAAACACAATTTCTGATGATGGAAAAAGTCGAAGAACGTTTAGCGACCTATCTCTTAGATTTGTATAAAGTCAGTGGCGAAGCGAATGTCACTATTCCGATGAAAATGAAGGAATTAGCCGCTTTTCTGGGAACGACGCCGGAAACCCTTTCCCGCAAGTTAAAATTGTTAGAAGACCACCAACTGATTCAACGCAAAGGCAGCCACATCACACTGCTGGATTTGGACGGGTTGGAGGATATGTAAAAAAGACCAAAAAGCGGATTCGCTTTTTGGTCTTTTAGCATTTTGTAGGCTATTCTTTTTCAGAAACTTCTGCATGCTTCGGTTGTGCAGGAGCGGCTGGGGTTGCTTCTTTTACTGCGGCAACCAGTTCTTGGTTTCCAGCCCGGTTTGCCATTGTGTCGTTGATTAGTGACACGAGGTCGAGTCCGGTGGTTTCTTTGATGGTATCAAAAGTACGCGCTAAACCGGCTTCTCCCATTTCAGGTAATCCGTCACCACTGCCAAAGCTGACCACCTTGTCGATGTTGCTTAATGGTGCATTGACTTCTTTGGCGATTGCAGGCAAGACTTTGATGAATTCCATCAAAATACCGGCTTCGTTCAGTTTGGTCAAGGCGATAGCCATTTTTTCTTTGCTGTCGGCTTCGGCTTGCCCGACTTTTGCAATCCGTTCAGCGTCGGCTGCACCAAGTTTGGCGATTCGTTCTGCTTCGGCATTAGCAGCCAATTTGATTTTCTCTGCATCAGCTTCTGCTTGTGCGATTTCTTTTGCTTTTTCAGCTAAGGCATTTTGTTCCACCACGTACTTGTCGGCTTCGGCTTGTTTCCGCAAGGTTGCGGTTAGTTGTTTCTCAGTTAATTCGGCTTGTTTTTCTTGGATTTCAATATTTTTATCTTGTTCGATCAAGTTGATCTTCATTTTTTCACCAACGGCAATCTGTTCAGCTTGCGCGTCAGCAACTTCTTGTTCCTGCTTGTATTGGGCTTGTTTTAACGCCATGTCTTTGTTGGCTTCGGCGATTTCGGTTTGGCGACGAATTTCTTCGTGTTTTGCCAACTGTTCGTTTTCTGCCTGTTTGATTCGGGTTTCCCGTAACGCATTTGATTCAGCAACTTCGGCATTTTTCTTCACTTCAGCAATTTGCGGACGTCCTAAAGCGTCCAGATAGCCATTGGTGTCGCTAACGTCTTTGATAGTGAAGGAAACAATTTCCAATCCCATTTTCTTCAAATCGGTGGAAGCGACATTTTGAACTTGTTCAGCAAAGTCGTCGCGATTTTTGTAAATTGCTTCAACCGTCATCGTTCCCAAAATTGCCCGCAAGTGACCTTCCAAAACTTCTTTTGCTTCATCTTCTAATTCTTCCGTTGATTTACCAAGGTATTGCTCAGCGGCAGTTTTGATGGATTCGTTGCTATTGCCGACTTTTACCAAAACGGTGGCGCTGGCTTTGATTGGAACACCTTGTTCTGTATAAACTTCCGGGGTGCCAATTTCTAATTTATGGGTCAGCAAGCTCAATTTATGGGCCTTTTGAACGATGGGGATAACGAAAGTCCCGCTGTTTTTCAAAATCTTGATGCCTTCTTTACCTAAAAATGATCCGGTAACGATTAAGGCTTCATCGGGTTTTCCGATGCGGTAGCGAATCATTAGAAAAGCGATCAAAGCAAGTACGGCGATTACGATCCAAAAAATTGGATTTGCAAGTAAATCTGTCATTTTTCCACTCCCTGTTCTATAAAGTTTTCATTTTTCACAACTAAAGCGATTCCTTCTCGATCAAAGTCGATGATGAGTACCTTTGTTCCAACTGGTAATAGGAGATTTTCTTGGATGTCCTTTTCCCGAAATAAACGGGCAGGATGGATTGAACGAGCAGAGCCGCTGCCGGTTTCCATGACTTCCCCAAGAGCGTCACCGTGGATTTTTTCTGTCAATTCTCCTAATACATAGTCGTCTTCGATTAAAACATTGCTTTTGTTGCGATCTGTCAGCCGATTGTACAGCATCATGAAAGGGGTCAAAAGCAGACTGAAAACGGCAAATAGTACAGCCAATACCAGTAGGATCAAAAGAAACCATGCTACACCAGTGACGAAGGGGGGTAGCTGGTTGAGCGACTCGATCAGCTGACGTAACGGATTCATCCCATTTTCCTCACCTTCTTTGAAAAGTTGTTAGGTTTATCATAAGCGAAGTAGGTAGCGTATTCAAGGAAAGTGTGTAACAGAATTGTAATTATTCGAAAACGCATTTTTTTGTGTATTCAGTAAAAAAAGACGAAAAGTATTAATTAAAAATTTTTCCGGCTCTTTTCACAAAATATTCAAAGGTTTAATGGTAAAATAAAGACAAAAGAAATAGGAGGATGGAACCATGTACGGTTATGGAATGGGACTGAGTTTTTTTGACCCGACATTTATTTTAGTCATTATTGGATTGGTGATCTCAATGGCGGCTTCGGCATATGTCAATCACACCTTCCGAAAATTTGATGAGGTACGTAGCAGAAACAATGTAACTGGTACGCAAGCCGCACAATTCATCTTGCAAAGTCAGGGGATCACAGATGTTGGGGTCCAAGGTATTTCCGGCGATTTAACGGATAACTATAATTCGAAAACGAAACTATTAAGTCTATCACAGGCAACGGCACAATCGACTTCGGTTGCGGCAATCGGTGTAGCAGCCCATGAATGTGGGCACGCTGTTCAGGATGCGAAGGGATATTTTCCGTTACGGCTACGGGCAGCCATCGTTCCGGTGGCGAATTTGGGCTCTTCGTTGGCATTACCAATTATCCTCATCGGCGTTTTGCTGCGGGGACAATTTTTAATCAACTTAGGTCTGATTGCATTTTCATTGGCGTTGCTTTTTCAGTTAGTCACTTTGCCGGTAGAATTTGATGCCTCAAGACGGGCATTAAAGATCTTAGGGGATGGTGGACTGTTGACAGCAGAAGAAGTTCCGATGGCGCGCAAAGTGTTGATAGCGGCGGCATTGACCTATGTGGCAGCAGCCATTAGTACTTTCTTGCAATTGTTACGGTTGGTCCTGCTGTTTGGCGGAAACAATCGGCGAGATTAAGCAAAGAATAAAATTTTTCCTCTCTTTTTAATAGGGAGGATTTTTTTGTTGCAGAAATTTCCAAATATGTTTATTATATTTTTTGCAAAAATATAGTTGGAAGTGAAACGATGAAGGTACCTGTTGCTTTTAAAGAAAAATATTTGCGCTTATTGGGGGAAGAAGCTGCCGCTTTTTTTACTGCGATTGAAGAGGAAACCCCTCAAAAAGCTTTTCGTATAAATCTATTGAAACCTGCGGCAAAGGAGATGCTGAAGGGCTACGTTTCTGAAAAGAAACCGGCGCCTTATGCACCTGAAGGCTATCTTGGGGAAGTCAGCGGAAAATCACTGCTGCACCAAGCAGGCTATGTGTACAGTCAGGAACCAAGCGCCATGATCGTAGCTACGGTTGCGGCAGCTCAGCCAGGAGAAAAAGTATTGGACCTTTGTGCCGCTCCCGGTGGAAAAACGACCCAATTAGCGGGACAAATGAAAAATAAAGGGTTATTAGTCGCAAATGAAATTTTCCCCAAACGAGCAAAAATTTTAGCGGAAAATGTGGAGCGTTGGGGAGCTGCCCATACGATCGTTACCAATCATGCCCCTCATGAATTGGTTTCTCATTTTCGTGGCTTTTTTGATCGCATTGTGGTGGATGCTCCTTGTTCTGGTGAGGGGATGTTTCGGAAAGATCAGCAGGCAATCAATGAGTGGACTGCTGAAACGCCCGAGGAATGTGCCAAACGGCAAAAAGAAATTTTGGCTTCGGCGATCCAAATGCTGCAAACAGAGGGGACATTAATTTATTCTACCTGCACCTTTGCACCGGAAGAAAATGAAGAAATCATCAGCTGGCTGGTAGAAAATTATCCTCTGACAATCCAACCCATTCATCAATTAGGTGTTTCCCACGGGCGTCCAGAGTGGGGCAGTGTAGCTGGCTTAGAAAACACGGTTCGGTTGTGGCCCCACAAAAATCAGGGAGAAGGTCATTTTGTTGCGAAATTAGTTTTTCATGGAAAAAATGAAGCCCCCAAAAAACGGAACAAACGCCAAACGAGTCTTGATCGTCCTGCGCAACAATTGTGGGAGAAGGTCAGTCATCAATTACCAGCACCTGTGCAAGGAAAGCTGACTGTTTTAGGTGACCAATTGTGGCTACTACCGGAAATGGCGCCTGATTTGAATGGGGTGCGTTTTTTGCGGGCGGGCGTTCATTTAGGCACTCTCAAGAAAAACCGCATTGAGCCAAGTTATTCCTTTGCGATGGCTATTCAGGAGCCGACAAACTATCCTCATCTTTCCTTAACGAAGGAAGAATGGGAACACTATGTGGCAGGTGAAACGATTCCTAAAGCCGGCAATGCCGGATGGGTCCTACTGTGTGTCGAAAAAATCCCGGTTGGTTTTGGTAAACAGGTGCAGGGAGTTATTAAAAATTTCTTTCCAAAAGGATTAAGATTCCACGCATCCTAGAGCTATCATTATTCATATTTTTTCCAATATGCTATCATAGAAGTAAGGATAAGGAGCTGATATGAATGAAAACTTCAACAAAAGTAACGATTGGATTAAGTATTGCTGCAGTAGCGGGAATCACAACGGTTGCTGTCGTTTCGGACAAATTGGTGAACAAATTGAAGCGTTCCACAGATCGCCGCAAGGTAAGGAAATTTGTTGATGACAAATTTCATGGCAATGAACGATTGCTGGATGTTGTGGATAATTTGACCGATGAGGATTTGGATTCATTGATGAATATCATGCACAAAATCAAAGACAGCCGTAAACAAATCTCTGTCTATGGTGAAAATGTCAAAGATACGACGGAACTGTTGCGCAATAAATTGATGAGCTTCATTGATTCCGTGTTCTAACCAATACTTTTTTCAAAACGCTTGATTCTTTTCCGATGATGTTACGGAAGCGGATCAAGCTTTTTTTGTCCAGTATTTCTTGGCTGTTCACCGAAAATTATGCTAAAGTAATTATCAGATTGATAAAATGAAAGGGTCATGGATCGGAGGAACCTTGTGGAAAAAGTCAGCACATTGAGTCAGGCTGAAAAAGAATTTTTTATGGAAGAAGCTATTAAGGAAGCCCATAAAGCAGGCGGGAAAAAGGAAGTTCCCATTGGTGCTATCGTCGTATTGGACGGCAAAATCATTGGACGTGGACATAATCTGCGGGAAGAAACCCAAGATGCCACGGCACACGCCGAAATGTTTGCCATTCGAGAGGCCTGTCGGGAGTTGGCAAGTTGGCGTTTAGAAGGTGCGCAACTGTTTGTCACCCTTGAACCTTGTACCATGTGCAGTGGAGCGATGCAGCTTTCCCGAGTAGAAGAAGTCTATTTTGGTGCGTACGATCCCAAAGGAGGAACAGCCGGAACTTTCATGAATTTGTTGGAAGATCAGCGCTTCAATCATTGGAGCTATGTTGAAGGCGGCATTTTGGAAGAGGCGTGCGGACAGCTACTGACAACTTTTTTCAGAGAACTGCGGGCAAAGAAAAAACAACGCCGACAAAATTCTTTGGAGAAAGACTAGCCAAAACTAGAAATATACGATATACTTATTTTTGCCGAAAGGCTAGGACAATGGTTGGCTTGTGAAGCGTGTCAGATCTGGAAGGAAGCAGCACTAAGCGAGTTCAGCCATGTGTCTTATTAAATAAGAAACCCAAAGAGCGCAAGGCTCTTTTTTTTGTCTCATGAATGACCAAAACAGAACGTGTTAAAAGGGGCTATCATCGGTCTTTTAACACGTTCTATTTTTGATTAAAAAAAGGGAACTAAAGAGAAATGCAATCATCGGCTAGCTCTTTATTCCTTTAAGGCGCGAGAGGTTTCTTTTATCAAAATTAGGTATGGCTGAGTTAGTTGGATTACTGGCAAAAAAAGACACCTGCGACTATAATAGAAAAAATAATCAGTCCATAAAATTGAGAAGAAAAGAAACGAGGCGAGCTGATGGAAAAAATCGTGGTTTTACATACCAATGATCTCCACTCTCATTTAGAAAATTGGCCGAAAATTCGGCGTTATATCGATCAACGAAAACGGGAAGTGAGTCAGGTAGGAGCGACTCCATTGGCCGTTGATCTTGGGGATTTTACAGATCGTTGGCATCCATTGAGTGAGGCAACGAACGGACAGGCAAATGTCCAACTGATGAATCAAATTCATTATGATGCAGCAACGATTGGCAACAATGAGGGAGTTGGAAATTCGAAAGAAGAGTTGGATCATCTTTATGATCAGGCGAATTTTGATGTTCTTCTTGCCAATTTGTATGATAAAACGACACTTCAATTGCCGTCATGGGCAAAGCCTTATAAAATCATTACTACCTCACAAGGAAGTAAAGTCGGTTTGATTGCTTTGACTGCACCTTTTCCTTTAACCTATGCGCCAAACGGATGGGATATCCGCCAACCGATGGAAATTTTGGCAAATTTGGCACGTACTTTGCGACCACAGGTGGATTTACTGATACTGATGAGTCATTTGGGAATTGAAGACGATCAACTGATTGCCAACGAATTACCGATGATTGATCTGATTCTCGGTTCCCACACGCATCATTTGTTCAAAGAGGGCAAAGTTGTCAACGGTGTTCAATTGGCTGCCGCCGGCAAATTTGGGCGATACATTGGTGAGGTGACGGTCATGCTTGATGATCAAAAACAAATTCTTCATCAAGAAGCACGGACGATTGAAACGTCAGATTTACCGGTTTTTCCTGAAGATCAAGCGGAAATTGACTATTATATGGAGGAAGGACACCGTTTGCTGAAAAATAAAGTCATGGCGGATCTGCCAGTTGAATTGTCTCTAGACCCTGAAGCAGAACATGCGCTAATCAAAGAAACACTAGCGGCAGTTAAAGAACGAGGAAAAACCGAGGCAGCACTGTTGAATACCGGTTTGTTTTTGGCGCCCTTACCAAAAGGAATCGTCGATCAAGACCAGCTGCATACTACTTTACCCCATCCGATGCATTTGATTCGGGTTACTTTGAAGGGAAGAGATGTTATCCGCTTGGTAGCAGAAATTGAAAAAAACCGTAATTTTTTGCGGAATTTCCCGATTCTGGGCATGGGTTTTCGCGGCAAAATTTTTGGACAAATCGTTTATGACGGCATTTTTTATGATGCCACGAATCACCAAGTATATTGGCAGGATCGTCCGATAGATCCGGACAAAGACTATCGACTGACCACGGTGGATCACTTGATGTTCGTGCCGTTTTTCCCTACCATCGAAATCGCCGGAACCCACGAATTTTTGTTTCCTGAATTTATTCGCAGTGTATTGGGCAACTACTTGCATGCTCACTATCCAATCCTATAAAAACAAGGTATAATGACAAATAGGTGGTGAAAAAATGTCAAAAGAAAAACAGCCTGAAAAGGCAACCGTGACAGACGAGCTGACCAGCGTGATCGAAGAAATTATTGAAGAACCTGTGAAACCCCAAAAAGGGGAAATCGTGACAACAATCAGCGATACAGATTTTATGATCGGCAGCCGTCAATACAAATTAGTTAGAAATCATCGTGAAGGGTTTGACCTTGAAAAATTGGGAGAACGCTACAGCGAGGTTTTAGCACGTTATGATTATATCGTTGGGGATTGGGGCTATGAACAATTACGGCTCAAAGGGTTCTTTGACACCGACAATCGTAAAGCTTTTCCCGATCAACGAATCGATACACTGGAAGATTATCTTTATGAATATTGCAATTTTGGCTGTGCTTACTTTGTGATCCAACGGGTAGGGGGCAAGAAAGAAAAAGGACATCCTCGACAACGACGAAAGAAGAGTCCAGCAACTGGAGAAAACCAGCAAGCCCATCTCTCTGAAAAACGTGAAGCGATCCCACAGCGTAAAGTAAAACCAGTAATCAAAAATCGAAAAGATAAAGAAAAAACGAAGAAAACGAATGACAACCGCCCCAAAGCTGGAAAAAAAGAGGGCTTCGTGATTCGTCAACGGGAAGATTAATTGATGACATATAAAGGATATTTGATTGATTTAGATGGAACGATTTATCTGGGAACCCAACCGATCCCAGCTGGCAAACGCTTTGTTGAAAAACTGCAGCAGCAAAACATTCCTTTTTTATTTGTGACGAACAATACGACCCGCAGTCCACAAACCGTGGCGGATCGTTTAAAGAATGAGTTTGATATCCATGTAGGAGCAGAAACAATCTACACTGCCAGTCTTGCAACGATTGATTTCATGAAGGACGATAACAAAGGTAAAAAAGTTTTTGTGATTGGTGAAGCTGGTTTGATTGATTTGATTCTAGCCGCCGGATTTGAGTGGGAAGAAACCAACCCGGATTATGTGGTGGTGGGCTTGGATAACCAAGTCACCTATGAAAAATTTGTACTGGCGACCTTAGCCATCCAAAAGGGTGCTACGTTTATTGGCACAAATTCAGACAAAAATATTCCTACCGAACGGGGACTGCTTCCAGGTGCCGGTTCTCTAATCAGCATGGTGGAAACTGCTACGCAGACTCAACCAATTTACATTGGTAAGCCAGAAGCTATCATTATGGAAAAAGCGGTGGAAAAAATCGGATTGGCCAAGGAAGATGTCATTATGGTAGGGGACAATTATGAAACCGACATTCGTTCGGGATTGAATAATGGCGTAGATACTTTGTTGGTGCTTTCCGGCTTTACGCCAAAAGCTGCGGTACCAACTTTACCTGTACAACCGACCTTTGTTTTAGATTCTTTGGATGAATGGATTATTGCAGATGAATAAATGGCAGGAACGACTGGGGATCGTATTGGTTTTTTTGACATTGATCAGTTTAGCAGGAATCTTGGCAATCAACAGCCGCCCCTTGTATGTTTGGGCGATTGACCACTTAGATATTCTCTCCTACACCGAGCTATCAAAAACCGAACTTCTAAAAAACTATGATTTGCTGATGAACTTTTTGAATAATCCCTTCAACGCAACCCTTTCCTTACCGGATTTTCCAATGTCCGAAGCGGGGCGCGGTCATTTCTATGATGTGAAAAAATTGTTTCTGCTGGATTATGGGATTTTTCTAGTGACGGTGATTCCCAGCGGTCTATTTTTCCGGCGTATGTGGAAAGAAAAACGGTTGTGGCGTCTGATCCGTCCTTTTCAATGGGGCATGGCGGTACCGGTTGTTTTAGGCAGCTTGATGGCAATCGGTTTTGATACTTTTTTTGTGAAATTTCATGAATTGTTTTTTGCAAATGACGATTGGTTGTTTGATCCGGTGACAGACCCGATCATCAATGTTTTGCCGGAAGATTATTTCATGTACTGCTTTATTTTAGCCTTCTTGCTGATTGAACTCTTTTTCTTTCTCGTCGTTTTAAGCGGCAAGCGGCAATTAAAAAAATAAAAAATGGTTAGCGATCCGTTTAAGGAATCGCTAGCCATTTTTGTTTTATTGGGTGATAGAGCTGGATTTTGTCGGGTGTTGATGGGCAAGGCGACTAGCAGCTGAAGCGGCGATTGCTCCCACGATATCATCAAGAAAAGTGTGAACATGTTTGCCGTCATGGGCGTTGAGTTCCTTCAAAATTCCCGGTTTGATTTTATCGATATAGCCGTAATTGGTAAAGCCGATTGATCCGTAAACATTGACGATCGACAGCGCCAAAATTTCATCGATGCCATAAAGCCCTTCATCTTCCGCAACGATTTCCTGCAATGGATCACAAAGCTTGCCTTCTTCCGCCAGCAGATCCAACTGAATACCGGTGATGATGGTGTTATGAACTTCTCGTTTTGTCAAAACGCTGTCTACACTTTCGATACATTGCTCCAACGTGATTCCCTCAATATAATCCTTTTGCAAAAATAAAACCAGCTCACCGATATCTTTGAGAGTCACCCCTCGAGATGCCAATAAGTTCCGCGCCTTTTCTTCTAAGGTATTTTTTTCAATAACCATGAAACGTCCTCCTCATTCATCTAGTAGTAGCAACTTTTTGTCCTTGTTTTTTCTTTTTAATAGTCTAAAGCAGGAGTTGATACCTTCTCATCAATCGTAGCGCATTCCCATTGTTGAATCAAATGAAAGAATCGTCAAATTAGTCAAGCTTTTTTTTCAGTTCTTCCCGTGCCGCAACAGCGAAAGGATGAGGAACCTGTAAATCTTCTCCGAACAGCCAATCGAGATAGCAAAGACAGCCGAGGGACATCGATTCTTTTAAAGCAAGCTGCAATTCAGATAAAAAAGGCGGAGTTTCTTGGCGATCCCAACGAATTTTATCTGCCAGGAAAACAACTTGATCTAGCGGTGTTGCATGAGATTTTAATGTAGTATGACAAGCAATAGCAGAAAGAATTTCTTCATCCTCGATTAAAAAACAACTCTCTGCCAAAATAGCCGATTGCTGCTGATGTAAAAGCATTGGCAGTTGTTTTTCTTCTGGGAGGATTTCCTTCCCCAATTCCTCATGAAAGAATAACCGTTGATCGTCAGGAATTACAATACTGATATCATGCAGCAAGCCAGCTGTATAGGCTACTTCTTGCGAAACACCAAAGTGGCTGGCAAGATGGCGGGCCTCCGATGCGACCGCCAGCAAATGAGGAAGGATCATCTCTGTCGGTATTTGATTTTTAAAAAGAAATTCTTCAATCTGGGAAGAAAGCGTTGCTGATTCAAAGGATTGTTTGTAATCTGCTAAAGTTTTCATTGTTATTCCTCTCCAAACAAACTACTGCTATGTCCTGGCTGGGTGCGGGTCTTAGGATCGATGTAGTGCAGTGCATTATTGACAGCCGTCGGGGCTTCACCAAAACCAGTCGCAATCAATTTGACTTTCCCGTCATACAACGCAACATCTCCGCAGGCATAAACACCGGGTATTGAAGTCTGCATCGTACTTTCCACGAAAATTCCTTGTCTGGTACTGTCTAAGCCCCAGTTTTTTAAATTTAGCGAAGAGGTAAAGCCGTAATTTACGATTAAATAATCCACGGCTAAATGGACACTTTCTTCTCCTTTGACATTTTGCAGGACTATTTCAGATAGGCGTTCGTCACCTTGTAACTCACTGATAACGTAAGGGGTTAGAATGTTGACAGAGGATTCTTTTAATTTGTTCACACTGTGTTCGTGTCCGCGAAATTCGGCCCGTCGGTGGATCAAGGAGACTTCTGTCGCAATCGGCTCCAACATCAATGCCCAATCCATTGCCGAGTCGCCACCACCGGCGATGGCAACTTTTTTGCCGGCATATTTCATTAAATCCGTGACATAATAGTCAATACCTGTAGCTTCAAAAGCTTCACTGCCGGCGACATTCAATTTACGTGGCTGAAAAGAGCCATTCCCTAAAGCCAGAATCACGGATTTCGAGTAATGGACTTCTTTGGTTGTCGTGATTTCAATCACATCATCTATCCTCTGAATACCCAGCACTTCTTCTTCCAAACGATAGGTGTGGTTAAACAACGTTAATTGTTTTTCCAAGTTTTTAACTAATTCGCCGGCTTTGATTTTTGGAGAACCGGGAATGTCATAAATATATTTTTCAGGATACAGGGTAGCCAATTGTCCGCCAAGTTGAGGCAGACTATCAATCAATTTGGTTTTTGCGTTACGCATACCAGCATAAAATGCCGCAAACATACCGCTGGGACCTGCACCAATAATCGTTACATCGTAGATATCCATTAAAAGCTCCTTTGTTCTTTTTTAGAAGATTTCTCAAAACCTCTTAGAAAAAACACGAGTGAATTAAAAACCCTTCATTCTAGTTGCATTATAACAAAAAAGCGAGAAAGAAACGTGGCAAAAAATCGTTTTTCTGCTATCATTAGGCTACATCAACTATGAGGAGGAGATTTTTTTGTCTCAATTTCCACAATTATCAGCAGAACATGCAACTGGACATCAAGCAACGATTAAAACGAACCGCGGGGATATCACCGTTCAACTTTTCCCTGAATTAGCACCTAAAACCGTGAAAAACTTTGTTGAATTAGCTAAAAAAGGCTACTACGACGGAATTATTTTTCACCGTGTTATCCCTGATTTTATGATTCAAGGCGGCGACCCAACCGGTACTGGCATGGGCGGTGAAAGTATTTACGGCGGCGATTTTGAAGATGAATTTTCAAAAGAACTGTTCAATATTCGCGGAGCCTTGTCGATGGCAAATTCCGGACCTAATACAAACGGCAGTCAATTTTTCATCGTGAACAATCAAAACGTTCCCGGCAATATGTTAGGCCAATTGGAAGGGGCAGGCTACCCTTCTGAAATCATCGAAGCATATAAAGCAGGGGGAACCCCTTGGTTAGACTTCCGTCATACAGTTTTCGGACACGTAATCTCCGGAATGGATGTTGTAGATGAAATCGCCAATGCTCAAAGAGGACCTCAAGATCGTCCTGTACATGATATTGTAATCGAATCAATCGAAATTACAGAATAAACGCAAAAACCGGACTCATTAGAGCTGTCACAGCCCTGAGTCCGGTTTTTATTTTATTCAGAAAAAGCTTCCGCAATTTGCTGAAGTCCTTGCGCCAAAATTTTACGAGGGCAGGCGATATTAAAGCGCATATGCTGAGTGCCACCCGGTCCAAAAGTGATTCCTGGATTTAACACCACACCGGCTTCATTAATTAATTTTTCCTGAAGTTGTTTGTCAGAAAGCTGAAAAGCAGAAAAATCCAGCCATAAGAGATAAGTACCTTCAGGTTGTAGAACTTTCAATTTGGGCATCTGATCACGAAAATAGTCGCAGGCGAAGGATAGATTTTCTTGAAGGTAGGTCAACAAGTCCGTCAACCAAACTTCTCCCTCACGATAGGCCGCTTCTGTTCCAATCAGACCAAATGTGTTGATTTGACTTTGTTCTGTTTTCTCCTGCTGAGTTGTAAAACGTTTTTTCAGTTCAGGATTTTTGATAAAGACCATCGAATTTTTGATTCCGGCCAAGTTAAAGGTTTTTGTAGCAGCTGTTAAAACAATTGAAAAGTCGGCAAAATCCGGTTGAACTGTATGGAAAGAAACATGATGATGAGGCTGAAAAATCAAATCTTCATGAATTTCATCACTGATTACTAAAACCTGATGCTTTTGGCACAGACGCCCGACTGCTTGCAACTCTTCTTTATGCCAAACCCGACCGCCAGGATTATGGGGATTGCACAAAATAAATAGTTTTATCTGATTATCCACGATTTGGGTCTCCATCGCCGCAAGGTCCATTTCAAAATGACCGTTTCTTTCTATTAGAGTGTTACGAACCAGTTTCCGCTGATTTGCGGTGACCATTTTGGCAAAAGGCGGGTACACCGGATCATGAATCAAAACGGCATCTCCCGGTTCGGTAAATGCTTGAATAGCAACGGCAATGCTGGGAACCACCCCAGGAGAAAACAAAATTTCTTCTTTCGCTATCCCATACCCATGTCGTCTTTTTTGCCAGTCAATAATAGATTGGTAAAGATTTTCCGGTGGAATGCTGTAGCCATAGATTCCTTTTTTTACAAATGTCTCCAGAGCTTGAGTCACCGGGCTGGGCGCCATGAAGTCCATATCGGCGACCCAAAAAGGCAAAAGCTTTTCTTTTTTATACGTCTGGGTGATGCTATCCCATTTGACACAGTTGGTATTCCGGCGATCATTAATTTGATCAAATTCCGTCATTTTTTCTGCCTCCCATCGAAGTCCAATGAGAACTTCAATTTTTTCTTTACTTACAGTATAATGAATTATGCAAAGAGAGGGAACCATATGACATATAAAATTGGACAAATTATAGAAGGAAAAGTGACCGGTATCCAACCTTATGGGGCATTCATTTCATTAGATGACCAAACACAAGGCTTGATCCATGTGTCAGAGATTCAATCAGGGTACACGAAAAATATCCATGATGTAATCAAAGTCGGTGAGGGGGTACGGGTGCAAATCATCGACATTGACGAATATTCTCAAAAAATCAGCTTGTCTCGCCGAACCTTAGAACCAACTTTCGTGCCGAATCGGACCCGACGAAAAAGATATTTTACAAATAAGAATAAAAAAATCGGCTTTGACAGCATCGAAAAAGCCCTACCTCAGTGGATCAGTGAAGCGTTGATGCGTCTTCACCAAGAGGGGACGAGAAAATGATTTTGTATGTTTTCTGAAAATATGCTAAAATCTATTCGTGTTAACAGATAAAACAATTGAGGTGGATATTTTGGAAGACAAGAAGGTCGCTGGTACTGTGATGTTACACTTGCAAAACGGCTCAAAGAAATTTTTGATGCATTCAGTTGGAGATACCATCGAGTTAGCATATACAAAATTTTCAAACGACCGCACAGGTTTAGCCAATATTTTACAACTATTAAAAGACACGGCACACTTGGATGTAAACAACTTGAATCTTGTTGAACTGACAAATGGACATATTGATGAAGAAAATATTCCACTTTTTGTTTTTGAAGCGGAAGAAGCAAAGCTGGTGGGGCTACTACCAGACGATTACCATTGGGAAGACCCAGAACGTTTCCAAAAAATCATTGAGGACTATGCGATTGAAGGCGTTCCGTTCTTCTGATAAGCAAAAAAAGCCGAATTCGGCTTTTTTTTTACATTTTTTTCACCCGGATATAGTCCCGCGAATTGTTATATTGTTTGCTTTTTATTCGATTTTTGAAAAAAAGTACTATAAAATATAGATTAGTTAGCAGAAAAGCGAATGATTAGGTTCATATTGGCAGAATATCTTTTTTTGGCAAGGCTAAAAAAAGTCTTTTTTTAGTTGACCAAAAGTTTAAGAAGTGGTAAATTAATCAACGGTAACAAAACAGCTCTTCAAAAAAACTTTTTCAGAAAAAAGTTAAAAAAGAGAGTTGACGAAACAAGAAACAGATGTTACTATAACAAAGTCGTCAAATGACGAAAGAAAATAAACCGTGATACAGCGTGAAATTTTCTTTTAAAAAGTTGTTGACAAATAACAGCTCGTTTGATAAACTAATCAAGTCGCTGTTAAGCAGCCGAAGAAAATTCGTTTTAAACACTTTGTTCAAACGAAAAAAACTTCAAACTTTTAGTTGACAATCACTTGTCAATCTGATATGATTTAAAAGTTGCTGAAACAACGCAGTAGACCTTTGAAAACTGAACAAAGCAAGCAAACGAACCAAAATGTGTAAGGTGCTTCTTTTAGTAGAAGCAACAGAAACATGCAAGCAATAAGCTAGCAAAACAAATGAGCTTAACGATCGCAAGATCGTGTTTAAACTTTATTATGAGAGTTTGATCCTGGCTCAGGACGAACGCTGGCGGCGTGCCTAATACATGCAAGTCGAACGCTTTTTCTTTCACCGAGATTTATCTCACCGAAAGAAAAAGAGTGGCGAACGGGTGAGTAACACGTGGGTAACCTGCCCATCAGCGGAGGATAACACTTGGAAACAGGTGCTAATACTGCATAATACGAAGGATCACATGGTCTTTCGTTGAAAGGCGCTTTTGCGTCACTGATGGATGGACCCGCGGTGCATTAGCTAGTTGGTGAGGTAACGGCTCACCAAGGCCACGATGCATAGCCGACCTGAGAGGGTGATCGGCCACACTGGGACTGAGACACGGCCCAGACTCCTACGGGAGGCAGCAGTAGGGAATCTTCGGCAATGGACGAAAGTCTGACCGAGCAACGCCGCGTGAGTGAAGAAGGTTTTCGGATCGTAAAACTCTGTTGTTAGAGAAGAACAAGGATGAGAAGAGAATGTTCATCCCTTGACGGTATCTAACCAGAAAGCCACGGCTAACTACGTGCCAGCAGCCGCGGTAATACGTAGGTGGCAAGCGTTGTCCGGATTTATTGGGCGTAAAGCGAGCGCAGGCGGTTTCTTAAGTCTGATGTGAAAGCCCCCGGCTTAACCGGGGAGGGTCATTGGAAACTGGGAGACTTGAGTGCAGAAGAGGAGAGTGGAATTCCATGTGTAGCGGTGAAATGCGTAGATATATGGAGGAACACCAGTGGCGAAGGCGGCTCTCTGGTCTGTAACTGACGCTGAGGCTCGAAAGCGTGGGGAGCAAACAGGATTAGATACCCTGGTAGTCCACGCCGTAAACGATGAGTGCTAAGTGTTGGAGGGTTTCCGCCCTTCAGTGCTGCAGCTAACGCATTAAGCACTCCGCCTGGGGAGTACGACCGCAAGGTTGAAACTCAAAGGAATTGACGGGGGCCCGCACAAGCGGTGGAGCATGTGGTTTAATTCGAAGCAACGCGAAGAACCTTACCAGGTCTTGACATCCTTTGACCACTCTAGAGATAGAGCTTTCCCTTCGGGGACAAAGTGACAGGTGGTGCATGGTTGTCGTCAGCTCGTGTCGTGAGATGTTGGGTTAAGTCCCGCAACGAGCGCAACCCTTATTGTTAGTTGCCATCATTTAGTTGGGCACTCTAGCGAGACTGCCGGTGACAAACCGGAGGAAGGTGGGGATGACGTCAAATCATCATGCCCCTTATGACCTGGGCTACACACGTGCTACAATGGGAAGTACAACGAGTTGCGAAGTCGCGAGGCTAAGCTAATCTCTTAAAGCTTCTCTCAGTTCGGATTGTAGGCTGCAACTCGCCTACATGAAGCCGGAATCGCTAGTAATCGCGGATCAGCACGCCGCGGTGAATACGTTCCCGGGCCTTGTACACACCGCCCGTCACACCACGAGAGTTTGTAACACCCGAAGTCGGTGAGGTAACCTTTTTGGAGCCAGCCGCCTAAGGTGGGATAGATGATTGGGGTGAAGTCGTAACAAGGTAGCCGTATCGGAAGGTGCGGCTGGATCACCTCCTTTCTAAGGAAAATATTCGGAAGACTTACACA